>JAFLKN010000010.1 GCA_019163175.1 Prolixibacteraceae bacterium | reverse complement strand
TTAAAAGGCAGGCCATTGGCCAGTTTGGCGAGGTGCAGATTATTGCAACAAACATCGATTTTGCTTTCCTGGTGCAGGCTGCCGACCGCGATTTTAACATCAATCGGCTGGAACGCTACCTGACGATTTGCAATACTTCAGGAGTAAAACCGGTGATTGTATTAAGCAAAACTGATTTAATCGAAGAGTCCGCACTGAACACTATTATTGAAAGTATAAAAGTGCGAATCAGCCATGTTCCGGTTATGGCTATCAGCAACGAAACCCGCGATGGATATGAAGTTGTAAATGCGCTAATTGAAAAAGGGAAAACGTATTGCATGCTCGGTTCGTCGGGTGTCGGAAAATCTTCGCTGGTGAATAATCTTTCAGGAAAAATACTGATGCGAACCGATGCGATAAGCCAGAGTACGCATAAAGGACGGCATGTAACCACCAACCGCGAGCTGGTTGTTTTGGATAATGGTGGGATTTTAATCGACAATCCGGGCATGCGGGAAGTTGGTATTGCCGATGCTGGAAGCGGTTTGGAAATCACTTTTGACCTGATTTTTCAACTTTCTAAAGATTGTAAATTTAAGGATTGCACACATACCAGCGAAGTTGGGTGCGCTGTTTTGGAGGCTGTTGAAAATGGGGAAATCGATGCGGCTTCGTATGAAAATTATCAAAAAATGGAACGGGAAAAAGCTCATTTTGAAGCTACCGTTGCAGAGAAGCGGAAAAGGGAAAAGGAGTTTGGGAAAATAATGAAAAACTACAAAAAGGATATGCGGAGAAACGATCAATAGTTTCCTGTCAGCTTGATTAAGAATATATTCGCTCCCAACTTTTTTAACTTCCAAATGTTTCATTTTCATCATTCAAACAGAACTTTATGAACCGCACACGACTTGAAGCATTCAGCGATGGTGTATTGGCCATCATCATTACCATCATGGTTTTGGAAATCAAAGTGCCGCATGGCAACGATTTTGAGGCATTGAAACCACTGATTCCTATAGTGATCAGCTATATTTTAAGTTTCATTTACATCGGTATTTACTGGAACAATCACCACCACATGATGCACACTGTGAAACATGTCACTGGTGGTATTTTGTGGGCTAACCTGCATTTGTTATTTTGGCTATCCTTGGTTCCATTTACCACCGGCTGGATTGGTGAAAACCATTTTGCCCCCATCCCGATGGCCGTTTATGGCATCGTATTGCTAATGGCCGCCATTGCCTATTTCATTCTGCAAACAACAATTATCAGGGCACAGGGCGAACGGTCGCTGTTGGCTCGTGCTGTAGGAAATGACATCAAAGGAAAAATGTCGCCTATCATTTATTCACTGGCCATTGCCTCCAACTTCGTCAGTCAGTGGATTTCAGGAGCACTGTATGTTTTGGTGGCATTAATCTGGCTCATTCCTGACAAGAGGATTGAAATTATTCTGCGGAGCGAGAATGAACACAAGTAACGTAACCGTTTTATTTTCGGACAATCGTAAGAAACAAAGCCAAAAGACGTAATTTTAGCTGCGGTTCTTTTACTATTCCTGAAAATAAAACCAACTATCATGAAAACACCAGCCTTATTATTTCTTTTTTGTCTTTTCATCCTGAACGGATATTCGCAAACTCCATACAATCAGCAATGGCCATCGTTTCGGGGACCTTGGGCACTCGGATTCATCGAAAACGCCAAACCTCCAACCACATGGAATGCCGAAACCGGCGAACACATCAAGTGGAAAACAGGCATCCCGGGACTGGGACATTCATCTCCAATCGTTTGGGACAATTACCTGTTTGTGACCACAGCAGTTAACACAGCTGCATCCGCATCGCTCAAAGTTGGTTTATATGGCGATATCGATGAAGCCAACGACAGTGTAGTTCACGAATTTAAGGTGTATTGTCTGGACAAAACTTCCGGAAAAATTCTTTGGGAACGACTTGCTCACAAAGGAATTCCAAAGTCAAAACGCCATACCAAGGCATCGCAGGCCAACTGTACCGCAGCTACTGACGGAAAATATGTAGTTGTCCACTTTGGATCGGAAGGATTGTATTGCTACGATTTCAAGGGCAACTTGATATGGAAGAAAGATATGGGACTACTAAATCCTGGATTTTTTGCTGCTCCGGGCATTGAATGGGGATATTCGAGTTCTCCGATTATTTACAAAAATCGTATCATTGTGCAATGCGATATTCCCAAAACTCCCTATATCACATCGCTCGATCTGGCTACAGGAAACGAAATCTGGAAAACTTCGCGTGGCGATGAAGTTGAAACTTACGGAACTCCGGCTGTCTTTGAAAAGAACGGGAAAACACAGATCGTCGTTAATGGCTTCAAACATGCCGGTGGATATGATTTTGAAACCGGGAAGGAAATCTGGAGACTGGCTGACAATGGCGATATTCCAACACCAACACTGGTAATTGTGAACGACCTGATTTACCTGAACAGCGCTCACGGGAAGTTCTCTCCAATTTTAGCAGTCCGAACCAACGCGACCGGTGATATCACACTGGCGCCTGACAGTACCAAAAATCGGTACATTGCTTGGAGTGTCAGGAGGGGCGGGGCTTACATGCAAACGCCCCTGGTATATAACGGATTGTTGTACAACCTTCAGGTAAACGGGCAGCTGATGTGTTTCGATGCAAAAACAGGTGAATTGAAATACAAGGACAGCCTGAAGGAGGCTTTCTCTGCTTCAGGAATTGCCGCTGACGGGAAAATCTACTTTAGCTCCGAGGATGGAAACATTTACGTCATTCAGGCTGGACCGGAATTTAAACAGTTGGCAAAAAATCCGCTGAAAGATGTTTGTATGGCAACACCGGCAATATCGGGCAATACACTTTATTTCAGGACGCAGCATTATTTGATTGCAGTTGAGTAAGTTTATTCTCGTTCCTGATCAATAGGAATAACAAACTGAAGATTGTTGTATTTGGTTGAATAACTAAAGAACAATAAAAATGAAAAGCAATTCCATCATCAGTATAAAACCACTCGGCTTTATGTGGCCGGTTTCCAATCCATTTTTGTTTTGTGCCCATCATCTCGATGATTTTCCTCCCGGTACTCCTGAAATGGGTCCTGAAAAATCACTCCTGAAAGGGCGTGACATTGGTCAGGATTTTACCATTAAAGATGGCTGGCGGATGTATCATGG
>JAFLKN010000036.1 GCA_019163175.1 Prolixibacteraceae bacterium | reverse complement strand
CTGATTATGTGATTTTAGTTACCGAACCTACACCTTTCGGATTAAACGACCTGAAGCTGTCTGCAGAAACCTTGCAGCAACTCAAAAAACCTTTCGGGGTAATTGTAAACCGCGCCGGATTGGGCAACCACGAAGTATATATGTGGCTTCAGGAAAATAAAATACCACTGCTGCTCGAAATTCCATTCGACCGTGAGATTGCCCGGATTTATTCTGAAGGACGGTTGCTTGCAGAAGAAAAACCCGCATATCAGCTTCAGTTTAAACAAGTATTAAAAGCGATTGAAAAATCAGTAAAACGATGAATGAAATTGTAATCTTAAGCGGCAAAGGGGGGACTGGAAAAACAAGCTTATGTGCGGCATTTGCGACACTTAACAACCAAACGATTGTTGCCGACTGCGATGTAGATGCCGCAAACCTTTTCCTTATTCTGAATCCTGTAAATTATTTCGAAAGGAATTTTACTACTGGTTATACGGCGGTGATCGAATATACCACCTGTACCAATTGTGGCCTGTGTATCGATTATTGCCGCTTCGAAGCTATCTCGCTTCAGAACAGGAAAGTTACTATTTCGGAGGTGTCGTGCGATGGCTGCAAATTGTGTTCGCGAATCTGTCCTTCCCATTCCATCCAGATGATACCAAGTGATAAAAGTCGCTGGTATGCCGGAAATTACCGTAAAGGCAAGATGGTTCATGCACGGCTTGCTCCAGGTGAGGAAAACTCCGGCAAACTGGTCAATGTGGTGCGCGAGAATGCCCGAAAAACGGCACAGGAAACTGGTTGGGAAACCATTATTATCGATGGACCTCCGGGAACAGGTTGTCCGGTTATTTCATCGGTAACCGGAACCAACAAAGCCATTATTGTTACCGAACCAACCAATTCCGGGTTTCACGACATGAAACGGGTATTGGAAATCACGGCCGATTTCAAGGTAAAATCATACGTCGTGATTAATAAGTACTACCTGAATGAATCAATTTCAGACAAAATAGAAAGCTGGTGCGCAGAAAACAATATTTCGGTTGCGGGTAAAATCCCATTCGATGAGCAGATTGTCGAGGCTATGATCAACTGCCAAAGCATTACCGAATGGAAGCCTGAATCGGAAACAAGCAAAGAAATAATACGAATATGGAAACAGGTCTGTTAAGATAAAAAAGCAGTTGAAATCAATAAATCAAAAAGGTTGAATTAGTTTTTTGGATTAAACTAAACATCAGTAACAACATGATAGAACACGAATACACATTCAGGGTGATGTACCCTGATACGGATAAAATGGGTACAGTACATCATTCGAACTATGCCAAATATTACGAAACAGCCCGCTGGGAATTGTTCCGGAGTATTGGCATTTCGTACCATTCGGTTGAAGAGGCTGGTTATTTACTTCCGGTTACGAGTATAAAAATAAAATATTTAAAAACTACATTTTATGACGAACAACTTACCATAAAAACCACTCTAAAAGCAATGGGTGGAGTTTTATTGTATTTTACGTATAAAATATTTAATGAGCAAAATGTCTTAATCAATGAGGGGGAGACTGAATTGGCTTTTGTTGGTCGTAGTGATTGGCAACTTTGCGAGGCTCCGGATTTTGTGATTGAAGCAATTGAAAAGAATAAAGGTTGTTATTTTAGGCAATAACAATGATAAAACAAGGAGCTATAGGAAAAGCAATAAGTCTTTCTGACGAATGTTATGCCTGTTCTCAATCTGTTTTATTGGCTTTTAGAATCAGTTTGATCTCGATAGACGAACAGCAAAACTCATTTCTATTTTTTTTGAGATGGTGAGTGCAAGAGTTTTCATGATCAAAATGAAGAAGACATTGAAAATAGGGTAATGGCATAGGTTGCAGTTATAAAACAAGTAATAGATAAAGAACACAATTAAAAAGCGGTTAAAAATAAGATTATGAAAATAGCAGTACCAACAAGAGGAAACAAAGTCGATGATCATTTTGGTCATTGCGAGGCGTACACGGTTTTTAGTACCGATGAAAACCGAACGATTATCAGTTCTGAAATATTGCCTTCGCCACAAGGGTGCGGTTGCAAAAGCAACATTGCCTCGGTTCTTAAGAAACAGGGTATAACTGTAATGCTTGCCGGAAACATGGGCGGCGGTGCATTAAATGTACTAACCCGACATGGAATTGATGTTTATCGCGGATGTTCAGGCGATGTGCGTGAATTAACCGAGTCCTTTTTAGAAGGCAAAATTGGTGATTCTGGTGTTGGTTGTTCACATCACGAACATGATGGTACAGAACACCAATGCAGTCATTAAAATTGATTTGGGGTTGAGCTGATTAAAAAAATAGTTTTCTTTACATCTAATCAAAAATAGTTTTCGACTGTTGTTAACTGGGCTGTTAAAACAGGCAAGAAAAAACTGATAGATATATTCACAATTTGAAGTAAACAATAATGAGCGAATTTGATGCCCGGGCCCGTGAGTGGGACAAAGATAAAATGCATGTGGATCGTTCGATAGCAATTGCTGCCGAACTCGAAAAGATGATCCCGATCCATCCTTTCATGAAAGCCCTTGAATATGGCGCTGGTACAGGAATTTTAAGTTTTCTGCTGAAAGACCGGTTTGCAGAAATTACCCTGATGGATAATTCTCAGGAAATGATAAAAGTGTGCGTTGAAAAGACTGAGCACTTCAAAACCAATCACATTCTACCCATTTGGTTCGATTTGGAGCACAAAGATTATGACCACCACTTCGATATCATTTACAATCAGATGGTTTTGCATCATGTAAATGATTACGAGGCTATCATTTATACTTTTCATACCATGTTAAATCCAGGTGGATATCTGGCTATTGCCGATTTGTATCCTGAAGATGGCTCATTTCATGGTCCGGATGTAAAAGTCCATTTGGGATTCGATCCGGAAAAACTTACCGAAATATTCAGAAATGCCGGATTTAAGAATATTGAATACAAGACTTGTTTTGAAGTGAAACGCGAATCGGGCGTAAAATATCCGGTATTTTTACTGGTCGCCCAAAAGTAATTCAGTTTTATGGAACCGATTATCTGGAAATGCAAGCAATGCAATTGGCAGGGAAGTGCCGACGAACTTGAATGGGAAGAAGTTGAAACCTGCTCGGGTGCCGATAAAACGGAAGTTTGTCCTTCATGCGGAAGCATGGAAGTTTATTTGGTTCGATAAAAATTAGCTTGTTAAAATCTTTTCCATCGAGTTTCGTTCCTTTTCAGTTAGCGAATCCATTTCTTCCAGGGCATGCTGGATTTTGGTTTTAAAATTCCAGCAGGTCATTTGGCGCAATGAAAGCCGGCGCCCAAATTCGTACGACGAAACATCCTCTTTTCCTTTGCAGACCTGGTAAGCAATGTAAAAAGCTTTGCTTATCGGGAATTTAACGCCATGAAAAACGGTTCCGTTTGTTGCAGTTTCCTTCGCTTTGCATTTGGTACAGCGGCGAGAAAACGATTCCTGCCCCGGACATGAGTTCGTGTTGCCACATTTTTTGCACACAAAACCGTTCGTCCATTTTATTCCAGCTAAAAATTCGAGACACTTTTCGTCATTCCTGAACATTTCTTCAAGCTCTTCAGGACTAAGGCTATTATTGAATATCTGGCCCATATTTAATTCTTAATGGTGCAAATGTAACTGATTTTAGTGTCATTAAAAAGATTTAAGTGACACTGAAGCGATTTAATATTTTCTTTTATTAGATTTGCAGGTAACCATTTAAAAAAAATTGCCATGGAAAATAATTGTGAAGTAAAACCAAGACCACGAACAATCAAAGAGTTTTTAATGTCAAAGTCATTCTTGAAGCCATTTTTAGCAACTATAATCGGAGCCATCGCCGGATTTTCATATTATTATTTTGTTGGTTGCGCTTCTGGAACTTGCGCAATTACGAGCAGTCCATATATGAGTACATTCTATGGTGGCATGATGGGGTTTTTCGTGGTAAACAGTCCGTGTGCCAGAGGAAGGTGTTAAGTAATTAAATACACCCGAAAATTTTCCGCAATTTGGGTAGTTAAAATAAATACAGGTCTGTTGACAAAACAGACCTGTATTTATTTGATCAGAAATTAACAGTTAATGTCGAAAAGAAATTTTGCCCGGAAGAGTAAAT
>JAFLKN010000049.1 GCA_019163175.1 Prolixibacteraceae bacterium | reverse complement strand
ACTGCTAAAACACTTGCCATATATAACGAAGGAAATTTTGACCCGAATGTCTCGTATTCGCTGAAAGATACGCCCTGTGGAGAAGTGGTAGGAAATCACATTTGCTGTTATCCGCAAGAAGTACGCAGTTTATTTCCTGACGATACGGCACTTGAAGATATAAAGGCCGAAAGCTATATTGGTACAACTCTTTGGAGTTTTAATGGTCAACCCATCGGACTTATTGCCGTTATTGGTCAGAAGCCATTGCAAAATCAGGAATTGGCCGCTTCAGTACTCAAACTGGTATCGCTGCGGGCTGCGGGAAAACTGGAAGCAACACTGGCAGATGAAAAGGTGAGGGAGAGCGAAGAAAAATTTCGGGTTTTAATACAATCTACCTCAGTTGGCATTTACCTGACCGATTTAAATGGCAAGTGTACTTATGTCAATCCGAAATGGTGCGAAATGGCTCAGTTATCCTACAATCAAGCTTTAGATGATGGTTGGGTAAATGGTATTTATGAGGAAGATCGGGAAAAAGTTTTTGAAAATTGGCAGAAAATGATTGCCTCTTATGGAAATTGGGGCTTCGAATATCGCTTTGGTAATCCTGGTAACATATCATGGGTATATGGAACGGCAAAAAGTTATAAAAATGAATCAGGAGAAATTGTAGGTTATATTGGCTCTAATGTCGATATCACTGAGCGGAAACAATCGGAAGCAATCATCAGGGATATTATTGAAAAGAATCCGATGTCAATTCAGATTCTGGATATGGAAGGTTATCCGATTCAGGTAAATCCGGCGCACACCAAACTTTTTGGAGCTCAGCCTCCATCTGATTATTCTGTTTTAAAAGATCCGCAGTTGCTGTCACAAGGTTTTGGTGAATTGTTTGAGCAGATTAAAAAAGGTGAGGTAGTTTACTTTCCCAGTTCTTACTACAATGTTAATGATGTTGACCCCACATTTCCATATTCACCGGTTTGGGTGAGGGCAGTTGGATTCACCTTAAATGACAACTATGGAAGACCTGAAAAGATTGTTTTAATGCATGAGAATGTTACCGAACGGAAGCATGCAGAAACCTCATTTATTGATATTGTTGAAAAGAATCCAATGTCAATTCAGATCGTGGATATAGAAGGTTATACGCTCCACGGAAATCCTGAATACATTAAGCTTTTTGGATCAATTCCTCCACCGCATTTTTCCATTTTTGATGACTTGTCGGGTAAAAGTCCGGAACTCGAAAAATTAGTTTTACTTGCCAAAAGCGGGGAGGTCGTTCATTTACCTGATATTTATTTCAATGCACACGACTCTGTGCCCGAAGCACCAGACATACCGCTATGGATACGCGCTCTGATATTTCCTTTGAAAGATAGTGGTGGTAAACCGGAACGTTTTGTTTTTATGCACGAGAATATAACAGAACGCAAGAAGGCTGAACAGGAACTCATTGCTGCCAAACAAATTGCGGAAGAAAGTGAAGTCAAATACAGACAAATATTTGACAACACGTTCGATATAATGGCCATTTACGAAGTAACCGAAGACAGACGATACAAGGTTGTAACATTCAATGCTGCTGAGGCAAAATTGATCGGTCCGGTTGAAAACTATCAAAACAGATACATTGACGAGTGCATTCCACCCGATTTATACGATCAATTTAGGCGAAACTACGAACGTTGTATTGAAGCTGGGGAGTTAATTGTTTATGAAGAAGATATATCTTTTGGCGCAATTCATAAAACTTTTCACACCCAACTAATACCTCTTAAAAACAGTGAAGGACGAATTCACCGGATTATTGTTATTTCGCGCGATATAACCGAGAATAAACTTTTGCATACTCAATTGATTGAGCAAAACAAAAAATTGCGCCGACTCAACATCGATTTAAAAGATGCGAAGGAGAAAGCAGAAGAAAGTGATAAATTAAAATCAGCTTTCCTTGCTAACATGAGCCACGAAATTCGCACTCCAATGAATGGAATATTGGGCTTTGCTGAATTGCTTGAAGATGATGATCTGACAAGTGAGAAACAGCAGGAGTATGTTAAAATAATTCGGAAAAGTGGTGCGCGAATGCTCAATATAATCAACGATATTATTGATATTTCGAAGATCGAATCCGGTCAAATGAAAGTTGATAACCATGAAACCAATGTAAATGAACTGTTGGAATTTGTTGTTGATTTTTTTAAACCCGAAGTGGAAGCAAAAGGTATGCAGATTATTCTCGGAAATACCTTATCTGAAAGGGAGTCCATCATCATGTCTGACCGCGAAAAGGTTTATGCTGTTTTAACCAATCTGGTTAAAAATGCAATCAAATTCACGAAAGATGGTAGCATAGAATTGGGTTATGAAAAGGTGGATGACTATCTACGGTTTTTCATAAAGGATACAGGTATTGGAATCCATCCACATCTGCTGAAAATTGTTTTTGAACGTTTCAGGCAGGGAAGCGAGCTCAGTACCCGAAATTATGAAGGCTCAGGTTTAGGTTTGTCTATTTCGAAAGCCTATGTTGAAATGCTTGGAGGGCAGATGTGGGTAGAAAGCAAAGTTGGAGTTGGTTCAGTTTTCTATTTCACGCTGCCTTATGCAATACGGTCAAAAAAACGAGATGTTCATTCACCTGTAGGTCTATCTGAATTCGAAGAAAGTCCAATTCGTAAACTGAAAATCTTAATTGCAGAAGACGATACTATTTCCGAATTGTTTTTGAACGCAACAATCAAAAAATACAGCAAGGAAATTTTGAATTGTAAAACCGGTACTGAAGCTGTACAGATATGCATAAATAACCCCGATATTGATTTGATTTTTATGGATGTAAGAATGCCTGAGATGGATGGATATGAGGCGACTGCGCTGATTCGGCAATTCAATAAAGAGGTAATAATTGTAGCTCAAACTGCTTTTGTACAGAGTGGCATCCGCGAGACTGCCCTGAAAGCCGGATGTAACGACTATGTTTCAAAACCAATTGCGAAAAGAAAATTAATAGAGATACTTCATAAATACTTCGAGAACTAAGTTTTATCGGATTGGGCAGATTTAACGTTGACCAAGCCAGTTAAATCTTTTCAATTTTAAATGCAAAACCCGGATAACGATTCTCATTATCCGGGTTTTCTATGACTATTTCATTTGTTCGTGCCACTTCGAGCGATCGGGTGGTGCAGGAGCATTCACCTTTTTTACCGGATTTTCCTGCAATTGTTTTAGCAGTACTTCAACCGCTTTTTCAATGCACGGATCAACGCCTTTGGCAAGTTGTTCCGGGCGGTCGACCACTTCAATGTCGGGCGAAACACCAGTACCTTCAATGATCCACTGTTCGTTTTCATCGTAAATACCGAAGCGCGGAACTGCAATATAGCCGCCGTCAACCAGTCCGGCATTGCCCGACATGCCAACCAATCCGCCCCAGGTGCGGGTTCCGATTAGTGTGCCCAAACCTTTTTTGCGGAAATAATACGGGAAAGCATCGCCGCCTGAAGATGAATAGCCGTTTGTCAGCATTGCTTTTGGTCCATTGTGTGCCACTCCGGGAGTTTTCATTGCCGACAAGCCATTGCGCTGCCAGTAGCTGAGTGTTTTGCGGTCGAGCAGATCGGTCATTACATCAGGAATAAAACCACCGCCGTTGTAACGGTCGTCGATAATCAAGGCGTCCTTCTCGTTGTAGGCATACATGCCGCGATGCAATTCGCGGTTTCCTTCAACTGCAGTATTGGGCACATAGATATAACCAATTTTTCCTCCTGAAAGCTTGTCAACC
The DNA here is from genome assembly GCA_019163175.1 of Prolixibacteraceae bacterium. Classification (GTDB taxonomy): domain Bacteria; phylum Bacteroidota; class Bacteroidia; order Bacteroidales; family Prolixibacteraceae; genus Aquipluma. The sequence goes on along the minus strand of JAFLKN010000049.1, from coordinate 569 downwards.
AGAGCACGGCGTTCATTTACCCAAGTCAGGTTGAGTAATTCCAACTCACTTGAAATTGGCCTGATGGTATACGTTTTGGCACCAGCACTTTCGGGTTTCGAATTCACCGTAATTTCTACCGTTTTACCCACAGTATTTTCAAGCAATTCGTATGGATTCTGGTTCAGATTGAGTTCTGTTCCGTTAATGGCAATCAGATAATCGCCTTCTTTTACATCAATCCCTTGCTCAGTAAGAGGCGAGCGGCGGGCTTCGTTCCAGTTTTCACCATCGTAAATTTTTGCAATCTGGTATTTTCCTGAAGCTTTATCAGCTTTCAGTTCAGCTCCCAGCAATCCGGTATCCACGCGTTTTACCTTTTCAAAATCGCCCCAGTCCACATAAGTGTGACCGGTATTGGTTTCCGAAACAATTTCGCCCAGAATATAGTCCAGATCGGCACGGTGGCTGACATGTTGAACCAGCGGCGTATAGCGTTCTTTAATAGCTTTCCAGTCAACGCCATGAATGTTGCTCACATAGAAATAGTCGCGGAAAATGCGCCATCCGTCGGTGTAAATCTGTGCCCA
>JAFLKN010000042.1 GCA_019163175.1 Prolixibacteraceae bacterium | reverse complement strand
ACTTCGCACGAACCATGACTGTTGGTTACAGTAGCCATTCGTAATCGTTCGAGCTCGCCTTTTCTTCCCGACGTATTTTTTGCATCATGTTTTTGCACAAATTCGGCCAGCCATTGCGGATCTTCCATCACAACACAACCTTTGGTTTTTTGTTGAATCTGGGTTCGGAAATCGCTCAGAAATCCGGATTCAGCATACAGACGATCCAGCGGTTTTCCGTCCACATGATCGGAAGCAAACTGAATAATCGGGCACGGCTCAACATAACCTGATGCATTGATGTGGTGGCTCAAACCTTCTGCAGCCGGACACATGCCATTTCCGTCGGCATCCCAATAGGTATCGATAATGGCGATGCTGTATTCCATTCGGGCATCAACCATATGCAGGCGAAGTTGCCGGATTTCATCCGAACTTAGCGCCAGTTCATAATTTGGGCGCGGACCAACCGGACGGTAAATGTAATACCATAAATATGCGACGCCTTTATCAATCAGTGAATTAATAAATTTAGGCGACATAGCCATTTCGAGGTTCGACTTGCAAACGCTGATGGCAACTCCAGTGATCAAACCGGCTTTGATGCAATTATCAATTCCGACATTCGCCGATTGAAACACATCTTTTCCGCCACGGCGCACATCGGCCACCTGCTCATCGCCTTCAAAACTAATGAGCGGAGTCACATTGGCGCACTGGCGCAGTGTTTCAGCCACTTCAGGAGTTAGGAGTGTTCCGTTGGTAAATAGTTGAAAATAACAATCCGAATGTTTTTTGAATATCTCCGGAAGCGGTTTATAAAGCAGCGGTTCGCCACCCAAAATTCCGAAGAAATAGGAACCCATTTTTTTAGTATCATCGATAATCCGGTCAACTTGCTCAGGCTTCAGACGGCTGTTTTTTTCCTTTCCCATCACCCAACATCCCTGGCAATTCAGGTTGCAGTCGTCGGTGACTGAAATAAAGTTAAAGGCCGGAAAAAATTCGCCTTTCTTTTGCCGTTTCTGAAACCGGGCAAACGACATGGAGCCTTTGATGCCCATGTTCACAACGAATTTGTACAGGCATTTCCTGTCGCTCCGAATCAGTATATTTTTTAGAAGTCCCATTATTTTATTTTCGGTAGAGACGCAATTAATTACGTCTCAAAACTTGATTAATAAATGATTGAACCCTTTCAGGGTTCTCTTTTTTCTTTTTTTTGTCTACCACGGGTTTCACCCGCGGTTATTCAAATTAAGCTCTTTCAGAGCTTCTTGTCTGGATGAATTGTATTTTTCAATTCGTCTAATGCTTTCTGTCGTTCGGTTTCAGCCTGCTCGACCAATCCTGCCCTGAATATATTCCGGCGTATTGCTGATCGCTGATTCAGCGTTGAAATCATATTTATGTCAGCAGCCAACCCTTTGGATTTTACTTCTGTTCCCGGTTCTGCACCAGCTAAAACTCCTCCTTCTTTCAGTCGCGGAAAAATGATAGCCGAAGTTGGGCAGTTTCGTCCGCATGCCGGGCAATTGTTTTTGCAGGCCAGCGGTTTCACTACTTTCAGTTTTTTATCGCCAAACGTATAAACGCCGAACAAACAGAATTTAAAGCACTTCCCGCAATTAGTGCACAAAGTTTCGTCGATGACCGGATACCATGCCGGAACTTCCAACCCGCTCTCAATTCGAGTCTCTGCAGCTTTTCCTTTAGTAAACGAATAATCATTCCGAAGTTTCGATTCAATTTCGGAAGCAGAAAGTTCCCTGAAATTTATTACCTCCAATCCTGAAAAAGCAAGTCCGTTTTGTGCCAGCAAATTTTTAATTGCACGCGGATAACAGGCCACCATGATTTTCCGGGTATATTTCTTATCAATAGCTTCGATAAAATCTTTCCGGTTCAGCACAATTCCGCAGAAATCATCCAACTGAAAAAGGTCGGCTTGAAGCGTTTCCAGCATCGATCTGATTTGGTCCGATTTGTCTGATGTAATAACGCCAGCTCCACATTTGCAGAATAGAATACACGTTTTCTCCATAGTTCAATTCCCATTTTTTGGAATTCAGTTTAAATAAACCAAAAATAGTTCCGAATGAAAAGCAGATAGCCTGTTAAAATGCCTTCATTAACAAACATTAGACAAAATAACCGGGAATTCGGCAGGCAGAGAAGTTTGACTATGGAATAAAAAAGTGTTCAGTCGAAGCAGGCAGTCCGAAAACCCCACTGAACACTGTGACTGAGACTGCAACCTTTTTTACGTTGGCGGATGCAACCGTTTCTGAAACCAAACCCGAACATCATTCATCGTTTTTAATTGCCCGGCAGGAACATGGCGCTTGCAAGTTGAACGTTCTTCGCTATTTTCGGGAGCTCCCCAACGAATTTCGGCACCATCGTTCGGATTATAGGCTATTTCGAATGCTTCACGCCGTTTAAGTATTTCAGCAATGCTCAGGGTTTGCTCTGAACCATTAGACCGGAAATAGGTGATTGAGAGCTCCGACAATTTTTTCTGCATGATACTTTCCAGATTTTCCTTGACCTTTTCCGGAGATTGAAGCATGGGTAGTTTAAAATCATCGGGCGAACGAACAATTTTTTTTGGGAAATCGATAACCGCATCCATCGCAATCAGGAGTCGCAAATCACGGTTAGGAGTTGAAAAGTCTTCCCAGATACCACCCGTCTGAAATACTCCTGCCGGACGACTTGGCATCGGAATAACCTGACCCGGATGGGCTTTCATATATTTTTCGCCATTGTCAACAGAAGTGACCCGCACGGTTAGTTGTTCGTGCAGTGCTTTAATCAAGTCGAGCAAAGCCATTTCAGGATCGAGCGGCTTGGGATTAATTACGCGTTCCATCGTATGATAAAAATCGTCGCTATTCATCCCTTTTTGTTGAAGTGAAAACGGAATATGTCCAGATTTTGCTGTCAATTCAGTTGATTTAAGCAAACTGAATTTTCCGTCATTAAAGGAAATCGGGCGAAAAGCTTTGAATCCTGGCTCTCCGATAACATCAGAAGTTGTAAAAAGAAAATTGCCTTTCCAGAAGCGCTTAATTCCCACGGTGCCATCAGGTTGTGCGTCAACCGAGAGTAGCACGCCCGGCTGATCGCTTGTTTGTGGCAATTGGTTGACCAGGATAAGTGTGTGTCCGTAAGGATCAGCAAAAACAACTCCGGGCCGCAATCCTTCATGGGTAAGTGGTATCGGATAATAATCGGCATTTTCATTGTTCATAGCAGCACGGGCTGTTCCGGAATGAACTCCGTTGGCCACCATCCGTAGGAAGGAATTAAATTTTTGGGTTGGATTCGATTTGGAAAATGGCGTTTCGTTGGTAATCCACCGACCCACACCGGGCGCGCGACCTATTGCACCGCGGTCTGACTCATGGTACCCAAACGGAAGCCCAAGCTTCCAGGCAAAGTAAGCACGGAGGTAATACGGATTATCCGCGCAGTCAGGCTCCATAAGTACTTTGATTTTTCCGGCGGAATCGTCTTCACCCAACGAGAGATGATTGTACAGGAAGTTCTGATCTTTATTTTGTGTAACTTCATGCAAAGCCTTCCATGATGCGCGTTCGTCGGCATCGTAAAACAAAGCATTGACCCAGGCCGAATAAAGTGTTTCTGCTTTGTTATCCCATCCGCGCCGGGTTTTCCAAACAGCTTGCGATGCAGACTGGACCGGTTTTTCGACTACGGAAAAATCCAACTGCAAATTTGCTTTATCTGTCTTCAGTTCAATATGATATTCGCCTTCTGTTCCAGCTTTAAATTCATCGATACGCCAAAAAGGCAAACCATTTCCAATTCGGCTTTTACCTCCTTCAAGTGTTCCGCCGGGTCCTGTTACTTCAATTTTAGCTTTCCTGATACTCTTTCCGCCGGTAACCATTACCCGAAATGTTTCTCCCGGACGTGGACTTTCTGGTGAAACTAATATTGCGTTTACCATCTGTTCGTCGCTGACATCATCCGATTCTTCCACCGAAGCAACCGCAGATTCAGCATTGGATTTGCTTTTTTCTCCGGATGAAGGATTGTTACAAGACATTAAGCCTGAAAAAAACACGGCAATAGAAAAGGTTCTTAGCCAAAATAGAAATTTGATACCCTTCATAATTTTCTTCTAATAATTGAGTTCAAAGATAAACGTAAAACGTGTACTCCTGAGTTTAAATTTCGGTCCAGCATTAGGAAAAGCTGAAATTATGCTCTTTTACAGGCAATTCAATGTTGTATTTGTGTTAAAACAGCTTAACTTTTTTGTGCAGTATTACTCAAGATGCTTTCAGTCTGAAAATTAAATTACCTTTGCGCCAGATTTTAGGGGGTCGGATAATTTCCTTTTTGTCTGGTTTAGGACAGGAGCATCTACCCAATCTCCTTCCATTGACCCGATTCAGTGTTTTACTGAACCGTAATTTAAAAAGGACATTATGACATTTGAAGAAACCGGCCTGAAGCCGGAAATCTTAAAGGCGATCGCTGAAATGGGGTTCGTTAACCCTACGCCTATTCAGGAAGTAACCATTTCTCACCTGATT
>JAFLKN010000002.1 GCA_019163175.1 Prolixibacteraceae bacterium | reverse complement strand
ATACGATCGAAAGAGCAATAAATAAAGTTAAAAAGACAAGTATCATTATAGTTTAAGTAGTGTTAGTCTGTATCCGGAACAGCATTTTACTGTTCTATCAATTCAAAGTCAGTTCTGCTTTAGCCAGTTTTTCAGACTTTACATCCGATTGTGTTGTATATTCCACAGTTAATGAACCTTTGCGATAATCTACTTCTGGTACTTTTTTCAAATCAAGTTGAAAACGACGTAATGCATTTGGCGTATATACTGCAATTCCCTTCACAATTCCAACTTCGGTTACTTTTCCATCAGGAGAAGTATATTTCACAGAGATATCGCCATAAACTGACATATTTCCGCTTCTGTTAAAAGTCATTTTCAATCGGGGCAGGGTATCATTAACCATTTCGACAGCAAGATCATTCAGCGTGACTTTAGTTGTCGATTCCCCAACCCTGATGATTACAGGTATCGTGATTCCAAAGATCGGGATCAGCTGCACTGAAATACCGGTCGAATCTTTCCGGGTTTCTTCATCTCCAAGTGCCTTTTCCATCGGAACTGCACGAAAGTAAACATGCGAACGGTATTCACCGGGAGTAAGTGTATTTGTTTTGGTTAATTGCATTTTAACCACCTGTGCTTCATTAGGTGCCAGGGTAACTGAGCGCGGGAAAAACCTGATATTTTTATCAGCAAAATTCTGTCCCGGATCCGGTTCGGTAATCTCAACGAATGAGCCGTCCTCGTTCATGCGGTATTGAATAATGGAAACATTATAGCGGGCAGTGTCTTTACCGGTGTTAGCCAGGTTTAACTCCTGCGTTTTTATTGAACCTTCGAAAACAACACGCCTGGGGGTTATCAGCAAATTGCCCTGTGTAAATGCTTCGAGAGGAAGTCCACTAAACAGAAGCATAAAAATAGCTGTAGCTAAAGCATTGCGCATAACATTACCGGCCGAAAATTGGTTCATCATCAGGACTCTGATTTTCATAGTTTTTTTTGTTTTTTCAATAATTTGAGGCTACTAACCCTAACCGATGCTTTAATTAATGGCACTGTAAGCCATTTGTAATAGGGAAAGCTTGAATTAATTGCAAATCTACTAAAGAATTGGATGTTATCATTTACTTCTGAATACTAAAACCATAAAAAACAGAGACGAATGGATAAAAAAATAGCAGAATATTTGGAGTTATTCTGCCCGGATATAGGATGTAAGCTTTTTTGTGGGGGGATTTTGTAATCTAACGAATGCTGAATTTTACTTCGTGTAGGAACTTTTTCAAAAAAAGAATTCCTGGAAATTGTATTGAGTTTATAATTTTACAAGCAGATCTTCAGGTAAATATTTTACAACTGAAATAATATATATTATTGATTTTCAATTTTTTAACCTAGTCGAGAAGCTTCAGAATAGAGGAGAGGGAATAATTTCGATTGAACCTAAAAAAATAAAATTGTTGACAGTCGGCTTAGTTATACGAAAATGTAACGAAATAAGTGCCGGTATAAATGCCTTTGGGATTGTCATTTACGCTTCCAACAATCAGTGTTGCGCCAATTTTAACTTCCTGTGAACCGCCGTTAAGCATGCCTATTCCAATTCCGGGAGCAGGAATTGATTCCCAATCAGTTACCATCATGACTTTAGACCCGGTGCTGTTGGTGAGCAAAGCTTCACCTGCCGGAAGTGTAATGGAATACGTTGCCTGGTCTTCGCCTGTAATAACGAAACTTCCGGCACTGTGTCCGCCTCCGCTGAGCACAACACTGCCGTTAACGTAACGAACTCCATCAGGCGTTAAGCGGATTTCGCCGCCATTGGTCTCAGGTGAAAATTTTCCGAAGCTAAGTTGTGAGGTTTCAGTGGCAGTAAGCGCTTCTATTACTTCAGCAAATACCTGTGCCGAAACACTTACCTGCGCGCTAATTTTTGTGGCAAATATCCCTGTCAAAAAAATCAGGGTAAAAAATCTTAGCAGATTCTTTTTCATTTTGAAAATTGTTAAGTATATACAAGTTATTGGAAGTCAAGCGAAATAGTTAAAGTATTAATCCAAAAAAAACGCTGCACAGGGCAGCGTTTTTTTGGACAAAAAATATCTTAGTTGTAGTTAACAGTTACTTCGAAAGGAGTACCGGAAGTATAAGTGCCAGGAGCTTGTGAAGCATCAACATTCAAAGTTGCACCAACATTAACAGTTTGAACTCCAAGAAGACTAAGAGTTCCGGTGGTAGCAGGAAAACTTGTAAAATTATCTACAAGCATGTTATCAGTACCAGAAGTTACAGTAGTTGATGTGCTAGGAAGAGTAATTGCATAAGTGTAACTGGGCGTACCTGTTACATCAAAATGGGCTGCGGTTACAGTACCGGATACAGCAGGAAGTGTAACACCACCAGTAATCGAGCGTGTAGCATCAGGAGCAAGAACAACGGTACCAGGTGTTGCACTAACAGCTACATTTCCGAAATTCAGATCCTGGGTTTTAGTAATTGCGATAGGTGAAACAATTGTTCCAGTGGCAGTGGCAGTAGCACTTACTTGTGCAAACGAGCTGGCAGCGAATCCGAGAACAACAATAGCGAGAACGAGTAATTTTTTCATGTTTTTCATTTGTTTTAATTGAGTTTTAGTGAGTTTTTAATGTTTGTTTTTTCGAGTGTGGGGAAAACTCTTGCCAAATTCATGCCAAACCTGATTTTCGGAAACTCAGGGGCACAACAAACACCATGGTTAAAAATACCATGTACCTCAATTTCAAATATTTATTTTAATTAAATATTATTATATTTTTTTTTCACGCATACAGACGAAAAAATATTTTACACCACAAGTGTGAATAATTATTTTACGTTTTGTAAAATAAAATAACTGTCGATATCAAAAATGACTCGTCCATTTCAATCTCATCCGGTATAAAAAAATATCAAAAATTCCCGCCCTTTTAAGCAGGAAAAAAGTATGAAAATCTGATATCTGAAAAAAGAAAATCAGGCGATTTTACTCTCTCCAACTAAAATAAATTAGTAATTGCCTTTAAATTTTGCATCAGTTATAGGCAAAAACCAATGTGTACGAACCCTGGTATACCCCTTTGGCCTGGCTTGAATCCAATGTGGCACGTCCAATAAGTTCAATGTTTTTTATTCCATCAACCCTTTGAATATCAATTCCTTCAGAATTTCTTGCCAATGGTTCCAATATAAAATCGTTTCCATTTCGATCAAGAAGTAATGCAGGCTTAAAAGTGACATTACAAGCCACATTTTGCCCGGAATTAATCCGGATTGTTCCCATTATTATGTTTTCAGCGCTGATTGTTCCATTGTTATCAGCAGTTAACTCAGTGTTATTAATCACAAATTCAGTTGACGTAAAGGAAGTTGCACTAACGGATTCAACTACTTCGGCTGAAATATGCCCGACAGCAATAGTCTGACTTTTGGCTTTCACCGCACAAAAACTGCACAGCACCGTAAAAGCGAGAAAGTAAGTCAGTGTTTTCATTATCAAGGTATTATTACTTTTATTCCAGGCTTCATATGTTGTTGAAAATAAAACACAAACATCATTCTATCTAAATTCCTGCTATCATTTTATTCCCCGGAATTGAGATTCTCTCCAGTTTGAATTTGTCAACGATACGACTTACGTTTACAACACAATATGTTTTTTTAATTAATCTTTAATTGTCCGCCCCAAAATCCAATGGGGAGAATTGCATCAAAAGTAGATCGAAAGCCACGCTTTTAATGTAAAGAAATTAACCCTTTTGCTATAGATGATCATAGAATAATTTTGTAGTTGAAATAACTACAAAATATGCTATAATACTTATTTACAATGACTTATAAATTGACTAACATCATTTTACTGGTAAAAAACCAATCAGGATCAAACGGATAATATACGATGCCTACTTATAAGAAAATCAATAACCGCATAAAAGGATAAATACCAAATCAAAAATCAGCGCGATAATTTCATCCTCATCATTTATAAAAAAGAGAACAAAAAAAAGCCCCCGAAGAACTCCGGAGGCTAATTCAAAATAAAATAAATGACTATTTAATTTCCCAGGTGTCACCGCTGTTTAGCAGGTCGTCAACACAAAGGATTTTACTAGTTGCTTTAGCTTCAGCAATCTGATCTTCAACCATATCGTCGTAAGTAGGATACATAGCCGAACGAATAACTCCCAGGGCCACCGGGAAATGTGGCGGGTACATTTTTGCCAACATAAGATGAACGCCAGGATCTTGCTGATATTGATCGTGAACGAGCAGATCGTCCTCTGTAATACCGTTTTCACCCAATGTTACCACTTCGAGTTGTGTGCCGTTTAAGCGGATTCCTTTATCGCGGTTCTTACCAAAAATCAAAGGTTCGCCGTTTTTTATATGAATCTGTGAATCATCACGCACTTCTTTATCGGTAACAGCATGATGGGTTTTATCCGCGAAAATGATACAGTTCTGAAGTATTTCTATCACGGAGGTACCATCGTGGCGGGCTGCTTCGAACATAACTTCGGTCATCAGTTTTACATTGGTATCCACTGCGCGGGCGAAAAATGTTCCCTGAGCTCCAAGCACCAGTTCGCCCGGATTAAAAGGATGCTCAATTGTTCCCTGTGGGGATGTTTTGGTAACACTTCCCATTGGGGTTGTAGGGGAATACTGGCCTTTGGTAAGACCGTAAATCTGGTTGTTGAACATCACGATATTTACGTCAATGTTACGACGTATAATATGTATAAAGTGGTTGCCGCCAATGGCCATCGAATCGCCATCGCCGGTTGCAATCCAAACACTTAAGCGAGGATTTGCAATTTTAATACCCGATGCAATTGGATTGGCTCGTCCGTGAATTCCGTGGAACCCATAAGTATTTACATAATAAGGAAAACGCGAAGAGCATCCGATACCGGATACCATCATAAAATTTTCCTTACGGTAACCAATTTTAGGAAACACGTTGGCAATGGAAGCGAGAATGGCGTGCGCTCCGCAACCGGGGCACCATTTCACCATCTGGTCGCTTACAAAATCGGCTTTGTTAAGTTCAACAACCGATCTTTCAATGGTTTTATTTGGAAATTCAAACATAATTTTTACCTCCTAAAGCATTTCGTTA
>JAFLKN010000026.1 GCA_019163175.1 Prolixibacteraceae bacterium | reverse complement strand
ACAATGAATAATCACAGGGCATCCGAACTATTGGGCTTAACTGACGATCAGATGAAAGGCAAGGTTGCCATCGACCCGGCATGGAAATTTGTACATGAAGATAATACCCCACTATCTCTTGATGAATATCCGGTTAAAAGGATTGTTACAGGTAAGAAACCCATCAAAAATCAGGTATTGGGCATACACCAACCCACTAAAAATGATATTGTTTGGGTATCGGTGAATGGTTTTCCGGTGCTGAACAACAGTGGCGAAATTATTGAAATTGTGATCAGTTTCATTGACGTCACTGATAGCAAACAATCCGAATTATTGCTTCAGGAAAAAGCAGAAGAAATAGAAGTCCAAAATGAAGAGCTGAATCAAACAAATCAGGAATTGGCAGAGGCCCGAAAAAATGCTGAAATAAATGTATCCAGAATGAAAATGGCCCTGGACGTAAGCAATTCAGGGGCATGGGATTGGGATATTCTGAAAAATACATTTTATTGGTCGGATGAATTTCTGCAGTTATTTGGGTTACCTGAAAATACCATAGCCGGATTTGAAGCCTGGACAAAAGCGCTGCATCCTGACGATGTTGAAATGGCTTCAGCAAAAATTCAGGAAGCCATTGAAAACCGCACAGAGTTATTGAACGACTACCGGATTATCCTTCCAAACAACGAAATCAGGTGGATAAGGGCAACCGGACATGCCGACTATGTAGATAACAAACCGGTAAGAATGATTGGCCTGTGTATGGATATTACCTGGCAAAAATTGGCCGAAATTAATTTAGAACAAAAGAATGCAAATATTAAAGCAATTATCGAAGGTACAAAAGAAAGTGTATGGGCTTTCAACACAAACTATGAAATACTATATGTAAATAAGACCTTTCAATTAGAATTTCAACAAACGTTTGGTGTATGGTTAGAGCCAGGAGTAAACATGGTGGAATCCCATCCTGAACCAATAAGATTCCTATGGAAGTCCCGATATGACAAGGTGCTGACCAACGTACAATTCACAATAGAGGACTCTGTTGATACCGAAAATGGAATGCTTTATGTACATGTTACATTTACTCCTATTGTTAGAAATGGTGAAGTTATCGGAGGTTCGTGCATTGGCAGCAATATAACCAACCGCAAACTTGCCGAACAAGAATTAATCAAAGCCAAATTGCGGGCCGAAGAAAGCGAAGCAATTATAAGAGCCGCTATGGAAAATAGTCACGCAGGAATTGCCATTGCAGAAGTACCATCAGGAAAACTTAAATATGTAAATAAAGCAGGATTGTTAATTCGTGGAAGAGAATACGATGAAATTGTAAAAGATATAGATTTAGATCAATATGTTTCGAGTTGGCAAATCCTCCATTTCGACGGAACACCTTACCAATCGGATGAAGTGCCATTAGCCAGGGCAATTCTGTATGGCGAAACAAGTAGCCGCGAATTCATTGTTCGTCGCGACAATAATGAAGACAGATATGTTTGGGCTAATGCAGCACCAATTTATAATGAAAAAGGAATTCAAACTTCAGCGATTGTGGTTTTTCTTGATATTACAGATAAAAAACTGGCTGAATTTGCTTTAGAGAGATCAAATGAAGAACTACAAAAAGCCAAAGAAAAAGCAGAAAAAAGTGAACAAAACCTACTGAAAACAAATGAAGAGTATAGACGGAGTAACCAATTGCTTGATGAATCGCAATCACTAGCCAAATTAGGAGGATGGGAACTGGATTTGTCAACAAACCAACTATATTGGACTTCAGAAACCTTTAACATTCACGATACCTCGCCTGAAGAATTTAATCCAACAGTGGATGCCGGAGTGAGTTACTTTTTACCCGAGTCTAAAAAAACTATAATTGCGGCACTGGAACTTGCCATGACACAAGGTACAGGATATGATCTGATTCTTGAAACTTACACCACAAAAGGACGAAAAATAGATGTGCGAACCACTTGCCAGGTTACAATGCTAGATGGAAAACCTGTAAAATTAACCGGTATATTTCAGGATATTACCGACATCAAACTGGCAGAAGAAAAACTCCGTAAAAGCGAAGAGCAGAACAAAGCAATAGTCCTCAGCACACCCGACCATATCATTATGAACGACAAGGATCTTAAATACACCTTGGTCGTAAATCCACAAATGGGGCTCACAGAACAAGATATGCTTGGGAAAACAGATTATGATTTTCTTTCGAAAGAGGATGCTGATAATCTGACGACTACTAAAACCCGTGTAATAGAAACCGGCGAGTCTCTTCACTTCGAGACTTCTTTGATTTCGGCGGTGGGAAAAGAAGAATTTTTCGATGGTAGCTATATTCCGACATTTGATGCGAATGCAGAACCCAACGGACTCATTGGGTATTTTAGAAATGTTACCGAACGAAAGCAGTCCGAACTTTTACTTCAGGAAAAAACCGCACAAATTGAAAGCCAAAACGAAGAATACCAGATAATAAACGAAGAACTGAAACAAACAAATAAGGAATTAACAGCTGCCAACGAGCTTGTTGAAAAAAGTGAAATGCAAGCCCGCGATATTTTGCAAACCGCCATGGATGGCTTTTGGATGGTTGATAATGAAAGCCGGTTTATTAATGTAAACCAGGTTGCTTGTAAAATGCTGGGTTACTCGCGTGAGGAAATGCTAACCATGACAATATCGGATGTTGATTGCGAAGAAACTGCCGATCAAACAAAAAGACATTTACAAAAAGTAATTAAAACCGGCGAAGACAGGTTTGAGACTAAACATCGCTGTAAGGATGGGAAAATTATAGATGTTGAAGTCAGCGTGAAAGTGCAGAATTCTCAAGATTTAATTGTGGTATTTGTACACAACATTACCGAACGTAAAATTGCGGAAGAAAAGCTTAAGGCACTTGAACAGCAAAGCCATGCATGGTTAGAGAATTCACCCACCTGTACCAAAATCGTTGATCTTGATTTCAATCTGCAGTTCATGAGTAGCGCCGGAATAAAAGGACTAAAAATCGATGATATCACGCCGTATTATGGCAAGCCCTATCCTTTCCACTTTTATCCCGAGTCATTTAAAACCAAAATGACCGGAAATATGATCAGGGCGATTGAAACCAGGGAAGTTATTACCCAGGAAGCACCTGTTGTTGATATCAACGGGAATGAAGTATGGTATCACTCAACCATTGTACCCGCAAAGGATGATAATGGCCAGATTGAATACCTGATCATCGTCTCTATGGATACCACCGAACGCAAACATGCGGAAGAAAGGCTAAGAGAGAGCGAAGCAATAAAAAACACAATGGTTTCAAATATTGGCGATGTAATCGTCATTATCGACCAAAATGGAATAAATCGGTACAAAAGCCCGAACATTACAACATTATTTGGTTGGCAACCCGAAGAATTGGTTGGTAAAAGTACCTGGGATACTGTGCATCCTGATGATTTGGATGCTGCCAGGAAATTTATTGCCACACTCGCCACAGAACCCTATGCGAAGGGAACAACTGAAATAAGGTACAAACGCAAGGACGGCAAGTATGTATGGATTGAAATTACGATGGCCAACCTCTTGTCCGATCCAGATATCAATGGGCTATTAGGAAATTATCATGATATTACCGAACGCAAGCTGGCAGAGGAAGAACTGAAAAGCGTCAAAGCCAGTCTTGAGCTATGTCTGGAAGCAAGTCAGATCGGAATCTGGAGCCATGACATAACAGAAGATCCCGAGCATATAAAACAGGTCTCCGTCAGGGATCTGAAACATGATCAGATCTTTGGATACAAGGAAAAGATTGCTTCATGGGGACAGGAAAAAATGCTTGAACATGTTATTGACGAAGACAGGGAAGCTACACGCAAGGCCTTCGATAATGTATTCGAAAAGGGCCGCCTGGATTTTGAATGCAGGATACTTTGGCCAGACAATACAATTCATTGGATCGCCTGTGGGGGGAAGGTTTATAAAGATAGTGCCGGGCAGCCAAATCAAATAAACGGAACGGTAATGGACATCACCGAGCGTAAGCTGGCCGAACAGGAACTAATTATTGCCAAGGAACATGCCGAAGAAAGCGAAGCTTACCTCAGATCTGTATTACAGTCGAACAAAGATGTAATTGTAAGTCGCGACCTTAACAACAACGTAGTATTTTTCAACAAGGCATTTGATGATGTTACCATGGAACTGTTTAATCAACATGCTTTTGCGGGCATGAATACTTTGAAGCTTTTACCGACGGAAGCCAGAGCGTTTTGGGAAAATATTTTGCAAAAAGTTAAAAATGGTGAGACCCATGAAGAAGAATACCAGTACAAAACCCTGCTAAAGCCAACCGATTACAGAACCTCACACGTTCCGGTTTTACATGGTTCTAAAGTGGTAGGCACGCTCGAAATTACAAAAGACATCACTTCATTTAAAAATCGGGAAGAAGAATTAAAACAAGCAAAAGAAAAAGCAGAAGAAAGCGAGGAAAAATTCAAATTGGTTTTTGACAGAAGCCTGGTTGCAATACTCATTGCCAATGATAAAGGAGATTATTTATCGGCCAATAATGCTGCAGCTGATTTATTGGGATATCCTATTGAAGAGTTGTTGAAAATGAACGTTGCCGATTTGAAAACAACAATAAAACCTGACGCTCATGACAGATACCTGAAATATTTGGAAATAGGCGAAGAAAAAGGAGAATTTGATTTTATTACCAAATCGGAAGAACATAAAATTGCTTATTACCATGCTGTTAGAATCAAATCTGATTTTAATTTAAGTATGCTGATAAATATTACGAATCAGAAAAAAACAGAACAAGATTTGCTGATTGCCAAGCTTCACGCTGAAGAAAGCGACCGCCTCAAA
The DNA here is from genome assembly GCA_019163175.1 of Prolixibacteraceae bacterium. Classification (GTDB taxonomy): domain Bacteria; phylum Bacteroidota; class Bacteroidia; order Bacteroidales; family Prolixibacteraceae; genus Aquipluma. The sequence continues at coordinate 1,121 of JAFLKN010000026.1, read as the reverse complement.
TCCGCCTTCCTGGCCAATATGAGCCACGAAATACGTACACCGATGAATGGAATTCTTGGGTTTGCCGAACTACTGAAGGAATCAGACCTTACCGGCGAACAGCAACAAGAGTATATTAAAATCATCGAGAAAAGCGGCGCCCGAATGCTCAACATCATCAACGATATTGTGGATATTTCAAAAATAGAATCAGGGCTGATGAAACTCAACATTAGCGAAACAAATGTAAATGAGCAGATCGAATATGTTTATACCTTCTTCAGGCCCGAAATTGAATCCAAAGGGATACGCTTCGCCTTCAAAAATGCATTGACAGCTAAGGAAGCAATTATCAAAACCGACCGCGAAAAAGTCTATGCCATCCTTACGAACCTGGTAAAAAATGCCATTAAATACACCGAAAAGGGATCAATTGAATTTGGGTATGTTTCAACAGGCTCAACAACCGGATCGGTCAGTGAGCCTGTCGAACTGCTGCAATTTTACGTAAAAGACACCGGAATTGGTATTCCAAAAGATCGTCAGGACGCCATTTTCGAACGATTTATTCAGGCTGATATCGTTGATGTACAAGCACGTCAAGGAGCAGGTCTGGGTTTAGCCATCTCAAAATCGTATGTCGAAATATTAGGTGGCAAAATTTGGGTAGAAGGTGAAATGGGCCTGGGTTCAACATTTTATTTCACCTTACCTTACAATGCTGAACCGGTGATAGAAACTATTAATCAGCAATTTGCACCTTCAGCAATAACCGAGCCTATTAGAAAGCTAAAAATTCTGATTGCCGAAGATGATGAAGTATCGGAAATGCTAATTGATATAACTGCAAAAACATTTGGCAAGGAAATTTTAAAAGTAAGGTCAGGGGTTGAAGCCGTTGAAGCTTGCCGTGATAATCCCGACATAGACCTGATATTGATGGATATTCGGATGCCGGAAATGGGCGGATATGAAGCGACCCAAAAAATCCGGGAATTTAATAAAGACGTTGTCATTATAGCACAAACAGCTTATGGACTATCGGGCGATCGGGAAAAGGCAATTAAAGCGGGCTGCAACGATTATATTTCAAAACCAATTAAGAAAGATGAATTACTTTCACTAATACAAAAGTATTTCAA
>JAFLKN010000051.1:4859-6083 GCA_019163175.1 Prolixibacteraceae bacterium | reverse complement strand
TCTTGTTACCGGTGATACTTCATTTATATACACAAGCCTTTATAATGAACATCAAAACACTTCGTTGCGAAGCTGGAACACCCGTTAAACAGCACCTTCCGAACACCAGTATGAATAGATAAAACCTTAATAAACAGGCTGATAAAATCAGTATATCCTTTTTCTGGCAATCCCTTTTTGTTAACCGAAATTTATAAATTTTTTTGATAGGAATTGTAAGATACCGAAAAATAAATATTGAACTTAAACATAAACTGTCGGAAGTAAATAAACTTTATAAGAAACTTTATGCATATTAGATGGAATATTAAGAAAAACGGAACGACCGGATGCCTAAATCCGACCTAAGGAATATATAAATTAGCAAAGCCTTGCCTGTTGGTTACCTGCGCGAAGCTGGCAGAGTTTACCTGCGCGAAGTTGGCAGCATTTACCTGCGCGAAGCTGGCAGGCAAGCAGGTAACTCTTGAGCGAAGCTTAAAATCCGAAATAATATAAAACACGGAAAGTGAAGCGATTAATCCAACACTTCCGCAAATATTGCATTCAAATCCTGATAATGAACTCCGGAATAGTCAGGGCGCGATTCGAAGTCGCACTCTGACAATTACTGCGGAACACCGGCAACTTAATAACTCGTCGGGCGGGATTTGTAACCTCGTCGGGTGGGATTTGTAATCCCACCCTCATCTTCTATAAGGATTTCTAATCCGACATAACAAAAACCGATGGATTCAGAATCATATATTGAGAATAATACGGATTACAAATCCTGATAGTAATCGGAGGCGAAATTACAAATCCCGCCTGACAAAGCGGAAGCTGGTAGTTACAAGCAAGCCGAAAAAAAAAAGACAAAGCTTTTGAATTTTTCGATGATGTGTTGGATACTTAATAATGTTATATATTAGCATGGAATATCAGATGGATGTGAAGCCTTAAATATAGAGGCGCATAAAGCTGAGAAATACGCAATATTTTATATACAAACCTGTTACAGGATAGCTTTTAAAAAACAGCTTCGTTTTAAGATTCTCGTGGAACTTTACATATATTTTTAGAGGTAGCTAATGAATAAAATAACGAAATCGGATGAATTAATCATTGCTAACAAAGAACTTGCTTTTCAAAACCAAGAGAAAGAGAAACGTGCAGCAGAGTTAATCATTGCCAACAAAGAACTTGCTTTTCAAAACCAAGAGAAAGAGAAACGTGCGGCAGAGT
>JAFLKN010000051.1:0-4759 GCA_019163175.1 Prolixibacteraceae bacterium | reverse complement strand
AAAAACTTGCTTTTCAAAACCAAGAGAAAGAGAAACGTGCAGCAGAGTTAATCATCGCCAACAAAGAACTTGCTTTTCAAAACCAAGAGAAAGAGAAACGTGCGGAAGAGTTAATCTTAGCCAACAATAAACTTGCTTTTCAAAACCAAGAGAAAGAGAAACGTGCGGCAGAATTAATCATCGCCAATAAAGAACTTATCTTTCAAAACCGAGAGAAAGAAAAGCGGGCTGAAGAATTATTTATGGCAAACAAAAATCTTGAGCAGTTTGCCTATATCGCTTCACATGACCTTCAGGAACCACTTCGTACAATATCAAATTACTTGCAAGTTTTCGAGGAGGACTATTTAATGCTACTAGACGAGAATGCCAAAAAATATCTTCATGAAGTAAAAGATGCATCAAAACGAATGAGCATTTTAATCAAATCGCTTTTGGACTTTTCAAGAGTAGGACGTAATCTTAACCTTATTGAGGTTGATTGTAATCAACTTATTGCGAACGTAATTGCTGACCTTAAATCGATAATTGAAACTTCAAATGCAGTAATTGAGGTAACTGATATGCCTAAACTAAATCTTTATGAGCCCGAAATTCGACAACTATTCCAAAATCTCATCTTAAACGCAATTAAATTCCAAAAAAAAGATAATCAAGCAAAAATTCAAATTCGATCAGAGCGAATAAACGAGAAATGGATATTCTCTGTTGCCGATAATGGAATCGGTATTGCACCTGCTCATTTCGAAAAAATATTTGATATTTTTCAGCGAATTCACAACAATGAAGATGTTTATAAAGGAATGGGTATCGGTCTTTCAAACTGCAAAAAAATAGTCCAGATGCATCACGGAGAAATCTGGGTTGAATCGGATTTAGGGATTGGAGCTACATTTTATTTCACTTTGACAAACATAACAGTATGAAGACAGAAATCATGTGCATCATGCTTGTTGATGACAACAAGAATGACAATTTCTTTCACGAAAGAGAAATTAAAAAAACCCATTTGGAAACGATTGTTGTACCAATGGAATCGGGGGCTAAGGCTTTAGAATATCTAAATTCGATGAACGAGTCTGGGAATATAAATCCAATCCTGATTTTTCTGGATATTAATATGCCTGGAATGGATGGTTGGGGGTTTCTTGATGAATATAGTAAACTAGATAAAGTTATTCAAAGTGGAATTATAATTGTCATGCTCACAACTTCCGACAATACCGAAACCAAAGCCAGAGCGATGTCATGGAGTTCCGTATCCGACTATATAACAAAGCCTCTGACAAAAGAAATAATGGAAGACCTTAATGAGAGATATTTTAAATTCTGACAGAACCAAAGCCCCTCGTCAGGTGGGATTTGTAATCCCACCCTCAAATACTATAAGGATTTCTAATCCGACATAACAAAAACCGATGGATTCAGAATCGTATATTGAGAATAATACGGATTACAAATCCTGAAAGTAAACGGAGGCGGGATTATTCCGCTATGCGGAATGAGATCCCTGCTTGCAGCAGGCAAGGCTTCGCTAAGTTACAAATCCCACCTGAAGAAGCAAGTGCAGGTTTATTCGCTTCGCTCATGAGATCGCTTCGCTAAGTTTTGAGTTGCGCTCATGAGACCGGTTCACTAAGTTCGCTAAGTTGCGTGTTCGTTGAAACATTCGAAATCTTTACATACATTTACCGATAGATTGGTACAGGTAGTGCAGGCATACAGTTGAGCCACAATTTATTCCCGCACTTGTCATATTGTCGGCCGCTAGCAACCATAGTTAACAAACAACGCGAGTTGACGAATAAAGTGGGAATTTTATTAAGATTAATATGAATAACTTAACAAAAACAATCGTTACTTACTTAAAGATATTAATCGTTGGATTTATTTGGGTATCAGCCAATATCCTTCCATGTCATTCTCAGGATTATTCAGATGTAACGATTTATGAAACCAAATTAAACCAGGAAAATAATCCTTTTGGCATTGACAATGAGAATCCGGAATTTTCATGGAAATTGAAATCTGAAAAAAGGAACAGGTCACAGAAAGCATATCAAATTGCAGTATGGTCTGAAAACACAACAGATACCTGTTGGAATAGTGGAAAGGTAATTTCAGACAATAACATACTGGTAAAATATGCGGGTAAAACTTTAAAATCAGTTAACTCTTATACATGGAAAGTTCGGATTTGGGACAATGATGGAAAACTAAGTTCATGGTCAAAGGAGAATCATTTTTCGACAGGTTTACTGAGTGAAGAAGATTGGAAAGCAGACTGGATAAGTACTCCTGATTCGGCATACTCCCCTGTTTTTATAAAAGAATTCAGGATTGATAAGATTCCTGAATTAGCGAATGTGTTTGTGAATTGCCAGGGATATTTTGAACTTTATATAAACGGCGAGAAAGTGGGGAATGATGTTCTTTCTCCGGCTGTTAGTGATTTCCAATTAGAAAATTACTACCTTACCTATACTATCAGGGATTATCTGAAGATTGGAGAAAACACAATAGGTATATGGACCGGACGGGGTTGGTATTCATACGGATTGCCAGGTGTATTTCATAAATCACCTGTTTTTCGCCTTCAGGCGCATTTGTCATCAAGTAATGGCACTGCAGTAATAGTGTCCGATACAACCTGGACTACATTTAACAGCAATATCTTTCAAATTGGAAAATGGCGATGGAATCAGATGGGTGGTGAGTTGATTGACAGCAGAATTCCTATGAGTGAATGGAAAATCGATAAGATCGAAAAAAATAAGAAAAATACTATTCGTGTTCCAAAACCTCAGGCCACTACAAAATCTCAGATTTGCAGACCGAATATTATTTCTGATACTATTTTAGTCAATACTATTTCACAAATTGAGAAAGATGTATGGTTGGTTGACTTTGGCAAGAATTTTACCGGTTGGATGAAGATGAAAATAAAAAATCAAAATCCAGGCGATACGATAGACTTTATTTATTCGGATTTTTGCAATAAAAAGCCTGAAAGAATAGGTAAGTACAGATGGGATTTTGGAAATGATTACATTGATCAAAGGGACGCTTATATATGTTCAACATCAGACAGTGGAATATTCTGCCCGAAATTTAATTTCCATGCTTTTCGTTATGTAATTATTCAGGGGTTAAACTACCAACCTCAAGCTCTTGATATTGAAGGATACATGATAGAATCGGACCTTACTGAAGCCGGCAGCTTTTCATCTTCAGACAAGGATTTGAATGCCATTTATGAGTTAAACCGTTTCACCTTTCGTTGTTTGGATATTGGCGGGTATTATGTGGATTGTCCGCACCGCGAACGTTTGGGTTATGGAGATGGTCAGGTGGCAGTCGAAACCGGCATTTATAATTTCGAGCTTGCTAATTTTTACAAAAAATGGGCACTCAATTGGATTTCTGCACAGAAACCGGATGGTGAAATTCCCAATACCGCTCCTTCTCCCTATGGAGCAGGAGGCGGCCCGGGCTGGGGTGGTACAGGAGTGGTTTTGCCCTGGAAAATGTATAAATATTATGGCGATACAACACTTTTGGGTTCCTCTTATAATTCAATGGTGCGTTATGTCGATTTTTTGGAAACAAAAAGTAAAGATGGGATTCTAATGCATTACGGCGATGAAACCTGGGGGTTTATTGGCGATTGGGTGCCACCCGGCAAGGGAATGGATTCGAATGACAAAGTGGGAAAAACCGAAAAAGAAGTATTTAACAATTGTTACAAGATCTATTTATACAATATTCTGGCAGAATGTGCCGAAGTACTTGGAAAACCAAATGATAGCCAAAAGTATAAAAGGCAATCCGAGACCTTGAAAAACAAAATCCATGAACTGTATTATAATGAAGAAAAAGGAATTTATGCAAACGGAGAACAGTCGTACCTTGCATTTCCATTGTTAATGAATGTTCCGGCAAAAGTCGATAGAGACCGTGTTTTGTCAAATCTTGAGAATGATATAAAAATAACTAATAATGGACATCTGAATACAGGTATGCTGGGGACCTATTTTATGCTGCAATATCTTGTTGAAATAGGGCGCTCAGATCTCGTATATTTAATGATGAAACAAAACACATATCCGGGCTGGGGTTATATGGTTTCGCAAGGAGCAAATACTTGTTGGGAACAATGGAATGGGTATTGGTCTAATATTCACTCTTGTTTTACTTCCGGGGGAGGCTGGTTTTATACAGGGATAGCTGGTATCCGTCAGATGGAAAAATCTGTGGCCTTCAAACACTTACTTATAGCTCCTCAATTAACAGATGTAATTAAAGAGCAAAAATCTGTATTCAATTCTCCTTATGGGAAAGTTGGAGTTTCATGGACTCATAAAGAGAATGTTAGCTTGCAAATAGAAGTTGAAATTCCGGCTAACTCTAAAGCAGATGTTATTTTGCCGGTTTCAGCGAATCAAATCGTATACGAATCTGGCAGAAATATGAATGAAGTTTCTGATATCAAGATACTTTCAAGGCAAGCTGATCAATTGCGTTTATTTGTTACGTCAGGAAAGTATATTTTTGAAATCAGGAATAAATAATAAATATGAAAGTTGTGTATTCAAAGTTTCGTAACTACTCGCCACCGCTGTCGCGGATTTTTAATCCATTCCGGTACATATTACTATTACTAAATACCGTTAGCGAGAATTGATACTAGTGACAATTAAAGAAATAGGTAATTATTTACCTGCCTTCTATACTGGTAATGAAATTATCCCCAACAAAT
>JAFLKN010000048.1 GCA_019163175.1 Prolixibacteraceae bacterium | reverse complement strand
TGAAAACCGTTGACCGTGTGAGCGGTCCGGGGGTTCGAATCCCTCTCTCTCCGCAAGTCTAAAGACCTGAATTTCAATGAAGTTCAGGTCTTTTTATTTTTACTCCCTTCCGCTAAGCATATCATTTTGATTATTTCATTTCCAATTTAAGTTGCTATTTCCATCTGAAATTATGACGATTTAATACGTCTAGTAATTGTCATAACGACTTTTCACTGCATTCATAAACGAATTGAACCTTAGTAATTCTGAGATCAGAAACATAACTACAACATTAAATTAATTGACATTGTAGTGCGTTCCTCCTTTTTATTCGAGATAAATGAACGCTGAAAACTTCAAAGTATGAGGTTTACAAAAGGTAAAAATTAAGTTTATTGGGTATAAAATTTATTTTAATCTGAAAGCTTTCTCCAAGTTTAAACTCTTGAAGTTACTGAGAAGTTGAATATGGCAATTAGCGAACCGCATATAAAAAAGGAGAGTTATTTCTAACTCTCCTTTCAGTGCCCAGAACAAGACTCGAACTTGCACACCGTAACCGGCACCAGCCCCTCAAGCTGGCGTGTCTACCAATTTCACCATCTGGGCATTAAATTTTGTGTGTGCAAAACTATAAAAAATCTTAATATATGGCCAGTCTGCTTAAGAAATAATTTCAAAGTTATTCTAACTTTGAATCATAAATAAAAGTCAATTCTTAAAACAATACAAATGGGAAGCGGTATTTTAGTGAAACGATATTTTTTCTTGCTAATCTTTACTGCTTTAGCAACTATTGTATCTGCACAAATTAAAGTTCTGGAGGTTACTCATTATCTGTTTCCTGAATTTACAAAAGGAGTTGTTTTGATGAAAACCGGCATTAAAAATGGTGCCATGCTAAATTACAACTCGTTGACTGAGGAAATGATTTTTGATAATAAAGGTACAAAATTAGCCGTTAGTCAACTGGAACAAGTTGATACAGTTTACATCAGTGGAAGAAAATTCTTCATTTTAAATAACAAATTTGTGGAGCTAATTTATAAGGCGAAATACGCATTGTATATAGAACACAAATGCAGCATCAAAGATCCTGGGAAACCTGCCGCCTATGGTGGTACGTCTCAAACTTCTGCAACCACTTCATATTCGTCTTATTTATCAGGAGGACAAGTTTATGAGCTAAAGCTGCCCGAAGGATACGAAACAAAGCCGTTTATTGATTATTGGCTGAAAAAAGATGGAAAAACTGAAAAATTCTTAAGTATTCGGCAGTTGTCAAAATTATTTGATGAAAAAGAATCACTTTTTAAGGAATTTGTAAAAAAGCATGATGTGAAATACGATAATCAGATCAGCATTATTGAGCTACTAAAATACATGGAGGCAAACTAATTTTCAGATACCTTCCCCCAAGATAGAACTAATACCGTTTTTCATTACTGAAGATACATATCTGCCAGATCTTCAAATGCCTTACGATTTGGCCATTGCTGATCCCATGCATCACCGGCAATCTTCTCAATCCGGCCCTTAAATTCAGAAAGAATACCTTTTTCAGAAACAAACCTTAAGGCTTCGTCAAACGATTTATAAAAACTGGTAAAAAAAGACTCTTGCCGTACGAAATGTTCCCCTGAAAAAGTCTGAGCTATCTCGATATTAAAAAACATCACATCAGCAAGTAAAGATGAATCGGCATCGAGTAAAACGAGCTTCTTTATCCATTTTTGGGCAACCGACCTTCTTAGTTTTGCTTTTCGGCTTCCAACCGGATAGTACTCTTTACTTATCTGGAAACGGCATTGCTCCATCAGGGCGTTTTCATTTGGATTAAACGCGAAATCGTAATACTCCTTCACATTTTTAAACCGGTTGTACAAATCAACAATCTGATCTTCCAATTGATCCTTATTCAATTCTTTCAGATATTTCCGAAGTTCTCGTTTACTCATTTTTCGTCTGATTTGCAGGTATGCACAAATATAAGGAAGTGATTGTCTTTAAAATGAAAAAATTCGCCGGAAAATCTTGTATTTCTACAAAAACAATCCGGCGAACCTTCCCTATTAGAAAATATATCAATTTAAATCAAATCAGGAGATATTTGTAAATACCGACTGAATATCATCATCGTCCTCAATTTTATCAATCAACTTTTCAATATCGACCAACTGCTCTTCGGTGAATTCCACAGGAGTATTCGGAATTCGCTGCAGGTTTGCTTTAGTCACCTCAATTTTCGCTGCTTCCAGGGCCTGAGACATTAAACCAAAATTAGTGTAGTCAGCATATGCATAAATGACACCTTCATTTTCCTCAATCTCTTCCAATCCTGCATCAATTAACTCCAATTCCATGTCTTCAATGTTCATTCCCTCTTTCTTCTGAAATTCAAAAACAGCTTTCCTTGAAAACATAAATTCAAGTGATCCTGTAGGCACCAAAGCGCCGCCAGATTTATTGAAATACATTTTAACATTGGCAACTGTACGGGTTGGATTATCTGTAGCGCATTCAACAAATATTAAAACTCCATGTGGGCCTTTGCCTTCATAATTTATTTCAACAAAATTTTCAGCATCTTTTCCTGAAGCCCTTTTAATTGCTGCCTCAATATTGTCTTTAGGCATATTCTGGGCCTTGGCATTTTGAATTGCCGTACGAAGTTTGGCATTCATTTCCGGATCAGGGACACCTTCTCTGGCTGCAACAGTTATTGCTTTCCCTAATTTCGGAAACGTACGCGACATCTTATCCCAACGTTTTTCTTTGGATGCTCTTCGGTATTCGAACGCTCTTCCCATATCAATGTTTTTTAAGTTGAAGCTTTAAATAGCTTATTTTTTTAACGGCACAAAAGTACAAATTGCATTGCTTTTTCCCGAATGAATAATTAAAATAATTCTACAATAATATGCAGGCTTCTGGAAACTTATAGTTTATTCAGATAATCCGGTCATTAGCAGTCAGTCAAAAGTCATAGTTGGTAAAGTTTTCTTACTTTTGTCAAACTGTCGAAAAAAGCATTTGCTATTGACGGCAAATTAATTCAGCGAAATAATTATGAGATTTGATGAACTGGGATTAGATGAAAAAATACTGGAAGCCATTTCGTACATGGGCTACGAGAAAGCTTCAGAAATTCAAGAACTTACAATTCCAGCCATATTAGCTGGCAAAGATATTTTGGCATGTGCCCAAACAGGCACCGGGAAAACAGCAGCCTTTATGCTCCCCATTCTCGACCATTTATCTATTGAAGAAAATCATGATTTAAGTACATTAATAATCGTCCCAACCCGTGAACTTGCTATTCAAATTAACCAGCAAATTCAAGGTTTCTCCTACTTCCTGAATATCAATTCAGTAACCGTATATGGCGGACGCGATGGCTCTGATTGGGATGCCGAAAGCAAAGCCCTCACAAAAGGCACAAATATTATTGTAGCAACTCCGGGTAAATTAATTTCCCATTTAAATCTGGGGTACGTGAAATTCGACAAGATTAAACATCTTGTGTTAGACGAGGCCGACCGAATGCTTGATATTGGTTTTTACGATGACATACTACGCATCTTAAGCTACGTTCCGGATGATAGACAAACCTTGATGTTTTCTGCAACAATGCCACAAAAAATCAGGGATCTGGCTGCAAAAATCCTTAAAAATCCGGTTGAATTTAGTACTGCTATTTCCAAACCGGCTGAAGGTGTTTTGCAGGCAGCTTATGTCGTTTACGAAAATCAAAAAATCCCGGTAATAAGTAGCTTAATAACAAATAAGCCCGATTTGGATAGCATTCTGGTTTTCAGTTCGACCAAAAGGAAGGTGCTTGATATTGTTAAAAGTTTAAAAAAGGCTGGAAATTCTGTTGAAGGAATCTCATCCGATCTGGAACAAAAAGAACGGGAAGATGTGTTAATGCGTTTTCGATCAAGACGTACCCGGATTTTGGTAGCCACTGACGTTTTAAGTCGTGGGATTGACATCAAAGATATCAACCTGATTATCAATTTTGATGTACCCGGCTCAGCTGAAGATTACGTTCATCGCGTAGGAAGAACTGCCCGTGCAGATAAAACCGGGATAGCCATTAGTCTGATCAACGAACATGACATGGATAAGTTTGATCGGATTGAAAAATTGATTGAACAGGAAGTTCTGAAAATTCCTGTACCTTCTGAATTGGGAGACGGTCCGGTTTATAAAGTTCGTCCGCCACGAAAAGGTGGCCGATCTCAGGGGAAACGTAAATTTTCATCAGGAGGAAGACCTCAAAGAGGAAATTCAAATCCGGCATAAGGAATTTATCTGTCATCGGTTTGAGTATTCAGCTTTTTAAAAGTAGTACTATGTTTTCTTTCTTTAAAAATATTGACAACAAAAACCATAAGCCAACTTTTGGTGCGCTTAAAATCTTAAAATATATAGGACCCGGACTACTGGTTACTGTTGGATTTATTGACCCTGGGAATTGGGCATCCAACATTGCCGCCGGATCAGATTTTGGATTTACTTTACTTTGGATGGTTACTCTATCAACCATCATGCTCATAATCCTTCAACACAATGTAGCACACCTTGGCATTGCAACCGGATTATGCTTATCCGAAGCAGCCACTTTACACACAAAACCCTGGGCATCTCGCACTATTCTTGGATCAGCAATGTTGGCATCTGTTTCAACTTCGCTGGCCGAAATTCTGGGAGGGGCCATTGCCCTGCAAATGCTTTTTAAGATTCCAATTCCTATTGGGGCAGTGTTGGTTGTTGTATTTGTAGGCATTATGCTTTTCACCAACTCCTATGCACTTATCGAAAAAATAATCATTGCGTTTGTATCAATCATTGGTCTATCCTTCCTTTATGAATTAAGTCTTGTTGAAATAGATTGGGTTCAGGCCGGTATTTCCTGGGTAGTCCCTTCAATTCCTGATGGTTCAATACTTATTATTATGAGTGTTTTGGGGGCTGTGGTAATGCCTCACAATCTCTTTCTACATTCTGAGGTTATTCAAAGTCGACAATGGAATCTTGAAAATGAGGAGGTAATAAAAAAGCAGCTCGATTACGAATTTGTTGATACATTGGTATCGATGCTGATAGGTTGGGCCATTAACAGTTCGATGATAATTCTTGCGGCCACTACCTTTTTCACAAGCGGAACAAAAGTAAATGAATTACAGCAGGCACAGTCGATGTTGGGGCCACTTTTGGGAAACAATGCCGGCGTAGTATTTGCAATTGCCTTACTTTTTGCTGGGATAGCAAGCTCAATTACTTCGGGCATGGCTGGTGGAAGCATTTTCGCCGGTTTATTTGCCGAACCGTTTGACGTTAAGGATAATCATAGCAGGTTAGGTATAGCTATATCTCTACTAATAGCTCTAGTGCTCATTTTTATAATCGGTAATCCATTCAATGCGTTGATCATTTCGCAAATGATACTCAGTATACAACTTCCATTTACAATTTTCCTGCAGATCTATCTAACTTCATCGCCTAAAGTGATGGGAAAGTATGTTAACTCAAAATATACAACTGCTTTAATGCTCCTTATCGGAGGCATCGTTACCTTCCTGAATGTATTGCTTTTTATTAGCTTTTTCTGAAAAAATGGATAAAGTCGCCGTCTTAGTTACGTACCAAGAATTAAAATCAAACAAAATTTTAAGGTTTTAGTCTGGATAAAGCCTTAGAATTAGCCATTCCAATCATTATCAAAATTGTTAATAACTCTGAAAATGATATGTTTATAAGAAAGGATTCTCATGTCTGTTCAGTAAAACAATCCTTAAAATGTTTTAAACAATTGTTGAAAAACCCAAATGATATTCAGTTTATTTAAACCCTTCAAAATGTTTGAATTGTATGCCCTTAATGCTGTATCTTTATTTCATCAGACGAGCGATAAAAGGCTGCTTTGAACGAATGGAGAAGGGATTAAATTTTTAACCGGATTTAAGAACCGATCTTCCGAATCTCAGGATTCGCATTCGGGAAGAGCTGAAGTTGGAACAGAAAGCTTGCTTTCAAAGTTCATCTACACAAAAATGGCTGTCAAAGGTTCATTAAAAAGTTGATTCAGGAGGTTGAAAAATTGAAGGAACCCCGGTTCCGGAAGATTAATCAGAGAGGAATTTTATCTTCGGATAAATGGAATCTTTCATTATCAGGCTGATCGCAAGGTCAAATGATAATGGCTTAACTGAGGCTTCGTCCGCGAAGGTTTATCGAAAGTAACAATCGAACGGACAATCGGATAATTTGGCTGTAAAAAGTCAGGTTGGAAGATTCAAGGCTGGGAACAAAGGCTGAAAGGCCAGATCGAACAGCCAGTTGTAATAACCGTAGTCTGGCACTAAGGAAATCCTTCGGGTGATCCGAAAGTGAATGGGAACTTTCCTAACGGATTGTTCCCATTCGTGTTTTATACACTTAAACAAGCTCATCTCAGTAGATACAGCAAAAACAATAAGCCACTGCAAACAAATAGTTTACAGTGGCTTATTTATAAAGTGACCCCGGCAAG
>JAFLKN010000072.1 GCA_019163175.1 Prolixibacteraceae bacterium | reverse complement strand
TTTGTCGCCAAACAAAGGTCCCTCATAATTCGGTTCTACTTTCACGATGAAATCAGAGGGAATATGCACCATTTTTGCCTCAACACCTAAAACTTCAGCAATGGTCTGGTAAATCTGGTTCCAGCTCAGCACTTCATCGGAGGTAATGTGAAAAGCCTGACCGATGGCCTTTTCGTTTCCGAGTAGCCCCAGGAAACCTTTGGCAAAATCTTCAGCATGGGTATTCACCCAGAGCGATGAACCGTCGCCATGCACGATAATGGGTTTGCCTTTCAGCATGCGGTCGGCCAGCGTGTAACAGCCAAATCCGCCGATTGCGATCGGAAAATAGGTATTGTAAGTATAGGAAGGACGCACGATGGTTACCGGAAAATCTTCATCCCGATAGGCTTTCATGAGCAGTTCTTCACTGGCGATTTTGTTGCGTGAGTAGTCCCAAAATGGATTCTCGAGCGGAGTTGATTCGGTGATGATGTAGTTGACCACTGGCTTTTGATATGCCGAAGCCGAACTGATAAACACAAACTGCCTTGTACGACCACGAAAAACCTGCAAGTCGCGCTCAACATCTTCCGGAGTAAAAGCAATCCAGTCGACCACCACATCAAATTTCAGGTCTTTCAGTGCATTGCGCATACTCTCCGGATTGTGAATATCACCTGTTAATTGATGGGCTCCGGGAATTTCTGTTGAACGAATTCCGCGATTGAGCAAATAAAGCTCCATTCCCCGCTCAATAGCCATGCGGCTGACTGCGGTACTAATAAATCCGGTGCCACCTATAAAAAGTACTTTCATAATGGGTCGGTTAAAGGTTATTTCACTAAATTCTTAAAGGCTGATCCAAAAATCAGATAACCGGTATTTCCACCAATGGTGCCCTCATTTTCTCCCCACAAAAATGGCCAGTCGTCATAGTTTTCAAAGTGGTCGGGTTGTCTGAATAATAAACCCGGAGCAACATTGCCTGGAATGGCGGAGAAATCGGCCCTGTTATTTCCATAAAAGACCGCTTTGGGACGAGTTGCGCCCACCGCTGCCACTAACGAATAATTGTGGTACGGGTGGCAGCCAAACAGATAGTTGGTAGTTTTGAAAGCATTGTTGGCATCAATAATATCTGGGAAATATTTGCTGGCAAAGCAAATGGTAGTACCAAAGCTCACCACATCTCCGCTTCCTGCCCAGTTACGAAGGCCAATAGGCACTCCGTAGGGATTATCCTTTTCAAGTCCATCAACGTATTCCTTGTACTTCACCACATAGGGTCGGAGTTTTTCTTTGTAGGATGCGTCCAAATGAGGAATGGCATCCAATGCAGTCAGAAGGCCGAAATTAACGTTGCGCTCAAGTGCAGGCCATAAAAGTTCCTGAAATTTATCGAGATATTGTTTCTCGCCGGTCGAGATGTACAGTTGAAGGTTGGTGGCAACATCTGCCGATCCGCCAAACCTGCCAACACGATCCTGCGGCTTATTGGCCAATAATTCCGTAGCCTCTTTCAGAAGTCTTTTTGACTGTAGCAACGCTCTTGACGAAAGATTATCGTTATATCCCTTCAATGCCCGGCTTGCTGCGGCAAACATCGTTGCAGCCCTAAGATCGAGGCCGGGATTACGGCTTGTAAATGCCCATAAATCATCCTTTACGCCGCTCGACTTGCCATCAGAAGCAACTTCGTACCGGCCAAGGTTCGGATTATAAGGAAGACCGTCTGTTAATGAGGCTGCATCACCCAGATGATGGTAATTATCGAGAACTGAGTTGGAGAGCGTTTGTGTCATGTGGCCAATAATCTCAGCCTGAGCCACAAGGTTTAATGTTCCATGCTCGATAAACTGCAACACGTCAGGTGTTCCATCCGGGCGGTGAAGATCAACATAGCGATTCTTCTCATCCACAAAAGTCTGATCACGTAAGGGTTTAAAATACTCCCAGGTTTGTACAAAGTTCTGCACTACGCCAATGTTTGCTCCGGTCTCGATATCAAAATCTCCGGCATCGAAGAAACCACCTACGTTTAATCCGGGAATCAATTCCAGCGCTTTATACCTGGTATCGGTTGTTGGTCCTTGTCCATGCATGTCGAAATGATCGGTGTTTGGTGGTGCCTGAAGATAACCTTCCTTGAAAGGCTCGCCATGCCATACCCGATAGGCTTCGTTCACGAACATGTGATTCATGTGTATGGGAATCCAAACGTCGCTGGTAGCATCGGTAATCCAATTGTAAACACTATTATCAATTAAAAAGTTATTGGTTTTAAAGTTGCCATACTCGATGTAGTAGATACCGGGGATCTTCACTGAAGAGAAATCGAATTTCACGTAGTGGTACTTGTAGTAGTCGCCCCACGATACGATATTGCCACTGAATGCTTTGGTTGCGTTGCCGTCGTCTCCAATTTTATGTAGCGATGCGGTTACAAGCGGTTTGTCTTTTTTGTCGAGTTCAATCACAGCAACTTTGGGTTGCGAAGGGAGGTAGCCAACTTGCGAGAAACCAATATTTGGCTCTCTTATCCAACCTTTAATGGCATTGGGTTCCACTGTCCAGGTCAAAACCTTGCCTGTTTTTCCTGCCGGAAGTAAACTGCGCACTACAAACCAGCCATTTTGTGCCAGCATACGGCCGTCGAAAAGCATAATATCGGCATCAGTCGAGCTGATTTTTACCAAACGTTCAGGTGCATCGGGTGCCAAAAGAAAGGTACGACCGGTTTCGAGCGGAAGCGGATCGATAAATTTGCCGGTTCCCCTGTCATCAGAAGTTACATATCCCTTGAATTGCTTAGGTTTTTCTCTGTTCGGTTTCGTAGTGGTACTGCTTACCGCATAACGTGGAAACCGATTTGGGCGCCCGTCCATAAGATAAACTTTTCCCCAATATTGCGAAGGCAGAAACTCCAGATTAAATCCGGCTTTCCCTTCAAGTGCTTTGGGAATGGGTTTATCAAGGTAAACAGCTATCTCAACGCCTTTACCCTTTGCCGTTACAACCACCCGCGAATCAAAATTGTAATCTTCGAACCTTAACGAGGCCTCAATGGTTTGCGATGCACGGTCTACTTTTCGGTTTGAGATTGTGGGAACAAGATCCCACTGTTCCGGAGTGTTGGAAAGCCGCACAGCGCCGCCTTGTGCGGTTCTTACGCCATGATGAATCAATTCGATACCGGCGTTCTTCTCGTCGTTAAAACCACCGTTAAAAAGATTGCTGTATACAAGGACATTAACGCCTTGCGTCTCGAAATACTCCAAATCATTGAGCTTCAAATCCTGGCCCGAAGCATACTTGAATGACGCCAGTAATAGCATTGCTAAGAATAGTAAGGTTGATTTTTTCATATTGGTTTAGGTTGTGGTTAAAAAATAAAGATATGCTATTATAAATATCAAAAAAACGGACTTCGGATTGTATATTAGGACTCGTCATATAGCCCGAAAGCGTTTGATTTATTATCGTGTACCAATATAAATATAAAGCCTGATTTAAGTACTTCCCGGGATTATTAATTTAAAAATATCAGGTAAGAGAAAGAAAATGGAAACGCGATTTAAGCTTCCTGAAAACTTTTTACTGGACGGCGAAAACCTGAGCTGGACAACAAGCATAGCTACTCGTGTGTCAGAAAACTTAACCCTGACGCCGAAAAAACCTAATCAAATGACAAAATCCATTACAAAACAGCGAAATCCTTAACAGGGCAAATTCTTGCGGGCATTTGCATAGTTAATAGTCGGCGAAATCCTACCCCTGACAGGGTTTCGAACCCTGTCAGGGGTGAATATCACCGAAGCAGCTGCCTGAGTAGCCCGAAGAAAACCTTAAAATCAGCGACAATGTGGTATGCAAATATTTCCTTACCACAGGGTTTCATTTCATTACACCCTGCGCTGTTACAGTTTGTCCCTTTGGGACTTTGTGAATGCGCAAAATCTTAACATGCGCAAAAAGGGGCAAAGCCCTAACCTGTATAAGCATAGTCCGAAATGAAATGGAGGGCTATGAGTACGGGTGCGGAGATTTTTAATCTCCGTTTTTTTTGATTATTACGCGATTAAAAATCGCGACACCCATAGCCAATGCTCCCTTCGACACGCTTCGCTGCTCAGGGAGCGGTGCTTTGTTCAACACTCACCAACGAAGCCGCTGCCTGAGTAGCCCGGAGAAAATCCTGAAATTAGCTATGATGCGGTTGGGCGTATCGAAGGCAGAAGGCGGGTGCAATGCGTCTTTACTTTCCCACTTTTTATCAACAATCACCCAAAACAGCATAATGTTTTTGTAATTTTAAAAGAAAAATGCCAAACGAATTACTTTCCATTCCAATCAACTCAATTGAAGCAGATTTTGATGATTTCCTTTCTCCGGATTCAAACAAACGAATAATCTTTTCTGGTCCCTTTGGAATTGGAAAAACCTATTTTCTGGATAAGTTTTTCAAGAATCGCAAACCCAGTTATCTTCCTATTTTTCTCCGTCCTGTAAACTATTCTCTACTATCGAATGAAGACGTTTTCAGGCTTATCAAATATGATATCCTTCTGCAGTTGATCAATGTCGAGGGGTTTGTAATTGAAAAAGAATTTGAATTCTCAGGGCTAGAGTATGCAAACTTTTTTATTGGAGAAAACAAATTTCTAATCCTTCAAAATCTACTAAAGTTGATTCCTAAAATCCAAAGTACAGTTGATGGCATAGAAAATTTGAGCAAGTTAATTGAGGCATTTAGAAAGGGTAAGAAGGAAATAAATGATGATTCAGATCTGAAAATGTTGTTTGAATTTCAGCATGAAACCCAAGATAATTTTCTGCTTGAATATGACCATGTTTCACAGTTCATTGCCGATAAACTGGAAGAGATTGGAAAACTAAATAGTTCCAACGAGCCTCTAAAAAGAGTACTAATTATCGATGATTTGGATCGACTTGATCCAGAGCACATATTCCGCTTATTTAATGTTTTTAGTGCCCATTTTGATCTCGTAAATTATTACGCAAATGACGAAGGCATCAAGGATAATAAATTTGGATTTGACAAAATCATTTTTGTTTGCGACATAGAGAATATTCGCAAATTATTTGCTCACAAATATGGCGTAGGAGTTGATTTTAGCGGCTATATTGACAAGTTCTATTCACGTCGAATCTATTATTTATTTCACAAGAATTCATTCGAAGAGTATATCGCCCCCTATTTAGAAAACAAATTCTCAAAATTAGATTTGGGGCAAACTGTTCGTGATACTGTTAAAGCTTTTTTACAATTCTTGTTTCAAGGGAACCAACTCAATATTAGAGATATTTATAGGCTAACTGATCTCCATTTATCTGCAATCACAACAAAAGATGGAAAATTCAAGGATGGAGAAGGCATTATTCTATTAAATAAACTTGGTGCCCCAGAAAATTCGCAACTGAAGAATTATTCATTATGCACAATTCTATACATTTTTTCACATCATTTTGGCAGCAGCTCAATTTTAAAAGAAAAAATACAAAATGCCCTAATATCAGCTGATTCAAAAGAAGATGAATATTCATCATATAAGTTTGGTGAAATAATGCCAAGTTTGATCCTCTTTGCGGACTATAAAAAACATAGATTTCAAATTAAAGATAATGAGCAAATATCATTTATATATCTTGATTACACTTATCAAATTACTGGTGGTTTTGAAAATAGGATATATAGAGAAGGATTAATGTGGTTTCGTATTAATCTTATTCCAAATAACACTAAAATCAGTAAAGGCCAGTTTTTAAAGGCTTTATCTGAGGCATCAATAAATATTATTGATGCAGGAATTCTAAATATATAGAAATTTAATTTTTATATCAAAAAAGCCGCTCTCTTTTCGGAAAGCGGCTTTTGTATTTTGTGCCGTAGAGAGGTTGCATGCAACCTCTCTACAACCAATATTGCAATAAATTATTCTTCGTGTGCGGCCAACAGCACCTCCAGAATTTTCTTTCCGGCAGCGGCAACGTTGGTGCCAGGTCCGAAAATGGCAACCACACCGGCATCGTACAGGTATTGATAATCCTGTGCAGGAATAACACCACCGGCAATCACCATGATGTCTTCGCGACCCAGTTTTTTCAATTCGGCAATCACCGAAGGAACCAAAGTTTTGTGTCCTGCAGCCAAAGACGAAACACCCAATACATGCACGTCGTTTTCTACGGCCTGTTTGGCGGCTTCTTCCGGAGTCTGGAACAATGGTCCCATATCAACGTCGAAACCTAAGTCGGCATAACCGGTTGCAACAACTTTTGCACCACGGTCGTGTCCGTCCTGACCCATTTTGGCGATCATGATACGAGGTTGACGGCCTTCCAATTTGGCAAACTTGGTAGCCAGATCCTGCGCTTCCTTGAAGGTAGAATCGTTTTTACTTTCTGCTGAATACACGCCTGAAATAGTTCTGATTACTGCTTTATAACGTCCAACATGTTTTTCGCATGCGTATGAAATTTCGCCCAACGAAGCACGTTTCTGTGCTGCTACGATAGCCAGTTCCAACAGGTTACCTTCGCCGGTTTCCACGCATTTGCTGAGAACTTCCAACGCAGCCTGACATTCTTCTTCGTTGCGTTCGGCACGCAATTTATTCAAACGTTCGATCTGCGACAAACGAACGGCTGTATTGTCGATTTCCAGAATATCAATCGGATCTTCTTTTTCGAGACGGTATTTGTTTACGCCGATAATTCCCTGTGTACCGCTGTCGATGCGACCCTGTGTGCGGGCTGCTGCTTCTTCGATGCGCATTTTTGGTACTCCGGTTTCAACGGCTTTCGACATACCTCCCAAAGCTTCAACTTCTTCGATCAATGCCCAGGCTTTATTAACCAGTTCGTTGGTCAAAGTCTCCACATAGTACGAACCTCCCCAAGGGTCCACCTCGCGGCAGATTTCGGTTTCCTGCTGGATGTAAAGCTGTGTGTTACGGGCAATACGGGCAGAGAAATCGGTTGGTAAAGCAATGGCTTCGTCCAATGCATTGGTGTGCAGCGATTGGGTGTGACCCAAAGCAGCAGCCATTGCTTCGATAGCGGTACGGCCAATGTTGTTGTATGGATCTTGTTCAGTCAACGACCATCCTGAAGTTTGGCAGTGTGTGCGCAAAGCCATCGATTTCGCATTCTTTGGATTGAACTCTTTAACCATCTTGGCCCAAATCATGCGGGCAGCGCGCATCTTGGCGATTTCCATGAAGTGGTTCATACCCACCGCCCAGAAGAACGACAAACGTGGCGCGAATGCGTCGATGTCGATTCCAGCTTTAACACCGGTGCGGAGGTATTCCAATCCGTCGGCCAGCGTGTACGCCATTTCGATGTCAGCAGTAGCGCCTGCTTCCTGCATGTGGTATCCGGAGATAGAAATCGAGTTGAATTTTGGCATTTTCTGAGAAGTAAACTCGAAAATGTCGGCAA
>JAFLKN010000059.1 GCA_019163175.1 Prolixibacteraceae bacterium | reverse complement strand
AATGTAACGCTGGTAATATTCAAATTATATTATCCTAATTGCTTAAAAATCCACTACGATGAAAATCAAAAACTCACTATTCTTTATTTTGCCCATAGTCTTTTTACTTTTGGCATCAGTTGTTTTTTCTCAAACTCCTGTAAAAAATACAAAGCCATTTGAACGGGACATTAAAACCGGTTACCTGCTTAACTACTTTTTTATGTCGCCAAAACCCTACTGTTGGGAAAAAGAAGAAATATACCTTTCAGGATGGGAGGTTGACAAAAGTGGCGGGAAATTCTCATTTAGCCCTGGCGGAAAATATCCCGAAAGCTTTGCTTTCAACATCGATTGGTTCAGGTTGGAAGATACTTCAGAAACAAAATCTGTTAACATTTCACACCAGGTTGCCCGGCAATCTGAAGGTGTAATTACACTTGAATTCCGGTTCAGATTACCACAAAAAATGGATAATGCCCATTGGCAGTTAAAAGATTTGAAGGATGCGGGAGTCAGCTTAACAACTCTTGACAATGTTCTTTACATTGAATCGAAGGCAGGGAAGAAAGTACCGGTTCAATCCATTGAAACCGACAGGGAATACGGGGTTCAAGTTATTGCTGATTTAAATAATCAGAAGGCAGATTATTATGTCGATGGTCGCCTGAAAGCTAAAAACGTATCATTCTTGAATCCGATAAAAACCATTGACTATTTCTCTGCTAAAACTGGGGACAAATCAACAGGACAAATGTATCTGAACCCTGTAAATATTTTTATAGGTTATGCAGTTAACGAAACTTTTGTTAGTTGCAATAAAGGAATTCTGCCTGATAATTGGTTGGTTAAAAAAGGTATAGCAAGTGTTGAAGAATTTGAGTGTGGAACAAAACCGGATATTTTCAGCCTTTACCTTCAACCTTCCACAAATAGTAAGTTGACCCAGGTAACCCGTAATTTTTCTTCCCTTGAGGGAAAAGTAGTATGGGAAAGCCGATTTCTGGTTCCAGGTGAAAATTGCGAGGCTTCACTGGAATTGGTAAACAAGCAGAATCTTGGGGTTAAGATTGCCATCAGGAAAGATAAATTGCTGTTGTATGAGGCAACTGGCAAGGAGAAAATTCTTGTCCCTGCCTTTCGGACAAACCTTTGGTACATGTTGAAAGTAATAGCTGATCAGAAGGCTGGCATGGCTGACTTTTATCTGAATGGTAAACTGGTTGCAGAAAAAGTACGTTTTTCAAACAATGGATTGGTCCTTGAAAAACTTCAGTTTTCATCTGATTCACCTCTTTGGATTGATGATGTAGAATTATATGCATGGTCGGAATTTCCGGCAAATTACGTACCTGAACCTCAAGAAATAGCATCGAAGGACGATATTATTTTAGGTGTACAAAGCTGCAATTTATGGAAAGAAGGTCGTGCATATTCCGGATGGGATTACGTGTATCCTTTCCGCGAAAATCGCAAACCTTATCTTGGATGGTACGATGAGGGAAATCCCGAAGTTGTTGATTGGGAAATAAAGTGGAAAGTTGAACACGGAATTGGATTTGAATTGCATTGCTGGTACAGGCCCAACAATGCTGTGAATAATCCGATTAAGGACGGAGTCCTTGACCAGAATATTATCAAAGGGCTTTTTAATGCACGCTACAGCCACAAAACAAAGTTCGCAATTATGTGTGTCAACGAAGGTGCTTGCATTACCAACTTCAAAGATTTTAAGGATAACATAATTCCATATTGGATTGAGTATTTTTTTAAAGATTCAAGGTACATGAAAATTGATGGTAAACCACTTCTTAGCATCTATTCAAAAGATAACTGGATAAAAATGTTTGGTGGAAACGATGAGGGCCGTGAAGCAATTTCACTTCTTCGCGACGAGGTAAAAAAGGCTGGTTTTCCGGGAATTGTAATATTTATGGAAGATAGAAATGCTGATGTTTCGACACTACAGGCAAAGAAAAACCTGGGTGTTGATGCGTGTTATTCCTATACATGGGGTACTAAGGACACCAAAGTGCAAAAAGAAATAATGATAGCACAAAGCGACAGTGCACAATCTATAGGACTTCCAATAATTCCCAGCATTTCAATGGGATGGGACAGAGAGGCATGGGGTGTTCATGATGGTGGCTTTGTACCTGTTAGTGACTATAAGGAACTGGCAAAATGGACAAAAGATGTATTTATACCAACCTTGCCAGAAAATTCACTGGGTCGCAAAATGGTACTTTTAGCCAACTGGAACGAGTTTGGCGAAGGACATTTCCTAATGCCCTCTTCCCTGGCAGGGTTCGGTTATGTTGATGCCCTGCGTGAAGTTTTTACCAATGGCACAAAACATACTGACATTCCTCCCACTGATGCGCAAAAGAAAAGGTTCACGGTGCTTTTCCCTAAAGATTAATCTGGTTATGATGAAAATTGTAAAATTCATTTTCATTCTTGGTATATCGCTGAACTCCTTTGCCCAGATACCTTTCAGATTACCTGCCATAATCAGTAATCATGCTGTATTACAGCAGTCTTCGGGGATTAAATTATGGGGTTGGGGGCCTGGTTCTCTGAAGGTAGGCATTGTTTGTAGCTGGAGTCCAAAGGATACTATATCTGCCCTTATTGGTGGTGATTGTACATGGGAAGCAGAAGTCAAAACGCCTAAAACCGGTGGCTCATATAGCATTGAATTCTGGTGCAACAACAATGTTACCAGAGTGGAAGATGTTCTGATAGGTGAAGTCTGGCTTTGTTCAGGACAATCAAATATGGAATTACCGACAAAAGTTGGAATTTTAGATGATGCAGATGTGCTGAAAAATTGCTACAACAATCAAATCAGGTTTTTTGAAGTAGTAAAAGACTTTGATAAATATCCTAAAAGCGAATGCAGGGGAGAATGGAAAATTTGCGACTCAACTTCTTTATCTGCTTTTAGTGCTGTTGCTTACTTTTTTGGGAGGAAGCTTAATAATACACTAAACGTTCCTGTTGGATTAATTGGTTCGTATTGGGGAGGGACTAATATTGGATCGTGGTGTTCAAACGAAGTAGTTGATAGAGATAGTGCACTTCAAAATAATAATCGCGAAGGCGTTACTTATGCCCCCCAGGCTAATTCAATTATTTACAATGCAATGATTTTCCCGCTTGCTCCTTATAAGTTAGCGGGAGTAATATGGTATCAGGGTGAATCAAACGTTTGGCCTGATCCTGAAACTTATGGCAAATCATTCGCTAATATGATTTATAGTTGGCGAAAATTATTTGATACCGAGCTTCCATTTTACTTCGTTCAGATTGCTCCTTTTCGCGGATTTTATCCGGGTATTTATTCTGCCTTTTTACGTGAACAGCAAGAGGCTGCGTTGGTAGTTCCTAAAACCGGAATGATAACCATTGGCGATCTGGCAGAAATTGATGTTACCGAAATTCACCCACGGGCAAAGGCAGGTGTCGGCTTACGTCTTGCTAACCTTGCGCTGAAAGAGGTGTATCAAAAAAACGATATTCAACCTTATTTTCCCCGTTTTATGGAAGTAACTTATTCCAAAAATATTGCGAAAGTAAAGGTGAAATCAATT
Organism: Prolixibacteraceae bacterium; assembly: GCA_019163175.1. Taxonomy (GTDB): domain Bacteria; phylum Bacteroidota; class Bacteroidia; order Bacteroidales; family Prolixibacteraceae; genus Aquipluma. The sequence goes on along the minus strand of JAFLKN010000059.1, from coordinate 4,470 downwards.
GGTCAGTTGAAATGTAAAGGAGAAGAAATCAGAAGTTTTGCTGTAGCCGGTAGCGACAGGAAGTTTTATAATGCCAACGTAAAAATTGAAAAAGACGGAACAATTTCAGTCTCATCAAAAGAAGTTAATTTACCGATGGCAGTCCGCTACTGTTTTACAAACGACCAGACCCCAAATCTGTTTGATTTAAATGGTTTACCATTAATGCCTTTCCGAACTGACAGCTGGGGATTAAAATAGTTAATAATAAAATCAATTTTACAATGAAAAAAGATGTAAAAGTTGGCCTATTCGGCATTGGATTAGACACTTACTGGCCACAATTCGATGGATTACTCGACAATCTGAAAATGTACCAAGAACAAATTAAAAACGGCATTGCCAAATATGGTGTTGAGGTTATAGATGCAGGAATGGTTGACAACCCGGTGAGAGCCCGTGAAGCTGCCGATTACCTGAAATCGCAGGACGTGGAAATCGTTTTTCTGTATGTTTCAACCTATGCATTATCATCAACCGTTTTACCTGTTGCACAAAAGCTGAAAGTGCCTGTGATAATACTTAACCTTCAGCCAGTGGCCGAACTCAATTACGAAGCATTTAACAAACTGGGCGACCGCGGCAAGATGACCGGAGTTTGGCTCGAACATTCCCAGGCCTGTTCGGTTCCTGAAATTGCTAGCGTATTTAACCGCTCCGGAATTCAATACGATTTTGTAACCGGTTATTTACAGGATGACGAAGCATGGTCTGAAATAGAAGCCTGGACAGAAGCTGCCCGTGTAGCGGCAGCCTTGCGAATCAACCGGATGGGAATCCTGGGTCATTATTATGGAGGTATGCTTGATGTTTATACCGATGTAACCAAACAATCGGCTGTTTTCGGAACCCATTTTGAAATTCTCGAAATGTGCGAACTGAAAAAATACCACGATACAGTAACCGATGCCGAAGTACAGGCTAAAATTCAGGAGTTTCACACGGCTTTTGATGTTTCTGCGGATTGTGAGCCTATTGAAATTGAGCGGGCAGCCCGAACTTCGATTGCTCTCGATAAATTGGTTAAGAACCGGAATCTGGGTTCGATGGCTTATTATTACGAAGGCGAATCGGGTAACGATTACGAAAATATTGTGACTTCTGTAATTGCCGGTAATACCTTGCTTACAGGAAAAAACATTCCGATTGCAGGTGAATGTGAGGTAAAAAATGCCCAGGCCATGAAAATTATGGCCGAATTTGGTGCTGGAGGTTCATTTTCTGAATTTTATTTAATGGACTTTAAGGATGATGTGGTGATGCTTGGTCACGATGGCCCGGCACATTCGGCCATTGCCGAAGGCCGAGTCCAACTAGTTCCACTGTCCGTTTATCATGGCAAACCAGGCAAAGGTTTGTCCATTCAGATGACTGTTAAACACGGCCCTGTAACCCTGCTTTCGGTGGTTGAAGGAAAAGATGGCATATTCCTGCTGGTTGCCGAAGGCGAATCGGTGGTCGGTCCGGTACTCGAAATAGGAAATACCAATAGCCGCTACCGTTTTTCAACCGGAGCTAAAAAGTTTATGAATCAATGGTCGAAACAGGGGCCGGCTCACCATTGCGCTATAGGAGTTGGTCACATTGCAGATAAAATCGGAAAACTTGGACAAATACTGGGAATTGACATGGTGAAGATTTGCTAGAATATTCATGTTTCGTCTTTTAACAAATCTTCAGTATAAAGGAAATTGAATGCCTCAATCGATGTTATGAACCTTTAAAACGAAAAAAATACATTATGAAGCACATTATTTCACCCTTTTTTATTTTTATCTTCTTTGTTATCAATGGATATGCGTTTGCTCAGGCCTCCTATGAAGACGGCCGACCGCAGGCCAGTCTTCGTCTTGAAGCAAAGGATCAAGGCGTCGTTTTTCATCATAAAGAAGGTCCAGATCAATGCGAATACCACTGCGCTCATTTATATTCCTTTCAGTATAGGATCGACAATAAGGGAGAGTGGTAAAGATCTTTCAGGAGAAAAAGACATTCAGGAGCTTGGCGAAGAAAACGGGCGAAAAATCGTGAAAGTCGGGTCAGGCACTTACCAGTTTACTTTAGGCATATAACAACAAACCAAATGATTACAATAAATAGATTGAAGACCATTTTTCTTAGTGCATTTGTATCTGTTTCTCTTATTTCCTGCCAGACAGAGGATTATTCAGATATGTCAATTTTTGATCCAAGAATCAATGATGAGGTTAATCCGAAAGGCCTCGACATCGAAAACCCCAATTTTTCATGGAAACTAATATCTGAAAAGAGAAACCGATTTCAAAAAGCATACCAGGTAGTTGTATTTAATGGAAATACAAAAGATACCTGTTGGAATACCGGAAAGATTTTTTCAGACAACAATATCCAGGTGAAATATGCAGGTCGGTCGTTAGCCTCAGCTAATTTGTATAATTGGAAAGTCAGGATCTGGGATAATGAAGGAAGAATGAGCAGATGGTCGGAGGCCAATCATTTTTCAACCGGTTTGATGAGTGAGAAAGATTGGAAGGCAGAATGGATCAGTTCGCCTGATACTGTTTACTCTCCTGTTTTTTCCAAAGAATTCAGGATCGACACAATTCCTGATATGGCGCATGTATTTGTCAATTGCCTGGGATATTTTGAACTTTATGTAAACGGGAAGAAGGTAGGAAAGGATGTTCTTTCGCCTGCTGTCAGTGATTTCCGGTTCGAAAATTACTATCTCACATACGATATCAGAGATTACCTCAGGAAAGGAGTCAACACTATTGGTTTGTGGACTGGCCGGGGCTGGTATTCATTCGGATTGCCAGGTGTCATATATAAAACACCCGTATTCCGGCTGCAGGCACATTTGTCATCAAATCAGAGTAATTCAGTGTTGAATTCTGATTCTACCTGGATGACATCTAATAGCCAAATCAGCCAGATCGGCATGTGGCGATGGAACAAGATGGGGGGTGAATTGGTCGACAGCAGAGTGCCGATGGATGAATGGAATGCTGGAAAATCAGGGATGGATAGTAAAAATGCAGTTCGCGTTACCAAGCCACAAGCCATTACAATTTCTCAAATATGCCGACCTAATATTATATCAGAAACTATTCCGGCAAAGAGTATCTCTCAAATAGATAGGGATATCTGGCTGATTGATTTTGGAAAGAATTTTACCGGTTGGATGAAAATGAAAATCAAAAATCAAACTCCGGGCGACACGATTGATTTTATTTATTCAGATTTCTGCAACAAGAAGCCGGAAAGGGTATCAAAATACAAATGGGATTTTGGGAACACCTACATAGATCAAAGAGATGCTTATATCTGTTCAGATGCAGACAGCGGAACATTTTGCCCGAAATTCAATTTCCATGCTTTCCGTTATGCAATTGTTCAGGGATTGGATTATAAACCTCAGTTTGCAGATTTTGAAGGATATATGATCGAATCGGATCTGGATGAAATTGGAAGCTTCTCAAGCTCTGACACGCTGTTAAATGCTATTAATGAGTTGAACCGTTTTACTTTCCGTTGTTTGGATATAGGCGGGTACTATGTTGATTGTCCGCATCGCGAACGACTGGGTTATGGAGACGGACAAGTGGCTGTTGAAACGGGGATATACAATTTTGGTCTTGGTAATTTCTATAAAAAATGGACCGGAAACTGGGTCTCATCACAAAAACAGGACGGAGAATTTCCCAATACGGCACCTTCTCCCTATGACGCAGGCGGAGGGCCGGGCTGGGGTGGCACCGGAGTGGTGCTGCCATGGAAAATTTTTAAATATTATGGCGATACCACTTTTCTGAGAGCTTCCTATCATTCCATGGTGCGTTATGTCGACTTCCTGGAAACGAAAAGTCAAGATGGAATTTTGACCCATTACGGGGATAAGCAATGGGGATTTATCGGAGACTGGGTCCCACCGGGAAAGGGTATGGATTCTGACGTAAAAGTGGGGGTAACAGAAAAGGAAGTATTCAACAATTGTTACAAAATATACCTGTACAACATCCTCGCGGAGTGTGCGGAAGCACTGGATAAATCCGGCGACATTGAAAAATTTAAAAGCCAGTCTGAAATCTTGCGTAATGAAATTAATAAACGATATTACAATAGAGAAAAGGGAATTTATGCCAACGGAGAACAAGCCTATCTTTCTTTCCCACTGATGATGGATGTTCCAGCCAAAGAAGATATATCACGTGTTTTGACAAATCTTGAGAACACAATAAAAATAACGGATAAAGGGCATCTGAATACGGGTATGCTCGGAACCTATTTTATGCTTGAATATCTTACCGGCATCGGGCGTTCCGACCTTGTTTATTTAATGATGAAGCAAACTACCTATCCCGGCTGGGGTTATATGATTTCGCAGGGAGCTAACACTTGTTGGGAACAGTGGAATGGTTATTGGTCTAATATTCATTCTTGTTTTACTTC
>JAFLKN010000063.1 GCA_019163175.1 Prolixibacteraceae bacterium | reverse complement strand
TGATTTCATCGTGAAAGTAGAACCGAATTATGAGGGACCTTTGTTTGGCGACAAAGCATGGAGCGTGGTATTCGATAACTCCAAAATCAAATCGTTTGTTCCGGGTTTTCAGGCAACCATTCCTTTCCGTGAAGGAATGCGCCGCGCAATCGAATGGTTTGCTGCCGATATTAAACGCCAGAGGATTAACGAAAAGGTGAATCAGGAAATGGATATGATTATTGATGCCTATAACGGAAGATCATTCTTGTAAGCTTGTCGGATTCCCTATAGACAAAACCTCCCTTTTTGGCTTAAATTCTTATCATAAAGCAGGTAAATGAATTGTTTTTGCAGGTAAATATGTTAATCGGGTTCAGTCTTATTGAAAAACGAAAGATGGTCGGTTTTAAATGATAAAATCCCGAATTTACCGGTAAATTCCTTAAGTAGGTAATAATTCAGGAAGAGATTATGCTACCTTTTCAGTATATTTATTCCCATTATCATCCTAAAAAAACCTACTATGTTACTTTCAATTTTTCCTGTATGGACCGAATTAGATTTGATGTCAATGGTGTATTGGTTAATCGCTGCACCTGCAACCCTCGTTTTCGCTTTTTTATTGGTTCTGACCATTTTTAGCTCTGATGCTGATAGTGATGTGCAGACCGATTTGGATCATTCCTTTGGTGATGGTGACGGCATTCCGTTTCAACTTCTTTCGCTAAAGAATATTGTTGGCTTTTTTACCATGTTTGGCTGGTCGGGTTTGGGTTTCCTGAGTACAGGAATGGCTCCCTTCCTTGTTATTCTCTTCTCATTTCTCTGTGGTTTCCTGATGATGCTTGCTATGGCTACCCTCTTTTATTTAATGTCGAAGCTAGCCGAGACCGGAAACATGAACATCCGGAATGCGGTTGGCCGAACCGGCGAAGTTTACCTTCCTATTCCTGCCAAGCGCAAAGGCATGGGAAAAATTCAGATAACCGTGCAGGGCACGCTTCAGACCCTTGATGCGATTACCGACGATCCGGAAGCTATTTCAACTTCTTCTATTATACATGTCACCGATGTCATCAACAATCAAATTCTTTTGGTGCGAAGGAATTAATCAACGAATACCAAAATTCAATAAATCAATCAATAACCAAAATTCAATTAACTATGAACGATTATTTTGTAATGATGGTCAGCATAGCTGTCCTGTTCTTGTTTATCATTGTTGTAGCCATGCTGAGACGCTACAAACGCTGTCCTTCCGACCGCATTCTGGTCGTGTACGGGAAAGTGGGCAAAGGTGTCGAAAGCGAATCGCGCTCGGCTAAATGTATTCATGGTGGGGCTGCTTTTATCTGGCCTATCATTCAAGCTTACCAGTTTCTTGATCTGACTCCCATTTCGATTGAAATTAACCTGAAAAGTGCGCTGAGCAAGCAGAATATTCGCGTTGATGTGCCTTCACGGTTCACCGTTGGTATTTCTACAGAGGCAGGAGTAATGACAAACGCTGCCGAACGTTTGCTGGGTCTAACTCAGGAATCGATCAGTAACCTGGCGAAAGACATTATTTTCGGTCAGTTGCGTTTGGTTGTTGCAACAATGGACATTGAGGAAATCAACAGCAACCGCGATAAATTCCTTGCTGCAGTTTCTTCGAACGTGGAAGCTGAATTAAAGAAAATCGGTCTGAAACTGATCAACGTGAACGTCACCGACATCAATGACGAATCGGGCTACATCGAAGCCTTGGGAAAAGAAGCCGCTGCAAAAGCAATCAACGATGCTAAAAAGAGTGTTGCCGAGAAAAACCGTGATGGTGAAATCGGTCAGGCCGAAGCACATCAGGCACAGCGTGTACAGGTAGCCAAAGCCGATGCGGTTGCTGTTGAAGGAGAAAATATTGCCAAAATTACCATTGCCAATTCTGATGCCGATCGTCGTGAAAAAGAAGCTGAAGCTCGCCGAAAAGCCGTAGCGGCTGAAAAAGTAATGGAAGCAAAAGCTTTGGAGGAAGCTTACGCTGCTGAAAAGGAAGCTGAAATTGCCCGTGCAATGCGCGAAAAAGCAACTCAAACGGCCAACGTAGTGGTTTCTGCTGAAATCGACAAACAAAAGGTTGAAATCGATGCAGAAGCAATCGCTGAACAAACCCGACGGATGGCCAAAGGGGAAGCCGATGCCATATTCATGAAAATGGACGCTCAGGCTCGCGGTATTTATGAAATATTGAGCAAGCAGGCTGACGGTTTTGAAATGATGGTAAAAGCTGCCGGAAACAATTCGAAAGATGCAGTGATGATGATGATTGCCGACAAACTGCCGGAATTGGTTAAAACTCAGGTGGAAGCCATTAAGAATATCAAGATCGATAAGGTGACCGTGTGGGAAACCGGAAATGGCAAGGATGGCAAAACGTCAACTGCCAATTTTATGCAGGGAATGTTGGGTTCAATCCCTCCACTCGACGATGTATTTAAATCGGCTGGACTCGAATTGCCTGATATTCTGAAAGGAAGCCAGAAGGCAAATAATCCGGTTGAAGATGTAAAATCGGAGACAAAGTCATAAAAGGATAATGTCCAAAAATCAAAGCCGTTTCCTGAAAAGGGAGCGGCTTTTTTGTTGGGAGTTTTTTATGTCCGTTACCTATAGGAGAAACGAAAGGAGTGTTTTGAATAACCGAAATATTGATAAAACAGGTGTTCTATTTGCCGTCTGCTTTTGCTGACGGACATGAGGATTTTCTGAGGTTAAAAAATTATTTTTCCTGTACCAACTCCTTCGATCCTGAAATCTGGTTGTCGTTGGCTGTTACTTTCGAAGACTTTTTACCAACCAAGATGGCAGTGGGTTGATTTCCTTTGCCAGCAAAACGTATAGTGTTGTTGGTAATGGTTATATCGTGCGTTTCGCCGCCAATGTAGAACCCAGCCGATTCGCGCTCGGTACCGTTGTTTTCGATGGTGTTATTTGTAAAAATATTTCGGTGCCCGCTGTTTTGCTCATTTTCGTTGCGGAAAAGCACGCCATGATGAGCATTTTCGTAAACACGGTTATTTTCAAACAGGTTGTCGGTATCCTTGTGTCCGATAGAAATGCCATTATCGCCATTGGAATACACCGTATTGTTGCGGAAAATTCCGTTCTGCACACGCCAGCAAAGGAAAATTCCATCTCCGCTGTTGTGGTGACTGATGCAGTTTTCGACAATAGAATGATCCGAACCGGTTCCTGGATGGAATCCCAATCCACCGCCGTTGGCAGCCTCGCAGCCTTTCACGGTAATATTTTCGGTAATCTGCCAGCTAAATGTGTCACCGTTAAACTCGTTAATCCGGACATTTTCAATCGTGCAGTTTTTCGATTTGTGGATGTAAATTCCGCCACCCCGGCAGCCGTTTATGTAGTCGTTGGTAGCTTTATTTCCTTCAATAATCAGGTCAGCAATTTTTACATTTTCCACATCAACCGCTTCAATAATCGAGCAGCCGTTGGTAATTGTTCCATTCAGGCTGGCCAGGTAATCGTTCACCGTACGGTTGTCAAAATAAATCACGTTGTCCTGAATGTCAGTAATCAGTGCTGTAGTCACATCCCAGCCTTCGTTATGCTTGCTGTCTGACAATTGAATGCCCATTCCGATTTTAAATCCACTCGCATCTTTCACCACTGCTTTTAGCATTCCCCAATCAGCATCGATAATAAAACTGGTCTTAAAACCATCGCATTTTTTCAGGATAGTCGTTTTGCCGGAACCAATTAGCGAAGTATTGCTTTGTAGCCGCACCGGTCCAATTATTTGAAAAGTACCCGGATTGAGTTTCACGATACCGCCACCTTTGACCTGAAGTGCATCCAAGGCAAGCTGTATTGCTCCTGAGGAATATCCTGATACATCAGCGGTAGGGCCTCCAACTGTAATTACCTGTTCAGCGTGTTTTACATTTACAAGCCCGATATTCTGACCAAAGACTGTTGAAATCGCCATCAGGAAAATTGCCAGTAACGGAAGAAATTTAATGGTTTTTGCTTTCATAGGTTTAGCTTGTATTGTTTGTTGGTTGTGCTGACCAAATTAATGAATTTGATTTGATAATCCTAAGGATGTTCCGAGATGGCGACCCCGTATTTTACTTCGCAATGAAGACATTTCTGCATTGATTTTAAGATTGTTATTTCTTCATCTACATGAGTTTACCGACAATTTGATTCTTGTAAATTTTCGAGTATTTGGATTGAATAGTTGATAAAACCGGCTATTTTTTGATATTAAAAGACATTTTAGTCTTTTAATATTGATTTATATCAATAGTTGGAGTAAAGTATTTTAAATTTAACGGTACGTTTTAAATTTTACGGAATTGATTTACTAGTTATTCTATTCCTATACAATATGATTGAATGAACTTCGGCTCGTCGTTTCAGAAGTTTAGACCTCTGATTACCTGAAATTTTGTGGGTTAATTGTCTCTGACCCGATCTTTTGGGATGGAATAAGCAAAGAATGCATATTGAATGGAATTACAAAACTGGAAATCTTTAAAAGGCGTAAACATGAGAAAGTTATTTACTTTTTGTCTGGTCGTAATGTTGACCATAAGTGTTAAAGCACAGGAAAAATCGACACCCTTGTATTTATTGTTTGAGTTTATGCAGGTAGATGATGAGCATGGCTCCGATTATTGGGCAGTTGAAGAATTTTGGTCAGGAATTCATAAGCAACGTGTTGCTGATAAAACAATCCTTGGCTGGGATTTGTGGTCTCTTTCTCCTGCCGGAACAAAGCAAGGCTCGCAATACATGACGGTGACACTTTTCCCTGGTCTTAAAGAAATGCTTCAGGCTGTGAGTTCTTTAGATGTTATGGCCTATGCCAAAAAAGCATATCCGGCTAAGTCGGAAAAGGAGCTGATTGCCATGATGGATAAAACAGTAAAATCAAGAGATATGTCGAATCAGGTTTTTTTAAAGGAAATCGACAAAACTAAAGACAACTTTCAAATGCAGATAGGGGCTATGGTTACGCTTGATATTATGAAACAGGTGGATGACAGTTATGAAAAGGCGGAATCTGAAATTTTCAAGCCATGGCATCAGGAAATGGTTGACAAAGAAAAAAAGGGAACCTGGGGATTGCTTCAGGCTATATTACCTGCCGGAAGCGAAGCGTACGGATCGCACATCGCGTTTAGCATGTATAAAGATGCCGCGCAACTTGCTGCTTTTATGGAAGGTTCGGGCGGAGAGATGAATTTGATGACTGAATTGGCAGTTAAAGAAGGTTTAAAAACCAGGGTGTGGAAAGAAATGAAGATTGGTAAACTTGAAATGATGGCAAGATAATTCGAATACTTTGGATCGCATTTAAGAAGCGAGTAATTCTTAGTGACTTGTATTGTATTGAACAGCGGAAAAGGGAGCGATTGGCTCCCTTTTCATTTTATCACTATTCAAATGTGTTTATGCTTTCGCTTTATTCATCAATGGATTCCAACCCTGGGCCTGCAATGGAATAACAGAACCTCCGGTGGTAATGAGGTTTGCTCCTTCACTTTCTGCAGTAATGTGGCCAATAATGGTGATGTCGAATTCTTTTTTCAGCACATCGAAACTAGCCAGCGGTACGGTAAATAAAAGTTCGTAATCCTCACCGCCATTGAGGGCTGCCACAAGTGGGTTGATGCTGAGTTCTTCGGCAAATGCTTTGGTTTGGCTGTCGAGCGGAACTTTTTCTTCGTAAATGCTGCAACCCACTTTCGATGCTTTGCACAAATGCAGCGCTTCCGACGAGAGTCCGTCCGAAATGTCGATCATCGAAGTTGGTTTGATATTCAGGGTTTTTAGCAATTCTTTGATGTCGCCACGCGCTTCTGGTTTTAGCTGACGTCCCAAAATGTAGTCGTACCTATCAAATTGTGGTTGTTGATTTGGATTTACTTTAAACACTTCATTTTCGCGTTCCAGCAATTGCAAGCCCATGTAAGCACCACCCAAGTCGCCCGACACACAAAGCAAGTCATTCACTTGGGCACCACTTCGGTATGCAAGTTCTTCGTCAGTTGCTTCGCCAATAGCTGTTACGCTAATCGTCAGTCCGGTAAGTGAGCTGGTAGTGTCACCGCCAATCAGGTCAACTCCGTATTTTTCGCAGGCCAAATGAATTCCTGAATAGAGTTCTTCAACCGCTTCGAGCGAGAATTTAGATGAAATTGCAATCGAAACCGTAATTTGTTTCGGGGTGGCATTCATTGCAAAAACATCCGAGAGGTTCACTACTACCGCTTTATATCCCAAATGTTTCAATGGAACATACATCAGGTTAAAATGAATACCTTCAGTTAAAAGGTCGGTTGTAACTACAATCTTTTTATCCGGATAATTCAGTACGGCAGCATCGTCACCAACTCCTTTCAGGGTGCTTGTATTTTTTAACTGTATCTTTTCTGTCAATCGCTCAATCAGTCCAAATTCGCCAAGTTCTGAAAGCGGGGTCTGTTTTTGTTTGTTTTCCATGTTAAATATTAAGACTTGCAGGTATTTATTGCCGGCAAACTTTCAGCAAAAATAGCTTTACTTCCTTATCTTTGCAATTAATTTTAAACAGTCGGGTTGTACGATTGTTAATAGGACTGTAATCAGAAGCGATAGAAAACAGAGGAACATGGAAAATCAGGATAAATTATTAAGCGATATAACTTCAAAGGAATACGAATATGGTTTTGTAACCGACATCGATACCGATGTTATTCCGAAAGGCTTGAACGAAGATGTGGTCAGGCTGATTTCGGCAAAGAAAAATGAACCTGAATTTATGCTCGAATTCAGGCTGAAAGCATACCGCGAATGGCTGAAAATGAAAGCTCCGGAATGGGCTTATTTAAAGATTCCGCCGATTGACTTTCAGGAAACCATTTATTATGCAGCACCACGAAGTACCCCCAAATACCAAAGTTTGGATGAAGTTGATCCGGAATTGCTCGAGACATTTAAAAAACTCGGCATCCCGATGGAAGAGCAGAAGCATTTGGCTGGTGTTGCTGTTGACGTGGTGATGGACAGTGTTTCAGTGACTACCACATTTAAAAAAGTTTTGGGTGAGAAAGGAATTATCTTTTGTTCTTTCAGTGAAGCCTTGCAAGAACATCCGGATCTAATCAAAAAGTATCTGGGAATGGCAGTTCCAACAACCGACAATTTCTTTGCAGCGCTGAATTCGGCTGTTTTTTCTGACGGATCGTTCTGCTACATCCCGAAAGGTGTTCGTTGTCCGATGGAACTTTCAACTTATTTCCGCATAAATACTGCCGGAACCGGACAGTTTGAACGAACTTTGATTATTGCCGAAGATGATAGCTATGTGAGTTACCTCGAAGGTTGTACCGCCCCAATGCGCGACGAAAATCAGCTTCATGCTGCCGTAGTCGAAATCATTGCGCTGGATCGTGCTGAAGTGAAATATTCAACGGTTCAGAACTGGTATCCGGGCGATAAAAAAGGATTGGGTGGAATCTACAACTTCGTAACCAAACGCGGAATTTGTCGCGGCGAATCATCTAAAATAAGCTGGACACAAGTTGAAACCGGCTCAGCCATTACTTGGAAATACCCAAGCTGCGTGCTAATTGGCGACAATTCGGTTGGAGAATTCAACTCGGTGGCTTTGACCAATCATCATCAGCAGGCAGATACCGGTACCAAGATGATTCACATCGGGAAAAACACCAAAAGCACCATTGTGTCGAAAGGTATTTCTGCGGGCAAAAGCGACAATTCGTATCGCGGATTGGTGAAAGTAATGCCGGGAGCAACCAATGCCCGTAATTTTTCGCAGTGCGACTCACTGTTGCTGGGATCAACCTGTGGAGCACACACCTTCCCGTACATTGAAGTGGGAAACAAATCGTCGATTGTGGAGCATGAGGCGACTACTTCAAAAATAGGTGAAGACCAGATTTTCTATTGCAATCAACGCGGTATTTCTACGGAAGATGCCATCGGAATGATTGTCAACGGTTACGCCCGCGAGGTGCTGAATAAGCTCCCGATGGAATTTGCCGTTGAAGCACAAAAATTGCTGGCCATCAGTCTGGAAGGCAGCGT
>JAFLKN010000073.1 GCA_019163175.1 Prolixibacteraceae bacterium | reverse complement strand
GAAAAGACAATAAAGTTAAAAGTAGCTTTGCCAAAATTGGTATCAGTCTGGCTTCGCCCGAAGAAGTTCTCGAACGCTCGCACGGGGAAGTATTGAAACCTGAAACGATAAATTACCGGACTTATAAACCTGAGCGCGATGGTTTGTTCTGCGAACGAATTTTCGGACCAGTTAAGGATTATGAGTGTCATTGCGGCAAATACAAACGGATTCGTTACAAAGGAATTGTTTGTGACCGTTGTGGTGTTGAAGTAACCGAGAAAAAAGTGCGTCGCGAACGCATGGGACATATTTCTTTGGTTGTTCCGGTGGCACATATTTGGTATTTTAAATCGTTACCTAATAAAATAGGTTACCTTTTAGGATTACCAACCAAAAAACTTGATGCAATTATTTATTACGAAAGATATGTTGTTATTCAGGCTGGTATAAAAGCTCAGGATGGTGTTAAATATCTTGACTTCTTAACAGAAGAAGAATATTTAGACATTCTTGATTCTTTACCTAAAGAAAACCAGTACCTGGATGATTTAGATCCGAATAAATTTATTGCACGTATGGGAGCTGATGCGTTGTACACTTTGTTACAGCGTTTAGAATTGGATGAAATGTCTTTCGACCTTCGCCATAAAGCCAATACTGAAACTTCACAGCAGCGTAAAAACGAAGCACTGAAGCGTTTACAGGTTGTTGAAGCTTTCCGTGCAAGTAAGAATATTAATCGTCCGGAATGGATGATTGTAAAGGTAGTTCCAGTAATTCCTCCTGATTTGCGTCCCTTGGTTCCGTTGGATGGTGGCCGTTTTGCTACTTCCGATTTGAACGACTTGTATCGCAGGGTAATTATCCGTAACAACCGCTTGAAACGACTGATCGAAATCAAAGCACCGGAAGTGATCTTACGTAACGAAAAACGTATGCTTCAGGAGGCTGTTGATTCGCTTTTCGATAATTCAAGAAAATCGAATGCTGTAAAAACAGAAAATAACCGCGCATTAAAATCTTTATCTGACAGTTTGAAGGGGAAACAAGGTCGTTTCCGTCAGAACTTGTTGGGTAAACGTGTTGACTATTCAGCTCGTTCGGTAATTGTTATCGGGCCAAAACTGAAATTGCACGAATGCGGATTGCCAAAAGATATGGCAGCTGAGCTTTTCAAACCGTTTATTATCAGGAAGCTGATTGAACGCGGTATTGTAAAGACTGTAAAGTCTGCCAAGAAAATTGTTGATCGCAAAGATCCGGTTGTATGGGATATCCTGGAGAATGTATTGAAAGGACATCCTGTAATGTTGAACCGTGCGCCCACGCTGCACCGTTTATCTATACAGGCATTCCAGCCAGTATTGGTTGAAGGAAAAGCTATACAATTGCACCCACTTGTTTGTACAGGTTTCAACGCCGACTTCGACGGTGACCAGATGGCTGTTCACGTACCACTAGGTAACGCTGCAGTTTTGGAAGCACAGATGTTGATGCTTGCATCACACAACTTGCTGAACCCTGCAAATGGTGCTCCAATCACAGTGCCTTCTCAAGACATGGTTCTTGGTCTTTATTACATGACCAAACCAAGACCAGGAGCGCGTGGTGAAGGAATGATTTTCTATTCAACTGAAGAAGTTATCATAGCCCACAATGAAGGTGTGATTGATTTGCACGCCATTGTTAAGGTTAAGGTAGCTGATGTGGATGAAAATGGTGAAATGTTCAAACACATCATCGAAACAACCGTTGGTCGTATTATTTTCAACCAATCAGTACCTAAAGAAGTTGGTTACATCAATCAGCTGCTTACTAAAAAGTCACTACGTACTATCATTTCAGATATTTACAAAAAGTCTGGCAATGCTGTAACTGTTCATTTCCTTGATGCTATCAAGGACTTGGGTTATACTATGGCTTATCGTGGCGGGTTGTCATTCAACCTGAGCGACGTTGTTGTTCCTGTTGATAAAAAGGAAATTGTTGATGCCGGATACAACGAAGTTGAAGAAGTAATGATGAACTACAACATGGGTTTCATTACGAACAACGAACGTTACAATCAGGTTATTGATATCTGGACACATGCCAATGCCAAACTGACCAATTCGGTAATGAAAACATTGAGCACCGACCGTCAGGGATTCAACTCTGTTTACATGATGTTGGATTCAGGAGCCCGTGGTTCTAAAGAGCAGATTCGTCAGCTTTGCGGAATGCGTGGATTGATGGCGAAACCACAGAAATCTGGTTCAACAGGCTCGCAGATTATTGAAAACCCTATTTTGGCAAACTTTAAAGAAGGCTTATCGGTTTTGGAATACTTTATTTCAACTCACGGTGCCCGTAAAGGTTTGGCTGATACTGCACTGAAGACTGCTGATGCTGGTTATCTGACTCGTAGGTTGGTTGACGTTGCTCAGGATGTTATCATTCAGGAAGAAGATTGTGGAACTTTACGTGGTTTGCTTGCTGCTGCAATTAAGAACAATGAAGAAGTTGTTGCTTCCTTGTTTGAAAGAATCATCGGACGTTCTACTGTTCATGATATTTATAATCCACTTTCGGGTGAATTAATTGTCGCTTCAGGAGAAATTATTACTGATGACATTGCTAATAAAATTGAAGAATCACCAATTGAGACTGTAGAAATACGTTCGGTTTTGACTTGTGAGTCCAAAGTTGGAGTTTGTGCAAAATGTTACGGTTTAAATTTGGCCGGAAGCACCATGGTTCAACGTGGTGAGGCTGTTGGTGTTATCGCTGCACAGTCAATCGGCGAGCCGGGAACACAGCTTACACTTCGTACCTTCCACGTTGGGGGTATCGCAGGTAACATCTCGACACAGTCGACAATTGAATCGAAATACGATGGTCTTGCCGAAATTGATGAGCTGCGTGTAGTAGAGCAATTCAACGAAACCGGAATAAAAACTTATATAGTTGTTAGCCGTCTTGCTGAGTTACGTATTATTGATAAAAATACACGTATTCAGTTGTCAACTCATAACATTCCTTACGGATCTAAACTGTATATTGAAAATGGACAGGAAGTGAAAAAGGGAATGCGTGTTTGCGAATGGGATCCATATAACGGGGTCATCATTACCGAGTTTAAAGGAAAAATTTCGTTCGAACAGGTAATTGATGGTATAACTTACCGCGAAGAATCTGATGAGCAAACAGGTTACAAAGAAAAAGTAATCATTGAAACCAGAGATAAAACCAAGAATCCATCGTTACGGATTTTGGATGAGAATGGTGACATTATCCGTACGTACAACTTACCAGTGGCCGGTCACATGGCTGTTGAAGATGGTGATATTGTAGAAGCGGGTGCTGTATTGGTAAAAATACCTCGTGCTGCAGGTAAAGCTGGTGATATCACTGGTGGTTTGCCTCGTGTTACTGAGTTGTTTGAGGCAAGAAATCCTTCAAATCCTGCAGTGGTTTCTGAAATCGATGGTGAAATTTCGTTAGGTAAAATCAAACGTGGTAACCGCGAAATTGTGGTGACTTCAAAAACCGGTGAGGTTAAACGTTACTTGGTTCCATTATCCAGACAAATTTTGGTTCAGGAAAATGATTATATCCGCGCAGGTACTCCACTTTCTGATGGAGCTATTACTCCTTCTGATATTTTGGCCATCAAAGGTCCAACTGCAGTTCAGGAGTATATTTTGAACGAAGTTCAGGATGTATACCGCATGCAGGGTGTGAAAATCAACGACAAACATTACGAGGTGATTATTCGCCAGATGATGCGTAAAGTTGAGATTGACGATCCGGGCGATACACGTTTCCTTGAAAAACAGATTGTTGACAAACACGAATTCCTGCACGAAAACGACTGGATTTATAATAAAAAGGTTGTAATTGAAGCAGGTGATTCGGATAGCCTTAAACCTGGACAGATTATTACTTCGCGTCGTTTGAGAGATGAAAACTCAAATCTCCGTCGTCGTGACAAGAAATTGGTTGAAGGAAGGGATGCCATTCCTGCTACATCAAGTCAGATTTTGCAAGGGATTACACGTGCTGCACTTCAAACGCGCAGCTGGTTGTCAGCCGCTTCATTCCAGGAAACAACCAAGGTATTGAACGAAGCTGCAATTCAGGGTAAAGTCGATTATCTGGATGGATTGAAAGAAAATGTAATCTGTGGACATCTTATTCCAGCAGGTACCGGATTGAAAGAATACAAAAATCTGGTAGTTGGTTCACGCGATGAATATGATCGTATGGTTGAGATGAAAGAAACTGATAAATTTTCGAGAGATTAATCATGGAAGATTTAAAGAATAATAATCAATTGCAGATTGAGTTAACCGAGGAGGTGGCTCAGGGGATTTACTCGAATTTGGCTATTATTACACATTCAAGTTCTGAATTTGTAGTGGATTTTGTAAGGGTAATGCCCGGAATTCCTAAAGCCAATGTAAAGTCTAGAGTTATTCTTACTCCGGAGCACGCTAAACGATTATTGCTGGCGTTGCAGGAGAACATTCAAAAATACGAGTCAGTAAATGGCTCTATCAAAAATGTTCGTGGACACGATCCGCTGCTGCCTCCCATGTCGTTTGGAGGTCCTGCTCCTATTGCATAAGTAATTGATTTCAATAAATAAACTAAGGTCGTTATTCTGGAAAGAGTAACGACCTTTTGTTTTCTATACGGTTATTGTATTTTGGTGCTGTTACTAAAATCTTTTTATAGCCTGACGATAAATTCTGAACTTGTATTTAAGTTACTTTTACCCAGAATTAGCGTGCTTTGTGTGGTTATTTACGCTGATATTTATCAATTCTTACTTAAATTCATTTTAAATTAAACTGGGTGTTTTCTGAAAAGGATTTTTTGAAAAATGAGGTAGATTGTTTTAATTGCTTTGTCTGTCAGCGCTTCAGCACTTAGAGTTTGAGTAATTCATTCATTCTGTCAGTCTTTGATCAGATGTAACTTTTGAGCAGGTCTGATTGCTCCTTAAAGTTGCTTGATTTCTTAGGGTTGAATATCTATATTTGCTTCCTTTTAAAAGTTGAGCTTTATTAAAAGGTAAAGATTAATATGGAAAGCTGATAAATTCAAAAAGAATTTCAGTAGTTTTTGATGGAAACGAAACAACTTAATTAACTCAAATAATAAGGAATGAAAGGTTACAAAATTATCGTTCTTGCCAAACAGGTTCCTGATACCCGAAATGTTGGTAAAGATGCAATGAAAGCCGATGGGACTGTCAATAGGGCTGCTCTTCCGGCAATTTTTAATCCCGAAGATTTGAATGCGTTGGAACAAGCGCTTCGAATAAAAGACAATTTCCCGGGTACAACCATTACAGTGTTGACAATGGGTCCAGGTCGTGCTGCTGAGATCATTCGTGAAGGTTTATTTCGTGGTGCTGATGATGGCATCTTATTAACAGATCGTGCTTTTGCTGGTTCAGATACTTTGGCCACTTCATACGCCATAGCGCAGACCTTGAAAAAATATGGCAATTACGACATTATTATAGCAGGCCGTCAGGCTATTGACGGAGATACAGCTCAGGTTGGTCCTCAGGTTGCTGAAAAATTAGGAATTCCTCAGATCACCTACGCCGAAGAAATTCAGGCTATCAATAAAGGAATGGTTACTGTAAAGCGACGTCTCGAACGCGGTGTTGAAGTGGTTAAATGCCCAATGCCTTTGGTGGTGACTGTGAACAGTTCAGCTCCCGACTGCCGTGCGCGCAATGCAAAATTGATCATGAAATACAAACATGCCAAAACAATTTCCGAAATGCAGGTGTCAAACGAAGACTATTTGCATCTGTATAACGATAGACCATACCTCAATATTAAGGAATGGACAGTTCAGGATATTGAAGTTGATATGAATGAATTGGGTTTGACAGGTTCACCAACTAAGGTAAAAAAGGTAGAGAACGTTGTACTTCAGTCAAAAGGAGCAAAAGTGATTACTTCTTCTGATGAAGATATGGATCAGCTGATGCGTGAGTTAATTGAAAATCATACAATCGGATAATTGTTAAAACATCATTAATTATGAATAGTGTTTTTGTTTATATCGAAATAGAAGCCGGACAGGTTGCTGAAGTCAGCATGGAATTGTTGACTAAGGGACGCGCACTGGCCACCGAATTAAAATGTAAGCTTGAAGCAATTGCCATTGGTTTCAAACTCGATGGAATTGAAAAGGATATTTTCCCTTATGGTGTTGATGTTTTGCATATTGCCGACGACAAACGTCTTGCTCCATACACTACATTGCCACACACATCTATCGTGGTAAAGCTTTTTCAGGAAGAAAAACCACAGATTGCCCTCATGGGGGCAAGTTCAGTTGGGCGCGATTTGGGTCCTCGTGTATCTTCAGCTTTGCACAGTGGATTAACTGCCGACTGTACTTCGCTGGTCATAGGCGATCATGAAGATAAAAAATTGAATAAGGAATATACCGATTTGCTTTATCAGATACGCCCGGCTTTCGGTGGAAATATCATTGCAACTATTATCAATCCTGATTGTCGTCCTCAGATGGCTACAGTGCGTGAAGGTGTAATGAAAAAAGAAATTCTCGATCCAAAATACAAAGGAACGATTAATAAACTAGATGTATCGAAATATACCAGCGATGTTGATTTCGTTGTTGAAATGATCGAACGTCACATGGAAAAGAGCAAAGTGAACATCAAAGGCGCCGGAATTATTGTTGCCGGAGGTTACGGTGTGGGCTCAAAAGAAAATTTCAATCTGCTTTTTGAACTGGCTGAAGTCCTGGGTGGTGAAGTTGGCGCTTCGCGTGCAGCTGTCGATTCAGGATATGTTGATCATGAACGTCAGATTGGCCAGACCGGAACAACTGTTCGTCCGAAATTGTACATTGCCTGTGGAATTTCAGGGCAAATACAGCATCGTGCCGGGATGGAAGAATCTGCTCAGATTATTGCCATCAATACCGATCCTGAAGCTCCAATCAACTCGATTGCCGATTATGTGATCACCGGTGATGTGGCAGAGATTCTTCCAAAGATGATCAAATATTACAAAGCGAATACTAAGTAGTCTTTCAACCGAAAAAAGTAAATAAAATGGCTAATTTTTATACAGACAATAAAGACCTGAAATTCCATTTGACCCATCCTTTGATGGAGACAATTGTTCGGCTGAAAGAACGGAATTTCGAAGAAAAGAAGAAATACGATTTTGCACCCATGGATTACGAAGATGCACAGGATAGTTTCGACAAAGTGCTTGAAGTAGTGGGTGAAATTTGTGGTGATATTGTGTCTCCAAATGCAGAAAGTATTGATGCAGAAGGGCCACAGGTTGTTGACGGCCATGTGATTTATGCACGTGGCACCGAAGAAAACATTAATGCATTGCGGAAAGCCGGTCTGATGGGTATGTCATTACCACGTAAATATGATGGGCTGAATTTCCCGATTGTGCCTTATATTATGGCCGCCGATATTGTTTCACGGGCAGATGCAGGATTTGTAAATATATGGGGACTTCAGGATTGCGCCGAAACTATTAATGAATTTGCTACAGAAGAGCAAAAAGAAAAATATTTGCCACGAGTTTGTGCTGGTGAAACCATGGCTATGGACTTGACAGAACCTGATGCGGGTTCAGATTTGCAAGCTGTTCAGTTAAAAGCTACCTGGGATGAAAAGAAAGGTGTTTGGCTACTGAATGGTGTAAAAAGATTTATTACCAATGGAGATGGCGACATTGCTTTGGTATTGGCACGTTCCGAAGCCGGAACAAAGGACGGTCGTGGATTGTCAATGTTTATCTATGACAAACGTAATGGCGGAGTCTCAGTTCGCCGAATCGAGCACAAAATGGGAATCATCGGCTCTCCAACTTGCGAGCTGGTATTTAAGGACGCACCTGGTGAAATCGTGGGTGATCGCAAATTGGGCTTAATTAAATATGTTATGGCGCTGATGAACGGAGCTCGTCTGGGTATTCATGCACAGTCAGTAGGGGTTTCGGAGTCTGCTTATCGCGAAGCTTTGGCTTATGCCAAAGAGCGTATGCAGTTTGGTAAAGCGATTATTCGTTTCCCTGCCGTTTACGAAATGATTACAACCATGAAGGCAAAACTGGATGCTTCGCGTACTTTGTTGTATGAGACTGCACGTTTTGTTGATATGTATAAAACCTACATGCATATTTCTGAAGAACGTGCATTAGACAAGGATGAAAAGAATGAGATGAAAAAATATCAGAAATTGGCTGATATTTTTACTCCGCTAGGTAAAGGATTAGCTAGTGAATTCTGTAATCAATTGGCATACGATGCTGTTCAGATTCACGGAGGATCAGGTTTTATGAAGGACTATCCGGTGGAGCGTATTTACCGCGATGCCCGTATTACTTCAATTTACGAAGGAACAACGCAGTTACAGGTAGTTGCTGCTATTCGGGGCGTAACTACTGGCGGTTATCTTGCCCAGATTCGCGAATACGAGTCTCAGAAGATCACTCCTGAACTTGAATTCATGCGACGTACCCTGATCATCCTTACTGATGATTACGAGCAGGCAGTAGCCAAAGTGGTTGATAGTAATGACAATGAGTTTATTGATTTCCATGCAAGGCGGTTAGTCGAAATGGCAGGATACATCATTATGAGCTACCTGCTTGTTACAGATAGCAACCGTGATGCCTCATTTACTAAATCTGCCAAAGTCTTCATAAAACTGGCTAAATCATTGGTAAAAGGTCATGCAGAGTTTATTCGCAGTTCTGTCGTTGAAGATCTTGCTGCCTATAAAATTGAAATGGAATAATTATTCATTAGCGATAACACCTCATTTGGGGTATGAATTTATATGTGTCAATAAGAAAGACCAGTCATTTTTGATTGGTCTTTATTGCTTTATAAGGATTCTGGTCATTTGGAAGCGTGATATATTTGTTAACTGATGTCTTGAATTTACTTGGCAAAATTGCGGAATTCGGTTTTCGAAGGCTGTTTCTCCTTTTATATTTTTATTTTTTCTGTTTAGGATGTTTTATAACAGTTTGATAATCAGAAAGAGTGAGA
>JAFLKN010000062.1 GCA_019163175.1 Prolixibacteraceae bacterium | reverse complement strand
GTCAACATGCGAGTTCCATACGACAATTAAAAAACAAATTATTCACGTATGAAAAATACACTCATCCTGTTTTGCATTCTTTTTGTTTTCCAGCTACAGCTTTCGGCTCAAAGTAGGACATCCGAAATACCCCGAATGCCCAATCCTGAAGCCCGGAAAGCGAGCATGCAGGCTGAGTGGGCCGCTCTGCAGCAATCGCCACCCCGATTGGGCGTGCGCGATTGTTACCAATTTTTGCTGGACGCTCTGGACACCCGATTCCTGTCCGACCAACAAACCGAATGGGTACTTAAAATGGTGCAAACAAGAGTTATTACCGATAAAAATGCACCGAGTTATGGCAACATGTACTGGGGATGGAATGAAACCGGCGGAGATGTGGGCGATGGAAACAATGTCGAGTTTTGCGTTCAATATGGTATTCTGATAAAAATTCTGTTTGACGACCAGCTTTCGGCTGAAGCACGAAAAACGCTGGATGAAATATTTGAATTTGCCCTGCATGGTATCCGCGATCAAAAAATACGCATTTCGTACACGAACATTTACCTGATGAGGATTTGGAATATGGTTGCTCTTGGCCAGGTTTACAAGCAGCCCTCGGTGGTTGAAGAAGGACGCAAATTGTTTAACATCTGGCTCGATCATGTGGCCCGATTTGGCAACCGCGAGTACGACAGTCCTACGTATTGTGGTGTCGATTTGGAATCGCTGGCACTGATCCGGAAATATTCGACTGACGAAGACATCCGAACTAAAGCAGCCGATGCCATTAACTTTTTGCTCACCGATTTGTGTTCGCACTACAACCAGCGCGGAGGATTTTTGGGCGGAGCACATAGCCGCGACTACAACCGTGTTTTTGGTCGCGACCTGCTGGAAGAAAAATACATGAATCCTTTACTCGGCGGGGAAAATACGAATACTCATTTATTCCACCAGATATGTTTCTCGATACTGAACGAAACGGGATTGAGCGCTCAGCAAAAAGAGCTGATGAGCCGCCCAAACAGGTTTATCGTTCAGCGCTGGGACAGCATCGCCAATTCATACAGTTGCGACTATGTAGGCAAGAAAGTATCACTAGCCTCCTCCAACCAGGCGTATAGTCCCGACGACAAATCATTCGTGGCTTACCTCAGTAGTGAGCGGGTTCCGCAAATGCTAAACATTGCCTACAACATGGAGGGACGAAACGACCATTACGGAACGTGGTCAGCCGAAGGAATGGGTGAAAAGATGAAACACCTGATGCCTGCCAACTACCCCGCAAATGGCGGTTGGGGAAAAGCGCGCCACCTCATGTATTTTATGCAGTCGGCCCAAAACAAAGGCGAATTTGTGATGTTGGCTGCAGGCGAAAAAGACCATAACTGCATCAATTCCTACCTGAATTCGACCATAATTTTGCCCCACGCATTTGACGAAATCTGGATCGGAAACAAAAAAATAACTGCTCCCGAAGCAGGCAGCAAGGTGGAATTCGACGACACAAATACCTTTTTCGCACGCTTCGAAGATGTAGTAATTTCCATTCGTATTTTGTGGGACAATGCCGGCAAGAATACAAAAATGGCTCTTTATAACGATGGATTCAGCTATCAGCCCAAGCGCGAAAATTTCAGGATGGCCAGCAACAAAGGACTGCGATTGACATTGCAGCATCCGGACGATGGGAAAGGCGCCATTGCGATGTGGTGGAAAGTTGAAGAAGATATAACAAGTGAAGCTGACTTTTCAAACTTCAGGCAAAAAGTGCTAAAAACTCCGGTTTTGATCAATGAAAAAGATGGAATTATAGATATTGCAGTTTCAACACCTTCAGGAAAATTGGGCGTAAAGGCTGATATCGCAAATAAAAAAAGATTGGCGTACTACAATCCCAAACAACTGCCAAAAAATTTTCTTTTCAATGTTGATGGTGTAGAGATTGGAAAACCAATTGTAGAAAAGTACAAGTTCAATAAAATTCAAACTAAAAATTAAAATCATGGATTTTCTGAAGTAAAAAATTCTGATCTTACCGATTTAGAAGGAGAACAGTAAGCTAACGGCTGTTAAATTAAACCCAGACTATGACAAACCAGAAAATAAAAAGGGAATTCGGAACCACCATTATGGCGTTTCTGATTGCTTCAGGAGCAATCGCTCAACCTACAGCGGATAAACCCAATATTCTGTTTGCCATTGCCGATGATCAATCGTATCCCTATGCTACGGCGTATGGAACAAAAGGCATTCGAACACCGGCTTTCGACGAAGTAGCGAAAAAGGGAATTCTATTTACCAATGCTTTTGTTGCAGCGCCCCAATGCAGTCCATCGAGGGCGGCAATCCTTACCGGCAAAAATATTTGGCAGCTCGAAGAAGCCGGAACTCACAGCAGCTATTTTCCAAAAAAATACACGGTTTTTACCGACTTACTTGAAAATTCGGGCTATCAAATCGGGTTCACCGGAAAACCCTGGGGTCCCGGGAACTGGCAGGAAGCCGGATGGAACAGAAACCCAGTTGGGCCTGAATACAATTCCCGGAAATTTCAAAAAGTACCCGCTTCAGGAATTAGCAAGGTAGATTATTTCGAAAATTTCAAAGATTTTTACACCCAAAAACCTGAGGACAAGCCCTTCTTTTTCTGGTATGGAGGACACGAACCTCACCGCGATTACGAAGACGGATCGGGACTAAAGTCGGGCATGACCCTTGCAAATGCTGCGGTTCCGTCGTTTTTGCCAGATGTTAATCTGGTGAAAAGTGATGTGCTTGATTATTACATGGAAATTGAGTGGTTTGATGCTCAACTGGAAAAAATGCTTCGGTTTCTTCAGGAAAAAGGGGAACTGGAAAATACAATTATTGTGGTGACCGCAGACAATGGAATGTCCTTTCCTTATGCAAAAGCCAACCTTCAGGAATATGGCACACATGTTCCACTGGCCATCTGCTGGGGCAAAGGCATTTCCGGACAAAAGGTAGTGAACGAACTGGTGGGCATGATTGATCTGGCACCCACTTTTCTGGAAATTGCAAAAATAAAAGACCCACCTGAAATGACCGGGAAAAGTCTGACACCGATTTTATTCAGCAAAGAAAAGGCACCAAAAAAGGTGAGGGACTATGTTTTGACCGGACGGGAACGCCACACGCAGGCTCGTCCTGATAATTTGGGTTACCCGGCGCGTGCCATCCGTACAGAAGATTACCTCTTTATTCTTAACCTTAAACCCGACCGTTGGCCAGCTGGTGACCCCGCTCCGGAAGGCGCAACCCGCGAACATCCGCTCTGGCCGGGCTACCACGACATCGACAATTCGCCAACAAAACTGATGCTGATTGAAAACAGTGCAACATATCCGGCTTCGTTCCAATTGGGATACGAAAAACGTCAGGAGGAAGAATTGTATAGTATTACAAACGACCCTGCTTGCCTTAAAAATCTGGCAAATGACCCGAATTTTAAAACCACAAAAAATAAACTCCGGGCTATTCTTGAAAAGGATTTGAAGGCACAAGGCGATCCTCGTTTGACCGGGAACGGAGATATCTTTGAGTCGTACCCACGGTTTGGCGCCATGCGCGATTTCCCGGGCTTCAAGGAAAAAGGAAAATATAATCCTAAATTTCAGAAAAAATGATGGAGCTAAATAAAAAAAATAAGTTTCCCGGATTAAAATACCTGTCACTAATTGCTTTGTCCGGATTGAGCGTAAGTGCCTTTTCCGGAGAGAAAGTACCGGCAGGCAGGCCAAATATTGTGCTCATCATGGCCGACGATATGGGTTATTCCGACATTGGATGCTATGGCAGCGAGATTTCAACGCCAAATATCGACAAACTGGCGGCGCAGGGTGTACGTTTCCGGAACTTTTACAACAATGCAAAGTGCTGTCCCACCCGCGCATCCTTGCTCACCGGCCTGAACAACCACGAAGCCGGAATGGGAAACATGGTGACGATGGCCGACACCCCTATTCAGCCAGGCCCATACCAGGGATTTCTGAACCAGAACTGTGTGACTATTGCTGAAGTTCTTCGGACAGCGGGTTATTCAACCTACATGTCGGGCAAATGGCACCTGGGCGAACGAAAAGAACATTGGCCTTTGCAGCGTGGATTCGATCAATATTTTGGTCTAATCAGCGGAGCCAGCAGTTATTTTGAAATTATTGAAGAACCACGAAAGCGGGTAATGGCCTACGGCAACGAATCGTGGACTCCACCAACTAAAGGCTTTTATATGACAGATGCCATTTCTGACACGGCTGTGGCATTTATCAAAGAACATTCGGAAGCCAAAAAGAAAGACCCGCTTTTCCTTTATGTGGCCTACACCTCGCCACACTGGCCGCTACATGCGTTGGACGAAGACATCAAAAAATACGAAGGAAAATATGCTGATGGCTGGGATTCAGTGCGGGTACAGCGGTACCGAAAAATGCAGAAACTGGGCATCATCAGCAAAGACTGCAACCTGAGCCCACACACAGCCGACATTCCGGCATGGAAAGATGCCGAAGATAAAAAGCTTTGGACTCGACGGATGCAGGTGTATGCTGCCATGATCGATCGCATGGATCAGGGAGTTGGCCGGGTAATTGATGCGCTGAAAAAAACAAACACACTGGATAATACGCTCATCATTTTTCTGGCCGATAATGGTGGATGTGCAGAAAATGCTTCAACGCGAAATTTAGGTGGGAGAGGAATTCAGGTTGGAGAACGAGGCTCCTATGATTCCTATCGCGATCCTTGGGCCAATGTTTCGAATACACCTTACCGCTATTATAAAAACTGGCTGTACGAGGGAGGAATCCGCACACCATTGATTGTTTACTGGCCAAAAATGGTGAAAGGAGCCGGAAAATTAACAGATCAGCCCGGGCACGTCGTTGATTTTATGCCCACTTTTCTGGAATTATCCGGAGCCAAATATCCCGAACAAGTCAACAACAATCCGATTACACCATTGCGCGGAACAAGCCTTATTCCAGCATTCGCGGAAAATGAAATTCCCCGCACTCAACCATTTTTCTGGGAATATATAGGCGAAAAGGCCATGCGGAAAGGTGACTGGAAACTGGTTAAAACGAAAAACAGTTCGTGGGAATTGTATAACCTAAAGGAAGACCCGATTGAAATGAACGAACAGAGCAAGATCAGAACAGACATTTTTAAAGAAATGGTTGAACTGTATAACAATTGGGCCAATCAGGTCGGGGTGAGAGAGGTGAAGCCCAAAAAGGGAGAAGAATAAACAAGCTGAAAGCTACGATTAATAAAAACTGACATGAAAGAATACAATTGGCTGATAGTAATTCTTGCAATTATTGGTTTCTTATCCTGCAACAGCAAAAAGACTCCGGAAGGCCCTTATTTTGGGAATGGGTTTCACAATGGCTGGGCAGACCAGCATTCGATCGTAATTTGGACACGCCTAACCAAAACTCCGGAACTAAACCGAACCGGACAAAAGTTTCTGGTACCTT
Organism: Prolixibacteraceae bacterium; assembly: GCA_019163175.1. Taxonomy (GTDB): domain Bacteria; phylum Bacteroidota; class Bacteroidia; order Bacteroidales; family Prolixibacteraceae; genus Aquipluma. Next base: position 7,080 of record JAFLKN010000062.1, on the reverse strand, counting down.
CAGCCGATGAAGCCAAAGAACTGGCAAAAAGTACAGATCAAGGCAGGATTCGTAAAGCCCAGATTCCGGAAGGACTTACATTGGATCAAATGGAAGGTGCCTGCACTGGCGCTTCAGGCGAAGTAAAACTGGTTTATTTCCCATTCCAGCAACCCGGTCAGAAAATAGAAACCAAATGGATAGCCGTTGACACAACCCTGAATTTTACCCGACAATGGAAACTTGAAAATCTGACTCCGGGAACCAGATACATTGTACAACTATTTGCCCGAAACACGGGAGAAAATCAACTTTCAGACAGCATAAAAGGGAATTTCCGAACACCGCCAACCGCTGACAAAATTGAAGATCTGGATTTTTGCATTGTGACCTGCCACGATTATCCCCGCCGTGATGATTCGATCAGCGGACACAAAATTTACCCGGTGATGCTCAGGCAATTTCCAGATTTTTATGTGCATACCGGCGATGTGGAATATTACGATAAACCGGGACCATATGCCCTTACCGAAGAACTTATGCGATTTAAATGGGACCGACTGTTTGCCCTGCCATTTCAACGTACTTTTTTTGCGCAGGTGACTACCTATTTTATGAAAGACGATCATGATGCACTCTGCAACGATTCCTATCCGGGCATGACATACGGAACCGTCAGCTTTGACCGTGGACTCGAAATCTTCGATAAGGAGCAGTTCCCTTCGGCCAACCCCACCTATAAAACAGTGCGTTGGGGTAAAGACCTGCAAATCTGGATACTCGAAGGTAGGAACTACCGTAGCCCAAACAACATGGAAGATGGCCCTGATAAGACTATTTTGGGAAAAGAGCAAAAAGAGTGGTTATTTCGGACCCTGAAAGAATCGGATGCTACATTCAAAATTCTCATTTCACCCGACCCGATTGTTGGACCGGACCGCAAAAATAAAAAAGACAATTATGCCAATTCCATTTTCAAATACGAGGGAGACGAAATACGGGCATTTCTGAATCAGTTTACAAACCTCTATATTTGTAATGGCGACCGGCACTGGCAGTATGTAAGTCATCCCCAAGGCACCAATTTGTGGGAGTTTGGTTGTGGACCAGGTTCCGACTCGCACGCTGAAGGCTGGCCTCCGCAGGACGTCAGGCCAGAGCACCGCTTTTTAAGAGTAAGTGGCGGCTTTTTGAGGGGCATTACAGCACGAAATGAGCTTGGTATAGCTACACTTAAACTCCAGCATTGCGATGTTGACGGAAATCTGGTTCACGAGGAAATTTTCACAGCACCTAACTAAAAATAAACAGATATAATGCTCAATATCAAACTCTACAAATACCTAAAATTCTTTTTCATCCTACTTCTTATTCTGGCTATTAGCTCAATCGCTGTTGATTATTACCGGAATTCCAAAATTCCGGTTTATCCCGGCTGGCCGCCAAAAAATGTGAAATACGAACAGGATCACATTTACCAAGAGTTGGTTACCGATACCGTTGAAATAGACTGGAACCGCCTCAATACCACACTCGAAAACATGGACGACTTTCGCATGGTCGCGCTCATTAGGATATTGTACGAGTTCGAAAACAAAATTCCTGACAGCGTAAAACAAAAAATTGAAAAATCGCTCACCGGATTCCGCTACTGGTGGGACGAACCCGGTGGAAATTCCATGTGTTACTGGAGCGAAAATCATCAGATTCTGTTTGCTTCGGAAGAATACCTGGTGGGGCAACTTTATCCGGATAAAATATTCAGCAACAGCGGGCTCACCGGAAAACAACATCAGGAGAAAGCCCGGAAACGAATACTCACCTGGCTGAAAATGCGCTGGAAATATGGATTCACCGAGTTCTATTCCGCAGTGTATTACAAAGAAGACATTGCACCACTCATCAACCTGATTGACTATGCCGACGATAAGGAAATTGTGAAGAAAAGCGAAATCATTCTGGATTTGCTCTTTTACGATGTAGCCGCACAAAGTATAGGAAATACATTCACTTCGGCCAGCGGCAGGGCTTACGAGCACAACCGGAAAGGTGGACCGGGCAACAACCTGAATGGAGCAATCGATTATTACTGGGGTTATGGAGGCAAAATCAAACCTGGAATGACTTACGGACTAATGACCACCAGAAAATACCAGCTTCCGGCAGTATTGGGCGAAATTGCTCACGATTCGTCCCATGTTGTGATCAGGCAATGCAATGGTCTCGATCTTTTGGAATTGGAACAGGAAGGCTTCTCCGGAACAGGTGATGAAAGTATGATGATGCAATTGGGTATGGAGGCATTTAGTAATCCGGAAGTGGTGCGGAATACGCTCGCTTTTGTCCGGAAAAATAACATGTTCACCAACGAAACGCTGGCTGATTTAAAAGAGTTGAACTACACGCTCTTTCGGATTTTTCATCTCGAACCTTTTATCGTCAAACTTATTAATCCACCAAGCAACGGGGTTGCCATCCAAAAGGGAAACGTTTACACCTACAAAACGAAAGATTATTCGTTGTACGCCGCCCAGAACCACCAACCCGGAACTTATGGCGACCAGCAGCATGTTGCAGGAATGAACATCGGCAATTCGTTCAGCATTTTCCATACCCATCCGGCACGAAACGAAAAGGTAAAACAGCAATCGCCCAACTACTGGGTGGGCTATGGAAGGCTGCCCCATGTAGCACAGGATTCTTCGGTAAACCTTGCCATTTATGACATTCCGGAGAAAAAAAGCATCATGGAAAAAGAACTCCTGCATTTTACCCATGCATGGTTCCCCAAAGAGCAATTCGACAGCGTTTACCTCGTAAACAATTATGCTTTTGGCAAAAAAGGCGATACGTATTGTGCATTTATCGCTAAAAATCCGCTGAACTATAAAACCGGAAGCACCAGTGATATCATTCAGGAAGGACGTCAAACCTTCTGGATTACAGAGGCCGGATCGCGCGCCGAAGACGGCTCATTTGACCGATTTTACAACCGGATTTTAAACAACAAAGTAATTTTTCACGAAAAGAATCTGACATTAACCTACGAATCAAATGGCAAAGTATATCAGTTGAAGTACAATTCCGGATTTTGGGTTGATGACAAGAAGGTAAATACGAATTATAATCGCTATGACTCGCCCTATATTCAGGCCATAAAGGGAGCCAGCGAATTTCGGTTTGCCTGCAACGGAAAATTCTTGAATCTCGATTTTGAAAACGGGAGCAGAAGTTTCAACTAAGAAACTGTTGAAAATTTATTCAACAAAGTTGAACCCACTTCGGGGTTCCATTTTTCCCACTCACTTGCCTCCGGTTTCACCGGAGGTTATTCAGATTCAAGTCCTTCGGACTTTTGTTCTGTAGAAATCCTGAAAGCCTACCAGCCACAGGACGAGATTTAAAAGGGTTGAATTACCTTGGGAATAAATCAAATTAAATTTGGAGATTGGATCAATTTCTTTGTAAAACCTGATTTTGGATTTATCCTACAGGGTTAGCGTCTTCAGCGGAATTCACCCTCTGCTTTTACAGATCTTCCTTTCAGGACTTTTAAGGTGCAAAGCGAGCGATACGAGTATGGGGAGGATCAGTGAAACAATGAATTTGAAATACGACATTTACTAATTTGTATGACTTAAACAGCAACTTTTTAGATTTAAGCTTTTCAATTTTGTTTACATGCTAGGATTGGCAATAGCAATTACTTATTTTTGAATCATAAATTCTAAACACTACTGAATCATTAATTGACCTCTCAGGAGGTTGCACTAAAAATCTAATCATGAAGAGAAACATTTTTATGACAATGTCATTCGCAGTTGCCATGTTGATTGCGCTGCCGGGATTTTCACAAAGCGTAAATGAACTTTCGAAAAAAGAAAAAAAAGAAGGTTGGACACTCTTGTTTAATGGCAAGAATTTCGATGGATGGAGACAATGCAATGGTACTGCAATGCCCGCAAACTGGGTAATTGAAGAAGATGCCATGAAAGTATTTACTGCTCCGGATAAAAAACCAGGACAGGGTTCTAACGGCGACATCCTTTTCCAGAATAAAAAATTCAAGAACTTCGAATTTTCAATTGACTGGAAAGCCAGCAAAATGGCCAATTCAGGAATTTTCTTTAATGTACGCGAAGTTCCGGGCAAACCCATTTACTATGCCTCTCCTGAAATTCAGGTACTCGACAACATTGATGCTACCGACAATAAAATTGATCACCATTTGGCTGGTTCATTGTACGACATGCTTCCTGCCGATCCAAAAACAGTAAAACCTGTAGGTGAATGGAATACCATTGTTATTAAAGTAAAAGATGGCCAGGTTACACACACTCAAAACGGCGTTCAGGTTGTTACATACACCTTATGGACTCCTGAATGGGATGCAATGGTGGCTAAAAGCAAGTTCAAAAGCTTCCCCGGATTTACCGAAGGCATTGCCAAAGACGGCTACATTGGTCTTCAGGATCATGGTTACGCCGTATGGTTCCGCAACATCAAGATTCGCGAACTGTAATCGCAAACTGAACGAAATGCCCTGTTTGATTTCCGCATCAGACAGGGCTTTTTGTTTCTATACGGCAAACTTATTTTGCCCTATCATGTTCAAATTCGCATTACCTTTTTTATCCTCTTCACAACATTCACAACCTTCGGCGCAAACGCATACTTACAACACGATTGTTCCTGATAATATGGCCGACCTAAACATCGTTGAGTTTGGCGATCCTTTTTTTATTTGTATGCTAACAGCGATGTCACTGGTAAACAATTCAGGAAGAAAATACACGGACCCTACGTTCGCCACATATCGGGGAAAATATAGGTAAAACAAGGTTTCTGCGCATCAGCATTCAGGATGGAACTCCTGTCATTTGGGAAGTGAAAGTATTTTGAGAACGTTTGAAAAAAATTTCATTCTGAAAATAGATAATGTTCAACGAATAAATGAATATCGTATTTCAAATTCATTGTTTTATTGACTCACCCCCTGTCTGACCGACAGGCAGGCAAGCTCGCAGTGCTCGCTTTGCCCCTCTCTACTTGTAGTGAGGGGGACGTCCGCTGGAAGACGTGGGGTGAGTCAAGAATATAATATGACAATAAATTGTTTCACTTACTTAAGGGAATTGAAGAACTAATTATGATGACAATTTTGTATATTTGATCAGGAGTATATGTAATTTTTCACCCCACGACCAATGCAATTGTCACCTTATGATTCAACTCAAAAAAATATTCCACCATGGAGAGCATCAAATCGGTCTCTATTTTGGATATGATGAGGAACTAAAGATCAAAGCCAAAAATATTGGGGCACGTTGGAGCCAGACCTGTAAATGCTGGTATGTTTTGTATAACAAGGAAAACTACAAGCTAATACTCAGTACATTTGATGAAGTTGAAATTATTAGAAATGAAAACGACGAGCGGCAAACTGAACCTGCTTTAAACGAGCAAGAAAATGTTCACATAGCTGAGACGATCAGCGAAATTCGGCCAACTATTGAGTCCGAACATAAGGAGTTAATTCCTGAAATTGCCAGCAAAATTGTTTTTACAGGAAGTATAGGTAAATACTGGATTCTCAAGATTCCGTACCAAAAGGAACTGACCACGAAGCTTATGGATGTTAAAGGCGTTTATTGGAATAAACGTCACAAAGCATTTTTTGTACTTCGGCATGTAAACGTAAAAATTAAAGTTGAAGCTTTATTGGGCGTTGGAGCTGTTTTTCCGGAGGAATATTATAATCTTGAGACAATTGTATCGAACCCCAATACATTTATTGAGCTGAAAGAATATGTTACGGATAAAAAGTGGATGATCATGAGTTGTCCGCCTGTGCCCTACTTACTCGAACAGGTAAAGCGCTGGGAGGGAAGCCGCTACAGCAAGACCAACAAAGCATACCTGCTCACGGCTACTCCGGCAATGCTCGAAAATGTACAGAAACTTGCTGACGAACTGAATATTTCGGTTTACAACAAGCTGCCTGCCAAATACCTGAGCAAATACAAAGCGCTGAACCGAAAAGAAACGCAATTCAGGAATTTAAAGCTGGATTTGCTGCAACAGATTCCGGAGATGGCCCGATCGTACTCACTGGCGATGATTGATTACCTGATGGCACAAAATTACAGCGCGAACACGATTAAGAATTACACCAATTCGTTTAACCTGTTTCTGCGAATTAATGACTACCAGAATCCGGATACGCTTACTGAAATGCAGGTAGTGAGACATTTGGCGGGTATGACCGAAAAAGGGCTATCGGCTTCGAGTCTGGCCATGTTGGTAAATTCGCTTTTGTATTACTTCCGGACAGTATTGAAACGGGATTCGTTTGAGATTAAATTGCCGCGCCCGAGGAAAGAGCATCATTTGCCATCGGTTTTAACAGCAGAAGAGTGTTTTAGCATATTCAGGAATATTGACAATCCGAAGCATAAATTGTTGTTGCTGATTGGTTATGGTGCCGGCCTGCGCCGTAGCGAGATTGTTTCGTTAAAATGGGCCGATATACTTTTTGAAGAGTACCAAATTCATGTAAAACAAGCCAAGGGAAACAAAGACAGGATGGTTATGCTGCCTTATTCGATAGTGGCCTATTTGCAAGATTACCGAAAATTCTATCCGAGCGACGACTGGGTTTTTGAAGGGCAATACAAAGGCGAGGCATTAAGTGGGCGAACAGTTCAACAAGTAATGCACGATGCTGTGGTGAAAGCGGGACTGGAAAAGAAAGCAACGGTACATACGCTGAGGCACAGTTTTGCAACTCATTTGCTCGAAAGTGGCACCGACATTAGGTACATACAACAACTTATGGGACACAGCAGTATAAAAACAACTATGATTTATACTCACATTACGCCAAAAGCGGAACGAAAAATTGTTAGTCCGCTCGACAACCTGGTGCAAAGTAATTTAGCACCAAAAAAGATTGGAAAATAAACCACAAAGAGGTTTGTTTTATAAACATAACTTCTTATTTTTAAAACTTGAAAACAAAGTGAAAAGAATGGGGAGTTTCGTTTTTGCAGCGATTAAAGCTTCGAAAAAGTACGGTAAACTTTCCACTATTCACTAGTT
>JAFLKN010000019.1 GCA_019163175.1 Prolixibacteraceae bacterium | reverse complement strand
CCATGCTTTTATTCATGATCCATTCGCCAATGCCGTAATAGGTTTTTCCCTGCCAATTGCCGCCCAAATGCGAAAATAATCCCCAATGAATGAACATTCCGAAGTTGCCTTCATCAAACAGTTTTCCACGTCCGGCCCGAAGAGCATCGACTGATACTGCCGTCTCGCCCCACATTTCGTTCATAGGTTTGGTTTGCGAAAAGGATGAAACGACCGTAAAAGCTATTAGAATAAAAGCAATAGAAATTCTTCTTATATTCATTTTTATAGGTTTAGTTAAAAATTAAGCTTCAAAAAACAAGGCAATTCAGCCCAGTGCAGAATTTGCCAAATTAGGGAATTTACCATTCTGTGCTTTGAACAATTCAGGGGGATTTTTGCAGAATTCCGGCATATCTCCTTGCAAAACATCCATTGCCAGTTTGCACTGTTGTTGTTATTCGCAAATCCGGAAACTAACCGGCCCAATCAGCCCCGATTTAATTGAACCTCTGTAGCTCGTTGGTATGGTGGTGTAATTATTTGCCAGTGTATTGTAAATCTTTACCTCAACCTTATTTTCTCCGGACTTGACCAACGAGGTAATATCAAATTTCCAGGGTGGCGACAAACGAATACCGGCGCTTTTTGCATTGACAAACAATTCGGCCGACGACACCAGATCGCCCAAATCGATCTCCAGTTTGTTCTTCAAATCGTCCGCAGAAAATGAAATGCTTTTCCGGTAAACAGCACCACCAGAATAGGCTTTCAATCCATCGATTTCAGACCAGTCGCCCAATGCGATGATTCCGTTGCCACAGCTTTGTCTGATGTATTCAGGAATGGCAGCCATACCCCGGTAGCCGGGTTGATAATCGATCTTCAGGACAATTTGAGATGAAGCTGGTTTCGGGTTTGACAGCTTAACCTGATAGGCGGTTAGTCCATCATCATGTTTTTTCCCTGCAATTAACTTTTGACTAACACCATCGGCCCAGACCTGTACATTTCCATAAGCTGAAAAAGTGAACGACTGCAATCCGGGAGCCGATTCAAATGCAAACAGTCCTGACGACTGCCCGGCACCTTCGGCATCGTAGGGCAACAGGCCATAATCCTGATACCAACACATGGAAACCGGCTGCTTTAGTGGGCGCGATGTATTCGCTTTTCGGAAAACCAAATAAGTTTCGCAGGCCTTATCATAGACCAGCAACACCGAATTGGCGCCCTTCTTTAACGAAACAGAGGTGCTTTTTGGATCTGCTTTTTTGCCATTGATGAAGAACATCGCGGGTTTTGTATCTCCGGTAGAGATTTCGAAAATTCCATCGGATGGAGCAATAACCGAAGTAGAAAGAATGTAAAAATTACCATCGCTTTCGGGAGCTCGCCGTAAAGAATGTTTGAAACTCTCGAGTTTTCCAAGACGGATAAAATTGTCGTACATCTGGCCTTTCAAACCATGATATCCCTGGTGCCCAAAATCGCCTTCCACGCCATGTTGCCAAGAGAAACCATACGGGGTCCATTGGTAATTCTTGTTTTCAATCTGAATAGTTTCTCCCTCTTTGGATGAAATCATTTTTACGAGTTCCAGTTCTGAAGGTAAAACTGGCAGCGCACCAAGTTTCAAAAACTGCTTTCCGTAGGCACAGGTTTGTTTTTTCCACGATTCGTCAAATTTAATCTCCGAACCTGCATAATTTTTGTTTTCGGCATGATACAACTGACGAACCTGTGCGCCTAACATTTCTTTTGTTGCAGGCAACTGAAAATCGCCCCATTGGTTGTCGAGCGACGGTTTCAGTTCAAACTCCCAGTTTCCTTCTACCTGAATGGTTTTGAGAACCTTTGCCCCTGCAAAGTCTTTTGCTGAAGAGTTGCCGTTGGTGAAAACAATGAGTTGCATTTCTTTTTCAGAAAGCGGCAAACTGATTTCGGTTCCGTCTTTCGAGGGTATTGCCAGTTTCGAAAGCGATGAAATTTCGGTTGTCCAGGGATTCCACAATTCAACATTTCCTTTGGCTTTGAAGAAACATTTGGTTCCTGCCGGTAAATTATACAACGCATAAATGTCGCGGTTGCCAACGATACGGTGCATCACATAAGGCTGCGAACTAACTTCAGAGAGAATCTTAAAATCCGGAGTATATTTTCCGGAAATAGCTGAAAACACCTCTTTTGCATCGTTACACTGAATCAGGTTGGCAGCTTTGGCAAATACCCCGGAAATAAGTTTGGTTACTTCCGCGTCCTTCACTCCGCTTAATTCGGTAGCAACAGGCAGTTCGCCAATATTTACCACAATTCCACCCGCATTTTTAAACTCCTGAATTTTTTGAAGCGATGCATGACGCATTACTTTCATGGATGGAATAACCAAAACTTTGAATTTTTCTCCGGCGATAAGAAGCTCGCCATTTTTCACTTCGGCACGGGCAAGCGATTCATAATCCATGTAATCGAAGTCGATTCCTTTGCTGTAGAGTTCAGTGCCGGCACTGAACGCAATATCGGTTGATTTTTTGCCTTCCAAGTCAGCAACTACAGGTTCAGTCGGGTACATGATGGCCACATCGCAACGGTGATGCCCTTGCGACATTAGGTAAGACAGCCGCTCCACGCAATCCATCAGCGGATCGATTTGTTTCCAGTAGGGCATGTGGTAATGATTGCAGGGTGGAGCCCATTCCCACCAACCGCCTTTTGTGGTGTAATACAATCCGTGTAATGAAAGGAGGTTGTATCCCAAATTAAAGTTGGCAAAAATGGCATCGGTAACATCTGCCGAAGAAGTTCCCCAGCCACTTCCGTAAAAGCCTTCGAGCCATACACGCGGTCTTTCATACATATGGGCAATTGAAGCTGCCACTTTCGCTTTAATCAGATCTTTTCGAAGATGGGGCTGATCAGATCCCGGACCTGACATCCAACGTTGAGTCCGGAAATAATCGCCAAACTCGGTCAGGTCGCGCCCCCGGCCTCCGTGATCGCAGCCAAACAACATACCACGACTGGTGTGCCAGTCATACAAGGGTTTAAAAAAGTTTTCTTCTGAAAGACTCACCATCACATCGTTGTAATCGAGTCTGATTTTGTAGGACTTCAATCCGAAATCGGCAAACAAATTGGGCAATTCAGGAATGATATCGTAACCTTTACGCTTTTTAAATTCTGAGGAGAATTTGTCGTTCCACAAAAAGCCGCGAATTCCAAACTGAAGTTCGTCCGAAAAGAAAAAATTCAATCCCTTGCCTGCCTCGCCGGGATTGCGGTCTTCAAAACGCTGGTAGAATTTCTCAATCGTTTTCGCCCCGCTTAAAGGGTTCATCGGATCGAAAGATGTTTTGATTGTGTTTTGGGATATGGCAATAACTTTCCAATCGCCCGATGGAGCTGTCCACTTTAATTCTGAATTTTGAACGGCTGATTTCAAATCAACTTTTTTAGTGTCAACCAATTTCCCGTTTACTTCCGGATAAGCCGCCAGTGATATCAAATTGCCGGGAACAGCTGTTTTTAGTTCTTTACCACCGGCAAGCGACCATTGCTTCGATTCAAGTTTCGAACCATTCAGTTGCGGATTTTCATTGAGCATTTCATCGACATACCAACCTTGTCCGGCAGCGCCCAAAGTATAATCGCTCAAACTTACCGACATATCTCTCTTTTGTGATTCCTTTAAAAACCAATTGAATAGCTCCCACCACTTCTGGCTAAACAAAGCTGGTTGACTTGGGAAAGTAAGACCGTATGTAGCTCCACCTGCATCGGTATGGCAATAATTGATTTGCAGGCCTGTGATTTTTTTATTTTTCAATTCATCCAACTGCCAAAGCATTCGTTCTTTGGTCAGCGTATCGCCAATCCACCAATAAAAAGCAACATCGCCATAACCGGCCGGGGGATTTTTAAATCCCGGTAAAACATTGAGGTTCGGAGAGCGATCAGGAAATCCCGTAGGCAGAACAGTTTGCGCCGCTGAGCTCAAAGAAATCAGCATTAACAAAAGCAATTTGAATCTATTCATGGTATTATGGTTTAGAAATTTGTTTACAAAGTATTGGATATGAATATATAGTTTTTACTGGATTTTAAACCCAAGGATATTAATTGCCCACTCTGAATACGATGGCAGCGAGAGTTCTAATCCGGATGATGTTTGCTTCCAGGTAATTTTTTTAGTTGAACCGAGCCGCGAAACTTTTTTTATTACACCTACCTGATCAGGAGAAAGGGATTTAATAAGAACATGATCACCTTTCCAGCTGCAGATATACGCAAACAAATCTTCATCTTTTATGGTGAACCGGACTTCGGGGATAATCAATTTTGAAGTGGCATCGTTAACGGCATCTTTCATTGTCTGAGGCCCTTCGTTGGCGGCTGCTTCCTTTACTTCAGGGATACCTGAAAGTATTTCGTTTGCAATTTTCCAGGGATGAGTCCCATAAATTCCTTCCGAATTCTTCTTCATCCACTGACCAATTAACGCCAATCGTTCCTGTGCTTCTTTTCTGATTTCACCTTCGGCGGTCGGACCATTGTTGAGCAAGAGATTTCCCCCTTTGCTCACAATTTCCAACAGTTGCCGGACCATTAATTCAGGCGATTTGAAAACGGTATCAGTTGCAATATATCCCCAGTTTCGGCTCATGGTAATACAGGCCTCCCAAGGTTGAACTTCTGTATTTTTTACGATTTCCTGTTCGGTAACTTTGTAGTCGCCTAAATTATTGCCAATCCGGCTGTTTATGATGCAATTCGGCTGTAATTTCAGGATTAAATCACGTAATTCGGCGCTTTCTTTTTTGCCGATCAATTCGGGCGTATCGAACCATAAAATATCGATTGTCCCATATTGGGTAAGTAATTCGGTGATTTGCGGTTTGACTTTCCGCTCAAAATATTTATTATAAACTTTCCCATCTTCATCCGGGAAATCCCAGGTATTGCTTCGCCCGGCTTTAACCGGCCAATTGGTTGGCACATCAGGGTCCTGCCAGTCGCGACCCAGCGAATAGTAAAATCCGAATTTAAGCCCATGTTTATGACAGGCAGCCACCAATTCTTTCATCGGGTCCATTCTGTATGGTGTTCGAACTTTGATGTTGTAATCGCTGGATGGAGAATCGAACATGGCAAATCCATCGTGGTGTTTAGACGTGATAACCAGATATTTCATTCCGGCATTTTTTGCAGTGATTGCCCATTTTTCTGCATCAAACTTTACCGGGTTGAAATCTTTGGCAATTTCTCCATATTCTTTCCAGGGTATTCGCTCGTAAAGCATGAAATGCTCTGCGCCTTTAGCTGGCTTTCCTTTCCAGTCACCGGCGGTTTGTGAGTACAATCCCCAATGCATAAACATGCCAAATTTGGCATCCTTCCACCATTCCATTTTTTTCGCTGAGTCTGAAGACTGAGCTTTCATCATGAAGGGTATTTGCAACAGAAGAAGCAAACAAATTATTCCGAAAATCTTTTTACTTGAAACGATTTGCACCATTTATGAGGTTTATAGTTTTAATAATCAATTATTATTTTGGCCGTAACGCCAATATAAGAAGAACATTTTGTACCAGTATCGCTAAAAAAAACTTATCTGAAAAGGGCAGATTCAATCCGGATGAATCTGCCCTTAAAATAAATACTTTTGAAAAATAAAAGAATTACTTCTTCTTTAAAGATTGACTAATAATTAGGGTTTTGTTTCAGTTTTTTATTTCTGTCTAATTCCGATTGAGGGAATGGGAACAGATACTGTTTGGCAGGGTCAAATTTCCGTGGGTAACCGCCCGGGTTGACTAATTTTGGGATTACAGTTTCTGCAGTTTTCCAGCGAAGTAAATCCCAATACCTTAAACCTTCAAGACCCAATTCGTACATACGTTCATCGCGGATAGCCTGACGCATCTGTTCTTTTGAAAGGCCGGCAGCAAGAGCAGGCATATTCACAGTTGGACGTGCCCTTACTGCATTAACCGCATCATAAACACTTTGGTCTGGTCCGGTTGCCTCATTCGTACATTCAGCATACATCAAAAGCACCTGAGCATACCTTAAAAGGATAAAATCCTGATCGCTTCTTACTGCCCAGCTCCAGGCTGATCCATAATTGTTCCAATCGACATATTTGTCAGTATAAAATCCGGTGCCTCCCTGTAATCTGCCTGAAATATCACATACAGTACCATTCGCAAATTTATGGTTTTTCGTTACTGCCATCAGGATTAACCGAGGATCTCTGTTTTTGAATATATCAGCTGGGTCGTAAAGCGGTGATGATGTAATTGGGTTTCCATCGGTACATTGGAACGCATCAACAAAATAGCGCTGCGGAACAACCGTTAAATCCCAGGCACCAGCCAGATCAGGGTTGGCATCGCTTGTTTGAGGAATAATATTGTCGGGTTTCAAATACCTGACTGAAAAAATAATTTCAGGATTGTTGTTTTGTCCTGGCTTGATAAACAGGTTTTGATAACCACCAGTATAAATACTGAATTTCTTAGAATCTATAACCGACTTGGCTGCAATTGCAGCTTCTGCCCAACGTTGGTTGTGCATCAGTACCTGAGCTTTCAAGGCTAAAGCTGATCCTTTTACAGCATGACCATTGTAAGCAATATCAGGAAGTGCAGTTATAGCAGCATCCAAATCTGCAAGCACTAATTTTACGACATCAGCTTTTGATGATTGTTCAATTTTTGATTCGTCGATGGTTGGTGGTGTGGTATAAACAGGGACACCACCATAAAATTCGGATAAGGTGAAGTAACTCATTGCACGAAGGAACTGTACTTCGCCTTTGTATTGAGCTTTCAACGTATTATCCATTGGAATTTGATCCACATTTTTCAGGAAAATGTTGCACCGTGAAATTAAAGCATAACACTGTGAGTAAATCGAACTTGTAATACCTCCGGTATTTGCATCGATATTACCAAGTGTAATGCCACTGAAACCACCGGTATAGGCAACATCAGAAAGACCGTCCCAAAGTTTTCTCGCATGATTATAGGTGGCGCTTGTAGTCATGTAGGCATAAACACCTGTCAGTGCCAGCTTGGCATCTTGTTCGGTTTTCCAAAAAGTTTCGCTTGACAGCGAGTCTTTGGGATTTAGTTCCAGCATTTCGTTGCAAGAAAACAGACTAACAGCGAAAACCATTGAAAGCAAAATATATTTTATCGTTTTCATATTTATTCTATTAACTGATTAGTACTTAACATTCAACCCTATTGAAAATGAGCGAATCTGTGGATAAACAAAAATATCGCCTGCGTTATTGCTGTTCAATAAACGATCTGGATCGGGGTAGGGATATTTGGTTATTGTAAATACATTGTCGCCCGAAACATAAAGCCGAACATTCTTCAATCCGATTTTGCTACAAATGCTTGAATTCAGGTTATATCCCAACATCATACTTTTTAACTTCATGTAAGAAGCATTTGCAAGGAAGTATGTTGATGCCGTTCCGGAAATTGCTCCATAACCCGAGGCATACATGGCAGGCAATGAATTCGATTTGTTTTCAGGAGTCCAATGATTGTTGAAAAAATCTTTTGTAGGAGCTCCACCCTGGTTAAATGGTTCGATACCACCGCCAGAGATGTAATGTTTTTGGCCATTTACGCCCTGAAAAAACAAGTTCAAATCGAAGTTCCTCCATTCCAGATCAACAGAGCCGCCATAGTAAAATTTAGGGAAAGCTCCATCAACCACAACACGGTCGGCTGCATCAATTTTATTATCGCCGGCATCCATAACCCCGTCGTTATTGGTATCTACAGTTAACTGATCTTTGAATTTCAAGTCGCCAGGTTTTGGGTTATTGCGATGAACTGGTGAAGCGGCAATATCTTCAACCGATTGGAAAATTCCAATCCATTCAGTCAGGTAAAAAGATCCGTAAGGTAAACCTTTCTGGATGGTTACGTTACCGTATGTTGGAGCCACTACGTCGAGTACTTTGTTTTTGTACGCCGAAAGATTTGCAGTTACAGAATAGGTTAATTCGCCGATTTTATTTTTGTGGCCAAGCTCTATTTCAAATCCCTTATTTTCCATACTGGCAAAATTCATGGTTGGAGCAGAGAGCCCAATACTTGCCGGAATATCGATAGCGGCAAGAATACCTTCAGTTTTCTTATTAAACCAATCGAATGTCATACTTAACAAACCATTTTTGACACTTCCGTCAAAACCAAAATCGAGAACTGTGGTTTTTTCCCAATGGAGGTTTCTGTCTGTCAAACGTGTTTGTGCTACTCCGGATTCAACTGTTGTTCCATATGGATAAGAAATTCCTGTTGCATACAAATCCTGATAAGGATATAAACCAATATTCTGGTTACCAAGTTGTCCCCATGAACTGCGTAATTTTAAATTATCAAGCCAGGTAAACGACTGCATGAAATCTTCCTTGGAAATTCGCCATCCGGCAGAGAAAGAAGGGAAAGCGCCCCAACGGTTGTCTTTATATATTCTTGAAGTACCATCGTAACGGACATTGGCCTCAAAAAGATATTTTTCATCATAGGAATAATTTAATCGGCCAAAATAAGACTGAATAGCCCATTCCTGTAAGTTTCCGCTTAATGTTTGCCCATCGGCTGAACCCGAGTTTATTTCGGTAAGCGCGTCAAATGGCATTTTGGGCCGGTAACCATTCAAAAAACGATAATTGTTTTGTTCCTGACTATAACCACCCATCGCATTGATGTAATGTTTGCCGATTGTTTTATTGTAATTCAATGTTGAATAAACTGTAGTCAGAATATTCCAGTTTGTGTTGTTGGTAACCCCAAGAATATAAGGAGAACTGGCAAGATTCATCGAATTATCGTTGTAGTTATATTGCGAAACCACATGTTCGTCTTGTTTGAAAAAATTATTGTCAAAATTGACAGCAGCTTTTGTCGACCAGACTAAATCCTTACTTAAGTTGACATCAATATAGGCCTGTGAACGCATTGAATAGGTCTTGGTATTTCTGTTTCCATAATCCAAAACAGCCTCGGGGTTTCTGTTTGCGACTGAAGTTTGTTTGTAAGTTCTGGCCCATCGACCACTTCCGTCAGAAAGTTTTGGCATAAAGTTAGGAGCAGCAGCGTAAATCAGGAAAAACATCTCTCCTGCATTACCATTTCCGGCTACCGGCTGATTTCTGTTCTCGTAGATTGCATTGAGGTTGGCTCCGTAGGTAATTACCTTACTTAATTTAGTTTTTATATTTAGCAAGAAGTTGGCACGTTGATAATCAAATCCATCGGTTATACCGGTTTGATTTAAATAACCCAAAGAGGAGTTAAACTTGGTTTTATCATTTCCACCGTTCGCCGAAATATGATGCGTCGAAAGAATGCCTGAATGCATCATATAATCAAGCCAATCGAAATTTGGGTATTTGATTGGGTCAGTTCCTGTTCTAAATCCATCAATATCAGCTTGGGTAAAAGGAAGTGATTGTCCGCTACGTGTTCGGGCTTCGTTAAATGCGGTCATATAATCAGCCGAGTTAGTTACCAAATCCCTGATTTTGCTTGGTTGCTGCACTTGATAGGATCCCTCATATTCTAAGTTCAACCCTTCCTTACCTTGTTTGGTTGTTACAAGAATAACGCCATTAGCTGCCCTTGACCCATATATTGCAGCCGAAGCTGCGTCTTTTAATACTGACACTGATTCAATATCTGAACTGTTTAGGTTGCTTAAGCTTCCCTGGATACCATCAACCAATACAAGTGGATCAGAACCAGCGCTACTGAAAGTACCCATTCCTCTTATTCGAAGTTGAGCTCCATCACTACCGGGTTGCCCTCCGCTTTGGGTAATCTGTAAACCCGATACTTTGCCCTGCAAAAGGTTTTGTACGTTTGGAGCCGTGCGAGTTGTTAAAGTTGATGCAGATACAAATGAGTTTGCACCTGTCAGGTTAACTTTCTTTTGTGTACCATATCCTACAGCTACAACTTCTTCAATTCCAACAGTTTCTTCAGCTAATGAGATGTTAATTGTTGTTTTTCCTGAAACTGCAAATTCCTGCGATTTCATTCCCACAAACGAAAACTGTAAGTTTGCATTTTCAGGAACATTAGACAGTGAGTAATTTCCATTTGAATCAGTAATCGTTCCGTTGGTTGTACCTTTTAATACTACCGATACACCGGGTAGTGGAGATCCAGAAGAATCGGTGACTTTGCCGGTCACTAATTTGCCTTGCTGCTGCATTTCGGTTAAATCAGACACCGAATCTGCTTTTTTCTTTAGGGCAATGTACCTGTCAATAATCTGATATTCCAGGTCCGTTCCCTTCAAGAGTTGATTCAGAACTTCTTCAACATTTCTACTAGACACACTGATTGAAATATCTCCAATACTTCGAATCTCGTCGTTGTTGTAATAGAAGTAAAACTCCGATTGTTTTTCGATCTGCTTGAGCACATCGACAAACGTGCCATTTGTTACCTGAATGTTTAATTTGGTGTTCTGTGAATAGCTCGAAGCGCTCACACTGATCACAAATACCAGAATTAAAAAGCTAGTTAGTTTCATAATGCGCAATAGTTTTTTTAACAGTCGGTCATGACTGTTCCATTCTCGATGTTTTTTCATAAATTTGTGTAGTTTAAAATGAAACAATTATTGTTTTATTTCCGGCGGTGAAATGGTCTCAAGCATTTCATCGCCTTCTTTTTTTAATTCAGTTCAGCTGCTTAATCTATCTTTTTTGTATGGTTATTATATTTTTTTCTTCCGTTTTTACCACATAATTAAATTGAATGGGCGCTAACAACTCCATAGCATTGATGGTCTGATCTATGGGCTTATTACGCAAAATAGTACCAGTGAATTTAAAATCTTTCAAATTTTCCGCATCAAACCTGATTTCCACATTGTACCAACGCTCCATCTTTTTGGCAATTTCGCCCAAATTTTCGCCGTCGAATATCACTTTACCATCCTTCCAGCTGGTATAAAAATAAGGATCAGCACTTTGTACCCTAATTTTCGGATCACCTTCCGTTTTTACAGCAAGCTGTCCGGGTATCATCTCTCCTATTTTCTTTCCATCCGGATTGTTTAGCTGAACCTTTCCTTCAACCAACACCACAGATTGGCTTGCTTCGCCTGGATATGCAGAAACATTAAATGAGGTTCCCAAAACTTCTATTTCAAGTTGTTCGGTTTTTACTTTAAATGGGAGGTGCTCATTTGGGGCCACTTTAAAGAATGCTTCTCCTTCGATAAATACATCTCTTTCGTTGATATTAAACTGATTGGGATACCTGAATTTTGATCCTGAATTCAGCCAGACTTCGGTACCATCGAAAAGAAACAGATGTCCGGTCTGTCCATACATGATTTCCATTTCAGCATATTGCACCTGCTTATTTTTATTCAAAGAATGAAAATAAAAACCTGCGACAAATGCGACAACCAAAATTGCCGCGTATTTCAGGAATTTTCTGCTGTATAGTTGGATGGTGTTTACCCGAACCTGCCTTTTGATTGCATTCCACGAAGCATTCTTATCCGACTTTTCCAATTGTTGTGCTTCTTTTAAGCCTTCCTGAATTTTTTGGCTTTTGGTATAATTGTTCCGGGTGGAGGGATCATCAATGCCTTTCTCAAACAGATCATTCTCTGCTGAATCGAGCTCATTGTGTAATTTGCCTGCTATTAAATCCCAATAGTATTGATCATTTTTATTCATTACGATGTGCTTCTATATTTTTAAAGACGCAAATCGGTTTGAAACAGGGTGACAGCTTTTGGATTTATTTTCAGGAAAGCAGAAATTAATTGGTAGATGGCAATTTAAGAGCTTTTCTTTTTTTCTGAAGCAATGAAAACAACAGGAAGTTTTTCGGATCGAGTTCCTCTTTCAGAAACTGATAAGAACGACCCATTTGAGTTTTTACGGTATTTACTGAAATATTAAGCCGGGTAGCGATTTCGTTGTAGGTTAGTGAATCGAAAACAGCCAATTCCAGAATTTTACGTCGTTGCTCCGGAATTTTCTGAATCGCACGGTATAAACCAGCATAAAAATCCTGACTATTAATCGTGGTTTCTTCAGGCAAGTCCGGAATATTTTCTGAATTAAAAACAATCTGTTTTTTGGACTTACGTTGTTGACTAACCATCTGATTGCGTAACATCAAATAGAGGTATGACTTCAAGGACTTTTCGATGAGTATGTGCTTACGTCGTTCCCACAATTTGATGAAACAATCGGCAACCAATTCTTCCGCAAGGGTTTCGTTGTGTGTATGTTTACTTGCCCACAACCACAGTTGATAGTAATATTTGTCGTGCAAATTGCGCAATGCCGCCACATCGCCACTTACAATTCTGCTCCAAATACTCTGATCGTCCATGGGTGCAATACTAAAATTATTTCGGGCTAAAAGTAGAAAAAAAGAAAAACACCAATTGCTTTTTTTAATTATGAAGTATCAACCAGACGAAACTAATTGAATTTTCAGAACTGATACCTGAACCAATCCACATCTACAAATCCACTTTCGCTCAAATTGTTGTAATTATAAATTCCAATGTGATCGCCGCGGAAACCGGCCCATTTCAAGGTATATTTTCCGCCAA
>JAFLKN010000060.1 GCA_019163175.1 Prolixibacteraceae bacterium | reverse complement strand
CGTCCTTTGGCATATTCTTCGTCAATAATTTCGAGTTCGGTTTTCTTTTCGTCGCAAAGTTTGCCAACGGTATTTTCAACAATGTATTTGGTAATGTATTTGGGCGTATAAAAAACCCCGTCTTTCTTGCGTTTGCTTTTACTCTTGTCAATTTCCTGCCCTTCGAGTTCGGCAGTAATGGTTTCAATTTCGTTGAGGCTGTTTTCGAAAATATGCCCGAGTATATTTACATCAATATCGCTCTGGAAATCGTAATTGGTCAGCTTCGTTACATGCGGATACAGAATTTCATCGTCAATTACCACATGATCCAACACCTCGTCGGGCAGAAACAATCCACCATTGTAGGCAAAAATATCACCCTCCGGATTTTGGCCCTTCCTGCCGGTGTTGATGTAGCCAAAATACTGGTTGAATATTTTATACAGCGGTTTGTAGGCATCTTCTTCTTTTAACAATTCCCAGCGTTTCAATATGCGCGAAACCGAATTGGGTGGCAGCAAACCGCTGTCTTCGGCAAATAGTATAAACAGGTAGCGGTCGAGCAGTTTCTGGGTTTTCTTAAACAACAGCAGGCTGTCGGCCTCGGGACTGTTTTTCACCATGTTCTGCCACAAATCGGTGCGAAAAGCCGAATAATCTTTGTACAGTTGTTTGGTCACCTTTTCTTCTTCGAGTAAGCTGTCTTCCTTCACTTTCAGCGGAACACCGTTCAACAGGTTTCCGGCGCTCAGGCACAGCCACAGCAGTTGAAATTCGCTTTCGGTAAGGGTAAACAGGTTAAATTCGAGGTGATCGACCGAATGATGAATAAAGAAACGCAGCTTCTCGAAATTGGCTGTGATCACATAAATACAACCCGTTTGGTTGTTTTTGTAGTTGAATGCCTGAACATTTATTTTATCCAGGTCTTTCGTATCCGTTCCTTTCAGCTCAATTACTGCTATAGCTTTATTCAAGGGAGCTTGCTCCCTTGTGGACGAGGTAGCAAGCTCCCTCGTTAGAATAGCGCCATCGGCTTTTTTAGCTCCTTTTTCGTTCTTCAGTTCCGAAGTCAGGTTAAAACCGGGCGATGGGTTGAGTATGTAGCCAAGCACATTGACAAACAATTCCCGCAGAAATCCTTCCTGAAACTGTTCTTCTTTGGCATCGCGAATGTTTTGCTGAATTTCAGGGTTATGAAAATAGGCAGTGAACTTTGTGTATGCGGCTTTCATCGCTTCCGCATCCTGGTTCTTCAGGTATTTTTGGAGTACTGAATTTTGGAAAAATTTCATTGAAGTTGTTCGTTCAGGTTGTAAATAAAGTGAGGCCGAAGCCCCAATTATCGACTCAAAAAAGAATCTACGATTTATGTTTCTAAAGATAAGTAGCTTTCCGATATGTAAATAAATAAAGCCCGATTTTTTCTTGTCGAATTAGTAACATTAGAAGTATCGCACAATTGAAAGCGGCTGAATGAGGAGGTTTAATCCTGCATTCAGCCGCTTTTATATAGATTTTCACCTTAAGCTAATTTCCAAATCTTCAAATTAATTTGCTTCCGGCAACTACCGTGTGACAATCCTCCGGATTGAGGTACTGCTGAGCCAGTGTCATAAGTTCTGCCGAAGTAATATTCCGAATTACCTGAAGATAAGTATCGTAAAACGTATAATCCAGGCCAAAATCATTTATCGATTTAAAGCTTCCGGCAAGGGCAAACGGGCCATCAAAATCGCGCAGGAATTCGCCAAGCAGATAACTTTTTACGGTTTCCAGTTCGTTTTCCGAAATCAGTTCAGTTTGAAGTCGTCTCATTTCAACCGCTATTTCTTTCAGTGTGGGCTCAACATATTCGTTGCCAACTTCAGTAGAAATAACCATATAATCTGCATGTTTGAGCGAAAGCACAAAGCCACCAATTCCATACGTATAACCTTTTTCTTCGCGAATGTTGGCCATGAGTCGCGAGCCAAAATATCCACCCAGAATGGTTACCAAAATAGCCAGTGGAATGTAATCGGGATGCGATTTGGAAACCCACAACTTCCCCACCCTGATGGCCGACTGTGATCCATTGGCCTTTTCAACAAAGTGAAATTTCTGGGCATCCTGATTGATGTTGTATTCGGGCATTGAAGCCGTTTGGCGCAGCCAGTCAGTACCTCCAAAATGAGCTTCCAGAAGATCCAGCACCGATTCATCAATTCGTCCGGCGGCAATAATGCGGCAGTTTCCGGAGTGATAGAACGACTGATAAAAATTCACAAGCATCTCGCGGTTAATCTGATCAAAATCTTCCAACTTGTTGTTGATCGCGTAAGGATGTTCTTCGCCAAACATCACCTGAGTGAATTTCTTCTGGCAAAGGGTACGCACCTTTTCGTTTTCGAGCAACCATTTCTGCTTGTTTTTGTCAATCAAAACCCCAAGTTCGTGCTCCGGAAAAACGGAGCGTTTAAGCAAGTCCTCGGTAACTTCAAGTATGGATGGCAAATGTTTTCCAAGACTCACCACATTTACGTATCCGTAACTCTGATCGGCAACCAGCTGAATGTATGCACCGTAAAAATCGAAACGTTCGGCAATTTCTGCTGCCGAAAAATTCTGGCTACCTTCTTCGAGCATCGAATTACACAAGCTGGCCACCAGATTGGATTTCTGAAACCAGGTTCCGGCCTCAAAAATAAAATCAATCTTTGCCACATCCTGCGAACCTGCATTGACAAAATAAACCGGAATACCATTGGATAACAGCCGCTTTTCGGCCTGTACCATATCAATGTGCTCAATGGGATTGACGGTGGGTTGTATAGAACGATTCAACATGTTTTTACTTTTTAGCAATGTAATTTAAGATGGAGCAATTTTCGGGGCGGAAAAGCTGCTGCGAAACTTCCTGAATCTGAGCAGAAGTAACCGACCGATAAAAATCAACCTGCGAATTAATTAGTCCGGCATCCTGCAATATTTCGTTGGTTGCCAGATTCATGGCTTTCGTCAGGTAATTCATCTCGGCATATTCAATGTTGGCTTCCGTTTTGTTTTTCACTTTTTCCAACTCGTATTCCGAAACTCTTTCCTGCTTCATCCGGTCCAGTTCAACTTCAATTGCTTTGCGGGCAGTCTCGAGCGAAACGCCATCACTGGGTTTTCCCGAAACAATAAACAATCCCGGCTCATAATCTCCGGAAAGATAGGCATCCAACTCGGTAAACATTTTTTCTTTCTGAACCAGAGTCTGGTACATCCGCGACGAATTTCCGTTTGACAGCACATCCGAAATCAGATCGGTAGCGTAATACATCGGGTTAAGCCGGTCGGGCATGTGATAAGCCATATAAATGGTATCACTCGGCACTTCGCGTACCACAGTTTGTTCCCTTAGTTCGGTCTGTTCAGGTTCCTGTGGTATATCCCGGGGCTTTACATTGCGTTTGGGAACATTCCCAAACCAGCGTTCAGCCAGTATTACAATCTGATCAAATTCTACATCGCCCGTAACTACCAACACTGCATTATCGGGTGCATAATGGGCAAAGAAAAAATCTTTCACCTGCTGCATGGTCGCCTTTTCAATATGACTGATTTCGCGACCAATGGTTGGCCATTGGTAAGGGTGAACTTTATAGGCAAGCTGGCGGAGTAAAGGCCAAACATCGCCGTAAGGCTGGTTCAGGTAGCGCTGTTTAAACTCTTCAATCACTACATTTCGTTGTACTTCCAGACTCGACTTCGAAAAAGCAAGTTCGAGCATCCGGTCTGATTCTAACCAAAATCCTGTTTCAATATTATTTTTCGGTAAAGTCAGGTAATAATTGGTAAGGTCGTTTGAGGTGAACGCATTGTTATCGCCACCAGCCTTTTGCAGTGGCTCATCGTACAACGGAATGTGCTTCGAACCGCCAAACATGAGGTGTTCAAAAAGGTGTGCAAAGCCTGTCCGATCAGGATGTTCGTCGCGAGAGCCAACGTTATAGCATATATCCATCGCCACCATCGGTGTAGTTTTATCCTGATGGACAATCACCGTCAAACCATTTGCTAATCTCGTACGTTCAAAATGTATCATAGTCGAATTATGGGTTGCGGGTTGCGGGTTGCTACAAAACTCGTAACCCCGTAACTCGCAACATTTTCTTTTAATTAAAATTCAAACAGATCGCTATTCATGCTTTCTTTTGCCTGATGGTATTCCTGAATCAGGTTTT
The DNA here is from genome assembly GCA_019163175.1 of Prolixibacteraceae bacterium. Classification (GTDB taxonomy): domain Bacteria; phylum Bacteroidota; class Bacteroidia; order Bacteroidales; family Prolixibacteraceae; genus Aquipluma. The sequence continues at coordinate 10,112 of JAFLKN010000060.1, read as the reverse complement.
CCATAATTGTTTTAACCGGCAACACCTCGTTGATGATCGATGAAACCTGGCCGATTTCCAATTCGCCTTCCACCAGGTCGCCTTCGAACATTCCCTTTTTTGCGCGACCTTTACCCAGCAACTGCCGCAATTCAGAACCATCAGCGCCTTCCATCTCCAGTTTATTTACCGCCTGAAAAAACTCATTTTTAATCAGGCGAACCGGAGTTACTTTTTTCATGGCCAGCTTGGTATCACCTTCAGCCAAACCAGTCACCAGTTTCTTGAAATCAGGATGAGCCGAGGATTCTTCGGAAATGGCAAACCGCGATCCGATTTGAACACCATCGGCACCCAAAGCCATTGCAGCCAGTATGGCACTTCCGGTTCCAATTCCCCCTGCTGCCAGCAAAGGCAACGAAGTCACTTTTCTGACTGCCGGAATCAATGTCATCGTTGTGGTTTCTTCTCTCCCATTGTGTCCGCCGGCTTCAAAACCTTCTGCAACAATAACGTCAACGCCGGCCTCTTCACATTTTAGTGCAAAAGCCGAACTGGCAATCACATGGGCAACAATGATCCCACGCTCTTTCAACCAACCAGTATATTTCTTAGGACTACCTGCCGAAGTAAAAACAATCGGCACTTTTTCATCCACAATGATGTTCAAAATGGTTTCCATTTCAGGATAAAACATAGGTATGTTCACACCAAAAGGTTTGTCAGTGGCCAATTTGGTTTTCTGAATGTGTTCACGAAGGGTTTCAGGGTGCATGGAACCAGCGCCAATCAGCCCAAGTCCGCCATTGTTGCTAACCGCAGAAGCTAATCGCCAGCCACTGCACCACACCATTCCACCCGAAATAACAGGATATTTAATTCCGAAGAGTTTACAAATCCGGTTCTCCATGACCACAATGTTTTACTGAAATTCGTCGCAAAGGTAGGAAATTCGACGGATGAAAATTGAAAGATGCAAAGGTACTGTGCTTCAAACTTCAAAAGGTCATTCGTAGTGATTATGTCATTTGACGTAATTAAATGGCATAAAGCAAATGACAAGAGCTAGTCAATCAGTGTCCAGGCACAAATCACTAACGCTCCAATTACGATTCCTCAACAATTACCTTTTCGAGCTCAAGCGTAAGTTGTACAAGCGAAATATTGTGCAGCAATTCGCCACTTTCTGCGAGAGAGATAGTTCCCTTTTCCTCAGAAACCACAATGGCTAAAGCATCTGTTAGTTCAGATACACCAACTGCAGCGCGATGTCTGAGTCCGTGCGTCGGGTCAAGATCATGTCGTTCGGTAAGTGGCAGAATACATCGGGCAGCAGCAATACGATTACCCAAAATGACCATAGCACCATCGTGCAATGGAGTATTTTTAAAGAAAATGGTCTCGATCAGGGCTGATGATATTCGTGCGTTAATTTTTTCGCCCGAGCGGATAATATCCTTCAATTCAGAGTTCCTGGGAATTACAATGAGTGCGCCAGTCTTAGAACGAGCCAGATTATCGCAGGCTCTGATAATTTCTTTTATTTGCTGATTCGTTGCTGGTTTTATCTTTTCGGAGGCAAATAGTTTTTCAAGACCAAAGTTTCGGCTGAGCTGATAATTGGTTCCGATCAGAAGCAAAAACCGACGGATTTCCTGCTGAAAAACTACGATTAAGGCCAGTACACCCACCCCGATAAACTGCCCCATTAAGGTTCCGAGCAGCTCCATATTCATGGCTTTAATTACCAGCCAGCATACATACACCAGAAAAAACCCGATAAAAATACTGAACGCAACAGTACCTTTGATAATCCGGTACATCTGATAAAGCAGAAATGCAACCAGCAAAATATCAATGACATCCAGTACTCTTATGGTGATAAATAAATTCATATTCGAATTATAAATTTCAGTGTGTGGTTCTGAAAAATGAGTTTAAGCTGAAGCCTACTTTGATGTTGAGCGAACAATATTCAGAATACGAATGGCTTCAACAGCTTCATGCACATCGTGAACACGTAAAATATCGGCACCGCCCATCAAAGCCAAAGTATTAACAACCGAAGTGCCATTTAAGGCTTCTTCCGGTTTGGTGGCCAACAATTTATATATCATCGATTTTCGCGATACTCCTACAAGTAAAGGCAATTGAAATACCTTAAATGAATCCAGCCGGTTCAGAAGTTCATAATTGTGTTCCAGCGTTTTTCCAAAACCAAAACCCGGATCAATAATCACATCTTTTACTCCAGCCTTGGTCAGCTTTTTAACCTGATCGGTAAAAAACATGGAAATGTCGCGAATAATATCTTCATACTCCGGATTTTCCTGCATTTTAAGCGGCGTGCCCTGCATGTGCATCAGAATATACGGAACACCCAGTTTCCCAATGGTGTCAAACATGTGTACATCAAAATTTCCTCCTGAAATATCGTTAACCATACAGGGTCCGCAATCTTCAATCACTTTAAGTGCCACCCACGAACGGTAGGTGTCAATTGATACAAATGCATCAGGAAATTCTTTTTTAACCGCCTTCACTGCCGGAAGTAAACGGTCAATCTCATCTTTAGTCGATATCCCTTCCGAGCCGGGTTGTGTCGAAACTGCTCCAATGTCGATTACTGAACCTCCCTGTTCCAGAATTTCCTCAGCCCTCTTCAGGACTTTCTTTTCTGTTTTGTATTTTCCACCATCAAAAAAAGAGTCGGGAGTAACGTTTATAATACCCATAACAACGGGTTTTGTCAAATCAAGTAATCGTCCGTTAAGGTTAATGGTATTCTTTCGTTTCAGGAACTTTGTAGCAGTTGTTGTAATTAACATACGATAATTATTAGACCTCTTAAAATCATGAATAACACAAAAGTAAAATAAAATGCAATCAAAATACACATTAATTCTACTTTAACCGGCTGATACTCGGAAAGATTTTTTGCCCTTTTCCCGCGCCACGAAAGAAATAAAATTGATACTTGTTTGGGCTTCAATAGAAAAAAGGATGGTTCTTGATTTGTGCTAAAGTAGAATTAATTTAATACTTTTAGGGCTCGAAAAATTACGATAATCATGGATAAAACAAGCCAGCAATACGATCACGTTATAACAGTTTGTCAGGATATTTTCACAAAAAAAATGAAAGATTACGGCATTGCCTGGCGAATTCTTCGCCCCAGCTCGATGACCGACCAAATCTACATTAAAGCGCAACGAATCAGGAGTATTGAGCAAAAGGGGGTAAGCAAAATTGACGAAGGTGTTCGCTCCGAATACATCGGTATTGTGAACTATTGTATCATGGGAATTATTCAGCTCGAAAAGGGAATTTCGGATTCGGAAGACCTTACTGAAGACGAAACGTTAGGCCTCTATTCGAAATATTTTTCAGAAGCGAAAGAACTGATGATGGCTAAAAACCACGATTACGATGAAGCCTGGCGCAACATGCGTATGAGTTCCTACACCGACCTGATTCTGATGAAACTGAAACGTACCAAGCAAATTGAAGATAATCTCGGCAAAACATTAATATCAGAAGGTATTGAAGCAAATTACCTCGACATGATCAATTATGCCGTTTTTGCGTTAATTAAGATTGAATTCTAAAATTTAAGTTCATGTTCAAACATATTTCACGCATATTGCTCGGCTTAACATTTGTATTTTCGGGTTTTGTAAAAGGAATCGATCCGTGGGGCTCGGCCTATAAATTCACCGACTATTTTAATGCATTCCAAATGCCATGGTTGACTAATCTGGCTTTTGCACTGGGCATATTACTTGCTGCAGCCGAATTCTTTCTGGGTGTGGCCATGATCTTTAACTTTTTCATCAGGCTTACCAGCTGGTTTATGCTGGCTTTCATGTTATTTTTTACCGGACTCACCTTTGTGCTTGCTCTAACCAATCCGGTAACCGACTGTGGTTGTTTTGGCGACGCCCTGGTAATTACCAACTGGCAAACATTCTACAAGAACATCGTTCTGCTTGCTTTGGCCATTTTTGTTTTTATACAACGTAAAAATTTCGCCAGTAAAAACGGGCCTGTTCTCTCCATTGCAATGACCGGAATGACTATGGTTGTTTATTTCTACCTCGTTACGTATTCCTACAACCACTTGCCTATCATCGATTTCAGTCCGTATAAAGTAAGCGTTAACATTCCGGATGCCATGAAAATTCCGGAGGGAGCACCAAAGGATATTTACGAGAACAACTTGATTTATAAAAACTTAAAATCAGGTGAGGAAAAAGCGTTTACTGAAGCCAACTATCCTTGGCAGGATACGCTCAACTGGAAATTTTTGAAAATGGGAGATCAAAAACTGATTCAGAAAGGATACAAACCACCAATTCACGATTTCAGAATTGAAACTCCTGAGGGCGAAGACATTAAGGACTTTTTTCTTTACGACGAAAAAGGCACGTTCATCGTAATAGCCAGTAACCTTCAGAAAACCAACAAGGAAGGATTTAAGAAAATTGCCCAATTGGCTATTGATGCCAAACATAAAGGCTATAATTTTATCGCCTTAACCGCTACTTCTCCGGATAGTTTCGAGGCATTTAAGAATGAAACCGGAGCTCAATTCGATTTTTTTAATACCGACGAAATAACCTTAAAAACTATTGTTCGATCGAATCCGGGACTTATTCTTCTAAAAAAGGGAACCATTTTGGGAAAATATCATTTTAACGATATACCGAAACCTGAAGAACTGGAAGATCAGATTCCAAAATAGTCATACTAAAAACCGGATTTTAACGTTCGGTTAAAAAGCTGAATCCAGAGAATTATGCGCAGACTCCTTTTCCTGATTATTCTTCAGGCAATTATTTTTCCAAGGGCTTTTAGCCAGATCGGTGGCGAATCGACCTACGACTTTTTAACTCTGACCAATTCAGCACGGATGGCGGCTTTGGGCGGAAATCAGATTGCCATTAATGACTCGCTGGACCTGAATGTTTCGTACAACAATCCATCCTTATTAAGGCCGGAGATGAAAAACATGCTGGCTCTAAACTATGTCGATTATTTTGCAGGAGTCAATTACGGTTATGCAGCTTATTCATTCAGCACTCCGTTGCCCGGGAATTTTGCAGTTGGAATGCATTACATCAACTACGGAAAATTTATTGAAGCGCTGCCCAACGGAGAAAGAACTGGCGCCACATTTAATGCAGCCGAATATGCGCTGAATATTATCTGGTCGCACGAATACAACCGCTTTACATACGGTATTAACCTAAAACCTATTCTTTCATCCTTCGAAAGTTACCAGTCTATTGGCTTTGCAGCCGATCTGGGACTTAGCTATTTCAGTAAAAACAGGCAAACAGTTGCCGCTTTGGTTGCCCGAAACATAGGCACGCAAATCACTACATATTACGACGGCGCTGAAAGGGAATCGATTCCATTCGACCTTCAGTTCGGAGTTTCGAAAAGACTGCAACATGCACCAATTCGTCTTGCTGCCACCTTGCAGCACTTACAAAAATGGGATCTGGCAAAACCTGTAGAAGATAATTCGGGTACCACAACAGTATTAAAAGAAGAAAACTTCACAAAGAAATTTATGCGCCATATGGTTTTAGGTGTTGAGATACTTCCCTCACCCAATTTCACCATTCGCGCAGGGTACAACCACCAAATCAGGCAGGAATTGCGATTGGACGAAAAGATGTCAACAGTTGGCTTTTCCTGGGGCTTTGGATTCCGCATCTCGCGTTTTCACATCAATTACGGCTCGGCCCGCTACCATTTAGCCGGAGCAAGCAACATTATTTCAGTTGCACTTAATCTGAGCGACGGATTCCGAAGAAACTAACCGGCATCAGCATTTTTTGTCGGGAATTCACAATCCTCAATTGGATAACTTGGGCCGAACCACAGGTCTCAATTAACACGTGTCGATCGGAAATCGACGCCAACCGAAAAACAAAAATCTTTCGCTGATAAAAATCAAAGGTTATCCCAAATATCCTGTGTTCCTTTGTGCCAAATTAAATTCTTCATCATGGTTTTCATTCCAAACGACAAAATATTCAGCCTGAAATGGTTCAGGGATTACAGCATGATTGTGATCGGTGCATTTATTCTGGCTGTTGGGTTCGTATATTTCATTTCGCCTCACCGGATTGTTCCGGGTGGAGTTTATGGTATCGCCATTGTGGTGCACTACATGACCCAAGGCATGTTCTCGTTCTGGCCCGAAGGTATTCCCATTGGTTTATTCGGTCTGGTGCTAAATATTCCATTAACAATTGCCGGGATAAAAATATTGGGACCGCGTTTTGGAGTTAAAACCGTTGTTGGCTTTGTGCTTTCTTCAGTTTTTATGGACGCCATAACTTATATGCGCGTAGATGGCGATGCGCCACTCGTTCCGGATATTTTGCTTTCGTGCGTGTTTGGCGGAGTGCTTATTGGTTTCGGACTTGGACTGATTTTCAAGGCACGTGCAACTTCAGGAGGATCGGATATTATTGCTATGATTATTGCCAAATATACGCGGATGCAACTTGGTCAGCTGATGATATACGTAGATTCGACCATCGTTTTGTTGAGTTTGCTTGCTTTTAAAGACTGGCAAATTCCGCTCTACTCGTGGGTAGTGATTTACATTACCGGTCGTGCCATCGATTTAGTTCTGGAAGGAGGCGATTACAATAAAGCCTTGCTTATTATTTCGGAGAAACACGAAGAAATCAGGCATAAAATACTGGTTGATCTGGAACGTGGGGGAACTTACCTGAAAGGCTCCGGGATGTACACCGGAAATGACAAGCACATTATTTACACCGTAGTAAGCCGTCGTGAAGTGGCCATTCTGGAAGAGTTCATCAGCGAAATTGATCCGGATGCTTTTATTACGGTAATGGATACGCACGAAATTCTGGGCGAAGGTTTTCAGTCGCTTAAGCACAAAGTTTCTGAATAAAACATGGTTTTGGCTCCCTCATTCCGATCAAAATAAAATTTCAGAATCATACCAGAAATTAAGCTACTCTTAACAATAATGGTTTAGCATTTTCTTAAATTTGGCTTTGCTCTTTTCTGCAAATTTCATTGGCCATGAAACGATTAATCGCATCGGTTTGTATTCTTTTTGTCTTCATTCTTTCACTACAAGCTCAAAAAGTTGGTTTGGTTTTAAGTGGTGGCGGTGCTAAAGGACTGGCGCACATTGCTGTTATTAAAGCTTTGGAAGAAAATGGAATTCCGATCGATTACATTGCAGGAACATCAATGGGAGCTATCGTTGCCGGCTTGTATGCTGCAGGCTATTCGGCTGAAGAAATGGAGGAACTTTTCAAATCGGAGCAGTTTAAGTTCTGGTCAACCGGAAGAATTCAGGAAGAATACCGGTATTTCTATCGCAAGCAGGAAGATGATCCTTCATGGCTCGAACTCGATTTATTAAAAAAAGAAGATAAAATAAAAGTTCTGCCTCCTACCAACCTTATTCCTGAAGAGCAAATGGACTTTGCCTTTATGGAGTTATTTTCATCGGTAACTGCCATCAACAAAGGCGATTTCAACAAGCTGTTTGTACCCTTCTTTTGTATTGCAACCGATGTTTACAACAACAGGGAAATGGTTCTTCGGCAGGGCGATTTGGGAGAGGCCATACGCGGATCGATGACTTTCCCCCTATATTTCAAACCTATTGAAATTGACGGTTCGCTGGTGTTTGATGGTGGAATTGTAAACAATTTCCCAGTTGAAAACATGAAAGAGCTTTTTACTCCTGATATCATTATCGGGCATAACGTGGCCAACAACCCGGAGAAACCCGATGCCGATAATGTGATGGCACAAATCGAAAATATGATCCTGCAAAAGACCGACTATAAGATTGATCCGAAGGATGGATTGCTGATGGAAACTACCTTTAATAATGTCGGGTTACTCGATTTCAGAAAAATAGACCTCATTGAAAAAGCGGGCTACGAAACGGCAAACAAAAACATCGAAGAAATTAAAAAGCGAATTACCCGCCGAATTCGTCCCGATGAACTTCAGCAAAAAAGGCATCAGTTCAATATGAAAAAGCCACAGCTAATCTTCCAGAATGTTCAGGTTGAAGGTGCCGAGGATGCCATGCAGCGCAAATTTATCATTCAAAGCCTCAAGCACAATTCGAATGTTATCGACATAAAAGAACTTAAAAGAGAATACTTTAAATTGGTAGCCGATCACCAGATAAAATCGCTGCGCCCCATTTCGCGATACAACCCTGAAACAGGTTATTTCGACTTGCACCTAATCGTAAAATCGAACAACCCCATGCAGGTAAAATTTGGAGGAAACATATCGACCAGACCAATCAATCAGGGCTTTTTGAGCGGCGATTACCGATTGTTTAAAGAACGGTCGTACACGTTTAGCACCAACATGTATTTCGGGAGGTTTTACAGCTCAATCAAAGCCGGAACCCGTGTTGATTTCCCGACCACTTTGCCATTTTACCTGGCCGGATACTTCACACTAAACCGTTGGGACTATTACTCATCGACCACTGAATTTGTTTTCGAAGATGTTCGTCCGCCGTATATTATTCAAAATGAAAGTAATTTCAGGGCCGAGATGGGCTTTCCGATGAAAACCTGGGGAAAAATGACGTTTGGAGGATCGTATTCCACTGCCAACGATGAATATTATCTAACTGAATCAATCAAAGTTTCCGACACACCTGATCATACAACCTTTGAAGCTTTTGCTGCGAGCACCAATTTCCTGTCAAACTCGTTCAACGACAAGCAATATCCAACTGAAGGAATCTCGTCCTGCATCTCATTGAACTACATTTCAGGAAAAGAAGAAAACAAGCCGGGTACGACTTCAAATAATACCTCGGGGACACAGTACGATCATAACTTTTATTTGCTGAAAGGAAGTTATGAACGCTACATTAAAATCAATAAAAAATTCACTTTTGGCTGGATGGCCGAAGGAGTTTACAGCAACAAAAAACCATTCAGCAATTACGTTTCAACTATCCTGTCGGCACCTTCCTTTAATCCAATACCACATAGTAAAACCATTTACCTAAATAATTTTCATGCCAACAAATATATCGCATCGGGTCTGAAAACGGTATTTAAACTATCCGACCAATTGCATTTAAGGGCTGAAGCTTTCGGTTTTGCTCCTATAAAGGAAATTACTGAAGCAAAAAATTATCAGGCTATTTACAACGAAAACAAATTCACAACCATCAATTTTATGGGCACAGGCGCATTGGTTTACCAGTCGGCTATCGGACCAATAAGTCTTTCGGTGAACTACTACGAAAAGAGTCAGACCAAATTTTTTGCCATGCTTAATATCGGCTACATCCTGTTCAACCGGAAAGGGTATTAGAATAAAAATGTATTTTTGCCTTCCCTAGTATTAATTCTTAAAAATTGAGATCATGTTAAAAGTAAACGAATATTTCGGAGGCACAGTTAAATCTATTGCGCTGGAAAATTTAGAAGGTGTTGCTACTGTTGGCGTTATGGAAGATGGAGAGTATGAATTTGGCACAGGAACCATCGAACACATGACCATCACCAGTGGTATTTTAGATGTGATGCTTCCGGGCGAAACTGTTTGGACAACTTACCTGAAAGGCGAAACTTTTGTAGTTGAAAAGGATGTAAAATTCAAGGTAAAAGCGAACGGACAGGTTGCCTATTATTGCCTGTATGTATAAGCAAAAAAAGGAATTCTAAACGTCAAAGAATTAGGGATCACTTTATATTCTTGTGGGATTAAAAAGATGATCTATTTATTCAAGCTTTTTTGTCCTCAAGCAGGACTGGCTCTTTCTTTTCCAATCCCTGCCCGCGGCAGGCGGGGATGAAAAGAAAGCAAAAATCTTGTCAAAACGAACCCTCAGCCGGGCGTTTTGACGGCCCTCGCACTCGCTTCGAATAAGGTAAAGTCGAACTGACAAGACCAACCACCGCAATGCAATGCCTTGAACCGCCTAAGGAGAAAAAGCGTAAAAAAAACTGAAGAAGTGGGCGTTGAGAAAATTTCCCTGTTTGACGACCAGAGGGAGGAGTTTGGAAATTTTTAGCCAATTGAATTCGGTTTTTAGCTTTTTATCCTTCAGCGGCGGCTCTTTTTGGTTACTTTTT
>JAFLKN010000057.1 GCA_019163175.1 Prolixibacteraceae bacterium | reverse complement strand
AACACCACGCACACAAGGAAGATGCGGTGAGTGTGCAGTGTGTGGATTGCCATACTACCGGGAAAGTGAATTCGATAGTTGTTTCTTCCCTTCCGGATAAGGAATCACAAATGATTGCATGGCTGCGTAAAACTGATCCTAAAACTAAAGTAGTGCTGACGACCAAAAATCAGCATCCGCTGATGAATTCCCGGGTTGATTCTTTGGATCGGATTTTCCTGATGGATAAACTGACAGGAAAAGATCATGAGTCGAAACCTGTGGCTTCAGCTTGCACCAAGGGAAAAGGGCACAGCCGCCTGAGTTGTGAAGCCTGCCACACGGCCTGGGTGCCGCAGTGCATCGGCTGCCACAATTCGTTTGAGAAAGAAACTGCCGGATTCGATTTGCTGACTGGCAAAACCACCAAAAGCACCTGGGTTGAATTCGCCGGAAATACAATGGCAGAACCACCTGTATTGGGTGTTAATTCAACCACCAATCAGGTGGTAACCGCTATGCCGGGCATGGTGATGAGCATCGATAAAGAGTCATTTGAAAAAGGAAAGGGGAAAAGCTTTCATCGTTTGTATGCACCAACTTCGGGGCACACCACACAGCGAGAAGGCCGAAGCTGTAAATCGTGCCACAACGATCCACTGGCTATTGGTTTTGGACGCGGTGAACTGATATACAGCGTTGCCGGAAACGCAGGAGGCTGGACTTTTGAGCCTCGTTTTGCGCTCAATCCAAACGACAATCTGCCTGAAGATGCCTGGACCGGATTTTTGAAAGAAGCCCAAGCTCCATTTGCTTCCCGCGATTGGCTGCGGCCATTCAATGTTGTCGAACAAAAGCGGATTCTGGAAGTTGGAAGTTGTTTGAACTGCCATGATGAAAAATCAAAAGTGATGGATCAGGCTTTGGAAAATTATGAGCAAACGCTGGCAAGACGGAGTAAAAAGTGTGTTTTGGAGAGATAGTATTTCGAACAAAAAATGCCGGGTTTCCCCGGCACTTTCACTTACTTATCTATGAACACAAAACTTATTTGACAATCGGATTTTCGGGATTCGAAACCCAGTCGGCATAGGAACCGGCATAGTATTGTACATTCTGGAATCCGGCAATTTCTTTCAGGGCAACGTATAAAACAGAAGCTTTGACCCCTGAGTTACAATAAACAATGATCGTTTTTTCTGGAGTAGCGCCAAATTTGGCAGCAGAGGCAATGATTTCGTCTTTCGATTTATAGGCTCCGGTAGCAGTCAACACTTCTTTGAAGTTCATCCAAACAGCTCCTGAAATATGGCCTTTGCTTTTCTTGGCAGCGTCAGCGCCTGCGAATTCATCTTTTTCACGGGCATCAAGCAAAACAACACCTTCAACACGATTTTTAACATCGTCGGCCGAACAAGCTTTAAATGTGCTTTCGGCTAATGCGAAGGTGGTAGCTTTTCCGCTTGCGGGAGTTGAGGTTAAAGGGATTCTGGCAGCGCCAAACTGTTCCATGTTGAAATGCAAAATAGATACATCGGTAGCCCCAATCGATTTCAGAATCCACCAAACCCGGCTGTTGTATTTGTTCGATCCTTCGTCGACCAATACAATTTTGTTGGTGTTCGACACGCCCTTTTTTCCGAAGAATGCAGCCAGCTCTTCAGCAGGTTTTGCTTGTCCTTCAACAGCACCGGGTTTATACAGTTCTTTCAGCGGTATGCTGATTGCTCCCTGAATGTGCTGTTTGGCGTAAACATCAGGAGTATTGACATCTATCACCACCATGTTTTTGTTGGCTTTCAACTCGGCCGCAAAATCTTTGGCAGAAATAAGTGGTCCCTGGGCTAGCGATTGAAATACAGCAAGAACCAGTGCGATAGAGAATATTTTTTTTAACATGAGACTATAAATTATTTAAGTTTAAATTGCAACTGAAGAACAAGCATGTCGTTCTTGATTTCGTTGTATTTGGAAATATCGGTTGATGAACTTGCTTCGATGTTATACACATAGTTTACCTGAATCCTTGTCCAATCGTTTGCATAATAGTTAAAGCCAAGTAACCATGAATCCTGACGGTAGGCTTTGGGGTCAAAGTCGTCCAAGTTCAAATCGGGGTCATAACTTTCAAATTTTATGACTGGTTCAATTTTCCATGGTGTTTTCACCATCAGCTGGGAGTAATATCCTGAACTCTGAAACGAACCTTTAACAACTTCGGGCGTTCCGCCGCAGCCACCGCCAATAACTTTCGAGCCTTCATCCTTGGCGCGAATGTATTCAGTTTGCGAAAGAATCCCAAATTTTCCAATAGGAAATGATAATTGCACATCTGTTCCCCAACGGCTACGAACATCAGCCTTAGTTACGGTTGCATCAGGATTTTTTTCTTTCCCAGTCATAAAGCTTCCACCTAACTGGATAAAATTTGCAGGTGCAAAAGTTACCCGGCCAATAACATCTTTCGCACGATTGGTGTCTTCGTTATTGCGGCCTGTTCCATTTACAACAGCAACTGAATAGGTAAATAAATTTGGTTTTTCGAGACCAAAAATCTGGAGAGAATCTGTACTTCCGCTAAACATCACCCCTTGTTCGCGGATAAATGGAATTTGTTTGGTCACCATATTTGAACGATCGTAGGTGTAAAGCGACTGGCATGGAGTTGAGATTTCGAGACCAAACGGGATTTTGAATTGTCCGGCCGTGACTTTAAAATAATTGTTTGCTGCTTTCCAGGTCAGGAATGCATCGAGGATGTAAGGACCTTTTTGCGTTGGGCTCAATTCGCTCATCACATAATAGGTAAAATTATAGGGGATCGATCCGGTCACACCTATACGTGCCCGGCGGAATCCAAAGCTATTGGTGCTGGCATCGTTATCTTTAAACTGGGTAATATTTTCGCCCTGAACATATCCTACAACCTGAGGGCCTGATGACGACGATGAAGGTTCGATGCACCCTTGTGCAAAAGCCGCTGAACTTCCCAAAAAGAAAGTAATCAGACCTGCAAAAAATAATTTCTTCATAAAAAGATATTTTGATTTCGGGTTTAAAAATGAAACCGGACAATCTCCGGCATATTGGCTTATTTCAGATTAACCGACCGGGATATGTCTCCTATTCCGGTCGGTCAGTTATCCGAAACAAATTTTTACATATTTGTTACTGTCCAGGCTTTTGGACCTTTGTAAATGGTTTTTCCGGCAGTTTTCAGGTTTGAATAAATCATGCGGTTTGCGCCAAAGCCAATGCCCTTTGTTTTATAACCCAGTACATTCAGCCAGAATGTGGCTACGCTTGATGTTTGGCCAGTCCAGCAATAAACCAACATTTCTTTCGATGGATCAAAAGCTTTGTTTAAGTCGCCAGCCAATGAAATTACAGGTACATTGTATGCTCCTGAGAAATGTCCTAGCGTGGTGTAGTCGGCAGCAGCCCAGTAGTTTACAATGCTGAAAGTTGCTGGAGCAGCCAATACAGCAGCGCCATCGGCAGTTGAAAAGCCTGCATTCAATACAGCCTGTACGCGTTCTTTCAAAATAGCAGCGCCATCGGTTGATGTTGAAGTAAAGGTTGGCTCAGCGAATGAACCGGTTGCAGGGGCAGCAGTGGTAACCCAATTGGCATTTCCTACGGCTAAGTCTCCATTAGCAGGAGTAACAAAACCTGAGTTACTTACCCATGGCCCTTGATAGGTTGCATTCCATCCAGCCATTCCCCATTTAAGGACCTGTGCTTTAGACCATCCCAGTAAACGTAAAGCCATTACGGCTTGCCCTGCAGTTTGACCAGTGTAACAAACTACCACAATTTTTGCGTCCTTTGCCAAAGCAAGTGTTTCGGTTGTGGTGATTACATCTTTTAGAACTACGTTTTTAGCATTTTTGATATGATTGGCAGCAAAATCGGCAGCCGAACGAAGGTCGTAAACAGTATATCCCGGAATTGAACTGGTAGCATCATCAACAATCCCCGGAGGAGTAGCTGTTGCACCAAATGGATCAACCACCCAACCAGATAATAAAGCTGGTAAATCAAGGTTGTTAGTCATCATGTATGTCTTTAATGTAAGATATGCGTTATCTGGTGTTGGTGGTGGATCTTCTTTACAGGAATGTAGTAAAGAAACCAGAATAAGCATAGCCAAAAGTGCGGCTGATTGAATAGTTTTTTTCATAATAGGTTGAATTTTGTGTTTGTTAAATTGTTTTATTGATTTGACTATCAGTTGAATATTTTTCGATTTTTAATCTGATTTATTTCTGAAGTCTGTTTTGGCAAAGCTAGAGGGGCAGGTCCGAATAAATTAAAATGTGGACTTGATTTATACTTGGATAAAACCTAATTTCGGTCAGGAAAAAACTGACGCGAAGCAGTTATTTTTGTGAGGATTTAATTTTTTGATTTCGATATGAATAAAACTTCTGAAACTAAAGGAATAACTCAGTGTTCCATTTTTGATTTTGACCTAAGTTGGTACGAGCTTCTTACTGATGAAGAGAAGTTGCTTATTGATGAACATTCTGTAAGTATTAATTTCAAAAAGGGAGAAACAGTCTGTAAAAGAGGTGCTTTTGCATCTCATATTTTCTTTTTGGAAGAAGGATTGGTTAAAGTATATCTGGAAGAGCGGAATAAAAATCTGATTCTAACCCTTTTTACAAAAAATAACCTGTTAGGCTTATCATCAGTTTTTGAAGGTAATAATAAGTTACCCTATTCAGTTTCAACCTATACCGACTCAAGGGTAAGAATGATTGACATTCAGGTTTTCAGGCAACTTTTGCAGCAGAATCCGGATTTTTCATACCGCATTATCAATTTGCTGAATGAGAAGACATCTCAAATCTACGGACGTTTCTTTTCGTTAACGCAAAAACAATTGCATGGTCGTCTGGCAGATATTCTGCTTTGCTTATCGAACCGAATATTTAAAAGCAAATCGTTTGAATTGCCACTTTCACGTGCAGATTTGGGTGACTTGACTGGCATGTCAACCGAAAGTGTTATCCGGATGATGAAGGAATTTAAGGATGATGGTTTAATTGATATGCATTGCAAAAGCATCGAATTATTGGATGTTGCCCGGTTGGAACGAATCAGTGAATTTGGGTAAAAAATATATTTACCATTAATTCTTAAGAGTTGAGATACTGAGAGCGAATCCATTTCTTTAATGCGTGTGAATTTATTCTAAGATTCTGGTTTATTATGCCTTACAAATGTTATTGACCAAATTCGTTTAATGAATTTTTCTTTCCTTTTTTCAGACTTTAGTCTCCATTGCCCTATTTCTTGCCTAAAACTAGTAGTACTGAATTCCTTATTTTTTCTGCGAACAGGAATATGTTGCTACCTGACTATTTCAGCATCTGAATTTCTGTATCATAATGCTATTTGCTCTATATAAAAAGCGAATCACCTTGTCTTGATTTATTTTGTTTTGCAGGAATATTTTTTGCATGACCTTCCTATATATTGATATATTCTTATATTTGCATTTTCATAATTGAAATGAGCAATTGCTCATAATTGTCGTGACAAAATACAAAAAATGCTATGCTAAAGAATCTGTCAATTGTAGTCTTTGTTGTAATACTCGCACTAGTATTTGTGAATGTTATGCATCAAGAAGATAATTATAATCTCAAGCTTGAAGAACTAAAGCACAAATATGCTTTAAGGGCTGTTCCTTCGGTTGATCACAGTAAACTTTCGGCCTTGCAAAAAGAATTTAAAACACCTCAGGAAGTAACAGAAACCTGTCTCTCGTGCCACACCGAAACACATAAAGAGGTAATGGCATCATCGCATTGGAACTGGGAGCGGGCATCGTACGTTGAAGGCCGCGGTATTTCATCAGCCGGAAAGAAAAACGTGATGAATAATTTTTGCCTTGGGACGAATTCCAACCAGCAATCGTGTGCAAAATGCCACATTGGTTATGGGATGAGCAGTAGCCATTTCGATTTTAACAATGCCCGGAATGTTGATTGCATGGTTTGTCACGATAATAGCGAGGAGTACCTGAAAGGTGCTTCAATGGCAGGTTATCCCGATCGGACTGTCAACCTTGAAAACGTAGCTCAAAGTGTTGGTTCACCACAAAAAAGCAATTGTGGCTCATGTCACTCTTTCGGTGGGGGAGGAAATAATGTGAAACATGGAGACCTTGAGGTGGCTTTAAATTCTTGCAGTCGAGAAGTAGATGTGCACATGGGAGCCAATGGTATGAACATGGAATGTGTAGCCTGCCACACCGCAGAGAATCATCAGATTCTTGGAAAATTATACTCAGTTTCAACAGACAATACCAATAGGGCAACTTGCGAACAATGCCATACTTCAACTCCTCATTTAAGCGAGGTGATCAACCGTCACGGTTCAAAGGTCTCGTGTCAGGCATGCCATATTCCACAATATGCCAAGGTTAATTCAACAAAAATGTCGTGGAAATGGTCGGATGCCGGAAAACTGAAGGATGGTAAACCTTATGAAGAAGAGGATTCGCTGGGCAACCACGATTATATGTCGATTAAAGGTTCATTCGTTTGGAAACGAAATGTAAAGCCCGATTATATTTGGTTTAATGGTACCGCTGATCAATATTTGCTGGGAGACACAATCAAATCAATACCTGTGAAGATGAATACATTAAACGGTTCTTATCACGACCGTCACTCAAAAATAATTCCGGTAAAGATTCATGCGGGAGATCAGATTTACGACAAAGTATATCATCGTTTGGTTCAGCCTAAACTTTATGGTGCTGCCCAAGGCGATAGCGCTTATTGGCAGGATTTTAACTGGGACAAGGCTGTTGCTGCCGGAATGAAAGAATCGGGTCTAAAATATAGTGGCCAGTATGATTTTATCGAGACGGTGATGTACTGGCCTGTAAACCACATGGTTTCTCCAAAAGAGCAAGCGGTAAGTTGTGCGGAATGTCATACCCGCGAGAATGGACGGCTCGCCAACTTAACTGGTTTTTACCTTCCAGGTCGTGACCGGAATGTTGTTCAGGATAATGTAGGGATATGGGCATTTTTTCTAACTCTTGCAGCAGTTTTAGGTCATGCACTCCTTCGGGTTTTTGTATTGATCAGAAAGAATAAATACGAGAAACAGATCATTAGTTACCTTGAAGATAAGCCAACCGAGTAACCGATTCAATTTCTCAATGTTTTATTTTAGAAAAATTTAAAAGATGAGCAAAGTATATATTTATAAAGGATTTGAGCGTTTTTGGCATTGGACACAAGCTTCACTTATAATGTTCCTGGCTGTTACCGGGTTCGAAGTTCACGGTTCATATTCCATATTTGGATTCGAAAAAGCAACAGAATATCATCGCATTGCTTCCTGGATGCTTATAGGTTTATTGATTTTTGCCATCTTCTGGCACCTGACAACCGGCGAATGGCGGCAATATATCCCCACTACCAAACAATTAAAGGATCAGATAAAATTCTATATCTCAGGTATCTTTAAGGGTGAACACCATCCAACACAAAAAACAGAGTTAAGTAAATTAAATCCTTTACAACGGCTAGTTTACCTCGGTTTTAAAATCGTACTTATTCCATTGACCACCACTTCGGGCATATTATATATGCTATACAAAACAATCGATCAAAACAATCTGATTGTAATTGAGGATTATCCACTTTCCGGTATTGCATTCTGGCATAGCATGGGTGCAATTCTCCTGATGATATTTCTTGTTGTACATGTTTATATGACCACTACTGGTAAAACTCCTACTTCAAATATTAATGCAATGATTACCGGTTATGAGGAACTTGAAGAAGAAGAACATAAAATTGAAAACGAAAATATTCAGAATCATGAAACCAAATAAATACATGAACCCCTATCTGGCCGGATTTTTACTCGGGTTGGTTTTGTTGGGAACAATTTATGTGACTGGCCGTGGACTCGGCGCAAGCGGAGCTGTTAAAAGTGTGGTACTTAAAGCTGTTGTTGAAGTAGCGCCGCAACATTCGGCTAATACTCCTTTCATTAAATCATACAACGAGGAGCACCCTGGAGGCCCGCTGAAAGATTGGCTTGTTTTTGAAGTGATCGGTGTTGTTATAGGGGCATTTTTTTCCGGAGTGATTTCAAACCGTGTTGGAATCAAGCTGGAGCGCGGACCAAACATCACCAACCGAACACGGATTATTGCTGCTATTATTGGAGGTTCGCTTTTTGGCTTAGGTTCGCAGCTTGGCCGTGGGTGCACCAGTGGTGCCGCGTTAAGCGGAATGGCCGTGATGTCATTTGGTGGTATAATTACCATGATCGCCATTTTTGGATCGGGTTATGCCTTTGCTTATTTTTTCCGAAAACTTTGGTTGAAGTAAGTTCCAGGGTTTCAGGTTCAAAGTTTCAAGTTTTTTGTCTATAATCTCATGTCTTAAGTCTGTTATCTCAAACAATATTCATCAATAATAAATTACAAATCTCATGGCTCCATTAGTACCCTATATATTAAGTAATGAGTTTAATCTGATTGTAGCGTTGATTGCCGGAATAGGATTTGGATTTGTCCTTGAACAGGCAGGTTTTTCATCGACCAAAAAATTGGTTGGCTTATTCTACGGATATGATTTTACCGTACTGAAAGTATTTTTCACGGCCGGAGTTACTGCCATGATTGGTGTTTTGTTATTCGGTCAGATCGGAATTCTAGATTTAAGCCTGATATATATTAATCCGACTTTCCTTTGGTCGGCATTGGCTGGCGGAGCCATCATGGGATTGGGATTCATCATTGGTGGTTTTTGTCCCGGGACCAGTGTTTGCGCGGCTTCAATCGGAAAACTGGATGGCTTGGCTTTTGTTTTTGGATCTGGACTTGGAGTTTTGGCTTTCGTTGAAGGATATCCGCTGTTTGAAAAAAATTACCTTGCTGAAGCTTGGGGCCCGGTTCTGATCAATGAAAAACTGGGAATGTCAAAGGTCGTGTTTGGATTTCTCCTGACAACCATTGCTTTTATCGCGTTCGTTCTTACCCGGTTAATCGAGAAGCGTGTAAATAACGATCAATCGAAATTGCCTAAAAACAAGGTAATTATGTATTCGTCAGCTATCGGGTTTGCCTTCTTATTGTTAATTTTAATTGCAGTCCTTCCAAACAGCGGCCGTCGCTTAGAAGCCAGGATTGATACTGCATTAATTCGCAAAGATCTAACCTCATCAGAGGTTCCTGCAGATAAGCTGGCAACAGAAATTGTAAATAATTATTACCGGATCAATATCATCGATGTTCGTTCTCCTGACGCTTTCAAAGCCTACCATTTACCTTTTGCCATCAATATCCCGGTTGAAAAGATGAGTGACCGCCAGTGGTCAAAAATACTGAATCAAAAACATAAAGTGAACTATTTTTATGCGGATAATCAGAAACTTGCTAAACGAGGCTATTTGAAAGCAGGATTTTTGGGAAAAGCAGAAAACTATATCCTTATTGAATCGTCATCCGACTTTAAAAAACTCTTTTCTGAACTGACACCTCCAGGTTCGAACGCCAGCAAAAAAGAGTTAAATACGTATAACTTCAGACTAAAAGCAGCTACTGATATGAAGACACTGGTTGATGCGCTTAAAAATTCAACGGAACCTGTTATTGCAAAAACAACAAAAATAAAGGGTGGATGTTAAATGAAAAGTTTCAAAATGATGAGCTAGCCGCCAGCTACCCATCCGGTATAATTATTGCTCGAAATCCCCAGGTTTTTCAATTTAAGCTGCTGTTTTTCAACAAAATCTTCGAGCATTGCTGCAATCACCTCCGGGTTCATTTCTTGCTGAATGCGTTGTCTGTGTGATATTTGAGTATCTTCATCCTTAATGGGAATGTAAGAATTAGATTCGAGATAGATACCTAATGGTTGTACCGGACCAAACTGATTTGTGTCAAAATTAGCTTGGACACATAGAGTTGTGGGAATAATTTCGTCGTCGCTATGAATAAAGAGCACCAGATCTTCTTCAAAATGGGCTACAGCATCCAAATCTGCTACTTCAATCGAATGGGTTTTGTTTTTCATAATTACTACAGCGTTTAAGTTAATAGCAGAATAACTTTCCAAACATTAATATACAAAATTCGAGACATATTTCAAACAGAAAATGCCTCTTATTTGCTAATGATAATGACTTTGAAGCGCTTATTTTAATAACACAGTGAATTATGTTCTAATCATGAACCGATAAAGAAAAATCCATAGCAATATTTAGGTTGCACATATTTGCTTTCAATACCATTCCAGATAATTTTAGTTGAAATAGTTGCCTGTAAATTTTTTTTCATTGTCCGAACGCATGTCTGGATGGGCTTTAATGCCTTTCTTGTCCACGATTTGAAGACCGATAATTACCTTTTTTAATTCATCAAAATTAAGACCGAGTGAAATAGGATAATTAATTACTCCTTTAATCATGCATTCTGGATTAATAATAAATACTGAACGAACCGTTTTCGAATTGCGTTTGCCTGGTTGAATAATCCCATATTTTCTAGCCAGTTCTGTTGTAATATCTTCAATAACGGGGAACTTAATTTCAACATTTTTTGTGCCTTTGTATTCAATTTCTTTTCTGACG
The DNA here is from genome assembly GCA_019163175.1 of Prolixibacteraceae bacterium. GTDB lineage: Bacteria > Bacteroidota > Bacteroidia > Bacteroidales > Prolixibacteraceae > Aquipluma. The sequence goes on along the minus strand of JAFLKN010000057.1, from coordinate 5,741 downwards.
ATGTTGTGGGTAGGTCTTGAATACTGACCAACTGATAAACCTAACATTGTACAATTTAGCTTTTTAAAGTCCTCATGCATACTTGCAAGTGCATTAAGTTCAAAGATAGATACTGGGGTACAATCTTTAGGATAACTGAATAGAATCACCCACTTGCCAAAATAATCAGCAGGAAAATAAATAGTGCCTTGCGTCGTTACAGATCTGAAAGCAGGTGCATAATCGCCAATATGGGGCATTGATTTTTCACTTTGATCAAATAAATCATCCATTACCATTTTAAGATTATGCGTGCATCTTGTGATGAAAATTCTGATTAATAATTAGATATGCAACAAATAAAAGCGATGAAACCAATAGTGCAATCCCAAAATCGCAATAAATGGTACAGAAAAAATTATCATTTGCTCCCAGAATACTTGAAACAGAGCCAACAACAACCATGATCACCCAATCAAAAAAAAGAAGGGCTGGGACAATCAGAAGTAATTTAACTAATAAAGTTTTCATTTTGAATAAATTATATTTGTACATAAATTCAAAAGTTGATCAGACTGAAACAAAGATAATAAAAATGAATTAATAATGAGCAATTGCTCATTATTTTTATATAAACCATTTGCTCAATTAGTATGCCAAGACCCAAACGAATACGGAAAATGAACAATCCCCCACATTTTAAGGGATTCAGACCTATTGGATTACCAGAAGAAAACAATCCGGTAGTGATCAATTTTGAAGAGTATGAAGCCATTCGGTTGAGTGATTTTGAGTTTAACGGGCATGTAGAGGCTGCTCAAATTATGGGAGTTTCAAGACCCACTTACACACGAATTTATGAAAGTGCCCGCCGCAAGGTTGCTCAGGCTTTTGTCCTTGGGAAGGCAATTGTATTTGAAGGGGGCAAAGTTTATTTCGACAGCGAATGGTATTCGTGCAATAAATGTGGCTGCTGGTTTAACCATCCTGAAAAAGGAGAGGAAATCAAGAATTGCACTTTATGTGGTTCTAACGACATCGAACAATACCATCAGGGGCCACAGTCAGGTTCAACCGATGATGTATGTATTTGTCCGACATGTGGGTTTGAAAAGGTTCATTTGGCAACAACACCTTGCAAAAATGAGATTTGCCCGAATTGCAATTGTCCGATGATCAGAAAAGACACACCTCACAACAAAGGTGTAAAAAACAGTAATTGTAACTAAAAAGAACAATCATGAAGGTAGCAATCACATCAGTTGGAAACAGTCCGGATGCAAAATTAGACAGTCACTTTGGCCGCTGTTCCTACTTTGTAATATACGACACCGAAACCGCCGCCACAGAGTATATTCCGAATATAAATAAAGAAAATATCGAAGGCTGTGGGCCTGCTTCAGTTCAGTTCGTTGCTTCAAAAGGGGTTAAGAAAATAATTTCAGGTGAATTCGGAGCTAAAGTTAAAGCGATCTCCGACAGCCTACAAATTCAACTTATTATTTTAAAAGATCAGGAAAAAACAGTAAGTGAGATCATTCAACTGTTGAATCATTGATCAAATGATTACCTGATCGAAACTTGGAAAAATTAAAACCGCTAATTCCGAAATTAAAGGAGATTAGCGGTTTTGCTTTTAGGGGAATATTTGTTCTAGCCGACTTTTATGGCTTTCATTACTTTTTCTTCTGATAATTCTTTGGTGCAGAAGAACCAATCGTAGCATTTCATTCCTTCTTCTTTAGCATCCATGCGGTCTTTAGCAACTCCGCACGATCCGGCAGGTGGTACAATTACAGCATCGCCCGGACGCCAGTCGGCAGGCATGGCAACACCAAAACTATCGGCAGCCTGAAGTGCTATAATTACACGTTTCAGTTCATCGAAATTACGGCCCAACGAAAGTGGATAATAAATCATCGCACGGATAATTCCTTTCGGATCGATGAAAAATACAGCGCGAACAGCTTTGGTATTGCTTTCGCCGGGTTGAATCATGCCATATTTTTTGGCCACTTCCATCGTAATGTCTTCAATCAATGGGAAATTAACTTCTACATTTTTCATCCCTTTGTACTCGATTTTTTCTTTGATCGTGCGAAGCCAGGCAATGTGGCTGTACAACCCGTCAACCGATAATCCAACCAAATCGCAATTAAACGCTTTGAATTCAGCTTCCATCGAAGCAAAAGTCATAAACTCTGAGGTACACACTGGCGTAAAATCGGCCGGGTGGCTGAACAGGATAACCCATTTCCCTTTATAATCAGACGGGAAACTGATTGGTCCTTGTGTGGTTACTGCTTTAAATTCTGGTGCAGCTTCGCCAATGCGTGGCAATGTCATCACTTCTTGATTTGTTTCCATCGTTTTAATTTAATTGTTAATATTCAATGATATATGTATCGTTTTTCTTATTAACGACAAACAAAGATATAAAAATTAGTAATTATAAACTAATGTTCATTATATTTGTAACGAACAAATGCTCATAACATGGCGAGGCCAAAACGAATTCGAAAGATGACCAATCCCCCACATTTTAAGGGATTCAGGCCTATTGGGCTACCGAAAGAAAACAATCCGGTGGTTTTAAACTACGAAGAATACGAAGCCATCCGTCTATGCGACTTCGAATTATATAGTCAATTTGAAGCTTCACAGATTATGGAAGTTTCGCGCCCGACTTATTCACGTATCTACGAAAGCGCCCGACGAAAAGTTGCTGAGGCGTTTGTGTTGGGCAAAGCAATACTTTTTGAAGGAGGTAAAGTGTTTTTCGATACCGAATGGTTCTCGTGTAACTGTTGTGGCTGTTATTTCAATCATCCGGCTAAAGAACAGGAAATTAAAAATTGTACGCTTTGTGGTTCAACTGAGATTGAGCAGTATCGTGAAAAATCCCAGTCAAGTTCAGCAAAAGATAGTTGTATTTGCTCGAGTTGTTGACATGAAAAAATACATTCTCCGGGTGTTCCTTGCCGAATTGAAATCTGTCCGGATTGTAACTCCCAGATGGTTCGAAAAGGGGCGCCACATCAGCATCGAAACAGAAACTGTAATTAAAAATAAGATATGAATATCCGCAAATTACCTATGGTCATTAATAGTCATTTAATTGCCATTAAGTTTCCATAAAACGATAAATGATAACAGAATAACTATGAATGATGACAATTGACTGTTAAGAAAAAGCAAATAGGAAAATATACGTACAATCATTAAAAAAATAAATATGAAAGTAGCAATCACATCAACAGGGAACAGTCCAGATTCAATCTTAGACAGCCGTTTTGGCCGCTGTTCGTATTTCGTGATTTACGACACCGAAACTCATTCGACTGAATACATTCCCAATCAGAACAAAGAAAATGTAGAAGGTGCGGGACCTGCTTCAGTTCAGTTAATCGCATCGAAGGGTGCTGAAAAGGTTGTATCTGGCGAGTTCGGGGCTAAAGTAAAATCACTTTTCGATAGTCTTCAAATTCAGTTGGTTGTGCTTAACGATCAAGGAAAAAAGATCAGTGAAATAATTGAATTATTGAACCATAAACACAACTAACATGAAATCAATTCCTGAAAAAGTAAATCAAGCATGGAATTCACGACAAGAAGCCATCGTTTTCTCTACGGTCGATAAAAATGGAATTCCAAATTCTATTTATGCTACCTGCACTTCAAAATTTAACGATTCGATATTTGTGGTTGCCGATAACTTTTTTCACAAAACGCGTGAAAATATTCTTGCAGGAAGCAAGGCAAGCATCCTTTTCATTACGAAAGAAGGTACTTCGTATCAATTGAAAGGCACCATAAAATATTATACCAGCGGCGAAATTTATGAAGATATGAAGAAATGGAATCCTGCTCACCTTCCAGGTAATGCCGCAGCAGCATTGGACGTTGAGGAGGTATATTCAGGTTCTGAAAAATTAGTATAACTGAAAAAATTAACATCATGCCACAATTAGATGGAACCGGCCCCCAAAAAAAAAAGGTATGCAAACCGGACGGGGTATAGGTAAATGCAAAGATGTGCCAGATAAAGAAGTCAATGAAAAATTTGGTACAGGTATGGGCTTGCGCCGAAAATCTGGTGGTGTACAAGGACAAGGCAAACGCTTAAAAAGCGGTTTGAAATTGTGTTAACCAAATAAAAAGGAGGTTATTATGCCAGGATTAAATCAAACTGGTCCAGTGGGGCAAGGCCCTAAGACTGGTAGAGGATTGGGTCGCTGCAATCCCGAGAACAAGGGAAAAACTGACGACGAGATTTTACAGAACAAAGATTCATCAAAAGAACCAGGTATGGGCATGGGCCGCGGTCAAGGTTTAGAACGCGGACAAGGTTTGGAGCATAGCCAAGGTGGATCTGGCCGGGGACTGGGACGCCAAAACCGTTTCAGAGGTGGAATTTAAAAATCCGGGAGGGGCAAATCACCCCTCCTTCTTTCGATAAACAAACTAAAAAGTAAAAACATGAATAAGAAAATTGCTATTCCGATGGAAAACGGGGTTTTATGTGCTCATTTTGGGCATTGCCAACAATTTGCAATTGTTGAAGTGGTTAATGGTGTAATTACCGATATTAAAGAGCACACACCACCCGAACATGTGCCGGGTTTGTATCCGCGTTGGGTTGCCGGGTTTGGAGTAACCGATGTGATTGGCGGTGGTATGGGACAAAAAGCCATTGATTTATTCAATCAGCAGAATATAAACGCATTTGTTGGTGCGCCAATAAAAGCAGCAAGAGAATTGGTCAACGATTTTATTGCCGATAAACTTACCCTGACTGCCAATTATTGTAACCACGATGGAAATCACGAGTGTAATCATTAAAGAAAAGGAAGAAGTAATCTCGGATTACCGTTGTTTTTTCTGTTTTGCCAGAGCATTTGAGCGATTGATTGAAAAAGAAAATCTTTCGCCAGAAGAAAAGAAATGCTTTGCCAGCGACATGTTTGGTTTATTCAACCAGGTGAAGCACGATTTTTCAATTCCAATGATTTCGCGCGAGTTACATGTACTTTTAAAACAGTACAGTAAAAATCCTGACCCTTATCAGAAAGCAAAGAAGCAAAGCAACGACTTGGTTTTGGGGATGTATGCTGAATTGAAAGACATTGTTTTTCAAGCCGCGAATCAATTTGAAACCGCACTGCGCCTGGCTATTGCCGGAAATATCATTGATTATGGCATTGGCAACTACTTTGATTTACAGGGTACAATTGACAAAGTGTTGAATTCGGAATTTGCAATTGATGATTCGCTTGAATTAAAACAGGCGATTTCTGAAGCAAAAACAGTGCTTTATCTGGGTGACAATTGCGGCGAGCTGGTTTTTGACAAGTTGTTTATTGAAACCATGATGCATCCCAATCTGATTTTTGCAGTCAGGGGAGCGCCTGTTATTAACGATGCCACGCTTGATGATGCCAGATATGTTGGGATGGACATTGTTGCCGATATCATATCGAACGGTTACGATGCCCCTTCGACTATTCTGGAACATTGTTCCGCTGAATTTTTGGAAGTGTTCGACCGTGCAGATGTGATTATTTCGAAAGGTCAGGGTAATCTGGAAGGGTTACTAGGCAAAACCGATAAGGAGGTTTATTTCCTTTTAATGGTTAAATGCGAGGTAATTGCCTATGTGTTGGAAGTCAAAAAAGGTGATTTTGTAGTAAAGAAACAATGTTTAAACAAATGAAAATAGCTGTTGCAAGTGGTAAAGGAGGCACCGGTAAAACCCTTGTTTC
>JAFLKN010000034.1 GCA_019163175.1 Prolixibacteraceae bacterium | reverse complement strand
CAGAATTTTTCTCATTCGGAACCAACGACTTAACCCAGATGACTTTGGGTTACTCGCGCGACGATGCCGGTAAATTCTTACCTGATTACCTGAATCGTGGTATCCTGAAACAGGATCCGTTCCAGGTGATCGACCAGAATGGTGTTGGATTGTTAATGGAAATTGGTGTAACCCGTGGCCGCGCAACTAAACCAAACCTGAAAATTGGTATTTGCGGAGAACATGGCGGAGAACCAAGCTCGGTTGAATTCTGCGATAAATTGGGAATGAACTATGTAAGTTGTTCACCATACCGCGTTCCTATCGCACGTTTGGCAGCTGCTCAGGCAAATATTAAACACAGTAAGTAAAAAAAGTCCGGAGTTCGGAGTTCGAAGTCTGGAGTTAAATTATAAAAGGGGAATGATCCGAAAGAGTTGTTCCCTTTTGTTATTAATAAAATTCACAATACAACATATATTTTTCATACATTTGTATAAATCAAGCACATATAGACCATCAATCTGAAGACAAATTTCTGTTAAACACTAAAATTTTAATATGGTAAAGAATTATTTTAATAGGAATGAAAACATCTTGTATGTGACAGTTTCAATGAATGTTGACATAAATGACATGTTTAAAGCAATTGATTTTTGGGGAAATGACAATTCGTTGCCAAGAAAATTAAGAATATTAGAGGACTCCAGAAATGCCATAACAGACTTTACAAGAACGAAATTTGAGCAGATTCTGGAAAGAATTGAGAATCATTTGACCAAGTTTGACGAGGTAAGACACGCAGTTATCAATACAAATCCAAAAAACACAGCGTTCATTTTGCTTGCTGAAAAGCTAATGAAATTAAAAAACTATAGTATAGTTATTTTTGTGACAGAAACTGCTGCTAAAAAATGGCTGAACCAATTTTGAATTGAGAAATGCTTGGGCAAATTTGAAAGACAGAAGACGGAGGACAAGGGTTAAAGATAAGAAGGGAATAATGAGAAAGGGTTGTTCCCTTTTGTTTTATGGGCCGCTAAACCTGTAGAGTTATAAATTCAAAACAAATTTCCTTCGTTGAAAAATGGGGAGTGAAGAGAAAAGTCAGAAGAACGATGTAAAACAATAAAAACTGATTATCAATAATTTTTGAAGGAAGTACCGTATCTTTGGTTATATACTTATTGTATGCAAAACTATAGTGGAAAGCCTGATGTCGACTATTCTTCCCGGTGCAAAGATTTAACAGATCAGGTCATTAATATTGTTGCGAGAGAGACTCATGAAATATCGTACCTCCAACAAAAACGGGATTTCTAATTTGCATGATTGCTATAAAGATGGCAATCGAAATTATTAAAAGAAGTGCAGCTGCATCTGATAAGCAACCTGAACGATGAAATTACAAGGGTTGAGCAAAAAATCGAGGACATCATTGAAAGTGATGATGGATACATGGCCAACTTCACCTAATTTGCCAATCAAGGGCGTTTGCCTGCTTTGCGGGAATCGCTCCATTCACTTATTCGTCTGTTACAGTCAAAACATTTAATCATGAATTTGGTGACTATCAGGAAATCGTTTTGTGGTATGATCGTGACCACATCGAGGCATTGGAAGCATCAGAAATTGAATCTGACCATGAAGTTTTTGATTTGTTTTGGACTTGGGTTCGGGTTATTGAAGGTGTTGATCTGGAAGATGAGCAGTTGACAAATCAGATCAAAAATGCGTACATCAAATCGGTGGATATTTCAAAAGGAGAACACCGCTCAATTTTAATTGCTTCGTAAAAAAAGGGGATTAATTCCCCTTTTTTGGTCGGAATACTCTCGTCTCACCTTGGCCTTTCTCCCCGAATTTCTATTTCTCAATTTTGATCATCATTCATTTAATAACCAAAAATTTATTTCTATGAAAACATGTATTTCGTTTATGATCCTGATGATCGGTTTACTCGCTGCATTACCCTTCAACAATCTGGTTCAGGCAGAAAATCCAGCCGGTCAAAGTAATTTCATTGCAGGTAGTCAAAGTACTGAACCCCTTGCCAGTGTGCAGCAGGAAGGAGGGATTCCGGAGGTTCCTGAACAGCCCGGTATTGAACAGATAGGTTCGGGAAACTTTCTTCTGGATAATTGGGGCGCTTTACTTATTGGACTGTTAGGATTCATTGATCTGATTGCCCGGCTGACACCTTCCGAAAAGGATAATTCAATTGTCAACTTTCTAATGTCCATATTTAATACCATAGTCCCCAACCTGAAGAAAGGAGGTGGCAGTTTCAAACTGCTGTCTAAATAATTTGGCCTTTTTGTGATTTTTTAAATAAATATCGGAACTTTATTGACCCATAATTGACAATCAATTGTTGGTTTTTTATTTACCAAATAAAGTAACAAAGAAACAAATATGGTATGAATAGTGGTATGAATAAAAGAAAATAGCCTTGTAATCATCTGATTTACAAGGCTATTAAATTTCTAATATGTGACCCAGCTGGGATTCGAACCCAGGACCCCATCCTTAAAAGGGATGTGCTCTACCTGCTGAGCTACTGAGTCATCCTCAATTACATTACCTTATTGGTAAAGCGCTGCAAAGGTAACCGCTATTTTCTTTTTTGCAAATTCGTAAGACAATTAATCTCAAAATTGACCTAGATTTTATAAACAGTCGATTGTTAGCTTTCATGCTAAGTTCCCTACAAAAATAAAGCTAATTTTGCCGACAGTAATCACAAAAACTTCAGAAGGTGAAAAACAAAGTGGTCGTTATTACCGGCGCATCTTCAGGAATTGGCCGGGCATTAGCCAAAGAATTTGCTTCTAAAGGCGCACGTTTATCTCTTGGCGCGCGCCGTACCGATTTACTGGAAGAACTTCGGGCAGAGCTTCCGGAGACTGAAATACTGATCCTAAAAACAGATGTAAGCCAAGAAGACGATTGCCGAAAACTTATGGAAGAAACTATTCAGCGGTTTGGACAAATTGATGTATTGATCAACAATGCAGGAATTTCCATGCGCGCTCTTTTCGAAGAATTGGACCTGAAAGTAATTCGACAACTGATGGATGTAAATTTCTACGGAACTGTGTATTGCAGCAAATATGCCCTACCCCATCTGCTAAAGACCAAAGGAAGCCTGGTGGGTGTAATTTCTATTGCCGGCTATGTTGGCCTACCCGGAAGGACTGGTTATTCCGCATCTAAATTCGCTATTCGCGGCTTCTTGGATTCGCTCCGGATTGAAAATCTCAAAAAAGGCCTTCATGTTTTAGTTGCTGCTCCGGGCTTCACCGCCTCCGAAGTTAGAAAAGTGGCATTAACCAATGATGGGTCGCATCAAGGTGAAACCCCTCGAAACGAAGACAAAATGATGTCGGCAGAAGAATGTGCGCTGCATATTGTTCGGGCCGTAGAAAAACGCAAACGCGAACTGATTCTGACTTTTACTGAAGGGAAACTTACAGTCTTTCTGGGTAAATTCTTTCCTTCGCTGCTCGATAAACTTACCTACAACCACATGGCCAAAGAACCCAATTCGCCTTTCAAATAAATCAGAAACCGATGATTATAACCGAAACCAAAGTCAGAGTTTATTACCAGGATACCGACCAAATGGGTGTGGTTTATTACGGAAATTATGCCCGCTATTATGAAATCGGACGTACAGAAATGATTCGCAGTATGGGTTTTACCTACAAGCAAATGGAAGAATTAAAAATCCTACTCCCAGCCCGAAGCTTAAAAATAAATTACCATAAATCAGCTTACTACGACGATTTGCTGACTGTAAGAACAATTATAGATACCATACCTAAAGTTAAATTTCCGATCAAAACAGAAATTTACAATGAAAAAGGAGAACTAATCAACTCAGGAGAAACGGTACTGGTATTTTTCAGTGCAATAACCAATAAACCAGTGGCTGCTCCCAAATTCTTCATCGACGAAATGACACGGAATTTTAGCCAATACTCAGGCCTTTCTGAACTGCAAAAATAACGGTAACCAGCACAAAAAGGACAATTACAACGCCGGCTGTTTTATTGATCCACCACAAAATCCGGAGATTGATCTTGTGCTTGAATAAACTAACAATTCCAGACAAAGAAAACCACCAGATAAAAGCTCCAAGGAAAACTCCAAGAATCACGAAAAACGAATGGTAAGGTTCTTCCAGATTAATTGCCACACCCGAGCTGGTAAAAACAGCCAGGAAAACAAACACCGTAAGCGGATTTGAAAACGTAACCAAAAAGCTGGAAATGATGTCCTGAAAATGTGTATTTCCGCGGAGTTTGTTTCGACGCAAATCGGTTACCGGGTTTTTAAAGAATATATGGATGCCTAGCCCCAGCACTACAACGGCACCAATGGACTGAAAAAGAATTTCATTTTCGCGGATAAAATCGATGATGAAAGTAAGACTGAATCCGGCAATAATAGCATATAAAGTATCAGACAAAGCAGCTCCCATGCCCGACAGCAGACCGGCAATACGACTTTTATTTACGGTTCGCTGAATGACCAGCACCCCAATTGGTCCCAATGGTATGGAAACCAACAAGCCGATTAAAATTCCTTTTGCGATTAATGTCAAAAACATAAGGCAAAAATAAGGTATTTTATCAGTTATCAATATGAAATTTCAGTCTGACAAAATTTTAATAATCACCAATCGGTTCCGCATAAATTTGTATTTTAGAACCCTTAATAATCCTGAAAAACTATTCAATAAACATGGAAGAACTGGCAGTTGGAACCCGCGTAGAACATCCACGATACGGAGAAGGAATTATCAGTAAAAATAAAATAACCTCGTACGAAATATTCTTTGAACGGGGTGGAAAAATAGAAATCACCAAACGCAACGACGATTTGGAGGTTATTGAAGCCGTTGAGCAAAAGCCTAAAAATGCACTGACCTTAGCTGAAATTGAGAAGGTATTGCGCTATGTCCTTGAAGAGCAGGGTGCACTTCAGGAGATTGTGCCGCTTGGTGAAAAATGGATCGGTGGCAACATGTTGCTTCAACCTGCAAACCTTTCACTAAAACCGAAAGAAATACCTATCGAAAACTTTTTTCACAAAATTGTGATGCTTCGCGACCGTCTTCGTGTGCTGGAACAAAACATCAACAGCCATGCAGGATTAACTGACGAAGAAAAAGTAAATATGCAACAATACATTACCCGGATTTACGGGTCATTAACCACATTCAATATTCTTTTTGCCGACAAGGATCAGTATTTTGTTGGCGCAAAATCGTAATTAACATGAAAACAAGCTTAGCAATTTTCACATTGGTCATTATTAGTTTAACCAGCATGGCACAGGATTTCAAACTCAAAGTATGGCCCAACGGCGCACCCGATAGTAACGGAATGACACTTCCAGAAGAAACCTTTGAAGGCAAACGCGTTCGCAATGTTTCGGAAGCCGAGATATACGTGTACCTGCCCAAAATAGGCGTGAATACAGGAGCTGCAGTTGTGATCTGCCCTGGGGGCGGCTACATGATTGAAGCTATGGATCACGAAGGATACGATTTGGCTGAATGGCTCGCCGAACAGGGCGTTGCCGGTATTGTACTAAAATACCGCTTACCATACGGACACAGCGAAATTCCGCTGGAAGATGCACAACGTGCACTAAGGTTAGTACGCCAAAAAGCTGCTGAATGGGGCATCAATCCGGCTAAAGTTGGTATTGCCGGTTCATCAGCCGGAGGTCACCTGGCTTCGACTGCCGGAACAAAATTTGATCTGGGAAAACCTGAGGCCGCTGACCCGATTGAAAAATACAGTTGTCGCCCCGATTTTATGCTTTTACTTTATCCGGTAATCACGTTCAAAGAAGAATTCGGGCACATGGGGTCGCGTACAAACCTTATTGGAGCCGGAAACAAATGGGAACTGGTTGAAAAATATTCGAACGAATTACAGGTTACAGCCCAAACGCCACCAACATTCCTGATTTTAGCTGATGATGACACCGGAGTTCCTTCACGCAATTCGGTTGAATTCTATCTGGCTCTGAAAAAATATAAGATTCCAGCTGAAATGCACATTTTCAGATCTGGCGGTCATGGTTTTGGCATGAATAAAAAGAACCTTCCTGTTGATCAGTGGCCCAACCTGTTTGCACAATGGATGAAATCACAGGGAATCACAAAATAATTTACAATTTGATTATTTACGATTATCGATTAAAAACCTGAATTGTAAAAGATCACTTACCCGGTATTAAATAGTAAATGGTAAATAGCAAAACACATCCGGTAAACGTTTTTAAATATTGTCCACGATGCGGATCGGCAAATTTCCCGGCAACTGGAAGCCGTTCGTTCAAATGCAACGACTGCTCGTTTAATTATTACATCAATGCTTCGGCAGCAGTAGCCGTTTTACTTTTTAACGAAAAGGGCGAACTGCTCTTCACCCGCCGCGCCATTGAACCCCATTTCGGTCAGCTTGATCTACCTGGTGGATTTATCGATCCCATGGAAACGGGAGAACAAGCTGCCATCCGCGAGATTCAGGAAGAATTGGGTATCCAGATTCATTCGCTGCGCTATTTTTGCTCGTACCCAAACGAGTATGTTTTTTCCGGATTTTCTGTTTATACACTCGATCTGGCATTTTTAGCACAAACCGAGGGCTTACATCAAATGACTGCCATGGACGATATTTCTTCATTCGAGTTTTACAAACCGCAGGATGTTAATTTGGAAGAGCTACCCTCCATTTCAATGAAAAATATCATCAAAGAACTGATACAGCGTGAAGGAACTTATTAAAGAAAGAATCAGCGCACTGCGTTCGGAAATGCAGTTAATCGGAATTGATGCCTATATCATATACGGAACAGATCCACATCTTAGCGAATATTTGCCTGACCATTGGCAAACCCGCTCATTTATTTCCGACTTTACCGGTTCCGCCGGAATGGTAATTGTTACCAGTAAAAAAGCCGCACTCTGGACCGACTCCCGTTATTTCCTTCAGGCAGAAGAACAATTAATTGACACCGGAATTGATCTCATTAAAATGAGAACACCCGGGTATCCTGAACCTGCAGAATGGCTGAATAAAAACTTAGAATCGGGAGCATCTGTAGGTACCGACGAATCATGTATTTCGGTCGCTCAGTATAGCACAATGTACAATGCCCTGAGCAAATGCCAGATTCAACTGAAAGAAACGGGTGATTTACTTAATGCTATTTGGCCCGAACGACCTTCTCTGCCCAATTTCGAAATTTACGAACACGAACTCCGGTTTGCCTGTACCAACCGCGAAACAAAAGCAGCGAACATTTGCAACGAATTAGCCAACTCTGGCGCCGATTTGCAAATTATTACTGCACTCGACGATTTGGCCTGGACATTTAATCTTCGCGGAACTGACGTGGAATGCAATCCGGTTTTTATGGCTTATGCAGCCATTTCAAAAACCGAAATCGTCCTGTTTATTGAAGACGAAAAGTTGCCTTCCAGACTAAAAAGCATACTCGAAGCTGAAGGAATCGAGATTAAAGCATACAACGACCTGAATGCTTACCTGAAGCAATTACCAGCGGACATCCGAATCCTGATCGATCCGGAGCGCACCAATCAAGCCATCCGGAAAAATATTCCGGCCCATTGTATAGTTATTGAAGGTTTGTCGGTTCCCTGCAAACTAAAAGCGATAAAGTCCGAAGCCGAAATCAACAATATCCGGCAGGCCATGCGAAAAGACGGTGTTGCTATGGTCGAATTTCTTTACTGGTTCGAAAATAATCTGGGGAAAGTTCCGGTAAATGAATTTACAGTTGCCGAAAAACTCATGGAGTTCCGCACCCGGCAAGCCGACTATAAAGGCATAAGCTTTTTCCCTATTGTTGGCTACAAGGAACATGGCGCCATTGTGCATTTCCATGTTTCTGAAGACAATGCCTTACCCATTGCCAAAGATGGATTTTTGCTCTTCGATTCAGGGGGACAATACCTGGATGGAACAACCGACATTACCCGCACCATTGCCCTATCAGAATTAACAGCACAGCAAAAAACCGACTTCACTGTAGTACTGAAAGGTATGATTTCGCTTACACTGGCGAAATTTCCATTGAATACACGAGGTTATCATCTGGATATTCTGGCACGTAAAGATATGTGGCAATATGGCCTAAACTATGGCCACGGAACAGGACATGGCGTAGGTTATTTCCTGAATGTACACGAGGGACCGATGAGCATTCGCCAGGAATTTAACGACCGGGTGATGGAAGCCGGGATGGTTTTATCAAACGAACCAGCTTTGTACCGCTTGGGTGAATACGGCTTGCGGACTGAAAATATGATCGTTTGCCTGAAAGATGAGTCCACTAAATTCGGCGATTTCCTGAAATTCGACACCTTAACGCTTTGCCCGATTGATACCAAGGCAATTGACAAAAACCTGCTGAATAAGGACGAAATTGAATGGCTGAACACATACCATCAAAAAGTTTTTGAGGAACTGGCTCCGATAGTAAATAAGGAACTACAAGGTTTTTTGAAAGAACTCACAAAACCGGTATAAAAGAATCCCTTATGCATGAGATTGATAAGATTCCGCAATCGACCTTTGCCAAAAAATATCTCTGACAATCAAAAATGAAACAAAGAATTCTTATTCCAATTATTACCTGCTTAGTGTTCGTCACGTTTGGTGCTTTTGCGCAAAGTGATTCATTGGCACTTGTAACAACCAACTGGCAAACGCAGAAAATTGCGAAAGGAATTGTTTGGAAACAGTCGATGTTTAAAGGTAATTTGTTTGGCAGTAACCAGAATATAAATATTCTTGAAATCGAAAAAAGTAAAAATATTGGCATTAGCATTGCCTACGACACCAAAGAACTGAAACCCACCAGCGAATTCGGCAAAGAAGAAATAGCACTGGCGGCTTTGAACGGCACTTTTTTTGACATTAAAAATGGCGGTTCAGTAGATTTTATTAAAGCAGAAGGCCAGATGGTACAGCCCAACCGTTTAACTGATGGGAAAAGAACATTTCACCAAAAGGCAGCTGTCCTAATTTCAAGAGGCAAATTGAAATTAGCTAAATGGAACGGCAAAGACGATTGGGAAACCAAGCTGCACGCCGACGAAATCATGGTTTCAGGTCCACTCCTTGTTTTAAAAAAGAAACCTGAAGCCTTAGATTCAATTTCGTTCAACACAAGCCGACACCCAAGAACTGCTGTAGTTTTGACAAACTCAAATAAAATCATGTTTATTACGGTTGATGGCCGGAATGAAAATGCGGCCGGAATGAACTTATTCGAACTCCGGAATGTGGTAAGGTGGCTAAATGCCAAAGAAGCCATCAATTTGGATGGTGGCGGATCTACAACTTTGTGGATAAATAATCAGTCCGAAAATGGTGTGGTTAATTATCCATGCGACAACCGAAAATGGGACCATGCTGGCGAACGAAAGGTGGCAAATGTACTATTAGTGAAAAATAAATAGCCACCAATTTTCCCAGAATTCAGTTTAACCTCGGTCAGGAAAAAAGCAGCCTGATTACTCCCACTCCGTTAAAATTCAGACACAAAGATTTACCCTGAATCTTTTAAAGTCATTTTCAAGAAAAACTACACAAAATAATTAGGGTAAAACAAAACTCGTGCGGAATACAGTTGTTTTTGGTTTGAGTCATCAAGCCTGACGAGTATTTTTTGAGTTAACCATTTATCAATCAGAAAAAATTTATCATATGCAGAAAAAATTTACCTCACTCATCTTCTTCCTGTTTGTTGCAATTGTGGGTTTACAGGCACAAAACCTCATTCTCAAAACAAAAGGTGGAACGGAACAAATTAAACCGCTAAGCAGCCTGAAAAAGATAACTTTTTCAAACAACAACCTGCTGGTAAATTACCTCAGCGGACCTACCGAAACTTACAGTTTGTCAACAATTAGCAAGTTATATTTTAAATCGACGTTAACAGGGACCGGTTCTATTGCTCTGAATAGTGAAGCACATATCCTGTCAATTTATCCAAATCCGGTGAACAATGTGATCTACATTCAAAATGCACCTGAAGAAATTTCCACTGTTTTTATTTATCGTCTGGATGGAGTCAAGGTTCTTCAAGCTCAGGTTTCTGAAGGAAATTCGTGCATTCAGGTAGGAACCCTGGCCAAAGGACTGTATTTGCTGAAACTGAATAATCAGGCAATTAAATTCATAAAACTATGAGAAACAGTTTTCTTCTTTTAGTATGCCTGTTTTGCAGTGTAACATTGTTTGCTCAGGAAAAAATGTATATCCACAAGCTGGATAAAATATCTTTAGGAGCTTTAATCTCGAAGACCGATAGCGTGTATTTCAGTAACGACGGAACAAAAGCTTATTTTCGGATTGGCGGGCAGCTTGCAGAGTATGCTGCTTCCGAAATCGACAGCATTTCATTTGGCGCCAACTCGTCAACCATTGTGGTAACCTATAACGGAACATCTGCTTCGGTACTCAATCCACTGGCGTTCGAAGGTGTTTCGGTGACCGTAAAAGGTGCCGATGTTACCGTAAATTCCACTTCAGAAAACACAGAAATCAACTATAGTCTGAAAGGAACAGCCTCCGAAGGAATGTTCAAGATTTACAGCGCATCGAAATTCAACCTGAAACTAAATGGTGTAAACCTATCTAATTCTGATGGTCCGGCAGTAAATATTCAGTCGAAGAAAAAGTGTAACATCACACTGGAAGCCGGAACAAGTAATATGCTTGCTGACGGTGTCACTT
This sequence comes from Prolixibacteraceae bacterium, assembly GCA_019163175.1. Lineage (GTDB taxonomy): Bacteria > Bacteroidota > Bacteroidia > Bacteroidales > Prolixibacteraceae > Aquipluma. Next base: position 9,264 of record JAFLKN010000034.1, on the reverse strand, counting down.
ATGCGACTTCGACCGAAGATCAGAAATCAGCATTTTTCAGCGAAGGTCAACTTGATTTTGACGGTAGTGGTAGCTTAACCGTAAAAAGTAATTCGGCACATGCCATTTGCAGCGACGATTATATCCATATTTTGGGCGGAACGGTAACTGTTACAGGAGCAGCAAAAGATGGCATCCACGCCAACGAATATTTCAAAATGAGCGGCGGAACACTAAATGTAACATCGGCTGGTGATGGAGTAGAATGTGAAAGCGGTTACATCCTGATTTCAGGAGGAAGCATTACTTCTTTAAACAATTCGGTTGATGCAAAAGGTTTGGTTTGCGACAGTACCCTGACTATTTCAGGGGGAACAATTAAGCTGACTTTAAGCGGAAACCAATCGAAAGGTATCAAGGCAACTCAGAAAATACTGATTAATGGTGGCAATATCAACATCACAAACTCAGGAGGCGTAGCGCTGATTGCATCAGGTTCAGGTTTCGATCCGGCTTACAGCAGTGGGATTAAAGCCGAAAGTGATATTGAAATTAGTTCAAGTATTGTCACCATTGTGGCATCGGGTGCTGGAGGCAAAGGAATTTCAAGCACCGGAAATTTGGTTATCAATTCGGGAGTAATTAATGTGACCACTTCGGGTGCAGGAGCTACATTTAAAAATGCAAGCGGAGTAATCGATTCGTATAGTGCAGTTTGCCTGAATTCGGATATAAATCTCAGTATTTTTGGAGGCGAAGTAACCAATACAAGTTCCGGATCGGGCGGCAAATGCATCAAAGCAAACGGAACAATAACTACAGGCACTGTAAGCAGTTCACCCACATTGACCCTCACTACTGGCGGAGCCAAATTTTTGGTTTCAGGTTCGGATTACAATCACCCCAAAACCATGGTGAGCGACGGCACCATAACCATTAAAAATGGCACACTCAACATTTCATCAACCGACGATGGCATTCATTCCGAGACATCAGTTGTTATTGACGGAGGTTCAACAACCATAAGTAAATCATACGAAGGCATTGAAAGCGTATTCGTTTACATGAATGGAGGAACAGTGGATCTAACCGCTTCAAATGACGGAATAAATACATCAAAAGGAACGACCTCTGGCGGAACAGAATCGAACGATGGAAGTTGCTTTTACATGAACGGCGGAACATTAATTGCCACAACCACAAATGGAGATGCCATCGACAGCAATGGAAACCTAGAAATGTCAGGAGGAACAATTATTGCCAACGGGCCATCCAGCGGAGTTGAAGAAGCCGTTGATTTTAATGGCACTTTCAAAATGATTGGCGGATTATTTATAGGTGCAGGCTCGAATTCGAACATGACCAAGGCAATGAGTACGACATCGACACAAGCCAACATGTACATTTCTTCATCTGCATTGATTTCTTCCAGCACAATTCTGCACATTCAGAATGCCAGTGGAACCGATGTTTTAACCTTTAAACCCAGAACAGGTGGATATAAATTTCTGTTCTCTTCGTCGGCTTTGGCAAAAGGAGCCACTTACTCTATTTACACCGGAGGATCTTATTCCGGAGGCAGTTCGAACAACGGATTATATACCGGCGGAACTTACTCCAATTCGGGAGCTACCTTAAAGAAATCAGTTGCGCTATCAACAACATCAACCGTAAATACAATATCGTTTTAAGCTGAAATAAATAGAAAACAGAAAGAGCAACTTTACCGGAAGGTATTGTTGCTCTTTCTGTTTTATTACATGGGTATAATTCTTACTTCACAAATTCAGCATTCTGAAGGAATTCCAATGATTTTTTTACGCTTTCGATTGGGGTAAAATTGTATTCTTCCACTTCAACGATATATTTCTTCATCCCCGAAGTTGCAGCATTTTCAAAAATTGGTTTGAAATCCATAGGACCGGCTCCTACTTCAGCCTGATCTTTTACGTGCCACAATTCGAAGCGGCCTGGATAAGCATTGAAATAATCAACCGGATTCTTACCGCCTTTGGTAATCCAGAATAAATCTATTTCAAACATCACTTTGGCCGGATCGGTGTTTTTCAATAAATAGTCGTAAATAATCTGGCCTTCAACTTCCTTGAATTCGCCATCGTGGTTGTGGTATCCGAAACGGATTCCGGCCGCACTACATTTTTCGCCTACGGCATTAAAAAAATCGCAATATCGTTGAACACCGGCAAGGCTTTCATAGCCGACACCATCCATAAATGGCTGAACGATGTACTGAACTCCGGCAGCTTTGTGGGCAGCAATACAAGTATCCCACCAGGCCATCGATGCAGCCCAGCCAGCCGAGTCAGGAACGGCTTGTCCGCAGTGCGATGCGTAGAAATTCATGCCATTGGCATCCACCAATGCCTTAAAGTCGGTAGGTTCCATTCCATAAAATTTACCGTCGCCATAACCGGCAGCTTCAACAAACTTATAGCCCATTGCACCGACTTTTTCGATGGTACCTTTGGCGTCCGTCTTCATGTCGTCTTTAACCGACCACAATTGGAGACCAACCTCTTTCGCAGGTTTAGGAGGTGTACAGGAAACGATTCCACCGGCAACAAAAACAGCCAGCACAACCATTGTCAACGATTTTTTTGCATTTAATTTTAAACTCATGATTAAGATTTTAGGTGATTTAGATTGATTTTGTCTATGTTGTTTTACAACTGAGATCAAAAATAGCTTCAAAAAACAAATCCTGAAACAGATTAATGATTTTGTTTTTGTGTGATTTACAATTAAAGCTCAGTATTCTTATAGTCCCAACGCACAATACTTGAAATTACCGGCAAAACATGAGCTGCCATCTTACGCTGACCCAAATAATTCGGATGTGAATCTGATCCTAAATCCTTTTGCTCATTCATTAAATAGGTTGGTATTCCGACGAAATAAACACTCTTCTTTTGGTAAACTGATCTAAAATCTTCAACCATTTCTTTCACGTACGAATAGCAAGGTTCGTCAATCATGGGGCCAACAACACAAAATATAGGCAGGTCGCCATATTGTTTTTGCACTTCCCGAATAAGTTTTTCATATCCAGCTTTGAACACTGCCTTATCCGGAAAAGGTTGGGTGCTAAAATCGTTGGTTCCCAGGTTAATTACCACCACATCAGGTTTCCATTGTTTGAAATTCCAAAGAGGTTGATCCTTTTCGTCGAATACACGATTAAAACGGTCGGGCATGGCACTGGGCGAAACTTTTTCCTTGTAGCCGTAATTGCGCACAACTCCCATTCCTGAATGAGCTACAATGTGGTAATCGGCATTAAAAGCACGTGCCATAATGGGGGCATAACTCTGGTAGTTATTTTCGGTAGAGGGTTTCCACCGTTCGTTTTTCGCCAGACCTTCGGTGCCATAACCACAGGTAATTGAATTGCCAATAAATTCTATTTTTCGCGTTGGAACATCTTTCCATGCAAGCATTTCTCCATTTTCCGAGATCAGAATTCCTTTAAATGTTCCTGTTCCCTGACTGCCTTCCGTACGTTTATATATCTGAACGCGGTGAATCTGAGTTCCGAGTTTGGCACCTATAAGTAGAGTTGTATCGCTTTTCACTTCAACGGTTTTCGAGGGCTGATTATCGACAAAAACATTGTAATAATTGCGACCGGTATCGCTCATTTTAACCGCACATTCTGTTCCTCTGAAACTGAACTGAATATACACGCCCGACCAATCGTAGCGAACCTCCTGCGGATTTGAAAAATCGAAACGTCCGACATAACGAATAGCCTGGTGACTTGCCGGAATCAATTTAGTCTGGGCAAACCCTGACAAGTAAAACAAGGCAAATGCAAGGGCAAAAATTAGTTGTTTCATATACGGTTTTTTAGGCATTAAACTATTTTCAAACTGAAGAATACTGTCATTTCAGCAAATAATTCAGAAAAAACACTTCGGTCTCCGGATTCCGAACTTTCCTTATTCAAAAAAAGCGTCGACACCCGGATAATTATATTTCTCGCGGGCATCGGTTTCGGATAAAAGGAAAAAACGAAGTTCACCTTCAGCACATACTTTTCCGGAAGAATTAATTAGCCGCGACTGAATGATGGCCATTCGGGTATTTTGCTCAAGCAGTTTTGCCCTGATGGTTATTTCACCCTGATCAATTGTCACCGGCTGCTTAAATCTGACTTTCATTTCGGCAGTTACACCAACTGTTCCACATTTAACGTAAACAAGCCATCCTGCAATTTCATCCATTAAAGTCGATTGTATTCCGCCATGAACCACTTTCGGATAACTCTGCAAAATGGGCCGTGGATTCCAGTATGAAACCAGTTCTTCCCCATCTTCCCAAAATTCAAGCTGCAATCCAAACTCATTGTAAGGCGAACATCCGAAACACTGGTAAACTTCCGGATCATCCGTCAGGTGAATATTTTTGATTTTTCTCATGATGCACAAAAATAGCAAACCCTACTGATCATTGGCCAAACACCGAACTCTTTGAGTAAATTTTTTCCGGTTTTTTGAACGAAACCAAGATAAAAGCAGAAAATAGCCGCTAATGTTAGTGTTTAAAGGGCCAAAATAGCAGTAAAACCAACGATTTAGTCTTGAAATATTGCCAATTAAGTTCATTTTGCATAGATTAGGCAGTCCAAAAATTTGAAAATGATAAAATCGTCCGAACTCATTATAAATGCTGATGGAAGTATATTCCATTTGCACATTAAACCCGAACAAATTGCAGATTATATTATACTGGTTGGCGACCCCGGAAGGGTTGAGCTAATCGGAAAATTAATGACAAACCTTGAATTTCAGGTTCAAAACCGCGAATTCGTTGCTACCACCGGCACGTACAACAATCAACGTGTTACCGTCGTCTCCACAGGTATCGGAACCGATAACATCGACATTGTTGTCAACGAACTCGATGCTTTGGCTAACATCGACCTCACTACCCGCGAAATCATGCCGGTTCACCGTAAACTGAATTTTGTACGGATTGGAACTTCAGGAGGATTGCAGGATTTTCTGGGTGTGAACTCGTTTGTGATTTCGCAAAAAGCCATCGGCTTCGACGGTTTGCTAAATTTTTATGCCAACCGCAATACCGTGTCGGATCTGCCATTTGAGGAAGCTTTTAAACAGCACACCGGTTGGGGAAAACAGCTGACCTCGCCTTATGTGGTTGATTGTTCCGAGACCTTGCTTTCAAAAATTCACCGCGATGATACCATTAAAGGTGTTACCATTTCAGCGCCCGGATTCTACGGACCACAAGGCAGAGTGCTTCGGCTTCCATTGGCCGATGCCAATCTGAATGAAAAAATAGAATCGTTCGAATTTGAAGGATTTAAAATCACCAATTTTGAAATGGAATGTTCGGCAATTTATGGCCTATCGAAATTACTCGGCCACGAAGCCCTGACCATCTGCCTGATTATTGCCAACCGTGTAAAAAAAGAAGCTAATTCGAATTATCACCATTCAATGGAAACACTGATTAAGATTGTACTTGACCGCCTAACCAGCTAATGTCCTGACATATGAATGAAATCAAACTGGATTCACTGATTGCCTTACTTGACGACCCCGATGATTCAGTCTTTAAAATGGTTTTGGAAGAAATTCTGAAATCTGACATTTCAACCGTTGACCACTTGGAACACATCTGGGAAACCAGCCTCGATGAACTGGTTCAAAAGCGAATCGAGTACATCATTCAGCAGATACAACTAAGCGACACCAAAGTGAAAATAAGTAATTGGGCAAATCAGCAGTCAATCGATTTGTTTGAAGGCTTTTTTCTGATTTCGCGCCACCAGTATCCTGAATTAAAACTTAAATCTACCCAAATTCATTTGGACAAAATTAGAAAAGACATCTGGATTGAATTTCGAAATTCGCTGACATCACTGGAAAAAATCACCATTCTCAATCATATCTTTTTCGATCATTACCGCTTTAAAATTGACAAGAATAGTCCTGACTCTCCCAATCTCTGTTACCTCAACCGCATGTTGGAATCAGGAAAAGGAAATCCGGTTTCCATAGCTATTTTATACACCTTGATCGCACGTTCACTCAGTTTACCTGTTCACTACATCGACATTCCGAAAGGTCCTTTGTTGGGCTATTTTGATCAGGATATAGCACGTCTGGCTCATGGCGAGGAACATGCAGTTCTATTCTACATCAACCCGTCGAACAAGGGAGCCATCATCGGCCCCAGGGAAGTCGATTATATACAACCGCTAAGCGACTTAGCCGACAGGGCAAAACTTACAGAGCCATGTGCTGACCGGATTATAATCAAACGCTTACTTGAAAAACTCATTTTTGCGTACAACCAATCGGGCGCCGACGATAAGGTTTCTGATTTGGAAAGGATTGCAGAAATACTCTGATTTCTCAAATACTGAATTGTTATCCGGCATTCGAATAGCCAGAACCTTTTTAATGCCGACCAATTGAACAACTGATGTATTGAGCATTTTTCTATATTTGAGCTGAAAACTTTAAAAAGCGCCAAATGGTAATAACAATTACACTCTTGTTGTTCTATTTCCTTACTCCAGTTCTGCTGATATATTTGACACACATTTCGAAAACGGTAAATAAAATTGGCGCTGTAGTATTGGCTTATGGAATTGGACTATTGATTGGTAACATTGGCTTGTTTCCTTCCGCAAGCGAAGCCTACCTGAATTTACTGGCAGGAAAACCATTTTTGCCTCACAACGACATGCTCAATTATATTCAGACCGGACAGCTCATGGAATCCGACCTGCAACTGAATAAAATCAAATCACTTCAGGACATGATTATGTCAGTTGCTATTCCGATTGCCTTACCGTTGCTTCTTTTTTCGCTTGATATTAAACGCTGGTTAAAACTGGCCAAAGAAGCTTTACTTTCGCTGATTCTTGGAATTTCATCGCTTTTGATTGTTTTGATTGCCGGATTCTTTTTGTTTGGAGACAAAATCACTGAATCGTGGAAAGTTGCCGGTATGCTTTGTGGTGTTTATACCGGTGGAACACCCAATCTGGCGGCAATCGGAACGGCTTTGGAAGTGACTCCAAATACCTTTATTCTGACCAATACCTACGATATGGTCTTAGGATCAATTTGTTTATTCTTTTTACTCACCGGAGCTCAACGGGTTTTTAACCTTGTACTGCCCCATTTTCAGGAAAGCCACAAACACATTAAACTGAAGCAAATTATTGAAGAAGGCGAAGGTGTTGACAATTACCTGGGAATGCTCACAAAAAAAGGCATAGTACAACTGGCGAAAGCTTTGGGACTGTCGTTTTTAATTCTGGGAGTTTCGTTTGCAATCAGTTTACTGGTGCCAAAAACTTCACAAACCATGGTGATCATACTTTCAATTACCACTTTAGGTCTTGCACTCGGAACAATCAAAGCAATCAGCAGTATCGAAAAAACATTTCAACTGGGCATGTATTTTATCATCGTTTTTTCCTTGGTAATCGCATCAATGGGCAATTTGCGCAGCATGTTCCAGATAGATTTTCTGAATTTGTTTATGTATGTGGCCTTCGCCATATTTGGGTCGATCGTTGTGCATGTTTTCTTATCCTATTTGTTTAAGGTCGATTCAGATACTACCATTATTACCATAACAGCCTTAACCTTTTCGCCACCGTTCGTTCCTGTAGTATCAGCAGCATTAAAGAACAAGGAAATTATCATTACCGGAATTACTTCAGGAATTATAGGTTATGCATTGGGTAACTACCTCGGGGTTGCCCTCGCCTATTTCTTGAAAGGATTTTTATAAAGTCTAAGCTGGTTGGGGTACTGAGTTGTACTTTTCGGGCTCCAATTCACTAATCCTGACTTACTTTCCACTTATCCGGAATCTTTTCAAGGACTTGTTTGATTAATAGCAAAATATTTCTAATTTTGCGCGACCTAAATTTAGGTATAAAGTATTCATGTTTAATTAATTTAGATGTTTTATGAAAAACCAGTATGAAACCGTTTTCATCATTACTCCCGTTTTATCTGATATTCAGGTAAAGGAAACGGTAAAAAAATTCAGGGACATCATCACCGAACATGGTGGTGAGTTTGTCAATGAAGAGGACTGGGGATTGCGCAAATTAGCGTATCCTATCCAAAAAAAATCGACAGGGTTTTATCAACTCTTCGAATTTGCCGCCGACCCTTCGTTTGCAAAAACGTTGGAAACCCAATTCAGACGCGATGAGCGCATTATCCGTTTCCTGACTTTCAGTAAGGATAAATATGCCGTTGCTTACAGCGAGAGAAGAAGAAATAAATCAAAAGCTAAAACTGAAAAGGAGAACTAAGGTATGTCAGCAAATTCAAGTGAAATCAGATATTTGACCCCACCGTCGGTTGAAATCAAAAAGAAAAAGTATTGCCGCTTTAAAAAGAACAAAATCAAATTTGTTGACTACAAAGACCCTGAATTTTTGAAAAAATTCCTGAACGAGCAAGGTAAAATTTTACCACGCCGTATTACCGGAACCTCTTTGAAGTACCAACGCAAAGTGGCCAAAGCAGTTAAAAGAGCCCGTCATATCGCGTTACTGCCATATGTTACTGATATGATGAAATAATTTTAAAGCTGAAGTAAAATGGAAATTATATTATTGCAAGATGTTGCACGTTTAGGATCAAAAGACGACGTTTTAACTGTAAAAAACGGTTACGGACGCAACTATTTGATTCCTCAAAAGATGGCTGTAATTGCCACAGAATCAGCGAAAAAAGTATTGGCTGAGAACACAAAACAAAGAGCACACAAAGAAGCAAAATTGAAAGATTTGGCTTTATCGGTTGCTGAGAAACTGAAAGCTATTCAATTGGTAGTTGGTGCAAAAACCAGCACAACCGGAAAAATCTTCGGTTCGGTTAACACCATCATGCTGGCTGAAGCTATCAACGCTAAAGGATTTGAAATCGATCGCAAACAGATCATGATTTCTGATGATACCATTAAGGAAGTTGGAAACTATACTGCCAAAATCAAATTACACAAAGAAGTAATTGTTGAATTGGGATTCGAAGTAGTTTCAGAATAAATTTTAATAATCGTTTATAAACACAGACTCAAGCATTTTTCAAACAAACAGATAGAACCACTCGTCCTCACATGCGAGTGGTTTTTTTATGCCTTTTTTTATCCTGAAAATCATGCAGGCTCTGGATCACTTTTCATTATTGATATTTTTGAACTAAGGATCACTTTATATTCTTGTGGGATTAAAAAGATGATCTATTTATTCAAGCTTTT
>JAFLKN010000038.1 GCA_019163175.1 Prolixibacteraceae bacterium | reverse complement strand
AATGTTTCCAAAGAGGGCATCACTGCCGATTTGGAAGCCATGAAGCGCGTGGGAATCGGTGGACTTTACAACTTTCATGTGGGTCATCAGTTGCCCATTCCCGGAACGGTTGATTTTATGAGTCCGCAATGGTGGCAACTTAGCAAATTTGCGGTTCAGGAAGCGAATCGCCTGGGATTGGAATTTGGATTTCAGAACTGTCCCGGTTGGTCAGCAAGCGGTGGTCCAGATGTAAAAGTGGAGCAGTCGATGCAGAAACTGGTTTGGTCTGAAACCTGGATTTCGGGACCTCAGAAATACAATCAGGTTTTGCCCCGACCTAAAATCGACACCCTTTACAATTATTACAAAGACATTACGGTGCTGGCCTTTCACGAAAGTAAAGATTCGATAATTGACAAAAAATCGATTCTGGATATTTCAAAAAATATGAATTCGAGTGGTCAACTTGTTTGGGAGGTGCCTGCAGGTAACTGGACGATTATACGTTTTGGCCATACCACCACCGGAAAGAAGAACGCGCCAGCACCCATCGGTGGCGAAGGTCTGGAATGCGATAAAATGAGCAAAGAAGCTGTAAAAGCATTTTTTGAGAGCTATCCGACCAAATATCTGGCCAATGCCAGCGAATTTAAGAATGGTATTCGGCATATTGAAATCGACAGTTACGAGGCTGGCCTACAAGACTGGACACCCAAATTCAGGGAAGAATTTATCAAACGACGGGATTACGATCCTTTGGTATGGTTGCCCGTTTGGACAAAAAAAACTGTTCAGAACAAAGACTTGAGCGATCGTTTCAGGAATGATATGAAACGGACCATCGCCGAATTGTACAACGAAAATTACTTCGGCTATTTTGCCGAATTGGTGAACCAATATCCTGGTTTGCAGCTCACGCTTGAGCCGTATGACGGACCATTCAACCCTTTTGATGTGGCAGCCTGTGCCGATGTGCTGATGGGTGAATATTGGGTGCAACCCGCCACATGGGGTTGGAACTGGACGGCAGATGTGGTTGCCGCCGCGCATGTGCTGGGCAAAAATATTGTTTCCGCCGAATCGCTCACTGGTTGGCCGCACCTTTCCAAATGGCAAAACGATCCGTATTCCCTGAAGTCTTCAGCCGACAGGGCGTTTGCTTTGGGTGTCAACCGCATGGTTTTGCATACGATTGCCCATCAACCCTGGGCCGATAATTTCCGTCCCGGAATTACGATGGCTTTCTGGGGAACCCATTTTGGCCGCACCCAAACCTGGTGGGAACAGTCGAAAGCGTGGTTCGATTACCTCACACGCTGCCAGTATTTATTGCAACAGGGCGAATTTGTGAGCGATATTTTATGCCTGAACAAAGGGATTACGAACCTGCCGGAAGGATACCGCGCTGACATTTGCAGCGAATTGCAACTCCTGAATCTGGTTAAAGCCAAAAACGGAAAGATCGTCCTTCCTCATGGAAAAACATACGGTATACTTGTCGTCTCTGATACGATACTAACACCTGAAGTTGCTGACAAAATCAAATCTTTGGCTGATGCAGGAGTTCCCATTGTTGGCAATCGGTTTACTGCTTCACCCTCGTTGCAGAATTTTCCGGCATGCGATATCGAAGTGAAAGCAGTTTCGGATATTCTGTGGAAAGAAGGAAAGATTACCGATAAACCACTGGAATTTCTGCTGAAGGAAAAGCCCATTTCACCTGATTTTTCTGTTTCGGAAAAGGAAGTTCTATGGGTGCACCGCAAAATAGGGGAGAGTGAAGTTTATTTTATTTCCAATCAACTCGATAGCACACGAATCATGAATTGTTCGTTCCGTGTATCGGGCAAACAACCGGAGTTATGGGATGCTGCTAACGGAAAAATCATTTCCGCTTCTGCATTCGAAATGCAAAACGGGCAAACCAGCCTTCCGCTGAAACTCGACCCCAGTGGTTCTATCTTTGTGATATTTCGCAAACCAATTACCAAAACAAAAGGAACTTCAGCCGAAAATTGGCAAAATTTTATCCCTGTTCAGGAACTAAAAACGGCATGGACTGTGCATTTCGATCCGAAATGGGGTGGACCGGAAACAGTTTCTTTTCCAACTTTGACAGATTGGTCAAAAAATGACCATCCGGGAATAAAATATTATTCAGGTACTGCCACTTACGAAACTCAATTTGATTTAAAGGAAGTTACTTCTTCCTTATTCCTTGATTTGGGGAAAGTTAAAAATTTGGCAGAAGTGACATTAAACGGAGTTTCGTTAGGCGTTCTTTGGAAACCACCGTTTATTGTCGATATCGCAAAAGCTGCCAAAGTTGGAGAAAATGTACTGGTGGTGAAAGTGACCAACCTGTGGGCTAACCGGTTGATTGGCGACGAACAGGAGCCTGCCGATGTGAAGTGGGATACCCGGCTTGCCGGTCTAAGTTCAGTAAAAAATGCGATGGCTGGCTATAAACTGATGGAACTTCCGGTGTGGTTTACCGAAGGCAAACCGAGGCTGTCAGCTGGTCGCTACACATTTACCACCTTCAACTATTTTACAAAGGATTCACCGCTGCAGGAGTCGGGATTGATTGGGCCGATGAGGTTGAAAGTTTTAAGCTCGAAATAAATCTGTTTTCAAAAGCATAGAGAAATTTTTAAAATTATGAAACCAATGATAGTTAGATGTAAAGTTTTGAATTTGATAGTATTAGCTATCTACTTTTTAGCTTTTGGTGGCTTGCATAAAGGCTTTGGTCAGGAGAAAGCCAAATATGACAAACTGTTTGTTTGGATCACCCCGGAAAACCCCTGGCAAAAGACACCGGAAATAAGTATTTCGGAGCAGGACGTTTTCACCCGCTTAAAGCAAGGTCATCCACGGCTTTTTATGACTGATTCTGTGATTACAAAAATCAGGGAGCAATCAAAAACCGATGAACTTCTTGCCCGTTACATTAGGGAGGTTATTGAACAGGCTGATGCTTCGATTGATGCAGGAGAGCCGCGGAATGACAGGGAATTAATGAAGCGAATGCTTGAATGGGGCTTTGCTTACCGGTGGTCAGGCGACAAAAAGTATCTGGAACAGGCAAAAAATTATCTGTTAAAACTTACCGAACGCAACGAGTGGGATTGGTTTCATTTTCTTGGTGCCGGCGAAGCTTCTGTCGTTGCAGGAATTGGGTACGATATTTTCTACAACGGATTGGATGAGCAAAGCAGAAAGCAAATTGTCCATGGAATGATCAAGAATGGACTAAACCCGGGCATTGCAGCCTACTTTGGTGCGCCATTCGGATGGTTTAAAGATGTACACCACAACTGGAATCAGGTTTGTAATTCAGGACTAATCATCGCGGCCTTGGCTATTGCAGAAGAGGGTGACGATAATCTCTGGTTCGCTAAGTTTATTGTACCTAAGGCTGTACAATCGTTGGCAATGGCCATGAATGAGTATGCGCCCGACGGCTCTTATCCGGAAGGTCCCGGGTACTGGGGTTTTGGAACTTCTTATGCTATTCTTGGGCTGGAAGCTTTGAGTAATTCTCTTGGAACTGATTTTGGCCTGTCTAAATTTAAGGGCTTCGACCAGACATTTTATTATCAATGGCATGTTACGGGTACCAGTGGGAACATCATGAGTTATGCCGATGCAAGCCCAAATAGTAAAAGAACTCCAAACGGACTAATGCTTTGGATGTCCAAACAATTTGGCGATCAAATTCTTGCAAACAACGAACACGACCTGTTGAAAGCCTCCGGCAAAAAGGCCGGTACCTACGATGTAATGTTTTATGTGCCACCAACCAAGGTTTCCGGGACAGATTTGCCACTTGATCGATATTTCAGAGGACCGGTGGAAGTTGTTACCATGCGCACAAGCTGGACAGATAAAAACGGACTTTTTATTGGTGTCAAAGCGGGATATAGTCAGGCCAATCATGGACATCTGGATTTGGGAAATTTTGAAATGGATGCGTTGGGTGAACGGTGGTTTTATGATTTAGGAAGCGATGATTACTACCTGCCGGAATATTTCAACATGAACTCCACACGTTGGAACTATTACCGCACGGGCTCAAAAAGTCATAATCTGTCCTTAATCGACAAGGCTAACCAATATTTTTATGCTACATCAAAGTTTATAAAAACAGACCTGAATAAAGAAAAATCAACTGCAACTGTTGATTTGACTGAAGCATACAAGGGCTTTGTGACACTTGCCAACCGATCTGTTACTATGGATAAAAAAGCAGGTACAATACTGATCGAGGACCTGTTTGATTTGAATGATGAACACACCATTACTTGGGGTGCCACTACAGACGCTAAAATTACGGTAAAAGGGAATTCAGCTATTCTGGAACAAAATGGGAAGAAGTTGTCGGCAAAGATAATCTATCCATCAAAAGCCCAATTCTATACTGAATCGGCTGAACAACTTCTTCCTGAAAAAAAGAATGAAAAGGTGAACAGGTTGATGGTCGATCTAAAAGGGCAAAAGGGAGAGAATAGAATCACCATTATACTAAAGCCTCTTTGAAAATGCTGTATTCTGCACCAACGACATAAAACAATTATAATCAACTAAACCTATGAATATCAAATGAAGACAAAAATTATTTTTACCCTACTCATCATCCTGAGTATTAATGAACTATTTTCTCAGGATAAGGCTGCATTACAATCGTGGCACAATAATAAATACTCCATGTTCATCCATTTCGGTGTTTATTCCGAATTGGGGGGTGTTTGGAAGGGGCAACCCAACGACAATGGCTACAGCGAACAAATACAGGCACGAGCCGGAATATTTGCCGATGTTTATGAAGAGATTCCTTCCCGATTCAATCCTGCAAAATGGAATGCCGGTGAGATTGTATCGTTGGCCAAAAAGGCTGGAATGCGTTCGATTGTGATTACTTCGAAACACCACGATGGGTTCTGCATGTTTAAAACGGCTACCACCCGATTCAACATTGTTGATGCAACCCCGTTTAAGCGGGATGTGCTGAAAGAGTTGGCCGAAGCCTGCAAAAAGGGAGGTGTAAATCTAGGCTTTTATTTTTCGCTCATCGATTACACGCTCCATCCTTCTACCAGCCACAATGCCAGTCCAATTACAGCCGACCATCACGAATACAATAAAAAGCAGGTTGCCGAATTACTGACAAACTATGGTCCGATATCTGAATTGTGGTTCGATATGGGGTCATTAACTGTTCAGCAAAGTACAGAAATGTATCAATTGGTTCAACGCTTGCAGCCCAATTGTATGGTCAGCGGCAGACTGGGAAATAATGCGTATGATTTTTGTGTAATGGGCGACAACGAATATCCCGACTATAAAATTGATGCTCCCTGGCAGACACCGGCATCCATCTTTAACGAAACCTGGGGCTTTCGTTCATGGCAAAAGAGAGAAAATGTTTCAGGTAAAATAGATGAGAAATTACTAAGCCTGATTAAAGTGGTTAGCAGGGGTGGTAATTATTTGCTGAACATTGGCCCCAAAGGAGATGGCTCGGTTGTTCCATACGAAGCAGAAGTACTTACAGGAATTGGAAACTGGCTTTCGAAAAATGGGGAAGCAATTTACGGAACCAATGCCAATCCGTTCCCGGAATCATTCTCCTGGGGTGAAATTACGGCCAATGGAAATAAGCTTTATTTGATTTTATCAGGCGAAACCACCGGTGATATTGTGTTATCAGGAATTTCAGGAAAAATCAAACAGGTTAACCTGCTTAACCAGCCGATTGTAAAGTTCAAGACGAAAACAGATAAAGATAAGCTTACGATTACCGTTCCGGAAACAGTGTTTCAGGATGATGATATTCAGGTTATAAAAATTGAGTTCGTAGCAGCGTATAAAGTCCGGCCTGAAAATATCATCGAAGGAAATCCGATTTCATTAAACCTCTCCAATGCTTCGAAACTTTACAGTTATTCGTGTATTGACTACTATAATAACTATCGCAGCATTGTTGGGCAGGAATGGAACTTTTTTAAAACTGCAAAACATACTGTTCCTGTAGTTTATTATACTGAAGGGGAAATTGGGAAAGGAATTGATTTGAGCTGGAACGGAACTGATGAATTGGTGAAGTTGCAAAATGGTACTGAAATTCAGTTGAATACAAGTCAGATTCGATGGGGTAAAAGGTTCATCTATGGTTCATTTCAGTCAAGTTTTGAAGAGTTACCCGAAAAAATAACTCCTGAAATCAATCCAGAGACAGATTGGACGAAACAATCGAATCTAAATTGGAAAGAAGTTTCGGATTGGAAAGATGGAGAAGTTGTTTCAATGGAATCAAAGCCATTGCAATCGTGGTTTGTAATTCAGGAAATCAGTTCTGAAACAGCGCAAAAACAACTTGTAGAGATTAGCAGCGGAGATGGTGTAATTATTTGGTTGAACGGCGAAAATCTGGTGATGCATAACAACCCGAGAAATACTGTTTTAAACAAAGAATTGGTAGTATTACCTTTAAAACCTGGTAAAAATCAGTTGCTTATTAAATTCTATAACCGATACGGCTGGAAAATGGAATTTAATATCAATCAATCAGTTACTCAAAAAATTTACAGACAGGAACTTGCACCACGTAATTTTTCAGGATTGAATAATTGCAGCCTGAAATTACAAAATCCCGAAAGTGTACACGAAACGATACGGATGAACAATGTTAGTATTGAGTTATAAACTAATAAGAAAATTGCCAATGTTGAAATCTCTCTTCTGCTTTATAATTCTTACGGTTGTAGCAATTATATCGAAAGGACAAGTTGTTCCTGCCCCATTAGAAGCGATACCTTTTTCTTTGCATGATGTTCGTTTAACCGATGGGCAATTTAAAAAAGCTCAGCAGTTAAACGAAAAGTGGCTTCAGGAAATAGATCCGGATCGTTTACTAAGCGGCTACCGAACTGAAGCCGGACTAAATCCCAAAGGTCCAAAATATGGAGGATGGGAATCAGGAGGATTAGCGGGCCATTCGCTTGGCCATTACCTTTCTGCTCTTTCGCTGATGTACGCTTCGACCGAGAAAAAGCTTTACAAAGAGCGGGTAAATTATATTTGTTCAGAGTTGTCGATGTGTCAGAAAGCCATTGGGACTGGATTTACAGCCGGATTTCCGAATGCCAACCAGATTATGGAACAGATTGGCAAGGGTGAAATTAGATCCTCCGGATTTGACCTGAACGGCTCATGGGTACCTTATTACAATTTACACAAACTATTTGCCGGACTGATTGATGCAAGCAACTTAACTGAATGTGAAGAAGCGAAATCAGTTTTATTGGATTTGGCTGAATGGTTTTATAAATTGCATAATCCATTGACTGACGAACAAATCCAGCAGATTTTACTTTGTGAACATGGCGGAATGAATGAAGTTCTGGCTGATGTTTATGCGATTTCCGGAGATAAAAAATTCCTCGAACTTTCCTATCGATTCAACCATAAAGCAGTATTGGACCCATTGGCCGAGGGACGCGATGAACTGACCGGGAAACATGCCAATACACAAATCCCGAAAGTAGTGGGTACAGCCAAACAATTTTTGCTAACCGAAAATGACAAAAGCTTCAAAACGGCTACCTACTTTTTTGATCAGGTTACTCATCAGCACACCTATTGCATTGGTGGCAACAGTTCTGCCGAATATTTTGGTGAACCGGGGCATCTTGAAAACCGCATCACGTCCAGTACTTGTGAAACGTGTAATAGCTATAACATGTTGAAGTTGGATAAATTGCTGTTTATGAATAATCCAACGGTTGAACTGGCCGACTTTTACGAAACTACGCTTTTCAATCATATTTACGCTTCGCAAAATCCGGAAACGGGCATGGTGCTTTACTTTTCCCCTTTAATGACCGGCTCAAAAAAGAGCGACAACAAAGGATTTAGCTCAAAGTTTGATTCGTTTTGGTGCTGTGTTGGTAGTGGAATGGAAAATCATAGTAAATATGGAGAGGCTATTTATTTTAAAACCTTCGAAAACGATTTAATTGTAAATCTTTTTATCGGTAGTGAACTGAACTGGACAGAGAGGGATCTGAAAGTAACTCAAACTACTTCGTTTCCTGAAGAGGGTAAAACAAGTTTTTTCCTGAAAATGGATAAATCGCAGAAATTTGCCATTCGTCTTCGGGTTCCATCCTGGACATCAACCGATTATTTGGTTTCGGTGAATGGAAAAGCTTTGAAATACCATGTTAAGCCCGGCAGTTATCTGGTGATCAATCGTAAATGGGAAAACGGTGACCGTATTGATTATTCGTTTTCAATGCCCGTTACAACCAAGGAAATTCCAGGTAATAATAAACTTAAGGCTTTTCTTTATGGACCTATTGTTTTGTCGGCCAGCCTGAAGGAGGGCGATCGTGAAGTGTTGGTCAGCAATGGCGATCCAGGCAAACAGCTTGTTCAGATTTCAAAAAATCCGCTAAGATTTCAAATGATTAATCAAGGCGATGCGGGAGTTTTAGAGTTAATGCCTTACTATGAGAATCAGGGTGTACAAGCTGTTTATTTCGAATTGTTTACACCGAATGAATGGAAGAAAACAAAAGATGTTTGGTTACTAAAAAAGGACAAGGAGCAATATCTGGCAAAAAGCACAATCGACCAAATGCGGTTTGGCGAAATGCAGCCCGAGAGAGACCATCAGTTTGAAGGAGAAAAAGCCATCGTTGGAGAGCGACTCGGCAAAAAGATCAGGGAAACAAGCGCAAACGGATGGATTGAATTTAATATGTCAGTCAAAGCCGACGAAGCACAATTGTTAATGGCATCTTTCTACGGCAATGTTGGTTCACGCTCATTCTCAATTTTTGTGGATGGGAAATACCTGACTACTGAAACAATTCACTGGATGGGCGATCGATTTGTGGATAAAAGCTATCCTATTCCGATTGATATGACCAAAGGAAAAGAGCTTGTCAGAATTCGGTTTCAGGCAAAAGATGAAGGTATGGTTCCTGCTGTTACCGAAGCCAGGATAATGAGAGAATAAATTAAAACACAATATGGTTGAAATTTAGTATGTTACTGTAATGACTTCAGAAAAGAAATTAATGATAAAATCAATAAGAAAATTCAGCCTGTTTTGTGCGATGCTGTTGCTGTTCCATTTGGGATTTTACGGTTCACTCAAAGCCCAACCTGAAAGTACGCTTCCTTCTCCCAATAAAGGATTTGTCAGTACTCAGGCTGCCACCTCATGGGAAAATGCCCTACTAAGCGGAAACGGTAAATATGGCGCATTGGTGTTTGGTCAGCCGCTCGACGAAACGATCATTTTAAGTCACGCACGGCTTTGCATGCCTTTAAATAAACCGCTTACTCCACCCAACAGTGCACCCTATTTGGGCGATATCCGAAAGTTACTCGACGAAGAACAATATCAAAAGGCCGCTGATTTGGTGGTTGAAAACTCGAAAAAAGAAGGGTACGACTTTAAACGTTGGACCGATCCACCTATTCCTGCTTTTAACATCAAAGTAACGATGAGTCCCGATGGCGAAATTCGGAATTACCAGCGCTCGGTCGATTTCTCCACCGGTGTCGCTTCGGTAAACTGGAGCGACAACAGAGGAAATTTTGAACGGAATTTGTTTGTTTCACGGGCTGATGATGTCATTGTTTTATCACTAAAAAGTGGCAGCAAGGGTAAAATTACATGTATTTTGCAATTGGCGCAACAGTCGCCCGTTAATGCGGGAGGCTGGAATCCGGAAGGCATGTTCAAGGAAGGCGTCAAATCGTATAAAGCCAATGCCGAAGGAAATTGGCTGAACTACCGCAGTGACTTTACGCGACAGTGGGAGGGAAGTTTACAGGGTTACGAAGGAGTATCTAAAGTTATTGTTCGCGGAGGTGAAACCGTTACCGAAGGCGATCAAATCAAAATAAAAGGGGCTGACGAAGTATTGGTTTTGACACGGATAAATATATCGTACGATTTCAATACACCTCAAATTGAAAAGTTGCAGAAAGAAATTTCCGCTGTTCCCGCTGATTTTGATGTCCTTCTTGCCCGTCATGCAAGAATTCACGGGGGCGTCTTTAACCGGGTAAACATGGATTTGGGCGGAGGAGCTGATCGTAATTTGTCCTCTGAAGAACTGATTCGAAAATCAACATTTGGTAATCTAAATCCGGCACTCCTCGAAAAAGTATTTGACGCCGGACGTTACAATATTCTTTCCAGTAGCGGCGAATTGTTTCCATATCTTCAGGGATTATGGACTGGCACTTACGGACCACCCTGGTCAGGCAGTTATACGCTGAATGGAAATGTACAAACAGCTATCGCAGCTAATATGTCGGCGAATTTGGCTGAATGCCTTTTGCCGTTTTTCGGATTTATGGAAGATCATATCGATGAATTGCGCCTGAATGCCAAACAGTTGTTTGGTTGCCGCGGTATCTGTTTTCCTTCGGTAGCAAGTACTCATTTGCTGAATAATCATTTCGATGCCAATTGGTGCATGACTTTCTGGACAGCAGGTGCCGGTTGGGCATCGTATTTCTTTTACGATTACTATGAATATACCGGCGACAAGGAGTTTTTGAGCACACGGGCCTACCCGTTTATGAAAGAGGCCGCCCTGTTTTATGAAGATTTTCTAACGAAGGGGGAAGACTGCAAATACATTTTTTCTCCCAGCTATTCGCCCGAAAATAATCCTTCGAACAGCAAAGCACAAGCCAGTGTAAATGCCGCAATGGATATTGGAGTTGCCCGCCAGTTGTTGAATAATTGCATTTCAGCAGCAACAATACTTAAAACTGATGCCGACAAGGTGAAGCAGTGGAAAAGAATGTTGGCCGATATGCCTGAATATCTGGTAAACGAAAAAGGGGCATTAAAAGAATGGGCCACTCCTTTGCTGGCCGACAATGAAAGCCACCGCCACTGTTCGCATTTGTATGCGCTTTATTATGGAATACCCGACGAAATGGCGGCAGACACTAAACTTTTGAACGCTTTTGATGAAGCCTTGAAAGTAAAGATTAATCTTCGGCGTCGTGAGTTTAAGGGCGAAAGCGTAAATGGGCGTCCTCCCGGAGAAATGGCTTTTGGCCTTGTATTGCAGGGTTTTGTTGCCGCAAGTCTCCGTAAGGCCGATGTTTGTGCCGAACTTGTAGACTGGTTATCGAACAAATACTGGAACCCGAATTTCGCTTCCTTGCACAATCCCGGAAAAATATTTAACATCGACATCAGTGGCGGTCTACCTGCGCTTGTGTTGCGAATGTTGGTCGATTCGAAACCTGGCTCAATTTATTTTTTGCCGGCTTGGCCAAATTCAATGCCAACTGGTAAAATTGAAGGAGTGGCCTTACGTGGACAAATAATCCTGAAAGAACTGATTTGGAACGGCAAAAATGTAACTGCGATTTTGAATTCGAAAATAACCCAGAAAGTAAAAATTTCTGTTGCGGGAGAAATCAGGAGTATAAACGGGAAAAGTACATCAAAAGATTGTACGGTAAAACTGATTGAAAATCAGGATTTAAAAATGGATATTGTCCTGAAGTAAATAGAAAAATTAACGATATGAATTTTAAAAAATTTAAGTTTTTGCTTTTACTGGCGGTTGTTTCTTTCAATTACCAACCTTCCTTTTCACAGGAAAGTGTAAAAAGAGCATTTGAAACCAAGTCTTCAGGTGGCGATGAACAGGGACTTGAAATTCCTGGAAATATAAAATTGAGTCAGGACAAAGATGCTATCCGCGAAGCCTATAAAGGCTGGTGGACTGAATCGATGAAAACACACGATCAGCGAATTGCCTGGTTTAAAGAGGCAAAATTTGGTTGCTTTATTCACTGGGGAGTTTCTTCTCCCGCAGGAAATGAGTGGAAAGGTACAGGAGGTCTGGGTTATTCGGAACACCTGATGCGTGCCCGCAAGATTCCGTTGGCCGAGTACAAGGAAAAGTTGGTGGCTACATTTAATCCGGAGGAATTTAATGCAGAAGAGTGGATGAAAGCCGCCAAACAGGCAGGGATGAAATATTTTATCATCACGGCCAAACATCATGATGGTTTTGCTATGTACCCATCTGAGGCATATCCTTATGACATCCGGCTGACACAATTTAAACGTGACCCGATGCGCGAATTGCGCGAGGCAGCCACCAAATACGGAATTAAATTCGGGTTTTACTATTCACATGCTTTCGACTGGGAACACCCCGATGCGCCTGGGAATGACTGGGATTATGAAAATCCCGGTGG
Organism: Prolixibacteraceae bacterium; assembly: GCA_019163175.1. Taxonomy (GTDB): domain Bacteria; phylum Bacteroidota; class Bacteroidia; order Bacteroidales; family Prolixibacteraceae; genus Aquipluma. The sequence continues at coordinate 8,450 of JAFLKN010000038.1, read as the reverse complement.
CGATAAACTCCTTCACGGCGCAAACTGGTGGGAAAATTATCCCGAATTCATTCCCCATGCCGAAAAGTATGTGAATGAAAAATCAATTCCGCAGATCAAAGAGTTGATCAGAAATTATCACCCTGATATTTTATGGTTTGATACGCCACATAAACTGCCGCTGTACCTTAACCTAAAAATTTTGAAAGCCATCAGGGAAACCGATCCCAGTTTGCCGGTCAATGGTCGTCTGGCTGGAATGCAAGGCCAGAATTTTGGCGATTATATCAATACCGGAGACAGGGCCGCCTATCTGCGTTCGATGTCCGGTATTTGGGAGGTCATCCCAACAACCAACGAATCGTATGGTTACAATAAGTTTGATAAAAACTATAAAGCCCCGAAGCATTTTGTACGCCTACTCACCAGTGCGGCAGCAAAGGGTGGCAATATGCTCCTGAATGTTGGCCCGATGGGCAACGGAAAATGGGATGTAACCGATATTATTATCCTGAAAAACATTGGAACATGGATGGAAACAAACGGTGAAAGTATTTATGGAACAACCCGCAATCCACTTGCAATCCAGTCGTGGGGCGAAATAACACAAAAGGGAAACTCCCTTTATCTGCATATTTTTCAGTGGCCCGATGATGGGAGGTTAGTTGTAGGAGGACTTAATGCCAAAGTTAAAAATGCGTTTTTGATGGCTGATCCGCAGAAAAAGTCATTAAAATGTTCACCGTTGAATAAAAGTGATTTGATAATTAATTTGCCCAAAACAGCGCCGGATAGCTTAAACAGTGTGATCAAACTTAACTATACTGGCTCGTTGAAAACCGATTCATTTCGATTACTTTCTTCTCGCCAGCTCAATCAATTGCAGGTTTTCGATGCTGTTTTGCACGGTACGGGTTTTTCTTACGGCGATGGTAAGCCCAACAGCGAATTTGTGGGTAACTGGAAAAACAAGGATCAATATTTAAGCTGGAATTTCAGGCTGAATGAACCGGCAGAATTCACCGTTGCATTGAAATACAATACCGATAAAACGGATGAAAAAGGGCTGGTTTATCTTGAGATTGATGGCACAAACTATCCGGTTGAATATGTAGCTACCATTCCTGAAAAAGATCCATCGAAGAGAATTTTTAATTCATCAGCAATAATTGTTGTTGGAAAAATAAAGCTCGATACCGGATTGCATCAGTTGAAATTAACTCCGGGTGTATATCAGGGAGCTCAAATTATGCGACCTTTGTCTCTAACGTTAAATCCATCCGGAAAATAATAATTGTAAATTTATTGCAATGGGAAAGCTGATTTACATGTTGTCAATTTTTGCATTCTGTTTCGGACTTATTCCGGTGCAAGCGCAGAAAGTCAAAATAGATACAAACGAAAGGTATGATCTGTATCTCCTCATTGGACAGTCAAACATGGCAGGTCGTGGAACTATTGAGGCACAAGATACCATCACCGACCCCAAGGTTTCTATGCTGAACAAGGCAGAAAACTGGGTTCCGGCAAAATCGCCGCTTCATTTCGATAAATCTTTCGCCGGCACTGGTCTGGGGTTGACTTTCGGAAAGATAATGGCTGAAAAAAGCAAGCAAAAAATCGGATTAATTCCCTGTGCGGTTGGCGGAACGAGCATCAGCATGTGGATGCCGGGTGCTTACGACAGGGTTACCAATACTCACCCTTACGATGATGCCATCAGGCGGACCAAGGTTGCTTTGAAAAATGGTCAGTTAAAAGGAATACTCTGGCATCAGGGCGAAGGCGATGCTTCAAAAGAAAAGGCTGCGCAGTACGAACAGCGTTTCGATTCGTTGATGCTTAATTTGCAAAATGATTTGTCGGTTGATATTTCAACCATCCCTGTTGTGGTTGGAGAGTTGGGCCGGTTTTACTGTGAGCGAAATTCCGGCGGAAATCAAATAAATCTTGTCCTGAAACATATTGCCGAAATGCAAATAAATAGGGCACTGGTTTCCTCAAAAGGACTAATACATAAAGGCGATTCTGTTCATTTTGATGCAGCTTCGCAAAGGGAATTGGGAAAACGATATGCTGAAAAAGTGATTAAACTTAAAAAGAAACTCAACTAAATAATCAAATAAACCAACCTATGAAAAAGTTAACTCTACTTCTGTTATTCATCTTTGCCGGGATAATTTCTTCGGAAGCACAGACCCCGAAAATGATGTTCGGCGACACTTCCCGCAAAGGCGTTCCATTCTCCAAAGATCCCCATGTAATCCGTTTTAAAGGCCGTTTTCTAATGTATTATTCGGTTCCGGGCTATACCGATCAGGCGGGAGTGGTGCATGGATGGGGCGTTGCAATTGCAGAAAGCAAAGACCTCGTGAACTGGACTCGGATTGGCGAAGTGAACACCGATCCTGAAGCAACTTATGAGGTCAAAGGCTTTGCAGCACCATGTGCGCTTGTGGTCAAAAATAAGGTTCATCTGTTTTATCAAACCTACGGAAATGGAAACAAAGATGCTATTTGCCATGCCTGGTCGACCGACGGTATCAGTTTTACAAGAAACAAAACAAACCCGATTTTTAGTCCCGATGGCGATTGGAATTGTGGCCGGGCCATTGATGCTGAGGTAATCCCTTTCAACGGCAAATACTATCTCTATTATGCCACACGAGATCCGAACTATAAAATTCAGATGCAGGGAGTTGCCGTTGCATCCGGAAAAACCAATTTCGAAAAGCAAGACTGGACGAACCTCTCGAAAGATGCGCCCATGCTGAAACCTGAATTAACCTGGGAACGTGATTGTATTGAGGGAGCATCCATCATCAATAAAAATGGAGAACTTTTCATGTTTTACGCCGGTGCCTATAACAATGCTCCGCAACAAATTGGTGTCGCCAAAAGCTCCGACGGAGTTCATTGGACCCGACTGTCAGACCAACCTTTTGTAGCCAACGGAAAGCCTGGCGAATGGAATTCAAGTGAGTCTGGTCATCCACATATTTTTGCCAATCCCAAAGGCGACGATTACCTGTTCTTTCAGGGAAACAACGATAATGGGAAAACCTGGTTTCTTTCGAACGTGAAAATCAGTTGGAAAAATGGGAATCCTGAAATTGAAAAATAGAACTGCCTAAAAATTTAACCTAAACCCTAATAAATCTAATGCTATGAAGATTAAAACATTCATTTTTTCAGTGATCTGTTTGCTGTGCTTTTCGTGCGCGACAAACGGTTTTAAAGACAGTAATATCCAGTACGAAAAAGTGCTGTTAACACCAGAAGAGAAGCAAATCGTTACCGATGCCCTGAAGGGAATGCATGAAAAGTACGATCCGGAAGGAAAAATGCTCACCAATACCATTAGCGGATACAATTATCACACGGATGCTGCATCCGGAGTGTTCCATCATGTTCGTTCTTCGTTTTCGTATGCAGTTCTGCTGCTCGATTTGGGCGATCCGCAATACACACAACGGGCTTTCGATGTGATCGAAAAGACTATTACTTTACAGGATCAGGATACCACATCCAAATCGTGTGGTGTTTGGCCATATTATCAGGAAGAACCACTGGCAACCAAAAAATCGCCAATCGATTTCAATTGGGCCGATTTCAATGCGGTGAGTCTGCTCGATGTTTGGATGGGTCATCAGGATGAAATTCCGGCTGACCTGAAACCCAAAATTAAAAATGCGCTGATCCTGGCAGCCAAATCCATTCAGAAACGAAATATGGGACCCGGTTATACCAATATTGCCATTATGGGAACTTATGTCACCTACATGGTTTCGCACTTATTTGATCTTCCGGAGATGAAAGAATACGCCAATGTACGCCTGAAAAGGTTTTACGATTATACCCTCGACAAAGGCGGTTTTTCTGAATACAACAGCCCAACCTACACCATTGTGGCTTTGGATGAATTGTTCCGGATGAAATCGCACATTGTTGAGCCGGTTGCCAAACAACAGATCGACTCACTTTATTCCATTGGCTGGGAAATTATTGCCCGGCATTACCACAAACCTACGGGTCAGTGGGCTGGTCCGCACAGCCGGTCATACAGTACGTTAGTAAAGCCATCGTTTTATGCCATTCTGAAAGAAGCTTCGAACGGGCAAATTGATTTGGGAATGGAAGAAAAACGCAGTGATGTAAAAATCAAACATCAGATTCCGGCGCATTTGATGCACTACTTTCTTTCGCCTGAATATCCGCGAACCGAATCGGATGTTTTCGAAAAAGAGGAACCGCGCACAACCGGAACATGTTACCTGACAGAAAAGTACGCTCTTTCAACAGCCAATCGCTCCAGTCTATGGAATCAGCGTCGTCCGTTCCTTGTATACTGGGGCACAGCACAATCTCCGAAATACCTTCAGGTTCGGTTCATGCACGACGATTATGATTTCAGCGCTGCTACTTTTTATGGGCAGCAAAAGGAAAATCAGGCGCTGGCCGTGATCAATTTTATCTCGAATGGTGGCGATAAACACATCAGCATCGACCGTTTCAAAGATGGCAAGTTTATGGCCAAAGATTTGCGACTCCGGTTCGAATTCGGTAATGTAAATAGCCCGGAAGAACTGGCCACTCCGGCATCAGTGAACGATCCATTTGCGATTAATCTGGATGAATTGGAATTCAGTTTTCAATTGTACTGCTCCGAATTTGATGGCGCAAAAGGGCATTGGGAAAAAGGCGGCGATGGAAAAAATAGCTGGATTGATTTTGTATTTTATTCCGGCGTAGAAAAGGAAATCGACCTGACAAAAATGAATCGGGCCGTTTCCGGATTTATCTTTGAATTGAATTCAACCGACGGAAAAAAAGAGTTTAAAAAAGCCGATGTTTCGGAAAAAGATGGAGTACTGAAAATTGAATGGAATGGGTTGAAACTGGAAACTCCCCTAAAACCACAGGCTCCAAAGAACAACTTTATTTAATCAACGAACCTAATTCGCTACATCATGAAAAAGTTACTTGCTGCTATTTTGGTACTTTGTTTTTCAATTGTACTGAATGCCAAACCAAAGGAATATGATTTAAAAACATTTCCGAAAGGCAAAACACCGCAGGAAATCGGAACCCGGATTGCCGAAAAATTTCTGAAGACGGCTCATTCGCGCTACGGGAATACACGTCCGGATACAAAGCCAACACAAATTACTTATCCCGATGTGTGCACCTGGCTGGGAGGAATGTGGTTTGCCAACATCACCAAAAACGATGATTTATTCAATCGTTTCGAAAGTCGTTTCACTCCGTTGTATGATGAAGAAAAGCAACTGCAGCCCAAGCCCAATCATGTCGATAACAATGTTTTCGGATCGGTGCCACTCGAATTGTACCTGAAAACCAAACAGCAGAAATACCTCGAGCTTGGTTTGAAATACGCCGATACCCAATGGATTTTGCCGGAAGCTGCCAAGCCCGAAGAAAAGGCATGGGCTGATCAGGGTTATTCGTGGCAAACCCGCATCTGGATTGACGACATGTTCATGATCACAGCCGTTCAGGCACAAGCTTACCGTGCTACCGGTGACCGCAAATACATCGATCGCGCAGCCAAAGAAATGGTTCTTTATCTCGATAAAATTCAACTCGAAAATGGATTGTTCTACCATTCGCCCGAAGCCCATTTTAGTTGGGGACGGGGCAATGGCTGGATGGCGGTCGGCATGGCCGAAATTCTTCGGATTCTTCCGAAAGACAATCCGAATCGCCCGCGAATTATGGATGGTTACCACAAAATGATGGCTGCCCTGTTAAAATTTCAGGAAAAAGATGGCATGTGGCGGCAAATTATTGACGATCCGGAAGCGTGGAAAGAAACATCGGGAACGGCCATGTTTACCTATGCATTTATAACTGGCGTTAAAAACGGCTGGCTCGATAAAAAGACATATGGAACTGCCGCGCGCAAAGGTTGGCTGGCTTTGATTTCATACATCAATGCAGACGACGAACTAACCGAAGTTTGCGAAGGAACCAATATTAAAAACGACCGAACCCATTACATGCAGCGCAAACGCATCGTTGGCGACCTGCACGGTCAGGCTCCGGTTTTGTGGTGTGCCACTGCTTTATTGAGGTAAAATTGAATTTATTCAAACGATTGAAAATGAAAAAGTCTGGATTTTTTGTAAAAGTTTTCACAATTATTGGTTTTGGATTATTGTTGTCTCAAACGGTTAACAGCCAGGTGAAAAGCTCAATTAGCTGGCCTTCGTTTATGGCTCAGCACGATTTGATTTTTGAAGAACTTCCGTTGCAATGGAATGAAGGCGCTTTTACGGGCAATGGGCAGGTGGGAATGATGATTTATGCCACGCTAAAAGATAACAGAATTGATTTTCATTTGGGGCGTCAGGATGTGACCGACCACAGGAAAGCTCCAAATCAGAAAACATCGATGGGAGCGGAGGGCGCTTCTGTGATGTTCGATTTTCCTCGTCTGGATATTGGCCGGATGGCGCTTCGTCCTGCAGGAAAAATTATCTCGGGGACTATTCATCAGGATTTGTGGAATGCCGAAATCCGTGGGAAAATCATTACCGATATGGGCGAGATTTCGTTTCGGGCATTCACTCCGCGCGACCGGATGCTAAACGTAATCGAAGTCAGTTCGACCGAAAAAAAGAATGGTGTGAAAGCAGAATATCGATGGGATTTTTTGCCCGGTAATCCGGCTTCACCGCGGACACAGGTTTTTCCTGATATTCCGGAAAGTAAGGCTTACATCACCAACCCGAAACCGGTTATTTCCAAAAGCAATGCTATTTCGGTTTGTGTGCAGTCGTTACTGGCAGGTGGCGATTATGCCACTGCATGGTCAGAGAAAAAGACTTCGAAAGGAACCCAATCTATATTGTATGTTGCGATTGCCAACGATGTGCCAAAGGCCAACCTTTCTGCCGGAGTTGCCATGCAAACTATCCAAGATGCATCAATCCTGAAACTCGCTGCAATCGAAAAACCGCACCGCGACTGGTGGCATCAGTATTATCAGCAATCGTTTTTATCCATTCCTGATGGAAGGATGGAATCGTTCTACTGGATTCAAATCTATAAAATGGCCGTTTGTTCGCGGACTGATGGCCCAGCAGTTGATTTGTTTGGCCCAATGTTTCGGGTAAGCCAGTGGCCAGGATTGTGGTGGAACCTGAATGTTCAGCTCACCTATTGGCCGTATTATGCAAGCAATCATTTGGACCTGGCCGAAAATCTGATTACGTTGATCGATGATAAATTCGATCCGATGCTCGATAAATACCGTGGCCCCAAATTAGGCGATTTTGCCTGGGCCATGCACAATTATTGGTTGCATTACCGCTACCTTGGTGACTGGAAATCCATTCAGGAAAAATGGATGCCTAAAGCGATGAAAATTGCGGAAGCCTTTGAAAAACTTCAGGAAAAACAGGAGAACGGAAAGATCGGCCTTGCACTAATGGGCTCTCCTGAATACAAGGGTTTTGAAACTTACCCGAACACGAATTACAACCTGGCAATTCTGCGCTGGTTACTCAACGCGCTAATTGAATCGAACGAAAAGGCCGGTTCAAATCCTGCTGAAATGGCCAAATGGCGACAAACGCTGGCCGATTTGGTTCCGTACCCGGTTGATACCAATGGTTTGATGATTGCCAGCAATCAGCCGGTAGACATGTCGCACCGCCATTATTCGCACCTGTTAGGTTTGTATCCGCTGTTTCAGCTCAATCCCGATTCGCCTGCTGATCGCGAGCTGGTTGACAAATCGGTGGTTCACTGGCATCAGATTGAAAATGGGAAAGCACTCGCCGGATATTCATACACCGGTGCTGCTTCATTGTATGCAGCTTTAGGGCGTGGCAATGATGCGAATCAGATTTTGCAGCACTTTTTGCTGGGCGATATTGGCATTAGTCAGTTGCTTTCGAATACGATGTATGTTGAATCGGGTGGCCGGAATCCAGTGTTAGAAACGCCTTTGAGTGCTGCGGCTTCCATTATGGAATTGCTTTTGCAGAGTTGGGGTGGTAAAATCAGAATGTTTCCCGCTGTTCCTGAAGATTGGAACGACGCATCTTTCGATCGGCTTCGGGCACAGGGCGGCTTTTTGGTAAGCGCTTCGAGAACTCAGGGGAAAACAGACTGGATTTTGATAAAAAGTCTTGCCGGGGAACCTTGCGTGGTAAAAGTTCCGGATTGGGCGACTGCTGTTCAGATGACCAAAGGCAAGCAAATTCAGGTCACCAAAATTGCTGAGGGTGAATTCCGGATTGATCTGAAAGCCGGAGAAGAGATTATTCTCACTTCAGGTATAAAAGCGACAAAACCAGTTGTAAAAGCAATTCCGCATTCTTCCAAAGAATTGAATTTGTATGGCATTAAAAATGGAAAGCAATTACCGAAGAATCAGGACTGGCCGTTGCCGGAGTATAAATTTTGAGTATTCTCCCGAAACTGCTGTGGCGTCTCTTTGA
>JAFLKN010000050.1 GCA_019163175.1 Prolixibacteraceae bacterium | reverse complement strand
TTCAGATCGAAAATACTAGTGCATTCAAACTGTAAAACGACAAAAATAAACGATCATTCGGTGATCAGTCCTTTAGCAACCTCCTCCCATTGTTCTCCGGCAATCCGGCAGCTTTGATCTTTTCAATGGTTAATTCGACATTGTATTGAAAGGTTAGTTTGATAACCTGATGAGTTTCGGTATCATAAATCAGGTAGCCAGCCTCACGGTTATCATCCCGGGGTTGGCCTACGCTACCCGCACTAATCAGATACCTGCTGGTGGGTTGCAGATCAAGCTCAGAAAAATCAAACTCATACTTTTCGATCTTTCCGCTGTCAGTTAGCTCAACCACCTCAAACAGATGAGTGTGGCCAACAAAAGCCACCTGTTCTGTGAAAGATAAAAAGGCTTGTATCAGTTCATTTTTGTTTTGCATATCCAGGTATTCGTCAAACAATGCAGGTGGCAGTCCGTGAGTGAGGTAAATCCCGTTTTCACTGATAAATCCGGGTAATTCTCTCAATAAACCGAAGCTTTCCGGAGTTAATACCCGTTTGGTATAATCTATTGATTCACGCCCGTTTCGAATCATTTCATCTCTGGTGCATTGATCCAAACAGGCATAATCGTGGTTTCCCATAAGTCACTTCACCTTATTTTGCCAGAGTAATTCAATCACTTCATTCGGATTGGCTCCATAGCCCACCAAATCACCAGTGCAATAAATTGCTGTCACATTTTGTGTTTTAACATCTTGTAGGGCAGCTTCCAATGCTTCAAGATTGGAATGAATATCGGAGATAATAGCTAGTTTCATCTTTTGTTAGTTTCCGATTTAGTTAATTTCCTTTTATTTACTATTCAGCGAATAGCCAATACCTTCAACTTGTGAAACAAATTCTTCTGTCTTAGTTTCGACAGTGTACAATTGTTGTTTCAACAAATTCCCTTTTTAACTGAATTTTTGCACGTTCGAGTTGATCTTTACGCCGGAATACTTCGTTCTTCAATTCGGGTGAAATGCTTTACATAGGAATTAAATTTCATCCAAAAGTATATATTCCCCCCCGCCCCACCTTGTAGGTCTCGCTCTAATCCTTTCAAAGAAGCTTTAAAAGATAGAAAATGAAGGGAATTAATATTTTTTGATTAACCTTTTAAGTATTTCCCTGATTATCATGTAGTCATTGAGGTTTCAAAACAGTAATCTTGCTCCAATAACGGAGCAGAAACTTTAGAAATTCATGGTTTGGAAGAATTTGAAGTAGCTAATGAATGAATCAAGCTGCACCTTAATGTATTTGCTGTTGAAATAAATAATTTTTAAGAATAGAATCATATTTTTCAATTAATAATACAGATGCGTCCACCAACTTACACCCAAATATGATATATTTAATGGCTTGAACTTCATTTGACATTTCATTTTTCGGAGCCAAATCGGAAGGAATAGGCAATAGTTGCTCTATACAAAACACTTCACTCTAGGTTTTATTAGCAACCTATACAAACACATTTAAATCTTCTTTAGCACCTTTGTCAATTACTCAGTTATATGCAGATTATCCTATATGGTTTATTTTAAAACGTATTTTTTACTTTTCTTTCTAATTACGTCTTCTTTCAACAATCTATCAATAAACCATTCTGTATGTTTTTTAATCGAACTCTTTATGGAATTGTAGTCGTCTTGTTTTTTGTAAAATTCGGTTTTAAGATGCTTATGTATTTGACTTTGTGATTTTGGGGTATCTAAAAATTCGACAACAATATCCCGTTTTATAATATAGACTTCATTCGATTTAATTTCATCCTGAATACTTTTCTGAAATTTGTTGTATAGCTCAGGACACGACTCTTTAATATCCTCGATATTCTCTAAAGTGATGAAACAGAATGGTTTTTCGCATTCTACATCACTCTCATCATAAGCATCTACACATTCATATTTAACATTCATTGAATTCAAAGTATACTCAATTAAATGAAGCTGAAATCCAAAATCATATATTACCAAACATCCTTTACCTTTTTGGTAAGATATTTCATCGCAAAGCGACAATATCCAATCAGCAGTTAGTTTAATTTCCATAGTTTAATTTGTAAAATAATTTATCTTTTTCTATTCATTGGAGCAGTAATTATGGCTTTTTATCCCTTAAATAAATCTCGATTTAAAACTCTCTATTTTATTGTCCCGGGAAGTCTAAAAGTATACATTTTAAAGTAAATAAATTGCGTAAATAATCGCAAGAATAAACCCATTAAACAGTATGTAAAATCAAATAGAATCGCACTCAAAAAATCGCAAAGGGCACTCAAGGGCACTCCAGATGGGCACACCAGAAAATAAAAAAGACCTTACATCGCTGTAAAGTCTTGATAATCAAAGTGGAGAATATCGGAATCGAACCGATGACCTTTTGACTGCCAGTCAAACGCTCTAGCCAACTGAGCTAATCCCCCTTTCGAGGCGACAAATATATAAATATTTTTAATCCACAACGCTTTAACTCAAAACGAAATTATGCCATTTAAGCCCGAAATCGGACAGATTCTGCGGACTTGCCAGATTTTTGCCAGAGAGTAGCTGAAAATGAGCTTTCTTCGGAAATTATAAAATCACATTAGGGTTTACTGAATCGTCAATTAAATCAAAGAATCAAAACAAAACCACTTCTGCGTGATTAATTCGAAAAAAAAACCTTTCCTTACGTAGGAAATGCTGACTAGTATGATAAGCTTTACATCTTATACAATTATTCCGGACTTGAAATTGATTTTGGTAAACTGCCAGGGGACTATTACATTCAAGGATTTAATTCAGTTGAATTTACGATTTATCGCCGATAAATTATATGACTCATCGTTTGATATATTAATGGACTTCAGGGATTCAACCGCTTTAGCATTTAAACTGGATGTTGCTGAATTTTTTGATTTCTTTAAAAAAACTATCTCCTTATCTCAAAGAGTCAGGAATGGAATCTTGTACAATACTCCAAATCAAAAATTTATAATTTCAGTATATAAACCTACTGCAAGCCTAATGAAGGTTGATGTTGAAGCTTTCCGGGAAATAAATGAATGCCTTGTATGGATGCAGTTTTCTTCAAATGAACAAGTTACAATTAAAGAGGCACTCGATTCAATAAAAAACAAATCCTCAAATTAAATTACTCATTCCAAATTACTTACAACAAAGCAATTACCAACCCACTGGTGCTTTTGGTGGGTAGGCAGTACTAACTCTCGTATATGATATCTCGCCCTATTTTTAGATAAGTGAATAAACAATGAACATCCGATTCACCACCTAGAATCCGAAACAGCTCCCATGGAACTTTAGATTTAAATCTTTATAAAATCTTTATACAACTAAGGCTAAACTTTACAATTCCCTTATGAAATCAAAAGCAACTTTGCAGGCTAAATATGCAAAAGTTGCAACAGCTCTTTTTTCGTCAGGATCAATCTGGAAGAATTAGCCTTAAACCCAAATTGTAAATATCTGGATTGAAATATTACCAAGAGACTACAACAGCAGGCAATGCTATATTATTGACCTTTTTCTGAATTAATTCTATGGAAAATGCCTTTAGCTAGTTAATTGCTTAAATTTGTATTCAGACATAGAAAAATGGATAAGAGGATATCTATACCGAGAATAATCAGGCCAACCTTTAACTCAGGGATAAACCACTATTTTCTTTCTGTTATTTTCATTGGACTAACAGTGCTGCTATGCATGCCTCTTTCCAATCTGCAAGGTTATCATGTTGTTTCGTTTATCCTGCTTTTTGTTGTTTCTATGCTGGCAACGTTTATGGGAATTGGCCCGGTTCTGGTTGCTGCAACCCTAAGTGCGCTCGTATGGAATTTCTTTTTTATCCCACCAAATCTGACTTTTCATATCGACAAAACCGAAGATATTTTAATGTTCGGCATGTTTTTCATTGTCGCACTGATGAACGGAGTCCTAACTACGAAAGTACGCCGCCAGGAAAGATTAGCCCGTGAAAGGGAAGAAAGAACCAATGCTTTATTCCTGCTAACGAAAGAGCTCTCGAAGGCAAGTGGGATCGATGAAGTTTTGACAGTGGCCATTGAAGGTATCAAGAATCATTTTCAAACAGGTTCGTTTTTTATACTGCAAGATGGAAACAACATTCTTCATTCATCCGGACGGCTACAAAAGGAGAAAAACCTTTCTTCAGAAGAATACAGTGTTGCTGAATGGGCATTTATGAATTCACATAAGGCTGGAAGATTTACCGAAACCGCTTCTCAACTTGAATTCACTTTTTTCCCTTTATCAGGAACAAGGTTAAATGCCGGTGTTTTGGCGGTTAAACTGGAGCATTTATTCTCAGGCGATCAGAAAGCATTTTGGGATACTTTTTTAACTCAAATTTCGAATGCTCTGGAACGTGAATTTCTGGGTGAATTGGCTCAAAAAGCCCGCTTCCTTGTTGAATCGGACCGCTTATACAAAACTTTATTTAACTCTATTTCGCACGAATTACGAATTCCGGTAGCTACCATTATGGGCGCTTCTGATTCTTTATTAAACTCACCACATCCGGGAAATGTGCAATCAGCTTTATTCAGCGAAATATTTACTGCCTCGTTGAGGTTGAACAGGCTGATTGAAAATCTACTGAACATGTCAAGGCTCGAAAGTGGACAAATTTCTGTCCGGCTCGATTGGTACGATATAAATGATTTGGTCAATAAAGTTGCCGAAGATTTGAAGGATGAATTAAAACCATTTTTGCTGTTGGTTTCAATACCCGATGACATGCCTCTCGTGAAAATTGATTTTGGATTGCTGGAGCAAGCTTTGTATAACCTGATTTTTAACTCAACACAATATGCTCCGGTAGCTTCCAATATTGAACTGTGTACCCGTTACGACAACGGAACTTTGGTCATTCAGGTAAAAGATAGTGGCCCCGGATTTCCGGAGAAAGCTATTGAAAATGCATTTAAGAAATTTTTTAGGGTCGATGGCAGCAAAACCGGGGGACTGGGTTTGGGACTTTCTATAGTAAAAGGTTTTGTCGAAGCTCATAAAGGCTCTGTAACTGTTGAAAACAGAAAAAATGGAGGAGCAGAATTCACCTTAATAATTCCAACTGAAAACCCTGACATTAACGATTTGCAACTCGAAAACGAATGAACGAAAACGAAACCATACTAATTATTGACGATGAATTACAAATCCGTAGGTTGCTCGAAATAACACTTTCGGCCAACGGATATAAAATTCTTCAGGCGGGAAACGGTAAAGACGGACTGGTTGATGCAGCCACCCATCATCCTTCGTTAATTATTCTTGATCTGGGTTTACCAGACATCGATGGACAAGAAATTTTGAAAAAGTTGCGAGAGTGGTTTTTCAAACCAATCATTGTATTATCAGTAAGAAGTTCGGAGGAGGATATCATTAAAGCTCTGGATAGTGGAGCAAACGATTATCTCACAAAACCATTTCGCAGCGGAGAATTACTCGCCCGCATTCGTGCGGCAATTCGTGCAGGAGAGAATAAAAACGACGCCCCAATTCTGGAATTTGATTCATTGAGCATTGACATGGTAAACCATGTTGCCCGAAAAAACAAAGAAATTTTAAAGCTAACAACTACCGAATTTGCTTTGCTTTGCCTGTTGGCAAAAAATCAGGGGAGGGTGCTTACCCATCAGTTTATACTGAAAGAAGTTTGGGGGTATGGCTATGTAGAGCAAACCCAGTACTTGCGGGTTTTTGTAGCACAACTCCGCAAAAAAATTGAAGATAATCCATCAAAACCTATATTCTTAATTACCGAATCAGGCATAGGTTACCGGTTTGGCGATTAACATGCAACTACAACCTGCTTGCGAAGAAAATGAAAAAAATATTTTATAACCTTATAAGAATTAGTTGATATGTCGGAGATGAAACACCACTCTGCATTAAGCAGAGTTACTTTTGCAGGCCTGCTAATTACCATTGGAATTGTTTTTGGCGACATTGGTACCAGCCCTTTATATGTGATTAAAGCAATCATTTCAGAAGCCGAACAATTCGACAAGCTGCTGGTTTATGGCGCACTGTCGTGCATTTTCTGGACGCTTACCTTACAAACAACACTCAAATATGTGATCATCACGCTGCGGGCCGATAACCACGGGGAAGGTGGAATTTTTGCCTTGTATGCCTTGATGAAAAAAAAATCAACCTGGGCGGCAGCATTAACGATGATTGGCGGTAGCGCACTTTTGGCCGATGGAGTAATTACACCATCGATTACAGTTACATCATCAATTGAAGGTTTAAGATTAATCAATCCTGAAATTCCGGTATTACCAGTCGTTCTTGTTATCATTACTGCATTGTTCTTTATTCAGCAGTTTGGAACCAAATTTATCGGAAAATCATTCGGGCCAATTATGGTCATTTGGTTCGGAATGCTTGCTATTTTAGGGTTTATTCAGTTATTAACCTATCCTGAAATACTAAATGTTCTGAACCCCATTTATGCATACGATTTTCTGGCAAACTATCCGGAGGGTTTTATTCTGCTTGGTGCTGTATTTTTATGTACCACCGGTGCCGAAGCTTTATACTCAGACCTGGGTCATTGCGGAATTAAGAATATACGTATTTCGTGGATATTCGTAAAAATAGCACTACTGCTAAATTATTTCGGACAAGGAGCATGGCTTATGAATCACCCTCAACCTGTTGCTGATTTAAATCCATTTTATTCAATCATGCCAAATTGGTTTCTTTTTCCAGGTATTCTAATCTCAACAGCTGCTGCAGTTATTGCCAGTCAGGCTTTGATTACGGGATCATATACCTTAATCAGCGAGGCTGTCTCTATGAATTTCTGGCCCAAAATAAAAGTATTGCATCCCACTACGATCAAAGGTCAGGTATACATTCCATTTGTTAACTGGCTGTTATGGATTTCGGTCTGTTTTGTGGTTCTGTTTTTTCAGGAGTCTTCGAATATGGAGGCCGCTTATGGCTTATCGATTACTATAACCATGATGATGACATCCCTGCTTTTGATTCATTACCTTTATCAGAAAGGGGTGCACTTAGTATTTCTGGCCCTACTAGTACTTTTGTTCGGCTCTATCGAAACTTCATTCCTGATTGCCAACTTGCATAAATTCGCGAATGGCGGTTGGTTCTCCATTGCACTGGCCTGTGCATTTTTGCTGATTATGCTGGGTTGGTTTTTTGGTCGCCGCATCAAAAACCGGCACATTAGTTTCTCTAATGTAAACAAGTATCTGCATTTCTTCGAAGATTTAAGCCACGATAAAACCATCCCACCAATTGCCACAAATTTGGTATATATCATCAAGGCCAACGACATCCATCAGATCGAATCCAAAATTATGTATTCGATCTTCAACAAACAGCCTAAACGCGCACAAACCTATTGGCTACTGCATGTTGATACCGTTGATGAACCGGATACGTTTAGCTACGAGGTTATTCAGTTTATCCCCGGAATATTGATCCGAGTTGACTTTCACCTCGGCTTTAAGATCGAACCGCGTATTAACCTTTATTTTAAAGAAGTATTGAAAGATATGGTGGCTAATGGGGAAATAAAACTGACCAGTTCTTATGAATCATTAAAGAAACATCACTATCCGGCCGACTTCCTATTTGTGAACCTCGACCGTATTATGATTCAGGATTACAAATTATCTCCATGGGAAACAATGATTATGGGGCTCCATGCTTTTACACGATTATTTAGTATCAATGATGTGAAGGCGCTTGGGTTGGATACGAGTTGCGTAATTGAAGAAAAAGTTCCGATTACAATTGAACGCCCTTTAAATCGTAAACTTAAACGAATTGGATAAGATTTTCGACATCAGGTTTTTCTTTGGAGAAAAGTATTTCAGCTAATTCCGGTATAAACTTTAGAACTCATAATGGCCATCGCCATTTTATGCCCATTTCAGTCTGGCTGACTCAAAATCTGCACATTGATTGATTTCTTTCAAAATAAAAGAATTTTGTTTTTCATTTTTTACTTTTGATGATAATCTAATTATTAATCAGAAAGGAGTTTATAACCATGGCACAGCTTACACCTGAAATGAAAGAAATGATTTTAACACAACAATGCTTCCAGGCAACAGTTAGTAAAGAAGGAATTCCAAACAATGCGCCCAAAAGGTCAACTCGGGTCTTTAATGATTCAACCCTGATATTTAGTGAAGGCACAGGAGGTACGACATACCAAAATATTTTAGATGGCTCAAAGGTTTCATGCGCAGTCGTTAATCGCGACATTCTTGATGGATATCGTTTTCTCGGAACTCCTGAAGTACTAACCAGCGGTGATATTTATGAGAAATCTGCTGAAATGTCGTTAAAAGCTGGTATGCCTAAACCCAAAGCGGTAATATTAATTCACATCGACGAGATACATAGCCTGAAACCTGGCCCAATGGCCGGTAAAAGAATTGGATAAACTTATCAAGCAGTTAACTTCTGATAAAATGTTGAAGTACCATGATTAAAACACTTACCATTTTAATCATTTGTCTGTTTTCAATCATCACCATCTGCCAGGGCAAAAAATGGAATGTCGGCGCCACTCAAACCTATAAATTACCTAGCCAGATAAGTAATCTGGTTGGCAATGGCGACACTATTTATATTGATGGCGGGGTCTATAGCAACGATGCAACCAAGTGGTCCAGGAAAAATTTAAAATTCATCGGTCGTGGCACTGGAAGTAACAGAACCAGGCTAAAATACACCGGCGATATACCCAACGGAAAAGGAATATTTGTGTTTGAGACACCGGGGACATCGGACAATGCTTACATTGAAAACATTGTTTTTGACGGCGCACAGGTTTCGAACGGGAATGGTGGCAATGGTGCTGGAATACGTTTTCAGGCAGTTAACCTGACTATCCAAAATTGCTTGTTTGTGAATTGTCAGAATGGAATACTGGAGGGCAATGGGAGCGTTACAAGTAGCAATGTGATTATAAAAGACTCCGAATTTCAGAACAATGGATACCAACTTCAAAACGATCCCACCTATTCGGGCTATGAGCACAACATTTACATCGGAGCCAGTACCGATACTCTTGTTGTACAGAACTGCTATTTTCACAATCCGCGTGGTCAGGCAAATTCTTTAAAAACACGTGCCCAGCGTAGCTTTATCTTGTATAACCTGATTGATGAATCGACCGGTTACGGAAGTTGGGAACTGAATATTGCCCAGGGCGGATTAAATGTTATTCTAGGCAATATTATTATTCAGGGACCCTCAGGTGCCAATCATGGAATAATTGGTTATGATGCAGTTGCAAACCCGCTTGAAGATTTTTATTTCATAAACAATACTGTTATCAACAAATTTCAGGGGAAGGTAAATTTCATAAACATCGCTCCAGCTTCAGGAATCAAAACCTTTAAAATCTACAACAATATTTTTGCATCTGTTTCAGGTGCCACAAATACGATTTGCTCCGGAAATGTACCAGTTGTGCTAGATAGCTTAAAGAATATAATTACCCCTAATTATTCAACAGTTGGTTTCACAAATCCATCAGTTAACGACTACTCGTTAAAAGCTTCGGCTACGTTGGCTATTAATAAAGGTACAAATGCTGGAATGACAAATACCTCATATTCGTTGACACCTGTTCACATGTACAGGGCATTCAGCATATTGCTCCTACCTCGAACTGTTTTGGGTGGAACGATCGATATTGGATCTTATGAATATGGCGGAGTTACAAATTTGTTTATTCAAAGAACTGACGATATGAATTGGGCACTCTACCCAAACCCTTCATCAGGAAAATTTACTCTTGAATGTTTTGATTCAGCAAATTCAAAGATTAAGCTTGAATTCTATAATCTAATTGGCGAACTGCTGTTTAAAGATGAACTTATTCCCGACAACAGCAAAGTGGTTGTAAACACCCCAAACTTGCCAGATGGAATTTATTTATTGAAAGCCCAATCTGAAAACGAATCGCTTGAGACGAAGGTCATAATTGTCAATTGACACATCTGAATCGGGCTTAGAGTTCAATCCGAAACAATCATTATTTCCAGTAGCAGTTATTATAAGCGGAATTTGGTAAAAGACAAAACAAATTTTAGCTACATATGCTTAATTGGATGTATCAGAATCTACCTCATTTTTTGAATGCTTTCTCTGCAACCAAAAATAAACCGGTATTCCTGAAAGAATAAGAATCATGCCAATAGCCGCTTCACGTGGTCTGGTTGCAATGGTATTGATAAACAAACCAATACAAAAAACAATAAAAATAGCTGGCACAACCGGATATCCCCAAACTTTATATGGCCGGTGTACGTCGGGCATCTTACGGCGTAAAATAAATACACCCAGAGTCGTGGCTCCATAAAATATGAAGACAGCAAAAATAATCATATCAGTCAGCTGATCAAAAGTTCCGGACAATACCAAAACAGATGCCCAAATTCCCTGCCACAGCAAAGAGTTTCCCGGCACGTTGGCCTTGTTTAGTTTCCCAATCCCCGAAAAGAAAAGTCGCTCGCGTGCCATTGCATAATAGGGACGGGAACCGGTAAGGATACTTGCGTTGGTGCAACCCAATGTGGTAATCAATATCAGCAGCGAAATAAACAAAACCCCACCTGTTCCCCAAAAGCTTCTTACAGCTTCAACGGCAGCAATTTGATTCCCGGCCCCATGAATCTGTTCCAGTTGAGGAATAGATAAGAGTGAAAGATAAGTCACATTAACCAGCAAATAGATAAAAATGACTACAAAAGTTCCCATTACGATTCCTTTGGGAATGTTTCGGGTTGGATCTTTAACCTCTCCTCCGATAAATCCTACTGAAACCCACCCTTGGTATGCCCAGAAGGCTGCTAGCATGGCTGTATAAAAAGAAGAGAGTGTAACAGTTCCACCAGTCAGCTCGCTGACATCCATAAAATTTGCAGGCTTGGAAGTCACACTGCTTAAGCCAAAGAAAACAATTACAAGAAGGCCTGTGAATACCAGAATTAAGATGGCTTTACTTGTTCCTGCGCCACTTTTTAAACCCGAAATATTGAGAAACGTTAAAAGTAAAATCAGCAGAATGGCAGTCAACTTAACTCCGAAATCCTGAAATGGGAAGAAAACTCCAGCTATCGAAAAGTGCTGCAAGGAAGAAAAAATCTCAGGTAAAGGAATGATGCTATTCAGTGATTGAGCAAAAATATAAGCCAAAGAAGAAATTGTTGCTGTTTGGATCACAGTAAAAAGTGACCATCCATATAAGAATGCAAAGAAACGGTTGTAAATTTTCTTTAAATAAACAAATTCTCCGCCTGTATCAGCCAGTAATCCGGCCACCTCAGCATTACTCAACGCCCCGAAAAGTGTAATAATCCCGCCGACAATCCAAGCCGTCAGAATCCAGATTGAGGAGTGAAGTTCAGCTGCCATCGGGGCAATCTTCTTATACACTCCTGATCCTATAATGTTTGCAACAACAAAAATGATAACATAGCCTAGCCCAAGTGTTCTGACTAAATTTCTTTGATTACCCATAGATTTGCACTTAATAAACAAATGAAGATCCTAAATTAAGAAATAAGTTGAGTTTTAAAATACAAGAACTCGCATCCGATCAAATGTAAAAAGTTAAACCGATAAAAATTTGGGCAAAGTGATTTAAGAAAAACACACGAATGATTATCTCTAAATGGCAATCGTACCAAAAGCAAATACAAATTTGTCAAAAGTTATTTTCGATTCAAACTGCTTCAAATGAAGAGTTCACTCCTTAGTTATTTCCCTAAAGCTCAATCCAGAAAAAGAAATATTGTGGTCTGATTTTTGTATTTTATCCTTAATAAAAAGACTAATTCTAAAACTCATGAACAGTGTTCATATTCAATCTAAAAATGTTTAAGATCAGGTTGAAAATGCAATAAAAAGTCTGAAGTAAAAAGATAAAAAATAGGAGCAAAAAATGGTTCAGAAAGGCAGAAAACAAAGTAGGATTTCAGCAAATAGTTCAGTTTTGACCAAATTTTTAGGAATTTAAGATTTTCGGAAAACCAGTTATTGCATTTGAAGATTATTTTTTATCTTTAGCCCCTCGATACTAAATATGTTTTCGTTAAAGAAATAAACTAATATCACTTAAATTATGGAACTCAAGAAATCACCCAAGGCAGATCTCGAGAACAAAAGGAATATTTTTGTTCAGCTAGGGTTGGTGGTAGCTCTTGCGATCAGTTTGTATAGCTTTGAATCAACCGATAAGGTAGAACAGGCTAGTTCTTTAGGTTCAATGTCGGATCAGACTGTAGAAGAAGAGATTATTCCAGTAACTCGTCAGGATGAAGTTAAACCACCACCACCACCACCACCACCAAAAGTGGTTGATATGTTGGTGATTGTTGATGACAACACTGAGATTGATGAGGAATTAGAAATTGAAGATTCTGAAGCTGATGATAAAACAGCTATCACTGCCGTAATGCAGGTTACTGAAGAAAAAGAAGAAGAAAAAGAAGATACTCCGGTTTTCTTCATTGTAGAAGAAATGCCTGACTTTCCCGGGGGACAATTGGCCTTACGTAAGTTCATCGCCCAAGCCATTAAATATCCTGTAATTGCTCAGGAAAACGGCATTCAGGGTAAAGTATTTGTGAACTTCGTTGTTGCTAAAGACGGAACTGTGACAGGTGCGAAAATTGCCCGTGGAGTTGACCCTTCACTCGACAAAGAAGCTTTGCGCGTGGTTAACAGTCTTCCAAAATGGAAACCTGGGAAACAGGGAGGTAAACCGGTAAGGGTTTCCTACACTGTGCCAATCAACTTTGTACTTCAATAAAAAGAATTAAATATTTATAAGATTTCCTGGTTCTGTATCTGCGGAACCAGGATTTTTTATTGGTAACCATCGATACTATGATTGAAAATTCACCTGTTATTGAAACAGCTGTTCTGGTAGGTCTGATCACACAAAATCAGGACGAAAATCAGGCAAAGGAATATTTGGAGGAGTTGGAGTTTTTGGCAGATACAGCGGGTGCTGAGGTGAAAAAACATTTTTTGCAACGATTGGATATGCCAAATCATGCCACTTTTGTAGGATCGGGTAAACTCGAAGAAATTGGCGAATACATAAAATCACACGATGTTGGTACCGTAATTTTCGATGACGACCTAAGTCCAACGCAACTTCGAAACATAGAGAAAGCGCTCGAATGTAAGGTTTTAGACCGTACGTTTCTTATTCTTGATATTTTTGCCAAACGGGCACAGACTGCTCATGCCAAAACCCAGGTAATGCTGGCCCAGTACCAATATATGCTTCCACGCCTTACCCGTTTATGGACTCACCTCGAACGGCAACGTGGGGGTATCGGGATGCGCGGCCCTGGTGAATCGCAAATTGAAACTGACCGCCGAATCATTTTGGATAAGATTGCTCTGCTGAAAGAACAACTGATAAAAATCGATAAACAAAAGGCCACTCAGCGTAAAAATCGCGGGAAACTTGTCCGGGTTGCATTGGTTGGATACACCAACGTAGGAAAATCTACCATGATGAACCTGCTAAGTAAATCGGATGTTTTTGCAGAAAATAAATTGTTTGCCACACTCGATACCACTGTTCGCAAAATGGTAGTTGGAAATCTACCATTCTTATTGGCCGACACGGTTGGATTTATTCGCAAATTGCCTCATGGATTGGTAGAATCGTTCAAATCAACGCTAGATGAGGTACGCGAATCTGATATTCTGATGCACGTAGTGGATATTTCTCACCCGGGTTTCGAAGAGCAAATTGAAGTGGTAAACCGTACGCTCAACGAAATTAAGGCTGGCGATAAACCTACCATTTATGTCTTCAATAAGATTGATGCATTCACTTTTGTTGAAAAGCAGGAAGATGACCTTAGCCCACGACTGAAAAGCAATATTTCGCTCGAAGAGTGGGAAAGCAGCTGGATGGCTAAAAACAACACTCCATCTCTTTTTGTATCAGCACTGAAGAAACAAAACATAGAGGAATTGAAGAAGGCTTTATACGAAGAAGTAAAAAAAATACATGTTACGCGTTTCCCCTATAACGATTTTTTATACGATTCAAACTGGATTATAAAAACAGAACAATAAGCTAAAATCATTTAGAATACAGCGTTTCCGTAAGTTGTACCTTTTTTTTTCGTGGATTTCTGATAATTAAAAGTCGAAGAAATATGCAGTCAGGTCAGATCTTTTTCTGGCCTGATTTTTGTTTTTATTGTAAAGTGATCTGTGGTAGTCTCATGAACCGTGTTCATAATCAATCACTAACAGATTGAACTTAGCCAAATCTTTACTACTTTATCCACCACCGTGTGGAGTAAAAAACGAAAGCAATGAAAACAAGAATTGAATCAGAAACACTAAACAACTTTCATCATGGAACTAAAAAAATCACCACAAGCCAATCTCGAAAACAAAAGGAAAATCTTTATTGAATTGGGACTAGTCATCTCTGTTCTGATCTGCCTTTATGGATTCGAATCAACTTCAGGAGTTAAACAGGTTAACACACTTGGCACTTTAACCGATCAGCCCACTGAAGAAGAACTCACACCATTAATTCAGGAGGAAGAGAAGAAACAAGTTCTTCCTCCACCTCCAAAGGTGGTTGATCTGATTGTACTCGTTGATAACAACACCGAAATTACCGAGGACCTCGTAATTATTGATACTGAAGCTACTCCCGAGACGGCAATTTATGCCAACATGCAAAAAGATAAGACTCAGGAGCCCAGTGTTGATGATGCCGTTATATTTATCGCTCCTGAAGAAAAACCAGAATTTCCGGGTGGAGATGCTGCCCTTCTGAATTTTTTAAGTCAGAATATTAAATACCCCGCGATTGCAGCTGATAATGGAATCATGGGAAGGGTTACCGTTAATTTTGTGGTAAATAAAGATGGATCGATTTCGGAGGCCCGAATACTTAGGAGTGTTGATCAGGCACTAGATAAAGAAGCATTGCGGGTAGTTTACAGCATGCCCAAATGGAAGCCTGGAAAGCAAAGCGGGAAACCGGTTCGCGTATCGTTTTCTGTCCCAATTAACTTTGTGCTTCAGCAATAATTTCATTCAGAAACTAAATAGACGACAGATTACCAGAAACAGAAAGACCCGCTTTTACACGGGTCTTTCTTATATAAAACGAATGATTCTCTATTTGATTTCTCCGTTTTTGATTAGCCATTCAGCAATCTGAACGGCATTCAGTGCTGCGCCTTTTTTAATCTGATCGCCCACACACCAGAATGTCAAACTTTTAGGGTTCGATACATCTTTGCGGATACGTCCAACATACACATCGTCTTTTCCTGAAACAAACAAGGGCATCGGGTATTTTTTCTCAGCGGGATTATCGAGAACGGTTAAACCTTCCAGTTGTTCCATCGCTGCTTTTACCACTTCGATATCCAAAGCTTCTTCGGTTTCAACCCAAACGGCTTCAGAGTGTGCACGGGCAACCGGAATGCGGATACAGGTTGCACTCACCTCAGCGTCAGTGTGCATAATTTTTTTGGTTTCCCAGTTCATTTTCATTTCCTCTTTGGTGTAGTCGTTATCAAGGAAAACATCAATCTGGGGAATGATATTCATAGCCAGCTGATATGGAAATTTCTGGATCGTTGGTTCTTCGCCGGCAGCAACCTGCTGAATCTGAGTTTCCAATTCGGCAATGCCTTGAGCACCTGCACCGCTTGCGGCCTGATAAGTAGCCACATGAACACGAACGATTTTCGACAAATCATTGATCGGTTTCAGGGCAACCACCATCTGAATAGTTGAACAGTTTGGGTTGGCGATAATATTACGCGGACGAACCAGAGCATCTTCAGGGTTTACTTCAGGAACTACTAATGGAATATCGGCATCATAGCGGAAAGCGCTTGAATTATCGATCATGATAGCGCCATATTTGGTGATGGTATCAGCAAATTCTTTCGAAATGGAAGCTCCAGCTGAGGTCAAAGCAATGTCTATATCTTTAAAGTCATCATTATGCTTCAGTTCCTTAACAACCAGTGTTTTTCCTTTGAATTCGTACTCGTTACCAGCCGAACGGCCAGATCCAAACAAAACCAGTTCATCGAGCGGAAAATTCCTTTCAGCCAAAACTTTCAGGAATTCCTGGCCTACCGCACCACTTGCACCTACTACAGCAACTTTCATCTTTGTTTTGTATTTACTTGTTATCTAATCTTCTGATTATATTCCTATTTGGCTATTTGTCCAATTTTTGTTAAATTGAATCGGTTTTTCCCAACCATAGTATTAAATCAGAGTTCAAAATTAATGCTTTGCTTTTAATTTTTTCAAAAATGGCTAGATTAATTTTTATTTTTTCAATATTACTTGTCTATTTTTTAACAATCGTAAGTTACGATGTTTTTTCCAAGCCAAAACCTGAGCCCAATTCTCTTACAAAAATAGGAAGCATATCCGGAAATGATACTATCGCTACCATTTTCATCGCCGATTTCGAAAGCAACACTTCATTCGGATGGAAACAAACAACAGAATGGGAGGTTTCTGCCCTGGAAAAAATCTCAGGAGCTTATTCCTTAAAGCACTCGACCAAAGCAACAAGTGGTAATTCAGCAATCTTTCACACTGCCGGTTCTGACTTGAACTCTTCGGATGTTGAGTGGACATTCAAGCTTAAAAACGGGAATTGGGATCCATCGTCATCCAACCGGTTTTGGTTCTATTTGAGTGCCGACACCATTCAACCCGAATTTATTAACGGATGGGCGATTGGTGTAAATATCACCGGAAGCAGCGATTTGCTTGAACTTTGGCGAATACAAAATGGCAAAGCCGACAGCTTGATCGTTCAATCCGACCTGGACTGGAATGCCGCAACTTTGGCAACAATCACGGTCAAGCGAACAGTTCGGGGAGAATGGTCGCTCAACTATCAGAAACCAGGAGAGCAGAAAAGCAAAACTTTTTCGGGAAACGATCCAACGATTTCAGCCTTTAAAAACATCGGATTGTATTTCAGTTACACCTCTACCCGAGCCGGACAATTGTGGATCGACGATGTTTCTGTTGTGAAGCTTGAATCAGAACTATTCATCCAGAAACTTACACTTATCAATTCAAATACGATAACATTGACATTCAATAAACCCATTAATAAGGGATCTATTCTCTCCGAAAATTTCAAACTGATTGACGAAAATAACCAAAACATTTCTATCCTCCAGATAGTTCCAACGAAAGGCACCGATAATTCTATTGACGTCAATTTTGGAAAGACCAACGAAATTGAGCTGAGCTTGTCCGTTTCGGGAATTTCAGATCTCACCGGAAAAATTATGAATCCGGATATTCGGTCGTTTTCCTACACTTTTTCTCCTTCATCCGGTTCAATCCTGATCAACGAAGTGCTGTTCAATCCGTTTTCGGGAGGAACTGATTTTGTGGAGTTGGTCAATGTTTCAGAGCAAACCATTCCGGTTAACCGCCTGAAACTCGCTACCCGTGCCGATGCGATGGTGCTGAAACAAGTATATCCGGTCAGTACAGAAAAGCGATACGTGAAACCCGGAGAATTTTTAGTTTGTACCAAAGATCCGGCAATTGTTGCCTCACAATACATCACCAATGATCCGGAATGTTTCTGCATGATGAAGTCGTTTCCAACTTTTTCGGATGATGCAGGAACCGTGGTTTTACTTAACGACTCGCTCGAAGTTCTGGATGAATTTAGTTACTCGGTTAAAATGCACTCTCCCTTTTTGGCCGACGAAGTAGGCGTTTCGCTCGAACGCATTTCGCTGGAAAAACCGACTAATGACCTTACAAACTGGGCATCGGCTGCTGCTTCGGTTGGTTTTGCCACCCCCGGATTGCCGAATTCACAAACCGGAAGTACAACTGAAATTCAGGATGAAATTACTCCAGAAACAAAAGCATTCTCGCCCAACGGCGATGGTTATAACGATGAACTGAAGATCAAATTCAAGTTTAGCAAACCCGGATATGTAGCCAATGTCCGCATTTTTGATGCGGTTGGTCGTCAGGTCAAATTTCTGGTTAAAAACCAATCGCTCGCACAGGAAGGAAGTTGGCCGTGGGACGGGAAAAGCGAATCAGAACAAAAGCTAAACATTGGAGTGTACATTATTTTAGTCGAACTTTTTGATCAGAATGGACACACCAAAGCATTTAAGAAAACGTGCACAATTACTGATCGGCTGGAATGACCTAAACCTGCTTTTCGGCATTTTACCCTAAATTTCAATGCAAAAGAATCAAATACATAAGTTATTTATGTATTTTTGATGTAAATTCATGAATATGGGAACGAATCAATTGTACAAAGGAAGTCTGTCGACCATTATCCTGAAGCTTTTGGGCGAAAAAGGGCGAATGTACGGTTATCAGATTACGCAAGAAGTAAAAGCCATCTCTTCGGGTGAATATGTGATTACCGAAGGGGCACTCTACCCTATGCTGCATAAGCTCGAAGCACAGGGTTTGCTTACCGTTGAGATTGAAATGACAGGTAACCGGATGCGCAAATACTACTCAATTACCAACAATGGCAAAAAGGAAGTGGTTGACCGCATGACCGAAATGGAATCGTTTATCCGCAACATGCAAAGCTTATTGAACCCCAAAATTGATTTGGCATGAACCGGAAATTAAGCGAAATACAAATAATTGAACTTTTCTCTTTCTGTAAGAAGAAAGGCGTAAAGCATTACGATTTGCAAATTGAATTAGTCGATCATTTGGCAAGTGCGATCGAGCAAAGATGGGAAGAAAATCCAAATCTTAGTTTTGCAGAAGCGCTTCCTTCTGCTTACAGGCAATTTGGTATCTACGGATTTTCCAAATTCCAAAAAATTAAAGAAAAAGCTTTAAGAAAAAAATATATACGGCTTCAGTGGCAGTATATTGGGGAATTTTACCGATTACCAAAAATTATTATGACAATCGCCCTTTCGCTTTCTCTTTTTACAACAATTAAGTTGTCAGATAATCTTATGCGATTGAGCCTTTTCTTGCTTGGTCTATACGCATTAATACTTCTCATCTATTTTCGCTTCTTCTATGAAAGAAAATCTACAATTGAATTAACAACCGGCAAATCATTCCTGCAAATAGATTACCTAAACTCAATTAGAGGTTCGCTCGCCGCTGTCGGATTTCTTCCTTATAATTTATTAATCATTACCAGTGTTACATTTAGGGAATTTCACCTTTCTCCTCAGTTAATCCTTCTTTTGGAACTGCTTATTTCATTTTTAATAACACTATTCGTATATATTTTGGTTGCTATGTTTTCATATATCCCAAAGCGAATAAAGGAAGATTTCTCAAGGGAGTTTCCTCAATTTGTAAAATCCTGAAGCCATGAGCGAACGAAAACTTACCCCGGAAGAAATAGAAAACCTATATGAATTCTGCTATTTCCGATCAGTTTTTCACTACGATGTTCAGGTTGAAATTGTCGATCATTTGGCATCTGCAATTGAAGAACTTTGGAAAACCAATCCCGAATTGCCATTTGAAGAAACAGTATACATGCTAGGCGAACAGTTCGGAGGCGACCTTGGATTTGCGCAAATAAAAAGGGAAAAAGAAAAAGCCCTCAGAAAGAAATACCGGCGATTGTTGTGGCAATATGTGGGTGATTTCTATAAATTTCCGAAAATCATGATCACACTCCTGCTTTCTTTATCAACTTACACGGCTTTAATATATACGGAAAACGATCAATGGATTTTTATTTTACTTCTAGTCCTTTTTATAGGGTTTTCCTTGTTTTATAACTCATATTATAAACGAACCCAGTTGAAGCTTCAAATAAAGGAAGGATACACTTTTTTACTAAACGAAATTTCTCTTAAAGGTGCACTTTATTATACTGGGATAACCAGTGGAATTTTATTTTCCAGAGCAATTCATGAGTCACATTTTTCACCAGTCGGGAATGTAATATTTTCGGTATTTATATCTATGTATATGGTTCTGCTTTATGGCGATTGCTTCTTTATTGCAAAGAAGATTAAGGAGCATTTTGAAGAACAATTTCCACAATTTGTAGAGTCCTAATCTGTAATAAAATATAATAACCCCCAACCAATACCCAAAGTAAAATCATAAAAATATGAATCCAACCCTTTTCAAATTAGCATGGCGCGAAACCATCCGGTCGGCCTACTGGGGCAAAAGCCTGGCCACCAATATCGGACTAGGTTTTCTGGCCCTTTATTTTTCGGCCAGCTTTCTCTTGCTCGGTTTTGCCATTCCCGAAATACTGACCAAAGATTTTCCCGATGCTGATCCGGTGAGCAAATTCAACAGCATTTTGCTGGCCTATTTCGGTATCGATCTGATTATTCGTCAACTGATGCAAAAGTTGCCGACGGTCAGTTTCAAACCTTTGTTGCTACAGAATATTCGCCGCCGGAAAATTGCCAATTACCTGATGATTCGCTCGGTGTTCAATTTCTTTAATTTGCTGCCATTCTTTTTGCTGCTTCCAGTCACTTTTATGTTGGTAAGCGACACACATTCAGGATTGGCAACAGCCGCCTGGTTTCTGTCTATTTTTATCCTGATTTTCAGCAATCACTTTCTGGCCATTTACCTTAAATGGCGGTTCAACGAAGCCGAATACGGGTTCTTTATTTTTCTCGCTGGCCTTGCCGGATTATTTGCCATCAATCATTTCAAAATCGTTGATCTTTCCGGAGGATTAGGCAAACTGCTCGACCTGATTTTGGTTAATCCAGCACTGGCAATCGGTTTCATTTTGCTGCCAGTTCTGTTTTATTTCCTGAATGTCAGGTTTCTGCTGAGCCGGATGTTTGTGAATCTGGTTTCAGGAAAACAAAAGGCAGAACAGGTTCGCGACTATTCCTGGCTCGACAAACTGGGCGAAACAGGTCGTTTTATTGCACTAGAACTGCGACTGATCTGGCGAAACAAACGCCCGCGCTCGGTAGCCATGATGACCGTGTTGATGCTGGCTTATGGCTTGCTGATTTACCGAACCCAACCAGGCAAACCATCTCCCGAGTTTATTTTCATTCTGGGCGGAATCATCATTGTGGGTATGTTTTCCATTTCGTACGGACAGTTTTTCCCAGCCTGGCACAGCAACTATTTTTCGATGCTCATGTGTCAACGCCTGAAAATGAAACAGTTTTTGCAATCGTTTTACATGTTGGTAACAGTGGTGTCGGTAGCCTGTTATTTTCTCACACTGCCTTACGCTTTTATGCACACCAAAATTATTTATACGCATCTGTCCATGCTGCTTTACAATCTGGGAATCAATATTCCGCTGCTCTTTTTTATTGGTTTGTACAGCAAAAAGCGATTGGATTTAAACCAGTCCTCGGTAATGAATTACCAGGGTGTTGGCGCGTCGCAATGGCTGGTCGGGTTTCCTATGTTCCTAATTCCAATCGGATTGTTTTATTTGTTTAAACTGGCGCTTGGCGACGTTGGTGCTTATGCCGCACTCGGAGTTCTGGGTCTTATCGGCATCCTGTTTCACTCCGTCGTTATCGATTTTTTCGCTAAAAAATACCTGAAACAAAAACATCAACTCATTAAAAACTACAAAAACTCCTGATCATGATACAGATACAAAACCTCATAAAAGCATACAACAAAGAAATCGTTCTGAATATTCCTGAATTGACGATTAATCAAGGCGAAATCTTTGGCCTGGTGGGTAACAATGGCGCCGGAAAAACAACACTTTTTAATCTGATTCTCGACCTGATTACGGCCAGTAAAGGAGAGATAATCAGCAAAGGAATTTTGGTGCGAGAATCGGAAGACTGGAAAGACTTTACCGGCGCGTTTATCGACGAAACTTTCCTGA
>JAFLKN010000065.1 GCA_019163175.1 Prolixibacteraceae bacterium | reverse complement strand
CGGCCAAAATCATTTCGCGCATGGCTTTAATGCGTTCGCCTTCGAAGAACATGTGCTCGGTACGGGTCAACCCAATACCTTGCGCACCGAAGTTACGGGCGATCTGGGCATCTTTTGGAGTATCGGCATTGGTACGAACTACCATGCGTTTGTATTTATCTGCGATTTCCATTAATTCGCCAAAGTAACCGCTCAATTCAGGATCGATGGTTGAAATTTTACCATCATAAACTTCGCCGGTGGTTCCGTTCAGCGAAATGAAATCGCCTTCCTTGAAAGTCTTTCCGTCAACAGTCATCGTACGGACTTTATAGTCGATTTGCAGAGCACCTGCACCCGAAACGCAGCATTTACCCATTCCGCGGGCAACCACAGCAGCGTGCGAGGTCATACCGCCACGGGCAGTTAAAATACCTTTGGCAACGTTCATTCCGCGAAGGTCTTCAGGAGAAGTTTCGATACGAACCAAAACTACATTTTTACCCTGAGCAACCCATTCTTCGGCCTCGTCGGCAAAGAATACGATTTGGCCGGTTGCAGCTCCCGGAGAAGCAGGTAAACCTTTTGCCAAAACGCGGGCAGCTTTAATCGCTTTTTTATCGAATACAGGGTGCAATAATTCGTCTAATTTATTTGGCTCAACACGGAGCAGTGCAGTTTTTTCATCAATCAGGCCTTCTTTCAGCATGTCGATGGCAATTTGCACCATGGCAGCACCGGTACGTTTTCCGCCGCGGGTCTGCAACATCCACATTTTGCCTTCCTGAATGGTGAATTCCATATCCTGCATGTCTTTGAAGTAAACTTCAAGTTTATTCTGAATATCGAATAACTCTTTGTACATCGCTGGCATAGCTTCTTCGAGCGAAGGGTATTTGGCAGCGCGATCGGCTTCAGAAACACCAGCCAGTTCGGCCCAACGTTTCGAACCTTCGAGTGTGATTTGCTGCGGAGTACGAATACCTGCAACAACGTCTTCGCCCTGAGCATTAATCAGGTATTCTCCGTTAAACATGTTTTCTCCGGTTCCTGCATCGCGGCTAAAGCAGACACCTGTTCCTGAAGTCAATCCCATGTTTCCAAATACCATGGCCTGAACGTTAACTGCAGTTCCCCATTCTTCAGGAATCTGGTTCAGTTGGCGATAGTAAATGGCACGGTCGTTCATCCAGCTGTTAAATACGGCACAAACCGCTCCCCAAAGTTGTTCGTAAGAACTTTCAGGAAAATCGTGTCCGGTTTTGGATTTAACAGCAGCTTTAAATTTGGTAACCAACTCTTTCAGTGCATCAACAGATAGTTCGTTGTCATTGATTACACCTTTTTCGTGTTTTAATTCTTCCAGAATTTCTTCGAAAGGATCGATATCAGTTTTAGAAGTAGGTTTCATGTCGAGAACTACGTCCCCGTACATTTGCACAAAACGACGGTAGCTATCCCAAACGAAACGCGGATTGCCTGTTTTCTTGGCCATACCTTCCACCACGGTGTCGTTCAATCCGAGGTTCAGAATGGTGTCCATCATACCTGGCATCGAAGCGCGTGCACCTGAGCGAACTGAAACCAAAAGTGGATTGGTTGAATCACCAAAAATACCTCCAGTTTGAGCTTCAACCTGAGCGATAGCTGCTTCAACTTCAGCTTTAATTAAGTCGACCACATAGTCTTTACCTAATTTATTGTAAAGGGTACAAACATCAGTAGTGATGGTAAATCCGGGAGGAACAGGAACGCCAATCAGGTTCATTTCTGCAAGGTTTGCACCTTTACCTCCAAGCAAGTTTTTCATGTCAGCTTTTCCTTCAGCTGCACCATTTCCAAACGTGTAAACGTACTTTGTCATAGAGTATTAATTTATAGATTATTGATATTTAGTCTGTTGTATTTTTAGGGTTTACAAAAATAGTTCTATTTTTCTGAATTTGGTAATCAATTTCGTCGGTTTGATATTTATCAAACGTGAAAACAAACGCACGAACCCGCAAATTGTTTTCCTTTTTCAAGCGCGTGCAAATATATACATTCGTTTATGAAGCCAAAAAAAACTTCAACACATTATGACTGAAGGAAAAATCTTAACATTACTTAACTATCGTTCATAGATCTTAACGGTTGGCTGTTGTATATTTGCAGAGTAATTGGTTAAGACAATTACACACATTAGGTTTTTTTCATAGAAATAGGTTTGGTTAGGTAGAAAAGGATGGTTGGGGCCATCCTTTTTTTATGCCTGAATTTTTACTGAGGCAATAAAAAGTCAAAAATATAATATACCTGTCATCCAGAATTTATTTCGGGATCCGTTGAATACTTCAGTGGAATATTAAAACAAATGCTGGTTGATAAAACGATAAATGTCTCTAAAAACCCTTCAGTATTTTGACTGATAGATTTAAGGTTCTTTAACCTTGATTGATATGTGTTAACTTTAGTTTCCCTTACCTTTGTTTCAGACAATAGAAATAGAAGGTTAGGTTTTTTTCATAGAAAATAGATTTGGTTTTGCGAGGAAAGGGATGAAGTGATTCATCCCTTTTTGTTTTTGTATTCGTTTCTTTATCCTCTTATATTGAGTTTTGATTAATAAACTTTCAAGATTGAATAACCATCAAAACTATTATCAATTTTCCATCTAAAATCATTTGTTGTTGTGATAGTTCTCTACTTTATCCTTGTTGTCTTTCTGAGTTAAAAGTGATACAACAACCAGTACGATAGTTGCCAGGGGGATAGAAAATATACCCGGGTTATCCAAAGGTATTGGAGCCAGACTTTTGGCTAATCCATATCGTTCGTACATGGCCGGTGAAAGGAGAATAATAAATACGGAAGAAAGTATGCCAACAACAATTGACCATGAAATACCTTTTGCTGTGGTCTTTTCCCAAAAAAGAAGAAACAGAATAGAAGGCAGATTTGCCGATGCTGCTACCGCGAAAGCCAGCCCAACCAGAAAGGAAACATTCATGCCCTTGAATAAAATCCCAAGCATGATAGCAAAAAGGCCCACTCCAAAAGCAGCCAGTTTTCCGGCTCTTACTTTCTTTTTGTCGGTCATTTTCATATTCAGGAACTTGTCCATGAAATCGTGGGCAATAGCACCCGAAGAGGCAACTATTAAGCCGGCCACAGTTCCCAAAACAGTTGCAAAAGCAATGGCTGAAATAATAGAGAATAATCCAACTCCAAAGTATTTCGCCAGCAATGGCCCCGACATATTGCTGCTTTCAACATCGAGCACTCCATTTACTGATGCACCAAGTCCCATGTACAGCGTTAAAATATAAAAGAACCCAATGGCTGCAATCGCAACAATGGTAGATTTGCGGGCAGCTCTTTGACTGGCAACCGTATAATATCTGATCAGGATATGCGGCAAGGCCGACGTGCCGAGGAACAAAGCAAGCATTAGTGAAAAAAAGTTTAGTTTATCCCAGATGGTAGCACCTGTTTTTGATGAAATTTTTAGCAGCAAGCCCGGACTTAGCATGTCTTTTCCTGAAGTTGGGGTTTGAAACCAAACCGTAGTATTTGCAGCCAGAATATCCTTTTTCGTGAACCTGACCAATTCGCTGTTTTCAAGTGTCGACAGAAATTCAAATGGGCCTAGAGGTCCGGTCTTTTCAACTTCTTTACCATCAACAATTATTTTTGACATATGTCCGACCTGGAAAAACTTTGCAGCAGCCTGTGGCTCGCCATTATACAATTTGGTGCCATCCTCAAGGGTGGAAACCGAAAGCATTTCGTCGAGTGAAGCAGAGTCTTTGGAAAGCTTGAACCAACGCTGAACGCCTTGTTTTTCAAGCCGGACAAAAGTGAATTTGTTATCCAGAGTATGAGAGTCAACAAAAGTGTAGCTTGAATCGGTTGTACCTGTAACTTTCTTTCCTTCAAGACTGGCACCAATCTTTATGAATTTGTGGTAGTCATCACCTGGATTAAGATTCAATCCGTTATTTAAAATATAGATGGTAAGAATGGTCGAAAATACGATTAGCAGAGCGCCTTTTATAAATTGAACGTAAGTTGTTGAGGCCATACCTGCAGTCGCTACAATAAAAATTACAATAGAGCCAACAATCAAAACGCCCGACCAGTAAGGTAGACCAAGCAGAGGCACAATAAGGTCGCCTGCACCAATCATCTGCGGGATCAAATAGAATATTGAAACCACCAACGTACTGATCGAAGCGGTCAGTTTAATCGACTTTGAGTTAAACCTAGCATCCAGTGCATCCGTGAAGGTGAACTTGCCGAGTCTTTTCAAGGGTTCAGCAACTAAAAACAAGGCAACAATCCATCCGGCCAAATAACCTATGGAATATAAAAATCCGTCATATCCGGAGTAGGCAATCATTCCGCAAATACCCAGAAATGAAGCAGCCGAAAGATAATCGCCCGCAAATGCAATACCGTTTATACCCCAGTGAATATGGCCGCCCGCGGCATAATAACCGGCAGCTGATTTCGTTTTTCCGGCAAAATAGAACGACAGACCCAATACAATCGCCACAAAGGTGAGGAATATGATGATGGCCCAAATCGAAACAGTATAAATCATATATTTCTCTCCTTATTTTTTGTTCATATTATCTTCCATTCGGGTGCAAAGGGCATTGTAAATAAAGCCCATTACAATGGCCAAAACGATTAGTCCAAAACCATATATAATGGACAAATTCTGTTCGCCAAGAACATGTAGACTAAGCAGTTCCGGGTTAACAAGTCCAATTACAACAAAACCAATATATACCAATGTATAAGCGTAGAATAGGATTACACCTAATTTCGATTTTTTGACTGCGGCATTGTCCGCGTCGAGTTTGATGGCTGGTCCGTGCATTTTTTTTCTTTAGTTTATGTTTATAATCAGGTTAATAAGTTAACTTTCGTATGATTAAAGAACATACGATCAAAATTTAAATGGACTCAATGTTGATTTTAAAAATATATTAGGATATAACAGTATTTTATTCCAACTGTTTTGATTCACTGTGAAAAAAATGGATTCAAAAGCGGTTTAATCAGTTTGAAATTATGAAATACCCCCTTATTTATAGGGGTTGGATTCGCAAGAACGTTCAATGATTTATTTTGGCGATCTGATAAGAATATGGGCAACGATAACCGGTTTTTAAATGCCCAAACACATTATATTTGTCCTGAGAACTAATTCAGTGAAACAATTTATTGTCGTATTTTATCACTGACTCTCCCACGTCCACAGGCGGACGTCCCCCCTCTCTACAAGTAGAGAGGGGCAAAGCGAGCACTGCGAGCTTGGGGTGAGTCAATAAAACAATGAATTGTAAATACGACATTTAACTATTCTTTTAACTTAAATCTAAAATTAATGAAATCGTTTAATATGAATTGGGCAGTAGCAGCTTTGTCGGTCATGGCAATCGCATGCGCATCTCCGGCAACAAAAAAGCAAGCAACTATGGATCAGAAAACTGCTGTCGCACAAGGAACTTATGGTTACGATGTGGCTTTTATGAAAGAGCATAAAATGGATTTCGTTGAACTTCGCGATGAAAGTGGAAAAGCCTGTTTGATGATTTCGCCTGCGCTACAAGGTCGCGTAATGACCAGCTCGGCCAATGGTGAACCGGGTAAAAGCTTTGGATGGATCAATTACAAGCATATACAAGCTGGTCAGGTTAGCGAGCAATTTAATCCCTACGGTGGTGAAGAACGCTTCTGGTTGGGACCTGAAGGCGGACCTTTTTCCGTTTATTTTCCTGAAGGGAAAGAACAGGTTTTCGAAAATTGGGATGTTCCGAAAGAAATTGATACTGTGCCTTTCGATATTAAATCACAGTCGCCGTCAGCAATAACTTTCAGTAAAGAGTTTGAACTAACCAACACCTCGGGTACAAAATTGGGAATTGGGGTGGAGCGTACCGTAAAATTACTTTCGCGGACTGATGTTGAGCAGGCTCTGGCCACGCAGGTTGGCGACTCGCTCAATTTTATTGCCTATGAATCGGAGAATATTCTGACCAATCGTGGACAATCTACCTGGAATGAAAAATCCGGATTTTTATCAATCTGGTTACTGGGTATGTTTAATCCTTCGGAAAAAGGTGTGGTTTTCATTCCGTTTAAAGCAGGTGCTGAAGCCGAAATGGGTAAAATAGTGAGCGACGATTATTTCGGAAAAGTACCGGCTGACCGTCTGATTCAAAAAGATGGAATCCTGTTTTTCAAAGTTGACGGAAAATTCCGCAGTAAAATTGGGATTTCGCCACAGCGTGCCCTTCCATTTTGCGGAAGTTACGATCCCGAAAATAAAGTTCTGACTTTGCTTTGGTGCAGTATTCCTGAAAAGCCAATGAGCTATGTGAATTCGAAATGGGGAAAACAAGATAATCCGTTGAGCGGCGATGCCATCAACTCATACAACGATGGACCGGTTGCCGATGGGTCGATCATGGGGCCATTTTACGAAATTGAAAGTTCGTCGCCGGCCGCCCTGCTTGCCCCTGGTGAAACAATTACGCACCGTCAACGCATTTTCCACATTTCGGGCAGCGAGGCTCAGCTAAACCTGATTACCACCAAGCTGTTCAATACGTCCATATCAACCATTAAAGAAGCATTTTAAAAGGATTAAAATGAAATTTTAATAGTTCCTCAGTGCTTTTTACTGACATGAAAAACAAATAAGGAATACTTGATATAACCCTGGCATTGGCTAGGGTTTTTATTTACTTCCTATTGACTTATATTGTATAATTGATGTAACTTGTACGAATAACCAAAAACAAAACTCAAATGTACAAACTACTTTTATTGCTCGTTATTTGTTTATCTACCACTTTATTATCTGCCCAGGACAATACTAAATTTGACTATTGTGAAATAGTTGGAACGTCAAAACTGTTAAGTAATAAAGTTACCGTTGAAATAGACTTCGGACAGGCTACAAAATTTTTTGATGACAATCGTTATAAAGATGAAAATGGCAAAGTGATTGTTTTTAATTCGATGATAGATGCCATGAATTATATGGGAAAACAGGGATGGGAATTTGTACAGGCCTATGCAGTAACATATACTAACAATAGTAATGTTTACCATTATGTGTTGAAAAAGAAAACTACTGATACTTTGGAAGTAAAGACTGAGATAAAATAAAACCACAAATCTACGGTTTTACAAAAATAAAAAACCCTGGCTTCGGCTGGGGTTTTTTATTATCCGTGCAAGTCTCATGTAAATTGTATAAAATAAAAAAAAGTCAACTTCTGATTATCAGATAATTGACTTTTTAAAAGTGATCCTACCGGGATTCGAACCCAGATCATAAGAACCGGAATCTTACATTCTATCCATTGAACTATAGGACCGTTTATTTTTAGTGAGCACAAAAATAATAATTCTTGAATTGAATAAGCCCATTTGAGCAGAAAACGTAAAAATCAGTTCGTTTTTTTATTAACACTTAAATAAGAGTTTTGTAATCAGGAGGATACGCCAGTGGTCGCTGTTAATAATTTTATTTTGTATTCAATGCCTTGAGATCAGAATTGTGCTACTTTTGATGGAATTAAATCCACCGTATGATTACTGAAGAACTTCTGAAAGAGTGCCGCTTAGAATTTGAAGCGTATTTCCAATCACTTGTTGTCGATTTGTCTGAAAATCAGTATAGAATTGATGATGTTCGTGCACATTCACTTCGTGTTGTCAATAATTCGCTTTTGGTGTCAAAAATTGTTTTACAGAACGACGAAGACAAACGTATTGCCGAGGTTATTGCTTTATTTCATGATTTGGGAAGAGCTTCTTTAATTGCCAAAGGAACAGCTTCTCCAACAAATATTCAGCGCGATCATGCTTTGTTGTCTGTGCAGTTGGTTCAGAAGATGGATTTTTATGCCAAATTACCAGTCGATACGCAGCTGATTATCCAGAAGTCGATTGAAAACCACAATAAACTGAAGTTACCTAAGTTGGATAATGAACAGCAAACCCTTTTTGCACGCCTGCTTCGTGATGCCGATAAATTAGATATTTTCGATTCATCATACCGGTTTTTCAAAGAAAAAATGGGAGTTCAACCCATTATGACCTTCGACCTGGTGAATACTCCTGAAGTTTCGGAGAAGATTATTAAAAGCATTATGGCCGGAAAAACTGCTGCCGTTGAGGACATGAAAACCATGAACGACTACAAATTGCTGCTGATCTCAATGGCTTTCGACCTCAATTTTAAATACACTTTCCGCCTGATCAGCGAAAAACAGTACATCCAGAAGATATACGAAACTTTACCTAAACGCGACCAGATTATTGATGCCTATCGTGGTATCAAGTTGTTTGTTGAGAATAAGTTTGTTTCCTGAAAGTCGCATTCTCATTAGATTTTGGTATGAGTAAACGCTTGGTTTGTATCTGCAATATGGTTACAGAAAAGGAAATTCACACTGCATTGGTGAAAGGTGCACGGTCAACTTCCGATATTCAGAAAATAACAAGAGCCGGAACCAGTTGTGGCCGGTGTTTACCGTGGATAGATTTAATCGTGGAAGAATTTCTGGAAAACCTGCCCGATGAGTCTCAGCAACGAATTGATTTTGGTGAATAGCGAAACTTCAGAATTCAATCTGCTTCCAACGCATTTTTTAACTCACTCGTTTTATTCCTGAAAAGTTTTCTCGGTACATACCCGGTGTACAGCCTTTGCTTTTTCTGAAAATCCGGTTAAAGTTTGAAATGTTATAAAATCCGCACCGGAAGGCAATCTCGGCAATAGTTTGATTGGTCTCTGTCAGCCACCGCGAGGCAAATCCAATTCGGTAGTCATTCACAAAATCGACAAACGATCTTCCGGTTCGTTGTTTCATCAGGCGCGAGAGGGTTGTTTCGGTCATATTCAGTGAAATGGCCAGGTCTTTAATTTTTATCTTCTCCTGATAATTCTGCTCAATGTATTCACATACTTTTCTGATTCGGTCGCTATTTGCAAAATCAGTAGTATTCATAGCTCCCGAGCACAAAAGTTTCTGGTTTTCAGAAATAGAAAGGAC
Source organism: Prolixibacteraceae bacterium (assembly GCA_019163175.1). Taxonomy (GTDB): domain Bacteria; phylum Bacteroidota; class Bacteroidia; order Bacteroidales; family Prolixibacteraceae; genus Aquipluma. Next base: position 13,906 of record JAFLKN010000065.1, on the reverse strand, counting down.
ATGCAGCACTGAGATTAATTCGATAAAAGCCTCTAGTCCATTTTTTTGCGATAATTGCTGCAACTGATCTGCAATTTGCATTGTCGTAGTTTCCGAGAATAAAATTCCGCGCGAAGCATTTCCAAGCATATCTTTGATAGACTTCATCATGTTTCGGGCCAACAGATTTTCATGAATCATGTCGCGGTGAAATTGAATCGTAATCTCGTGAATTTGTTTGCTTCGGCATTGTCCGTTGTTCCAACCGTGATAGACATTAGGCCCAACCAGTACCAATTCAATTTCGCCAATCAGGCTTTTGTGGTCGCCAACAATACGCTCTGCCTGGGGTGCATGTTGTATAAAGTTTAACTCATATTCAGGATGAAAATGAACCGGAAAGTCGAACTTGCTCTTTTGGCGATCGAACACCAAAAGGCAATCGCCTTGGGATAGGGGAGTGATCTCGCGTTGTATACTCACGGTCTTCAAACTCATTTGAGCAGGATTAATTCTTTTGCGAAGATAATACTGTTAGAAGACCTTGTTGTATGAGACCAGGAATTTTAAGAAAGCAGGCTGGCAATTATAGGGAGTAAAAGTTGATTTGTTGTTAAATAAATTACCTAACCCCCCATTCTTGGTGAAGAATTTAGTATATTTGAAAAACAGGTCTTTAAAATCTAAACTATTCATACTTCAGTTGCGTTTAATATTCCAAAAAGAAAACCTTTTAAAAGAAATAACTATGAAAAAGCTTCGCTTGTTAATTATGGTCGTTATGGTTGGTTTACTTTGGGCTGCATGTTCTAAAGATGACCAACTTCAGGTTCAGGATGATTCTTCTACACTTAAGAGTGCCTCAGTTAAGCAGAATTATGACATGGTTCCAAACGAGATTCTTGTCAAGTTTAAGGATGGTACTGTTGCCAGTAAAAAGGATTTAGCATTTACCAAAATGGGTGGAAAGTTTAAAGAAAAAATACACACCAGGATGATGGAAAAAAACGGTGATAAGGAAGGTATTACTGTAGTTTCAACTTCAGGATCTATCGCGGATGCTATCGCGAATGCTAAGGATCTTCCTGAAATTGAATATGCTGAACCAAACTATATTTATCAGCATTGTGCTACATCAAACGATACTTATTATACAAATGGTTCGCTGTGGGGCATGTATAGTTCTTCAAGTTCTCCAGCGAATCAATACGGCTGTCAGGCTACAGTAGCTTGGGCTGCAGGTAAAACAGGCTTAAATACTGTTTATATTGGCATAATTGACGAAGGTTATATGTACACCCACGAAGACCTTGCTGCTAATGCCGGAACAAATCCTGGTGAAATTGCCGGAAATGGCATTGATGACGACGGAAACGGATTAAAAGACGATGTTTATGGCTGGGACTTTGCCGGAAATAACAATACCGTTTTTGATGGTGTTGGTGATGATCATGGAACTCATGTGGCCGGAACCATTGGTGGACTTGGCGGTAATGGTAAGGGTGTTGCAGGTGTTTGCTGGAATGTAAAACTTTTGAATGCCAAATTTCTTGGAAGTACCGGTGGAACTACTGCAAACGCAATAAAGGCAGTAGATTACTTTACTGACTTAAAAAAGAAGGGGTTGAATATTATTGCAACAAACAATTCCTGGGGTGGTGGCGGATTTTCTCAAGGTCTACTTGATGCTATTAAAAGAGCAAATGATGCGGGTATTCTGTTTATCGCCGCAGCAGGAAATAGTGGAACAAATAATGATCTTACAGCTAGTTATCCATCTGGTTATGACGTCGCAAATGTTATAGCCGTAGCATCAATAACCAACACTGGTGCATTGTCTAGTTTTTCTCAATACGGCGCAACAACTGTTGATTTAGGAGCACCGGGTTCTGGCATTTGGTCCTCAATTCCTAAAAAATCGGGTAAAAATATAGTGTCAAGTTATGCTAGTTATAGCGGGACCTCAATGGCCACACCACATGTTACTGGCGCTGCTGCTTTGTATGCTTCAACGCATTCTGGTGCAACTGCTGTACAAATTAAAGCAGCAATACTAGGTTCTGTTGTCGCCACTCCATCTCTTTCAGGCAAATGTGTTACCGGAGGAAGACTTAATGTAAGTAGTTTTTAAGTCCAGTTAAAATATAAAAACAGAAGAGGCTGTTCCAATTAGGAACAGCCTCTTCTGTTTTTATTTAATCTACGAATGAAAACTGCTTGCTAATTCCGTTTTGCAACCCAGTCAATTGCACAGCCAATATGTTCTTTCACTTTAGGGTCTTGGAATGCTTCAGGAGTATGACCGAAAACAGTATAGAAGGAGCGTGTTTTGCCCAATTCCTGATACCAGATTAGCGGGTGATCTCCCATTTTCCATTTGTCGTCCTTCAATGTTTCAGCATCCAGCGAAGTCTCATCCAAACGAGCCAGAACTTTTACTTTAGCGCGTGGATTTTCTTTGAATGTGTACCATTCGTCAAAAGTACGGTAGGTTTGCATGCCTTTAAATGGTACCATACCCGGGTGGTCTGTATTCTCAAAAATTACTGTTCCAACCTGACCTCTTGGATGAGTTTTAAAAAAGGCACCATTTAGTTGTCCGTACCAGGCCCAATCATATTCGCAATCGGCGGCGGCATGGATACCAACAAACCCTTTTCCGGTATTCATAAAGGCTTCAAAATCTTTTTGCTGCTGTTCATTCAGTACATCCATCGTTGGATTCAGGAAAACGACCACATCAAAGGTTTTCAGGAAATCCGGAGTAAATAAATCAGCATTTTCGGTTGCAGTTAAAATCCATTTTCGTTCCTGTGCCAAATCGCTCAGAGTTTTTAAACCCGAAGAAATGGAGTTATGACGAAAGCCCGAAGTTTTTGAAAATACAAGAACGTTGATTTTTTTGTCTTGGGCAATGCCAGAAAAAGCTAGAATAAGAAGCATGCAAATTAATGGAGTTAGTTTTCTCATAGTTTTATTATTTTAGTTTATTGGTATGCAAGGATACTAATTTTCGGTCAATAAAAAGGGTTTGTCTGTAGCCAATTTTTGAGTTGAAAAACCTCAAATCCGGCTATGGACAAACCCATATTCGGTATGTTGTGTGTTTTTGTAAGTACTTAATTTGCCGGTTCTGTAGTCAATTGTTCAGTTACAGGTTTTTTATGAGCCGAATTGTTTTTCTTTTCAATCACTTCAGGTTCCCAGCCCAAAAAGAATAGTAAAACAAAAAATCCGATGACATAGGCCACTGCAATATGCCAGCCTGATTTTAGCCAGCTTCCAACTGATCTTGCTTCATGAAATTTGCTGGTAATGGCAACTCCGGCCGATGATCCAAACCAAATCATTGATCCGCCAAAACCGACAGCGTAGGCCAGCATTCCCCAATCGTAGCCATTTTGTTCCAGTGCCAGTTTGGTCAGCGGAATATTATCGAATACCGATGAAACGAACCCAAGAGAAAAGGCTGTTTGCCAGGAGGCCGCAGGTAATTCATTCACTGGCATTAATGAAGCACAGCTTACCAAGGCTACCAAAAATACCGCGCCACTAATCGAATTTTTGGCTTCGGCCCAATCGGTTTTACGAATGAAAGAACTAATAATGATAGCGACCCAAACTCCCAATGCCGGAAAATCAAAATACACATTGGTGGCAATGGTAAGCAACAGAATCAAGAAAACAATACCGAGTCGCACCCAATCGATATGTATGTTGGGATTGGCATCTTTTTGAATTGGCTGATATTTGTGTTGTTGCAATGAAGCAAAAATGGAAAAGAAAGCTAAGGCTGAAAATGCTGCTATATAAGCATGAAACACATTAAATGGATTTACTCCTTCAATCCACATGAGCGTAGTTGTGGTATCGCCGATAACACTGCCCGAACCACCGGCGTTGCTGGCTGCAACAATGGCAGCTATATAACCAATATGTACTTTACGGTTAAAAACAACTATTGCTATGGTACCCCCAATTAAGGCAGCGGCAATATTATCGAGAAATGATGAAAGAACAAAAACAGCAATCAGCAATACCAAAGGACCTTTCCAGTCGTTGGGCAGCAAATCAGGAAGGTACTCAGGAACTTTTGATTCTTCGAAATGCCGCGAAAGAATGGCAAAACCAATTAAAAGGCCTAAAAGATTGAGCAAAACGCCCCATTCGCCAACCCGCATTTCCTTATCCAGAATTTGATCGGTGAAAGGAACATGCCCAAACATGTGTTCCGAAAGGTTAAATTCGGGTATGAAAATAAATTGAAATAACAGGATTGACGCAAGTCCAGAAAGTGCCACTATAAGTGTATAGCGGTGGAACAGGGCTACACCAAGCAGCGTTAGGGCAAACAATATAAATTCAGGCCTAATGCCGAAAATTACAGGTATTATTTCTCCAAGTATCATAATCAGGTTATTTAAGTTTGTTTCTTTTCTTTAATGTAGATTTTATAATATATTGAGAAGGAATAACGAATTTATTCCAAGTTAATCTAATTGGCGGAAGATAAAAATAAATTTTGAATGTCGATTTTTACGTACTGATTTAGATATCTGTTATATAAATGCTTTTCGTTGTGAACATTTTTATCCGAGCGATTTTGTTTCTTTGTATCCGAATTGAATTATACCTTTTGACGAAGTTTATCGTTACATTAATAAGCTCAAAAAAAAACCAAAGCGATGAAATTTGCGAAAACACAAATTTGCCGGATTTTCATGTTTATCATGATACTTTTACTGGCAATAACTGCACCTGTAACAGCACAAAATACTGCTCCTGAAAGCGGAGTTTATGATGGGAAGATTGGTAATGATCAGCTCGTTCTGGTTGTTGAATCAAGTAGTTCGGAAATGGTGAAAGGCCATTTTGTTGTCAATCGTGGAAAAGCTGTTGAAGAGAATTATGCATTTTCCCTGAATAACTCCGGAAGCCATCCATTTTTTCAATCCGATTTGTTTGTTGGACCAATAAAATCGGCACAAATGGACAAATCAAATTTTTCGGGGAAACTGACACTTTTCAATAAGAAAAAGCGCTTTTTCTTTTGGCGACCTAAAGCTGATTTGAGTTTTGTTTGTCGTCCGGAAGTTCAGGTAACGCCTTCTGAGCGATATCAAAAAGAAATTTTTACTGGTGTAGAGGTTAAAAGTGATCTCATTTATGGCCGGGCAAAAGGACTGTGGACGCGGTCTCCCTATTCCGATGACCCTTACATCACTACCCTAGGCAAAGGATTGGTCAAGTCGTTCAACGATCCGGAAGTAATGGATTTAAAACTTGATATTTATTATCCGAAAACGGACACATTTAAAAGCAGGCCTTTGGTCATGTTAATACACGGTGGCGCATTTTACATTGGAAGCAAAGAATCGGCAGCTGAAGCATCTTTGGCAAATTCGCTTGCAAAACGTGGATATCTGGTTGCCTCCATCGATTATCGTCTGGGCTTTAAACTTTCGCCAAGTGATGTTGAATTAAGTGCATACCGGGCTATTCAGGATGCCCATGCTGCACTTCGTTATCTGGCGCACAATGCAAAAGGACTTGGAATTGATCCGAATCAGGTTTATGTGGGTGGAACCAGTGCAGGTGGTGTTGCTTCGCTCAATGTGGCGTTTATGGACAATGATGAACGCCCCAAACGTATTTTGGAAGCTGAAGAGGATGGCTTAATTGGTAAAATTGAAGCTTCAGGAAATAAATATACTGAAGGTTTTGAAATTAAAGCTGTCGCCAATATGTGGGGTGCGGTTGCTGACCTGAATATTATCGACAAAGAAGAAAAAACATCAGTGCTGTCTATTCATGGCACTGCTGACGGAATTGTACCATACGAATACGATCACCCGTTTCAGAATTCGCTCATGGTTAACCGCTTGTTGATGGACAAAATGTATGGCTCGAAACCGATACACGAACGGCTGCAAATATTGGGTAACCGCAATCGCTTAATTTCGCTGAATGGCATGGGTCACGAACCTGAATTGGATGATTACAAAACTTTGAACCAATGGATGGATACCATTACCTATCAGGTTACGAAATTCTTTTATGAAGAAACAGCTCCGGCGATTAATTTACCGGCCAGTCAACTTTCCGTTTCAGCGAATACGCCGACGAAATCTATCTTCTACGAGGTTACCAACGGAACACCACTTCAGGTAACAGTTACAGGCGGTGTAAAAGCCAACGCCAATCCTACCGATGCTACAATTATCTGGTTCAGGAACAGTGAGAAACGACAGTTAAATATTCTTACAACTAATAAATATGAAGCCTGGAATCTGAAAACGTTCCCGGTTACGATAGTCCGTTGAAATTTTTTATTAAATTCTATACATGACCTAAGTGTTAAATTTACATTAATAAGCCTTTGGTTGAATGCAACTGATATAATAAATAAATAATTTGGCAACGTTTTTGTAACATGAGTTTGATATTTTTGAAACGATGCTGAAACTGAAATTAATTTTCTCAATGATTTTTTTACTTGCTATTCAGCAGGTATATTCATCATTTCCTAGTAGCGATCAGGCTTTTTCCTTTCAGGATAGTAAGGTTACAGAAATAAGTTTTGAAGCAAACGATTCCCTTCCCGGTATTTTTGGTGATGTTCCTGCAGGTAGGACTGCAGTCAATCCTTTTCTAACAGAATCCGATTGTGATCCCGGGTTCAGTAAATCAAAAGATATTTTTTCAGGATTAGCATTCTCGGTCACAAAAAGTAATCTTAAATTTTTTATTGCCCAGTCATCTGTCTTTACCAGATACAGTGCTGTTTATATTCCCATTTATCTCCAAACGGCCAGTTTCCTTTTATAGCCTTTAGTTTTGTTTGATTGAAATCAGGAGTAGTTCTGTGTAATTACTATGTCTTTTTTTTAATCAATCCTTCATTTTCCTGAAATGGACTACAAACTTCGTATTTAGTTTCGTATGTCAATCTTTCAGGGTTTTCGCATTTATTCATATTCTTTAATATTCGTAAGATGCTCATTGTGTGTGCATTTTGGATAGCATATTCTTTAATTATTAAAACTTAGAAAAATTAATTCAATGAAATCAAACAAAAATTCGTCGAAGAGTCTGAAGGGAGGCTTTACAATGTCAATTATCCCGGTATCATTGCTTGCAGCAATTCTGGTTTACATGTTTGTATTTGGTGATGGATCAAATTTTGTCGGTGGAAGCAATGCAAACGTACCACTACCTGGAAATTATTTCGGTATCATCTATAAGGGAGGTCCGATTGTGCCTATTATTATTACACTGTTACTTACCGTATTAGCTTATACCGTTGAGCGTTATCTGGCTATTACAAAAGCGGCCGGAAAAGGAAGAATCGTTAGTTTCATGTCTGAAATTAATGAACTTTTAGATCATGGTAAAATCGATAGCGCAAAAGAATCTTGTAATCAACAGAAGGGTTCGGTTGCTAACGTTATTTACAGTGGACTGGTAAAATACCAGGAAATGGAAAATGAAAAAACGCTTCCGAAAGATCAGAAAATCGTTTCTATTCAGAAAGAAATTGAAGAAGCTACCTCACTCGAATTACCAGCTTTGGAGCAGAATCTGGTTATTCTTTCTACCATTGCTTCTATTGCAACCTTGATGGGGCTACTTGGTACGGTAATCGGTATGATCAAAGCATTCTCGGCTTTGGCTAATGCTGGTGCACCCGATTCAGTTCAGCTTGCTGCCGGTATCTCTGAGGCTTTGATCAATACAGCATTAGGTATTGGTACTTCGGCTTTGGCTATTATTTTTTATAACTTCTTTACAACAAAAATTGACAAACTAACCTATTCGATTGATGAAGCAGGTTTTACCATTGTTAATACTTACGCTGCTAAAAATCATTAAGCCGAAATAAAAAATGCCAAAGGTAAAAGTACCCAGAAAGAGCACAACGGTCGATATGACTGCCATGTGCGATGTGGCTTTTTTATTGCTTACGTTTTTTATGCTGACTTCGAATTTCGTAGCCAAAGAACCTATTGTTGTTGCGGTTCCTTCGTCTATCTCTGAAATTAAAATTCCGGAAAGAGACATTGCAACTGTGCTGATTGACAAAGAAGGAAAAGTGTTCTTCGGATTAGATGCCCAGCAAGACCGAAAGGAAGTACTTGACAATGTTGGAAAAGCTTACAGCATCAGTTTCACAGATAAGGAACTGACCGAATTTGGTAAAGTAAGTATGTCAGGCGTTCCGATCGAAAAAATGAAAGCATTTCTGGCTCTGTCAGCAGAGCAACGTGATAGTAAAGAAGCTGCAATTGGCATACCGGCTGATTCGTTAAACAATCAGTTTAAGGTATGGATGAAAACTGCTCGGCAAGTTAACCGCAATTTGAGGCTTGCAATCAAATCTGATCAGGGAACTCCCTATAAAGTCATCAAGGATGTGATGGGAACTCTTCAGGATATCGATGAAAACAGGTATAATCTGATTACCAGCCTCGAGCAGGTTTCAACTAAATAGAAAGGAAAGAACTATGGCAGAAATGCAAGTAGAAGATAAAGGCAAAAAAGGTAAAAAGCCAAAACAAAAGAAACACGCAACCCGGGTAGATTTAACACCAATGGTTGATCTTGGGTTTCTCTTAATTACCTTTTTCATGCTTACCACCTCGATGTTAAAACCTCAAACGATGGAAATTAGTGTTCCGTCGAAAGATAAAGTTCAGGAGGAAGATCAGAATAAGGTTAAGGCTTCACAGGCAATTACCGTTTTGCTTGGGAAAGAAGATAAACTTTATTATTTCTTCGGAACTGAAGAGAATGGCGTCGATCCGGAATTGATTGAAACTGATTATTCTTCGGAGGGAATCCGTAAGATGCTGATTCAGAAGAATTATGAAGTAATGAAGCAGGTTGAGGAATTGAAAGCGGATAAGGCTAAGAAAAAAGTGAGTGAAGAAGACTACACTAAGAAACTTGCCGAATACAGAGCTTCAAAAACTGCTCCCATTATCATGATTAAGGCTACTGATGAATCAAACTATAAAAACCTTGTCGATATTCTTGACGAAATGCAGATATGCAATATCGGAAGGTATGCAATAGTTGATATAACCCCTTATGACCTCGGTTTGATCGAAAAAAAGGCCAAGCCGGCGATCTAGTCACAAATACAGAAACAGTCTATGTCTCAAAAAATAAACTTGTTTAACGAAGCCTGGGTTGATCTTCTTTTTAAGGAGCGAAACCAGGAATACGGAGCTTTTGAACTTCGGAAAGACAGCTCGCGGCGTCATAAATGGGGAATTATTATTGCCCTGATCTTTTTTGCCTTGATTATTTGTTTGCCCATTTTATACAAACAAATTGTTGAAAGCAGGAAAGAACGGATGGTAGAAGTAACCACCCTCTCTAACATTGAAATTGATCAGAAAAAGATGGAGAAGCCCAAGGATATTATTATCGAAAAACCTGCTCCGCCTTTGAAGTCATCAATCAAATTTACTCCTCCTGTAATCAAACCTGATGAAGAAGTTCAGGAAGAAGAAGTGATTAAAACCCAGGAGGAACTTACGAAAACTGAGGTAACCATTTCGATTGCCGATGTAAAAGGAACCGATGAGGAAAACGGGGTTGACATTGCCGAACTCAATAATATGATCGTTGAAGAAGATACGACTTCTCAGCCATTTTTTATCGTTGAGCAAATGCCCGAATTTCCGGGTGGTGAGGCTGCCTTGCGCAAGTATCTGGCCAACTCGGTGAAATATCCGGTAATTGCCACGGAAAATGGGATTCAGGGTAAAGTTTTTGTCAATTTTGTTGTTGAACCCAGCGGTAATATATCTAATGTTAAGGTTACCCGTGGGGTTGATTCATCGCTCGACAAAGAAGCTGTACGTGTAGTGAAATCGATGCCGAAATGGATACCCGGGAAACAGGGTGGTCAGGCAGTTCGGGTAAGTTTTACTGTGCCAATTAATTTTGTACTTCAATAAGAAAAATGAAACTGAAAATATCAAAAGGTATTTATAATTTTTTTGTTGTGGTTTTGTACTTTTTGTGTGGTATCCTCCTGCTTTTTAAATATTTGTTTTGGCAGGAGGTGCCAGACATTCGTATGGCCGCATTCGGTATTGTAGTGCTTGGCTATGGCGCCTTTAGAGGATATCGGGCTTATCGGGATTATAAAATAAATGATGAAGAAACAGATCAGAATGATTAAAGTAAAAATCATATTATTTTTCCTAGCGGTGGTAATTTTGGGTTCAAGTTGTCGCAGAGTTAAAAAAGATGTACCTGAATCTATGCTTACCGGCCAGGCAACAATTGCTGCTGATGAGGCTTTACAACCATTACTGAATGCCGAAATGGATGTATTTCAAAGTATTTATAGCTATGCAACGGTTAAATGCCAGTTTGTATCAGAATACGATGCTATAAATCTTCTGCTTCAGGAAAAAATCAGGTTGGCTTTGGTAACCCGTCCACTAAATCAAAAGGAAGTCGATTTTTTTAAAAGCAAAAGTATTATCCCAGAGTCAATACCATTGGGCTATGATGCAGTTGCTGTGATTGTCAATTCGGGAAACAAGACAGTTGCTTTAACTATCAGTCAGATTTCCGGAATCTTATCCGGCAAATTGGTGGATTGGAGCCAGATAAAAGGTTCTGGATTGACAGGAAGTATCAGACAGGTTTTTGATGCTGAAGCTTCCGGAATTATCCGTTCTCTCAACGATTCACTCAAATTAAATCAGAAGATTTCAGGAGAAATAAATTTTGCAGGAGGTAGCAAAAAAGTAATTGAAGCGGTTACCTCCGATCCTAATTCAATCGGTTTTGTTGGTTACAACTGGCTAAGCGAAACCGAAAGTCTGAATGTACAGCAAACCTTAAATAAACTGAATTTGATTGCTGTTTCAACATCGATATTGGCCGATACCACCAACAGTTTTAAACCGACGGTTGGCAGTTTGTTTAATTTGAGTTATCCGTTGACCCGAAAAATTTATGCTGTTTATACTGATCCCTCTGCCAGTTTGGCTCGTGGGTTTCTTGCACATCTAACATCCGAACGAGGTCAGAAAATTATTTACCGTATGGGATTAAAACCCGAGAATGATTTTCAACGACTTGTGAATATTAAAAGTAATTTTTGATGAAACAGACACGGTTATGCAATCCCTGGCAAAATGAGAATACTTCTCAGTATCGTGTCTTTCTTAGTTGACCTTTAAAAAATAAACAATTAAAAAATGAAAATAAAACTTACACTTTTTGCATTTCTATTTGTAGTTGTGCTGCAAACACTTGCTGCTCAAAATGAATCAGATGGCTTTGCAAAATTAAAACAGAGGGATTACCGCGAAGCAAAACAGATTTTTGCTGCTATATTGAAAGCTGATCCCGAAAACGCTGCGGCACTCTACGGAATGGGCGAATATTATTATTACACTGGCAAAATCGATTCAGCGAAAATCTGCTATCAGAAAGGAATTGATTCGAGTTCTTCTTATGCCTGCAACTATGCCGGAATGGGAAAATTATGCCTGAATTCGGCTCCTGCAGAAGCAGATGCATACTTTAAGGATGCCGTTAAAAAATCAAAAAAAGAGGCATCGGCGATTGTGGCTATTGCAAAAACATATTATGCCCAAACCCCGCGAAATTTTGATGAAGCTAAGCGCTACATTAATCTGGCGATTGGGGTCGATCCTAAAAATGCTTCAGCATATTTCCTGAGCGGATTGATTGAACTTGACAAAAATAACCCGAGCGATGCTTCTTTGCAGTTTGACCGGGCGATTTATTTCGATCCAAATTATCTTGAAGCTTATCTCTATCAATCTGATATTATGGGTAGAGCCCGCAGTTTAACTCAGGCGATTGAGTATAACAACAAAGCCATTGCTGTCAATTCAAATTATTGGCCTGCCTACAAAAAATTGGGAGAGTTGTATTACGACAATCAAAAATATGCTGAGGCAGTTGGAAGTTTTGCAACCTATTTTAAGAATGTAACAACCGATAAAGATGTAACGCATTATGCCTACAGTCTCTTTTTCAATAAGCAGTATAAAGAAGCTCGCGAAATGATTGATAAACTTGTTCAGCAAAACCCAAATGACTATGTATTGCTGCGATTATTAGGCTACATCAGTTACGAGACAAAGGATTTGGTGAATGGAAAAAGCATTATGGATAAGTTTTTCACACTGGTTCCATCAGAGAAGATTCTTACTGATGATTATTCGTATTACGGCAAAATGTTGAGTGCCTCAGGGAATGATTCACTGGCTATTCAAAATTATAATCTGGCTTTGAAAAAAGATTCCTCCCAGTACCAGATTTTTGATGAACTGGCAAAATCTAGCAATAAGCTGAAAAAATACGATGAAGCACTTCAATACAGCAGTAAATATTTTAAAAAGAAACCCAATCTGGCAACTTCCGATTATTTTCTGTTGGGCAAAGCATATTATTCTACAGCCAATAACCTGAATCTGAAAACCGACTCTTTAGGGTACAATGTCGATTCTTTAAAGATGAGAAGTTATTATCATACAGCCGATTCTCTTTTTACCAAGGTAGAAACATACTCGCCAAATTCGTATTTGGGTACATTTTGGAGAGCCCGTGTTAATTCGGCTATAGATGCGGAAACAACTCTGGGATTGGCGAAGCCATTCTACGAAAAAACGTTGGAATCATTAATTAAAGATCCGGTGAAATACAAAAAGGAATTATCAGAGATTTATTCCTATTTGGGATTTTATTATTTCCAGAAAGAGGAGAAAACCACATCAGTAGATTTCTGGAAAAAATTACTTGAGATTGATCCTGAAAATCTGAAGGCACAAGAGGCGATCAAGTCGCTTGAGTCGAATAAACAATAGTTTTTGTTTTATTAGTTTTTGTTTTATTTTTTTAAGGGAAAAAACGGTGATTCTCCTTATTTTTAAGGGGGTCGCCGTTTTAAAATTTTTCTTTAAAATATTCATTGGGTTATTTCTATTGAATCGATAATACTCTAACTTAGTTTCAAAAATATTTCATTGATGTTAAAGCTCAGAAATTCAGGTATTATTTTGCTTTTTATACTGCTTTTTAGCCTCAGGTTCTTTACTATTCCGACCGATCCTGAAAGCTGGAAGGATACGAATATTTCCGGAACTGAGGCAAATAAATCCAATCCATTTTCAGAGATTCATAATCCTTGTTCACATGGTTATTATGCCATTGAAATTAGAAGCTTTTCCGAAAATATCTCAGAATTTTACCGTTTTCTAGCGACTCGAGTTTTACCAAATCAAATCGTTCCCATCAATTCAAATATTTGTGGAGCGACTTTTATCCCGGTAACTTTCAATTATAGATCTCCAGTTTCCATTTTTATTCGGGGTCATGCTTTATTGCATTAGCCAACTTTCAATTCTTTATGTATCAAATTGCTGCTTTGTTTATAATGAGGTGGTTGCTTTTGAATTTACTATTCATTTCAAAAGATCGTTTTGATACTATTTTGTGTGAAGTTAATTCCGAATCAGATCGACCGGAAAAATATGCATAGTTAAAATTTGAAAAATGGAAAATCAAGAAATGGACGAAGCTCCGAAGCAGAAGACTACAGGTGATTTTATAAAGTTGTTTTTAGCACTGGCAGGCTTAATTGTTGGTTTGCTTTTGCTGAAATATTTGATGGGTTCTTTTGGAATAATATAACAGAGGTCTTTCACAGTATACTTTTCACTTAATTTTATCAACCTTTTCGGTTTTCTGAAGTTTTGACGATCGAAAGGGTTGATTTTTTTTGCATAAAGTGAAGCTTTTGTTTAGAATTTGCTGAGGTGGGTATAAAAACAAAAAGGTAGAACCTCTGTCCTACCTTTTCTCTCTTAAACTAACTAACCTAACTAAACCTAAACTTATGAAAAAAAATGTATTACAAAGATAG
>JAFLKN010000006.1 GCA_019163175.1 Prolixibacteraceae bacterium | reverse complement strand
AGTGCAAAGGTTTGCGCAAAGGTTTGCGTTTCGGAAAATGTGTTGAGGAACATTTATCTAAGAATAATCTGTTAGCTTTGTGTAAGTAATTGCTTGGATTGATGACTATGGAAAAAGGCAAAAGGCATGTTTCGTTAAAAGATCTGGCCAAAGAAATCGGGGTTTCTATCTCTACTGTTTCGAGGGCACTCAACAATCACCCTGATATTAGTCCTGAAGTGACGTTGAAAATACAGAAGCTGGCTGCGGAAATGAATTACACACCCAATCCGCTGGCAATGGGTTTATTGAAACAGGCTACCCGAATGATTGGCGTAATTGTTCCTGATCTGGTAACCCATTTTTATTCATCAATCATTTCAGGAATTGAGCAAATTGCCGAAGAAAAGGGCTATTACATTTTAATTGCTTCATCAAACGAAACTCTTCAGAAAGAAATTAAAGCAATTGAAAATTTAATGAAAACCCGGGTGGAAGGGCTGATTGTTTGTCTGAGCCAGGAAACCCAATCGTATGAGCATTTCGACAGGCTAATCAAAAACAGCATTCCACTTGTCTTTTTCGACAGGGTATGCCGAACTGATGAAGTTCCTTCTGTGGTAGTTGATAATGTAGATGCCGCACAGAAAATTACCAAACATTTTTACAAAAACGGGTTTCGCCGTATTGCTTACATTGCCGGACCTGATCACCTGAATATTTCGCAGGAAAGGACTCGTGGATATCTTTCAGGATTAAAAAGTTGTGGCTTGGATTTTTACCCGGAATTGCTTGAAAAATGCAACCTGAGCACAAAAGATGCTATTAAAGCAACTGGCAGGCTACTCAATTTGCCTAAACCACCGGATGCTATTTTTGGGATCAACGACACGGTCGCTTTTGCGGCTATGAAAGAAATAAAAAGCCGAGGTCTTCGGATTCCTGAAGATATTGCTTTGGTTGGCTTTACCGATGAATTTCATTCTACCGTAGTTGATCCGGCTTTGACTTCAATTACCCACCCTACTTTTGAGATTGGGCAGGAAGCTGCGCGACTGTTCTTTAACCGGATTGAAAATCCCGAAGCCAACCCCGTTCAGGTTATTTTAAATACCAAGTTGGTTGTTAGAAAATCGTCGGTGAAATTCTATCTTTCACATTGACTTAGGTTATGTCATAAAAAAAATACAAAGGTTGTCTGGGACCCTCCAGACAACCTTTGCTTTATCAAAATTGTTTAAAAGTTAAACCATAACTATTCCTTCAATATCTTAACTAATTCAGCAAATCCTTCCATTTCGCAAAAATTGTTGAGAAAGGAATCACTTTCAAAACCACCCAGAGATTTAATCCGGTTCCAATCCTTACAAGCCCCATCTTTATCTCCAATTTCAAACTTGGCAAGTCCTCTTCCTAACAACAAACATTTTTCATTTGGACGAAGAGCAATGCCTTTGTCAAAACGTTTTAAGGCCTTTTCTGGATTTTCTCTGACATATAACATTTTGCCTCCTTGTTTATAATACCAACTCGCCCTTTTCCCAAAGCCTTGACTATTTTCTAGCCTAAACGCAATCGAAATTTCTTTTTCCATAGCAACCTGTTCGTCATTGTTTAAACCTGGCAGCCACATGCCATTGGTCGTTAGCAAAGCTTTTTTTACTTCATTATCGATAGTGGGAGAAACACTGTTGATTACCCTAAAATCACTTAAATTGCCCGATGGATTAACAATAAACTGCATAACAACTGTTCCTTCATTTGTAAGATCAAGGGATGTGACCTTAGATTGAATATACTTGACTAAATAACTTTCAATAGATTGGTAGTCATGTTGTTTTACAGCTACCGGAGTTCCGGCAAATTTGGGAGGTGTTACTTTTATTTCATCTAAATCTTTGGGCTTCTGGCCTAGAGTTACTAGTGAAACAATCATTAGCAAAAGAAATAATACTGTACTTTTCATGGCTCAAAATTTATTTGTTTATAACTAAATAAACTACTAGACTCGAATTAAGAATTACTTTACCTCCTTTCTTTTTTGTGTAAATTTCTGACAAAAACAGAGGACGCATATAGCAGATTTGTTGCAAAAAATTTAAACTTTTTTTAAGGGTATTTTCATCATGTTGCAGTAAATTATGAAATTGTGTCTTGGCCAAAAAACTCTAAAAACACAGGGATAGATTTACTTTTTTGTGGAGGAAACGAGGTGTTCTTAACCCTGGAATTACAATTCAATGAATGCGGTTTATGTTTGCAGATGCTGGGAAAGGTATTGACAAATTGCAGTTTCCGGGTATTTGGAATTTTATAAATAGCGAAGTTCAAAAATGAATACTTCTTAATGCATTGTATTAGAATATTTAAATAAATTATTTCGCCAGAATAACATTCAACGAGTCTTTCAATATCCGATTAAATCCGATTGCCCCTTTTAAGTTAAGGTGACGGGTATCAAAAAAATACTCATTGGGAAAATCGATCTTGCCAAAGTCCAGAACAGTAACATTTGAATTCTTCTTTAGCGAGGCTAAATAGAGTTCAGCATCCTGAAAATTCGTGAATCCATCAAAAAATGATTTGTGATAGGGCGCAATAACAAAAATGAATTTTCTATGAGGATTTGATTTAATTATTTTTGAAAGTTCTATGCTGAGTTTGGGATCATTTCGAAATACTCTTTTTGCATTGATTTGTCGATCAACAAGTTCCTTAAAATATTCTTTGGAAGTTTCAATTTTTTCAATAGAAGCTCCTTTGTTTGTATATCTAGTTAAATTGAACTTATCATTGATATAATACTTTGTATACATCTCATAATAACCAGCATATTTGACAAATGGAACTCTGAATACATTTTTATAGTTAATACTAATAAGTTCTTTAACTGCAGGGTATTCAGAATTATAAATGTAATTAGATATGTCTCCAAGAGAGTAATTTAATCCATCT
Source organism: Prolixibacteraceae bacterium (assembly GCA_019163175.1). Taxonomy (GTDB): domain Bacteria; phylum Bacteroidota; class Bacteroidia; order Bacteroidales; family Prolixibacteraceae; genus Aquipluma. The sequence continues at coordinate 21,386 of JAFLKN010000006.1, read as the reverse complement.
AAATCAAAATTAATGACGATGGCGTTTTTCTTATCTTTCTTTTTGCATTCTTCTTTTAGGAAAAATAGAACTACATCATCTTGAGCAGCAAATATCCCATAATTAAATCCATTTTTAACAAGTGAGTCTGGAATAAATGTACCTTCTGCACGAGATGATCCAAAGAAGCATATTTCATCAATATTATTTTCATTTATGATCCTGTTTACTTTGTATACTCCAGCGTTTGGACTTCCCAAAACTATTTTCTTTTCAAAATAATAATTGATAATCGAGCCAATCGAAACGATTAGAATTGCAAAAGGTATTAAGATTCGTTTGAAGAATTTTTTAAAATTGGAAATAGATAAATTCTGTTGTTCCATTTTTCCCAAGAGTAATTATTAGAATGGTTATAAACACAAGGAATATTAAATTCTTATAAGAGTTTTCCCTATATCTTGGAAATGGTATTACTAACCATAACAAAATACTGAAAAAAGTAAGTGCCATATTTAAAGGCCCTTGATGTGCAAATATTTTCGATGAATTAATCGAAAAATCAAAAGAAAGCAATTTCAAAATTACCATGTTCGCTTTTTCGAAATTTTCTGCCCGGAAGAATATCCAGGCAAAAGTGACTAGCGCGAAAACGATAATATGATTTACGTACTTTGTGAAAACACCAAAGGATGGAATTATCTTATTCCTGATATCTTTGGTTACGATGGCAAATATTAAATAAGCAGAGTGAAGTGCTCCCCAAACAATAAATGTCCAGTTTGCACCATGCCAAAGACCACTTAATAAAAATACAATGGTTAAATTCCTGATCCATTTCCATTTGGGCACCCAGCTGCCTCCAAGTGGAATATATAAATAATCTCTAAACCAAGTCGATAATGAAATGTGCCATCTATTCCAAAAATCTGAGATTGATTGAGCTGAATAGGGATTATTAAAATTTATCATCAAGTCATATCCCATAAACCTGGCTGTTCCTCTGGCAATATCAGAGTACCCGGAGAAGTCGCAGTAAATTTGTATCGAAAAAAAGCAAACAGCAAAAAATGCTGAAATTGAATTCGCACCTTCAACATCACTGTAAAAACTGTTTACATAAATTGCTAGTCGGTCGGCAACAACAACTTTCTTAAAAAGGCCAAGTGCAATAAGATTTAATCCAGCAATCGCATTTTCGTAAGTAAAATATTTCTTTTGATAAAGTTGAGGCAAAATATGTTGTGGACGTTCAATTGGACCCGCAACTAACTGCGGATAAAACATGACATAAAGAGCATAGATACCCAAATGCTTTTCAGCTTTCTGTCGGCCGTAATAAACCTCAAACGTATAGCTCATGGCCTGAAAAGTATGAAATGAAAGCCCGATGGGAAGCAGGATTTCTAATACCGGAAACTTATTCTCTGCTCCCAAAGAATTTGCTAGTACAGTTAGATTTTCGTTGAAGAAATTATAATATTTAAATATGGCTAGTACACCTATGTTGCTAACTATACTAGCTATAAGAAATATTTTCTTTCGTTTTTTATCGTGCTCATTTTCAATAAGAATACCGGCAAAATAATCAATAATTATGGTGAAAGCCAGAATAAGGATATATACAGGCTTAAAGAACATATAGAAATAAGATGATGCTGCTAACAAAAGAAACCACCTGAACTTATGGGGGATCAGAAAAAAGGCTGTAGTAACTACGATAAAAAAGAATAGAAACTCAATAGAATTAAAAAGCATATTCTACTTTTTTGATTTTAGCTGATGTTTTGTATTTTTTACAAAAGGAGAGTTGATGGCAGGAAAGCCTGACTCTCAATTTCGTCGTTTTGTAAAGATATGGTGTACATATCGAATAAGCTGCAACAAACATACTAACACCTATGAACCTTAATGGTTGTTTAACAATCTTTTATTGCGGCTTGTTTAAGTAAAATAAATACTTTTTTAAATTACTTGGATTAAGTTCAATCGCATTTGCAAGAAATAGCTGCATTATTTTCATCAGGAAACAAAAGTGTCAAATTTACTGAAGCTTCTAAAATACTCTTTCGACAATCTAATTTACGGATTGATAGCAGTTGTAATTAATAATATAATTTCCTGAATGTTAGTCCTTGGGGTATATTAAACTTCCCAATTGCCTACTGATGCGAACTTATCTATTGTAATTTTGCTTGTTTTCCATGCCAAAAGTAGTATTTTCGTCCCACGATAACACGAATTAGTAAAATAGTAGCATTATGGCGGTTTCCCGTTTTGGCGTTTCATTGGAGGAAGAGTTGCTTACGGCACTCGATCAGTATGTGACCGAAAATAATTTTTCAAATCGGTCGCAAGCCATACGGTATCTGGTGGAAAAGAATTTGGTGGAGCAAAAATGGAAGTGCGACAATTTGGTCGCCGGTGCTGTGGTTATCGTTTTTCCATGCCAAAAGCCTGAGATCAGAACGCATTCGGCTGAGCTGCAGTTTCAGTATCGCGATGTAGTGATTGGCGTTCAGCAATTCAACCTAAGCGAACAAAATTGTATGGAGATTATCGCCGTTAAGGGAGCATCGCGCCGTCTTACCGAGTTGTCCGATAAACTAATTGGTATAAAGGGAATTAAGCATGGCAAACTAATCATGAGTAAAACGGAATAATATTTTTTTGCATCATTGGTAACACGAAAAGTAAATTTAATAACACGATTAATAATACACCCCTTTGAAATGAAGAAATCTATTTTAAAATTGATCATTCTCTTAATTATATTTCCAGCTGCAACAGCTAAACTTCAGGCTCAGGATATGTATGGTGACACTGTTCGAATTGAGGAAGTAGTGGTGACTGGAAGCCCTATTAAGGTTAACCGCGATAATGTGCCGATGTCGGTTTCGGTGGTTACCAGCGCGCAAATTAATGAAAGCAGCGAGTCAGCCTTGCTGCCAATTCTAACTGGCCGTGTTCCGGGGCTATTTGTAACTGAACGTGGAGTCACCGGTTTTGGTGTTGCTGCGGGTTCAGCTGGTCAAATCACAATTCGCGGAATAGGAGGAAATCTAACTACCGGAGTTTTAATGTTGATCGATGGACATCCACAGTTTATGGGCATCATGGGCCATCCATTGCCCGATTCGTATGTTGCGTCTGATATTGAGAGGGTAGAGGTGATTCGTGGTTCGGGGTCGGTGCTTTACGGATCAAATGCCATGGGCGGCGTAATCAACCTGATTACAAAAAAACAGGTACAGGAAGGGTTTGACGGGAATGCCCGACTTTCTTATGGCTCGTTTAATACGCAGAAATACATGCTTTCCGGAGGGTATAAAAAAGATAAACTGAGTGTTTTTATTTCTGGAAATCGTGACAAAACTGATGGACATCGCGATAATTCGGCCTTTGAAATTGCGAATGGATATACCAAAATAGGATATGAACTAAATCCTAATCTGAAAATGATTGCCGATTTTAGTTTAGCTGCTTTCAAGGCATCTGATCCTGGACCTGACACGCTTTCAGCAAAAAAGGGTTTCGATATTGACATTACCCGCGGTTACGGAGCTTACACACTTGAGAATAATTACGAGAAAATTTCAGGCTCGGCGAAGCTCTTTTACAATTTTGGCGAGCACAATATTACTGACGGCTTTCATTCAACCGATCACAATTATGGCCTTAATTTTCTTGAATCGCTCAAACTGTTTAAAGGAAATACGATTACAGTAGGAGTTGATTACATTAATTACGGAGGTATGGCCGAAAACATAAAGGCGATGGGAGGTAAGGGAATTGTATTTGCTGATACTTCGGTGACTGAATTGGCTGGGTATGGTTTTGTACAGCAAACGATTGCTGAAAAGCTGACATTAAATGCCGGACTTCGCTTTTCAGATCATTCCGTTTATGGAGCGGAATGGATTCCATCTGCCGGATTAGCCTGGAGAACTGATCAGAATACAACTTGGAAAGCCTCGTTTTCCAAAGGGTTTCGGAGTCCGACGGTTCGCGAGTTGTTTTTGTTCGGACCCAATCCAAAACTTCAGCCAGAAACCGTTTTTAATTACGAAGCTGGAGTGCTGAGGTCATTTTTTAACCGGAAATTAAATCTGGAGTTAACAGGCTTTTTGGTTGAAGGCGACAATCTGATTATTATAGTTCCGAATAAAGGTTTGCAAAATGCGGGCGAAGTATCCAACAAAGGAATTGAGTTTGCTGCTGATGCCAATCTAACAGCGAAGCTTAATTTTCATGCAACTTACAGCTACATCAATATGAAAACCCCAGTTTATGCTACTCCGGAACATCAGTTTTTCTTCAGTTCGCGTTATCGCTTGAACAAGACAATGATCATTCTTAGTTTACAGCAGATTGTAAATCTGGATACCGATCCATCTGTAAAAGCATATTTTGAAAATTATACGCTGGTTAATGCAAAAGTAAGTCAACGGTTTTGTAAATATGCCGAAGTATTTGTAAGTGCTGAAAACCTGTTGAATCAGGAATACGAGCAAAACAGATATTACACTATGCCAGGAACAACAATTTTTGCAGGAGTTAATCTGAATTTTTGAAAAGGAATTGACGATTTATTGATTTCTAAGGTCGTATTTAGCTCTGGCGCTTACGATTTCTTCCATGCTGCCTGAAGCCCACTGTGCCAGATCCAGTAATTTTTGAAGCAATCCAATTCCAAGTGGGGTTAATTCGTATTCCACGCGCGGTGGAATTTCGGCATAAATTTTCCGTGTAATCAGGCCGTCGCGTTCGAGGGAGCGAAGGGTTACTGTTAACATGCGTTGCGAAATTCCATCAATTTTGCTTTTGAGCTCATTGAAACGAGTTATTCCGGAATAGCCGAGATTTAGGATGGCTAGCAACGACCATTTATCTCCAAACCGATCCATAATATCGCGAACCGGGCAAAATTCATGGTGTTTTTTTTCTTCCTGAAAAAAAACTTCTAATTGTTTCTGAAGTTCTATCAATTGATTTTCCGTATTGATTGCTTCCATGATGAACTTATTTTCTGTTGTGTTGTTTTATTAAGAGTTATTTTTAAGTATTTAGGAACTAAAAGTAACTAAAGGCATTTATATTAACAATTATAAGAATAAAAAAGTTTTTAAAACAATTTTAAAATGAGCACATTATCAAATCTGAAATGGCGTTATGCCACAAAAAGAATGAACGGACAAAAAGTTCCGGCAGAAAAATTAGAAAACATTCTGGAAGCTATTCAATTGGCTCCAACTTCAATCGGAATGCAACCGTTTACTGTTTTAGTTATTGAAGATGCCGATGTGAAGGCTAAGATAGCACCGGCAATTTACAATCAGCCACAAATTACTGAAGGTTCGCATGTATTGGTATTTGCAGCTTGGAAAGAATATAGCCAGGAAAATGTTGACAAATACATCAACCACATTGCAACACTCCGTGGAATTCCGGTGGAATCGCTCGAAGGAATGCAAAATATGGTTAGCGGTAGCATTGCCGGAAAAACTCCGGAACAATTGCTTGCATGGAATATGAAGCAAGCATACATTGCATTGGGAACCGGCTTGGTTGCTGCTGCCGAAGAGCAAGTTGATGCAACTCCGATGGAAGGATTTGATCCGGAAGCACTAGATGCGGCACTTGGGTTGGCAGAAAAAGGATTACACAGCACAGTAATTATGGCATTGGGATACCGCGATGCTGAAAAGGATTACCTGAGTGGTGCTGCAAAAGTAAGAAGGTCAAAAGAGGAATTATTTATCAGGTTATAATAGAGTTTACTTTACCGAGTTTTAAGACCAGAAATCGTTGAAATTTTTCAATGATCTCTGGTCTTGTTTTTTTATCTCAGCATGAAACGATAAAATTGTGCCGGAAGTGGAGCTTCACTAAAAAGTATAAATGTTACTTTTACACTTTTAGATAAACGAATAAAACTACCCATATGAAAAAACTGACCGAATTACTTTTGCTTGCTCTGGCTGTGGTTATTATGGCTTCATGTACAGTAAAAAAACAAAAGCCTTCCGAAGAAAATAAGGATAAAACATTCTGGCAATTTGCCAAGACTCCGCCAATGGGTTGGAATAGCTGGGATTGTTACGGCCCAACAGTTACCGAAACCGAAGTAAAAGCAAATGCTGATTACATGGCTGCAAACCTGAAACAGCATGGTTGGGAATACATTGTTGTTGATATTCGCTGGTTTATTGAAAACGACAAAGCTGGCGGATACAACGAAAAGGATCCGATTTACACAATGGATGAATATGGCCGTTTTATGCCTGCTGTTAAAAGATTTCCTTCGGCAGCCGATGGAAATGGATTTAAATCATTAGCCGATTACGTCCATTCCAAAGGATTGAAATTTGGTATTCACATCATGCGGGGTATTCCGGTTTTAGCTGTGAAAAATAATTGTCCGATTTTGGGAAGTAATATTAAAGCTTCTGAAGTTTATTCTGATTCGCTGCAATGTAAATGGTTACACGATATGTACACGATTGACACTCTGAAAACCGGTGCTCAGGAATATTACAATTCGATTTTCAAATTATATGCTTCGTGGGGTGTTGATTTTGTTAAAGTTGATGATTTATCACGACCTTATCATCATGGCGAGATTGCAATGATCCGCAATGCCATTGATCAGAGTGGTCGGCCTATGGTTTTCTCAACTTCTCCCGGAGCAACTCCTCTCGAAAAAGCTGGACATGTAATGAACCATGCCAATATGTGGCGTATTTGCGACGATTTCTGGGACAACTGGAAAATGCTAGAACCTCAGTTTAAGCGTTGTGCCGACTGGGCACCATACATTGGTGAAGGTCACTGGCCCGATGCCGATATGCTTCCTCTCGGACATATTGCATTGCGCGCCGAACGTGGAAATGACCGCATGACTGGATTTACAAAGCCTGAACAGTACATGTTGATGAATCTTTGGGCGATGTTTCGCTCTCCGCTAATGTTTGGAGGCGATTTACCTACCAACGATGATTTTACACTTTCATTACTGACCAACGATGAAGTGTTGGCTGTAAATCAGAATAGTGCCAACAACAAGCAGCTCAAGTCAGAAAATGGCTTGATTGTTTGGACAGCTGATGTGCCGGGAACAGAGGATAAATATGTGGCCTTTTTTAATAGTCAAGATTCGGTAGTTTCTGAAATTTCTGTCACTCCTGAAGAGCTTGGAGTTTCAGGAAGCTACACAGTAAAAGATTTGTGGAGTAAAGAGGATAAAGGAATTGTTGCAGAAAAGTTTACGGCATCAGTTGAGCCTCATGCTTCGGTTTTGCTTCGGTTTTCGAAGGAGAAATAGAGATCAGTGATAAAGTAAAAAGGCAAAAGTTAAAATTACCCAGAACAACTTTTGCCTTTTTACTTTATCCTTTTGCCATGTTTTCCTATCCTTCCATTGTCAAGCTTACCTTTTCAATCTGCCCGCCCATTGGCGGATTCATCTTCGAAACTTTCACCGATACTTTTTGAACTTCAGGAAATTCAGTTTTAATACGGTTGATTATGCGTTGGCAAACGTGCTCGAGCAAATCTGAGGGAATTGCCATTTCTTCCTTCACCACTAGGTAAGCTTTTTGGTAATCAAGTGTATCTTCAAGCTTGTCGGTTTGCCCCGCCTTGCTGAGATAAGCTTCAATTTTCAGATTTACCTGAAAACGATTTCCGGCAACTTTCTCTACCTCAAAATGCCCATGAAAAGCATAAAACTCCATTCCTTCAATTTCGATCAGTGCCATAAGTATTAACAATTAAAAAGTTCGAAGTGCCTGGAGTGAACTAAAGTCCGGAGATTAAACCTCAGACCTCGCACTCGTGTCATATCATTTTCAAATTTTCAAATCTCCAAAATTTCGCATTTGGTCTCGTGTCTTCCTACTTCGCCCGCAAAATTAATTTTAATGTTGCGGAATTCAATTTTAAAAAGCCTTAAATACTGACACATGAAATCATTTTATACTTTTGTCGTTAATGCCAAAAAGAAAAGACTTTTAAACTGAATACAATGAGCGAACATGTAGTTGAGAATGACAATACGGTGAAATCGAATAATTTTATTCATCAGATTGTTGAAGAAGAGATTAGTGCTGGTAAAAACAATGGACGTGTGCATACCCGGTTTCCCCCGGAACCAAACGGGTATTTGCATATTGGTCATGCCAAATCCATTTGCCTGAATTTTGGAACCGCTCAGAAATACAATGGTTTGACGAATCTTCGTTTCGATGATACCAACCCTTCGAAAGAAGAAACTGAATATGTTGATTCCATCATGGAAGATGTTCGTTGGCTTGGGTTTGATTGGGGTAACCGCTTGTATTATGCCTCCGATTATTTCGATCGGCTTTTTGATTTTGCAGTAAAACTCATTAAGGAAGGGAAAGCCTATATTGACGATCAGGATGCTGAAACTATAAGTGCTCAGAAAGGAACACCCACACGTCCAGGTACTGAGAGTCCTTACTACAGCCGTTCGGCAGAAGAAAATCTCGATTTATTTATGCGGATGAAGGCTGCCGAATTCGACGAAGGTGAACGTGTTTTGCGTGCCCGAATTGATATGTCGTCGCCAAACATGCATATGCGCGACCCGATTCTTTACCGGATCATGAAAACACCGCATCACCGTACGGGCGACAAATGGTGCATCTACCCGATGTATGATTTTGCTCATGGGCAGTGCGACTACTGGGAAGGAATCACTCATTCGATTTGTACACTTGAATTTGAAGTTCATCGTCCGCTATACGATTGGTTTGTCGATCAACTGATGGATTCGGATTACCGGCCACGACAGATCGAATTTTCGAGACTGAACCTCAACTATACCGTTATGAGCAAGCGTAAATTGCTCGAATTGGTAAAAGATAATCATGTAACCGGTTGGGATGACCCTCGGATGCCTACCATTTGTGGGTTGCGTAGGCGTGGTTATACTCCGGAATCGCTCCGGAATTTTGCCGAGCGCATTGGAGTGACTAAAACTGACGGTATTACTGATGTTGCTCTTCTGGAACACTCGATTCGCGAAGACCTGAACAAACGCGCCCAACGGGTTATGGGTGTATTGAATCCGCTGAAAGTGGTTATTACCAATTGTCCGGAAGGAGTTGTTGATCAGATGGAAGCTGTAAATAATCCGGAAGATGCCTCGATGGGAACGCGACTTGTGCCATTTACCCGCGAATTGTATATCGAACGAGATGACTTTATGGAAGAACCACCAAAGAAATTCTTCCGTCTTTCACCCGGAACTGAAGTTCGTTTGCGTTATGCCTATTTCATTACCTGTACCGATCTTATTAAAGATGCAAACGGCGAAATCACCGAAATACATTGTACATATGATCCGGCTTCGCGTGGAGGAAATTCACCCGATGGCCGTAAAGTAAAATCAACCATTCACTGGGTTTCGGCTACCGAAAATGTGGAAGCCGAGGTTCGTCTGTACGACCGGCTATTCAACGACGAAGAGCCTGATGGACACAAAGACGTTGACTTCAAGGAATTTATGAACCACGACTCATTGCAGGTTTTGCCTAAATGCTACATCGAACCGTTTGTGAAGGATGCCAAACCACTAGATCACTTCCAGTTCGAACGCCTGGGCTATTTCAATATCGATCAGGATTCAACTGCAGGGAAGTTGGTTTTCAACAGAACTGTTCAATTAAAAGATACCTGGGCAAAGGTTCAGTCTAAATAGAAAAAGACGGAAGTACGAAATCCGAAGAGACGTTCCCTGAGCCGCGAAGCGAGTCGAAACGAGAAAATACCGAAGGGGTAGAATGTAAATTCTGCCCCTTTTTTGTGTCTGAAATATATGTGGAAAATATATAGTTTTTTAGGCTGGGAAGGCTTAACTTGCAACATTATGCTATGATTTGGTCAATATGATTATTGAATGACTTTAGCAATTGGTACTATAAATTTTGAGCACTATGTCAGATGATTTTGCAACAGGTTTTTACAAAAAACGATTCTTTCAATTTTTAGTCTACATCTTTTTTTCTTTTATGATTGGGGGCTGCCTGGAAGAATATGAATTAAATGCAACTTCCACCGATGTTCGCCCTTTAACAACGCCTGTGTCTAATAACTATCTGGTAATCGATACCATAGAAACAACAGATGTTAGAATAGAAGAGAACAATGTAAGAGTCTTTTTCAGCATGTGGAACAACGATTTGCGTTGTTATGAATTCGATATTAATAATGATAAAGTTGCCGACATTGCCTTCAGTTGTAACCTAACCCGTGGACCAATCGGAATGTATAGTTATGGTGGATCGAGTATTGGGGCATTAAATAAAAATACTGAAATTGATATTAAAAGGACCAAATACGCGCTGGCAAACTATTCATTTACATTTCTTGATTATTCACAACGGCCAGTAACTATTCACAATCGCGAAAATTATATTCAGGGAAAAGATTATCCGGCTGACTTAAAAGTTGACACCATTACGGCAACAAATCCCAAGATACATTCTCTAGGTGATACCCTGGATCAATCTGGCACTTGGTCATCAGGTGCATTTGCTATGGTGTATGATAAAATTCAGCAAGATTATTGGATGGAAAGCATCCATACCGGAATTTGGAGGGGAGTTGACAGAAAGTTTATTGGGCTTAGATATACCGAAGGAAGGCGTCGATATTATGGTTGGATAGAGCTCAAATCTTCACAATCGGATAATGCTTATGAAATTAGAATGTATAGATATGCATTAAAAGTGAAGTTATAGCTCTTGTTCTTCCAAGCTTATCATTCTCAATATTCAGTATTTAAAACATATTGTTTCGATGGGATTAATGGTATACTTTTAAGTTTTTAATTTTTTCTGAATGAGATAAAGTAATATGAAAATGAAGTCTATTGGTTGGGTTGCTTTCTTTTTTCTACTACATTTTGCTGTTCATGCTCAAACTATAATAACCGGCCGGGTAACTGATTCGCAAAACCACCCGATTCCCTATGCAACGGTTTATCTTTCAAAGACAACCATGGGTGTTTTGGCTAATCAAAATGGGGTTTATTCGTTAAATGTTTCTCAAACCGGAACATATGAGTTGATTGTTTCATGCGTAGGTTATGAGTCTCATTCACAAATTATAAATGCAAATGGTGCCGATAAACGAATCGACATCAGTCTTTCTGAACGCACCGTTTTAATCAAGGAAGTAACGATAAAAGGCAAGGATGTAAATCGAGAATTCAACTATAATAAGTTTGTGGGTTGCTTTATTGGAAGAACTGAGAATGCTGCATTTTGTAAGATTAAAAATCCCAAAGACCTCATTATTTACCGAAGTTCAAACGACAGCAATCTAATTGCCTATTCCATAAAGCCGTTGGAAATTGAAAATTCTTCGCTGGGTTATAAGATCATTTATGATCTTCAGTACTTTAATTACAACCGTAAAACGGGTCATTTAAGATTTTCAGGCGATTATTATTTTCAGGATATAACCAATAAAGATAGAGCGAACTTAAAGATTCAGCGTAGACGCTTAATTTCTTATTATGGCTCGCGGATGCACTTCCTGAGAGCTTTGTTTGTGGATTCGGTTAGTCAGGAGAACTTTAAAATCTACAATACTCAAATGGACTCAACGCACAATTCGTGGGTTAAATCAGATATTATCTCGGACAAAGAAGTTTGTATGACTTTAAAAGCAGATAGTATGACGATCTATCATCCAAATCCAATAGTAATAAATTATTCAGACAATCACCCGGAGCTATTTCCGCTCCCACAGGTTTATCGCCCCGGAGAATATAATAGCCTGATTGTTTTTAATGATTCGTTGCATGTGTATAGAAACGGGTATTATCCTGATGGTTATGACCTGTCGTGGGGCGGGTTCATGTCTCGCGACCGGATTGCCGAATTACTTCCGTACGATTTTGTTCCCAAGTCGGTTGTAAAATCAGGTACACTTTTTCAAAAATGATAAAGATTTGAGATATTAATAGAGGATTTTCACTGAATAAATTGTAGAGCAAAAATGGCTTTTATACCAATGAAACAATTATTCCTTTATGCAACTTTTTTGAGTGCACTTCTCCTTGGAAGTTGTGCAAAGGATAATAATTCGCAGGATGCTGACACTGATCCTGTAGCGTCTGCTCCAGCTGGTTATAAGTTGGTGTGGAATGATGAATTCAATATAAATGGATTACCGGATGCTACTAAATGGAGTTATGATGTGGGTGGAAATGGGTGGGGAAACAATGAATCTCAATATTACACCGATTCGCGTCTGAAGAATTCGGAAGTGAAAGGCGGTTATCTTTATATCAATACTGTCAAGGAAGATTTTGAAGGGAAGCAGTATACTTCGGCCCGATTAGTTACCCGAACAAAAGGTGATTGGTTGTACGGAAGAGTTGAGGTGAAAGCTAAGTTGCCGATGGGTACAGGAATGTGGCCTGCGGTTTGGATGTTGTCGACCGATAGGGCATATCCCGGAATATTTGGAAGTGGTGAAATCGATATAATGGAACATTTAGGTTATATTCCATATTTTGTGGCAGCAACAGTCCAGACCAAATCGTATAATGCGTTAATTGGAACTCACAAGAATGCTATTGCCAATGTACCAGACTGCTACACAAATTTTCATAAATATGTACTGGAATGGGATGCCAACGAATTGCGGTTCTACGTAGATTCGAGAATGTACCATTCTTTCAAAAACGAAGGAACTGGATATCTGGTATGGCCATTCGATAAGCGATTTCATCTGTTGCTTAACATTGCTGTTGGTGGAACTTACGGAGGTCCGATGGGAATAGATGATAGTATTTTCCCTCAGTCGATGGTTGTAGATTATGTCAGAGTTTACCAGAAGAAATGATTTGGCTTATTGAGTTAGAGCAGTAAATGTTTTGCTGAAATCAATCTGATGCCATCCGGCTTATTCAGTTCTGAATCAAAATTGATCTATCTTTGTCCATTCAACTTTATCCAAAACACCATGCCTTTTTCATCTTTCGGTTTATCGCCAGCTTTATTAAATCTGTTGGCTGAACAAAATTACGAACAACCATATCCCATTCAAAAGGAAGTTATTCCAGCCGTTTTGGGCCGGACGGATATTTTGGGCATTGCTCCAACAGGGTCGGGCAAAACAGCTAGTTATGTATTGCCAATCTTGTCGAATTTGCAAGGGAGTTCAGCATTAAAAAACCGACATGCTCAAGTTTTGGTATTAGTTCCAACCCGTGAACTGGCTGTTCAGGTGCGAGATGTTTTTATTTTATTTGGGACAGAACTTCCGGAACGGATAAAGACGATTGCTGCGTATGGGGGTGTCTCAATTAATCCACAAATGATCGGGCTACAGGGTGTTCAGGTATTGGTAGCAACGCCTGGCCGGCTGCTCGAATTGGTTGATTCGAATGCTGTGCATTTATCCGAAATCGAAACGTTGGTGCTCGACGAAGCTGATAAAATGCTCAATCTGGGCTTTCAGGAGGAGATGAAACGGATCTTTACACTATTGCCTAAAAAGCGTCAGAACCTTTTGTTTTCAGCAACGCTTAGCGAAAAACTTGCCAATATAAATCAGATTGTGCTGCATAATCCGGTGGTGATTAAGATTGAATCCGAAAGGGAGACAATTGATTTGATCGAGCAAACAGGCTATTTTGTTACTTTGGAAAAGAAAGGGCCGTTACTCCGTTACATCATTAAAAGTCGCGAATTAAAACAGGTTTTGGTTTTTACTTCTTCCACTTTTCAGGCCGATAATGTGGCCGATAAGCTTTGCAAAAATGGAATTGATGCCGTTTCCATCCACAGTAAAAAGAGTCAGGGGGCGCGAACCGAAGCATTACGCGAATTCAAAACGGGCAGGCTTCGGGTGTTGGTTACCACCGATTTGCTGGCACGCGGAATAGACATTGAATTTTTGCCTCAAGTTATTAATTACGAATTGCCTCGCTCTCCGAAAGATTACATTCATCGTATTGGTCGGACTGGTCGTGCCGAAAATCCCGGCGAAGCCATTTCTTTTGTCGCTCCCGAAGACCAGCATCACTTCAGGATTATCCAGAAAAAGATGGGCAAATGGGTCACTATGATCGATAGCGCCAATCTTGATTTGAAAGGTTTTTGATTTGTTGCCCAAATAAATCCGACTAAAAATTCTGATATAAAGTTGATTATCTGCATATGTTATTGTAAATTTATCTGACATGAATCTGTAAATTTTCCATCTCATGCTGATAAAAACATTTGCAAGTGCCGTGCATGGCATTGAAGCAACCACAATTACTATCGAAACTGAAATTTCTCAGGGCATTAAATTTTTCATGGTTGGGCTACCTGATAGTGCCGTAAAAGAGAGTCAGCAACGTATCGAATCGGCCTTACGTCTTCATAATTTTAAGTGGCCACGTAAAAAAGTGGTTATCAACATGGCTCCTGCTGACATTCGCAAAGAAGGTTCGGCCTATGATCTGCCGCTTGCTATTGGCATTTTGGCTGCCTCAGAGCAAATCAATCCTGAAAAGGTATCCAATTATATCATGATGGGCGAACTGTCGCTTGATGGTAATTTGCAGCCAGTGAAAGGTGCTTTGCCCATTGCCATTAAAGCAAGGGAAGAGGGATTCGAAGGTTTTATACTTCCAAAAGAAAATGCACGCGAAGCAGCGGTGGTAGATACTCTGAAGGTTTTTGGGGTTGACAGTCTGAGCGAAGTGATTGGATTTTTTAATGATGAAGTGGAGTTAGAGCAGGTTGTTGTCAATACGCGCGAAGAGTTTTTTTCGAAGGTAAATGAAAGTGATGTCGACTTTTCGGATGTTAAAGGTCAGGAGAATGTAAAAAGGGCTCTTGAAATTGCAGCAGCCGGTGGCCATAATATACTTTTAATAGGTCCTCCTGGAGCCGGGAAAACGATGCTCGCGAAACGAATCCCAACGATCTTACCGCCATTTACACTTCGTGAAGCGCTGGAAACTACCAAAATACATTCAGTTGTGGGCAAAATTGATCGGGAAACCTCCTTGATGACTCAGCGCCCGTTTCGCTCACCGCATCATACGATAAGTGATGTTGCTTTAGTAGGTGGAGGTGCCTTTCCGCAGCCTGGAGAAATTAGTTTGGCGCACAATGGCGTTTTGTTTCTTGACGAGCTCCCGGAATTTAAGCGGCAGGTATTAGAAGTGATGCGCCAACCGTTGGAAGACCGGACGATTACTATTTCACGCGCTAAATTTTCGGTTGAGTACCCGGCCAGTTTTATGCTGGTTACTTCTATGAACCCCTGTCCTTGTGGCTACTATAATCATCCTACCAAAGAATGTGTTTGTGGCCCGGGTGTAGTTGCCAAATACCTCAACAAAATTTCAGGTCCTTTGCTCGATCGTATTGATATTCATCTGGAGGTTGTTCCTGTTCCCTTCAAAAAATTGTCAGAGCAAGCAAACACCGAAGCCAGTACAAGCATTCGCGATCGGGTAATCAGTGCCCGTGAGATACAATCGCACCGGTTTAATAAAAGTGAGGGTGTATTTTGCAATGCCCAAATGTCGTCGAAAATGATTCGTCAATATGTCGATCTGGATGAAGCAAGCAGTAGCTTGCTGAAAAATGCCATGGAAAAACTTGGATTGTCGGCTCGTGCTTACGACCGTATTCTAAAGGTTTCTCGCACCATAGCTGATTTGGAAAAAAGCGAACGAGTTGAAAGCCACCATTTATCAGAAGCCATTCAGTACCGGAGTTTGGATCGGGAGAATTGGGGCGGATAATAAATATTCTGATGAGCTTATTTGCATTTATTGATGGTATTTGTCATCAATAAATGCAAATTTGGCACATAATGATGGAAAGATTAGTCATAAATTGCTTAAAATTTCATGCCAATGAGAAAATCTCCAATTAAATTTTTATCTTTGTGCATATAAACCATCAATAACTATTTAAATACGCAATAATGATGGAAAATATCAATATAAATTGGAGTGAGCTGAGTGATAATGCAGTTTTAACCCAGATCGGTCTTTTTGTACAGCAGTCGCGGTTACAACAGAATAAAAATCAACAGCAGATTGCCGATGCGGCCGGAGTAAATCGTAGTACACTTAGCCAGATAGAAAATGGCAAAGGCGGAACACTTATTTCCCTGATCCAGATTTTGAGGGTGCTTGGTCAATTGTCGTTTATGAAAGCTTTTCAGGTTGTTGAAGACAGGCCAAGTCCGATGTATTTGGCAACACTTGAGATGAAAAAACGCAAACGGGCACGAAATACAAATGGGCCTAAACCTTACGAATTACCTGACTGGTAATGATTGAAAATGCTTTCATATCGATTTGGGGCAAGCGCATAGGCGCTATTCACTGGAATTCGGGTTCAGGAGTTGCCGATTTCGAGTTCGATCCTGATTTTTTGCGATATAATCTGGACGTTTCGCCTTTAAAAATGCCTGCGAGCAGAGCACGCAATTCAGTTTTTTCATTTCCTGAACTGGCTGGCAGCAAAACCTTTAAAGGCTTGCCTGGTTTGTTGGCTGATGTGCTGCCTGACCGCTATGGGAATGCACTTATAAACACTTGGCTTGCCCGTGTCGGAAGAGCTTCAGAAAGCATGAATCCTGTTGAGATGCTTTGCTTTACCGGGAAGCGCGGAATGGGCGCCCTGGAATTTGAGCCGGTGGTTCCTCCTTCAGCCAATCAGTCATCGAAAGTTGAAATTAGTAGCTTGGTTGATGTAGCTCAGCAAATTTTAACCGGACGGCAATCGTTTCAGACTGACATTTCGCACGATGAACAAAAAGCACTTTCCGATATTTTGAAGATTGGTACTTCTGCCGGTGGTGCCCGTGCAAAAGCCATTGTTGCCTGGAATGCCGAAACGGGCGAGGTTCGTTCTGGACAAACCGATGCTCCGGAAGGATTTTCGCATTGGCTGCTAAAGTTCGATGGGGTTGACGATGCTCAGTTTGGCGCCACGTTTGGTTATGGCCGGGTGGAAATGGCCTATTACCTGATGGCTATTGATTGCGGTATTGAAATGATGGAATGCCGCCTGATTGAGGAAAACGGGCGCGCACATTTTATGACCCGCCGGTTTGACCGCCCAACCGGAAGCCAGAAATTGCATGTGCAAACTTTTTGCGCCATGATGCACTACGACTTTAACGACATTTATTTGTACAGTTACGAGCAGCTATTCCAAACCATGCGTACGTTGCGGTTAACCTATCCAGAAGCAGAACAGATGTACCGGAGAATGGTTTTCAATGTGATTGCCCAAAACTGCGACGACCATACCAAGAATTTTGCTTTTATGATGAACCCGCAGGGCGAGTGGCGATTAGCTCCAGCCTACGATGTTTGCCATGCCTACCGCCCCGGAAGCGCCTGGGTAAGCCAACATGCGCTGAGCATAAAGGGCAAACGGCAGGGAATTACCCGCGATGATTTGCTTGAAGTTGGCAAGCAGATGAATGTGAAAAAAGCGCCCGCCATCATTCAGCAAATAGCCGAAACGGTTGCCAAATGGCATGAATATGCCGAACAGGTAAATGTGGAAGCTAAGTTGAGGGATGCGATTGGGGAAACGTTGGTAATTTTATAACCTATGCCCCGAAACAACTATTTTCAATTCAAGCAATTTCGAATAGTTCAGGAGCGATCTGCCATGAAAGTGGGTATGGACGGCGTGTTGCTTGGCGCTTGGGCTGATGCTTCAGGCGCTGAACGAATTCTGGATATCGGCACTGGCACCGGACTGATTGCCCTAATGCTGGCACAGAAAAATTTGTCTGCGAAAATTGATGCCGTTGAAGTTGATCCGGATGCTTTTCAGGAGGCATGTCTGAATATTCAGCAATCTGCTTGGAGTGACCGGATTAAGACTGAACTTTGTTCTTTTCAGGAATTTATGGAACGAACAAACCAGAAATATGACCTGATTGTGAGTAACCCACCATTTTTTACCAATGGTGTAAAAGCTCCGGTCGAAAATCGGTTACAAGCCCGACATTCCGATATGTTGCCATTGGATGTTTTAATTTCAGGAGCAGCAGGATTGCTTCGCGAAAATGGCAGAATCGCTTTGATTTTGCCATTTGAAAGTCTACAGGAGACAAATAGGTTGGCTGATTTGAATAAATTGTATATTGCTCGATTGTGTAGGGTAAAACCCAATCCGCAGAAACCGAAATTCAGGATTTTGATTGAATTAGCCAATTCGCCTTGTACAATTCAGGAATCGGAATTGATGATTGAATTCGAAAAACACCACGATTATACCCCGGAATACAAAGCTTTGACAAAGGACTTTTACCTGAAATTTTAAGGATGGGAAAAAGGGTAACAAATCGAAATTTCACGATTCGTCACCCTCTGTCTTTTTAGCGATTTCTTAGATGCTAGACCAAAAACATAAACGGGCTGTAGGTTTTTTCCATGCGTGTGGCAAAACGATCGATCGAATTTTCGTCTGGCTTCATGGCATTTTCCCGCACTTTCGGAATCCGTTTCACCAACATTTTTCCGATGAAACTCATATTTTCGAGTTTGTAACTACTTCTGAAAATAGCTTCGGTTTTGGCCAGTTGATGCAACTCTTCAGGAAAAGCTTTGCTAATTTCGTGACGTGCCACTTCTGGTTCATCAGTACAGCAAATAAATAAGCCTATTTCCTTGTTTCGAAGCGCATCGATGTGCAAATTGCAGAAATCCTTGATCCGTTTGTCAATTTGTCCGGCAAGTACCGAGCCGCCAATAATTACGCGGTCATATTCGCTCAATTGGGGAAAAAACTCTTTTTTCAGGTCAACAGTTACAATTTCTCCTGAAAGTTTTTTCGAAAGTTCGTTGACTGCTTTCCCGGTGCAGTTTCCCGATGTGGTGTAAATAATAATAGTTTTCATGTGTGATTGATTTGTTTCTATTTCTTGGCTTTCCTTCAAAATTACGGAAACGGAGTGATTAAATTGTTCGGTTTTGTCATGATTTTCATGCTTTTGTTCAAAAAAGTCAAACAAAAATTGCACAGAAGGGTTAATTATACTTTAAAATAAAAGACATATTTGTCTGAAATGGAAATTAATGTTTATTTTTGCAGTCCAAAATTGAGAAGCCATGATTAGCATGATTAAGCACGACATAAAGATTGACGAAAGCTTTTACAAAGTTGAAGAAATCAGACAATTGACAGATGAAACATTTTCGCTGAGATTACCTAAGGCGCGTTTTGCATTTAAGGCGGGTCAGCACATTTCATTGGGCATTCACGGTGATTACCAAAGCCGCGAGTATTCCATTTATAGCGGGTCCAACGACGAAAATCTGGAAGTATTGGTGAAGGAAGTGGAGAATGGTTATTTTACACCTAAACTCCGGAAGTTGAAGGTGGGCGATTTGGTCGAAATTCACGGTCCATTTGGCAAATTCGGAATGGAACCCAAAGATGCCGAAACCGGAAAATTCGTGTTCATTGCCAGTGGAACCGGTATTGCACCTTTCCGCAGCATGGTTCGCACTTATCCTGAAATTGATTATACCCTGATTCATGGCGTTCGGTATTCGACCGAAGCCTACGACCGGCATGAATACGCCAGCGACCGCTACATTTTGTGTTCAAGTCGAGATCAGAAAGGAACTTACAATGGGAGACTGACAGGTTACCTGAAAAATTGCACGTTTGCTCCGGAAACGCATTTTTACCTTTGTGGCAATAGCGACATGATTTTCGATGCCCTCGAGATTCTGAAAGACAAAGGCTTCGAACGCGACCAAATCCATTGCGAAGTTTATTTTTAGCTAGCTGCTGGTTACTAGCCGCTGGCAACAGGTCAATCAAAACAAAAATGTTCTATAAATGAAATACCACCTGATTACATTGGGTTGCCAGATGAATCTTTCAGACAGCGAACGCGTGAGTTCGGTCCTTGAAAGTATGGGCTATGAACGGACGGAGCACGAGGAAGAAGCCAGTCTGCTTGGAATGTTGGCCTGTTCGGTGAGGCAAAAACCCATCGACAAGGTTTACAACAAAATCGCTCAATGGAACAAATGGAAAAACAAACGCAATGTGGTGACTTTCGTCTCCGGATGTATTTTACCTGCTGATAAAGAGAAATTCCTGAAATCGTTTGACCTGATTTTTCAGATGAGCGAGCTGGCTCAATTGCCCGATATGATTCGCGAATATGGAGTGGTCACACCAGCCGGACTGAGAGCTCCACAGCTGGTGATGCCCAAAAATGAGCATATTGCAGAAATGTGGCACATCAAACCCAAATATCAGTCAACTTACGAAGCTTTTGTACCGATTCAGAATGGCTGCGATAAGTTCTGCACCTTCTGTGCCGTTCCTTACACCCGAGGTCGTGAGGTTTCGCGCCCTTCCGGAGAAATTATCGATGAGGTTCGCCACTTAGTCAATCAAGGCTACAAATCGATTACACTTTTGGGGCAAAATGTCAATTCTTACGGACTCGATAAGAACGGTGAAGAAGTCAATTTTGCTGAATTACTCCGGCAGATTGGCGAATACGGAAAAACTTCCGGAGAAGAATTCTGGGTGTATTTTACCTCGCCGCATCCACAGGACATGAATCGCGAAGTGATTGAAGTCATTGCCTCATACAACTGTTTGGCCAAACAAATCCATTTGCCCATGCAAAGTGGAGATGAACGTGTGTTGATCAAGATGAACCGCCGCCATTCGATGGACAAATACCGCCGGATTGTGGCCGATATTCACGAACTGATTCCGCAGGCGACTTTATTTACCGACATTATTGTTGGTTTTTCTAGCGAAGGAGAAGCCGAGTTTCAGAATACAGTAGCTACGATGAACGAATTTCAATTTAACATGGCCTACATTGCCATGTATTCGCCGCGCCCCGGAGCTGCCAGTTACCGTTGGGAAAATGAAGTTGCTACCGACGATAAAAAAGACCGCCTCCACCGGCTTTCTGAAATTTTGAAAGGCCATTCAAGAACATACAACGAAACATTGGTTGGCAAAACGATGCGGGTTCTGATCAACGGAACCGATCGTAAAACAGGTTTTTCAACCGGTTTGACAGAAGGCAAGCTGATTGTGCGGCTTGATCGTCAGGATAATTCGCTGATGGGCCAAATCGTTGATGTGAAAATCACTTCAGCGGCTGATTTCTCGATGAGTGGCGAATTAGTTTCAAGTTCCAAATCTCAGGTTCCAAGTATGGAAACTGCCGGTACTGAAGCTCCATAGGAGCGAAATATTTGTAGCCCCGGCTTTCAAGCCGGGGAAGAATAATGAAAATTAGAATAGCGCCGCCGGAAAATCACAATTAGAACGATTCAATTATTTTCGGCGCAATGTCGTTACCTTACAATGAAGAGACAAATCTGAGATGAATTCAAC
>JAFLKN010000054.1 GCA_019163175.1 Prolixibacteraceae bacterium | reverse complement strand
TGCCATAGCTTTTCTCGATTTTATCCATTGTCAACTGTAAAGCTTTCAGCTTTTCCTTGTTCTGATTTAATTTTTCTTCGTTAGCCATATTATTTAATATCTAATGCTTTAATAATTTGATCGGTGTGATTTTTGGTATCTACTTTATCGAATATTTCGAGAATGATTCCGTCTTCAATAACAAAAGTAGTACGCAATACGCCCATATACTTTTTGCCATACATGCTCTTTTCACCCCAAACTCCGTAAGCCTGCAAAATTTCGGTTTCAGTGTCGGCAATCAGGTTAAAACCAAACTGAAACTTATCGGCAAATTTTTTATGAGATGCTACTTTATCAGGACTAACGCCAACAACCTCGTAACCTTTTGACAACCACATCTGATAGTTGTCATTCAGATTGCAGGATTCGGCAGTGCAGCCTGGAGTATTATCTTTCGGATAAAAGTATAAAATTAGTTTCTTCCCTTTGAATCCGCTTAGCGAAACTTGTTCACCATTTTGGTTCAGCCCTGAAAAATCAGGAGCTTTATCACCTACATTTAAAGTAGCCATTTCTGCATGTTTTTATTTAGACAAATATACTTGAAATATTGATATAAATCAGTAATTACGATTCGTTAGCCTTAAAATAAACAGGACAAACTCTGGTCAAAGCACAGTACTTTTTTGTACTTTTAAACCCGAATTTATTCGTTGTGCGATATGTTGCAATTTTTGAAAACAGTAATAAAAACAAGCTTTCTACTCCTATTGTTTATCCTTGCCAATAAAGAATTATTGGCAAATGATGGTAACCGATCAAATCAGTTTCAAATCGAAATGGTGATATCGTCAGACACATCTTTATCTGACTTTTTTTTCACTCAGGGAAAGGCTGGTGACACCATAACAACTAAAAACAATGAGGTTCAAACCATTAAACCTGAAGAAAGTTTTGTTATTCCAGGGAGCTTAGCCAGAAAAATTTTCAACTTTCAGGTGAATTCGGATATTACTTACCGAAGCTTTAGTCACTTTAGTAAGAGTTCAGCAAAAAAAACATTCTTTCAGGCCTGGTTAAAGGAAAGGGAACTGGCTAATATGGCTTCACAAACCGATAGTTTACGAAAACTTTATTCAGTTTCTGCGAATGAGCAAAAGGAAACGATAGCAGCAGTAATACTGAAAAACGAACAAAAGGCAATAGATTTAAATCAAGAAATTCCTACGCTTTATCAAAATGCACGTTCAGAAGAAGATATGTATTGGAAATCAGTTTCGGCAAACGAAATCAGCAAGTTCCAGGAAAAAATAAAGTTATTCAGTGATAGCATTAATCTGGCAAACCAAAAAATTCAGGAGCAAAGCAACGGTTTAAGCAACACCGATACGCTAATTCTGGTCACTGAATCGGCAAAGGCCGCCGAAGTAAAACCTGAAGCCAGTGCTACTGAAATTGTTTACAAGATCCAGATTGGAGCCTATAAAGGTAAAATTCCGGACCTGGCAAATAAACTAATAAAAAAGCTTTCGTCAATAAGGAAAGTAGAGAACTATGTTGATGATAAAGGTGTTAAAGTATTTACAACAGGAAATGTAAAAACCTATGCCGAAGCTTTAACATTACAAAGTCAGGTAAAACAGGAAGGTGTAAAAACTCCGATTATTGCGGCTTACCAAAAAGGAAAGCGAATAACAGTGGCAGAAGCAAAAAAATTAAACAACGAGTTATGACCTCAAAAGAACACCCACAAAAGGAAATACACGAAGAAAACGATCTGAAAAAATCAAAGGACAGATTTCTGATTTTGCACAACGACGATTTTCACACATTCGACTATGTAATCAATGCGTTAATCGAAATTTGTGACCACGATGTTATTCAGGCCGAGCAATGCACTTTACTTATTCATTATAATGGGAAATGCGACGTTAAAAAAGGAAGTATTTCGTATCTTAGACCAATGAAAAAAGCTCTGGTTCAAAAAGAGTTAAAAGCAACGATCGACTAATTCCTATCCCCATGACTGCTTTAATCATCATTTTTCTGATTGTTCTTGGAATTATACTGCTGCTAATAGAATTCACTATTCTTCCCGGAATAACCATTGCCGGAGTTGGCGGTTTTATGCTATTCGCCTACAGCATTTATCTGGCATTTGACAGCTACGGCGCGCTAGCCGGTTTTTTAACCCTTGGGTTTATTCTGATTATGTCACCGATTTTAATCGTTTGGCTATTTAAAGGGAAAAGAGGAAAAAAAATGGTGCTAAACACGGTGTTGGATGGAGTTGCCAATGAGATTAACAAAGAAAAAGTTAAAATCGGAGACATTGGAATTACTGTTGGCAGACTCGCTCCGATGGGAAAAATAAAAGTAAATGATGAAGTTGTCGAAGTTAAATCAACCGGAACTTTTATCGATCCGGGTGAAAAAGTAAGGATCATTCATATTGAAAAGTCACTAATAACAGTTGAACCTCTAAACTAAAAATAATGGAACAAATTGCAGGTTTTGGAATATTTGGATTGATCGTAGGAATTTTTATTCTGCTGATCATCATTTTGTATTATATCCCGGTCGGACTCTGGTTTTCGGCTCTCGTTTCCGATGTTCGTATCTCGCTGCTTCAGCTTTTCCTGATGCGGTTCAGAAAAGTACCACCATCGGTAATTGTTCGTGCTTTAATTGAGGGAACAAAAGCAGGTCTGGTACTTAACCGTGATGAATTGGAAGCCCATTTTCTGGCTGGTGGTCATGTCGAAAAAGTAGTTCATGCTTTAGTTTCGGCACAAAAAGCCAATATCGAACTCTCGTTTAAAATGGCTACCGCTATCGACCTTGCCGGGCGTGATGTATTTCAGGCTGTACAAATGTCGGTTAACCCTAAAGTAATAGATACACCACCTGTTGCAGCGGTTGCAAAAGACGGAATCCAGTTAATTTGTAAAGCCAGAGTAACCGTTCGTGCCAATATCAAACAGTTGGTTGGAGGCGCAGGTGAAGAAACAGTTCTGGCTCGTGTAGGCGAAGGCATTGTTTCGTCAATCGGTTCGTCACATACACATAAGGCTGTACTCGAAAACCCTGATTCGATTTCGAAAGTAGTTTTGGGAAAAGGACTGGATGCCGGAACTGCATTTGAAATCCTCTCCATCGACATCGCTGATATTGATATCGGCAAAAACATCGGTGCAGGTTTGCAGATGGATCAGGCAGAAGCAGATAAAAACATTGCTCAAGCCAAGGCCGAAGAACGCCGCGCTATGGCTGTTGCGCTTGAACAGGAAATGAAAGCAAAAGCTCAGGAGGCACGCGCCAAAGTGATTGATGCGGAGGCACAAATTCCGATGGCAATTGCAGAAGCCTTTAGAAGTGGAAACCTTGGAATCATGGATTACATGAAATACAAGAACATCATGGCCGATACATCCATGCGGGAGTCAATCTCCAATGAAGAACAGAATAAAAAGAAAAAATAAATACACAAAATACTGAAATACAAAACCTTGTCACCAACCGACAAGGTTTTTTTATGGTTTTATCCGAATGATCAGATTCTACAATGTCTTAAATATTATATTCTAAGCATGATTTGTAATTGCATCTTTTTCAGGAAATAAAAGAACAATCATTATATTTACATATCACTAAACCGAACTTCCGGATTAGCACAAACCTGAATTTAATTGCCATGAAACCTATAAATCGATTGCAAAGCCTATTTGTTTCAGTCTTAAGTTTTTTACTTGTTTCAACTTCCGTTTTTGCACAAAGCAACTCCGAAATTTTTATAGGCACAAATGGAGAATTATGTAGTCTGGACAAAGCCATTTATATCCAGAAAATCAAATCCAAATCTCCCCAAGCGGCAACTGTTCAAACCTTGAAACTGAAAGATGCCGATTGGGAAAAAATCTATACTGAGCAATACAAAAAAACAAACGATTCGACATACCAGATAAAAGCCAACAGCGAAGAATTTACAGGGACCATTTACCGTACATTTACTCAACTTCCCAACAAAATATTCAAATTTAAAGATGTGGTAAAAGGAATTGTATTGAGAGAGGGATTGGCAGAATCGGTCATGCCGCTATTATTGCATGGCAAAGTAACTGAATATTACAAAAACGGAAATAAAAAATCGATCTCAGAATTCAATCATAACGAATTGGTTTCCAATCAAAATTGGCTGGAAAATGGCGACAAATACATCGATAATATTTTTTATTCTACTGAGGTTGAACCTACTTTTACCCCAGGAATGAGAGTTTTACATCAGCACATTATAAAAGGGTTTAAAGAGGCTGGAGTTGATGTTTCATCTATTTCAGGTTCTGTTTTAGTTGGATTCGTAGTCATGGAAAACGGAGCCATCGATGGAATAAGAATCATTAAAGGCGTGGGATCCAGCGTAAATACAATTGCCTTCGAGCAATTTAAGTCTCTAAAAGGCGAATGGAAACCAGCTAAGTTAAACGACAAAACAGTCCGCTACTATCAGATATTCCCCATCAACTTCATTTATAAACAATACTCGTTTGAATTTGCTGAGTTGCGAGGAGCCATTCTGCATTTCGGTGCTTATTAATTTATTTCTGAAGAGGATTTCATTTATAACCAAGTGAAATCCTCTTCGAATATATTACCTTAAAGAATAATTCTCAGGTATTTATTGTATGCTTCGTCCCAGTCTAACTCGCTGGACGGAATGAAATGAACCAAATCAAATGAACCAGCCACAATTTGCCTGATTTCACTTAATGAGCCAACATAACCCAGGGCTTTTGCCTGAATCATTATATTTCCAATAACTGTAGCTTCTGTCGGACCGGCAATAACCCTCAAACCTGTGGCGTCAGCAGTTAGTTGATTCAAAAAATGATTATTGGCCCCTCCACCAATGATATGTAAAACCTCAATTGACTGATCGGAAACATCGCCAATTTGCTCTAGTGTATATCTGTATTTCAAAGCAAGGCTATCGTAAATACAACGAATTGTTTCACCGTGAGTCTGAGGCGTTCCCTGTGCCGTTTGGTAACAAAAATCACGCACTGCCTGAACCATATTCCGTGGATTCAGAAACATGGTTTCGTCCGGATTGATCAGAAATTTAAATGGTTCCGACTTTCGGGCCAGCTCAACCATTTCAGGCCAGCTGTATTTTGTTCCTTCTTCTTCCCAAACGCGCTGCACTTCCTGAATAAGCCACATTCCCATTATATTTTTCAGGAATCGCGTAGTACCATCTACACCACCCTCATTGGTAAAATTGAGTTGGCGGGTTTGTTCTGATATAATTGGATTTGGGCTTTCGATACCCATTAACGACCATGTTCCGGAACTGATGTACGCAAAGTTATTCAGCGCACTCGGAACTGAAACTATAGCTGAACCTGTATCGTGACCAGCAACTGCAATAACCGGAACAGCTTTGCTACCAGTTTCAGCGGCTACTTCAGTCTGTATTTTCCCAAGAATAGTCCCCGGCAGGATAATTTCATTGAGCATATCTGTTGGAATTCCTGCCTTCTTGAGCAATTCAATGTTCCAGGTACAAGTTCCGGGCACAATCATCTGGCTGGTACTGGCAATCGAAAATTCACTCTTTTTTACTCCCGAAAACAGGTAGTTGAGAGCATCGGGCATAAACAATATGGAGTCGGTAATTTCGAGCAGTGAGGATTTGTCCTTCACCATGGAAAAGAGTTGGAACAAGCTATTGAACTGCATAAACTGAATACCTGTCTGAGCATAAACTTCCTGCTGAGGTACTACCTGAAAAAGATCATCCATCGAAGTATTGGTTCTGGAATCGCGGTAGGCAAACGGAAGTGAAAGAATTAAACCTTCCTTGTTCAAATGCACAAAATCGACACCCCAGGTATCAATACCTATTGACTCTGGCTGAATCCCAAACTCCTTTACACATTTCTTCAGGCCTGTTTTCAATTCATTGAATAAACTAAAAATATTCCAGTAATAATGCCCGTTAATTAATTGCATTTGATTAACAAAGCGATGTATTTCAGTTAGTTCAAGTTTATCTCCAGACAAAGTTCCTAACATAGCCCGCCCACTTGAAGCACCTAAATCGAATCCTAAAAAATATCTCTTTTCCATTATTCCAGTTTTATTTCAGTTAACAAACAAAATAAGCCCAAATCACCCAAAATCGTATCCTGTGCAATCCTGAGAAAAGTGTTTTAACGGACTAATTTCATTGGTCTTGTTCTCTATTTAAAATGCTTGTCGGCAAAGCGGATGTATTGTTGCCAATCGTATAAGCTCAGGTCATGTTTTCCGGTCCGAATATGGTAACCAATTGTACCCATCACAGGCTGATTTACGGCAGGCATCTCTTTAGCGGGAAGTCCTTCCAACTCGAGTAATTCATAAACCGCAGAGGCATATTTTGCTGATAAAAATTCGCCGAGTGGGTCAGCCCATTGATCGCCTTCTGCGCTTGCTACATAGAGCGGACGAGGTGCAATCAGCGCTAAAAGCATGTGCTGATCGACCGGAAGCATTTCCTCATTTCCGTTGTATTTCAAGAAATTATCGCAAAACCAATGAGGAAACGAAGTGTTAATAATCTGAACTGTCTCACCAAAAATTCGTTTCGAAAGTGCAGCACCTCCACAACCCGATTCGTTGGATATAACCATCGCAAAACGTGGATCGGTAGCACCCGCCCACAAGGCGGCTTTTCCTAACCTGGAATGACCCAAAACAGCCACTTTTGTTGCATCAACTAAAATATCCTTCTCCAGATAATCCAAAACCCGCGACAATCCCCAGGCCCAGGCGCCAATCGAACCCCATTCATTTATTTGGGGCTTTTGCTGTCCTTCGGAATAAAAGAATGGATGGATTCCATCCGAAAAATCATTCTTATCGGGATCAACATCGCCGTAATAAACCGTAACCAATCCATATCCTGATTTAATGATTTCGTCGACTGGCCAACGATCTGAAGCCGAAGCTCTTGACTGCTCAGTAACCTGATTATTAATAATTCCGACAGAAGGATTATTCGCTACCCACGATTCGGTCAACCGGATGTTTGGATCGTTATAAATAGCATGATTTCCGGTAAAATTGTATGCCAGAAATACCGGCACTTTCTTAGTCGTTTTGGGTAAATACATCAATACATTTACCTCCAGATTACGGTCATGTTTCCTGAAAAAAAGTGACAATTGCTTCCGGATGGCTATACCATTAAGCGCATTTTCAGAGGTTTCCCAAACTTTAACTTCGGAGATCGGCTGTTCGCCGGGAATTTTTCCATATACTTCCTGGGTAAACAACTTCAGAATTTCTGGTCGCTGCTTTTTTACCCAGACTTTTTCTGTTTTAACTTTTCCACCATTGAATCGGGTTAAAATATCGGGAACCTGGTATGCCGGAACTTTAGATTCGTCGGAAATAACGTTTTCCCTTTGCGCATAAGCATTGACGAAAACAAATAAAATAAGCAGAAATAGTGAAGTAAATCTCTTCATGACAGGGCTATTTTAGGTTTAGCCCATAAAGATAAAAATCAATTCGGATAATTTAAAGGTTCAACTTCACCTGTTGCAACCCGAAGCGTGTTCATGGCAAGCGCTTCCAGTTCATCCTCACCCGGATAAACATGAACTGCTGATATAAATTCAACTTTTTTAGCGATGTATTGGGTCAGATATTGATTGTACGCCAGCCCTCCGGTAAGCAAAACAGCATCAACTTTTCCATTCAGAACAACAGCCATTTCGCCGATGGCTTTGGCAACCTGATAGCCCAAAGCATCCTGAACTTTCAGTGCCAGATCATCTCCGCCTTTTGCACGGTTCTCAACTTCCATGGCATCGTTGGTACCTAAATAAGCTACATAACCACCTTCGCCAATAACCATGCGCCTGATCTCGTCTTTTTCGTATTTATTACTGAAGCACAAATCAATGAGCTGGCCGGCGGGCAAAGTTCCACTGCGTTCGGGACTGAACGGACCTTCTCCATCCAAGGCATTGTTTACATCAATGACCACACCCTTCTGATGTGCGCCAACAGAAATTCCACCGCCAAGGTGTACTACAATTAAATTCAGGTCTTCGTATTTACGTGCAATTTTCCGGGCATGAATTCTGGCTGTGGCCTTTTGATTCAAAGCATGAAAAATAGAGCGGCGTTCAAACATCGGATGTCCCGAAAAGCGGGCAATGTCTTCCAGTTCGTCAACTACAACCGGGTCGGCAACATACGCATGTGCCCCGGGTATTTGCAAGGCAATATAATCGGCAATGAGTGGTCCGAGATTGCTGGCATGTTGGCCATAAATGCCTGCCCGTGCATGTTCCAGCATCCGGTTATTAACCAGATAAACACCCGATTTTAACGGGTAAGTTAATCCGCCCCGACCAATAATGTATTTGATTTTATCCACATCAAATCCTTCTTCAACCAGCGAATCGATGATCAATCCTTTTCGGAACTCAAACTGATCGATGATGTTGTCGTAAAGCGAGAGCTCTTCGATGGAATGCCGCAATGTTTTCTTTAGCCTGCACTCACTTCCATAGTACACCGCAAACTTGGTTGAAGTTGAACCGGGATTGATCGCCAAAATTCGGATTTCGCTCATGAATCTGATTTATTTGCTTAACAACGCTGCAAGCGCAATTGAGTTTAGTTTGGTGCGTATGCTGTCGCCGCGTGAGGACAGCACAACAGGAACATTTGCTCCCATAACTACGGCCGCCTGATCGGCATTGCACAACTTGGTATTCGCCTTATAAAATACATTTCCGGCATCAATATTAGGAAACAAAAGGCAATCAGCATCACCAGCCACTTCAGAAGTAATATTTTTTATCTGAGCTGATTCCAGATCCAAAGCCACATCCAAAGCCATTGGGCCAAAAACCACCGCAGGTTCAAATTGTCCATTTTTAGCAGCTTTCATCACCTCAACGGCATCGGTACACGAAACCAATGAAGGTAAAACCTGCTCGGTTGGGGTAATCAGGGCAATTTTAGGTCTGGAGATTCCCAAATCGAGCGCCATCTGTTTCAGATAATGAGTCATTGCTATTTTCTGCGGAATCGAAGGATATGGAATAATCGCCACATCACTTACAATCAGCAATTTGTGATAGTTTGGATTATCAATCACCGAAACATGACTCAGGACACCTCCCTGAGGTAGTATACCAGCTTCTTTATTCAGGATAGCCCTCATATATTTATCGCTGCTTATCAGGCCTTTCATCAGAATACAATCGGGATGCTGAACAACCCATTGTACAGCCAACCGCGCAGCTTCTTCTTCCGATTCGGCGTCAACGATCTGGAATAAATTGTGATCGACATGAAACATACCGCATTGCTTAAGTATCTCGGTTTGATTCCCTGTTACGATTGCTGAAACAATACCCAGTTTTACAGCATCAGCAACCGCCTCCAGCGTATGACCATCAATGGCATTAATCGCCACCAAAGTCTTTTTGCTGAGCGATTTGGTGTACTCATAAATATCACTTAAGCGTGCCAGTTTCATTCTTTGTATTTTAGACCGGTAAAATTACCATTTCAATACAGATAAATACATAACAAACATCAACAACCGAAATGTTTTTAAACCACTGAAAAACAAAACGTCCGATGTTAAAGAACACCGGACGTTTCAATATTCTTGTATGAAACAGCATTTGCTTATGAATTAGAAACAACTTTATACAAATTGCTTACACTTGCTGAAAGAACAGGAAATACCAACAAAAGAAGCAAAAAGCATATTACTAAAACTTTCATTAATTATTTATTGATCTTTTTGTCCACAATTGATATTTATAAGAGATTTCCAAGGTTCTATTATAGTAGGATTTATAATACGATATTTTTGCAAGACCTAAAAGGAAATTGATTCCAATCGAAGATTTGTTACTTTTCACTTCGAAACCCATATTTGCTCCATAGTCTAATCTTTTCATCGGAAATTCCGATCCCTTTTTCCAAGTGATATTATCTCTAAAAACTTCAGGTTTAGAGATATCAGGTTTTTTGTAAATATTTCCCCAAAGAGCATAGCCACCATATCCTCCTGCAAAGCAATAAAATGATGTGTTACGTTCTAAAATTTTGATTTTAATATTTACAGGCATTTCCAGATAAGAAAGATTCATTTTTTCTAAGGAATAAGTTTCTTCAAATCCATTTTTACTCTTATCTCTAGCTCCTTTTAGGGAGTATAAAATTCCTGTGTCAAGACTAATGTTCTCTTTTAAAATAAAACTGAATGTTGGGCCAAAATGAAAAGCTGGTTTAAGCCATGAGTCAAAGAAAAAATTATCTCCTACCATCTTATTGGAGATTTGCGAAATGTTTAATCCACCTAGTAAACTTACTTCCTGGGAAAAAACAGGATAAGCGAAAAGAAGGAAGACCAAACAAAAGAAAATTTTTCTGAATAGATTCATAAATGATCGGTTAAGGATAATAAAATCTGGAAGTCACTAGATTGCTATTGAAATCGTACCATAGATTTAATTTAAAGTAAGTTGAATAAATATACATAATTGATTCCAAAAACAGCAAAAAGGATGCGCGTGGCAAGCCATGCTTGGTAACATAAAAATTCAGGAGAGTATTTTTTGCTTTTGTTTTACAAATTGCGTACGATCATTTAATTGGTTTTGGAGTTTAACTGGCATAGGTGAAATCTGCATCGGCGAGAGCTGTGTCTGCTCGTCTAAAAAAATGGATGCCATCTCTATTGCTAAAGATGGCATCCATGTCTATTAAAGCGAATATATGAGGTTACGATTTTGTACGACTCGAAACAATCTCTTCAGTGTCCAGCGCAATCATCAGTTCCTCATCAGTCGGAACGACTATTACTTTTACTTTAGAATCGGGTAAGCTGATAATTCCTTCGCTTCTGAATCCCTTATTTTTTTCATAATCCAACGAAATTCCCAGGAAATCCAATTCGCTCAGCACCCCTTCACGGGTTGTATCTGCATTCTCACCAATTCCACCGGTCATAATTAGAATATCGAGGCCGCCCATTGCAGCAATGTACGAGCCGATATACTTCTTCACTTTATAGTTGTATATATCGAGAGCCAATGCTGCTCTTTCATTTCCGTTGGCTTTTGCCATTTCTATTTCGCGCATATCCGAAGATATACCAGAAATACCTAACATTCCGGCATGTTTATTAAATAGCGTATTGGCAGACCGGATTCCGATTTCTTCTTTCTCCATGATGTAATGAACCACGCCAACATCAAGATCTCCGCTGCGAGTTCCCATCACCAAACCTTCGATTGGTGTAAATCCCATAGAGGTATCAAAAGATTTTCCATTTTTAATGGCAGCAACCGAAGCACCATTGCCCAAATGGCAAGAAATGATCCGTTGCGTATTGTAATCAACACCTAACAAATCGCAGGCACGTTTGCTTACGTAACGATGACTGGTTCCGTGAAAGCCATATCGGCGAATGCCATATTTTTTATACAGAGCATAAGGAATACCATACATGTAAGCTTTAGGCTCCATGGTTTGATGAAAAGCTGTATCGAAAACACCAACTTGTGGAATTCCGGGTACCAATTCTTCCATGGCCCTGATTCCTTTGAGGTTTGGCGGATTGTGAAGCGGCGCAATATCAATGCACTTGGTAACCTCCTGCAAAATTTCTTCGGTCAACAAGGCACTCGAATTAAACCGTTCGCCTCCATGTACTACTCGGTGACCAACAGCATCCAATTCTTCGAGTCCCTTCATGCAACCATGTTTTTCGCTCGTCAGAATACCAAGAATGTATTCAACCCCTATTTTGTGATCCAGAATTTCACCTTCAAATACGACTACCTGTCCATCCTGACGAACATGCTTCAGAAAGCTGCCTTTCATGCCAAGCTTTTCGACTCCACCTTTGGCAACAACCGAACGATTGGTCATGTTGAAAAGCTGATATTTAATGGAACTGCTTCCACAATTTAAAACCAGAATCTTCATTCTATTTTGTTTTATTTAATTTTGGTGCAAATAAAATCAGCACCTTTGATTATTCAACTGTACGATTTTCTTTCCGTTTTCGTCATACTTATAGAAACCATCGCCAGATTCGATTCCGAGATGTTTTGCCCGAACGAGTCTTCTCAAATATGGACTTGGTTTGTACCTGATGTCACCAAATTCATTGTAAATATTATCCATCCAACGGAGAATTTTATCAAGTCCCATTTTATCTGCTAATTCAAATGGCCCAAGACGCATCCCAAAACCAATTCTCATGAGTTGATCGACATCATCAATATTTGAGATTCCTTCCATCAATATTTCGCAGGCCTCATTCAGGAGAACTACAAAAATACGAACGCTGACTAAACCAGCCGATTCCTGAACAGGGACGATTTTTCGATTGATCAGTGCCACAAACTGACATACTTTTTGGTACGATTCGTCTGTAGTGTACAGGCCTCTGACGACCTCGACAACACGGGCTTCCTGATGATTGACAAAGAAATGTAAGCTGACACAGCGATCACGGCACTTCAGATCAGATGAAAGTTCGGTAATAACAATAGTGGTAGAATGGGTTGCAATAATACAATCAGAATCTACAACCTCCTCAATCTTGTGGAAGATCTCTTTTCTTTCCTTGATTTTTCCTCCACGGTCGACCGCCCGAATGGCTTCAATCACAAAATCACAACCTTTTAAATCCTGATAATCAAGCGACCCCTTGATTCTGGACAAAATAGCACGTTTCTCACCACTGGTAATACCCCAATGTTCAATTCGCTCGTCCAGTACTTTTTCAATATTTTTATAGGCTTCGCGAATTTTATCTTCGCTAACCTCAATAAAAACAACTTCAATTCCGAAGAAACTGGCTACCCGGGCAATGTTTTGGCCAACCAGACCACATCCGATAACTCCAATTTTCGAAAAAAGTGCTTTACTTTTATTCTTCTCCACCAAACCGAATTCTTCAATCGGTTCGTAAATTACTTCGCTCGGCATAGTATTGTAATTGTTATATTATTCGAAAAGAGCTGCTGCCTGATTGGCTGTAATAGCAACCATATTAACGATATCGCTTACCGAACAGCCTCTTGAAAGATCGTTGATAGGAGCTGCCATTCCCTGCAATACCGGCCCAACAGCTTCAGCTTTGGCAAGTCGCTGCACAAGTTTGTAGCCAATATTGGCCGATTCCAGACCTGGGAAAACCAAAATATTTGCACGTCCGGCAACTTCACTATTCGGCGATTTTAATCGACCTACTTCAGGAATAAGAGCTGCATCCAATTGCAATTCACCGTCAATTTTCAATTCCGGATCCATTTCGCGGGCAATACGGGTAGCATTAACCACCTTATCGACCAACGGATGCTGTGCGCTTCCCATAGTGGAAAAACTAAGCATGGCTACACGAGGATCCATACCAACGATAGCTTTAGCCGTTTTGGCCGTAGTCACTGCTATTTCGGCAAGTTGCTGCTCGTTGGGATCGGGCATTACTGCACAATCAGCAAAAACCAGAATACCGTCGTGACCAAAATGCGGATCGTTTACAAACATTAAAAATGCCCCTGAAACCACACTTACTCCTGGCAAAGTTTTAATATACTGGAAAGCCGGACGGAGAACATCGCCGGTAGCATTGATAGCTCCTGCCAATTCGCCATCGGCATCGCCACTTTTGATCATCAAAGGCGCAAAATACAGCGGATCATTTAATAAATCCAAAGCAGCTTCGCGTGTCAGACCTTTTCCCTTGCGGATTTCAAGCATCAAATCAGCATAAGATTCCCTTCTTGGATCGGTTTTGGGATCAACAATTGTGGCCCCTTCAATATTAACACCAATTTCTTTGGCTGCCTGATTTATTTCTTCCGGATTGCCTAATAGAATAAGTTGAGCCAGCTTCTGGTTCAGTATAATTTCAGTTGCACGTAAGGTTCTGGGTTCCGCTCCTTCAGGTAAAACTATTCTTTTCTGATATTTTTGAGCGTTCTGGTAGACACGTTTTAAGATTTCCATCGCTAATGTAAAGTTTTAACTATCGGGTAAAAAATTCGACAACAAAAGTACTTAAAATATGCCGAGGTGTGCTGTATAATTGAAAAATTTATTTACTAAACTGACAAAACTCATCCACAAAATGACCTAGTTTAAGTTGTGATGAATTATCAAACAATCGATTGCATTAATATTAGGCAATAGTTATTTTATCTATTTTTGAAAAAATTAATACATGAAGCCTACCGACGTCTTTTTCCCGCTCAAAGAATCGCTTGATGGCGATGTATTTACCGATCAGGTGCAAAAAGTAATTTATGCCACCGATGCTTCATCGTATCGCGAAATTCCGCAGGCTGTTACACGACCTAAAAATAAAGAAGACATTCGTAAAATTATTGCCTTTGCCCGTCGAACAGGTACATCGGTTATTCCGCGTGCCGGAGGAACTTCGTTGGCTGGTCAGGTTGTCGGTCCTGGAATTGTAGTAGACATTTCGAAATACCTGAATAAAATAGGGGAATTAAACATAGATGAGCGTTGGATTGAAGTTGAACCGGGAGTGGTTTTGGCTGAACTGAATCAATTTCTTTCGAAGCACGGAATGCAATTTGCTCCCGAAACATCGACAGCCAACCGCTGCTGTATTGGCGGAATGCTCGGAAATAATTCGTGCGGGTTGCATTCACTGATATATGGCAGCACTCGTGAACACATTCTGGAAGTAGAAGGCATACTTTCAGACGGAACTGATGTGATTTTCAAATCGCTTTCAAACGAAGAATTTCAGGCAAAATGCGCTGGGAATCCCGAATTACTTGAAACCAAAATTTACCAAAATATTCAGGAAACACTTGCTGACAAATTTAATCAGCAAGAAATCCGCAACGAATTTCCAGACACAAAAGTGACTCGCCGAAATAATGGCTATGCATTGGATGTGTTGCTCGAAACCGACCCATTTACCAACAACAGTAAGTCTTTCAACTTTTGCAAGTTATTGGCCGGATCGGAAGGAACGCTTGTATTTGCGACTAAAATCAGGCTGAATATCGTTCCGCTTCCACCTAAATTTCAGGGATTGGTTTGCGCTCATTTTAATACTTTAGAAAACTCTTTCTACGGAAATATTATTGCACTTCGGCACCATCCTGACGCCATAGAACTGACCGACGATATTATTCTGAACTGCACTCTGGAAAATATTGAACAGCGCAAAAACCGTTTTTTCATTGAAGGAAATCCGAAAGCGATTCTGACAATTGAATTCTCAGCCAATTCAGAACAAGAAATTCAGGAAAAAGCCAAAGAGTTGGAAGAAGATCTGCGCAAAGAAGGATACTGCTACCATTTCCCACTTTTTACCGACAAGGAAAGCATCAAGAAAATATGGGAACTCCGAAAAGCCGGATTGGGACTTTTGTCGAACATTCCGGGAGAAAAACGTAACGTGACGGTTATTGAAGATACCGCCGTGGCTCCTGATTATTTACCGGAATACATTCGTGAATTTGATCAGATTATTGCCCGATACGGATTAACCTGCGTGTATTACGGGCATATTGCTACCGGCGAATTACACCTTCGTCCTTTGCTCAACCTGAAAAATCCGGAAGATGTAAAAATTTATCATTCATTGGCCAAAGAGGTCGCCCAACTGGTGAAAAAGTTCCGTGGCTCCCTCAGTGGTGAGCATGGCGACGGCCGCCTACGAGGTGAATTTATTCCGCTGATGCTCGGCCAGCACAATTATGAATTAATCCGCAAGTTGAAATACACCTGGGATCCGCAGAATATACTGAATCCGGGTAAAATTGTGGATACACCTTCCATAACCGAAGATTTACGAATACTGATGGGGCAATCGCATTTCAAGGCCAACACGTTGTTTGACTATGCACCGCATGGCGATTTGCTGCGTTCGGTTGAAATGTGCAATGGATCGGGCGATTGCCGAAAAAGCAACCTGATTGGCGGAACAATGTGCCCGAGTTACATGGCCACCCGCGATGAGGATAAATCGACTCGTGCCCGCGCCAACGTTTTGCGCGAATACCTGACCCGACCACAGAAAGAGAATATATTTGATTCGGAAGAAGTTCTTCAGGTACTTGATCTCTGTCTGTCGTGTAAAGCCTGCAAATCGGAATGTCCGTCGAACATTGACATGGCCAAATTCAAAACTGAATTTTTGCAGCAATACTACGAAAAACACGGATTCCCTATGCGGTCATTGCTTATTGCATATTTGCCACGAATCAATAGACTGGGAATCGTTTTCCGGTCAATTACCAATTTGATTACCTCGACTAGACTGTTTAAAAAAGCTATCGGTTTTGCTCCGAACCGAAAAATACCCGAATTGTCCAAACTGAGTTTACGGAAATGGTATCGCAAACCCATTTTATTAGGCAATGGCAGAATTGGAAAGGTATACTTGTTTGCTGACGAATTCACCAATTTCAACGAAAGTCACATTGGAATTAAGACAATTCTATTACTGAATAAACTAGGCTACGAAGTCGAGATTCCAAAACATATGGAAAGCGGGAGAACATTTCTTTCCAAGGGATTACTTCGAAAAGCCAAACAGATTGCCAATTTCAATGTAACCCATCTTTCCGGAATCATTTCAGCCGAAATTCCGCTGATTGGAATTGAACCTTCAACCATTTTGACATTCCGTGATGAATATCCGGAACTGGTTGATTCAAACCTTCAGGAGAAAGCAAGAAGTTTGTCGAAAAATGCACTATTGCTGGAAGAATTCATTGTTCGCGAAATGGCAAAAGGAAATATTAAAAGCGAACAATTTTGCACAGAGACAAAAGTTATCAAACTTCATGGACACTGTCAGCAAAAGGCTGTTGCTTCTACCCTACCTACCCGTAAAATACTTGAACTACCACCAAATTATACCGTTCAGGAGATTAAGAGCGGCTGCTGTGGTATGGCGGGCTCGTTTGGCTACGAAAAAGAACATTATGAGTTGAGTATGCAAATTGGTGAATTGGATTTATTCCCGTCAGTTCGAAAAGCCAATCAGGAGGAAATTATTGTTGCTCCAGGAACCTCATGTCGTCACCATATTGAAGATGGAACCGGACGAAAAGTGATACATCCGGTTGAAGTGTTGTGGGAGGCGGTGTTAAAATAAGTAGAGACGCAATTAATCGCGTCTCTACACAAAAATCTTTTTATTATTTGCTTATTCCTTCGAGTGTGAAAAGAAAAGCATAGTTTAATGCCACATCTTTCAGATAATCAAAACGTCCACTGGCACCACCATGTCCATATTCCATATTGGTTTTAAGCAGCAAAATATTTTTATCGGTTTTCATATCCCTAAGTTTGGCTACCCACTTGGCTGGTTCGAAATATTGAACCTGACTATCGTGTAAACCGGTACTGACAAGTATATTCGGATAATTCTTCTTTTCAACATTTTCGTAAGGGCTGTAGCTTTTCATATAGAAATAGGCGTCCTTATTTTTAGGGTTTCCCCATTCGTCAAATTCGTTTGTAGTAAGCGGAATACTTTCATCTAGCATGGTGTTTACAACATCAACAAACGGAACCTGAGCAATAATACCATTCCATAATTCAGGAGCAAGATTGACGATTGCACCCATTAATAGACCACCGGCACTGCCTCCCATAGCATACAAATGTTTTGTACTGGTATATTTTTCGGCAACCAAAAACTTACCGCAATCGATAAAATCGGTAAACGTGTTAATCTTTTTCATCAGTTTCCCATTTTCGTACCACAGTCGGCCCATTTCCTCACCGCCACGAATGTGTGCAATTGCATATACAAATCCCCGGTTGAGCAAACTTAAACGAGTACTACTGAAGGTGGCATCCATGCTGGCACCATAACTTCCATATCCATAAAGCAATAAGGGCGAATTTCCATCCTTCTTGAATCCCTTTTTATACACCAGTGAAATAGGGACTTTTGTTCCGTCTTTTGCAGTTGCATAGAAGCGTTCGGTTACATAGTCAGTTGAATTGTATCCACCAAGTACCTCCTGCTGTTTCTTCAGTGTTTTAACTTTCGAAACCAGATTGTAATCGTAAACCGAAGATGGCGTAGTTAGCGAGGTGTAACCATACCGCAAAGTGGTACTGTTATATTCCGGATTTGCACCAAAGTTGGCCGCATAAGCTGGTTCGCCAAAGTCGAGATAATGCTCTGCATTGTCTTTCAAATTTCTGATTCTCAATTTCACAAGACCATCTTTCCGTTCGTTGATTACAATAAAGTCTTTAAATTCCTCAACGCTCTGAATCAGAACATCATTGCGTACAGGAATCAATTCTTTCCAGTTTGAAGCATCCGTCTTTCCCAACGAACATTCCATCAATTTAAAATTCTTGGCATCGTCCTTATTGGTAAGAATTAAAAATTTGTCAGCCAGAGGAATTACACTGTATAGAACATCCTTCATTCGAGGCTGAAATACTTTAAATGAATCATTTGGTTTGGCTGCGTCAATCATTCGGTATTCCGACGACATTGTTGCCTGAGAAACTATAAAAATGTACTTGTTGTTTTTGCTCTTGCCAACTCCAATGTAGTTGCTTTTGTCGGTTTCTTCATATACCAACGCATCGGTTGAAGGATCGGAGTCAAGCGTATGCCGCTGTATCTTCTCAGACAAAAGGGTAACCGGATTTTTCGAGGTGTAAAAAATCGTTTTATTGTCGGCAGCCCAACACGGATCACCTTGAGTATTGGGAATGGCGTCTTTAAGAATTTCACCAGTTACCAGATTTTTTACATGAATAGTATATTGCCGACGACTCACCAAGTCAACTCCAAAAGCCAGCAGTTTGTTGTCATCACTTACATCAAAACCTGAAGCCGAATAATATGAATGTCCTTCAGCCATTTGATCCACATCGAGTAAAACTTCTTCTTTGGCATCAAGTGTTCCCTTTTTCCGGCAATATTTATAATATTGTTTTCCGTCTTCGGTGCGACTATAATAGTAATAGCCATTCTTAAACACTGGTACACTTTCGTCTTTCTCTTTTATTCTGGCTTTCATTTCAGTAAACAAATCAGCCTGAAAGTTCTTGTTTGAACTCATTGTAGCATCGAGATAAGCATTTTCTGCTTCAAGATAATTTACAGCTTTGGTGCTATCAGGACCTTTTCCGAAATAATCATACATCCAGTAATAATTGTCAAGAACTTTATCGCCATGGATGTCGCGCCAATGTGCTTTTTTTTCGGCTACAGGGGCAGTTGCTTTTTGAAATTGGGCAGTTAAACTCATAGAAAAAAATAATAAACTAAATACAAGCAGTGCATTCTTCATAACTTTCCGTTTAAAGTTGAACATATGGATTAATTGTTATCTGACGAACAGACAACAACATGAATTGTTTAATTCATGTTTCCCAATATGACTTAGTGAGCAAGTCAACATTACATATCAATGAAGATTTATTTGGAGGAAAGATTATTGCGTTGAATTTACCAACGCAAATACCAATTTAGGTTAGCCGATTTTTTTATTGAGTAAAAGGAACTTATTCAATTTTACCGACAATTACCACATAATTTTTGCCATATTTTTTAGCACATTTCGGGCATGTGGTGTACCACATGTACCACTTTTTGATTTCGTGACCGTCAGACTTGGCAATGCTTTCAAAATCTTTGCACCACTTTTCGGTATCACTGAATGAT
This sequence comes from Prolixibacteraceae bacterium, assembly GCA_019163175.1. Taxonomy (GTDB): domain Bacteria; phylum Bacteroidota; class Bacteroidia; order Bacteroidales; family Prolixibacteraceae; genus Aquipluma. The sequence goes on along the minus strand of JAFLKN010000054.1, from coordinate 5,079 downwards.
CCTTCGTAAACTTTGCTAAAAAAATTCCCACTCAGCGTGGTACTTTCAACGCCTGAAACTTCCTTATCAACAGCCAGGTAAAGATCCATATTCCATTTCGAAGTATGATCAGATAAACACAAGTAGTCTGGCATAGTGGCCCCGACAGCAGTTACTTTCTTATCCAGACGTTTCATTACTTGCCCGAAATTGACAGGCATATAAAAAAAGGTAAACACGTGATCCTTAATGAAAAGTTTATTCTCCCAGCTAAAAGTTTTATCATCCCAAGGTATTGGATCAAACGGCGGACAGCATTCAAAATCAGATTCGGAAGTTGCCATAACTATTCGATTTTAAGGTTATTGACTGGATTTTTATTTAACCAAACTTACGAACATTACGATATATAGTTCTCATTTTAAGCATATTTCTTGCTACTCTTGCACAGTTGGTAAAAAGAACTCCACCTTTCCACACTTCGGGCAGAAATACAAATCAAACGATTCGCGATTTGTAAATAATTCGAATAAATCGCCGAAAGCACCCATTCGTGTACCTTCATGAAACCGAACATTTCCGTTAAACGACATTGGAATATGGCAACGCAAACAGTCAATTTGTTTCACGGGTCCTGGAACACCATGTTGATCGACCTCAATCACAGCATTTAAATCAAATTTACAGTTGGGGCAAAATTGCAGATTCGAGTCTATCTCAGCATTACAGGCAGGACAGATAATCTTAAACTCTTTGTCTGACAATACTTGTTCATCGGTAAAACTATACTGACAATTCCAGCACAGTTCAAAATTATCGTCAACTTCGGAGTTGCAATTGGGGCAAATTTTCATTTTTGGTTTTTTTGAATTTTGGCTGAACCAAATATAACCAATAATTGCCTGATAAATACAATAAAAATGCGCATTCTGATAGGCTTTTCAGCAGAAAAAACATATTAATTTCCTTTCCAGGGATAAGCATTTCGTGAAACACATATACTACCCTGATCCTGATTCAAAATGTCGATCGTCCCAACTAAAGATTGCTGTGTTCCGAGATAAGGTTCAATAAGTATAAGCTTATATTTCCCTTTATTGATCCCCAAAAGTTCCAAATCCAGATCGTAAAGACAATTGCATTTGCAGCCCATATTTTTCTCAAATTCCTGAATAATGATGGTGTCGTTTCGGTAAGTCACCGTGCACCACAAACTTTCGGGGCAGCAGTTGAATGCGGCATGAATGTGTTTCAAAATTAGTTTTCTGTTATCCTTGTCGAATGCAAACTCAAGGCAGCTCTGAGATTCCGGAATTTCAGCTTTAGTTTCAGGTGATTTCAGGTAAATACATTGCGGATTTCCCAGCAAATTAATAGTTAGGTCCATTTTAGCCGGGTTTTCGGTTTCAAATGTGCAGGAAAGGAGCACACCAATCAAAAACAGTAAGGAGATAATTGTTTTCATAACCAACTGTTTTAAAGTGCAATTAGTTAACGAAAAAGCAGGGTGGAGAGTTTCAAAAATTCTGGAATAGATTTAAGCTTATCCCAGAAAATTAATTGTGCTGATCTCCCGAATCAATTGACTAATTAAAAAAGGTCATCCCGAATGTGATTTCAGGATGACCTTCGTATTCTATGCGTAAAGACGCAATTAATCGCGTCTTTACGTGAATATTTAATCTTTGTATTCGTCCCAGCTTTTAATCGACAAATCTTCGATACCGTATTTGCAGAAGGCATAAATAAATGCGCTGGCAACGCGGGCATTGGTGATGAGTGGAATGCTGTAATCAATGGCGCTTCGGCGAATGGTATAACCGTTAGTAATTTCACGGGTAGTATGGTCTTTCGGTATGTTGATGACCAAATCGATCTTCTTTTCCTTGATGTATTCCAGCGTATTCGGATGTTTGTCTGTTTCATCGGGCCAATACAAACGGGTTGATGCCACACCGTTACCAGCCAAAAACTGCTGCGTTCCACCGGTTGCATAAAGGTTATAGCCACGTTCAGAAAGCATTCTGGCGCTGCTCAGCAATTCTATTTTCGAGCGGGTTTCTCCGGACGAAATCAGAATATTTTTCTTCGGAATGGAATATCCCACCGAAAGCATCGATTTCAGGATAGCTTCGTAGTAATTTTCTCCGATACAACCCACTTCGCCGGTCGACGACATATCGACACCCAATACAGGATCGGCATTCAGCAGGCGGGCAAACGAGAACTGTGCAGCTTTTACACCCACATAATCCAATTCGAACAATGACTTGTCCGGAGATTGGAAAGGAGCATCGAGCATCACCTGAGTCGCAATTTCAATCAGATTGTATTTCATTACCTTCGACACAAACGGGAAACTGCGCGATGCACGGAGGTTACATTCAATTACTTTAATGTCGTTATCTTTAGCAAGCAGCTGCATATTGAAAGGCCCTGTAATATTGAGTTCTTTCGCAATCTGGCGGGCAATTTTCTTAATTCTACGGATCGTTTCGACATATAATTTCTGCGGAGGAAAAACGATGGTCGCATCGCCCGAGTGAACTCCGGCAAACTCCACGTGTTCCGAAATGGCGTATGCCACCACTTCACCGTTTTTGGCAACGGCATCAATTTCAATTTCCTTAGCCTGTTCAATAAATTCTGAAACCACAACCGGATGTTCTTTCGACACATTAGCGGCCAGTGTCAGGAAATGTTGCAATTGGTCTTTGTTCGAAACCACATTCATGGCTGCTCCTGAAAGCACGTACGAAGGACGGATCAGAACCGGAAATCCAACTTCATCCACAAAGGTGTAGATGTCTTCGATGCTGGTTAATTCCGACCAGCGAGGTTGATCAATACCGAGGTTATCGCATAACGAACTGAATTTTTTGCGGTCTTCTGCACGGTCAATATTTAAAGGTGAAGTTCCCAAAATCGGCACTTGCTGGCGATGTAATTTCATCGCCAGGTTGTTCGGAATCTGGCCTCCCATTGAAAGCACCAATCCTTTGGGAACTTCGAGATCAACAATGTCCATTACGCGCTCAAAAGTCAGTTCATCAAAATACAATCGGTCGCAGGTATCGTAATCGGTACTCACTGTCTCCGGATTGTAATTGATCATGATCGAGCGGTAACCTTCTTTATGAATGGTGGTAATCGCATTCACGCTACACCAGTCGAACTCCACCGAACTTCCAATGCGGTACGCTCCCGAACCCAAAACGATCACCGATTTATTATCATGCTGAAATTCCACATCGTGTTCGTTTCCGTTGTATGTCAGATACAGGTAATTGGTCTGAGCCGGATATTCTCCAGCCAGCGTATCAATTTGCTTAACTGAAGGCACAATGTTTTTGCTTTTACGCCAGTCGCGAACTTTCAGCAAATCTTCGTTAATCGCTTTGTTTGTTGATTTCAGCACCAGACGGGCAATCTGAAAATCGGAATATCCTTCTTTTTTAGCCTGAAGCAACAATGAATCGTCCAAAGAAGGAAGCGAATTAACTGCTTCAAGCTTATTTTTTGTGACATGAATATTTTGTAGTTTTTGCAGGAACCAGCGGTCTATTTTGGTCTTTTCGTAGATTTCATCCACTGAATAGCCTTTATTGAACGCCTCAGCAATCGCGAAAATACGGCGATCAGTCGGGTGAATCAGTTCTTCGTCAATCTGCTCAATGGTAATTTCTTCTTTGTTGGCCACAAAACCGTGCATTCCGATTCCAACCATCCGGATACCTTTCTGGATGGCTTCTTCGAACGACCGACCAATCGACATGATTTCGCCCACCGATTTCATCGAACTTCCGAGGTTTTTCGATACTCCTGAAAATTTATTCAAATCCCAGCGTGGAATTTTACAAACGATATAGTCGAGCGCAGGTTCAAAAGCAGCCGTAGTTACTTTGGTTACCTGGTTATTCAATTGGTGTAGTCCGTAGCCCAAACCCAGTTTGGCAGCCACAAAAGCCAGCGGATAGCCAGTTGCTTTAGACGCCAGAGCTGAAGAGCGCGACAAACGGGCGTTTACCTCGATCACGCGGTAATCTTCCGAATGTGGATCGAGCGCATATTGTACGTTACACTCACCCACGATTCCGATGTGACGGATAATCTTGATGGCCAGAGCACGCAGTTTGTGATATTCAGAATTTGAAAGTGTTTGCGATGGTGCAACCACGATACTTTCGCCGGTATGAATTCCAAGCGGATCGAAGTTTTCCATGTTACAAACCGTGATACAGTTGTTGAAACGGTCGCGAACTACCTCGTATTCCACTTCTTTCCAGCCTTTGATCGATTCTTCAACCAGAATTTGTGGCGAGTAAGTGAAGGCTTTTGATGCCAGTGATTCCAATTCTTCGTCGTTGGCGCAGAATCCGCTGCCCAATCCGCCTAATGTGTAAGCTGCGCGAATGATGATTGGATAACCAACGATTTTAACCGCAGCAAAAGCTTCTTCCATGTTCAAACAGGCGATGCTTCGCGGAGTTAGCACATCAATCTCTGCCAATTTTCCGGCGAAAATTTCACGGTCTTCGGTATCTATAATCGACTGAACCGGAGTTCCAATCACTTTCACGTTGTATTTTTCGAGAATTCCTTGTCTGAAAAGTGCAACTCCGCAGTTCAGTGCAGTTTGTCCTCCGAAAGCAAGGAGAATTCCATCCGGTTTTTCCTTAATAATCACCTGTTCTACGAAAAACGGAGTCACCGGAAGGAAATAAATCCGATCGGCGATATCTTCCGAAGTCTGAATCGTCGCAATATTCGGATTAATCAGAATGGTTTCTACATTCTCTTCCTTCAGTGCCTTCAGCGCCTGAGATCCGGAATAGTCGAACTCACCGGCCTCACCAATTTTCAGCGCTCCCGACCCCAGTACGATTACTTTTTTAATGTCTTTATTTATCATGATGTCTTAAAATTTCAAGTTCAAAGTTTCAGGTTCAAAGTTTTTCTAATGACTTTTCCTTATTCCTGTTTCTTCTTTTTATATTCAATCACACTGTTCATGAAGTCATCGAATAAAAACTCGGTATCAACCGGTCCGCTGGCAGCTTCAGGGTGGAACTGAGTCGAGAAGAATGGTTTGGTTTTGTG
>JAFLKN010000064.1 GCA_019163175.1 Prolixibacteraceae bacterium | reverse complement strand
TTGAAATCATATATTTATCTTGAAATGCAAATCCATGGAAATTCCCTGGTATGTAATATCAAAAACAGCAAACATAAAACTGTAGCAAATCAGTTTGACGAATATTCGGGGATTGGGCTTGCGAACATTAAAAAAAGCCTGAATTTGTTGTACGAACAAGATTACAAGCTGGAGATATCCGACAAAGCGAATGAGTTTGAAGTTAACCTCACAATTCCATTATGAACATACGATGTATAGCCATTGACGATGAACCGCTGGCAGTAAAAAAGATAGCTGGGTATATTCAGAAAGTTCCTTTTCTGGAGTTGGTTGCTGAATGCAGAAGTGCATCGGAGGCTATGAGCATCATGGACACAACCGATATTCAACTCCTGTTTATCGACATAAATATGCCCGACATCAGCGGAATGGAATTTGTAAAATCGCTGACCAACAAGCCCTATGTGGTGTTCACAACGGCCTACAGTGAATATGCAGTGGAAGGTTTTCAGGTTGAAGCAACAGATTATTTATTAAAACCAATCACCTTCAGTAATTTCCTGAAAGCTGCCAATAAGGTAAAAAACCTCATTGAACTGACCGCAAACAATCAGAAGGAAACCGTCAAGACAACTGCGAATCATCTGTTTGTAAAATCAGAATACAAACTTGTCCGTATTGAACTGGACGACATCAAATACATTGAAAGTCAGCACGAGTATATTAAAATCCATTTGGTCAACAGTACCCCTGTGATGACCCAATTGAGTTTGAAGAGCATTGAAGAACAACTTCCGTCTGACCGGTTTATGCGGGTTCACCGTTCATACATTGTAAATCTCGCAAAAATTTCGGTAATCGAGCGGAACCGGATAGTTTTTGATGGTAAGACTTATATACCTGTCAGCGATCAGTACAAAGAAAAATTTCAGGAGTACATTGACGGAAACTTTTCTTAGTATAATTCCTGTCAATTGTTTGCTTCATATTCATGCTTCAGTACAAATAAAATAACCCTAAATTTCATAGGATAAAATATGGGGTTATTTTATCGAGACGGTCAATTGTCTCTTGAATGGTATGTTTTGTTATTTAGATAGTTATGCCAGATCGTACCAGAAAATCCTTATAAAATTCAGGTTTAAACCTTCGGTAACGCCCACGGGTTCCGGTATTCGGGTACAATGTATTGATTGGCTTTTTCGGAATTGGTAAACTTGCCTTTGGCTTCGTCCCAAAGCAATAAGTTTTCGCCAGAGCGCACGGCAATGTTGGCGCTATGTGCTGCAACAGCTACCGCACGTCCGATTTCAGGAGTGCAAACCGGTTTTTGCCGCGATTTAATACAGTCTATGAAATTACGGGCATGTTCCTGATGATTTTCGCCTCCTTTGTCAGATTCTTCAGCATCAATTTTGGCTTTTTTCTCTTTGTCGTCCCACTGCGGAATTACCTTGTAGCCGCTACGATCAACAACAATAGTTCCCAAATCACCGATAAATTCAATCCCATATGGTTTGTTCCACGGACCATTCTGGATTCCGGCGGTATGCTGCCATGTAACCTGGTAATCGCCAATCTCGAAAATAACCGACATGGTATCGTATGTTTCGTGGTTGTGGTCTGTAAAAGAAATATTGGCTCCTGCGGCCAGTATTTTTTGTGGTGGAGTGGTAATGTCTTTGGCCCAGAATGCCATGTCGATGAGGTGAACACCCCAGTCAGTCACTAGGCCGCCACCGTAATTCCAGAACATGCGCCACGAACCGTGAAAACGTGTCGGGTTAAAACTACGGGAAGGAGCTGGTCCGAGCCACATTTCAAAATCGACGCCTGCAGGAACAGCAGTATCGGCAACCATCGGCTGACCAACGCCATAATTAAAGTTTCCCCAAATGTTTGTTTTGCGCAGTTTCCCGATCATGCCCGATTTGATCATTTGGTTGATTTTGTTCCAATGGGCACCGCTGCGCTGTTGTTGCCCAACCTGAACCACTCGGTTGTATCGGTTGGCAGCTTTCACCATCAGGTTGCATTCTTCGATGCTGTTGGCCATCGGTTTTTCTACATAAACATCCAGTCCGGCCTCGCAGGCATTTACCATGGGCAGGCAGTGCCAATGATCGGGAGTTCCGATTACCACCGCATGCAAATCTTTATTTTCGAGCAATTTACGGTAATCGCCATACAATTGTGGCTTTTGTTTGTAGGTTTTTAGTATTTCGGCAGCCTTGTCAGTCAATATATTCTGGTCGATATCGCAAAGCCCGATACAATTAACTCCGGGAATGTTGAGGTGGTTTTTCAGATCGCCAAAACCCATACTTCGGCACCCGATCAGTGCAATGTTGATTTGGTCGCTGGGTGCTACTAATTTTTGTGCAGCCTGAACTGCACCGGAGAAACTGGATGCAAGACCGATTCCGGCAGTTGCTGCAACCGAATTGCGGATGAATGATCTTCTATTGGTAGTCATTGGTTTTTATTTTGTTGGTTCGTAAAAATCAACTTTAAATATAGCAGTATTTAAAAACAAAAACTCCGACATTTGCCGGAGTTTTGAAGTATATAATTCAGATGTAGTTTACGTTTCTATATAGCGACGCCTTCCATCGATTTTTCGAGTTCGTCGGCTTGTTGCAGGAATTGGTCAACACTTAATTCACGGAAATATATGAGCCCATGCGTTGCCCGAACCAAAGGCCTTTCGTGCTGGTAAAAGAAGTTTTTCCCTAAAAGCAACTGAATTTGTTTCAACTGTTCAACCCAAACACGTTGAGTCAGATGACTGAATTTTCCGTCCAATTGGTAACTTGGGAAAGATGCATTTACCTGGCTCAGATAACAATCGGTAAACGATGAGTCAAGTATTGACAGGGCATTTAGAGAAACCGGAGCAATTACTTCTGTGTCGGCCGGATGGTAGCGGAACCAAACATTTCGGTAACCAACCACGCGCAGTTTCGATAAATCTTCCTCTTTTTTCCATTCTTTTACCGCTGCTGCTATCGCTTTCAACACTTTGTAATGTGTGTCGGGTCCGCTTCCTTCAGGATCCATCGCCAAACTAATCACGGTTGGTTTGTATTTCCTGAATTCCTCTAAAATAGGTAGTACATCGCGATTGGTGTCAGGCTGTTCGGTAAAAATATCTCCCTGATAAAATCCCAGGCGGAGGTGGTGAACATTCTTTACCGGAACCCCAAAATGTGCCCAAACCAATTCTTCTTCCATTTCGCGAAGCATTCCTTTCAGCTTCTGAATTTTCGGCGGATTTTTACTGCCGTCGTAGCTGTTTTTCAGCGTGTCAAGAATTTCGATAATCGTTGAAATTAACTGTTGCTCATTTTTTACTTCCCAAACCTGAACAATGGAGCGCACCAAACGGTGGCAAACTCCACGTCGTTTTTCGGCTTGGTTATTGGCAGCAACACTGTCAAGATAATGGTAAATGTCTTTGTCCCACTTGCCTTTATATCCTTCGTCAAAGAAATCAGGGAAGTAGATCATCTCAATTTTTCGGTCGCTAATCAGGCCGAGTGTCTCGGTCAGTAAATCAACCACATATTGATTGATCACCGCAGTAAAACCGGAAGTGAGAACTGAGAAATGGAACTCATTGCTGGCATCGCGCAATTGTCGGTTGGTGTGGGGCATAATTCCCAGCATAATATCGTCGTGGTGCGGACCGGTATGGTAAAATACCTGGTTCGATTCGCGTTCCATTCCCTTATTGAATTTCGCGGTAATGGAGTCGATAACCGATTGCACAGTTCCTTCATTCAGATTCGGAATCATGCTGCAATATTTATCAGCTTTCAGGTCTTCCAGCGTAATACGGTGACCGAATTTGTTGATTTTGGGGCAAAGGTCGATTACTGCGCGTTCGGTCTTTTGATGGGTCCATTCACCCGATTGGTAATACTTCTCCACGCTGTCTTCCAGTTTTACAGCAGCTCCGTTGGTCAAATAGAAACGGCTGTTGGGCATTCTATGCAGGCAACTTGCTGGGTATTTATTCGACGGCAGATTTTCCAGTGCATCTTTAATTACATCAGCTTTGGCTTCTCCTGCGGCAAACACAATGGCAACAACATCCGGATTGTAAGTTATTGTTTCGAGACCAATGGTAATCACCAACCGGTTACGCGAAATTTCGATGCCACCCAAATCACCGGCAGCTACAGCCTGAGTTTCGAAATTGGTGGCGGTTAATCGGGTTGTTGAAAAATGATCGGAGCCACGCGTGTTAAATGCGATATGACCATCGGGACCAATACTGCCCAGCCAGAACCCGATTCCACCTTTTTCGCGTATTTTCTGCTCGTAAGCCGAACACCAATCGTCGATGCAAAGAATTGACTTTTGTTGCAGCAATTCTGTTGGAGTCTTAGCTTCACGGAAGCGTAACGATAAATCAATCGTCAGGTTTGGAAATACTTCGTTGTACGTTTTCCCGTCTGCAAGTACAATTTCGTCCGAATTAATTAATAGAGCCTTTTTCGGATCGAGCCCAAAACCATCGATAAAATATTTTTCTACATAATTGCAGAAACTGTTGTGCTGTTTGGGCGAAATCGGGTAAAATTCGTCGGTTTGCACAAACTGGAGCCCACTTAAATCAGGTTTTTTAACTCCTGAAAGTCCATGAGTATTCAATATGTCCTGGCCTTTTTTATTGTCCCAGTTTTCGAGAAAGAAATGAGTGTATTTTATGAAATATTCCGAAGTTTTCCCTGTCGGAAGGCTGATTACCCCGTTCGGATTTTTATTAACCCATTCCAAAAAGCGCAATGATGCCAGCATTCCCAACTTGGGGAAGTTTTCTACGGTAATGTATGGCATTTGGGTGGACATCCGATCAATTCCGGCCTGTTGCAGAAAGATCTTTTCGACCTGAGTAAACTGAGTTGTTCCCATTTTCAAAATTTTATATGTTATAATTTAATTTCTATCTAAAACACGTTCCAGAACGAGTGTTGCAACACCCTGTATTCCGGCCTGGCTGCCTAATTCAGATACCTTAATTTCAATATCGTTACTTAATTCAGGATTGCAGAATATTTGAATAGCCTGCTGAATTGGCGGAAGAATAAACTGGTTCGCTTCTGACATTCGACCTCCAAGTATAATTAGTTCAGGATTAAAAATCTGGATGAGGTAGGCAAGTCCTTTCCCCAACCAATGTCCTACGTTGGCAAGTATCGAGATCGAATATTGATCGCCCATAACAGCGGCCTGAACTACTTTGCGAATCTCAATATTTTCGAGGTCGTCTTCAATTAGTTGGCCAAGGAAGGACGAGCGACCGGCAATCATTCCTTCTTTTGCCAAACGTGCAATAGCAATGCCCGAAGCAACAGTTTCGAGGCATCCCTGTTTGCCGCATTTGCACAAAATTCCCCTATCAACCATGGGTAAATGGCCAAATTCACCAGCAAATCCGTCGCGTCCTTTATACAATTTTCCATTCACAATTATTCCCAGTCCAATACCCCAATCGAGGTGAGCTGCCAGTACATTCTTTTTCCTGTGGGCCAGTCCAAATCGAAGTTCAGCAAAGGCGCGGGCTTTGGCATCATTTTCAATCAATACTTCCATGCCAAATTTGTTGCGGAAAACTTCGGCTACCGGAAGGTCGGATACCATATAGGTTTTGTTAATTCCGGTTTCAGAATCAACCATGCCAGGCATTTCAATACCGATTCCTAAAATTTTTTCGCGTACAATCTGTTTTTCCCGAATGATGTTTTCAGTAAATTCAACGATCGTATCGATGATAGTAGTTCCATGTGAAATGGTGAGCGGAAGGATATGATCATCGGTAATTTTCTGATTTTTGGCATTGAAAATTGAGACCGATGTTTTGTAAATGTTGATCGAAATGCCAACAATATAAAAAGCATCTTCTTTGTTGCCATACAAATTAGGTCGTCGGCCACCGCTTGAATTGCCCTGCCCAAGTTCCTCAATTAGTCCTTCATTCTTAAGCTCATTCAATAAGCTAATAATTTTGGGTGTACTCAGTTTGACGTAATTTCCCAAATCGGTGTTGGTCATTGCTCCGTAGAGAAATAAATGCTTGATAATCTTTCGTTTCTGAGCGTTATTTTTTTGCTCAACGATGTTTGATTCGGCTTCTGTAGCATATTTTACCGGAGAAAAGCTCATACTTCAAGTTTTATTTCAAACAATTAACGATACAAATGTATTTTATTTATTTGTGAATCCATAGGATACTTTTGTAAAAAAATTAAAAAGTTTTTAATTGATGGACTATTTGATTTTTTTCTTTTGGACAGAAGTCTTTGGGGTGTATAGAAAGAGTAAAGAAAATAGGATAGACTTTACCTAGCTATAAATTTTGAAATGCTGACAGAAAAGAAATCGGCTTTAAGGGCCCGAAGAAACAAGCAGAAGTAGCTAAAAAATGAAAAGCGGTGTGATGCCACCGCTTTTCACTAAACAAACAACTAAAATTACCTTACGAACTTTGCTTTTCACCAAAAACCAATCAACCCAAAAAAGTTCAAAAAATTAAAAAGATTGCAAAGTCAAGTTGAAATACGCTTTGTAGTACTTCATTGTTTCATTAAACCGAATGAATTAACAATTATTAGTACAATTAATTTTTATCGGAAAGTCGGGTTCGTTCTAAGTTGTTGTATTACAGTATTTTTCTGGGGTTTTCAGTATAGATGTGTTTCAGTTTCTGGAGTTTACATAGAATTTTTTCACCTTCAGTATTGCTAATACCGGATGTAAGCTTTTTCTTTTATTAATCTTCCCAACTGATTTTCTTTAACCGCTTATGTTTTTAACTGTGTTAAGTCGATTTTGATGAGAACAAAAGCTGTTGAATAAATGTTAAACTTTTACTTTTTTAAGACTGTTTTCCCCCACAATCTTAAAAGTTATTTTGAGGGCAATTTACCTCCCTATTAGGTTATCTTTTGTAGTTTATATGTTTTAAGTCTCAAATTGATAGACTTTATAACAGGCATTGGTTTTGACGGCGGTATAGCTTATTGATGGTCATGATATTGTTTTATGTAACAATTTAGAATTAAGGTATATGGAAGAAAAAACAATGGTTTCAGATTCGGGACAGTTACCGGAAGAAATAGCCGGTCATTCTCCAACTTATTATGTTGCTATTGGAGCATCGGCCGGAGGACTCGAAGCAATCGAGGCTTTTTTTACTAATATGCCGCCAAATAGTGGCTTGGCGTTCATTGTCATTCAGCATCTTTCTCCCGATTATAAGAGCCTGATGGTCGAGCTTCTTTCGAAAAAAACATTTATGCCAGTGCATCGGGCCGAAGATAATATGCCTGTTTTACCCAATAATGTATATCTGATTCCTCCCAAAAAGAATCTGAGTATTTTTCATGGAAAACTATTTTTAGGAGAGCAAGATCATTCGCATGGAGTTAATTTGCCTATCGACGTGTTTTTTAAGTCATTGGCTGAAGATCAGGCTGAAAAGTCAATCGGAGTTATACTCTCGGGTACAGGCAGCGATGGGACAAGGGGTTTGCGGGTAATCAAAGAATATGGTGGAATGGTAATGGTGCAGAAAGAAGACTCCGCGAAATTTGATGGTATGCCTCGTGCCGCAATTTCAACCGGACTGGCCGATTTTATTTTAGCACCCGAAGAGATGCCGGTTCAGCTAATTTCTTTTGCTAAACATCCTTATGCAACAAAATCCGTACGTTCAGAAACGCTCATCAACAATGAAGAAGGATTAACTCGAATTTTTTCGATTTTAAGAGAAAAGTGTAAGGTCGATTTTACATTTTATAAACCAAGTACCATCTCCAGAAGAATTGAACGAAGGATGGCCATCATTCAAACCGAGGATATTAATGAGTATGTCAGGTACCTTATTCAAAATACAGGAGAGGTTATCTCACTTTATCGCGAATTATTGATTGGTGTTACTTGTTTTTTCAGAGATCAGGAGGCATTTGATATCTTGAAAGAATCGTGGATGCCAACTATATTGAATTCAGCAATAAATAGCGAAGTAAGATTTTGGGTGGCTGCCTGCTCAACGGGTGAAGAGGCATACACAATGGCTATACTTGCCCGGGAATGTATGGAAGAATTAAATCTAAATTTGGATATTAAAATCTTCGCAACTGATATTGACAGGGATGCCATTCATTTTGCCGCTGGTGGAATTTATCCTGAAAGTATTGCTGCCGATTTATCGCCAAAAATCTTGTCAAAATACTTTTACAAAAAAGAAGATAATTACCAAATTTCAAGAAGTATAAGAGAAATGGTAGTTTTTGCCCAGCATAACCTTATTAAAGATCCTCCTTTTACAAACATATCGCTGGTAAGTTGCCGAAATTTACTGATTTACTTACAGCCAATATTGCAAAGGAAAGTATTTGATTTCTTCAATTTTTCGCTAAATCCGAATGGAATTCTGATGCTTGGAACAAGTGAAACTACGGGTGATATGAGCGATTTTTTTGAGCCTGTAGAACAGAAGTGGAAGATATACCGGTCGAAAGGCAGATCGAAACCGCTTTCCGATTCTTCACACATGTTGTCTGTTACCGATACCCGAAGCAGGGACATCCGAAATCAGTATTCTGGAGTAAAGCGCAACTTAAAAGCAGCAGAAGATGAGCGTGTTTTGGATCGTTTTGTTCAAACAGTTTCATCAGAATATCTGCCGCTGTCGTTAATTGTTAACGAACAACTGGAAGTGATTCATACGATGGGAGATCCACAGAATTATTTTAAAGTTCCGAGTGGCAAATTGGTCAATGACATTTCGAAAATGGCCATTAAGGATCTTTCGGTTCCTTTAACTACTGGTATTCAAAAAGTTTTTCGACAAAAAAAGCAAGTAAGTTTTTCGAACATCAGGATTCACCAAAATAATTTTGAATCATTGGTAAACCTCAGGATAGTTCCTTTAATTCAAAAGAAAGGGCAGGAAGAATTGGTTGCCGTTATGATTGGTGAAATAAAAAAAGTTGACGTTACCGAACAACACCTGCAAATTCAATCGTTTGATTTATCGAAAGAGGCCGAAGAGCATCTTCGCGATTTGGAGCAGGATTTGCAATTTACCCGTGAGAATCTCCAGGCAACAATAGAAGAATTAGAAACTTCGAACGAAGAACTTCAAGCTACAAATGAGGAACTTTTGGCAAGTAATGAAGAGTTGCAATCAACCAACGAGGAGCTGCAATCTACTAATGAAGAGTTATTTACGGTAAATGCAGAATTTCAAAGTAAAATTATTGAGTTAACAGAATTGTATAATGATATTGAGAATATCTTAAGTACATCGCAAATCAGCCTGTTGCTGCTGGACGAAAATCTTGAGGTGCGGCGTTTTTCGCCAAATATTACCCGAATATTTAGCCTGTTGCCAAACGACATTGGACGACCGATAACTCATATCGCCAATTTTTTAACAAATATTGATTTTACCAAACTACTGAAAGATGTTCAATTTAATGCCAGAACAATAGATAGCGAGGTAATTACCGGGGATAAGCGTTTTTATATGATGCGGGTTGAACCTTATGTGATTGGACCAAAGTCGTACTCCGGAATTGTTATTTCGTTTATTGATATTACTGAATTGAAAAGCTCGAAAAGTAAGCTGCAGACATCCGAAAATCGTTTTCGGACACTCTTTGATACCATTGAAATGGGAGTTGTTTATCAGGATCAGGATGGGCAGATTATCTCGGTGAATCCGGCCGCCGAAAGAATATTGGGTATAACGATTGATCAAATGCAGGGGAAGAGGTCTGTCGATCCAATGTGGCGTTCAATCCGTGAAGATGGTTCCCCCTTCCCAGGCAATGAGCACCCGGCTATGATTGCTCTTCGAACAGGACAAAAAGTAAATGATGTGGTAATGGGCGTATTTAATCCCCTCAAAAATGGCATCACCTGGATTAATGTATGTGCCGTGCCTATGTTTAGACCAGGTTCGGATAACCCTCATCAGGTATATGCTACATTTCAGGATATTAGCCTGCAAAAACAAGCACAACTCGATTTGCTTATAAACGAGGAGCACTACCGGCAGTTGGTAAATGAAATAAGTAGTGGAATTGCCTTGCACGAAATGATTTTTGATGAAAATAATAAGCCAGTTAACTATCGTTTCCTGAAAGTTAACCCGGCATTTGAACTACAAACAGGCCTTAAAGCTGAGCAAATAATTGGGAAGACAGTATTAGAGGTAATTCCGGATTTGGAGTATTTTTGGATAAAACAATATGGGGATGTTGTAATAACGGGCAACCCCAGTTATTTTACGCAGTATAGTAAGGAACTGAAAAAGTACTTTGAAGTTAGGGCTTTCAGGCCTGCCGAGGGACAGTTTGCAATTATGGTTAATGATATAACTAAATGCAAAAACAAGGATTGCATAAAAAATGAGATGTAAAAATTGCAGTATTTTTTACTTGCATATAAATTTCAAGAATAATTAATTATGGATACTGATAATAAGCTGATTAAGTTAAGGGAAGATGCTGAATTGATTTTAAATCAAAGCAGTTTTCAAGCTAAAGAAGCTCCCTTAGTCGATCTCACCAGAATTATTCACGATTTAAAGGTTTATCAAATAGAGCTCGAACTGCAGAATGAAGAACTTCGGAACACTCAAAAGCAGTTGGAGGAGTCACGTAACCGGTTTGCTCAATTATACAATCAGGCTCCGGCAGGTTATGTGACACTGAATCAAAACAGTATAATATTGCAAGCAAATCAGACATTTGCAGATTTGGTAAATAAGGATCTGAATCAAATCCTGAACACGAGCTTATCTGATTTTTTGGAAGAAGAAGATCGATCTATATTTTTAAGCCGGTTTAATGCTTTTTTCAAAAGACCTGCTGATAAAAGCATGGAGTTGAAATTGACAAGAAAAGGAGGGACTCCCTTTTTTGTTCGAATTACTGGAAATCTGAAAACCGATGATTTGTTTGAAGTACACCATGAACCCAAGCAACCTAAACTGTTTCTGATAATTAATGATATTACAAAGCAGAAAATAGCCGAAGATTTGTTGAAGGAAAGTGAATACAGTTATCGTACTTTGGCCGATTCCGGACAAGCTCTAATTTGGAGTGCTGGTACCGACAAACTGTGTAATTATTTCAACAATGTGTGGCTTAATTTTACCGGTCGGCCGCTCGAAATGGAATTAGGTGATGGTTGGATGGAAGGAATTCACCCGGCTGATTATGAGTATTGTACTAAAACCTATTTATCCTCGTTCGATAAACGCGAAACATTTACTTTGGAATATCGCCTGCGAAATAGTAAGGGTGAGTATAGATGGATACTTGATAAAGCAACTCCAAATTATAATGTAAAGGGCGAATTTATTGGTTACATCGGGCATTGCTTTGACATTTCAGAAATTAAACTAGCAGAAGAACGAATTACATTTAAAAATGAAGAACTATTAAAACTCAATGCCGAAAAAGATAAATTTTTCTCCATAATTGCTCACGACTTGCGAAGTCCATTTAATAGTTTTTTGGGTTTGACGCAATTGATGTCGGAAGAACTTCCACGGCTAAAAATTTCTGAAATTCAATATTTTGCAACAAGTTTAAATCGTTCGGCATCAAATCTTTTTGGATTATTAGAGAATTTGCTGGAATGGTCAAGCCTTCAGCGAGGCATTATCGGTTTTGCTCCTGTTTCATTTTTTCTGAAACCGAAAATTTCAGAAATGTTGCAATTGGCTATCGAATCGGCATACAATAAAGGCATTGATTTTGAGATTATTGTTCCTGATGAATTGATGATTTTTGCCGATGTAAAAATGTTTGAATCAACCATTAGAAATCTGGTTTCGAATGCTGTGAAATTTTCATCGAAAGGAGGGAAAGTTACTGTTTGTGCAAAATCGTTTGCTGATGATTCAATTGAAATCTCAGTTCAGGATACAGGTATTGGAATGAATAAGGGTTTAGTTGAAAGGCTATTCCGTATTCATCAGCAAACCAGTAGAATGGGAACAGAAGGTGAGCCAAGTACAGGATTAGGTCTAATTCTTTGTAAAGATTTTGTTGAGAAGCATGGGGGTGAGATTTGGGCCGAAAGTGAAGAAGGAAAGGGAAGTCGGTTCTGTTTTACAATTCCAAATTACTTAGGACTTCAGTCACGTTCGTAATTCATGAGGTTTTTTGCAGAAAAGATATACTCTTTGCTAAATGCATATAGTTTAAAAGGCTACAGTTGTACTTATTTAATTAATGAAGTTTATGCTGTCAGATGATAAATATAGTTTTAGGTGGAGCGATATTGGTGATATATCACTTGGTCGGTCAAACCTCGGCAACACTACCAACGTTGCCGTATACAGGTTGATGCAATATACCATGAGGAGTGTTTTGAATAGTCGATTTGGCAGTGAACTTGCCAGTGAAATGTTTTATGAAAGTGGCAAACTTGCAGGTCAGGAATTCTGCAAAAATAGGCTAAACTGTAACCAGCCATTTAATCAGTTTCTAGCTCAGCTTCAGGAGCAAATGCATACCTTAAATATAGGTATATTGAGGATCGAAAAAATCGATCTTGAAAATATGAATTTTGTTCTTGCTGTTGCTGAAGATCTGGATTGCTCCGGACTGCCAATAACGAATGAGACTGTTTGCGACTATGATGAAGGTTTTTTTGCCGGACTTTTGGGTGTGTATACCAACAAGGATTTTGAGGTTAAGGAAGTTGATTGTTGGTCGAAAGGAGATCGCGTTTGTAGATTCACTGCTAATTTAAAGGTATGAGGGATAATATGGTCATCGGACTAATCACCAGTATTATAGAAGGTGTAACTGAAAACGATAGTCTGGCTGTTGGCGAAGCAATGCGTAGACTCAGAAGTGAAGATATTCAGAGCGATGATCTCAAAAAGCTGTTGAATGCTGTTTTGGAGTTGACTCAAAAACAAAATGAGGCATCTGAATTTATCTTAAATCTTTCGCGTGGAGAACTGGATTCTGATCCGCCTCGGCACAATCAATTCATTTCGCCATTCAAAGAACTACACTCTAATCTACGGCATTTGGTTTGGCAGGTTGGCCAATTTGCTGCGGGCGATTATAATCGTAAGGTTGAATTCTCTGGTGCATTTACCGAGTCGTTTCAACAGTTATCTCATTCTCTTAACGAGAAAGAGGGCATACAAAAGGCACTTCGCGAAAGAGAAACGCTATACCGCGTAACGCTCAATGCTTCGCCTGATGGGATTATACTAACTGATTTGGAGGGCAATGTAACAATGGCATCTCCTTCGGCCATTAAAATACTGGCTTGCACAGAAGGGGAATGCATTGGCAACAAGAAGATCTATAGCTTTGTTGTTCCCGATGATTGGGATCGCTTGAAATTAAATACTGACAAATTGATTCATGGAGGGAAACCCCAAATAAATGAATATAGCGGAATGCGTGCTGACGGATCGTTTTTCGATATTGAGATAACAGGTGATTTGATTAAAGATGAGAATGGAAATCCAAGTGGGGTTGTGTATGATATGCGCGATATCACAGATCGCAATCGCACTGAAATTAAATTGCAGGAGAGTGAACAACGGTATCGATTGCTTGTAGAAAATGCCAATGAGGGTATTTTAGTTGCACAAGGAGAAAAGCTGAAATTTGTTAATCCCATGATGCTTCAAATATCTGGTTATACTATGGATGAAATACTATCTTCTCCTTTTATTGAATTTGTACATAAGGATGATCATCACAAAGTTGTAGGAAACTATATAAAAAGGTTGAATTCAGAATATGTTGATGCAAGATATCAGTTTAGAGTATTGACAAAAAATCAGGGAATTAAATGGGTTGAAGTTAGTGGAGCCTCAATTGACTGGGATGGCAAGCCAGCAACATTTAATTTCATGACCGATATTACCGAACGTAAAATTGCCGAACAGGAAATTGCCTACAAAAACGAAGAACTCATGAACCTTAATGCCGAAAAGGATAAATTATTCTCCATCATAGCTCATGATTTACGCAGCCCTTTCAGTTCATTTATGAGTTACACCGAAATGATGGTTGAACATCTTTATAATATGAGTATTCAGGAGATTCAGGAAATGGCCGTAGAAATGAAAAAGTCGGCATTCAATCTCTATAATTTGTTGGAAAACCTACTTGAATGGTCTCGAATGCAAAGCGGATTAACATCATTTGTTCATTCTCCTTTTTTGCTGAAGCCGAAGATTTCTGAAAGTATGGCTTTGCTTTTGCAAGCCGCCAGTAAGAAGGAGATCGAAATCAGTTACCAAATTCCAGAAAATCTGATTGTAGATGCTGATGCTAATATGCTTAACTCCATTGTTCGAAATTTGGCTTCAAATGCAATAAAATTTTCCAATAAAGGTTGTGCAATCTGTATTAATGCAAGGCCTTTAAATTCAGATTTTGTAGAGATTTCAATATGTGATACAGGCATCGGAATGAGTAAAGATCTCATCGGGAAGCTATTCAAACTAACGAAAGAAACAGGTCGTATGGGCACTGAAGGCGAAGCCAGTACAGGATTGGGTTTACTACTCTGCAAAGGTTTTATTGAAAAGCATGGCGGCCAGATTTGGGCTGAAAGTGAAGAAGGAAAAGGAACCATATTTTATTTTACACTGCCATCAGGTCAACTGTCCGAATAAAGCAGGAGGCCGGCTACCCGGCCTCCTCTGATGCACCTTTGCTATGAAAGGTCTAATGACGATTTCAGGTGCATGTATTTTAACTACTATTTTAAGTGTTCATTTTGCCAATTTCACAAAACATTATTCTGTTTTGATTTTTTTAAAGAATCCTTTCAGATCCTCAAGATTTTTGACTGGAGCTTCTTCTGTAGTTTCCTTTTTCCCAGAGTTTTCCTCTTCTTCCTCTTTTGCTTGTTTCATGCCATTGTTCATCATTTCAATAGGATCTGTTGTTCCCATATCTTCAAATTTAACATCCGAAGGAATGTCAAATTTGCCGGAAGGAACACCTTCATCTACCTTGATCATACTCGCAGTACAAATTGTTTTGGTTCCCATCATTTTCGTTTCAGTTTTCACGCTTAAGCCTCTCCAAACCCATATTTTTGAAGTTCCTCCAAGTCCCTTCCATACATCGCAAGATTTTCCACTGATGGTTTCAGTTCCAATCTTTTCAAAACCAAGCGATTCCATTGTGCGTTTGCCAAATTCTTCAGGATCGAAATTCGGATCATTCATTAGGTCCTCAGCTAAAGTGTTTTTAATTTTTCCACCCTTCTTTGTTTTGGGGTCCCAACTATAAATAAAGAAATTTTTCGAAACCTCAATCTTTGAGTCTTCGGATGTTTGTCCAAAGACTTTTGTTTTGGTTGCAGTTACTTTGCACTGCATTAATCCATAGTTATCCATATAAAGACTTTCGGTACCTGTTGTACTTCCTTCATAAACATATTCGATAATTACAGTTTTGAATGGTAATAACTTGTTCTTTTTTACTTGTGCCGAAACTGAAATAACAGTTGACATGCATACGAGTATAAATAGCTTTTTCATTTTAAGTAATTTTTATTTAAATGATTTTTGATTAAGTTTTAAAATTTCACAAATTCAACCCTGCGGTTTTGTGCTTTGCCTTCAGGAGTATCGTTGCCTGCCATTGGTTTGCTTTCACCATGACCTTTGCTGGTTAAACGATCGGCTGGAAGACCCAGTTTTACCATTGCTTCCAATACCGATTTAGCGCGGGCTTCTGAGAGTTTTTGGTTGGCAGCATCTTCTCCATCACTGTCGGTATGCCCTTCCACAGAGAATTTCAGTTCAGGATGATCTTGCATCATTTTTACCACGTAGTTAATGGTTCCCGTCGATTCGGGTTTGATGGTTGCTTTGTTCACATCGAACTTAATACCGGTAGTGACGAACTTGCCATCAGTCAGGAATTTGTCGTAGAGTGGCACGGCGCCTTTGGCGATGCGGAAGTTTTTGGTGTAGCCGGGGTCTTTTCCTTCAACGGATTGCTTCCCAAATGAAAATCCGGTTGGATTGTATCCTAGGTTGGGGATATTCAATACTCTGGCATCATCAAGATATACTTTTAGTGCCCGCTTGTTAAACGAAATGGCAACATGCCTCCATTTCGGCGTTTTATCGTATATGCCACTTTTATAGCCGGGATAGTAATTGGCTTCAATGCTTTTCCCGCTAGCACTGTTTTTATATATTCTAATCCATTTTTCATCAAGTCTGAGTTCCTTGTCCAGCTTCTGTTGATTTTTAAAATCGCCCAAACAGATCTCATAGTATCCTCCATGATTTTCTGTAAAATAGGCATCAAACTCGATGGTAAATTCTTCGGGCAAGTAGTCTTCTTTGCAATTTTTCAACATTGGCACAATACCACCGCCGCCATTCATGTTGCATTTCATGTGGTAAATTACATTGCTTCCATCGAAGATTGCATTTTCAAAATTTCCCTGAACCAAATCCCATTTACTTGGGAACTCACCATTCTGTTCACCTTCCAGATTGTCTTCAAAAATGATTTCGGTTCCGGGTACAAAATCGTATTTGGCCCAGGTGAGTTGAGGTTTTGGCTGTTCTTCAGGAACAGATTGCGCTTCTCCTACTGGTTTTTGAGATTTTTGAGCTGTAGTTTTTTTCTCCTGAACAGGCTCTTCTTTTTCTGCTCTAATATCCTCCGGAGATTTTTCCTTTTTCTTGAAGATGCTTCCTACACCCTCTTCAATTTTGTCAAAGCCTTTGTCTATAATTTGATCGGTGCGCTGATTGGCGCGTTGGTTGGTTTCGCGGTTGACTTTCTTTTTTACATCAACCTTAACCTGGGCAATGGAGTCTGTGGCATAAACAACCAGCAAACTTGCAATAAATATTGCAAATAATCCTTTCATAGCAGTTGAATTTTTGGTTTCAATTACTAAGATAGGACAGATGGTAAATAGAATATCTTTTAGTTTTGAAAGCGCCGGTAATATACTTGAATGCGCTAAAGCTTGTTCAAAGCATCAATCAACTGTTGCTTTTGCCGAAGCGATACTGGCACAGTGCTCTTATCTTTTAGAATTAAACAACCACCATCAGCTTTGTCTAATTTTTTGATGTAGTTTAAATTTACCAAATGCGACTGGTGAGGTTTTACAAAGCCATATGATGTAAGCAATTCAACATATTCACCGATACCCTTCGAAATAATTATCTTTTCTCCTGATACAAGATAAAAAGTAGTGTACGAATTGTCTGCAGAACATCGAACCAATTCTCCGATATTAATTACGTGGATATCTTGCATGGTGCGTAATACAAGTTTCTTTTCTGATTTATCCTGATAGTTTTGGAAAAGGTGATCGAACTGGTCGGAATGCTCTTTTTTATTTATTTCACGAACGGCACGTTCAACTCCAGCTTTGAATTCAAATTCATTAATGGGTTTCAGAATGTAATCAATGGCACTAAATTTAATAGCTTGAATGGCGAAATCATTAAATGCAGTGATAAATATTAATTTGAAATTGCGCTCTTTTAGTTTCTGAAGCACATGAAAACCTGTTCCTCCTTTTATTTCGATGTCGAGAAAAACCAAATCAGGGCTTTTGTTCTGAATAACTTTTACAGCTTCCTCAACATTATCTGCTTCGGCCACAACTTCAATCTCCAGGAAATAATCTTTCAGCAGCATTTGTATCATTTCCCTGAAACAGGATTCGTCATCAACAATTATGGCTTTAATCATAGTTCGGGTAATGTTAATTATCAAAAGTAAAAACTATTCAAAATCTCCTTCTCTAATTGATAAAAACTAATTAGGAATTCGGGCTTCTTCCTAAGTATTCTCAATTAATCATTTCACGTAAATCAATCAATGCTTTAATCTATTTTCAAGGGCAGTTTCACAACCACAATTGTTCCCGGATTTAAATTTTCCGAAAGCTTTTTGTTCCCAATACTGTATGCTATTTCAATTCCAAGTGTTTTATTTAAAGTGGCCACTCTTTCTTTAAATATTTGTAAGGCATACGAAACATGATTTTCAGTCTTTCCCTCGGAGTGATTGTCAATTCCTCTCCCGTTATCTTCTACTGTAATCTTTAACTGATTGTTATCCTTTGCAAATGTCACGCTTACGTGACCATTTTCGTTTGTTTTGTCGATGCCATGATGAACTGCATTCTCAACAAAAGGTTGAACCAACATAGGTGGAAGGACAATAGTATCAACATCCAGTTCGTCTGATACAGTAACCATAAACGAAAAATTTTCGCCCAACCGCAGTTTATGAAGGTGCAGGTAATTCTCGATAGTTTGTTTTTCTTCCTGAAGAGTAATCAGTTCTTCGCGCGAGTTCTTCAGGATCGAGCGCATAAGTGACGAAAAACTACTCAAGTAAAACGCGGCCTTTCGTCCATCATTTTTCAACATAAAATTCTGAATGGTACCTAAAGAATTAAAGATGAAGTGTGGATTCATTTGCGATCGAAGTAGCTTTTGGCTTAATTCAATTTCACGTGTTCGAGACTGCATTTTCTGTCGACTGTAAAACAACAGAATAACAACAAGTATTAAAAGTGACAAAATTGCCAAACTCCATAACGAAATGCGTTGAATGCGAAGGTGTTGAATGTTCAGTTCTTGCTCTTTGTTCAACAATACGATTTGTTGCTCTTTTTGCTCTGTTTCGTATTTAGTCTCAATTTCTGTAAGGTGGCGTTGATTTTCTTCATTAAAAACACTGTCGCTGTACTGATGTGAGATTGTCAGAAAATCAAATGCTTCATGGTATATTCCACGTTCCTGGCTAATCCGGGCCTGCATGAGAAAGCCATCCTTCAGAAATACTTTTGCATTTATCTCTTTTGATAATTTGATGGCTTCGTCTAAAAGCAGGCTGGCCCGTTCATATTTTTTTTTCTCAATCCAAATATTTGCGGCACTTTCAAGAGATATGATAAGATGATATTTGTCACCAGTAGGGCGTATCAGTTCAATTGCCTGTTCAAAAAAGGAAATGGCTTTGTCGTACTGTTTTTCTTTTTGGTAAATCTTACCCAGATTAGTATTAGACAGAGCAATCCCCAGTACAGATCCAGCCCTGTTGTTGAATGCCAAAGATTGTTCGTAATAGTATTTTGCGGAATCAATCTGTTCAGATAATTCGTATGCTTCGCCAATATTTGCAAGGTTTACAGCTTGTCCAATCTCGCTGTTCATCGATTTTTCCAGTGCATTCGATTGCTTAAATATTTCTATTGCCTTTTCGTATTGTTTGAGTGAAATATTGATATTACCCAGACTGTTCAGTGCGATGCATTTACTTTTTCTAATGGTGTTAGATTGATCGGTAAACTGTTTGGCAAGGTTAAGCACCTCCATATGGTAATCTGTCGCTTTTTTTAAATTATCTGTTCTTCTTGAATTAACACCCAGATTGTTGAGACAAATCAGCATATTCATTGTATCGCAACTATTTTTAGATAAGTCAAGGGCAGCAAGATGATACTGCTTAGCAGTTGCCGGTTTTCCCAACTGCCTGAACATTATTCCAAATCCGTTCAGACAAGTAATCTCTCCTGAAGCTAATTTGTTTTTTTTGCAATAGTCCTTTAGTTTTTTGATGGGTCCCTGCTCCTGATATAATTCAAAATAAATACTCCAGTTGAGTCGTTGCATTTTTTTCAGGAGAAAGTCTAGTTTGGCTGTATCTTGTTTTTTTGCAAGTGTAATCGAATCTACGCTTTCGGCAAATCTTATGATGTTGTTTGATTCCTTGTTGTTTTTATTGCCATAGGTCAATGAAACATGGACTACTATAAAAAATATGAAAAAATATTTTTTCATTCTAAGTTTAAATGATTCAGGAGACACGGGTAATATCAGCTTCCCTTTATCTTTACAAGAGACTTTTTGCTGACTTAATGAACTATCTTTATGAACATAGTTTCATAATAGGCAAATATAAAGAATTGCTCTTTTATAACTAAAAAAATATGTGTAATAAACATTAAGTTTTAAAAGAATGGAGATCGTTATTTACGAAGTCGGAGAAATGACTAGCAAAACAGGTATGAAAATAAATTGAATCTACGATTCATATGACCCTTATTAAAAGAACTATAACGCGCAAAATATCCGCACACAATGTGGATATTTTGCGCGTTATATGTAACGAGACAGCTACGAATTGAATCGCATTATATTCATAGTTTTTACTTCTGATTTGGAAATTTGTGTTCGCGTGAAACTAGGAATTTTATAGTTGTATTTTTTATTTAACGCTTGAAATGCTTAATTAGCGCGCTATTTGGAAGATTCTAATATTTTTTTAGAATACCATCGCTAATTTGTTTGGATTAAATAAAAGAAAATCACTATCTTGTATGGGATTATTTGCGGGGTTTTTTCGTGCCTGCAAACTTCACATAAGGGAAAGAAATAGTCTGTTTTTATTGCGATTTGATAATTTTATTTAGGTTTTTAAAAGGATATCGGTATTTGATAAATACACGGTATTCTTAATTATAACTGATTGTTATGGAAAAGGGAAGCCCAAGGTATAAGGAATTGGGAAAAAGAGTATTGGACTTTGAGGGCATGATTGGAGATCACAGGGTGACTACATCAGAAAATATTACATTTTTAAATCCTGAAGAGTATAAAAGCATTATCGAACTTTCGGTAGTCGGAATTTTAATTGGCGATAGTCAAGGAAAGATTATCAGCTGGAATAGTGCACTCGAAAACCTTACCGGAATTAAACAATCGGAGGCTTTAGGTCAATATGTATGGGATATTCAATATCAGATTTCTATAGAAGAGTTTAAAACTCCTGAATTCTTAGCTTCCATAAAAAAACGATTAACGGGGATGATAAATGGTTCTGCATATTGGCAGAGGCAAGTGTCTGAACAAAGAATAATTAATAAAAGTGGCAATGAAATAACAGTTGAAGTTTCATCATTTGTTACTGCTTCTCAGGATGGAAATATACTGGTTTCAGCATTTAGTGATACGAGTGCGCAACTGAACGCCGAAAAGGCTTTAGCAATGCAAAATGAAGCTTTGTCTAAGCTTAATCAGTTCTCGATTGAATTGTCGAAGCTGACGCTGGAAGATAGCATGGAAGCTATTATCACTAAGCGGATAAAAGATTTTACGGGAGCTATTGGTGTTATTTTTTCGGAATATAATCCAGAAACCCGCACCATGACTCCAAAACATATTGAATTGGAATCGAGTTTGCTGGAGAAAATTGTTAGCATTCTCGACAAGCACGTTCATAAAATACACTCTGTTGTAAGTGATTACATGTATCACGAGCTTACAAGTTCTACCATCAGGGTTTGTAATTCGCTTTCTGAATTATCTTTCTGGCCGGTTCCGCATTCTGTTGGCGCAACTGTGCAAGCTTTACTCAAAGCCGAAAAATTTATTGAAGTTGCCTACTTGGTTGAAGGTAAGCTTTATGGCACTTCGTTGCTCGCTCTGGGGAAACAACAAATTGATCCTCCAATGGAGGTGCTTGAGAATTTCGTTTCGTTATCGGCTGCATCGTTGAGACGCAAGCGCGCCGAAGAAGCTTTGTGCAAGAGTGAAGAACTGCTGAGGACAATTACCGAGAATGCTGCCGACATTATTATGGAGTTGGATGATCAGGGCACTATTTTATATACCAGCCGTGTTTTTCCGGGTTACAGAAAGGAAGATGTAATTGGTAAAAATTTCCGTGACTGGACTGCCACTGAATATCATGCGGTTATGCAGGAATCACTGGATTGTGTTTTTAAAAATGCTGTACCACAAACTTATCAGTCGCGTGCATTAGGTATTAATCGTGAGATTCGTTGGTTTTTGTCTCACCTTTCACCAGTAGTTGTTGGTGATGAAGTTAAAAATGCAGTTCTTATTCTGAGTGATATTACTGAGCGAAAACTTGCAGAAGAGGGTTTGCGTGAAAGTGAAGAAAATTACCGGGTCATTGCTCAGTCTTCCATCGATGTTATTTTTATTATTGACAGGTTTGGAAAACAACTTTTCCTGAATAACAGTATTGAACGGGTTCTTGGCTATAAAGTTGAAGAAGCCATTGGACGGTCGTTTATTGAGTTTTTGCCTAAAGATTGCATTGCAGGTTATCAGACACAGCTTGAAAATATTTTTCTGCACAAACAAATCGGTAATTTTGTGACTCAGATGTATCATAAAGACGGTTACCTGATTGATGTGGAAATTAACCTGAAATTAGTTAAGCTAAAAGGTGAAAATGTTGGGCAGGGGACAATACGGGATATAAGCGCTAAAAAGCGTGCTGAAGAAGAATTAAAGAGCAGCCTTGAACGTAACAGGGCTCTTTTGGGAGCGAATCCCGATTTAATGTTTGTTTTTGACTCCAATTGTAAAATTGTTGATTTTCATTCCGAGTCACACGATCAATTGGTTGTTCACCCTAAAGTTTTTCTGGGCAAGTTGGTCGAAGAAATACTTCCGCACGAAGTTGTAGTGATTACACGTCAAAAAGTAGGGGCTGTTCTGGCAACAGGAAAACCAGATTATTCAACCTATGAACTGAAGATAGGAGATGAATTAAAGTATTTTGAATCCAGATATGTTCCTTGCGGACAAAGTGAAGTGCTTTCTATTGTGCGTGATATTACTGAACGAAAGAAATCTGAAGAATCGTTGAATGTAGCTGTTGAAAGCTACATGGATATATTTAATTCGGTATCGGAAGCAATTTATTTGCTTGATGAATCCGGGACTTTTATTGATGTAAACAGAGGTGCTGAGACCATGTATGGTTATACCAAACAAGAGTTTATCGGACAATCACCATATTCTATAGCAGCGCCCGGAAAAAACAATCTGGATGAAATTCAGAATATCCTGAATCGGGTATTTAGAACAGGATTACCTTCATATTTTGTATTCTGGGCTGTCCGTAAGAATGGAGAAGTTTTTCCAAAAGAAATTTTTGTAAACAAGGGTAAATATTTCGGTAAAGAGGTTTTAATTGCTACTGCCAGAGATATTACCGAAAAGAATCAGGTTGAAGAACGAATAAGAGCTAAAAACGAAGAACTCCAGAAAATTAATGCTGAAAAGGATAAATTCTTCTCGATTATAGCTCACGATTTAAGAAGCCCTTTTACCGCATTCCTTGGTTTTACCCAATTGATGGTTCAGGATCTTCCTTCGTTAAGGTTGGATAATATTCAGGAACTTGCTCTTTTAATGAGGGATTCTGCAACCAATCTGCACCGATTGCTCGAGAATCTACTTCAATGGTCACGCTTGCAGCGAGGTATGATTGCATTCAATCCTAAGCATTTCCTTCTACAACCCAAAATTAAGAGTTGCATTCAGTCCGTATCAGAAATCGCAGGGAAAAAGGGTGTTGAAATTGCTTTTAATATTCCTGACGATTTGATGGTTTTTGCTGACTATAACATGATCGAATCCGTAATCAGCAACTTAACATCTAATGCAGTTAAATTTACCAATAGAGGCGGACGTGTTTTAATCTCAGCGGCTAAAACGCCAGATAGAGTCGTTGAAATTACCATTAAAGATACAGGAATCGGATTGAATCGAACAATGCTTGAAAAGCTTTTCCGGATAGATGAATTTACTAGTAGACCTGGCACCGAAGGCGAGCCAAGTACAGGATTGGGCTTGATTTTATGCAAAGATTTTGTTGACCGCCATGAAGGTAAGATATGGGCTGAAAGTGTTGAAGGTATGGGTAGTACATTCCACTTTACCCTTCCCTTCGAAGACTAAAAATTATCCTGATTTTAGCAAATTGATACTTGGTTTTAGCTGAAGCTAAAACCATTTTCTTTTTTTGAAATATACAATCAGTCCCAATGTAATCAGCACCATTAATATCCAGAAATACAGATACCCATATTTGAGGTGCAGCTCGGGTAAGTTATCAAAATTGGTTCCGTAAACGCCAGCAAAAAAGGTCAGAGGAATGAAAAAAGCCGAGAAAATAGTCAGTACTTTCATTATTTCGTTGGCCCTGAGATCCAGATTGGCATGGTAAATATTCATTTGGTCGTTCAGCATCAATTGGTAAATCTCGATAGTTTCAGATGCCTGAATAACCAAATCATTCAGGTCGCGAAAGTATTTCAGGTTGTCATCGGTTACAAAACCCGATTCATTTTCAATCAGATGGAGTAAGATTTCTTTTACTGGCCGAATATTCTTCCTCAGAAAATTAATTTCAGTTTTATGCTTGTATACTTCTTCTATCAATCCTTTTTGTTTGGGTATAAAAATACGCGACTCTGTTTTCTCAATTATATCACCAAGAATTTCAATATTAATCAGGTAATTATCAACGATTGTGTCGAGTAAAACATAGGTGAGGTAGTCGGCACCTTTTCTCCTTACGCGTCCTGTTCCTTTGCGAATGCGCTCGCGGATCGGATCAAAATAATGTCCTTCCTTTTCCTGAAGAGTGATGAGATAATTGTCGTCAAGAATCATTGAAATCTGATCAGAACTTAACTTTTGTGTTTTTTCATTGTAATCCAGAATTTTTAGGATCACCACCATTAGCTTTTCTGTTTCTGCAATTTTTGGCCGTTGCCCGGTATTAAGCATATCTTCGAGCAGAAGGCTGTGAATTTCAAAAAGCTCACCTAGTTTCTGGATCATTTTTTCATCGTGGAGGCCATAAGCACTAATCCATGTTACTGAATTTTCTGAAATGTAAGGTAGGCAGTCTTCCATTTTTTCCGGTTCAATTTCAGTAAGTTGGTCGAGGGTGAAATTTGTAAGTCTGATCAGGGATTTTTCAATCCTTTGTTTACCCAGATGGATGAGTGATCCGGGTATTTTCCCTGAAGCTTTTTGTCGGTTGTTTAGAAATCGTGCCATTGTTGGTAATTGTGGATATTATGTATGCTTTGTTCAATAAAAGTATAATTTTTCCTGATACTGCCGAATCAATTTGAAATATCATCAGGATTATCCCGTTTTTTGCTATATCTGTCAGGGACAAAAGTCTGATCCGAAATTGGTGGTCGAACGTAAGCCGGATTTTCTTTCCGTGGTGGCAGAACAATAGGGTCAGCCGGAACAGGCTTATACGGAATCAGGCTCAGCAAATGGCTGATACAATTCAGCCGGGCCAGCTTTTGATTATCGGCCGGCACCACATACCAAGGCGATTGTTTCAGGTCGGTATATTTAAACATCTCATCTTTTGCCTTGGAATATTCCACCCATTTTTCACGCGAAATAACATCCATTGGGCTCAGTTTCCAAGATTTTGTTGGGTCATTTAGTCGCTCCTGAAAACGGTTTTCCTGCTCTTCATCCGAAACCGAGAACCAATATTTAATCAGGATAATTCCCGAACGGATAAGCATTTGTTCAAATTCGGGGCAACTCCTGAAAAATTCCTGGTATTGTTCTTCGGTACAAAATTCCATCACATGCTCAACTCCTGCGCGATTATACCAGCTCCGGTCGAACAAAACCAAATGGCCTCCCGAAGGAAGATGTTTTATATATCGCTGAAAATACCATTCTGACTTTTCTTTTTCGGTTGGTGTTCCCAAAGCTGCTATCCGGCAAATACGCGGATTCAAAGGGCCGGTGATCCGTTTAATTACGCCACCTTTGCCTGCAGCATCGCGCCCTTCGAACAAAACAACCACCCTGAGCTGCTTAAATTTTACCCATTCCTGAAGTTTGATCAATTCAATCTCGAGCTTCCGTAGTTCCTTATTGTATCTTTTTTTGCTGATTAACCGGTGATCCTTCTTCTCTGGCTCAACATGTTTAAGGTGCTTGCCTTCATGTTTCGAATGTTTCTTTTCTGAATCTTTGCCCATGGTGTGCAGTTTTTGGTTGGTGTAAATAACTTTGAAAGTTAAGAAACATCAGGCATTTAATCAACAAAGGCTAGTCACGGCTTGTCATTAAGTCATTCAATTGTTAACATGCGCAGATTTTCTCATGAATGACACGAAGTTAATGACCATGAATGACTAACCTTGTCCTTCCATCCCGAATTCTTCCGGCTTCTGACTCCAGACTTCCAACTTAAATTCCTTACATTTGCGGCTTAATATTTTGACTTTGGAGCGGAAGGATTTTAGGAGTCTGTTCAGGAAGCACGATCTCACCAGCGAATTGTGCCAGTTGTTGAATACCCCGGGTGAAAAGATTCACTTGCAGGGACTCGTTGGCTCATCACGAAGCATTCTAACCAGTTTACTTTCCGAAGAAATACAAAAAACATTTGTTATTTGCCTGAACGACAAAGAAGAAGCCGCTTATTTCTACGACGATCTGAATACGCTTCTTCCTGAATTTCCGGTACTGTTTTTCCCTTCTTCGTATAAACGCTCGGTGCATTACGAAACCATCGAGCAGGAAAACATCATCCTGCGAACCGAAGTGCTCAACCGCCTAAAAGCCGAAAATCAGTTGCTTATTGTGACTTATCCTGAAGCGTTGGTCGAAAAGGTTATTTCAAGTGAAGGACTTGCTTCACATACCTTTCAGGTTTCGAAAGGCGATAAACTATCCATCGAATTTGTAAACGAAGTACTGTTTGAATACGGTTTCGAACGGGTTGATTTTGTGTATGAACCCGGCCAGTATTCCATTCGCGGAAGTATCGTCGATGTTTATTCGTTTTCGAGCGAAGACCCGTATCGGCTCGACTTTTTTGGCGACGAAGTGGACACGATCCGCAGTTTTAACCTCGATAACCAGATTTCGAAGGAAGCACTGACCCGGATAAGCATCATTCCCAACATTCAGCAAGATTTAAAAGGCGAAGAACGCATCAGCTTTCTCGATTTTATTCCGGCGGATACACTGCTGTTCCTGAATGACATTCAGCTGATTATAGATAATATGCAGTTTAACTTCGAGCAGACGATTGAAAAGGCTGAAACCGAAGAGGAGCGTAAAATATGGTTCGCCAAATTACTTTCAGGAGAAGTTTTTAGTAAGGAAATTAAGCGTTTTACATGTGCCGAATTTGGGCAAAAAATCTATTTCAAACATTCAAAAAAAGTAACCTACCATACCAATCACCAACCGGTTTTTCACAAAAATTTCGATATGCTTGCCG
>JAFLKN010000070.1 GCA_019163175.1 Prolixibacteraceae bacterium | reverse complement strand
GATTTTGGTAAATGGGCAATCTGTTAAAACCAAAATCAAACCGCTTTCTTTCGCAGCCATCGACCGAACCTGGAAAACAGGCGATACCGTTGAGCTGGTTTTTGATTATGAGTTTCACCTGAAATCCATGCCCGACAACCAGAACGTAATAGCTCTGCTGTTTGGTCCGGTTTTACTGGCTTTTGAAACCGACAAAGAGTTGATTTTGAAAGGAAGTCAGGATGAAATTTTGCACTCCTTGAGCAAACAGCCGAACGAATTTTCTTTTATCCTGAAAAATAACGGAACTGAATACAAGCTTGTTCCATATTACCAAATAACCAAAGCTTCTTATGGCGTTTATGCCACCATCCGGAATGAATATTGATATCCTATGAAGAACTCGATTTATTACCTGATTACTTTAACTTTTCTGATTTATATTCCATTCCTGACCAAAGCACAAAGTTTTGGCTATGTTGCCATAGGTGGCGGTGGCTACGTGACTTCGGTCGTTGGTTGTCCAACTGAACCCAACTTGTTTTATGCCAAAACCGATGTGGGCGGAATATTTCGCTGGCAGGAAGATACCAAAAGCTGGAAACCGCTGTTCGGTTGGGTGGCCAACAATCAGACTTCGTATTTGGGAGCCGAAGCATTGGCCATCGATCCGCAATCACCCAACAAAATCTATGCTCTCGTAGGAACAGATTACTGGGATGGGGGAAAATCCGCCATTCTGCGTTCTGAGGATTATGGCGAAACTTTCAAAATTACTGATGTAACTAGTCTGTTTAAAGCACACGGCAATGGTTCCGACAGGCAGAAAGGCGAAACTTTGGTGGTTGACCCGAATAAAAGCAACATCTTGTTTTGTGGAACACGCTACAACAAAGGCTTATTCAAAAGTATAGATTCGGGAGTGAGCTGGCAGAAAGTCACTTCGCTTAACGTTACCGATGCCAGCATCAGCTTTGTAGCTTTCGATGTCAGCTCGGGAACCAAAGGAACTGCAACTCCCAATATTTATGTTGGAGTTCACCGCGAAGGCGAAAACTTGTATGTCAGTAAAGATGGCGGAATTAGTTGGACTGCAGTGGGAGGGAACCCGCAGGGAAAACCACAGCGATGTGCATTTTCGGGCGATGGAAATCTTTATGTAACCTATATCGGAACGGCAGGTGGGGTTCGTAAGTTAAATCTCAGCTCCGGAACCTGGACCAATTGTACGCCCAATTTATCAACCAACAGAGGTTTCAGCGGAATTGATGTTGATCCGAATAATCCGAACAGAGTGGTGACAACTACCTATAACATGTGGTGGAATGAACAAGTCTGGGGATGGGCCGATTTCATTTTTTACAGCGAAGATGGCGGCACAACCTGGAATGAAAAAGTTGGGAAAAATAATGCGACATTCACAAATAATGGCATTCCATGGTTAAAAGGCGCTATCCATTGGGCTGGTTGCGCCACTTTCAATCCGGCGAAACCGGGTTGGGTATTTGTCGTTTCAGGGAATGGTGTTTTTGCAACTGAAAATATAGCTGCCACAAAACCGCTCTGGAAATTTATGTCGAAAGGACTTGAAGAGACCGTGATGCTCGACCTGATCAGTATTCCCGGCGGACCACTGATTTCGTCGGTGGGCGATCAGGGTGGATTTGTGCATACTGATGTCACCAAAGCTCCACTGGCGCAAATCAGTCAATCGTCGGGTTTTGCTTTTGCCGGACAGAAGCCAGCCACTATTGCACGCGTTGCCACCGATTTGTATTTAAGCGAAAATAATGGCACATCGTGGACCAAACTTCCGCCTACTCCGGATGCCATGACCAAAGGGAAAGTGGCTGTTTCTGCCGATGGTAAAACCATTCTCTGGAAATCGACGGTAAACAGTCTGGAAAAATGCTGGGTAACCACCACCAAAGGCGCAAGCTGGACAGCAAGTTCGGGAATTAATTTCAGTTGTTCCCCGGCGGCCGACCCGGTAGTTTCCAGCCGGTTTTACGCCTATAACCGAACTGAAGGTTACCTTTATGTCAGCGAGGATGGCGGACTTAGTTTTCAGAAAGCTGGTCTTGCCGGAATCAATGGAAACGCCCGGATTGCCACCTGGCATGGAAAAGAAGGACACATCTGGATTGCAATGGGAAGTAGTGGAATCAAGTATTCTTCCGATTCCGGTAAGTCGTTTCAGACCGTTTCTGTGTATTCGGCCGAAGTTGTTGCTGTTGGCAAAGAAATGCCCGGCACCGATATTCCAACGATATTCATTTATGGCCGTTCGAAAAGTTCGGATGTAATTGGTATTTACCGGTCGACAGACTGGGGTAAAACCTGGGTTCGTGCTGACGATAATCAGCACCAGTTTGGTCATTTGGCCAATGCCGGAATGATTGAGGCCGACCGTACGATTTATGGCCGGGTTTACCGAAGCACCGCAGGAATGGGAATTCCATACATGGATGCCCAGATTCCAACTGCTGTTCAAACAGCCATTAAAAGTGACGAAGCAGTGCTGTTCCCCAATCCGTTCACATCTTCAATTACGTTGCAGGCTGGCAAATCAAAGATCGAATTGGTTCAGGTTTATAATCTCAACGGTTCACTTCTGAAAACCATTATACCTAATCAGCAAACAATTCGGTTTGGCCATGACTTGGAAACGGGGATGTATCTGGTTAAAGTTTCAGGAGAGAAAAGTATGATGACTTTTAAAATTATTAAGAAATAACACTCTGGTAAATGGCAAGACATTTTATTTTTTTTCTAATTATTTTTTTGCTGCAATTTAGCCTGAAGGCGCAGCAAGGCAAGTTGTTTTTACTTGCCGGACAAAGCAATGCGGTTGGTCCGGGCGATTCAGTGAAAAGTTTAAAGTGCTTACCCAATACTGCTTTTGAATTTGATGCCACCACAAACAGTCTCATCCCTTTGAAAGACCCTGTCGGAAAAGCCTGGAAATTATTTCAGAAGGCGGGTACTGGCAGCGTGGCTCCGGCATTTGCCAAACGAATAAATGAACTTAACAATCAGCCGGTTATCATGGTCACCGCTGCCAGGGGAGGTGCCTCCTGCCACCGAAACGCAGAGATGGGCAGTTATGATACCTGGGATTTGTCAGGAAACCTTTTTGCAATGGCCGTGGAGAAAACGAAAATGGCAGAAGCAAATTCTGGTCTTCGGCTCTCCGGAATTATCTGGATGCAGGGCGAGCGCGATGCCAATGCAATACTGGCAGGACAGATGACCGGAAATGAATACCAGGAAGCACTTGAAAATTTAATTCTGCGATTTAGAAAAGAGTTCGGCAAAAAGCTGCCTTTTTATATCGTTCAAACGGCTTATCAGCAAGATAAGGCACCTGTTGGCTGTGACGCAGTAAGAAATGCACAGGCTACTGTGGCTAAAAAAATGAAAGGTGTTTTCATTGCTTACGGCGAAACAGGTGAGTTTGCACAACGCAAATGGTTTAAAGACATCGTTCATTACAATCAGGATGCGCTAAATGATATTGGTACAAAAACAGCAGAATTTGTGCATTCAAAAAATAAACACTAACCACATGAAGAAATTAATCTCACTTTGTTACCAGTTCGCATTTTTCTTGCTTTTTGTTTCAATCTCCGGATTTTCACAAACCAGCGATTGGGCTGATAATCTGGGCTTAAATGCCATGGTTCAGCCTATTCCGCAAGCCAACAAGTTTATTGATCCGGGTCACTACGTTTGGTGTGGATCGGTGACCAAAGGCGATGACGGAAAATTTTACATGCTTTATTCCCGCTGGCCGCTGAGCGATGGATTTTATTCCTGGCCTGTTACTTCTGAAATAGCAGTTGCTGTTTCCAATAGTGCTGCCGGGCCTTTTACGCACCTGAAAGTGGCACTATCGGCACGTGGTACAAAATTTTGGGATGGTTCAGCTACACACAATCCGGCAGTTATAAAACACAAGGGGAAATATTACCTCTATTACATGGGAACCAGTTCAAATGCTGAAATCACGCAACCAGTTCCGGCGAGTGGAAACTGGTGGCATTACCGCAACAGTCAGCGAATTGGGGTTGCCGTAGCTGATAAACCAGATGGTGAGTGGAAACGTCTTGATCATCCTGTACTGAGTGTCAGCCCCGATTCGATGGCTTATGATGCTCTGATGGTTTCCAATCCAGCTGCGGCTTTTGATGATAAAGGGCGAGTTATTCTTTTGTATAAACAAGTCTGTAAAAATGGTAAAATTAATGGCGGACAAGTTCGCTTTGGAGTGGCTTTTGCCGATTCGCCATTTGGGCCATTTGTGAAACACGATAAACCCATTTTCGAAGTCAACGATGGCGGAAAAGATTGGATGGTGGCCGAAGACCCGTTTGTATGGTTTCAGGACGGAACATATTTAGCGATTGTGCGCGATGTAGTCGGTAAGTTTACAGGCGATGAAGGTGCATGGGCGTTGATGGTCTCGAAAAACGGCTACGACTGGCAGCCTGCCAAACACCCGAAAGTTGTTGGGAGTACATTTTATTGGGAGGGTGGAGTAGCAAGCGTTTCAAAGCTTGAACGGCCATGTCTGTATATGGAGAAAGGTGTTCCAAAATATTTATATGGTGCCACCCGAGCGAATAAGGAGCAATCCTTGTCGTTTAATGTAGCGGTTCCGCTCAATCAAAAAATCAAATAATTGTTCACGAAATGAAAAAACTGTTGCTTGTTCTTCTGATTCAAATTGTTTTCGATAACCTCACTTTCGGTCAATCGCTCCAGTCTGACCTCAAACTCTGGTACACCAAACCTGCCGAACTTTGGGTGGAGGCGCTACCTCTTGGCAATGGACGTTTGGGCGCAATGGTTTTTGGCAATCCCTATCGCGAGCGTATTCAGCTCAACGAAAATACAGTTTGGGCAGGAAGTCCTTACCGGAACGACAATCCGGAAGCTTTGGGCTCGTTGTCCGA
The DNA here is from genome assembly GCA_019163175.1 of Prolixibacteraceae bacterium. Taxonomy (GTDB): domain Bacteria; phylum Bacteroidota; class Bacteroidia; order Bacteroidales; family Prolixibacteraceae; genus Aquipluma. The sequence continues at coordinate 22,211 of JAFLKN010000070.1, read as the reverse complement.
AATCAGGCAACTTATTTTTGAAGGAAAATATACCGAAGCAGAAAAACTGGCCTGCAAAAAGATCACCTCACAGGGGGCTCACGGAATGCCCTATCAAACCGTTGGAAACGTTTTTCTTTCGTTTCCCGGTCACGAAAATTATTCGGATTACAACCGCACATTGAATCTGCAGCAGGCAGTCGCTACCACAACTTATAAAGTGGCCGGAACCACTTTCAAACGCGAAGTTTTTACGTCATTTTCCGATCAGGTAATACTTGTTCGGATTACTGCCGATCAACTCGGAAAAATCAACTTTTCGGCCTCGGTTGACCGACCTGCCAAAGTGGACATTGCCACCGAAGGTACCGACAAGCTCACCATGACCGGCATCACCAGCGACCACGAAGGCATACCCGGAAAGTTGAAATTTCATAACATCGTTAAAATTATTCCTGAAGGTGGTAGCATTTCGTCAAGCGATGTAGCACTGACTGTCAGTAAAGCCAATGCTGCAACTATTTATATTTCAATCGGTACCAACTTTAAAAACTATCAGGACATTACAGCTAATCCGGTGCAAAAGGCCGAAGATTACCTCGCTTCAGCGCAAAAGAAAACCTATACTTTGGCGTTGACTGATCATGTGGCAGCTTTCAGTAAAATGTACGATCGTGTAAAACTCGATCTCGGAACCACCGATTCGATTCGTAAACCAACCGATGTGCGGGTGAAGGAATTTGCCAAAGCCAACGATCCGCAAATGGCTGCTTTGTATTTCCAGTTTGGGCGCTATCTGCTGATTTGCTCTTCGCAACCCGGCGGTCAACCTGCCAACCTGCAAGGCATCTGGACCGACCAGCTTCGTCCGGCATGGGACAGCAAATACACCGTGAATATCAACACCGAAATGAATTACTGGCCATCTGAAATCACCAACCTCACCGAAACCAACGAACCGTTAGTGCAGATGCTGAAGGAACTTTCGGTAACCGGACAGCAAACCGCCAAAACCATGTATAATGCCAATGGCTGGGTGCTGCACCACAACACCGATTTATGGCGTTTCAACGGTGCCATCGATGGCGCTCCCGGACTTTGGCCTACAGGCGCTGCATGGTTGTGCCAACATCTCTGGGAGAAATACAAATTCAATGGCGATGTGGAATACCTGAAGTCGGTTTATCCGGTCATGAAAGGTGCAGCGCAGTTTTTTCAGGATTTTCTGATTGAGGAGCCGGTGCACAAATGGCTGGTGGTCAGTCCTTCAATTTCTCCTGAAAATGCCCCGTACAGCATTCGCCAGAAATGGGTTTGTATTGCCGCCGGAACCACCATGGATAATCTGCTGGTGTACGACTTGTTCACCAAAACCATAAAAGCAGCGGAGATTTTAAAAACTGATAAAGAGCTGGTTAAATCGCTTCAGGAATTGATAAAACGATTGCCTCCGATGCAGATTGGGCAACACAGCCAGTTGCAGGAATGGATGGACGACTGGGACAATCCGAAAGACCAGCACCGACATGTTTCGCATTTGTACGGTGTGTATCCCGGAAACCAGATTTCGCCTTACAGCACACCTGAACTGTTTGATGCTGCCCGCACTTCGTTGCTTTACCGTGGCGATGCTTCAACCGGCTGGTCGATGGGCTGGAAAATCAATCTTTGGGCCCGCTTTCAGGATGGAAATCATGCTTACAAATTGCTCACGGATCAAATTCATTTGATTGAACCTACCGATCAGAACCGGGGATGGAACAACGAAAACGGTGGAACTTATCCCAACCTGTTCGATGTTTGTCCACCTTTCCAGATTGATGGGAACTTTGGTTGCACCGCCGGTATTGCCGAAATGTTGCTGCAAAGTCACGATGGCGCGATCCACCCGCTGCCTGCCTTACCCGATGTCTGGAAAAAAGGAAGCATCAGCGGATTAAGGGCTGCCGGAGGTTTTGAGGTTTCTATGGAATGGAATGCTGGCGAACTCACCAAACTGGTGATCAAATCTGCTTTGGGCGGAAATTGCCGCTTGCGGCTGGCCGACACATTGGCTTCAACTTCAGGCGTAAAACTGAAACCGGCCAAAGGCGAAAACCTGAATCCATTTTATGCAAGTCCGGTCATTGCACAACCACTCATTTCAGAAAAAGCAAAGCTGAATAAACTGACACTGAAGCCAACCCAACTGGTAGAATTTGCCACCAAACCCGGCGGGATTTATGAATTTGTAAAGAAATAGATGTATCCAAAAGTTGAGTATGAAAAAAATAACAGCGGCTCTTTTCATGATTCTGATGATTACGGTTTTGACTCATGCGAAATCAACTAAAACCGATCTGAAACTCTGGTACACACAGCCCGCCTCAAAATGGCTGGAAGCTTTGCCAATCGGAAATGGAAGCCTTGGCGGAATGATTTTCGGTGGGGTGGAGCAGGAGCACATTCAGTTCAACGAAGAAAGCCTGATTACCGGAACTACCCAAACTGTTGGATTTTACCAGCCTTTTGGTGATGTATTCATCGATTTTCCAGGATTAAAGGCCGAAAGTTATACCCGTGAGCTGAATTTAAATGAAGGAATTCTTAAGGTTAGCTTTTCATCAAATGGCGTAAACTATCAGCGCGAATGCTTTGCCAGTTATCCGGATAAATTGATGGTTTTGCACCTGACTGCCAGTAAAAAAGGTATGATTTCAGGAAAAATCAGGATGACTGATGCACATCGGGCTGCAATTTCTGTTTCAGGAAATAAAATCACAGCTACCGGTAAATTACCTGAAAATCAGATGGAATATGAATCACAGCTTTTGGTTCAGAATAAAGGAGGTAAATTGATTTCGGATGCCTCGGAAATTGAGGTTCAGGGAGCCACGGAGGTGACAATCTTGCTTGTTGCCGGAACTTCTTTCCTGAACGATCACCGGAAGGATTTTAATGGTGATCATCCTCACAATGCTTTGACCAAACTGCTGGCAGATGCTTCTGCGAAAACCTTCCAGCAACTTCGTAAAAACCATGTAACCGATTATCAGGAATTGTTTGGCCGCGTAAGTCTGAATTTGGGAATTGCGCCCAATCAACCAACGATTGACCGTTTGAATGCACACAAGCAAGGCACAAAAGATCCGGCATTGGAGGCTTTGCTGTTTCAATACGGACGCTATCTGCTGATCAGTTCATCGCGCCCCGGAAGTTTGCCCGCCAACCTTCAGGGCATCTGGAATAACGAATACAAACCTGCCTGGTATTCGCAATATACCACCAACATCAACATCGAAATGAATTATTGGCCAGCCGAGCCAACAGCTTTGTCGGAGTGCCACATGCCATTGTTCGACTGGATGGAAAACTTTGCGGCCGTTCAGAAAAAATCGACCAATCCGAAACTGCAAACCAAACGCGGCTGGATTTGCTTCAGCACCAACAACATCATGGGAGGCCCGTCGACCTGGGGCATTCACCGGCCAGGAAGCGCCTGGTTGAGCCAGCATTTCTGGGAACATTACGCATTTACCGGCGATAAACAATTCCTGAAAACCCGCGCTTATCCGATGCTGAAAGATGTTTCGGGTTATTGGGAAGATCATTTGGTGGAAAGCAAGGATGGCAAGCAGATTACTCCTGATGGCTGGTCGCCCGAACACGGCCCCGGAAATGTGGAAGGCGACCGCACGCCGTATCCTGGCGTTTCATACGATCAGCAAATTGTGTACGATTTATTCAGCAATTGCATCGAGGCTGCCGAAGCATTGGGTGAAGATGCTGAATTCTGTAAGGAGCTGACAGCCAAACGTAACCGATTGCTCGGGCCACAGATCGGCAAATGGGGACAGTTGCAGGAATGGATGGAAGATGTGGATCGTCAGGATGATCATCATCGTCATAATTCGCATTTGTTTGCAGTTCATCCCGGACGGCAGATCAGCCCGCTCACGACTCCGGAATGGGCCAAAGCTGCCATGGTTTCACTCAATGCCCGTGGCGATGTGAGTACTGGTTGGAGCACTGCATGGAAAATCAACCTGTTTGCACGATTGGGTCAGGGCAACCGCTCCTACGATCTGATTCGACAGCTTTTCCGGCAATGCATCGTCGAAAATTTATTCGATACTCATCCGCCGTTCCAAATGGACGGAAATTTTGGATACACAGCCGGAATTGCTGAAATGCTTTTACAAAGCCACCTTAAGGAAGGAAATCATTACATTCTTCAGTTGCTTCCGGCTCTGCCCGATGCCTGGAAAGACGGCGAAGTGAAAGGCCTGCGGGCACGCGGTGGTTTTGTGGTTGATATGAAATGGATGAATGGGAAACTGGTTGACTGTAAGGTGAATTCGTTGCTGGGCAATGAATTGAAAGTGAATTACCAGGGAAAAACCATTACAATGAATACAGTTGTTGGTAAAGGTTATCAAATAGATCCGACAAAATTAACACTCTAAAAATCAAACGATATGAAACTAAATTTATCCTTTTTCATTCTTTTGCTGGCCCTCCGCGTGGTTGGTCAGTCACCGGCACCACCGGTCAAATTGCCGCCTTTTGTCAATCAGGCCGGATACAACCTGGGCGAATCGAAACGCTTTGTTTGCTATGGCGCTCCCGACAATACATCTTTTAAAATTGTGAATACCAAAACCAGTCAGACTGTTTTTGAAGGGAAAACACTGAACCAGCAAGGATGGTTTACTGAGTTTAATCCAGTAACTGCCGATGATGAATATGTGGTTGAAATTGCCGGATATGGCCAATCAAAACCATTCTGGATTGCCGACCATTTGATGGAAAAGGTATCGTCGAAACTGGCTTATGATTTTTTTGTTGATGTTCGTGGTTACGATGATCTGGACAAATACGACATGTCGAAAGTATATGGTGGCGGCCCGTCGCGCGATGGCGGCGCTTATGGACTTGAAACCATTTTTGAAGTGTTGCAATATGCAAGCAATCCTGCCCTTTACGATAACTGGAAATCAGAACTGGGCGATAAAAAAGTGGCCGACCTGATTGATTTGATTTTGTGGCACGCTGAATTTGCCTACAAATATGTGGATTACAACGGACCAACCGGGTATCGACACGGTACGCTTGGTTACGAAGGCACAACCCGCATGAATTTCGATTACTGGAACACGCTCGATCAGTTGGCTGCTGTTTGTGCAGCATATCACTCGTTTCTGAAGCCATACCTTCCAGAGGAAAAATATCAGAAATACCGGAAAGTCTGCCTCGAAAACTGGGAAAAATACGACCGCCACAAAGTGGTTCGCTACTGGACTTACAGCACCAAATGGGTGGATGCTGGTTTTCAGGAATTCAACGAAATGGGCAATGCTTATGGCCAGTCGGTTTTCAGTAACATGTTTATGTACCTGTGTGAGAAAAACGAAAAAGACGGTCAGCCTGAAAAATTCCTGAAATATGCGCAGGAAAGTGCTCAGGATATCATTACCAACTGGGATTTTAACAATCCGCGGCACATGTGGTGGATCAGGAATGCCGAGCATATTACTCCACAGGCTTTGGCCTGGTTCCTGATGGTTGCGCCAGATGAAGCACCTGCCGGATCGCGCGAAAAGCTGGCTGCATGGGCGAGCCATATGAAGCAAAAAACCAATAATTTTTGGAAATACCGCATGCACAGCGAGACGGAATGGGCTCATGCAAAAACAAAAGAATTGGGTGGTGCTCCGGCATTGGGCGGATCGATGTTTGCAGTGGCGCATTTATTGAATGACCCGACCTTGCGAGATTTGGGCTGGGCGCAGGTTGATTTTGTGTTTGGAGTAAATCCTGTTGGTGCGCATTTAAGTAACAAAAGCGAGGACCGGGTTAAAATTGGGGCATTCTGGGAAGGTGTCGAAGAAGGCTGGCCACAAGGACACCCTGATGGATATGGACGGTTGGGACTTGTTCGCGGAACTTTGGATGGAACTCCGTTGGATAACCAGTTTCCGATCGCCAAAAATGTAGAAAAGATTGTTGGACAAAATGAAGGTCAGGTGTTTGGTAAGAATGCCTATGCCACTGAAGGTTGGTGCGTTTCGAACAGGGGCTGGGAAGCTACAGTTACTTTTGCTACATTGGGAAGTCAGCAAATAAAGCTGTTTGATGGAGATTATAAAAACCAAATTTCAGCAGCGAAACCAGGCCAAACTATTACCATTGAATTGAAAGCTGCCCTGAATCAGGATTGGAATAAAGCGGATAAGGGTTGGGTAGAAATCAGCAGTGACAATGGTACTGTCACGAAACTTGAGGTAACCGAAACAGGAGCTAATACCGGGATTTTTACCGCAAAGTATTTGGTTCCGAAAATAAAAAAGGGTGCGAAAATAAAGGTTTTATACGGTTATTTTGGACTTGCTGCTATTGTCAGTTTCGATGTGAAATAGTGATCTATTTATTTGATAGGAGAGGGAGAATTCGTTTATGGGTTTTCCCTCTTTTCTTCTATGGGGTTTGTTTGCTTGGGGAAATTTTCGCCTTAGGGTTTCTGCAATACGTTTCAAATCCAAAAAATAACGCTTCAATAAAATTATTCGGATGGTAAAATAGAATGACCCTATTTTTATTCCCGTAATCAAAATAAGTAATTCTTATTATCAATCCAATAATCGATACAATATGAAAAAATTAGCATTCAAATTAGCCCTGTTTTTAATGGCCGTTGGTGTTTATGCACAACCTGGAGGAGGTCCGGGGGGTGGTGGCACATCGGGTGCATCTGTTACAATCCCTTTTAAATCGGCAATTAATGCGAAGTGGAAGTATAATGAAACTTCAAAAGTCTATTATGTTGTTGGTGTTTATTATTGCGCCACACCTGCTGCAAGCACCTATGAGCAAATGGGTATTTTTGTGCCAGCAGCTTATATGAATGCCACAGCCAATGGAGATGGTACTTACACTTGTACGATCAACTCTACAGCAGCCTTTAATGGTTATACTGGTGCAACAGCGCCAATTGTTGTTCCAGTTAACACAGGCGGATATGCGGCAATGTCGGCTCCATCGGATTATACGGCCACAGTAGCAACTTATACAAACGCGGGTTTTATTTATCTGTGGCCTGGATGTCGTGGTAAAACGCATGGTGCTCCACTGGGGGTAACTGACTTAAAAGCTGCCACTCGTTATTATCGTTATTTGCAGGCTGAACAAAATGCAGTGCCAGGAAATACCGGACGGATATTTTCGTTTGGAATGAGTGGCGGTGGCGCCCAGAGTGCTATTTTTGGCGCTTCGGGTAACAGTAGTCTATACGAAAATTACCTCACTGCAATTGGAGCAATTACCGGATACAAAGACAATATATGTGGTAGCATGTGCTGGTGCCCTGTAACGAATTTAGACCTGGGTGATGCTGCACACGAATGGAATATGGGACTTACACGTACTTCGCAGTCAACTGCCAACGCAAGCATTAGTAAAGATTTAGCGGCCGAATTTGCTACATATGTTAACACGGTAGGCTTTAAAAACCCGAAAACCGGAGCTCCGCTCACCCTTACGGCAACTTCAGATGGATATTATCAAGCTGGTTCGTACTACGAATATGTGATGGGAATTATTAACGATGCTATTGCTCGTTATAATACAAACAACAATACCAATGTAGCATCTTATTCTGTATCTGATGCCACTGCTTTAAATACTTTTTCAACAACTTACAAAAAAGCAACAAAAGGTATAGGAGCTTTTGATAATTATCTGACAAACAGCACTCCGGAAAATATACTTATGGGTATTGCCGGTACAGCAGGACATTTCAACAAGCGATTAGGTGAGATTCTCAATGTTCATGCTCCGAGCTATTCTCCGGCTTATACTACAAGTTTAGCAGCTACCAATGTAGATGTTGTGGGTAATGATGTGCAAAAAAGATTAATGATGTACACCCCAGTTTATTATCTGATAAACAACAGTACCTATTATAATGGTGGTGGTGCAGGGAGCAGCGATGTTGCACCCTTCTGGAGAATACGTACAGGCATCAATCAAAGTGATGCTCCTCTAAATACCGAAATAAACCTGGCGCTTGCATTGCAAAACCACGCTGGTGTAAAAGATGTTGATTTTGCAACGGTATGGGGGCAGGCACATGTGTTGGCTGAAGACAACGGAACTTCGGCTGCAGATGCTAACTTCATTGCATGGGTTAATAAGTGTGTGGCTTCGACTACTACCAGTAGCCAAAACATCAAGATAACAGATGATGCAGTAAAAGCATATTCGTTTGATAAAAAAATATACATCATGGGAGAACTTAAGGACTACAATGCGATGTTAATCAATATCAATGGTTCAGTAGTGAGAAATTATAAACTTACAACCAATGGACAGACAACAATAGATGAAACCGGTCTCATTGATGGAGTTTATATACTGCGCGTATCTAAAGGCAATAACCTTTTTACTTTCAAATTAATCCTTTAACGAATTACTTAAAACTACAACAATGTCAAAATTATATGTATTTGTCCTGTTGACTGGATTTTTAATGACTATTCAGTTTTCAGCATTTTCAATAGGAAAAGAAGCTGAAGTATTTGAAAACGTAGCTTACGCAAAGGTTTCGCCAACCCAGGTGATGGATATTTATCTTCCGGAAGGGGAGGGACCATTTCCGTTGGTGGTATTAATTCACGGCGGAGCTTTTAAAATGGGCGACAAACGTATGGAAACCCGAAATGCCGAGGCATTGGTTGCCAAAGGCTATGCTGCAGCAAGTGTCAACTATCGGCTAAGTGGCGAAGCTAAGTTTCCGGCACAGATTGAAGATTGCAAAGCAGCAGTTCGATTTTTACGGGCAAACGCAAAAAAATACAGGCTTAATCCCGAAAAAATTGGTTCATGGGGGGCTTCGGCAGGAGGGAATCTCTCAGCGTTGCTTGGCACTTCTTCCGGGGTCGCCGAATTGGAAGGAGCGAGTTTGGGCAATGCGGGAGTTTCATCGAAAGTAATCGCTTCGGTCGATTGGTTTGGTCCTATTAATTTTTGCACGATGGATGCTGAAGCTGCAGCTTTAGGTTTTACGGGTCGGACTAATGGTGAATCTTCTCCGGAATCACTATTGATTGGCAAAGCGGTTCAATCGGCTCCGGAATTGGTTGCCAAAGCTAACCCGACAACTTACATCTCGGCTGATGATGCCGCGTTTTTTATTCAGGTAGGAAGCATGGACCGCAACATTCCATATTCACAAAGCCGCAATTTTTATGAGGCTTTAAAACCAGTGATTGGTGCTTCTAAAGTTTCGTTTGAGTTGCTGGAAGGTGCCGGGCACGGTGGTCCGCAGTTTTCTGACTCATCGAACTTGGCTAAAGTGATCGCGTTTTTCGACAAACATTTAAAATAGAATATCGTTTTTCAAATAGAATTCAGGCCTGATTGTATTTCACAAGCAATCAGGCTTTTTACTTTTTAATTCTTTTATGCTACACTTCAAACCCTAAAAATTACGCTTCACCCAACAATTTCAAAAAACCTTTAATAACAGGAGTAGTTTTGGGCATTGTTAAATTTTAAAATTCAAGAAAAATGAGAAAGTCAATATTAAGTTTATTCGTTGCAGTAGGTATTTTATTCGCATCATGCAGTAAAGATGAGGTTACCGAAGATACAACTACTTCAACAAGCGGAACTGCCACAAACTATACCAATGTGGCTTATGCTTCTACTTCTTCGGCCCAGAAGATGGACATTTATTTACCTTCAGGTGCGGGGCCATTCCCCGTTGTTGTGTTAATTCACGGTGGAGCATTTTTAGGCGGCGATAAAAGCGGCGAAGCATCCAATGCGGCAGCTTTGGTAGCCAATGGAATTGCGGCAGTAAGTATCAACTATCGGTTAACCAGTGAAGCTATTTTCCCTGCTCAGATTCAGGATTGCAAAGCGGCTGTTCGGTTTTTACGCGCCAATGCAGCTAAATACAACCTCAATTCCGATAAAATTGGTTCGTGGGGAGCTTCGGCCGGTGGTAATTTATCAGCCATGTTAGGCACCTCTTCAGGTGTTGCAGAATTGGAAGGAGCCAGTTTGGGTAACTCATCGTATTCATCAAAAGTTATTGCATCGGTCGATTGGTTTGGCCCGATTAACTTTCTCACCATGGATACTGAAGCTGCTGCGCTTGGATTTTCAATTACAACGAATAGTTCTACCTCTCCCGAATCAAAACTGATGGGGGCTGCCGTTCAAACTATTCCTGATCAGGTGGCCAAGGCTAACCCAACCACTTACATCACCAGCGATGATGCTGCATTCTTTGTTCAGGTAGGAAGCATGGATCGAAACATTCCATATACACAGAGCTTGAATTTTTACAATGCACTGAAAGCGGTGAAGGGAGCGACCGATGTAAGTTATGAATTGCTGGATGGCGCGGGTCATGGTGGTACTCAGTTCTCGGCCTCATCAAACATGGCCAAAGTGACGACGTTCTTTAGCAAATACCTGAAATAGTTGTCAAAAATAGTATTTTTACTAATCTGAAAGGGCCTGAATGTTTATATGATTGACATTCAGGCTCCTGCTGTTAAAACTTATACGAACCATCTATTTATTATTTTAATTTATGTTGCCAGAATCTAATTTAATCAGAACCAAATATATATGGGTACTTTCACTCTTCAGTGGATTATTGCTGTCGTTGGTTCCCATCATGTTTGCCATTGATGCGTTTAGAAGTCCCGATTTTTACCTTCGGATTATCGACGTTGTATTGTTATATCTTCTTGTGAGTGCCATGTTTTTTGTCGGTATCTGGATCAACCTGAAATGGTATCAGACATCAGTTCTGAAAAAAATAGTTTTGAATACTGGTTTTTATGTACTCTTTACCTTTCTATGTATCGCGATCCATTTCCCAATCTGGAGAATTACATCGCATATTCCTATACATTTTTATATCAAAGATGAAATTATTCGGAATCTTACTATTGTTCTGGTAAGTTTATTCTTAGTTCGATTTTATGTTAAAATTTCAGAAAATCAACAGCTTAAGGAGGATTATGCTGATTTGCAAACACAACACCTGAACAGCCAGTTAACTGCCTTAATGAACCAAATTAATCCGCATTTTTTCTTCAATACCTTGAATACTTTGAGCGGATTAATTCAGGAAAATCCGGAGAAAAGCGAGAAGTTTATCGATAAACTTTCGCAGGTATTCCGATATATTCTGAACATGCAGGAAAATAGCCATGTACACATTTCGGAAGAAATGAAATTTGCACGTGATTATGCTTTTCTGTTGAATGTTCGTTTCGATGATAAGTTGAAAATAGATTTTAGCAATGTTGATCAGATCAACGCCCGGGTGCCTTCTCTTTGCAGCCAGTTACTCATCGAAAATGTGATCAAGCACAACCGGATGAATCAACAATTTCCACTGATTATTTCGTTTTCCGAAGAAAATGACTGCCTACGGATTTGCAATAATTTGAATCTCCTGCCATGTGAAGATTCTACAGGCCTGGGGCTTAAAAACCTGAATCGCAGGAGTGAATTGTTGTCCGGAAAACCAATTGTAGTTGAAAAGACCGAAGATATGTTTTGTGTTAAAGTTCCGTTGATAAAAATCTGATTATGAATGTAGTGTTGATTGAAGACGAAGCCATCGCCCTTCGTAAATTAAAAAAGATCATTGTTGAAGTTGCACCTGAAACAGTATTTCTTGCCGAACTCGAATCGGTTTTCGATGCCAAAAACTGGTTTAGGCAGAATTCAAATTTATCCATCGATCTGATACTTTCCGATATTCAATTGTCTGACGGACTATCATTCGAAATTTTCGAATCGTTGAATACTCATTTGCCTATCATCTTTACCACCGCCTACAACGAATATGCGCTAAGGGCATTCAAACTCAACGGGATTGATTACTTACTGAAACCTATCCAAAAAGACGAATTGCAACAGGCATTTAGCAAGTTCATGAAAACCAGAACCAGATATTCCAATGACCAGTTGATTCAATTACAACAGCTCATACAGCAATTTAAGCAACCACAAAAACTTGCTCCATCCTTTATCTCATATGCAAAAGATCAGCTAATCCCCTTTACTGCCGATACGGTGGTTTATTTTTATACCAGTAACCAACTGGTGTATGCGGTTACAGAACAGCGTGAATTTGTACTAAACGAAATCTTGGAGGAAATTGAGGCCCGTTTGGATCCAAACATTTTTTTTCGGGCCAATCGGCAATTCATTATTCAGAAGCGATTTATTGCTAATGCCGAGCTCTATTTCAACAATCGGCTGATCGTTCATTTAAAACAAAAAACTCCCGAAAAGATTGTGATTAGCCGCGAGAAAGCTGCTTCATTTAAAGAGTGGCTGGTTGGCTAATTACTGTGCTGTATTGTTCTGGTTTGGTTGTCGGTTTTATTCAGATTGTTTAATATATTTGTAAAAATAAAATCGGCAAATGCAATTTGAATCATCAGAAAATCAGGCAATTATTGTCGAACAATTGAAAAAAGGTTCGAAAGAAGCTTTTCGATTGTTATTTGACACCTTTGGTCCGAAAATTCATGCCTTTGCAAAATCCTATCTAAAAAATGATGAAGATGCCGAAGAATTGCTTCAGGATGTATTTCTAAAACTCTGGGAAATACGCGCCAATCTGGATACTTCAAAAAATATCAAATCTTTTCTGTATAAAATCTGTGTGAATCTGATTTATGATTTAATCAGGCGCAAAAATATTGAACAGGCTTATCTGGAATATTCCGGTCAAAACCATCCTTCTTTTGGCGAGAATACCTGGCATGAAGTGATTTACAACGATATGCTAAACAATTTGGAAACGTTTGTAGCTGCAATGCCCGAACAACGCCAGCGCATTTTCAGGCTGAGCAAAGAAGAAGGTTTGTCGAACGACGAAATTGCCGCACAACTCAATCTTTCCAAACGAACCGTTGAAAATCAACTTTATCGTGCTATTTCTTTTTTGAAGGAGAAATTGGTTACAGGCTCTCTGCCTGCTTTACTATTCTTTTTTCTGCACTGCAAATAAATCTGCAAATAAATATTCTTTCAGCGTGAGTATCCTGAAAGAGTTATTCGTATTACCTGCAAAACAATCCCCAAAATGCATCGAACTATACATGATATAATCAAAGAAGGAAAGGTGGATAATGCCAGCGAAAAACAAAAGCAGGAATTATTATCCCTTTTCCATCAACCTGAAGTTGAGTTTGAGTTTAAAAATCAATTACTTGAAGATTTAAATGAAACAGAGCCTTCATCAAAAGACAAATTTTTCTTTGATGACCTGTTTGAAAAATTCTGGGGAAAACGAAAGATTGACACCAAAGCGCATTCACAAAAAGATCGCTTTGTAATTCGCTTTACACAATGGGCTGCCATTTTGGTTGTCGGTTTAATTCTTGGATATTATTTTAATTCTCTTCAAAAAGTATCCTCCCCAGTTTACTACACTTCAGTTGCTCCCAAGGGATCAGTTTCCGAAATGATTTTACCTGATGGGTCTCATATTTTCCTGAATTCAGGATCAGAAATAAAATATACCGTTGATGGGACTGATGGAATGCGTGAGATTTTTTTGAATGGCGAGGCCTGGTTTCAGGTGGCAAAAATGGAAAGAAAGCCATTTCTGGTGCACACTTCGTTTTACGATGTGCAGGTAACCGGAACGTCGTTTAATGTAAAAGCATATCCTGAAGATAAAGAAGTGACAACCACCCTTGAAGAAGGTAAGGTATTCGTTAAATCATCTGACAATTTGAGGCTTACCACTGAGCCTGAGCTGAAACCCGGAGAGCAGTTGGTTTATAGCAAGGAATCGAAAAAAATAAGTATTGCAGAAGTGAATACCAAATGGTACACCTCATGGAAAGATAACAAGCTAGTATTTGTGAACATGAGTTTGAACGATTTGAAAACATTGCTGGAACGCAAATATGGTGTTGAGATTGAATTTAGCGATCAGAGTATTCTCAACTATCATTACGACGGAACTTTGAAAAATGAAACAATACTGGAAGTTCTGGAAATACTTGAAAACACTTTACCAATTCAATATCAAATAGTAGGACAGAAAATAGTAATTCAGAAAAAATAATAAGGAGGAATTTATGAAATAAACCTAACTGAAACAAAAAAGCCGGAGATGCTGTCACATCTAACCGGCTCAATGCAATTAATAAAACGGTGCTGTCACACCAAATGAATTATTAATCAAACACGTACAAATTTATGAAAAAAAAACAATTTGCAGCCTCCCTGCATAAAAGGAGGGGGCGTAATCTATTATTAAAGATGAAGCTAACATTTATTGTTCTGATGGCATGCCTGATGCAGGTTTCGGCCACAGTTTACTCACAGTCAACCAAGTTCTCGTTCAATATTCAGAACAAACAAGTAGTTGATGTGCTGAAGGAAATTGAAGACAAAAGTGAATTTCGGTTCTTTTTTCAGCGCGAGCAGGTTGATGTTACCCGTAAAATTGATTTGAAGGTTAACGAAAGAAGTGTAGAAGCTATTCTTGATCAATTATTTAAAGATCAGGGTATCTCATATAAAGTAATGCAGGATAATCTTATCATTATTACTCCTGAAAATGGTAGTTCTGGTATGTCAGGTTTCATTCAGCAGCAAAAATTGGTTAAAGGGAAAGCAACAGATGCTTCCGGAAGTCCGATTCCGGGTGTCTCGGTAGTTGTTAAGGGAACCACAATAGGGACAATAACCGATGCCGATGGTGCTTTTAATTTGAGCAGCGTTCCGAACAATGCAGTTCTTCAATTCACTTTTGTAGGTATGAAAGCCAAAGAAGTGACTGTTGGAACCCAGTCTGTAATAAATGTTTCAATGGACGAAGAAAGTTATGGCATTGACGAAGTGGTTGCAATTGGTTATGGTACACAGAAAAAGTCGAACCTTACAAGCGCGATTGCCAAAATTGACGATGAAAATATCAAGACTCGTCCGATTACAACTATGGGCGAAGCTTTTGCAGGTCAGCTTTCAGGAGTGAGGGCACAAAATACCACAGGTATTCCCGGTGCCGACTTAAACATTAAAATTCGTGGTATCAATACTATCAATGGAAACAGTAATCCGCTGTATGTGATTGATGGAGTGCCGCGCGACAATATGACCGACATCAATCCAAGTGATGTTGCATCAATTCAGGTATTGAAAGATGCTTCTGCAACTTCAATCTATGGTTCTCGTGGAGCCAATGGGGTTATTTTGATTGAGACCAAACAGGGATCGGGAAATACAGCCATTACGGTTGATGCTTATTACGGTCTTCAGGATCCGGTTAAAATGATGGATATTATGAACGGACCTGAGTGGACTGCTTATCAGATTTATGCCCGCAACGAAACCTATCTTCGCACAGGAGGCTCAATGAAAAACCCAATGTCCAGCAGGCCTGCCAATCTTCAGATTCCAACGAGCTGGACTGACGGATCCCGTCCTTCGGTTGACTGGCAAAAAGCAATTGTCCAAACAGCTCCTATTCAGAATTATCAAATATCGGCTTCCTCAAAAACCGATAAAGGAAGTATTTACGTTTCCGGAGGATTCCTGAATCAGGAAGGTATCATCAGAGAAACCTACTATAATCGCATGAATTTCAGAGTTAATGCAACTTTAAATGTAGGAAGTAAAATGAGATTGGGTGTCAATATTTCTCCTTCGTTGTCGAAACAGGCCGACCAAAATACACAAGGTAAGGAAACTACAATCCATCAGGCCATTATGCAGCCTCCAATTATTCAGTTGGATGAAGCTACAGTTGATTTTGGTTATCCGGCTGAGTTTGCAGCTATCTATGTCAATTCACTCGAGAAACTCAAAGCGATGACCGATGATACCGAAAAAAGTACGATAAATTCTTCTATTTGGGGCGAATATACCATCCTTCCGGGCTTGGTTTTCAAATCGCTGTATAGCAACGATTATCGTTCACAAATTTATGAATATTTTATGCCTCCAATTGAACGAAATTCTATTCCATCTGGAAATAGTAATGTTTCGCGCAATTCGGATTGGACATTTCAGAATACTCTGATTTATGATTTTACATTAGCAAACGATCATTCTATTAATCTTTTAGTAGGACAAAGTGCCGATCAGCATAAATACTACAATATTTCTTCAGCAGCAACAGGTTTCCCAAATGCATTGGTTCGAACTTTAAATGTTGCAACTACTCCCACCCAGGCCTACACATATAAGGATAGTAATACTGCAGCATCTTTCTTTGGCCGTGCCAGCTACAATTTTAAAGATAAGTACCTTTTCAATGCCAGTATCCGTCGCGATGGGTCCTCTCGTTTTGGAACCAACAACAAATGGGGTCTTTTCCCATCAGCATCTGCAGGCTGGAAACTTAACGAAGAGGCATTTATGAATGAATTTGATTGGTTATCTTTACTTAAAGTGAGAGCTTCATGGGGTATGGCTGGAAATGATAGGATAGGTAATTATGATTACATGTCACTACTTAGGGTTGATAATACTGCATGGAACAATGCCATTCAGGGTGGACTGGCACCTAATAATATTGGAAATGACAATCTGCAATGGGAAACTACCACAACAACAGACCTTGGATTGGATGTTTCTGTACTAAAAAACCGGGTTCAGTTCAATTTTGACTACTATATTAACAAAACGACTGATCTGCTTTTCAATGTTCCGGTTCCAAATAGTACCGGGTTTAGTAGTTTCCGCACCAACCTTGGTGAAATTCAAAATAAAGGATGGGAAGTTGATATTAATACACGTAATGTGGTCGGAAAATTTAATTGGAGTTCTTCATTGAATCTTTCAGCCAATAAAAATGAAGTGATTGATATGGGTGGCGTCCAGCAGTTTACATCAGGAAACTGGGATGCACAGTTTATTACCAAAGTTGGAGGTCCCGTTACACAATTCTATGTTTACAGAACTGATGGAATATTGCTACCAACCGATTTTGATTCAAGTAAGAAAGCATTGGTGCCAATTATGACCGGACAAGTTGCTGGTAACTCCAAGTATGTTGACCAAAACGACGATAAAGTGATCAATTCGTCAGACTTAGTTGCATACGGAAGTAACCTGCCTGATTTGATGTACGGTTTTACCAACCGTTTTGAATACAATGGTTTTGAACTCAGCTTACTTATTCAGGGGCAGACCGGCGGTGAAATATTATGGCTTGGACAAAGGCAAATGGATAGTGGGTCGAACCTTGTAAACAATCTTAGCCGTTGGGTGCATAGCTGGAAACCTGATTATGAAGCAATTTATGGTGCCGGGGAAAATCCGATTCCTTCAATTCCGGGAGTTGATATGTCATGGGATGGAAAAACACACTATACTCTTGCTGGTAAAAACGATAACAATACCGATATGCGAATTTATGATGCCAGTTTCCTTAAAATCAAGAATATCTCCCTAAGCTACAATTTTCCGAAACATATTCTTGGCAATTCATTACTTAAACTTGCTAAGGCTTATATCTCTGTTGATAACCTTGCAACTTTTGATAATTATCCTGGTGTTACTACCGAATCGAATAGTTTTGGGAACGAAACAACTCAGGCAGGTGTGGATTATACCACCTATCCGCTATCGAAAAGATATACGTTTGGCGTAAGTTTAACTTTCTAACAATTAAAGTAATATGAAATTAATATATAAAGCATTTCTGCTACTCACAATAGTTTTCTTCGCTGGATGCGAAGATTTTCTGACTGTTCTACCAGATTCTTCATATAGTGAAGCTGGTGGTTACAAAACACAATCCGATTTCGAGCAGTCAATAGCCGGAGTTTATGCAGCACAACAATCAATGTATCAAAGTAATGTCAACGGAGCATTGTATCTCTGGTTTATGCGCACAGATGAAATGAATGTAGTTACACCTCAGGCTACCCCTGGATACCTTGGTGGTATTGAGCGTTTTATTGACGATGCAAATAATGGCACACATGCCGGAAATTACTCGTCATATTACAGAATAATTAATCGCTGTAATGTTATACTCGATAAAATTGATGCAGTTACATTTACCGATGAAGCTACTAAAAAGTATATTAAAGGTGAGGCTTTAGCTTTCAGGGCATACAGTTACTGGATGCTTGGCTGGGAGTTTGGGGGAGTTCCTTTGATTAAAAAAGTAACAACAGTTGATGAAACTAAAACAATTGCCCGTTCCACCCAACAAGAGACGTTTACTGCTGCTGCCGAAGATTTCACCAGTGCTATTGCACTTTTGCCTGCAGTAAAATGGACTGGAAAAAATGCTGGCAGAATAACTAAATACTCAGCTATGGGTATTCAGGCTCGAATGTACATGTTCCAGAAGGATTATGCCAAAGCTAAACCTTTGCTCGAAGGAATAATTAGCTCGGGCTTGTATAATATGGAAGCAGATTATAAAAACTGTTTTAGTGAAAGCAAAGAGAATGGCGTTGAACGCTTGTGGGAAATTCAGTTCATGGGAGGTCAGTTAGGCGAAGGACAGCAGTTTACAACAGGTTTGATGCCTGATGGTGCGCTCAATATTAATCAGCCATTTAATGGTTTCAGTTCAGTTCCAATGGTTACCGCAGATATGGCTTCAGCCTATGAAACTGGCGACTTAAGAAAGGATATTTCCATTGTTACAAATATCAAATGGAACGGAGTAGTTGATACCAAAAACTATTTTATCCGGAAATTCCATTATGCTGATGTAAATACTCCAAAAGTTGCAAACGATTGGGGTGTAAACTTGCCCGTGCTTAGGTATACTGATGTAAAACTGATGTATGCCGAAGTATTGAATGAAACAGCTTATTCTGCAACTGGCGAAGCTATGACTATTCTTAATACAGTAAGAACCCGAGCTGGGTTGGTTGCTCTGACTGCAACTCAGATTCCTGATCAGGCAGCATTCCGAAAAGCAATTATTCAGGAACGTCGCGTAGAGTTTGCTTTTGAAGGTGTACGTTGGATGGATATGATTCGCTGGGGAATTGCGATGGATGTAATGAATAAAAAACTTGCAGATCCAATTCAGGACGGGGGAACTTTCCGAATGAAAGCCCATCAGACCCTTTTCCCAATACCCTTTGACGAGCTGAACAGATATCAGGATGATAAGGTTTTGTGGCAAAATCCAGGATATTAATACGTTTCTTTTTTATAGATTTAGGTTTGAGTAGATTAGTTAGAATAGGGGAGGTTTTCTTCCCTATTCTTTTATTTCTATTGATTGCAATCTTCTGATTATTAACCTAACTTAAACAATTAAACCATGCAAATTAACCGTCGGGATTTTATGCGAACAAGTCTTCTCTCTGCAACGGGAGTAGCATTAGCCGATAAAACTTTCGCCTTTGGTAATTCCTCTAAAATTATCGGTTCCAATGACCGGATAAATGTTGCAGTAGTCGGTTTGAGAAGCCAGGGATTAATGCACATTAACGCCTACAAGAGTATTCCGAATGTGAATATTGTGGCTCTTTGTGATGTGGACAGTTCTTTCCTTGATGAACGGCTCAATAATTTAAAAAAAGAGAATATCAATGCGAAGGGGTATAAAGACCTGCGCGAGGTCTATGACAATAAAGATATTGACGCAGTTTCAATCGTAACTCCCAATTACTGGCATGCCCTGGCAACAGTGTGGGCTTGTCAGGCAGGCAAGCATGTTTGCGTCGAAAAACCGGTATCGCACAGCATTTGGGAAGGTCGGAAGATGGTTGAAGCCGCACGGAAATACAACCGGATGGTTCAGGCAGATTTTGATTCGCGTTCGAACTTAGCGCATGAAGCAGCATTCGATTATATGCACAAAGAACTGGGAAAAGTCCAGCTGGTGCGGATCGTGAATTATAAACGCCGTAAAAGCATTGGCAAAGTGATTGGTCCGGGAAAAATACCAGCTACGGTTGATTACGATCTTTGGACAGGTCCGGTCCCGATGAAGCCTTTGCTGAGGGAAAATTTGCATTACGATTGGCATTGGCAATGGGCAACAGGGAACAGCGAATTGGGCAATAACGGTCCTCACCAACTGGATATTTGCCGTTGGGGATTGCGTAAAAAGACTCTTCCAAAATCAGTTTTTAGTTTCGGTGGCCGCTACGGATACCAGGACGACGGCGAAGTGCCAAATACCCACGTGGTCTGGTACGATTACGATGGCATTCCGGTAATTTATGAATCGCGCGGATTAGGAGAAACTCCGGAAACCGATAACATGGATGGAATAACGGTTTATTCAGCAAACGGTAAAAAAATCAAACATCCTTACAAGGGCAATGCCAATTGCAGTATCGCATTTATTTGCGAGAATGGCTACATCTACGAAAATGCGCTGTACGATAACGACGGCATCAAACTGAAAGATTTCAAAAAGGAAGGACTTGGCGGACCACAGACTAATTTCATCAACGCCCTGCGGACCGGGAAACAGGAAGATTTGAAATCGGATATCGAAGAAGGGCATTTGTCAACTTCGATCTGCCACATGGGAAATATCTCTTACCAGATTGGCGAATTACATCCAGCAAAAGAGTTGATTGCTCAAATCAGGGATAACCACTATTTATATCAGGTTTATCTTGAAATGGAGGAACACCTCCGGAAGCATGGTGTGGATCTGGCCAAAGAGCAAATTATTATAGGAAAGTCATTGACGATGGATTCGCGAACGGAGCGATTTGCCGGCGAACACAGCACTATGGCCAATTTATTCATAAAGGACACTTACCGTGAACCTTTTATCATTCCCAACCAAATTTAAAATGGAGCAAACAATGAGAACAAAAATTTCATTCGTCGCAGCACTTTTGGTGTTAAGTGTAAATGTTGCTTTGGCGCAGTTTGAGATACCCAAAGATTTTACTCCCTTGTTTAACGGAAAGGATTTTACCGGCTGGAACATCGAGCCCGATTTAGGTGCGTGGCATGTCGAGGATGGACGCATCATCTGTAAAGGTGAGCCCAAAGAACCATACCTCATTTTGACCAACAAGGAATATGAAAACTTCGAGCTTTATGCCGATTTCAAGATGAGTGAAAATTGCAACAGCGGAATTTTGCTCAGTCAGTTAGATCGGGGATGGGCGCGCGAATCCTATGTGGGTTTCGAGATTCAGGTATCTGATGATGCAGGAAAAGCCACCCGGCTAAATTCATCGTGCGGCGCTGTCTATAATGCACTGATTCCCATCGCTAATCCGGTAAAACCGAACGGGCACTGGAACAGGTATTACATCATCATGGACTGGCCTGTTCTGAAAGTTTGGCTTAACGGTACAGTGGTTCAGGATGTTAATCTGGAAGAGCATGACGAAACTCGTTTCAAATTGCGAAAAGGATACATTGGGTTGCAAAATCACGGCAAATACGTGGAGTATAAAAATGTTTGCATCAAAGAATTACCTTCCAAAGAAAAGGTGACCGATCTTTTTAACGGAAAAGACCTTATGGGTTGGGTAAAGTTGGGCGATGCCAATTGGTCGGTGAGTAATGGTGAAATTGTTGCCACCGGCGGTGATGGCTGGTTGGTTTCTGAAAAAGAGCTGGAAAACTATGAGTTAAGGGTTTTTGCCGGAAAATATGAGAACGGCGGAACAAGCGGGATTTACTACAACTGGAACGGTGAAAAAGATCCCGGTTTTAAAACCGAGTTTCTGGATTGGGGCCTGAACAATAAAATGGACAAGAAATATTTATTGACTCAAATCATTAACTCCAGAAAAGAGTCATCAGTCCGCAATAATGGCGTTCTCATTCAGAGTAATAAATTCCACAACAAGCTAAAAAAGGGCAAAGTGGCAATTTTTCATTCCGGAAATGATGGGCTGGTAAAGATTCCCAAAATCTCCATGAAAGATCTGTCGCTGTCAGAAACAGCCAAATAGACTGAACATGAAAATAATCTATGCTTTTTCGTTGAAAAGCATAGCGTAACTCGAATTGTTTTCCGAAAAAAATAAAAATGGAATCATTGTATTTGAACGATTAAAGGTGAATAATATTTGAAGAAATGAAGTTTAAAAGCCCATTGGTTTTCATTTTACTGCTAATTCCGACTTTGCTTTCAGCTCAGCAAAAAGGCAATCTCAAAAGTTCTTTGGAAGTTGGGTTTCAGTCTCCACCGGAATCGGCTAAAGTGTGGACGTGGTGGCACTGGATGAATGGAAATGTTTCCAAAGAGGGCATCACTGCCGATTTGGAAGCCATGAAGCGCGTGGGAA
>JAFLKN010000074.1 GCA_019163175.1 Prolixibacteraceae bacterium | reverse complement strand
TCATCTGATCGTCAGTTAAGCCCAATAGTTCGGATGCCCTGTGATTATTCATTGTAATGGAAGTATCCGGCGCATGAACAACAATACCAGCTTCGAGATTATTCAATAAACTACGGTACCGCTCTTCGCTTTCTTTTATTTGCTTCTGTGCAATGTAACTTCCTGTTATGTCCGAGAAAACCAGGACAACTCCTGTAATTTCACCTGCCTTGTTTTTGATGGGTGCAGCACTGTCGGAAATCTGGTATTCGGTTCCATTTCGGGAAACCAAAATCGTGTGGTTAGCAAGCCCCACAATTTCGCCTTTTTCCATTACTATATGAACCGGATCGGAAACGTTTTGTCGGGTTTCGGCATTTATGATGGTAAAAACTTCGGCTAAGGGTTTACCTGATGCTTCGGTTAAATTCCACCCACATAGCATTTCGGCAACCGGATTCATCTGGATTACCAGGCCATCTTTATCGGTAGAAATTACGGCATCGCCAATAGAATGGAGGGTGGTAGTAAGATTTTCTTCGCTTTCTTTTAATGCTGTTTCTGCTTGTCTTCGATCAGTAATATCCTGAGACAATATCTGAATACCTTCAATTTCACCATCTGTATTTGTAATTCTCGTGTAAGTACTTATGAAATATTTATTTCCTGTTGGTAAATTAACTTCATCTTCATAAGCAACAGGCATTTCCGATACAACTGCCTTTTTAATTCTTTCATGAAAAAATTCGGCTACAGACTTAGGGAAAAAATCATAAATTGATTTTCCCTTAAAATCTTCAGGTACTCCATTCATATTCCTGGCAGCAAGTTTATTATAGGATATGATGGTACCGTCAACTTTATAATATCCAATCCCAATACCTGCATTTTCATGTAATAAACGGTATTTTTCTTCGCTTTCGATCAGTGCTTTTTCCGCCTGTATTCTTTCAGTGATATCGCGCACTGAGGCGATTCGAGCAGGTTGACCTAAATAAATAAAGTCATTGAAAGTGATTTCCACAGGAAAAATTGTACTATCCTTCTTGCGATGATACCGGATGGGGATCTTGCCCGAGGTATCGGTTATCGTGCTAGCAGACAAGGATCGCTCTGCCGATAATTCAATGGCATTCATCGTCAGCAGCTCCTCGTGGCTATAACCATATAACAAGACCGCCGAATTGTTTACCTCCAATATCTTTGCAGAATCAAGGCTGAGCACAAAAAGGGTGTCCGACTGGATTTCAAACAATTTCTGGAATAGGTAATTTTCTACCCTCGACTTCTTCAATTCATCGATGAGTTCTTCTTTGGTTTTTTCCTGATCGTTCATAACTGCAGTTTAAAAATATTATTGGCCCAACACTATCTATTAATCCCTTGGTAGAGTAAAGAAAAAGGTACTGCCTTTTCCCAGTTCCGATTCGACCCTAATTTTACCTCCCATTAATTCAACCAGATTTTTCGAAATGGCCAGACCCAAACCATTTCCACCATACTTTCGGGTGTATGTGGCATCAACCTGCCGGAACCTGTCAAATATGATCTCCTGAAATTCAGGAGATATGCCAATTCCAGTATCCTTTACGTGAAATTCAATCAGGTTGCTTAGCTGTTTGCACCCAAGCTCGATAAATCCTTCTGAAGTAAACTTTAGTGCATTACTGATCAAATTATTAAAAATCTGATGCAGTCTTTCTTTATCGGCAACAACAAAGATTTCAGTTTCAGATTTTGGACAAAAACATGTCCAATGTAATTCAATTAGCTTTTCTTTCGCTTGTGTAAGGTGCATGTTCCTGATTTCGTCGAGTAAATTTTTTACACGAATCTCTGTCTTCCGAATTGTTATTTCGCCTGACTCGATTTTCGAAATGTCCACAATATCACTGATAATATTCAACAAGTTGTTCCCATTGACTATGATGTGATGGATAAATTCGTTCTTTTGATCATCAACAAAATCAGTATCAGCCAACAATTCAGAAAATCCAATAATACTGTTTAGTGGTGTACGAATTTCATGCGACATGTTGGCCAGAAATGCCGATTTCAGGCGGTCACTTTCTTCAGCTTTCTCTTTGGCAATAATCAGATCCTTCTCCATTTCCTTCCGCAGACTAATGTCTTCTTTTATGGCAATGTAATTGGTTATTACCCCAAGTTCATTCTTTATGGAGGTTATGGTAGCCCATTCCCAATAGAGTTCGCCATTCTTTTTACGGTTCAGGAGCTCGCCTCGCCAAACGTTTCCCGATAAAATAGTCTCCCAAAGTTGCTGATGGACTTCCCCAGGCATTTCGCCCGATTTCAAGATACGCGGATTTTGCCCAATGGCCTCCTTTTTGGAGTAACCAGTAATTTCCGAAAATTTTGGGTTCACGTATTCGATGGTCCCGTAAATATCAGTAATAACGATGGTTGATGGACTCTGCTCAATACTTTCTGTCAACTTCTGTATCTGTAATTCAAACTTTTTCTGCTCGGTAATATCACGACCGATACCAACCAATCCGGTAGGTTTTCCATTTTCATCGAATAGTGGCATTTTGGAGGTTAACAGCCAGTGTTTTTCTCCCTTATTGCTGAAGAAATATTCCTCCCGGTTTATTACTGGTTTCGCAGTTCGTATCACATTTAAATCATCTTCATATCCCCGACGGCCAATTTCATTATCGAACAATTCCAAGTCGGTTTTACCAACAACCGCTGTTTCATCCAAAATCCCAATAGTTTGCAAATCGAGTGTATTTGCAACAATTTTTCGGGCTTTCTTATCTTTTACATACACGGTTACAGGTAAATTATCAATAAGGGTTCGCAATAATGTCCGTTCGTTTCGAATAGTTTCCTGATTCCTTTTACTATCGGTGATGTCGCGCTGAATACCAAAAAGCCCGGTAATCTTTCCTTGTGAATCGTACAGGCAAGTATAATCCCCTTCAACAAACATGGTGTCACCATTGAGTTTGCGTTCTTCGGTTTCTATTTGCAGTTTACCTTTGTCAAAAATCTCCTGTAACACCTGTTTCCCGTGCTCAAGGTCGTGGTCAAAAAAATCACAAAAACGGTTTCCGAGAATCTGGCTGAGTTCTGCTCCATATTGGTCAAGCATGGCATCATTTACGCGGCTAATTTTCAGATGCAAAAGGCTATATTCCAAACTTTCGTCTTTATTAGTTGTATCATTCCATTCTATTGGCTCATCAAGCATCATGAAGAAAAAGCCATCGAGCGACTGTTCGAAGAATGAGTTCATTTTCTGGTTCGCTTCAATCAGGGCTCTTTCAGCCTGTTTTCGCTCACTAATATCACGAACTATTCCTTGAAATCTTCCGTCATCCAGCATTTTCCCGCTGATTTCAACGGGAAGTAATTTCCCATTTTTACAGACAAGTTGTCGTTCTGCTGTAGCAACGTGTTCTTCGCGCATCTCCTTATATTTTATAGGATTACCTGCTTGTTCCTCACTCTCAATTATATCTTTTATGTTGAGGCTTAAAATTTCTTCGCGCGAATAGCCTAACATAGTGCATCCATATAAATTTACATCGACATAATTACCCTTCGAATCAGTTATAAAAATCCCATCCGATGCTTGATCGAATAATGAACGATATTGATATTCACTTTTTTGAAGCAGTTGTTCTGCATGTTTGCGTGCCGAAATATCCTGAGCTGCGCCCCAAAGTTCAACAGTCTTTCCTGCGTCATCCTTTATTGTTTCACCACGTACCCACATCCAGCCGTTGCTACCATCCAGTCGCACTGTTTTTAACTCCAATTCGTAAGGAATTCCGGTATTGGCAGTGTTTGCCAAGGATGTTGACAGTACCTCCCAACTTTCAGGAGTAAAAAGTTTCCTATGTTCGGTGTAGGGAGGTACAGGCAAATTAGGGTCGAATCCATACATTTTATAAAGTTCATCTGTCCAATGTACCTCATTGGTAGCCAAATTCAGGTACCAACTTCCGATGTGGGTAATTTGTTGTGCTTTTCTGAGTTCCTGCTCACTCCGTTGTAATTTGATTTCAAACTGTTTGCGTTCAGTTACATCGCGGAAATTGATGACGATGGCCTGTACATCAGGATCGGCCAGTAAATTATTGGCGACACCTTCAATCCAGATCCATGAACCGTACTTATGCTTAACTCGTGTTGGTAAAAGGCTTGCTATTCCCGGAGTTTTGAGAATCTCCGTATACATTTCATTTAGTGAGTTTCTGTCATCCGGATGTATTAATTCCATCATGCTTTTCCCGTTTCGTTCTTCAGCAGAATAGCCCAGAATTTGCTGGCACGAGGAGCTATGATAAAATTCATTTCCATTTGAATCAACAAGCGAAACAGCATCGGAACTATTCTCGATAAGGGCGCGGAATTTTTGTTCATTCCGGCGCAAGCTTTCTTCTGCCTCTTTGCGCTGGGTAATGTTATTGACGCTCGTTATGAAATATTTTGCGTTTCCGTTTGTATCCCGTTGCAGAAAAGTTGATACTTCGGTCCAAATCACATTCCCATTTTTATGTATATACCTTTTCTCGAAACGGGCATCGGTCATCTTTCCTTCCAGTAAATCCCGGACAAATTCATTCGTACGCTGAATATCCTCAGGATGGCTAATATCTGCCCATTTTTTTTCTTTGAGTTCCTGTTCGGTATAGCCAAGCATCTGGCAGAAGGCATGGTTCACATGTATGGTTCCATCAATGTCGGTCATTGATTTGCCAACGGGTGAATGTTCAAAAATGTTTCGGAATTTCTCTTCACTATCTATTAGACCAAGTTCGGCACGTTTTCGATCAGAAATATCTACAAAATCAACAGCGATTGCATTGTCCCCAATCCTAAAAACGGTAATCTGGAAAAATCCATTAATCTGGTTTTCAGAATATTCCATTTCGAATGATTGAGTTTTTATTTCCCCTTTGGCAATCCTGACGTACATTTCAGGAATTTCAGTTTTTGCTAATTTTGGAAATGCCTGTTGGATGGTTTTCCCAATCAATGTATGATGATCGATCCCAATGATTCGATCGGCCGATGGGTTTGCGCCCATAAAAATAAGCTTATCATCCTCTTGAAGCTGATACATATATTTTCCTATCGGGCTCAATTCAATTATCCTCCTGAATTTTTCCTCACTTTCACGAAGTGCCCGCTCGGCTTCACGCTCCTCGGTTTGGTCGCGAAATACCAGCACAACCCCAACTATTTCACCTTTTTCGTTTCGAATAGGGGCACCACTATCGGCAATCGGTATTTCTTTCCCATTTTTGGTAATTAGCAGTGTATGATTGGCCAATCCAACCACAAGTCCTTCGCGCAATACTTTCCGGACTGGTATTTCAACTTTTTCACGGCTTTGTTCATTAATAATCCGGAAGATATCTTCCAATGGTTGTCCAACAGATTCCTGCTGATTCCATCCGGTTAGCTTTTCAGCCAACGGATTCATCAGCCTGATTCGGCCTTCATGATCTGTTGTGATTACGCCATCGCCAATGCAGTATAAAGTTGTTCTAAAGCGCTCCTCACTTTCTAGCAATGCAAGTTCAACCATTTTCCGCTCGTTTATAAAGCGTGCTTGCTGTAAATTTTGGTAGGCCATTTGTGAGATCTGACCTGACATGGTGAACAAAACTTCTGACACCTTGCGAAATCGTTCTTCCGACATTACTGTGACTTCCGAATGGGCTTTCATAAATTCCTGTTCATTGGCCCCAATCTTTTTGGCATAGTTCTTCAGGTCCTGTTCGTTCTGACTTTTATTGCGTACCTGCCCTATCAACCAGTTTGCCATATGTAAACCGCCTACGGTTATGCTGGAGCCTGCGTCCCATAATCCACCACTCAGGCAAGGTTGAATAACAGGATTATTCGGATTGTGCTTTCCCAATACCGCATCGGAGTGCATGCAGTTTTTCAGGCCAAGTTCGGTTCCACGAATAATATCGTTACACAACCTGCAAAAATTACTTGGACGGGTAATTGGTGTTCCATCAGGCTGTGTAATAATAGAAGCAACTCCAAATGCATCTGCAAATTGATCTTGCAGTTTTTGAATTTCAGGAAGATTAAACAACTCTTCGAAAAGAATATCGCTTCTTTCTTCCAAAGGCTGGGTTAAAGCCACAATCCGCTTTTCCAATGCTGCTTCGGCTTGCTTCCGTTTGGTAATTTCAGTCTGAAGTTGCCTATTGGCAA
This sequence comes from Prolixibacteraceae bacterium, assembly GCA_019163175.1. Taxonomy (GTDB): domain Bacteria; phylum Bacteroidota; class Bacteroidia; order Bacteroidales; family Prolixibacteraceae; genus Aquipluma. The sequence continues at coordinate 24,363 of JAFLKN010000074.1, read as the reverse complement.
TTTGTAAATCGAGGGTTTGCCGCTCCAATTGTGCATGCATTTGCGCTGCACCGATATGAATTTTAACCCTGGAAAGGACTTCAACTTTGCGGAATGGTTTGGTAATGTAGTCAACCGCACCGACTTCAAAACCTTTTACTTTTGATTGTTCATCATCAAAAGCGCTGATAAATATCACCGGAATATTACAAGTTTTCGGATCAGACTTTATCTGTTGGCAAACTTCGAAACCATCCATTTCAGGCATCCTAACGTCACAAATAATAATTGTTGGCATTTTCTCTTTTACACGTTGTAATGCAAGCTCTCCGCTAGTTGCCTGACGTACCGAAAAACCATCATTATTAAATATATCCGTTAAAAGTTTAAGATTGGCAGTAGTATCGTCCACAATTAAAACATCGATATTTTGCCAGTGCTCAATGGCATCTTTAATCATTTTGCACATCCTGTATATTATTTTTGATTTGGTTTACCAATTTCTCAAATTCGCAATTTTTGAACAAATCCAGAATAGAATTTGCTGCTTCAAAGCAGTAAGAAAAAAATCCATAGAACAAGCAAAAATAAAGTACAGCAATCGTCACTACCGGATAAGATGTTGCCCGAACCATATGCAAACCTAATAACTGGAGTGGCCACAAAATCAAAGCAACCGCAAAAAAGATGATAACGATGGAAAATAAATTGGTGTAAAAAGCCTTAAGAGGGAGTTCGGCTTGATTCATAGGTTTGGTTTTTTCCTTTTTCGATTATAAAGATATAAAAATCATTTATTTAGAAATGATAACTGGAATAAATGTTCTATTAGAAACTGACTATTTCGACGATTCAGGTATTTATTTTGACTTTCTTACCTAAAAAGTGAATTCAAAAAAACTTTCATTTTCAAATAGGGGTTTTTCCAATTTCAGGATATAACAGTCACACATCAAAACTCAGATGGGTGATTAAAATCTATGAAAGAATCGATAGACTATAAAATTCTCAAGAAATTTGCCGGAGGGAAATACTCCTTAAAAGAATTCAAGCTGGTAAGTCGCTGGTTTGAAAATAAAAATGATAAACCCGAATTAGAAAACGCTATACGCCAGCATTGGAATGAATTTTCGGTAGAAACGACCGAAAATGAAAAAGATCTGAATCTGATTCTAGCCCAGCTTAAGCAAAAAATAGAAAACGAAAAGCCTCACGTTAATTTCCGCATCAAAATTCTGAATGTGTATTCACGCGTGGCAGCCATTCTGCTTCTTCCTATAATCCTATACAGCGTTTATTCTACATTTTACCGGCCGGCTGAGAACCAGAATCAATCAGCTGTAGAGATATTTTCGCCTCATGGAGCCCGCACGCGTTTTCAACTGCCCGACGGAACTCAAGGCTGGTTAAACAGCGGTTCAAGTCTGAAATACACCACCAATTTTCAAAAAAACAGGCATCTTGACCTCATTGGCGAAGCCTGGTTTGAAGTGGTTCACAACGAAAAAAAACCATTTATTGTCACTACGGCTTCGCTCGATGTTAAGGTTTTAGGAACCAAATTTAATGTTGCAGCATTTGCTGACGACAAAGTTACTGAAGTTGTTTTGCAGGAAGGGAAGGTATTTGTGACCGGAAATAATAAAACATTTTCAACAGAAATGGCGCCTAACGAAAAATTTACCTACAACAAGGAATTACAAACCAATACGATACAAACCGTTAATGCTGATCAGTTTAGTGCATGGAAGGATGGTATGCTTGTTTTCAGAAACGAACCGCTGTCGGAAGTACTGAAAAGAATTGGCCGGTGGTATAATGTTGAGTTTGTGCTGACCGATCCGGAATTGTCGAAATTCAGATACAGAGCAACATTTCAGGAGGAACAGGTCGAGGAAGTTATCCGCCTGATTTCGTTGACCGCTCCAATCGAATATACATTTGACAATAGGGAAATTGGAGATAATGGCGTTTTCAAGAAAAGGACAATAACGATTCGAAAAAGATAAAGTAGAGATGCAATTTACCGCGTCGGACTTGTACTATAAAAAATCAGGAAAGTATTGCGAGTACCTTCCTGACAAAGATGTAGAGACTAAAATGGTGAAATTTTAATTAACACTACAAATGTAAAACTATGAAAAAAATTCGAGAACCGTGGGTATGGGACAACTATGCCCTCAAAAAATGCTTTACCATGATGAAATGGAGCCTGTTCTTCTTTTTCCTGAGTATAATTCAGGTACTTGCGGTGGATAGCTATTCGCAACAAACCCGTTTAACACTAAAATTTAACCAGACTAAATTGGAAAGTGTGCTAAACGAAATTGAAAACAAAAGTGAATTTTATTTCCTTTACAATCAGGACTTTGTCAACACCAACAAAACGGTTGATCTGGATGTAAAGGGAGTTAAAATTGAAGATGTACTGAATGCTTTGTTTAAGAATACCGACATCAAGTACACCATCAGCGACCGTCAGATTGTTCTCACCAATTCTGATAATCAATCGGGACTAAACAACAGATCGACCCAGCAAAATAAGGTTTCAGGAAAAGTTACCGGAGTCTCAGGCGATCCGCTTCCGGGAGTAACAATAGCTGTAAAAGGAACTACCGCAGGAACAATTACTGATGCTGCAGGCAATTTCCAATTAGCTATACCTGCTGAAGCTAAAGTGCTCGTTTTTTCGTTTGTCGGAATGAAGACTCAGGAAGTTACCATTTCCGGAAAGACGACCTTCAATATTGTTTTGGAAGAAGAGGCCATTGGTATTGAAGAGGTAGTTGCCATTGGATATGGTACTGCCAAGAGAAGAGATGTTACCGGTGCTGTTGGTTCTGTACGTGCCGAAAGTATTGTTCGTTCCAATCCAGTTCAGCCAGCTAAAGCCCTTCAGGGACAGGTTGCCGGGGTGAACGTAAATAGGGTAAACTCGCGTCCGGGATCTGATTACACAATCGATATTCGTGGTGTACATTCAATCAGTTTCAGCAGCGAACCGTTGGTGGTTATTGACGGAGTAATGGGTGGAAAGCTGAACACACTGAATCCGAGCGACATTGAAACCATGGACGTATTGAAAGATGCTTCATCAGCTGCAATTTATGGAGCACGCGGAGCAAACGGGGTAATTATTATTACGACCAAGAAAGGACTTCAGGGAAAAACCAAAGTAACATATGAAGGATATGTTGGTGTGAAAGTTCCAACCAACTTACCCGACCTTATGACTGCTCAGGAATTTTATCATGCTTACAACGATGTGGTAAAAGCCGAAAACCCTAATGCACAAATTATTTGGACAACTGCCGAAACTGCTAATGTTACTGGTGGAAAATCAGTCAATTGGGTTGATCAGGTTACTGCTCCATCAACTCAAACCAGCCACGTTGTTGCGCTATCAGGAGGAAACGAAAATACCACCCACTATTTCTCAACCGGTTATTTAAGCGAAAAAGGAAACTTGCTTAATACAGGTTATGAGCGTTTCAACCTCAAAGGAAGTATCGACAGTAAATTAAATAGTGTTGTAAAAGTTGGTTTTACAACTTATTACACCTACAGCATCCTGAACCTTGGAGCTATGGAAACATTGCGAAGTGCCTACCGTGCACGTCCAACAGGATCGATTTATTTCAGCGAATTGACCAATCCTACTGAAACAAACGACAAAAATGTGGATGGATATGCTTTCTGGATGGGTATTAAAGACAATCAGGTTCAGAACCCTATTCTGGAAGTTCAGGATTACAGCTTCGATGATGAAACACGTGTTTCAAACTTTCTGGGAAATGGATATCTCGAATTGACACCAATGAAAGGATTATCATTTAAATCATCGTTGTCGGCTTCAGTATACAATAGCCGCCGAGGCGAATACCGCGGTCCAGATACAAAGAGCAGGTTGAATAAATTAGCCAGTGCTGCCAATCAATTCAATTTTAACAGTTCGTATACCTGGGATAACATTCTCAACTACAAACTGACTTCCGGAGTTCACAATTTAAATGTAACAGCAGCACAGAGTGCTCTTCAGGAAAGATTTGAGACTTCCGGGATTCAGGTTGAAAATTTGACTTACAACTCCAGTTTTTATGCTCTAAACACAGCAGCATTGATTAACTCTGTAAGCAGTAGCCTTGTCGAACGTTCAATCATGTCTTTCATGGGACGTTTAAACTACAGTTACAATGACAAATATCTGCTCACTGCTACCGGCCGCTACGACGGATCTTCGGTACTTGCAGAAGGAAACAAATGGGCCTTCTTTCCATCCCTTGCTTTGGCCTGGCGTGCTTTGGAAGAACCCTTTGTTAAAAGCCTGAATCTTTTTTCGGATCTGAAATTGCGTGCAAGTTATGGCGAAGTTGGAAATGATGTTGTTGCACCATACAGCACACAGGCTTATTTAAATAAAACAGCCTACGATTTTGGTGGTGTTGCAGCTTATGGCTATGCTCCAAGAAACATTGGAAACGCTGATTTAAAATGGGAAAACAGCGCCGAGGTAAATATCGGCTTAAACATGGGTTTTCTGAAAAACAGAATTACTGCTGATGTTGAGTTGTACAACAAGAAAACGAACGACTTAATTCAGAATGTTGCTATTCCAACCTCTTTGGGATTTGGTTCTGTAACTGCCAATGTTGGCAAATTGCTTAACAGAGGGATAGAAATTACCTTAAACACGGTAAACGTGCAGACCAACAACTTTAAGTGGAATACGACAATTAATTTCTCGAAAAACCACAACGAAATACTTGAACTTTACGGAGGTACGGTTACTAAGGATATCGCAAACAGCTTGTTTGTAGGTGAATCTTTAAGATCAAATTATTACTACGAATTTGCTGGTATCTGGCAAACCGACGAAGCTACCGAGGCTGCCAAATACGGACAGGTTCCCGGATCGGTAAAAGTTGTAGATCAGAATAATGATGGCAAAATATCATCTTCAACCGGTATTGACGACCGGGTTGTTCTGGGCAATCAGTTACCCAAATGGATGGCTGGTATCAACAACAACTTTACCTATAAAAACTGGGATATGTCATTCTTTATTTATACCCGTCAGGGTGTTCAGTTCCAAAATTCACTGTTATCAGGAACAATGGGTGAATTGGGAAGTAACCGTTACAACCACCTGAACCTAAACTACTGGACCGTTGATAATCCAACGAATGATTATTTCGGAGTATGGCAGGGCAATCCGTATCGTCAGGCTATTCAATACAAAGATGCCAGTTTCTGGCGTTTAGCTAACGTTACCCTGGGATATAATCTTCCAAAGTCGGTGCTTAATAAGATAAAGTTCGGCAACTTACGATTGTATTTGCAAGCTACCAATCCATTTGTTTACACGAAAGAAAAAAATATGTGGATGGATCCTGAGTTTAATTCGGGAACTTACCAGGATGACGTTCCAAATTCAGTTTATTCATTTGGTGTAAGTGCTTCATTTTAATTTATACAACTCAAAAATTAAACTACAATGAAAAAATATAATATACGAAATTTCATCCTGTCAATACTCCTGATATTGGGTGCAGGGTGTCAGGATTTCTTAAAAGAAGAATCAATCTCAAATATCACAGCTGATTCATACATCAAAACTGAAGCTGCTCATGAAGATTTGGTAAGATCTTGTTATCCACTTTTGCGCGACATCATCCTTAATCATGCTTTGGCATTACCGGGAACTGATATATTTCAGGCCGGTGTTTGGAGCGTAAAAGCTGTTGGCGACGGACCTGCCTTAGATCAATATGACATTCGTTTAAATTCCTCATCTGGCGAAGTTTCAGCTTTTTGGGATATTCTTTATCGCGAAATAGGACGTACCAATGCAGCAATCAGTCGCGCCGAAGGTATCACCTATGTTGATCCTGCAAAAAAAGCGGCAAGAGTTTCTGAAGCTAAATTTTTACGGGCATTAAGTTATTTCTATCTGGTACAAACCTGGGGCGATGTGCCTATGCCACTTACCGAAACTATTGCTGCCGACAAAGCAGTTGTAAGAGTTCCTTCGGCACAGATCTATACTCAAATTCTGAAAGACTTGACTGAAGCAGAAGCTGCACTTCCGGCAGCGGCAACAGATTATGGCCGGGTAACAAAAGGCGCAGCTCAATTCTTATTGGCCCGTGTTTATTTGACCCGTGGATGGAATTACAAAAATTCACTCGGAGGTAGCGCTACCGATTTCAAATCGGCTCTTGATTATGCTGACAATGTGATTGCTGCTTATCCGCTTGTGGCACAATACAGCACGCTTTTCCCCAAAAGAGACACTAATCCGTTAAAACAGTACACTGGAGCTCAGAATGATAAAAACTCTGAAGTTGTTTTCCCTATTCAGTACAATGCCGATGCCTTGACAAATGCAATGGAAGTGCCCTACCCCAGCACAGCCGCAAGAGAACCTGGAAATTATTATCACTCCATATTCCCAGGCAACGAATTAGTTGGCAATGCAGGCCGAACAAGTGATTACAACAGACATTTGGGTCAAAATCAACCTTCACCTGCTGCATACCGTTTTTTCGATCCTCAAAAAGATAGCCGCTACACACACGACTTCCTGAATGTTGTTTATGCCTTAAAAGCTGTTTCAAATTATGCTTACAGTTTTACCGATGCAAGTCTTAAAGTAAGTTATGCAGTTGGCGACACTGTTGCGTACTGGACTCCCTGGAACAAGCCTGCAACCGGCACTGCAAAAGGAATTGATGAAGGCGGAAAGAAAAAATATGCTGTTATGAATTTGGATCAGATAATAACTGGTGTTCAAATATCACGACTAACGGCCGCAACTCCAACGATGTGGAAATTCTGGCAACCCGGAATCACCTATGGTGATGGATACGGTACTTTTGACTTTGCACTGTTTCGTTCAGCTGAAGCTTATTTAATTGCTGCCGAAGCTATTGTTAAAGGTGCTACTGGCGGTACATTGGGATCTGCCGACAAATATTACAACAAAGTACTCGACCGTGCAGTCGGTGCAAATACAGATCCGCTATGTGCCAAAAACCCTGAAAATTTGACTTCTATGGAAACTGTTTCGTACAGAGCTACACCGGCTAATATTTCGGTCGATTTAATTTTGGATGAAAGTGCCCGGGAATTATTTGGTGAATTTAACCGCTGGTTTGATCTGAAACGAACAGGCAAATTAATCGAACGTGTCCAAAAATATAATTTCTGGACAAAAGCAAAAGGCACTATAACTGAGAATCATCTGGTTCGCCCGATTCCTCAGACCGAGATAGACCGCTCTGCACCAGCAATTACACAAAATACAGGGTATTAATAGACCTTGATAATGTATTCTGAAAAAAGGAGAAGATAATCAAATACATCTTCTCCTTTTTTAACTATTTATTGCTCATATCTTAATCGCTTAGGACAATTAACTGGTCATTTGCATTATAGACAAATCTAAATTTATCCTTCAATTTAAAGATTATTGATTAGTTGTAATTCATAGACTTTAGATATACGTTTAATTGAAATTATTTACGTATGAGAAATAGCATTTTCACTGGACTTCTGTTGTTTGTATTCTTAAATAGCTTTTCCCAAAAATTTCAATTAAAGGATTTTGCAATTCCTTTATCAGCTTTAGTACAGACTCAGGAACATATTTGGGTGAACAGTGGATTTTCAACTGTCAGTCCGATCCAAAATACAGTGACGGGAGTTCGGGATTTCATTTCTCCACCCTTCGCTGCCCGTGACTTTTCCTTTAAATTAAACTTTGTTGTAAATCACCATTTGGTTCCCGATGCAGGAAGTTTTGGCAAAAACGATTGTGGATTACTATATTCAGGAGGTACGTGGCAACCAGATCGTATCACAAGAAATGGAACTTACAATTATATTACCGATGAGGGCCTCATCTCTATTTATGTGACTACTGAATTGATCCCCCTCTATGGAAATGCCGGCTTTGTTCTAAAATGCAAAATAAAAAACCGAAATGCAAAAATTATTACGGTACAGATAACCCCCGAAATAAATCCTGGGAAACCTGATTTTTATCCCCTGAACAATTGGCTATTCAGTCCCCCAAAAGGAAAGGTGGAAGCCCACAAGATTGATTCAGGAACATGGCAAAACGAAACAGTAAAAATTAGTCTTTTTAAGGATGCCGATCAACTTGTGATCAATCCCGGGGAAGAAAAGATCTTCTGGTATGCTTGCATGATTTCTCCCAAGGATCAGCAAGTCGAAAAAAGAATCGATTATACCCGCCTTGAAGAGAACACTAAAAAAGCATGGGAGCTCCGGCTGGACAAATACCTTAAAAATATTCCTGTTATTTCAAGCAATATCAATGGCTTAAAGGAATATTACAATCGTTCATTGATCAGTGGAATGGTTTGCTTTTGGGAAAATCCAGCCTTTAAACTCAATCCTCACCTTGCCACTTCAGGAATGGATGGAGGGGCCATGTGTTCTTACCTTTGGGATTGGGGCGGATATATTCAACATATCATGCCTCTGATGTTGGGAAAGGAAATCAAAGAAAGGGTGATGGCTTTTAAAGACATTGACCTGACCAAAAGTTATGCCTATTCACCCGACGGCACCGGCGTTGGTGTAAAGTATTCATACAGCGTATATTCTTTTGCAAGTCTTGTCTGGAATGTTTTTCTTACAACTGGTGCGGATAAAGATCTGTTCGAAGAAGTAAAAAGGCTGGTTTTAATGGATGAAAAACAGAGAAAGCCCGGCGAATTATTAATTGATTATGGCCTTCAGCATAACTTGCTTGAAATGAGGGGAGCTGGATGGGAGCATTATGTTGCCAGTCCCAATGCTGAGCGGGCATGGAATCTGGAACGCCTGTCAGATATGGCAGCCATGTTGGGAGTGAACCAAAATGAACAAAAACAATGGAGATTATTGTCTGATTCAATTAAAACCGCGATAAAAAAAGAACTATGGGATAACGAGGCTTCCTGGTTTAGAACCTTGTATCCGGATGGTCATATTGAAATATGCTATTCCATTCAGGGATTTGATGCTTTAAATGCTCTGGGGGACAAAACACTTGTAAAAAATGCGTTGAAGCATATCCCCAACTTTTTGGGAAACAATGGGGTTAGCAGTATTGCCTTCACCGACAAAGTGCATTTTGAAGAACTTGACACAGATTGGTCTGGTGGCGGAGCTTATTCTGGTGATGGACCTGACCTTGTCTTATTTCTTTACAACTATAACCATCCCGACATTGCCTGGGATGTATTTAAACGCCTTTTATGGATGGGCAAACATCTGGCCTACTTCCCTCAGGAAGTCTATTACAATCGTCCGCAAGTCCCTTCGCATAAAAGAGCAAATGTGATTTCAGGCCTGGCAGGTGCACAAACCATTTTGTTTGGAATGATTGGACTTAGCTATGAAGCTGATGGTAATGTTTACATCTCCCCCCAACCGCCCCAATCATCTGAAATAAATATAAATGATCTCAGGATCAAGGATAAATCCATTGATATCGGATTAAATAACGGCAAAATGACAGTGAGCATGGATAAAAAAGTGATTTATTCAGGTAAAATAAAAAAAATGAAAATATTGGATTAATGAATTTTAACGAGGAGCAATTTCAAAATACAAGCATTTATAATTAATGTCGGTTTGGTGCTTCACAAAAATGATTTTTAAATTTGGCTATCAATCCATTATAATCCATGTTTCACCATTTGATGCCATAAAAGATATAAATGTAATCAATACCCGTTACCTTGGTGGGAAGCAATCGAAAGTATAAAGCCAGGGTAAAGGAAACAAAGACCTAAACAACAAAAAAATAACCTGATGAAAACACCAAATTCCTATCTATTACTGATGCTTTCAGCGCCTTTATTGGGTTTCAGTTCTAACAAAAACGACAAACCAGCAAAACGCGACAAAAAGCTTCCCAATATCGTTTACATTCTAGCCGACGATCTTGGTTATGGTGATGTTTCGGTTTATAACCCGAGCAGCAAAATTTCTACTCCCAACATCGACCGACTGGCTTCACAGGGAATCCGGTTTACCGATGCCCATTCGCCTTCAGCAGTATGCACTCCAACCCGGTATGGAATCCTTACAGGCTGTTATTCGTGGAGAAGTCCGTTAAAATCGGGAGTGTTAAACGGTTACAGCAAGCCGCTGATTGAAAAAAACCGTACCACCGTCGCTTCTTTCCTGAAAGGGAATGGATACACAACTGGAGTAGTTGGTAAATGGCACTTGGGCCTCGGCTGGGTTCAAAAACCCGAAAGTGTCAATGCCGATTCACAAGCTGGTTCACCCAACATCAAAGTGATTAATCCGGAAACCCTCGATTTTTCGCAGGCTCCAACCGACGGGCCCAACAATCAAGGATTCGATTATTCGTACATCCTTCCGGCATCTCTGGATATGCCACCTTATTGCTACCTCGAAAACAACAAGCTTACAGCTCCACTCACAGAACAAACTACAGGGAGCAATCCTGCTAACGGCACAACAGGAGCCTTCTGGCGAGCTGGCCTAATGGCTAAAGGTTTTGAATTCGACCAGGTAACTCCAACCTTCACTCAAAAGGCCATTTCGTTTATCAGGGAGCAAGCCTCTGCCCCAAAGCCATTCTTTCTTTATTTACCTTTCCCTTCGCCACATACGCCATGGCTTCCATTGCCCGAATTCAATGGCAGTTCAAAAGCCGGACAATACGGCGATTTTGCACAAATGGTTGATGCCCAGGTTGGAAAAATCATGAAAACCCTCACTGAACTGGGATTGGATGAAAATACGATTGTCTTTTTCACCAGCGACAACGGTCCTTTTTGGCGATCTCCTTTTATTGAAGAATTTAATCACCGTGCAGCCTCCATTTATCGCGGAATGAAAGCTGATGCATTTGAAGGTGGCCACCGCGTCCCATTCATTGTAAGATGGCCGAAAAAAATAAAGGCTGAAAGTCAATGTGCCGAACCTATTACCTTGACCAATCTATTGGCAACCTGCTCCGGAATTGTAGACAAAAATTTAGCTGAAAATGAAGGAGAAGACAGCTTCAGCATACTTCCGCTATTGGTTGGAAATACCAAAGCGTATGTGAGGCCGGAAGCCATCATTCAGCACTCAGCCAGAGGACTTTTTGTGGTTCGTCAAGGCGATTGGAAATTGATTGTTGGACTAGGCTCCGGAGGATTTTCAAAACCAGAAACGATTCAACCCAAAGCAGGTGAAGCTCCTGGTCAGTTATACAATCTGGCCGATGACCCATCTGAAACGAAAGATCTCTATTTGCAACATCAGGAGAAAGTGGAGCAGTTGACTAAAATTCTGAAAAAGTATCAGGATACAGGTCGTAGCCGCTAATTGTTTTAAAAATTAAACCTAAAAAATTAAAACTCTATGAAACGAGTATATTGTTTTGCTGCAATTGTTATGTTGCTGATTTCAGCCTTTTCGGTTCAAGCTCAAAAAATTACCCGGCCAGTTGATTTGGTCTATCCGCAGCTGGACAGTGAAAATTCGCGCTGGATATTTTTCTCATCAGCTTGTCGCCCCTTTGGCATGGTCAATTTGAGTCCCGACAATAAAGCTGATACCGACTGGGGCTCAGGTTACCGGTACGAAAAAGATTCCATTCAATTTTTCAGTCATATTCATGGCTGGCAGTTATCCGGAATTCCGGTGATGCCGGTTAACGGAACTTTTAAAGGTAATCTGGGATCGAAAGTTTACGGCTCAAAATACAGCCACGATAAAGAAATCGTGAAACCTGGTTACCATTCCGTTTTTCTGGAAAGCTACGGAATTAAGGCCGAACTGACTTCAACTACACGGGTAGGATTTCACCGGTATCAATTTCCGGCGGCAAAAGAAAGCTATGTTCTGCTCGATCTGGGTACCTTTTTAGGACCAGCCGGAACAGTTAAAGGCTATGCCAGAAAAGTAAACGACAAAGAAATTCAAGGCTATGCTTTGATGGACAAAACCAGCCGCCGTCCGAAAGCAATGTACGTCTATTTTGATATTCAGTTTGATGCGCCTTTTGAACAGATGGCAGCATGGAAAGACGGCCAACTTTCAGGAAAAATAGATGAATATGAAGGCAGCAAAGGCGGCGTATATCTGAAATTCGACACCCAAAAGGAGAAAACCATTCTAATGAAAGTGGGAATCTCTTACGTGAATGCAGATCAGGCCCAATCGAACATTAAGTCTGAGTTGCCGCACTGGAATTTCGATCAGGTGGTCAAAGAATCGTCGGAAGAATGGAACAGTATGCTGAGCCGAATTGAAATTGAAGGCGGAACCCCTCAGCAGCAAAAACGGTTTTATACTGATTTGTGGCATGCGCTGCTTGGCCGCCGAATCATCAGCGATGCCGATGGCAAGTACTGCGACATGACTGGCACCGAACCACGCACAGGACAGATTCCGTTGGATCAAAACGGGAAACCACTTTTCAACCACCACAATTCCGATTCGTTCTGGGGAGCGCAATGGACCATTACCACACTTTGGGATTTGGTGTATCCGAAAATTGCCAGCGACTTTGTCAACTCCATGCTGATGATGTACGACGATGGGGGTCTCATTCCGCGAGGACCGGCCGGAGGAAATTACACAGCCGTGATGACCGGAGCATCGTCAACGCCTTTTATTGTTGGCGCCTATATGAAAGGCATCCGGAGTTTTGACGCAGCTAAAGCTTACGAGGGAATGAAGAAAAACCACATGCCCGGCGGAATGATGGGTAAGGCAGGCTACGAGCACAATTCAGCCAACGGTGGAGGAATTGAATATTATATCGAACGTGGTTATGTGCCTTATCCGTTGAGCAAAAAATGGGGAATCCATCAGGATGGAGCTGCTCAAACTCTGGAATACGCTTCTCAGGATTGGTGTCTGGCTCAAATGGCCAAATCACTGGGAAAACAAGATGACTATACCTATTTTATGAAGCGTTCATCGAACTGGAAAAATTTGTTTGATGCAGAATCAGGCTGGATTCGCCCTAAAAATATGGAAGGGAAATGGAAAGAACCTTTTGATCCGTACCAATACGAGAATGGTTTTGTGGAAGGTAATGGTGCGCAGGGAACCTGGTTTGTACCGCACGACCTGCCGGGTTTAGCAGAGCAAATGGGTGGAAAAGATAAGGCTGCGGCTAAACTTAACCAGAGTTTTGAAACTGCGGCCAAACTTGATTTTACTTCAGGAACAGCGCACTCCAAAGAATTGCATCCTGAATATCAGCGCATTCCGATCAACTATGGCAATCAGCCATCCATCGAAACGGCCTTTGTATTTAATCACATTGGTTACCCGTGGCTTACCCAATACTGGTCGAGAAAAGTAGTTGATAAGGCTTTCAGCGCACTTTCTCCGGATCGGGGATACAATGGCGACGAAGATCAGGGACTGATGGGTTCGTTGGCTGTATTGATGAAAATTGGTCTGTTCGAGATGAATTCAGGAGCAGAAATACGACCTGTGGTTGAACTGGGTAGTCCGATATTCGACAAAATCACTATTCATCTCGATCCCAACTATTACTCAGGAAAAAGTCTGGTGATTGAAGTTAAAAACAATAAGCCGGAAAACTACTACATTCAATCGGCAACGCTCAATGGAAAAGCATTGCCGGGGCAATGGCTGTTTCATGATGAGCTTGTAAAAGGTGGAAAATTAACTCTTGAAATGGGCAATACGCCCAATAAAAACTGGGGAGTTTCCAAATAAATTTAACTTCTGAATAATGAAAACAAGATGGTTCATCATATCCTTTTTGCTCTATGCAGCAATCGGATGCACAACAAAAAAAGAAAACCTGATTACTTCTTATGGCGCCATTGCCGATGGACAGACCAATAACGCCGCCTTTATTCAGAAGGCTATCGATGAAGTTTCGGCTGCCGGTGGCGGACAGGTAATTGTTCCCCCGGGAAATTTCAGAACCGGGCCTGTATTCTTAAAGTCTGGGGTCGATCTGCATTTACAATTGGGAGCATGTTTACTGGGACCAACCAATCGTTCGGATTATGGAAATGAGCCGGACCGACCTGCTTTGGTTTCAGCAAAGAATCAATTCAATATTTCGATCAGCGGCCAAGGAATTATCGACGGACAAGGTCAGGAACTTATGCTCGATATTTTTAAAAAACTACGGAGCGGGGAAATGAAACAGGATACCATATGGCTGGTAAAAAGACCGGGTGGAAGGGCGATGGTCCTTAACTTTAATTCGTGCACCAATGTAAGCATATCGGGCATTACCTTAAAAAATGCTTCCGACTGGGTGCAGGATTACAGAGAATGCGACGGCATTACTATTGATAAAATAACCGTGCAAAGTACCGCTTACTGGAACAACGATGGACTGGACATTACCGATAGCAAGAATGTAAGAATTACCAACTGCTTCATTAATTCGTCTGACGATGGCATTTGCCTGAAGTCAGAAAACCCCAAATTCCTGTGCGAGAATGTGTTCATCGACAGTTGCACGGTCCGTTCCAGCGCTAGCGGTTTTAAACTGGGAACCGCTTCTGCCGGAGGTTTTAAAAATATAAAAGTGCGCAACCTTACCGTTTTTGACACATATCGTTCGGCTATTGCACTAGAATCGGTTGATGGCGGAATTCTGGAAGACATTGACATTCAGAATGTGACTGTAAAAAACACCGGCAACGCTATTTTCATCCGGCGCGGGCACCGGAACATCGATGGGAAACCGGGAACACTCAAAGGTGTTTACATTGCCAATGTAAAAGCTGAAACGCCACTTTACAAGCCCGATCAGGGTTATCCCATCGAAGGACCTCCCGATCATCTGAATCCCGGACTTGATAAAATGCCCAAACGTCCTTCCCACTTTCACATTTACGGCCATCCTTTTTTGCCTTATAACCTGATTCCTTCATCGATTGTGGGTATTCCGGATTATCCTGTGCAGGATGTCACTCTCGAGAATATTGAAATCAGCTATGGTGGAATGGCCAGCAAAGAAATTGCATATATCCCTTTGAAAAACATCACCTCTGTACCTGAGAACAAAGCCAATTATCCTGATTTCTCGATGTTTGGAGAATTGCCTTCATGGGTCTTTTATGTACGACACGCCGAAGGAATCAAAATGAAAAATGTAAAGGTAAATTACCTGAAAGACGACTTTCGTCCGGCGCTCATTTTTGATGACGCGAAAGGAATTGTTTTGACTGATGTTGACATTGCCACTGCCAAAGAAATGCCTGTTGTGCTGTTCAATAACACGACCGACATCGCATGGGAAAACCTAAAAATGCCAGTAAGCGAAGACAAAGGCGTTCAGAAAACGAATTACAAATAAGGTCTGTAGAAAAATTAAAGTAGGATTAGACACGACCTCCTATAGGTCACATATTCATAGAAATTTTGATTGGATAGTTGTTCGACCCTTTTTCGAACAATGGCTCTCACGATGAATTTTCTATAAATATAAAAAAAACAATTCTTTATTCTCGAAGTGATTCAACCCTTATCAGGGTTGTCATTTCTCTTGTTTCATTTTCCATGGGTTAACACCCACGGTTATTCAAATTAATCCCTGCTCGCAGCAGGCAGGCTTTCAGGATTTCCTCAGAACAAAAGTCCGAAGGACTTGAATCTGAATAACCTCAGGTGAAACCGGAGGCAAACGACTGTATTAAAATGGAACCCCGAAGCGGGTTCAACATTAGTTTAATAAAATTTAAAAAGTTTAATCCCTTGGGTACAATGTGGTTAATACAAAAAAAAATGGGAACTCAATCAAAAATACTTGTCCTGATTTGGTGTCTGATTTGCTTCGGCTCGTGCTCAGAGAAAACAACTACCATTTGGTTGGATGACCTGAAAATAAAATCCTTTTCAGAGGGAATCCCTGCTGTTTTGCCCAAAACTAACGCTGCGGGCGATTCGATGAAAATAAATGGAATTTATTTTGAACATGGCGTCGGAGTGCAAACCATTAGCGTCCTTTCCTTTTTTCTGGATGGAAATGCCCGTCAATTTACAGCTGAGATAGGTGCTGACGATAAGGGGAATAAAGATTTTCCGGTAAAATTCTATGTGATCGGCGACAGAAAGATTCTCTTCGAAAGTGGCGAGATTCGGGTAGGCGATCAGGCTCAGAAAGTCAATGTGAATATAAAAGGAATCAAGCGTTTGGGATTACTCGTTGCCGACGAAATAGAAGGACACAACAAGACCTACAGCAATTGGGGAAATGCGCAACTGGTGATGCTCGAAAACCATCTTCCGGAGCATACACCCAATACAGATATCAAACACATTTTAACTCCCGAACCTACGCCATCACCCAGAATCAACTCGGCAAGAGTATTCGGGGCAACTCCCGGAAATCCATTTCTATATACCATTGCAGCCACAGGAAACCGGCCTATTCAATTTTCAGCTGAGAACCTGCCAAACGGACTCTCGATTGACGGTAAAACCGGAATAATTTCAGGGAAAGTGATTCAAAGAGGAACTTACCACACGACCATTAAAGCAAAAAATGAATTTGGTGAAGCTGCGAAAGAATTAAAGATAAAGATTGGCGACACGATTGCACTTACCCCGCCAATTGGCTGGAATGGCTGGAATTCGTGGGCCCGAAACATCGACCGCGAAAAAGTGATTGCATCGGCCAAAGCTATGGTAAACATGGGGCTCAGCGATCACGGCTGGACTTACATTAACATCGACGATGCCTGGCAGGGACAGCGTGGAGGAAAATACAATGCAATTCAGCCTAACGAGAAGTTCCCCGATTTTAAAGGAATGATCGATTACATTCATTCTTTAGGCCTGAAAGCCGGAATTTATTCCACCCCGTGGATTTCAAGCTACGCCGGTTATTGTGGCGGTTCATCCAATTTTGAAAATGGCACTTTTACCGATTCCATCAGGCAGAATAAAAGGGCTTTTCGCTACATCGGGAAGTACCGGTTTGAAACAAACGATGCCCTTCAAATGGCCGATTGGGGAATCGATTACCTGAAATACGACTGGCGCCTGGAAGTTCCTTCTGCTGAACGCATGTCGGTTGCACTGAAAAATTCAGGCAGAGACATTTTGTACAGTTTATCAAATTCGGCTCCGTTTACAAATGCTGCTGATTGGTCGCGTATTTCAAATACATGGCGCACTGGGCCAGACATTCGTGACAGCTGGACAAGCTTGTATATTTCAGCATTCACAATCGACAAGTGGGCTCCGTTTGCCGGCCCCGGACAATGGAATGATCCGGACATGCTGATTCTCGGAAATGTAACTACCGGTCAGGATCTGCACCCAACACGACTGACGCCCGACGAGCAGTACAGCCATGTGAGTTTATTCAGTCTGCTGGCTGCCCCTTTGCTGATTGGTTGCCCCATTGAACAACTCGACGATTTCACACTGAATCTGCTTACCAATGACGAGGTGATTGAAGTCAATCAGGACCCGTTGGGAAAACCTGGCCGTTTGGTTGCTGTTGAAAATGGTGTACAAATCTGGATCAAACCCTTGGAAGACGGCTCTTTTGCGGTCGGGCTTTTTAATGTTGATGAGTTTGGCAAAACACCACAATCGTATTTCCGCTGGGGCGATGAAAAAGCCAGATCCTTTACTTTCGATTTTAACAAATCCGGACTGAACGGCAAGTGGAAGCTTCGTGATGTATGGCGGCAAAAAGATTTCGGCGAATTTGAAAATTCATTCCAAACAGAGATTTCCCATCACGGAGTGATCATGTTAAAAATGACTAAAATGTGATTGAAAAAGAAATTAAACAAAACCTAAACCATGCAAAAATTATCAACTTATACTTTCCTTTTATTCATTTGGTTTACCATCGCCTCATGCACCAAAAAAGTTACTACCGTCTGGGTCGATGATTTAACGCTGGAAACATTTTCTGAAGGTATTCGCCCCGTAAAAGCCAAAACCAATTACAAAACCAACCCGATCAGCATTGGAGGAGTTCAGTACGAAAGAGGCTTTGGGTCGATTACAACCAGCGTATTTTCCTTTTACGTAAATGGAAATGCGAAACGATTTACCGCTGAAGTGGGCGCTGACGATGAAGGAAGAAAGGACACTCCCATCAAGTTCTTTGTAATTGGTGACCAGAAGATTTTGTTCGAAAGCGGGGAAATGAAAGTAGGCGATCCGGCAAAAAAAGTTGATGTAAATCTTTCAGGAATTAAGCGGGTCGGACTTTTAGTGACCGACAATATTGGCGGAGTAAAAAACAACATTACCTACTGCGATTGGGCCAATGCACAATTTAAAATGATTGAAGACAGTCTTCCCCGTCAAATTTCAAATTCAGAAGAAAAATATATCCTGACTCCGAAACCGGCAGATACACCACGGATTAATTCGGCCAAAGTTTTCGGTGCAACTCCCGGAAATCCCTTTTTATATACGATTTCCGCAACCGGTAAACGCCCGATGCAATTTTCAGCCGAAAACTTACCCCAAGGACTCGTTTTGGACTCGCAAACCGGTATAATTTCAGGAAAAGTAAATAAAAAGGACATTTATCGTGCAACACTAAAAGCTAAAAATGAACTGGGTGAAGCAAGCAAAACACTAAAAATTAATATTGGCGATACGATTGCCCTTACCCCGCCAATTGGATGGAATGGCTGGAACTCGTGGGGAGGAAAAATTGACCGGGAAAAAGTGATTGCTTCGGCTGATGCGATGGTAAAAATGGGATTGAACAATCACGGATGGACTTACATCAACATCGACGACACCTGGCAGGGCATGCGTGGTGGAAAACTCACCGCTCTTCAGCCCAACGAAAAATTTCCTGAAATCAAAGAAATGGTCGGCTACATCCATTCGCTTGGTTTGAAAGCCGGAATTTATTCAACACCTTACATTTACAGTTATGCCGGATATATCGGAGCTTCATCAGAATTTGAAAAAGGCGGTGAAACCTGCGAACCCGATAAGAAAAAAAGAAATAGTGCAACTCTGATTGGAAAATACCGCTTAGAAACCAACGATGCACTGCAAATGGCCGAATGGGGATTTGATTACCTGAAATACGACTGGCGCATCGATGTAAATTCAACCGA
The DNA here is from genome assembly GCA_019163175.1 of Prolixibacteraceae bacterium. Classification (GTDB taxonomy): domain Bacteria; phylum Bacteroidota; class Bacteroidia; order Bacteroidales; family Prolixibacteraceae; genus Aquipluma. The sequence continues at coordinate 5,287 of JAFLKN010000074.1, read as the reverse complement.
ACGCATGTCTGCAGCGCTAAAAAAATCGGGACGAGACATCATTTTTAGCATTTCGAACAATGCTCCTTTTGAAAAGGCTGCCGATTGGGCCAGATTGACCCACGCATGGCGCACAGGTCCCGACATCCGGGACAGCTGGAACAGCTTGTATTATCTGGCTTTTACCCTTGACAAATGGGCGGAGTTTGCCGGTCCCGGGCATTGGAACGATCCAGACATGATGATTTTAGGAAACGTGAGCATGGGACCAACAGAGTTACATCCTACCAGACTCACTCCAGACGAACAATACAGTCACGTCAGTATCTTTAGTCTGCTGGCCGCACCGCTGCTGATTGGCTGCCCCATTGAACAGCTGGATGATTTTACCCTGAACCTGCTTACCAACGACGAAGTAATCGAGATCAATCAGGATCCATTGGGTAAATCAGCTCGATTGATGGCCGATGAAAATGGTGTGCAAATCTGGCTCAAACCCATGGAAGACGGCTCTTTTGCTGCCGGACTTTTCAATACCGACGACTTTGCAAAAACCCCTCAGTCCTATTTCCGCTGGGGAAACGAAACTCCTAAATCGTTCACGTTTGATTTTGCCAAAGCTGGCCTTAACGGAAAATGGAAACTCCGCGATGTATGGAGGCAAAGCGATCTTGGCGAATTCGATGGATCATTTCAAACGGAAATCCGGCATCATGGAGTTGTAATGCTTCGGATGTATCCGGTAAAATAAATTGACTAAAAAAGAACTAACTAATAATTCGACTATGAAACGAAGAGATTTTCTATTAACCGGCACAACCATTTTTGCCGGATTCTCCATAATTCCATCAACAGTTTTAGGAAAAACATTTGGCCATGTAGCACCAAGCGACAAAGTAAACCTTGCCTGTTGCGGCATTGGCAACAGAGGCAAAGACATCATCAAATCGCTCCACAATACCGGACTTTGTAATATAGTGGCTTTGTGCGATGTGGATATGGGCGCGAAACATACGCTGGAAATTCTGGAGAAATTCCCCAATGTTCCCCGCTTTCAGGACTTCAGGGAAATGTTCGATAAAATGGGTAATCAGTTTGATGCCATCACTGCCGGAGTGCCCGATTTTTCACATTTTCCCATCACTATGCTGGCTATGTCAGAGGGCAAACATGTGTATGTAGAAAAGCCCATGGCGCATACTTTTCATGAAGTTGAGCTTATGATGAAAGCAGAGAAAAAGCACAAAGTGGCCTGCCAGATGGGAAATCAGGGTCATTCCGAAGAAAACTACTTTCAGTTTAAGGCCTGGACCGAAGCCGGAATCATTAAAGACATTACCCAAATTACGGCATTCATGAACAACGGAAGGCGCTGGCATGGTATGAAAGTTTCTGATTTTCTTTCGGCTGAACCGATTCCGGAAACACTCGACTGGGACAAATGGCTTTCGACGGCACCGTTTAAAGCGTTCAACAAAGGCTACATCAACGGCGACTGGCGCTCGTGGTTCGAGTTTGGCAATGGTGCCTTAGGCGATTGGGGCGCCCATATTATCGACACGGCTCACCAATTTCTGAAACTCGGAATGCCCACCGAAGTCGATCCGATATTTATGGAGGGACACAGTCCGTTCATTTTTCCTCAGGCCTCAACCCTCCTGTTCAAATTTCCGGAGCGGGAAGGCATGCCGGCACTCGACCTATTCTGGTACGATGGTTTTAACAACCAGCCTAAACTTCCTGAATTTTACGGCGAGCCAGTCAGGGCAAAGGATATTCCACCTCCAACCTCCGGAAATATCAATACCAAAAGATATCCCGGTAAAATTATTTATGGCAAAGAGCTTACCTTCAAAGGAGGTTCGCACAGCGCGCCGCTGGTAATTATTCCGGAAGATAAGGCAAAGGAAATGGCCTTGAAACTGCCTGAGGTTCCGGTAAGCCCATCCAACCACTATGCCAATTTCCTGAAAGCCTGTAAAGGCGAAGAAAAATGCCGATCCTCATTTGCTGTAGCCGGACCACTTTGTCAGGTAATGGCATTGGGAGTGTTGGCGCAACGCTTAAACACGAAGCTCGTTTTCGACAAGGATAAAAAACAGATCACCAGTAGCAAGGTGGGTAATGAACTGTTGGTCGGACCGCCACCACGAAAAGGCTGGGAACAGTTTTATAAAATGTAGACGCGAAAAAAAAACTTATAAACTCCTTCATGAAAAAAGTATTTTTTATCATTTGTATCATGTTCTTTTCAACAAACATTCAGGCCCAAACCTGGGTTGACTCACTGGATGTGTATGGGCGCGAAGTTTTCATGCCTGCCGATCAGTACAAATGGGACTGGGGGCAAGCTACCATGATGAACGCGATGGTTCACCTGTACAACGCAAAACCCGAATCCCAAAAACGGATTTATCTGGACTACGTAAAAACTGCTATGGATAAAACCTGGAACGATGCCAACGGTTTGCATCCGAATGCGGTAGCTTCCGGGCATGGTATGGCATTTCTGGCCAGGATTACCGATGATCCTAAATACAAAGAGAAAGCAGATAAAATCTATGCTGATTATCTCACTACGCCACGTACCAAAGTAGGTGGCGTTTCGCACCGCACCGAAACGGTTGAATTGTGGGACGATACGGTTTACATGCTGAGCATGTATCTCCTGGAAATGTACCGCTACACCGGCGATGACAAATACCTGAAAGAATTTCATGATCAGTTTTTGCTGCACAAAGAAAAACTAGCCGATAAAAAATGGGGGTTGTGGGTGCACGGCTACGACGATGACAACGACGATTACAAAGACCGCTGCTGCCAACTGAATTGGGCGCAAATGACTCCGCAACGCACCAGCATCGAGTTTTGGGGGCGCGGAAACGGCTGGGTAGTTATGGCCATTGCCGATGCACTGAAAACAGTCCCGGCAAACTCACCGTATTTCAAAACCTTCGCCCGGGAGCTCCGCGAAATAACCAAAAAGCTGCCAAAACTTCAGGATGAAGAAACCGGAATGTGGTACCAGTTGCCCATCTACCCCGACCACAAAGACAACTATCCGGAAAGCTCCTGCACGGCCATGTTTGCATATGGCATAGCGATCGGAATTGATCTGGAAGTCTTGAATAGAAAGCAGTTTTTGCCTGTAGTTGAAAAAGCCTGGTCAGGATTAAAAAAACACGCCAGCCGAACAGAGGGCAACTACGTGATCCCGACCAAGGTTTGTGAAGGAACTTGTATTGGCGACCGCGCCTACTATTTCGGACGAAAAACGAAAGAAGGCGTAAACTATGCCATTGGTGCATACATCATGCTCGGTTTGGAACTTGAAGAACTAAAAAAGAAACACTAATCCTTATTCTGTCAGAAAAATGAAAACAGATCAATACAATCTAAACTTCAGCAAAAAAGCTGCACTTATTTGGCTTACAGTTGCAATGCTGTTTCCTTTATCAGAGGCTATTGGAAGTACAAATCCGTACAGCAAAAGAGAATTATTGTCAGAACTCATCAAGCTTAACGACAAAAACATACCCAACGCTTTAAGCAGACAATGGACCGATAAAAGCAATACTTACTACGGAGCCGCATTTGATGGCGATAGCGTGGTGTCGCCCATGCAAACATCGAACCTGATACAAAATCTGATGTGCAGCTATGTTTCTCCTGAATCAAAATATTACCAGTCGAAAGAAGTACTTCAGCGAATGATTCTTGCCGCCTCCGGACTGCTCAACCTGCAACATGAAGATGGAACGATTGATCTGATATCGACCAACTTTCATTCGACACCCGATTTGGGATTTACGATCTATCCAATGGCGCTCGCCTATTCAATCATGCTGAAGAACAAGCAGCAGAATTACGGTGAACTTCCGGTTTTGATGAAAAAATATCTGCTCAATGCAGGAAATGCGCTTTCAGTTGGAGGAGTTCACACGCCGAATCACCGCTGGGTAATTTCAGGAGCACTGGCCTGGATCAATTCGTTTTTTCCTGATACAAAATACAAAGCCAGGGTCGATCAATGGCTGGCCGAGAAAATTGATATTGATCCGGATGGTCAGTACAACGAACGCAGCACATCGGTTTATACGCCCGTTACCAACCGAAGCCTGATTGAAATGGCCAAGAAAATGGGCTACAATTCTCTCTTCAACAACGTTCGCAAAAATCTGGACATGACTTTCTATTACGTCCGTTCAACCGGCGAAATAGCAACCGAGTCGTCAAACCGTCAGGATAAATACAACCAAAGCAACATGGCCGGATATTATTTGGCCTACAATTACATGGCAATTCTTGACAAAGACATTCGTTATGCCGGGATGGTGAAATACATTGAGAGCACAGTTCCGGTCAATCAACTGGATTACATGCTGCCCTATTTTCTGGAAGATGCGGTCCTGCTTCAAGATCTGACAAAAACCACTCCTCTGCCGACCAGTTACCACAAGTATTTTAAATACTCGGATATGGTCAGGATACGGGAAGAAAAGGTGGATATGTCGATCATCACCAACAACACAACCTTCTTTACCTATTTCAAAGGCGAGGCAGCTTTGGAAGCCGTTCGTCTTTCGTCGTCATTCTTTGGGAAAGGCCAGTTTCAGAGCCAGCAAATGGAAAAAGAGGGCGATACCTACATTTTGTCATCAACCATTTACGGACCATATTATCAGCCACTTCCCAAAGAGAAAATTCCAGCCGACGGCGAAGCCTGGGGAAAAGTACCACGAACAGAAAGAGAACAGTCTGAAATTCAAACGCTCAATACCAAACTATACATTACCGAAAACAAAGGGAAAGCCCGGATAAAAGTAGTTGTTGACGGCCCAAAGAATTTGCCGGTTACGCTGGAATTGGGATTTCGTGCGGGCGGAACCTTAAAAAATGCAAGTCCGAAACAGGGAATTAGCAATGCTTTTTTGGCTAAAACCGGAGAATATGCCACCTACACCAAGGGTAACGATAGCATTAAAATCGGGCCTGGTATTGTTGCTCACAAATGGACTCAACTTCGGGGCTCTCTTCCAAAATTACAGGCCGATTGTCTGTATTTCACCAACTATGCTCCCTGCGAATTTGAATTTACAATTGAATAGAAATGAAACGAACATGTTGCTTCACAACATTCAAGAGTATGATAATAATTTTTGGCAACATGCGAGTTCCATACTACCATTAAAAAACAAATTATTAAAGCATGAAACGAGCATGTAAATTGCTAACATCCAAGAATATGAGAATGTCAACATGCGAGTTCCATACGACAATTAAAAAACAAATTATTCACGTATGAAAA
>JAFLKN010000061.1 GCA_019163175.1 Prolixibacteraceae bacterium | reverse complement strand
GATTCGAACCCTGGGCCCGCTGATTAAGAGTCAGCTGCTCTACCAACTGAGCTACAGACCGAATCGGCGACAAAAGTAACAGATTGTTTGTCATTTTCAAAAATCAGCCCCGAAAAAGGCAATTATTTGTTCCGATAAAACAATTTCGCCTTTTGGGTATTCAATATTCTGCTCTATAGATGAATTAAGTTTATCTTCACGCTTCATTTTACAAAAATTGTATGGGGCAATATTTAGGTGAAATTGCAGCTTTGTTGACTGCTGTTTTCTGGACAGTGACCAGTATGTCCTTCGAATCGGCAGGTAAAAAGATCGGGTCGCTTCAGGTTAATCTCATTCGTTTGGTTATTGCCTTTTTTATATACGGAGTTGTAAATTACTTTCGCAGAGGACTCATTTTACCCACAGATGCCAGCGTTGAAAGTTGGTTATGGCTGGCTGCTTCAGGATTGGTTGGATTTGTAATTGGCGATTTACTTCTTTTTCAGTCATTTGTAGTAATTGGTGCCCGAATTGCAATGCTCATTATGGCTTTGGCACCACCAATTACGGCTTTTATAAGTTGGATCGTTTTGGGCGAAGTGTTAAGCCCCATGAATTGGTTAGGAATGTTGGTCACTCTTGCTGGTATTTCAATTGTTATCCTAAAGCGCGAGAAGCAGGAAGACAGTGCTTCGAATAAACACAAAATTACAACCAGCTACAGTGTTAAAGGCATTTTGCTGGCCTTCGGCGGAGCTTTGGGACAAGGCGTTGGCTTGGTGCTAAGCAAAAAGGGGATGGGCAATTACGATGCTTTTGCAGCATCTCACATCAGGGTTATTACCGGCATGGTTGGGTTCGCCATTATTATCCTGGTTACCAAACGATACGGCAAAATATGGAAAGCTGTGCAGCACAAATCTGCCATGAAACGCGTAGCACTTGGGTCGGTTTTTGGGCCTTTCCTGGGAGTTTCATTCTCACTTCTGGCCATACAACATACACAAGCCGGAATTGCAGCTTCTATCATGTCAATTGTTCCGGTATTAATTATTCCTCCGGCAATTTTCCTCTTTCATGAAAAAGTAAATTGGAAAGAAATTATCGGAGCCATAATTACCGTAGGGGGTGTTGCTATTTTCTTTTTGTAAATTGCCACGCGAAATTCCTAATCCTTACTTCATGAATCCGAAAGTAAAATCGATGCTTGCACATTTAACACCACTTGGATGGTTGCTGGCTTTACTTTTAAACAGTATCAAAAAAGACCCGGTAACCAGCTTCTATTTGCGTCAGTCGCTTGGTTTATTTATTTGCTTTTTTATTTGCTGGTTTATTCCTGAATACAATATTGTGGCATGGGGATTTGTATTCGTTTTCTGGACGTATAGTTTTGTCGGGACAATAAAGGCAATTGAATATCCTATCCCATTTATCGGAAACTTGTTTCAGAAATGGTTTAAATTTATTTCCTGATGTTTAAGTGGAAAACCTGGATGAAAAGTCCACTGTTCTTTGGAGCTATCGGTGTTCTTTCTATGATTTTGGTAATCTGGCTTGCCCGAACCAGTTTTTTTTACCTCTGCTATCTTCCTTTGGTCATTTCAGCCAAACTCATTACTGCCCAATCGGTTCCTGAATTTGAAAAAAAACAGCTACCTAACTGGCTCCGACTATTTTCTTTTGTGGCTGGAATGTTCATTACCGAGTTGCTTTTTAGTTTCCTTCTTATTGCCCAAAATGAATTGTCATTCGATTTTGCAAAAACACAATCGAGCTGGATCGTACTTGCTGTTGAATTAATATTGGGTATTATCATCTTCTTATTTTTCTTTGGCATATCGGTTGCCTTCACATTTTTTCTCCGGAAATACCAATCATCGGGAAAATAGTAATTTGCACTCTAGTTCTAGTTGCATGGAGCTCGTTTAATTGACTCCAAAAGACTTGTATTGTTTCTAATTACCGGAATTCGTGCAGCACTGCACCATCTGATCAGTTGCTCTTGAGCTTCCACAACACACTCATTACTTTGACCGATGGCTAGTTTACCGGGGCAAATCTCTAAACCTATTAGATTTCGTTGCATACCGGTAAGCATAAGAAGAGGTAAATTCTTTAAGTTGTCAACAGAATCAACCTTCATTACCAATCCCATTTTTAGTATTAATTTTTCATTCATCAATTGAAGTATCGATTTCAGATCGTCTGCTTTGCAAGAAGCCGGAATTTCTATTGCATCGGCATGTTGACTTGCAAATTCCAAATATTGCAAGTCGGTTTCGGTTAGAATTGGAAGATGTAGATTACTATCAGGGAAAGCCATACTATCCCCCCGATGCAATTCGGTTCCTCTTTTCCCAGATCGGGTAATTTTCACCAGGATTTCATTTTCCTTTACTTTAAGTGTAATTCCTTCTAACTTGCCTTTATTAAAAAAAACTCGTTCACCGGGTTTCACATCATTGAAAACAGACTGGCAAGTACATGATATTCTGGCGGGCTGAAGAATTTGTCCTTTATCATTGCAAATTGCCGGTTCCCCTAAAGTACCAAGAGAAGTAATGATTAGTTCATCGCCATTAAAAAGAGTCGGGATAAACTCCACTGAAGGCAGCTTGCCAATGTTGGCATGGTCAATAATTTCACTTTTACGCAGAAACATGATCCGGATTCCACTGTCGAGGTAAATAGTCTTATCGGTTTCGGCCTCAATGTAATCCTTTTTCACCTCTGTAACGTTCAGCCTTCGTGAGCGCTCAGCCGAATCGCGCAAATAGATTACATCATTATTCTTCAGTAAATGATAATTAAGTTTTTCAATCGGAATTTCAGGTAATGAGGACTTGGATTGGTACCCCGGCATAACAAACCGAACCACAGCATTTCGGATAACCTGACCTTTTTCATTGCGTTCAGGTTCTAGTTTCAGGACTGGGGAATGCTGCTGAAATTCACCTATACGAATTGAACTATCCAAATCAAACATGATCAAACATTTCCTCCCGGAATCTAACGAAGCCCGATGAAGATTGTGAATCATTTTTGACCATTGATTTTGATCTCCATGAGCAGAAGAAACTTTGAACAGATTAATGCCCGCTTCTAGTAAACGAAGTCCTACCTGATAATTGTGCGCGGCCTCCTGTGGTAGAGCGCCTATAAAAGTTTCAGAATTTGAAACCAGAGGCTTTTCCAAGTGCAATCTTTCCGAATTGAATTCTGATGGTAGTTTTGAAATTTGAGCTAATGCACCTAGCACAACATCTATTCTGTACAAAACGTTTGATTCCGGATTTTCAAGAGGGTTTAAACCTAAAACCAAAAGTTTAGATTGTAACAAAGTAATATCTTGTTGTTTAAAGCCGATATAATGAACCAGATTTCGTGCATTATCCAAATTCTGAGCAGCAACGAAGCTTAGCTCACCTGCCATTTCCTGTTCAAAATCCACAATCTTATTTCGAAGCGATAGCAGTTCAGAATAAGATTGACTTACAACTTCAGACTTTAATTGTGTTGCCATACTCGTTTGATTAAGTTCGACAAGCAAAAAACAAAGGCTATTGTTAATCTTCAACGGATTTTCCGATTCATCGAAGAACTACCAAATTTCCAGAGAACTTCAGGCTAAATGCAATGACGTATAAAAAATAATCCAATGAGTTTACCCGTGGCATCAATAATCTGATCTTAAAAATTATTCAGATTTAAATTTGCGAAGGGGATTAATGTACATTTCGTTGGCAAAAGGTTTAAAATCATGACTGTCGGCAATTTTTGTCAAGCCGATCTGTGCTGACTTCAAGGTCATTCCTGTAAGTGCAATTCCCTTCATATCAGATAAAACAGCATTCAGCAAGGTTTCATTTGGACTACCAAATGGCAAAAGGCTAGCAATATCTTCCTCAGCAACGACATTGGGAACCAATCCATCAACAAAATCAGTCTCACCTGCTGAATTAGCATATTTGGCAATAATTGGCTGCATAGCCCACTTGTGATTCGGGTTTATGTTTCCATTATCATCCCAATCCTTAATAGTTGTTGAAGCTGTGTATTTTCCATTGGTATTGATACCAATCACCCTTACGTTCATTAATGGCCGAAGTCCATTGATCAGTAGCTCACTGGCCGAAGCTGTATTATCTGAAACAATGATGTAAACTTTTGGCAGATTAAGTGTATTAATTGGAGTGGCCGGGGTTGTTGCAGTTTTATCAATAGAAGTAACAAAATAATCGTTGAGTGCATTCGCACCATATTGCTGTGTATAATAAGTCTGCAGTCCAGAATTATAACGGCTCCGGGCGAATACTTTTGTTCCATCGGTTCCGTAAATCATACTTGCCAGATATACACTGCTCTGAACCGAGCCTCCGCCATTGTAACGTAAATCGAGCACCAACTGATCAATTTTAGCATCTTTGAATTTCCGGAAGACATCATTCAACTGAATATCAAAATCGGCATTAAACCCATTGTAGACCAGATATCCAACTTTTTGATTGTTGTACTGGAAAATAGTGTCTTTATGAATAGGATTTTCCTGCATTTCGATAGCAGTCATTGTTAAAGTCCGGGACGTAGGGCTAATGGTTCTGTTTACAATGGTAGCAAATCCAACAGTGTAGGTCTTGTTTGTAAAGAGCAATGTTCGGTAGTTAGAAACCGTGAGTTGCTGATCGTTAATTTTTATAAAAATATCACCACGCTTTATTCCAGCTTTTTCAGCAGGCGAACCTTTAATCACGTAGCGTACAAATCCAAATAAATTATCTGAAGTACCAATTCGCCCTAGCATAAAATCATAGCCCATAGTCTCCGAGATTCCGGCAATCCAATCGTCAATAGTCTTGGAGTCATCTACAATGAAAGACCATTTGTCGATCTCCCCATATTTATAAAGTAAGCTGGAAAACAATTCTTCCGGATCTTCATATTTGTTCAGGAAGGCGTTTAGACTATCTTTTTTCTCATCATAAACTGTCGAATTCAGTGCAGGGATCATCCCATTCCACAAATAGTAGTCGCGCAGACCCTTATAAACAAAGGTATTAACCTCATCGGCCTCAGGAATAACAACTGGCACTTCTTCTTTACGGCAACTTGAAATCCAAATTCCGGCAATCAGAACTATTGGAATAAAATATCTTAATGCTGAGCTTTTCATATCGATTTATAAAAATTGTTAATGTATCTATGAAATATAACGCTAAAGTAAATGAAATATTATGGACAACAATAATCCGGAAACAATAAGAATAGAGAAATTAATAATTAAATCTCTCCTGACAGATTTGCTACTTAACGAAAGTGCATAAATCATTTTAAGGAGGTTGTTGCTGTTGGTTGCATTAAAAATTGCAAGCACAATGGTGGCCTGTCCTATTCCTGATTTTTGCTGCAGCAGATTAAGCAAAAACGGATCGATATCGGTAATTCCGACGACAAAAGCCAAGCCCGTAAGTCCCGAACTTCCATAGCTTTTCAATACAAAATCTGTTATCAGTGCAAAAACGACAAACAGAATTCCGAAAATTGCGGCGGTCCTGAATTCAAGCGGGTTTTTTGAACTTAGATTACCATCAGTATTGATTTCGGTATTGATTACGGCATTTTTTCGGGACCCAAACCTCGACAACAAAAAAGTTATTACAAACATGGCTATAAACGGAATGGCCAGTTGGGTTGCCACCGATCGGTTAAAAATGAAGGCCAGAAAAAGAATTCGCAGGTACATCATGCCGTTGGCAATCATTATGGCCGACACGGTTTCAGCGCCAATCTTTTCCTGCTTGTCTTTTCGGGCAAGTATTACAGTTGTTGCTGTGCTGCTGTATATTCCGCCCAAAACTCCGGTCAGAAATATTCCCGAATCAGGAAAAACAAATTTTTTAAGCAAATAACTGGCATACGAAATGCCCGAAACAACTACTATGGCCAACCAAAGATGATAGGTCGAGATTGGTATTTGAGCTGAAATATTTTCTTCGGGAAGCAGAGGCAAAATAATTCCGGCAAATGCGATAAACTTGGCAAGTGTTATGAACTCTTCCTCGGATGCCTTTTTAGATAGCGTGATAAAGTGGCTCTTCATCTCGGTAACCATGAGCAAAGACACAATAAACGAAAGTACGAGCCAAACGGGTTGCGTAAAAACCATAATTGGTATGCAATACGTGAGCAGTGCCAGTATTGTACTGGTTAGTCCATATTTGCTGTTTTGACCGATTTTATGATAATACTGAATGCCAAGTAATGCACCGACCAAAACAAATCCGATAAGAAAAGGAATATAATTTACAGGGTCGGCAATAAAAAGAACGTAAGCAAGCAATCCGATGAAAGTAAATGTGCGGTCGGTTCCAAACAGAAGATCTTCGTTTTCGTTGATGTGATGCCTACGCTGTTCTAATCCAATTAGCAACGAAAAAATAAGTACCAGTAAAAATTTCACAAATCCATCCGGTATATAATTCAGGATTTCCATCTTGTGTTCTTGTTTACAAACAAAGATAATCATTTTAAAAACCGATAAAGCAAATTACCCGTCAGACATCAGTGAAACTTGGAAATCAACCTATTCCATATCATCCAAATGTAGATCAAGAGCTTTAACTGAAATCTGAATTTCACGAATAGAAATTGCCAGTGAAAGGATAAGTAAAACAAGGGCTATTCCAAACAAAATTTCTGCCCAGATTTGGAACTTCACATAGATAAGAAACATGCAGACAACACAAAGCAAAAGGCTTGAAATGCCCAACACCTGCATGGTTTGAGTCAGCCGAAGCCGTTTCCGTAGATTCTGAATCTGTCCGAGCAAAACCGAATTTGGGTTTTCTTTGAAACTGGTATGCAGATTTCGCACTACCGAAGCGTAGGCAAGAAATCGGTTGGTGTAGGCAAGTATTATGAGCGATACAGCCGAAAACAATAAAGCGGGAGTAGTCAGTGTTAATTGTTCCATAGTTGTACGTTTGAGGTGCCTAAAATTCGGAATGCCTAAAATTAATCGAAGCCAACCAACTTCCTAATGTCAGGCATTCCGAACTGTTATTCTATTTCAGGAGTTCAGCAATTTTTTCTTTAAGTTTTTCTTCGCGCAAATTGCGGTCGATAATTTTTCCGGTTTTATCGAGTAATAAATTTGCTGGAATAGAACTCACAGCATAGGTGGCAGCAGCTTCGTTTTTCCAACCTTTCAAATCCGACACATGTGGCCAGGTCAATTGGTCATCAGCAATTGCTTTCAGCCATTTTTCTTTATCGGTATCAAGCGACACACCGAATACACCAAATCCTTTTGCTTTATTACTATTAAAAACAGCTACAACATTAGGATTTTCGCGGCGGCAAGGACCACACCACGATGCCCAGAAATCAACCAAAGTGTATTCATTTTTGGAATAAATATCACTCAACTTAACTGGATTTCCTTCAGCATCATTCATTGTAAAGTCGGGAGCTGTTTGACCAATAGCAACCGATTTGAGTTTTACAACCCGCTCTTTCAGCATTACAACTGTTGGAATCGAATCCAGTTTAGCATCAAATCCGCTAAGGTAACCATCCAAGACATCAGCCTCCATATCGTAATAAACACGGCCTAAAAGGTATGGAGAAATGTATGAAGCAGGATTTGCTTTTATGTAATCTTTTTGCTGTGTATCAATGCTATTGAAGACATTTTCGGCTAAAACCATTAAACTGTCTGACTTATTATTCGCACCACTTTTGCCTGCTTCTTTTGATGCTTTGAAAAAAGCCATTCCCTGCGCGTCAAGCTCGTCAAGCTTATCCTGAAGCGATTGAAATTCATTGTGAACAACGGAACCTGTTACTTTGGCAGTAGATAACGAATCAACTGACCCATCAATTGAAATGATTGAGTTCTCAACAAAAAACATCAACTTGTCTTTTTTTGAGCTAACTCCCAGATAGTATACTTCAGGGTTTTTAACAGCTCCTTTAAATTCACATTCTCCATTTTTGAATTCAGCAGAATCGAGCTTCACCCATTCGCCTTTTACCCGATGACTAAGAAAAGCTTTCCCATCAGCGGCAGCCAATTTTACTTTTACCTGGTAGGCAGGGGTTTGAGTACAGGCAAAAAACCCAAAGAGCAATGCAATCAGCAATAAATTTCTCATAGTATTTGTATTAATAATTGTAAGTATTTCAAGCAATTGCAAAATAAAAGAAATTAATCAATGTTTGGCCGCTTTTGAAACAAAAAAACCGGGTTGATGCCCGGTTCTTCTGTTTCAATTCAATCGATTGAGAAAATTTAACTTGAAACTGTATGCGATTTTATTTCTTTTCATATCCTTCTAAGTGAACACTGCCTACAGAACGACCTGAAGGATCAGCATTGTTCTTGAAACTGGCGTCCCACTCCAGTGCAACAGGCGTACTACAGGCAATTGATGGCACTGAAGGTACGCAACTAGCAGCAGAATCGGATGGGAAATGTTCAGTAAAAATTGAACGGTAGAAATACTCTTCTTTTGACATTGGAGTATTAATTGGGAACCTGAATTTTGCTGTGCTCATCATCTCGTCGGTTACCTTTTCAGCAACCATTAATTTCAGCGAATCGATCCAATTGTATCCAACACCATCCGAAAATTGTTCCTTTTGGCGCCATGCAACGCTTGCCGGCAAATAATCTTCAAAAGCTTTGCGCACGACCCACTTCTCCATCCGGCCATTTTTAGCCATTTTTTCTTCCGGGTTAAGACGCATAGCCACATCCATGAATTCTTTATCAAGGAATGGAACCCGACCTTCAACACCCCAGGCAGCCAATGACTTGTTTGCACGTAAACAATCGTACAAATGCAATTTGCTCAGTTTACGAACGGTTTCCTCATGGAATGCACGTGCATTTGGAGCCTTGTGGAAATACAGGTATCCGCCAAAAATTTCGTCAGCACCTTCTCCTGAAAGCACCATTTTTACGCCCATCGACTTAATAACTCTCGATAGCAGATACATTGGAGTTGAAGCGCGAACAGTAGTTACATCGTAGGTTTCAAGGTGATAAATCACATCTCGGATGGCATCCAATCCTTCCTGAACGGTAAAATGTATTTGGTGATGAACGGTACCAATATGATCGGCAACCAATTTAGCAGCAGCCAAATCGGGAGATCCAATCAAACCAACAGCGAATGAATGGAGCTGTGGCCAATAGGCTTGTTCGTTATCCGTTGATTCAACGCGGAAAGCTGCATACTTTTTGGCAATAGCAGAAATAACCGATGAGTCAAGCCCTCCTGAAAGTAAAACTCCATAAGGAACGTCAGACATTAGTTGACGATGAACTGCATCTTCGAGTGCTTTGCGTAATTCGGCAATGTCGCAACCATTATCTTTCACAGCATCAAACGATTCCCAGTCGCGTTGGTACCACGTTTTAACTTCGCCATCCGAACTGTATAAATATTTCCCGGGTAAAAACTCTTCAATTACGCTACACTGACCTTCCAACGATTTCAATTCGGAAGCCACATAGTAATTGCCAGATTTGTCCCATCCCTGATACAATGGAATAATTCCGATATGGTCACGGGCGATCAGGTAAACATCCTTTTCCATATCGTATAAAGCAAAGGCAAAAATACCATTTAAGTCTTCGATGAAATCGACACCTTTTTCACGGTATAAAGCCAGAATAACTTCACAATCAGAATGAGTCAGAAACTCGTAAGAGTCACCAATTCTTTTCCTGATTTCCATGTGATTATAGATTTCGCCATTCACTGCCAATACTAACTTGCCGTCTTTACTATACAAAGGTTGCTGTCCCGATTCCGGGTCAACAATCGACAAACGTTCGTGAGAAAGGATTGCCTTATCGCATGAAAAAATGCCCGACCAATCCGGACCACGATGACGAATCTTTTTCGACATCTTCAAAACCTGAGGACGTAATTCCTGCGAAGGCACCTTCAAATCAAATACACCTACAAATCCACACATAGTATTTCGTTTTTAAATATGATCGTATCTAAATTTTATTTCGTGTTCAAAAATAGTCAAATTGATTATATTTTAAAATAATAGCTGACATTTTTCTATTTTATAGAGATAATACTATCAAATAAATAAAATTTACTGCATATTAACAGAATGTCATTTTTAGAATTTTACGACTTACTCCCTATTCTAATTCATGTCACGAGTGAAAAAATTAAAATTTTACTCTACTACCCCTATTTCAGAATTGGAAACAGAGGGAAATAGAGTAAGTTTTCAGAATATACCCGCTTTCAGAAATTTCGTTTCAAAAATGCCGAAAAACAAAAAAGACAGCCAAAACTGACTGTCTTTTTGCATATTTCTTTAAAATTATAGTCTAAACGTTAAATCTGAAGTGCATGATGTCGCCATCCTGAACCACATATTCCTTACCTTCGATCGCCATTTTACCAGCTTCTTTGCATGCTTGTTCCGATCCGAGTGCAACAAAATCAGCATACTTGATCACCTCAGCCCGAATAAATCCCTTTTCAAAATCGGTATGAATTACACCAGCGGCTTGTGGAGCTTTGAAACCATGTTTGTAAGTCCATGCACGAACTTCCTTTACTCCGGCAGTAAAATACGTTTCGAGTTTAAGCAATTTGTAAGCTGTTTTAATCAATTTATGCACACCAGACTCCTGTAACCCAAGGTCCTCCAGAAACAACTGGCGCTCCTCAAAGCTTTCCAATTCAGCAATATCTGCCTCCGTAGCAGCGGCGATCATCAGCATTTCTGCATTTTCATCCTTAATGGCTTCTTTTACTGCTTCAACATAGGCATTTCCGGTAACAACAGCAGCCTCATCAACATTACATACATACAAGATTGGCTTATTTGTAAGTAATTGAAGATCTTTTGCCAGTTTATAATCTAACTCGTCAATCTCGACTGTACGTGCCGATTTTCCCTGAACGAGCACATCACGGTACATTGAAAGAATTTTAAACATTCTTTTTGCCTCTGAATCATTTCCTGTTTTGGCTTGCTTTTCAACTTTAGCAATACGGCTTTCAACAGTCTCAAGATCTTTTAACTGTAGTTCGATATCAATAGTTTCTTTATCGCGAACCGGATTGATGGTATGATCAACATGCGTAATATTATCATTGTCAAAACATCTCAGCACATGAATAATAGCGTCTGTTTCCCTGATATTTGCCAAAAACTTATTTCCTAATCCTTCTCCCTTGCTTGCCCCACGAACAAGACCAGCAATATCAACGATCTCAACAGTTGTTGGAACTACACGTTCCGGATGAACCAACTCTTCAAGTTTGATCAATCTGTCGTCAGGCACAGTAATTACTCCCAAATTAGGTTCGATGGTGCAAAACGGAAAGTTTGCTGACTGCGCCTTTGCATTCGACAAACAATTAAAAAGTGTCGATTTCCCGACATTGGGCATTCCTACTATCCCACACTGTAAAGCCATGCTTTCTTATTTTTTAAATTTCGGTGCAAAGATAATCGAATCGACAAACTTTGAAGCATTTAATCTGATTACGACACCTTTTTGCAACTGATTTAACAGCATTGTATCAAGTGTTGTCAATTATTATAAGCACAATTTGAAATAATAAATTCCGGTTTATTACTTTTGCCGTCAAAGCTTTGCACTATGATCTTAAATTCAGTCTCTGTCGATTGTGTCATTTTCGGATTCGACAAATCCGGCTTAAAAGTATTGCTCGTTCAAATTGACAAAGAAGTTCTTAAAAAAGCACTTCCGGAACAGGCCAGCTCCGATCAAATCAGGCAGATTTACGAAAAACATCCCGTTTTAAACAGCGATATGTATTGGAGTTTGTTTGGTGGACATGTGCCTGAGCAACAGGATTTGGATGAATTCGCCAAAGAACTTCTTTTTCAGGCAACCGGGTTAAACGATGTCTTTCTTCAGCAAATTTCTGCTTTCGGATCGCTTGAACGCGTACCGTACACCCGTGTCATAACTATAGGATATTACTCCTTAATTAACCCTGAATACTACGATCTGAAACAATCGAAACTAACCAAATCTCTGCAGTGGTTTAACCTGACCGAATTGCCACCACTATGTTTTGATCATGATAAGATCATCCAGCAGGCACTCCTGAAACTTAGACAAGAGGTAATGTATCATCCGGTAGGATTTCACCTTCTGCCTGAAAAATTTACCCTGACCGAAATTCAATCGCTATATGAAGTTATCCTGAATAAAAAAATGGATACCCGCAACTTCAGGAAAAAGCTGGCTAAAATGGAATTGTTGATCGATTCCGGAGAAAAGCAACAGAATGTAGCACATCGTGCGGCCAAATTATACCAGTTCGACATTCAGGTTTACGAAAAACTGAAAAAAGAAGGCCTCAATTTCAGAATTGAATAGGAAAATTTAATAGTATCCATTCCTTCGAAGTATAGCAAAACAGCAAATTAAACCATTCCACTATTTTCCTGTCAGAGTAACGACGATCAAATTTTGTATGACCAATGACCAGCAAATATTGGATAGCCTGAAAGATCCTTCGACGAAGGAACAAGCTTTCAGGTATCTAATTTCCACTTACAAGGAAAGGTTGTATTGGCACATCCGAAAAATAGTGCTGAACCATGATGATACCGATGATGTTCTTCAAAATACATTCATCAAAATTTGGAATGGACTAGACTCCTTCAGGGCCGAATCGAGTTTGTTTACCTGGCTTTACCGAATTGCAACCAACGAATCGATTACATTTCTGAATCAGCGGAAACGCAAGTCGATGACAAGTCTCACCGACGAAAACCAATACCTGATTGATAATCTGGAAGGAGATTCATATTTTGACGGTGACGAGTGGCAACTACTCTTGCAAAAGGCTATTGCGACTTTACCGGAAAAACAAAAGCTGGTTTTCAATATGAAGTATTTTGATGAGATTAAATACGAAGAAATGTCGGAGATTCTCGAGACTTCGGTTGGTGCGCTGAAAGCTTCGTACCATCATGCTGTAAAAAAGGTTGAAGAATACGTTAAATCTCACGAAACCAGAATAGAACCTTAATACAAGAAAAATAAAACATCCGGAAAATTAAACTATTTGAAATTAAAGATGTCAAAGCCATATAATTAGAAGATCATGTACGAAGAAGAAAATATAGAACCCGATTTTTTGAAACGGCCAAAAACAAATCCGTTTCGAACTCCTGATTATTATTTCGAATCACTCGAAGACCGAATAATGGGAAATATTGAAGACAAGGCGAAGAAAAAGAGTTCTTCTGCTAAAATAATTCAATTCATGAAGCCTGCGCTGGGTTTAGCAGCTAGTTTCACATTGGTATATCTACTGGTATATTATCCCATTAATACATTCTTGCTGAAAGACAATACAAAAACTGCATTCAGCACTACGGCACCTGCTGACCTGCTGAATGATTATTCTATCAACTTAACATCAATCGATGAAAATTCGTTGGTTGATGCCATTTTTTCGGATGAAACCAACAATATTGCAGAAACTAATCCGGATGAATTTCTGGCTTATCTTTCCTCCGGATTGAATGATGTTGAAATTTATTCTGAAATTCAAAATTAACGAATCATGAAAAAGCTATTTCTGATAAGCATGCTGACAATCTTTGCTGTTACAGTATTGGTTGCGCAGGAAAGAAGGGGACCAAGTCCGGAAATGTTTGAGAAAATAAAAGCGGAAAAAATATCATTTTTCACCAGCAAGCTTGATCTGACACCTGCAGAAGCGCAGGCATTCTGGCCTGTTTACAATGAATTTGAGAAGAAAAGATTTGACATACAACGTCAGATTCACCAATTTGAACGCATGCCAGACGAAAAAATAACCAGTCTGTCGGAAACTGAAATTGAAAAGATGACCGACAATTATATCGGCTCATTCGAAAAAGAGGCCTTGCTACTAAAAGAGTATAACAAACAATTCCTGAAGATATTACCAAAGAAAAAGGTTCTGATGATGTACCGAACAGAAAACGAATTTCGGTCACACCTGATCAGAGAATACAAAAGGGGTCAAAAACCAGAATAAAAAAAAGCCGGATTTTCCGGCTTTTTCATTTTCACACTACATACTTCCCTTTTTCAAGAAATGCAATGGTTTTATTTATTCCGACATACATTAATGTGTCTTCACTAACAAATGAAACATGCTGCCGATAATCTGCTAAAAATTTCTCCAGATAAACAGAGGTTCTTGCTGGTCTCCGAAACTCCATCGCCTGTGCGGCATTGTATAATTCGATGGCCAGAATACTGTAAATATTAGTAGCTACTTTCAGAGCCTTGGTTGCAGCATTTCCACCCATACTTACATGGTCTTCCTGCTCATTCGACGACGGAATGGAATCGACAGATGCAGGCGTACTTAACTGCTTATTCTGACTCACAATCGAGGCAGCTGCGTATTGAGGAATCATAAATCCAGAGTTGAGCCCCGGGTTAGCAACCAAAAACTCCGGCAGATGTCGGTCTCCTGAAATTAGACGATACGTGCGTCGCTCCGAAATGCTCCCGATTTCGGATAGTGCTATTGCAAGAAAATCCAGAGATAAAGCCAAGGGTTCACCATGGAAATTTCCGCCCGAAATAATCAAATCATCATCAGGAAAAACAGTCGGATTATCGGTTACCGAATTAATCTCGGTTTCAACAACTCCAGCCACATAGCCTATTGCATCTTTCACTGCACCATGTACCTGGGGAATACACCTGAACGAATAGGGATCCTGAACATGTTCCTTTTTTCGACTGATTAATTCACTCCCATCAAGTAGTTTCCTGAAGTTGGCAGCAGTTTGAATCTGACCAGCATGTGGACGAATTTCCTGTACTTGCGACATAAACGGTTCAATCAAACCGTCAAAACTATCCAACGAAATAGCGCCAATAATATCAGCATAGTCAATCAAACGGAAAGCTTTCAGGAGCGTAAAAACAGCATGGGCACTCATAAACTGCGTTCCATTAAGCAAAGCTAAGCCCTCTTTGGCCTGTAATCGGATCGGCTCCCACCCCATTTCTGCTAAAACTTCAGATGCAGGTTTTCGGATTCCCTTGTGATATACTTCACCCATTCCGATTAGCGGAAGAACCAATTTGGCTAAAGGAGCCAAATCGCCGCTGGCACCAAGCGAACCTTGTTCGCAAACAATTGGTAAAATATCAGAATTAAATAAATCGAGTATTCGTTGAACAGTAACCAATTGCACTGCCGAATTTCCACGAGCCAATGCGTGTGCTTTAAGCAACAACATTAAACGTACAACATCCGAAGGAATTTCTGGTCCTAAATTACAGGCATGAGAAATCACGAGGTTTTCCTGCAATTTGCTGAGGTCATCTTTGGACACTTCAATGTCGCACAATGCACCAAAACCAGTGTTAATGCCATAAAGCGGGCCATCAGTTTCACTGATTTTACGATCGAGGTAGGCTTTGCTTTTTTCGATCAAAACCACAGATTCGTCAGACAGCATCAGCATTTTACGATGCTCCAGAATCTGCTCAATAATTGGATAAGTTAATTTTTGGGGCGATATATAATGAATTTCTCTGGTCATGCGGGTATGTTTTAATGTTTGGGAAATATCCAATATAAAATAATCAATATTGAATATCGAAGGAAAAAATAAGAATTGAGAAAAAACCCAAAATCCAGGCAATAGCATTCACAGACTACTTGAAACCTGAAACCTGGAACTTATTTAATGGAAAGCAAACTTCAGGGGCAACGAATGTCACCCCCATTTGATTTAGAAAACCGATATTCTTTTAGTAAAAAAATCATTTCCTGAAATTTTTCAGGAAGTAACTCAAAAGGATTTTACGCGGAAAGGATTTTTATCAGTTCCTGTGGATCTACAAGCTGTTGATCGCCTGTCACCATATTTTTGAGATTTATTTTCCCCTGAAGCATTTCGTTTTCGCCGACAATAGCCACAAAAGGTATTTTTTTGTTATTTGCCCAAGTCATCTGCTTGGCCATCTTGCTTTTATCTGGGAAAATTTCTGCATTTATACCAGCCTTTCGCACAGCAGCAAGCACCGGTAAACAGAAAGCTTCTTCAGCGGCACCAAAATTCACAAACATCAATTTGGTAGAGTCAACAGTTTCTGATGGAAATAATTGCAATTGGGTCAAAACATCATAAATCCGATCGGCACCGAACGAAATGCCAACTCCCGACACGCCAGGCATGCCAAAAATCCCGGTCAGGTCGTCATAGCGGCCACCTCCACAGATGCTTCCCATAGCCACATCTTTGGCTTTCACTTCAAAAATGGCTCCGGTGTAATAATTCAATCCACGGGCTAATGTCAGGTCAAGTTCAACTTCGGTAGTTAATTGAAGTGTATCCAGGTAAGCAAATAATGTACGCACTTCTGCAATTCCTTTTGATCCCACTTCAGAAAGGCCAATGGCAGATTCTAACTGTGTTAATTTATCGGAAACCGAGCCTGACAAATGCAGAATAGGCTGCAATTTATCTACAGCAGCTTGTGAAATGCCTTTTTCGATTAATTCTTCGTTCACTTTATCCAGACCGATTTTGTCTAGTTTATCGATGGCAACGGTGATGTCAACAATCCGGTCTTTTTCACCAATCACTTCAGCAATTCCGGCCAAAATTTTACGATTATTGATTTTAACGACGGTATTGATTTTCAGCTTCGCGAACACCTGATCAACAATCTGTACCAATTCCATTTCATTGAGTAATGAATCGCTGCCCACAATATCCACATCGCACTGGTAAAACTCCCGGTAGCGTCCTTTCTGAGGACGGTCGGCACGCCAAACTGGCTGAATCTGATAGCGTTTGAAAGGGAATGAAATATCGTTGCGGTATTGAACCACGAAGCGGGCAAAAGGTACAGTTAAGTCGTAGCGCAAACCTTTGTCTTTCCCTACAAACTTATCTATTTTCTTCTTCAATAAATTATCAAATGTATCTCTAGATGTATTAATAACTTCATTTTTAAGCGTATTCAACTTCAAAGTACTAATCCACTTTGTCCCATCTTCGCTTTTCTTGATAATTTCATTTATAACAAGCTTTTTTTCTGCTATATTAAACAAATCATCTTTAGTAGATTCAAAAAACCTAATAAGACTGGTATTGTTTTGATAGTTTTTTAGTTTAGAAATTATCTCCTTCTCTCGGTTAATGATATCAGTAATTAAGTACCTCTGTTCTTCATCAAAATCAGAAAGATAATCCCCGGAGTCAAGAATTTTAAAAAGTAGTTTGTCACCTTCTTCACCATACTTTCCCATCAGGGTCGATAGGTTTTCCATCGCTGGCGTTTCAATTGGTTGAAATCCGTACAAGCGGAAAATACTTTTGATGGAATCGAAAATATAGTTCCGGTTGGTCATTTCAGCCGGTGAAAAATCGCGTGTTCCCTTTGGGATTGAAGGTTTCTGTGCCATGATGTCTATTTATTCTGAAGGCGCAAAATTAAGGAAATTCAGGATAAACAGGCATTACCTTTCCACAATTATCGATTATAAAACTGATCAGTTAACTGTTTAAGATATTCTTCGCATTGGGGCTGACCTTCCTGAGGTGCCCAGGGCGCGAAATTTTTATCATTCATTGGCAGGTAGGGCCCATCTTTAAATTCGTAAACCACAGTACCAGTTTCTAATGCAATTAAAGTGTGCCACGCCCTCTCCGGAATTTCTACTGAATAGATTCCCTTCTTCTGATCGAGCAGTACAAAATCAGTTGGGGCTCCCTGTCCATCGAAAAAAACAACCACCAAACTCCCACGAAGCAAAATAAAAACTTCACGCTTGTCCGGATTCTCATGTTTGTGTGGTTGCACGTAGGTTCCTGGCTCAAAGGCATTAAGCATTCGGTTTATTGGATCTGCCAGATCATCATGATAATTGTAATTCATCCTTCTTCGAGGTGAACTAATTGCCTTCTGGCTTAACTCTTCCAGTGTATTTTCAGAAACTATTTTCAGCATACTATTTTATAAATTGAATTGACAATGGATACCGGTAATAAATTCCATCATTTGCACGCACTGAGGCTATAACTGTTAAAATCAGAGAAACCAAACCGAGTGCAATTATCAGAAAAAACCCTAAAAAAAAGATACTTAAGATTCCTCCACTAATCAAATAGATTAGCACAGAAATCTGGAAATTCATGGATTCCTTTCCCTGATCAGCCACAAATGCATAATCGTTCTTTTTCATCGAATAAATGATTAGTGGTCCAATCACATTTCCAAGAGGGATAATAAAACCTGAAAGTGCAGAGAGGTGGCATAACATGCCCCACATCTGTTCATCCTTATTATAAGTAGTTTGATTCATGTATTTTAGTATTTACGATCCCTCATTTTCCTTTAAAATTTGATTGGCGAAACTGAATTTAGGCAGAAAATTTCTTCACTATAAAACTTGCAATAAACGATTCGAATATACTTAAAGGAATTGCATAGGCTAAAAGTCCGTAAGGTAGAACCCCCAAATTCCCGATAACAACCCACATCATGACAAACCCGACAAGCCAGGCAAGAAAAGTTGTTTTTTATAAGGAGAATTTTTTAGCAACAATAAAAATTGAGCAAGCGAATAAAAGTGACCAAATTCCCCAAACAGCCCCATTAATTGGTTCTGCCGGGAAGCTTAATCCAAGGTCCTGATAATGCTTTGTCCAAAATGATTTTACCAGAAACTCATTTCTGACAAATTCTGAAATACTTATCCAGATAGTTGCAAGAAATATGGGAAGAACTGTTTTCTTTAAAAGCTCCATTTCTATAGTATTTAGTAGTTATCAGCCTCTACAGTGTTGCTGTAACATTCAGCAACATATCTTAGTTTAATACCACACCATCATATTTTCAAAAATAAACATTTCGATCAAAAATTTAACTTTACTGATAAAAGAGAGGAATTTAAAACTACACATAGTCTGATAAGAACAAACTCCGAAATGTATATGAAACACTCCGGACTTTGCAGTTTATTTAAAAAAATTGAATTAGTCTTTAACTAATCTTTTGTATTTGACACGTTGTGGCCCCACATCTCCCATACGTTTTTTACGGTTTTCTTCGTAATCGGTAAATCCACCTTCAAAAAACACAACTTTCGAATCACCTTCGAATGCTAAAATATGCGTTGCAATGCGGTCGAGAAACCAACGGTCATGCGATATTACCACGGCACAGCCGGCAAAGTTATCCAGCCCTTCTTCCAGCGCCCGTAAAGTATTAATGTCAATATCATTAGTAGGTTCATCAAGAAGCAAAACATTTCCTTCTTCCTTCAATGCAAGAGCCAGATGCAAGCGATTTTTTTCGCCCCCAGATAAGTATCCACATTTTTTTTCCTGATCGGCACCGCCAAAATTAAATCTGGAAACGTAGGCGCGGGCATTCAGTTGTTTCCCACCTACCGAAATCAGATCACTCCCGCCGGTAATTACCTGAAATACGGTTTTCTCCGGATCAATTGCCTTGTGCGTTTGATCAACGTAGGCAAGTTTAACAGTTTCTCCCACATCAAAATTTCCTTTATCAGCCTGCTCCAAACCCATGATCAATTTAAACAGTGTTGTTTTACCAGCACCATTAGGCCCAATAACACCAACAATTCCATTTGGGGGCAATACAAAACTAAGGTCTTCAAACAGCAATCGATCACCATAGCCTTTGGCAACAGCATCGGCTGAAATCACACGCTCTCCTAAGCGCGGTCCGTTCGGAATAAATATTTCAAGTTTTTCTTCCTTCTGTTTAACATCTTCGTTAACCATTCGGTCGTAAGCTCCCATACGCGCTTTCGACTTCGCCTGCCGAGCTTTAGGAGCCATTCTGATCCACTCCAACTCTCGTTCAAGAGATTTTCGACGTTTAGAAGCGACCTTTTCTTCCTGCTCCATCCGTTTCGATTTTTGATCGAGCCAGGAAGTATAATTGCCTTTCCAAGGAATACCTTCACCACGATCGAGCTCAAGAATCCACCCAGCTACATTATCAAGGAAGTACCTGTCGTGAGTAATACAAATTACGGTTCCTTTATATTGCTGCAAGTGCATTTCGAGCCATTGGATCGACTCGGCATCCAAATGGTTGGTAGGCTCATCAAGTAACAGTACATCTGGTTCTTTCAAAAGCAAACGGCACAATGCTACCCGACGGCGTTCTCCACCTGAAAGCTCACCAACAAGCTGATCATCAGGCGGACATTGCAAAGCATCCATTGCACGTTCCAATTTAGCATCAAGATTCCAGGCATCGTGTTGATCTATCTTATCCTGAAGCAAAGCCTGATCAGCATATAGTTTATCCATCATATCAGGATCTTCATAAACTTCAGGATCGCCAAATTTCAGATTGATATCTTCGTAGGCTTTAAGTACATCAACAATTTCCTGAACACCTTCTTCGACGATCTGTTTTACCGTCTTTGTCTCATCCAACTGGGGATCTTGTTCAAGGTAACCAACAGTATAACCGGGAGCAAAAACCAATTCGCCCAGAAACGAACCTTCAATCCCTGCAATGATTTTTAATAAGGTAGATTTACCTGATCCATTGAGTCCGATTATGCCAATTTTAGCTCCCAGAAAAAACGATAATGAAATATCTTTCAGTACTTGTTTCTGTGGTGGATAGGTTTTACTAACCTTATACATTGAAAAAATTATCTTCTTATCATCTGCCATATTCATTCATTTTTAGTTTTTAAAATCAAACACATCTGTTCAGCTATCCAATATAGGATTTGAGTTATCAAAAATAGTGCTTTTTAAGTTTCTAATTCGTTAGTTTTAGAATTAGAAATTATATAAACCAAAATAAGCCACGTGAAATTATTAATCGTTGACGATAATCCGATAAATCAGAAATTTTTAACGTTCTCGTTAAAAAGACATTTCGAAATTGAGACGGCTAATAATGGTCTTGAGGCGGTTAATACTCTTGATGCAAATGATTTTGATATCGTCTTAATGGACTTATCAATGCCAATTATGGACGGAGCTGAAGCAACAAAGAGAATCAGACAATCAATGCATTTCAGAAATAAGCATATTCCAATCATATTTGTGACTACCAACGATTTTGAACACGAACGTATTCGATGTATGGAAAACGGGGGAGATGATTATTTGATTAAACCAGTTGATATTGAAGAGCTAAGAACCAGTATTGACTATCATCTCAGGCAAAAACATGATTTAATGTTTAATACTCAATTAGGAAATTGAACTTAATACCCAATATCTCTTCTTATTGCATTTCAAAAAAAGGAAACAAAAAAGGCTGATTTTAAATCAGCCTTTTTTGTTTCCTGCGAATATTTCTTTATTCTTCAGATTTCACTTCAGGAGCGCTTTCAGCAACCGGAGCAGTAACAGGTGCTTTTGTAGCAGGAGCTGCATCGGCTACTTTTTTCTTACCACCACGACGAGATTTTGCTGGTTTTGCTTTGCTTTCTTTGGCTGCCAACATGTTTTCATTAAAGTCAACTAACTCAATGATGCACATTTCAGCATTATCACCAATTCTATTACCTGTTTTTAATATTCTGGTATAACCACCTGGGCGATCAGCTACTTTTTCAGCAACATCTCTGAATAACATAGCCACTGCGGTTTTGCTCTTCAGATATTCGAATACTACTCTGCGTGAATGAGTAGAATCATCTTTAGCTTTAGTGATAAGAGGCTCAACATATATTCTCAGAGCTTTTGCTTTAGCTAAAGTTGTAGTGATACGTTTGTGGAAAATCAATGAATTAGCCATATTGGATAACATTGCTTTCCTATGAGCGCTTGTTCTTCCTAAATGGTTGAATTTTTTACTATGTCTCATTTTTACTTATTCCTTATCAAGTTTATATTTACTGATGTCCATTCCGAAGGTCAAATTCAAGCTCACCAATAAGTCATCCAACTCAGTCAGTGATTTTTTACCGAAATTACGGAATTTAAGCAAGTCGTTCCGGTTATAGGTAACCAGTTCGCCTAATGTTTCAACATCTGCTGCCTTCAGGCAGTTTAAAGCACGTACTGAAAGATCCATATCGACCAGTTTTGTTTTCAAAAGCTGGCGCATGTGCAATACTTCTTCATCAAACTCTTCATTGGCAAATTTCTCATCCGAATCAATTGTAATTTTTTCGTCAGAAAATAACATGAAGTGATAAATCAGAATTTTTGCAGCTTCTTTAAGTGCATCTTTTGGATGAATTGAACCATCGGTAGTGATTTCGAAAACTAATTTTTCGTAGTCAGTCTTTTGCTCAACACGGTAATTTTCGACAGCATATTTCACATTTTTGATAGGTGTGAAAATTGAATCGATCGGAATTACTCCAAACTCAGCATCGATAGGCTTATTTTCAGCGCTTGGGACATATCCACGACCTTTGTTGATGGTAATGTCCATCTGCAATTTAACTTCAGTTTCCATCCGGCAGATAATTAACTCTGGATTTAAAACACGGAAGCCGGTCATAAATTTATTGATATCTCCAGCGGTAAACGTATCCTGTCCGGAAATTGAGATTGAAACCTTTTCACTGTCAAAATCTTCGACTTCACGTTTAAACCGGATTTGCTTCAGGTTAAGAATGATTTCGGTTACATCTTCCATCACTCCTTTGATTGTAGCAAATTCATGGTCAACTTTGTCAATTTTGACAGTAGTGACTGCATAACCTTCCAAAGAGGATAACAGAATTCTACGTAAAGCATTACCAATTGTAATACCATAACCTGGTTCCAATGGACGGAATTCAAATTTTCCGTACTTATCATCGGTTTCAACCATTATAACTTTGTCGGGTTTCTGGAACGCTAATATTGCCATAATAATACTGAGTAATTGATTATTTAGAATACAACTCTACGATAAGTTGTTCTTTAATGTTTTCAGGGATTTCAGATCTTTCAGGACGAGCAAGGAACTTGCCGGCCAATTGAGCGCTATCCCATTCCAACCATGCATATTTATTATAACGACGCGAGTTCACTGAAGCAGTAATTACTTCAAGTGATTTTGATTTTTCACGAACGCCTACAACATCACCAGCACGTAAATGATAAGATGGAATATTTACTACTTCACCATTTACGACAATGTGTTTATGCGAAACTAACTGACGAGCAGCTGAACGTGTTGGAGCAATTCCTAAACGGAATACTACATTGTCCAAACGGGCTTCGAGCAGTTGTAACAGAACTTCACCGGTTACACCTTTTGATGCAGATGCTTTTTGAAACAAATTAGAGAATTGCTTTTCCAAAACACCATACATGTATTTTGCTTTTTGTTTTTCTCTTAATTGCAAACCATATTCAGATTTTTTACGTCTGCGGCTAGCCAAACCATGAAATCCTGGTGGGTAATTTTTCTTTTCAAGTACTTTATCAGGTCCGAAAATTGCTTCTCCGAATTTTCGGGCGATTCTAGATTGAGGTCCTCTATATCTTGCCATTACTGTCTTAATTAATTAGATTAAACACGTCTTCTTTTTGCAGGACGACATCCATTGTGTGGTAGCGGAGTTACGTCAACAATTTCACTCACCTGAATGCCAACGCTGCTGATAGCACGAATAGCAGATTCACGACCATTACCTGGACCTTTTACATATACTTTTACTTTACGAAGGCCGAGATCATATGCAGTCTTAGCACATTCTTCGGAAGCAACCTGAGCAGCATAGGGAGTGTTCTTTTTAGAACCTCTGAATCCTTTTTTACCTGCCGATGACCACGAAATTACTTCACCATTACCATTCGTCAATGAGACAATGATATTATTGAATGAAGAGTGTATGTGTGCCTGTCCGATTGCTTCAACGACAACAACTCGTTTTTTTGTAGAACCAGTCTTTTTTGCCATAATTCAAATATCAATTATTTAGTGGCTTTTTTCTTATTAGCAACAGTTTTTCTCTTTCCTTTACGTGTACGAGCATTGTTTTTTGTACTCTGACCACGAACAGGCAAGCCTACACGATGACGAATACCACGATAGCATCCAATATCCATCAAACGTTTAATATTCATCTGGGTTTCAGAACGTAATTCGCCTTCAACCTTGATGCTTCCACTGATAGCCGCACGAATGGCAGCTAAATGTTCATCAGTCCAATCCTGAACCTTGATGTCTTTATCAACGCCGGCTTTTTCGAAGAGAGTCTTTGAAAGATTGCGACCAATACCAAAGATATAGGTTAAAGCTATCTCTCCTCTTTTATTATTAGGGATGTCAACACCACTTATACGAGCCATAAAATAAATTTTTTACAAAGTTAATTAATTATCCCTGACGTTGTTTGTACTTAGGATTCTTTTTGTTAATCACGTACAAACGGCCTTTCCTGCGAACAATTTTACAGTCGGCACTACGCTTCTTAATGGATGTTCTTACTTTCATTATTTTGTGCTTTAGTTTTTATATCTAAAAGAAATTCTTCCTTTTGTCAGGTCGTAAGGCGACATTTCAACTTTTACTTTATCACCAGGTAAAATTTTGATGTAATGCATCCTCATTTTTCCTGAAATATGTGCAGTAACGATATGCCCATTTTCCAATTCAACCCTGAACATTGCATTCGATAATGATTCAATGATTGTTCCGTCTTGTTCTATTGACGACTGTTTTGCCATAAATATATTCTAATTATCAATTATCCAGATGTTTATAATCCAAACTCACATTTAGCCTAAAACACCGCAACGGCTTATTAAAAATTTTCCGTTTATAAATCCGGCAAAACTACAAGAATTACCGGATTTACTTTGCTATTTATGTAATAAATTAAACAAGTATAGAACTTTCACCAATCCAAGACAAAAAAATGTCTATAACTAGTACATTGCTGTTCCACTTCCTGAACGTCCTTTAATTCGACCCGATTTCATCAGACCATCATAATGACGCATCAAAAGGTGACTCTCAATTTGTTGAAGTGTATCCAATACAACACCTACTAAGATTAGCAGAGAAGTACCACCATAAAAATAAGCGAACTGTGTATTAATTCCAGCCATCATGGCAAATGCAGGTAGAATAGTTACAATTCCCAAGAATACTGATCCAGGAAGTGTTATTCTCGACATGATCGTATCAAGAAATTCGACAGTTTTCTTACCAGGCTTTACACCAGGAATAAAACCACCATTCTTCTTCATATCTTCAGCCATTTGGGTAGGATTAACTGTAATTGCTGTGTAGAAATAAGTGAATAGGATAACTAATAAAAATTGTGTCATATTATACCAAAAACCAGTATGATCTGAGAATGCGGCCGCAAAGCCACTCAAACTATCGGATTTGGCAAAACCAGCAAGACTGATTGGAATAAACATGATTGCCTGAGCAAAAATAATAGGCATAACCCCCGCAGCATTTACCTTCAATGGAATATACTGACGAACACCACCATATTGTTTGTTTCCAACAATTCTTTTTGCGTATTGAACAGGAATTTTGCGTGTTCCCTGAACAAGCAAAATTGAACCCATAAATACAAAGAAAAGTACAACAAACTCTAAAAGGAACATAACCATACCGCCACCTTGTTGCTCTATGCGTGAAGCAAATTCTGCAACGATGGAGTGTGGTAACCGAGCTATGATTCCAATCATGATGATCAGTGAAATACCATTTCCAATACCTTTATCGGTTATGCGTTCGCCAAGCCACATTACGAACATCGAACCAGCGGTCAAAATGATGGTTGATGTTATTTTAAACATGGTCATGTCAACAGCAAAAGCGCTTTCAGGTAACTGGTATGAAAGATTTGCCAAATATGCAGGTGCCTGGAAGAGCAGGATGACAACAGTCAGATAACGAGTTAACTGATTGATTTTACGACGTCCTGATTCACCTTCTTTTTGTAACCGCTGGAAGTAAGGTACCGCAATACCCAACAACTGGATCACAATAGAAGCAGAAATATAAGGCATAATCCCCAAAGCAAAAATTGATGCTTTTGAGAATGCGCCTCCAGAAAACATATCTAACAATCCGAGCAACCCCTCAGATGTTTGATTTTGTAGTTGACTCAGCTGAGCCGGATCAACTCCGGGTAAAGAAACATACGAACCTAAACGATATATCAAAAGTAAGAACAAGGTAATCCCCAACCGGGACCGCAAGTCTTCAATCTTATAAATATTCTTTAGGGTTTCTATAAACTTTTTCATCGGGTTTAAAGTATTTCGGTGGTTCCTTCAAGTTTTTCAATGGTCTCTTTAGCTCTTTTCGAAAAAGCATGAGCTTTTACGTCCAACTTTAGGGTCAATACACCATCACCCAAGATTTTAATTTTGTCTCTTTTTGAAGCCATACCAGCTTCAACTAAAATATTCTCATCGATACTAGTTAGGTTTAATGATTCAGCCAATTCTTGAATTACATCAAGATTGATTGCTTTAAACTCTTTCCGGTTGACGTTTTTAAATCCAAATTTAGGTACAACACGTTGTAATGGCATCTGACCTCCTTCGAAACCACGACGGCTTTTGTAACCTGATCTAGATTTAGCACCTTTATGTCCTTTTGTGGAGGTGCCACCATGACCAGAACCTTGTCCGCGGCCAATACGCTTTACATTCTTTGTTGAACCTTCAGCAGGTTTAAGATTACTTAAATCCATATTTCTTGTTCTTAATAAGTTTAAACTTTTTCAACAATTACGAGATGTTGCACTTTGTTAACCATCCCTAAAATCGCGGAAGTGGCTTCGTGTTCAACCGAATGGTTAAGTTTTTTGATTCCTAACGCAATAAGTGTAGCTTTCTGCGTGTAATCCGAACCAATTTTACTTTTTACTTGTGTAATTTTTATCTTAGCCATAACTACTTATCCATTAAATACTTTATCCAAAGTTACACCGCGGTGTTCAGCAACAGTATGCGCATCACGTAATTCGAGAAGAGCATTCATCGTAGCTTTTACAAGATTGTGAGGGTTTGATGATCCTTTTGATTTAGCAAGGATGTTATGAACTCCAACACTTTCCAATACAGAGCGCATAGCACCTCCGGCTTTTACACCGGTACCTGATGTGGCAGGTTTTAAAAACACACTTGCACCACCAAATTTAGCTATTTGTTCGTGAGGAATTGTACCGTTGTGAATTGGAACCTTTACGAGGTTCTTTTTAGCGGCATCAACACCTTTTGAAATGGCAGTAGTAACCTCGCTGGCTTTACCCAGTCCCCAGCCTACAATACCATCTTCGTTTCCTACAACGACTATGGCCGAGAAGCTAAATGTTCTACCCCCTTTGGTTACTTTTGTAACGCGGTTAATAGCTACCAACCGATCTTTCAGTTCCAGATCACTGGTTTTTACTTTTCTGATATCTCCTGTCATAACTATTAAAATTTAAGGCCACCTTCACGGGCAGCATCAGCTAATTGTTTAACTCTTCCGTGATACAAATAACCATTACGATCGAATACAACAGCAGAGATACCAGCTGCTAGAGCCTTTTCTGCAACTGCTTTACCAATTTTTGCAGCTATTTCGACTTTGGTACCCTCGGCACCTACGAAATCTTTATTAAGTGAAGAAACTGCCAACAAAGTTTTTCCTGTAAGATCGTCAATCAACTGAGCATAAATTTGCTTGTTGCTTCTGAAAACATTTAAACGAGGTCTCTCGGCAGTTCCGGAAACAATTTTCCGGATTCTTTTCTTAATTCTATATCTTCTTTCTTGCTTTGTTAAAGCCATGGTTTTTAAATTTTACTATTTAGCACCAGCTGATTTACCGGCTTTGCGCCTAATAAGTTCACCAACAAACTTAACACCTTTTCCTTTGTAAGGCTCAGGTTTTCTGAATGATCTGATTTTAGCAGCGATGTGACCAATTAATTGTTTGTCGCAGCTTTTCAGAGTTACAATCGGGTTACTACGTTTATCACTTTTTGCCTCTACCTGAACTTCGTTTGGAAGTTGAAGATAAGTGTGGTGAGAATAACCTAAAACCAAATCGAGTACCTGACCATCGTTTTCAGCACGATAACCAACACCAACCAATTCGAGTTTAATTTCGTAGCCTTTCGAAACACCAACCACCATATTGTTGATCAGTGAACGGTACAAGCCATGAATGGCGCGATGTTTTTTCTCGTCTGAAGGGCGACATACAGTTAAGATGTTGCCTTCAAGTTCAAACGTGATTTCAGGATCGACCTGCTGTTGTAGTTCGCCCAGCGGACCTTTTACAGTAACCAGATTTGTATCGCTTACTGTAAATTTTACACCTACTGGTATTTCAATGGGTAGTTTACCTATCCTTGACATTATTATTCCTCCTAGATTAATAAACGTAACATAAGACTTCACCGCCAATGCCTAATTCCCGAGCTTCTTTGTCGGTAATTACACCTTTAGAGGTCGAAATTACTGCAATTCCCAAACCATTAAGCACACGTGGTATGCTATCGGTATGGCAATATTTACGCAAACCAGGTTTACTGATTCTTCTGATTGCTTTAATAGCAGGAATCCGTGTCTCTGGATTATATTTCAGTGCAATTTTAATATTACCCTGAAAGTTCACTTCATCTTCAAACTTATAGTTGAGGATATATCCTTTATCTTTCAAAATTTTGGTAATTTCTTTCTTGATATTGGATGCAGGGATATCCACTACACGATGTTTTGCTTTCTGGGCATTTCTGATTCGTGTCAGATAATCTGCTATTGGATCTGTAATTTTGCTCATTACTTCTTAATTATAAATTACCAACTTGCTTTTTTAACACCCGGAATTAAACCAGAAGAAGCCATTTCGCGGAAATTAATCCTGCTGACTCCGAACTGACGCATATATCCTTTCGGACGTCCGGTTAATTTGCATCTGTTATGCATACGAATACGGGAAGAGTTCTTAGGTAACTTCTGAAGTCCGATATAATCACCTTCAGCCTTAAGCATGGCTCTTTTCTCGGCATATTTTTCAACAAGTTTTGCTCTTTTAACTTCCCGAGCTTTCATTGATTCCTTAGCCATATCTTAATTCTTTTTAGCATTTTTAAAAGGTAAACCTAACTCTTTCAGTAAAGCGTAGCCTTCTTCATCTGTTTCGGCTGTAGTTACGAAAGTAATATTCATTCCGTTGATGCGGGTAACTTTGTCCAGAACGATCTCAGGGAAAATAATTTGCTCAGGAATACCGAGAGTATAATTACCTCTACCATCCATTTTGCCTTCAATTCCCTTAAAATCGCGGATACGGGGAAGAGATACACTGATTAAACGATCGAGGAACTCATACATGCGCTCTCTGCGTAGGGTAACACGAACCCCGATAGGCATTTTTTTCCTGAGTTTGAAGTTAGAGATGTCTTTCTTAGATTTGGTTTGGACTGCCTTTTGACCGGCGATATTTGTAATCTCTTCTGTTGCCAGTTCGATTAACTTTTTATCGGCGATAGCAGCACCAACTCCCTGGTTAATGACAATTTTCTCTAACTTGGGTGCCTGCATAACGTTTTTGTAGGAAAAATCCTTCACTAACGTAGGGACAACCTCGTCTTGATATTTTTTCTTAAGTGTTGGTACGTAAGCCATTACTTAATCTCCTCTCCTGATTTTTTTGAATAACGAACTAATTTACCTTTATCATTAAGCTTCCGTCCAATACGAGTTGGTTTCCCAGTTTTTGGGTCCTTATTCATAAGGTTAGAAATGTGAATAGGTGCTTCCTTCTCCACAATACCTCCCTGCGGATGAGCCGCATTTGGTTTTGTGTGTTTTTTAACCATATTAACACCTTCCACAATAGCTTTCTCGGTGGCTCTAATTACTTCAAGCACTTTGCCTTCCCGACCGTTGTAATTTCCAGCAACTACAATAACAGTGTCGCCTTTTTTAATGTGTAATTTTTTCTGCATCGTTCTGATTTTATGCATTAAAGTACTTCAGGAGCAAGTGAAATAATCTTCATGTTTTGATCACGAAGCTCTCTTGCCACGGGTCCGAATATACGAGTTCCGCGCATTTCACCAGCATTATTCAGTAAAACTACAGCGTTATCATCAAAACGGATATAAGATCCATCCTGACGACGAACTTCTTTGGTGGTACGAACAACAATTGCTTTCGAAACGGCACCTTTTTTCATGTCACTACCAGCTATAGCACTTTTTACTGAAACTACAATGGTATCGCCTAATGAAGCATAGCGCTTTCTGGTTCCGCCTAAAACGCGGATACAAAGAACTTCTTTTGCTCCACTATTATCGGCAACGGTACATCTTGATTCTTGTTGTATCATGATTACTTAGCTCTTTCTATGATTTCCACTAATCTCCAACATTTCTGTTTACTGATTGGTCGTGTTTCCATGATCTTTACAGTATCGCCTATGCTGCAGCTGTTCTTTTCATCGTGGGCGTAATATTTTGAAGTCTTGTTGACGAACTTTCCATAAATGGGATGTTTTTCTTTGCGGTGTTCTGCCACAATTATTGTGCATTCCATTTTGTTGCTCACAACAACTCCAATACGCTCCTTTCTTAGATTTCTTGATTCCATTACTAACTCTGTTTTGCGTTAATTTCCCTTTGACGTAGAATGGTTTTAAGTCTTGCAATGTTTCTTCTTACACCAACGATAACCTGTGGGTTGTCAAGTGGAGAAATTGCATGGTTCATTTTCATTCGTAACAAGGAATCCTGATCGGTCTGGATTCTTTCCAGAATCTCAGCTTTGGATAATTCTTTAATTTCTGATGTCTTCATTATTCAGCGATTTCAGATTCAACATAATCACGTCTAACCATGAACTTAGTAGTTACCGGTAGTTTTTGAGCAGCTAAACGAAGCGCTTCCTTTGCAACCTCATAAGGAACTCCATCGGCTTCAATCAATATTCTACCTGGTGTAATCGGAGCAACAAATGCTTCCGGAGCACCTTTTCCTTTACCCATACGTACCTCTGCAGGTTTCTTAGTAATAGGTTTATCGGGAAAAACACGGATCCAAATTTGACCCTGACGTTGCATATGACGTGTAACGGCAACACGGGCAGCCTCAATCTGGCGTCCGGTAAGCCACGTCTCTTCCAACGATTTAATTCCAAAAGATCCAAATGCCAACTGGTTGCCGCGTTGAGCCAGTCCTTTCATTTTTCCCTTTTGTACTCTTCTGTATTTTGTCTTTTTCGGTTGTAACATTCTTCTATACTTCTGAAGGTTGACAAATTATTTTTTTCTTTTCTTAAATCCGCCACCTTTTGGTGCACCATCATTTGGACGTCCGCCAGTACCTGGTTTTTGTCCTACATTAGGTGAAAGGTCGCGCTTTCCATAAATCTCGCCTTTGCAGATCCATACCTTTACACCGAGTAAACCGGTCTTGGTAAGGGCTTCTGCCAGTGCATAATCTATATCAGCTCTCAGAGTGTGCAAAGGAGTACGACCATCTTTATACATTTCTGAACGTGCCATCTCAGCGCCGTTTAAGCGGCCTGAAACCTGAATTTTGATACCCTGTGCTCCCATTCTCATGGTAGAAGCAATAGCCATTTTGGTTGCACGACGGTAGGCAATTTTACCTTCGATCTGGCGTGCAATGTTTACAGCTACAATTTTGGCATCTAATTCCGGACGTTTAATTTCAAAAATGTTGATCTGAACTTCCTTATTAGTGATCTTCTTCAGTTCTTCTTTCAGTTTATCAACTTCCTGACCACCTTTGCCAATAATAATACCGGGCCTTGAGGTGTGAACAGTGATAGTAATAAGCTTCAGTGTGCGTTCAATAATAATCTTGGAAATGCTTGCTTTTGCCAAACGGGCATTCAAATATTCCCTGATTTTAAAATCTTCCACGAGCTTATCGCCATAGTTGTTTCCACCGAACCAATTGGAATCCCATCCTTTGATGATTCCTAAACGATTAGCGATTGGATTAACTTTTTGTCCCATGTATTATTATTTATTCTGTTTCTTTAACTTGAGTTAAACTACCAAGACTAACAGTCACGTGATTGGATCTTTTCTTGATCCGGTGTGCACGTCCTTGCGGAGCTGGCTGTAATCTTTTCAATATTCTTCCTGAATCAACAGAAATAGTTTTCACAATCAAATTACTTTCTTCTAACCTGCTGCCTTCGTTTTTAGCTTGCCAGTTTGCAATGGCCGACATAACGAGTTTTTCAAGTCTGCGTGAAGATTCCTTTGAGGAAAACTTAAGTACATCAAGAGCTCTGTTCACTTCCATTCCACGAACCATATCGGCCACAAGCCGCATTTTTCGTGGTGAAGTAGGACAATTCTTCAAAACTGCAAAATATTGCTGTTTTTTAGCTTCCTTTAGTTCGTTTGCACTATTTCTTTTTCTAGCACCCATCGTGAATT
>JAFLKN010000069.1 GCA_019163175.1 Prolixibacteraceae bacterium | reverse complement strand
ATAGTATTTTAAAAAATAATTTTATCAATTCCACCAACTATTTTTGGCCTCATTACCGTTTTTTTTTCGATATAAAAGACTGGCTTCAAATCATTCGAACCGATTGGAAGCCGGTCTTTACTTTTATACAGTTCTTTTATGCTTCTTTATTCATGATTTTCAATTTTCCAAATGACCAGAAAATCAAAGAAAGTACAACTCCGATAATAGCGGCAAAAGCCATCCCTTTCAACTGAACTGAGCCAATGTTTATACTTGCACCACTCACGCCAACTACGAAAGTTACTGCGCCCAAAACCATATTGCTGTTTTTGCTGAAGTCGACTTTCTGCTCCACAAACATGCGGAACCCCTGAACGGCAATTACACCATACAACAACATAGTTATTCCACCCATTACCGAACCAGGTATAGTTGAAATAGCAGCCGAAACTTTACCAATCAGCGAAAATGCTATAGCCAATAAAGCAGCTCCACGGATTACCCAAACAGAATATACGCGCGTAATAGCCATTACGCCAATGTTTTCGCCATAAGTTGTATTGGGAGGTGAACCTGCAAAACCTGAAAGTACGTTACTAATACCATCGCCAAGTAATGACCGGTGCAAACCTGGATTTTCCATCAGATCAGATTCTGTAATTTTTCCGGTTACTATTAAGTGGCTAATATGTTCTGCCAAAACAACAATACAAGCCGGAGCTATAATTACAATGGCGTTGATATCGAAAACAGGAGTCTGGAATTTAGGAAGTGCAAACCAAGCGGCATTGGCAATAGCAGTTGTATCAACCATACCCATAGATAAGGCTAGCAAATATCCGGCTACAACAGCAATCAAAATAGGAATAACCTGCATAAATCCTTTAAACAAAACCGAACCTACAATACCAATAATCAAAGTAAACATAGAAACTATAACAGTGTTGCCATCCATTACAAAAGGCTGAACTGTTTGTCCGACATTGGTAGGCCAAGGTGCTAAGCCTGCCATTTGAGCCGCAACAGGAGCAAGTTCAAGACCAATAATTGCAACCACTGCACCCATTACCGCAGGTGGCATCACAATGTCAATCCATTTAATACCCCAAAACTTAACTACAAACGAGATCAGAATAAAGAATAAACCAAAGAAGATAAATCCTGATTGTGCATGAGAAAAGCCACCGTAAGTGCTTATAACCAACATAGCCGGAGCAATAAACGCAAAGCTTGATCCCAAATATGCAGGAATACCACCCTTTGTGATCCAGGTGTAGATTAAAGTACCAATACCATTCATTAACAGAGCGATGGCAGGGTCAACCCCCAGCAAAATAGGAACCAGAATTGTCGCACCAAACATGGCTGTTAAGTGCTGAAAACTGAGCGGTAAGCTCTCTAATACAGGTAGTTTCTCATGAATACCAATGATTCGTCTC
Source organism: Prolixibacteraceae bacterium (assembly GCA_019163175.1). Lineage (GTDB taxonomy): Bacteria > Bacteroidota > Bacteroidia > Bacteroidales > Prolixibacteraceae > Aquipluma. The sequence goes on along the minus strand of JAFLKN010000069.1, from coordinate 31,859 downwards.
GCCATTTGTAGTTCTCCTTTAAGTTTAAAGATTAGTTAATTTTTATTTTAGTTTTTGGTTTTTACCTAAAACCGGATGAAATTAACAATTGTTTTGAAATCGGGACGGGATGCCACAGATTAGATATTCACAAAAAATGTTAGTAAAATCGTTCCATATAAACTTTAAAGATTATTCTTCGCCGCCGAGCCAAACGGTATTTTTAAGCTTAAAGCTATATTCCTTCCGGGATTATAAAGATTTACTTCCTTTAAAGTCGACAAATGATCGATGTATTTCTTATCAAAAAGGTTATTCACGCTTAGGCGAAGAAGAAGAAACTGCCTTCCTGCTTTTATATTCCCGCCAATACCAATATCAACCAAAATATAACCTTTGGTCACCGATTCCTCAGGTGCTGCGTGGTTTTGCGCAAAAGCGGTACTTGTAAGCAACGAAACATTGGCCTGCTGAAAAAACAACAGTTGCTCTTTTTCAGCACGAAGTTCAAAATGCAATTTATTTGCGGGTACAAATGGCAAATAATCTCCTCCTTTTTGCTTCCCCGTTACCGAAGCAAATGTTGTTTCAAGGTGCAACCACTCTATTTGTTTGGGATGAATATGCAGACCAACTTCTCCGCCCCACAATCCGGTATTAGCTTGACGATAACGATATATGCCAATTCCGGATTCGGTCATTGAACCTGTTGGCGCAATAAAAATGTAATGATTAATCAGGTTATAAAATACCGCAACATCGAAAGTGAAATTCTCCTTGTGATAATGCAAACTTAAATCCGACTCATAAGCATTTTCTGGAACAAGCCTGGAATCGCCCACTTCGAAACGCAATTCATGTTGTCCATTCGAAGTTAGTTCAGCTAAATTTGGGGTACGGTATGCTGCCGCAAAATTAGTCCGGAATAAAAGTTCTTCGGAAACATTATAGGTTGCGCCCAAAGATCCACTAAAGCTACCGTATGACCTGTCAATTGCCGGTCGGAATTCCGGCATTTCAGCTAATCCAATTGACTGGCTTGAAATATTTTTTTGATCGTATCGCAATCCGGTCTGCACTTTCAACTTGCTGTAAAAGGTATACTGAATCAAACCAAAAACAGAGTTACTAATTGTAATTGCATCGGGCAAAAGTTTGGTTTCGCGGTCGTTTAAATTGGTATTTTTTTGATTGAAGCCCTGAAAACCAAGTATATATTCCGAATTTTCGTTAGATGGCAAATGAAGTTTAGCTTCATATGTCAGCGTGGCAAGTTTCATCTGAATCTCGAAAACATCAGCCTCCGCAAAATGAATGAGTTCGGTATTTTGAAATGCTGAATTTAAATCCAGCTTAAATTTTCCGAGGTATAGTTTGTTTTGCGACGAAAGTAAATGCGTGTTCAGCTCCTGATAAAAAATTCGATTTGCCCGGCCTCTCTCCAAAATTTCTTCAAACGCTTCCTCCTCAACCAATCCAAGTTTTTGATTGTAAAAATCGTAATACAGTTTGAACGTTCCAACCCGATCAGTAAAACCCGCATTTGCCTTAAATGACCACTCATTGAACCTCGAATTGGGAGCAAATTCACCACCACCCTGCAAAAAATCGGCATTCGATTTTTGACCGGCACGAATTCCTCCATACCATTTCCCTGCCGAGCCTTTTATTCCCAGGTTATTGGTGATGCCTTGAGTATTCGAAAAAAGTTGCAGGTTGTAATCACCTATAACACTGCCCACCGGTGCTGGTTTCTCCTTGATAAAATTGATGACTCCCCCAATTGCATCAGAGCCATAAAGCAAGGATGCCGGACCTTTAATAATCTCCACATCATCAATTCCAAATTCATCAATTCCGAGTGGATGATGGCTGGAATATTGATAATTCTCGAACCGGACACCATTGTTCAAGACCAAAATATCATTCATCGAAAGCCCTCTGATGACCGGTTTGGATACTCCACTTCCTTTCGAAATCATATCAACTCCAGGCACTCGGGTTAGTACTTCGGTAAAATTCGGTGTGCTTTTTATATTGAACGGATTCAGTTTAAGGACATCTATTTTAACCGCATTATCGTGCTGCGTAGAATTGTATCCACCCGAAACCACTATTTCTTCTCCTTCTATCGAGGTTTGTATTAGTTGGATATTGAGTTCCTCACTTCTCCCATTAAAAACCAAATTTTCAATCCGATTGGTATAACCGATAAATGAAAACTGAATTTTAATCTTACCATTGGGCAGATTGGTCAATTCATAATTTCCGTTCGCGTCAGAAATGGTTCCTTTGTTCATCTCCGGAACAAATATGCTGGTTCCGGCTAAGGCTAACTGATTCTGATCTGTTATTCTTCCGGATAGTTTATTTTGTGCGTTAAGTCCTTGCCATGCCAATACCATAACGCATACAATAAGTATAGTTCTCACTTTTAGTATGTTTTAAATAAAAAATTACGACCTTAATTCTGAAAATACTGAAGCTGTTCAGCAAAAGGGAGGTGCGCGTAATAAGAATGAATAGGATACAAAAGTGGCTGGTATGTTATACTGGTAACCCTCACTATAAGAATCTGCGGGTTTATCTTTCTCTAAATCTAAACAAATTGCATCGGCTGAAAAAAATGAAAACTCAAAGTTACAGACCTCACACTTTTCATGAAAGGATTGGGAATTTGAACTGCAATGACCTTCACAATCATGATGCAAATGATGATGTTGGAGTTTTACAACTGTTGGCCAAAAGAAAGCCAACAATACAACGAACGAAATAATATGTTTTAGCTTTCGGATCATAAAGCGGGTTCATCCTCCTTAACCAGCAGCTGAAGTAAGTTTGCTTCCAGTTCTTTAGCGGAAAGGTCTTTGCCGATAAATACCAGTTTACTGAACCGTTCTTCGTTGCCCCAAGGTTTGCCAACCTCAAACATAAACGAAGCCCGTACGCCATGAAACACAAACTGATCTTCAGTCTGATCGAAACTCATAATTCCTTTTACCCGAAACACATGATCCTGATTGAAATACAGAAAATTCTGCATCCATAACCCGAATTTATTCACATCAAAACTTCCCTTAAATGTAAATCCAACCGAGGTTATATCGTGTTGATGTTCTGATTTTGGAGTCTGATGAATGAACGACTTTTGCTTCAGCAGAGCACCTTCGGACCAATCGGGCTGGCAAAATTTTAAGGTAGATGTTTGTATCACTTCTCCTGAAAATGAATTGGTATCCAAAACCTGAAAATCACTGACCGATCCGAAAGTTGTATTGTAAATCTGAGCCATGGGATTAATACCTTGAACCATTTCTGTCAAACGCACAAGGTAATCCGCATGCACACAGTCCGATTTATTCAGTAAAACCAGATCGGCTACTGCTATTTGTTTACGCACTTCTACCTGTTCATCCATCAAATCCTCGAAATTAACAGCATCAACCACCCCAACAACACTGTCTATTTTAAATCGCTGTTGTATGGTTGCTCCTGAAACGAAAGCATCAACAATTGCAGAAGGATCAGCAATTCCAGTAGTTTCAACCAGTAAATGAGTGAATTCGTAGGAGCTACCCAGCAAATTTTCGAGAGTATTCAAGAAGTCATCGCCCAATGAGCAGCAAATGCAACCATTATTCAGTTCAAAAATGGCATCCGGAGCAGTAGCAATCAAACCACCATCAATGCCAGTTTCTCCGAATTCATTTTCGATCACAGCAAATTTCTTTTCCGGATGTTTCCGAATCAGGTTATTCAGCAAACTGGTTTTTCCTGCTCCTAAAAAGCCTGTAATAATGGTTACCGGTATTCTCTCCTGACTTGCCATTTTCGTTTATTGATTACATTTTACACATAAACCCCGAATAATTACTTCGCAGGTCTGTTGCTTAAATCCAGACGGAAGTTGATAGAAAGGAGTTTTTAGTTCGTCCATACAAATAAGAGACTTGCATTGCTGACAATAAAAATGCACATGATCGGGCTGGTGATGATGCCCGTGTTCGCAATCGTTCAGGACATATTTGACCAGCACATTATCAACTACAATGCGGTGAATAACACCCGCCTCGGCGAGTGTTTGCATGCTACGGTAAAAAGTTGTACGGTCATAAAAATCACCCAGATCATCTTTCAACTCGCTCTCCGACAATGGAGAACGACCCTTTTGTAAAGCCTGAATTATAGCAACCCGCGGGGCTGTCTTCTTGACCTCATGATGCTGTAATATTTCGGTGGCGTTCATTTTAGCAACTTTTAAAACACACAAACAAATCAATTGATACATTGTTGCAAATATATGGAAATTAAATTGAGCTTGTCTGGAATTATCCGATTCCTGAAAATCTGGTTGCTTGGATTTTTGTTCAGGTGGTCAAATTTATGCACATTTGAAACGCTTATTAAAAAATTTAGGACTATGGTAACGATATTACTGGTCATGCTGGCTGGCATTCTTATTGGTTTTGCGATCAATCGTTTCCCACGGATGATAAAACTAAACGACAGGCTTATCTCCTATGCGATTTATCTGCTGCTGGCTTTGCTTGGCATTTCGGTAGGGCTCAACAAAACCATAATTCAGAATTTAGACAAAATTGGCGTACAGGCACTAATTATTACAATTGGCGCAATTACCGGTAGCGTTTTTACCTTGTGGATTGTTTATCGCGTATTTTTTAATTCAGGAAAAAACGAGGGAGTTTGATATGAAAAGCAGTTTAATAATTCTCTCCTTTTTTGTTGCCGGAGTTCTGCTGGGTATCACCGGAAACGTTCCGAAGTTATTCATTCAAAATGATTTCAGCCTGTATGCCCTTTATGTCCTGATGTTTTTAGTTGGAATCGGTATTGGAGCTGACCGAAATTCGTGGAAGGTTCTAAAAACCATGAAAATCAAAATCCTGTTCGTCCCCTTTGGAGTCATTGTCGGAACTTTAATCGGAACAGCCATTGTTTCCGTTTTCATTCCTGACTTAAAGCTCAAAGAAGTGTTGGCTGTTGGTGCCGGATTCGGCTACTACAGCCTTTCGAGCTTATTCATTGCCCGTATTAGCGGCGAAACATTAGGAGTTATTGCCTTATTATCAAATATCTCACGCGAGATATTAACTCTGCTGATTACCCCAATATTGGTTCAGTATTTTGGAAAACTGGCAGGAATTGCTTCAGGAGGAGCCACTTCGATGGACACCACGCTACCCATAATCACAAGATATTCAGGAAAAGAATGGAGTATTATTTCGGTTTTTAGCGGAGTTGTTTTAACCTTACTGGTTCCCTTTCTGGTCACTTTTATTCTGAAATTCTTTTAGCCTAACAATTGGCCTAATTGATCGATCACTAAGGCTCCGGTAGATTTTAGTACCGACTTTGACTGATGTCCGTCGGCCACTAAAACACACAGGCAACCCAATTCCGTCGCCACTTCAAAATCGTGAACGGTATCGCCAATTAGTAACAGCTGACTTGAATCCAGATTCAACTTTGAAATTAACCGATGACCATTTTCGGTTTTGGATGCCGCATAATGATCATCAAGCCCAGAAACATGTTCGAAAAAGTGATTGATTTGATAATGAGCCAGGCATTGATCGAGTGTTTCCTGTTTCATGGCTGATAAAATAAATTGCCTGTATCCGTAGTCTTTGAAATGATTCAATGTAGAAAACGAATCAGGATGCAAACGACAGTCATTAACCAATTCGTTGTATCGCACAATAAATTCTGAAGCCGGGACTTCAAAAGGCTCACGTTCAAAATCGAAGCCAATTTTCTGGTAATAATCTTTAACCGGGAACGTAAACACTTGCTTGTAGCTATCAACTGTCATTAGTGGCAGATTTCTTCGGGCAAGCATTCCGTTCATAGTTTCAACGGCAAGCCTGGCATCGTCAAGAAGCGTTCCGTTCCAATCCCAGATTATTCCCTTAATCTGCGTAAACATATCAGGCGTTGGTAGTATTTCGCTTATTTAAAATTGGGTTGACATACATTTGCAGGAACATACCCTTTACTATTTCTGAATCACCTGGAATGATAGCGACTGCTTCTTCCAGCATCGAAACGAATTGACTGTATTGCTCTTGTGTATAATGTGCAGAGTTAAGCCTTTGATTATTTAAAATATCTTCAGCAATATAGTTATTAGGCCAAAGTTGGAAATTGCTGTAAATTTTCTGATCAATGTGGTCGGCCAGTTTTTCAATCTGAGCCGAAATAGGCTCATTGCTCTCAAAAATCTGGTTTGTAATTGGTTCGCCAAATCCAAAATGTACCCTTCCTTTCGGCCTGACCAAACCTTCGCCCATGCTTCTTAAATCATCTTCCTGAGTCTTTTCAAAACCTTCAGTCTGCTTCTTGTACAATTCTGCCACTTTCGAAATTCCGCAAGGTTCAATTTCGTATGAAATAGAAAGGGGGACAATCCGAAGTTCCCTAAACCCTTCAGCAAATTCTTTTGTATTGCTCAAATTCAGCATTTTCAATAAAGCTTGCTGTGTTTTATCATTGCCATCTTTAGTTCTACCCTCCCGTTGGGCAATCCAAACCGAAGTGTTTTGTAAGGTAATATCGCGGCGAATGTATTCTGAAAGCTTTTTCGAGGCCATTAACAATTCCCGAACAGGTAAATTACGGCGCACGACAAAAGCCCGATTCAGTTTAACTGCATATTCAATCCATTTTTCTATCAGGAGGTTATTTCCAATCGCAATTTCAGTAGTATTCATTCCTTTCAGCACAATCAGGTAATTCATTATGGCCGAATCGAGAATTATATCACGATGATTGGATATAAATAAATAGCTCGCATTTTTATCCAGATGCTCAAGTCCGCTTGAAGTTAATCCATCTGTTGAACGTTTCAGAATGAGGTCTTCAACCAGTTGATAAACAAATTTCAACTGTAAATCTTTTACAGTTGTAACCTGGGCAAGCATAAATTTAATCTGATCGATCTTTGCCTGATCTTTAAAAATAAACTGTAAGATGTGCTGAAAGCCTTCATCCTGAAGGAGTAATCGGAGATACTGATTTACTTCCGAATCATTGAATGGACGAATATCGTCGAAATTAATTTTATGAACCATCCCAATTCTGATTTTTTTGACGCGCAAATATAGCAATAGAGAACGAACATGATATATACAATTGCCGATTATTTACGTTTATCGTGAATGCTATAATCGACTGATAATCGCACCATTGCAACATTAAATTAAATAAACAGATTTTAACTTCAGCTATATGTACGCTCTGGGATATAAAATGTCCACTATTTGTTTCAGACAATCAGAACTGATAACGCAACTGGATTTTTAATTCCGACTTTGTGGAGGAATCAACCCGTTGCTCTCCATCTCCCTGTGCAAACTGATGCGTTGTCGCTAATTTCAGCCACAATGTAACTCTATCACCCAAATGATGCTGAAAATTGAAATATGCACGAATCCCGTTTCCATAGAGTGCCGGAATTGAAAAAGCATACAAAACATCATTTTCATAGGCATACAAACGTGAGTTGTATCCATCTGTATGAAAATAGGCCAGGCGACCATTCAATGAAAATGGCTTTTCGATTGGTGTATAAACAAGATCCTGGCAAATAAGTATTCCCCGTTCACTACTTTGCCTCGAATAAAAAGATAATTCTGCCCGGCTTTTCAGGGTAAACAGTTCATTCAAATCGTGTGCAAAATTAAACCGAAGGCGATTGATTCGTTGCTCACTGTTGTATTTTAAAGTTCCTGAAATTAGTTTTTGAGCCTTTTCTTCCTGAAAAAATCGTAGATAAAAACTGGTTTCACGCGTTGGATTGAACGCCAGCTGTGCAAAAAATTCTGTACCATTTGATGGTGCCGCTGTGGTATATTTCAGCCACCGGTAACTAAAGAAATCGGCATAAGCCCAGATAATCCAATGCGGAGCCGGAAATATCTTTGTTCCAAGGTAGAGTGCCTGTTCATCGTTTACCTTTGACGATTCGGTAAACGCATTGGCGAAATAGCTGAAATAAGTTCTGTTGATATTCCGGTATATCGCCGACAGTTCAAAATTTGAAACAGGTTTTAGCATGGCGCCAGTCAATACAGCTCTCCCCGAATTGGAACTGGCAGCAGCCTCCCCAAAAAGAAATATATTTTTAACCGATCCCTTCCAGTCAAAACCAGCAACCAGGCTTTCCTGCCCTTCAGGTAAGAACTGATTATAAGGCTCATCATCACGGTTCATCCGCATATTAAAACGATTGTAAACAGTTGTTACTCCGAACGACCATCGATCGTAAGAATAAGTAAGATGTCCACCACCTGTTAATTGCGTCAGAGCATTTTCGCCAGAAATCTCCGACCCCGTCCGATGATAGCCACTGGTTTGAAATGCTCCAAAATAAGGTTTCCCATCCAGCGTATCAACACTGGCATCGAGCTTATTTAAGGAAATAAACGGAAAGAATTCCAAATGCTTGTATTTTAGCTGCCCTGCAAGTCCTCGAAAAAACAAGTTCTCGTCAGTAGAAGAATATGAACGAATGCCCTGTGCCGACCTGAAAACCTGTGTTGTTTCACTTGACTTACCCATCGAAAATCCCTGCCAGGCAACCAATCCCTGACCAAACCTAACATGATAATCACCTACAAAAATGTGGTTTTCCTGCCCGGCTTTAAAGTTGGCAAACCCACTTGTATAATCGAATCCATGCTTATTCGATTTACTGAAGAACGTTTCACCGGGATCCTTTTCGGCCACCAATCCGTAGTCAAACCTTGACGATGTTTGCTTCAGCCTGAGGTAATATCTTTCCGGAGCGCCTTCGTATTTCGATTCATCAGTTCCCTTTGTGTTCATGAATGTTCGGGTTCCCCTTAAAAACAAGTCTCCCGAAGATCTTTTCCTTCCTGAACCAGATTTTTCGCTGTCGAAACTGATAAATGGTTCAACTTTTTGAAGAAGATCAGGAGTAAATCCATCGATGGCAGCCAATTCATAAAGAGTAAAAATAGTCCCTGTTTTTTCTCTGAAACTAATCAAATCATTGATTTGAATCTCTGATAAGAAATGTAAACGCATCAGTTCGTCAGGTGTGGCCGAATTAATCTTTAACGGATTCTGCCGATAATTCTCCAGATCATCGAGTATTTCCTGAATATCGGAATCATCGCCTAACTCTTCCCCCAGCGATTCGATCAAATCCTCTAAAGCATTCTGAACTACCGCCTCCTGAGCATGGACAAGAGACGTAGCAGCAACAAGGCATATTATAAAGATAAAGCGTTTCATCATCAAAGCTGAATTTGAAATGATACCGACGGAGAATTACCCAAATACTGATGATACGAAGTTGCCATATCCACAGTCAGTTTTTTCGCCATAAAACCAAATCCGGCAGAAAGCATATAAGGCTTGCCCGAAACACCTGCACGTAAATGCACTCGATCAAGAATATGGTACTCCATGCCAGTCTTTACAATCAAGTGACTAGTCCAGTTATTTTCGATTTCCGACATCAGGCTGAAAGATTCTGAAATGCGGTAAATAACTCCGGCATTAACTAAGCTGGGGTAACGGTATTCTCCGGAAATTGTCTTAACCAAAGTTTTATACGGGTTGACGAGATGCGTTCCCAAGAGTAGCTTTCTGGTAAGTAAATACTGAAAGCCAAGTTCTAAACCAACTGAACCAATCGTACGATTCTCTTCGGAAAAGAATAAACGATAATAATTGAATTGCATACCAAAACTGAGCTGCTTTGAGATTTGCCGGGCGTAAGCCAAACCCAGTTTTTCCTGCTTGAAAGGATTTTGCCCAAACTGATATAACGAAACTGCAAAAACCGACGATTGGATTGGGACAACCAGCAATCCTGCCTGTGTGGATAATTCTTTAACCAGAAACCTATTATGGAAAGAGCCACCCAACTCGATGCGATGAATGCCTGCCAAACCAGCCTGATTACCAAAAACCGACCAGCAATCCGACAAAACAGTAGAAGTTCCGGCCAAAGCTTGCACCCTTGAGCCGGGTATAAAAATTTCCTGAGCGCTGAGACTCGGTATAAAAAGCACGGACAAAACCCAAAAGCAAATAGCCGTTAACAATTTCATAACTTAAGGCAAAAAAAAAATTCCTGAATCAAATTCAGGAATCAAATCATCGCATACAAGTTACAAATATTTTGTTAAAAATTTATGCTCAATTGGTTTTAAACTTGAATTTAATTTCAGCTAACTCTTTGTTCGCTTTTTCAATTTTTGATTTCAGATTTTCTTTAAACAAATCGAGTTTGGAAGCCAGATCTTCATCAGCCAAAGCCATCATCTGAACAGCCAGAATTCCAGCATTTTGAGCGCCATTTACAGCAACTGTTGCAACCGGAATTCCCGGAGGCATTTGAACGATAGCCAGCAGCGAATCCAGACCATTTAAACTGGCATTAATTGGCACACCAATTACCGGCAAGGTGGTCATCGCTGCAATTACTCCGGGCAAGTGTGCTGCCATACCTGCGGCAGCTATAATAACTTGAATACCACGACCCTTAGCACCTTTAGCAAATATTTCAACTGCTTCAGGAGTACGATGAGCAGATAAAGCATTGATTTCGAAAGGAATCTCAAATTCATCCAAAATTTTTGCTGCGGCTTCCATAACTCCCAAATCGGAGGTACTTCCCATTATAATACTAACTTTTGGTTCCATATTTTGATTATTAATTTTTACAGTATGAATTAGTTTTGTTACTTTGTCGCTTTATTTTTCAAGCCAAAAATAATTGAAAAATACGGAGAAAAAAATTACTTGTATTTATTGATATTTCAACTTAAAGCAGAATGAAAAAAGTAACTATTAATGATCGGGATTTCGAACTTTTTATTCCTTACGAAAAGATTAGATCAATCGTTGAAGAAATGGCAGAAAAAATGAATCAGGACTTCGAAGGTAAAAGTCCTCTATTTCTGTGTATCCTAAACGGTTCTTTCATGTTCGCAACCGAAATTTTTAAACGAATTTCATCGCTTGATGCTGAAATTTCTTTCATCAAATTAGCTTCATATACGGGAACACAAACAAGTGGCGAGATCAAACAACTGATCGGCCTGAATGAAGACCTGAGCGGAAGGACCGTAGTTGTATTGGAAGATATTGTTGATTCAGGAATCACAATTGCCAATACCATTGAACAAATTCAGGCAAAAAATCCCGCCGAAATTAAGATTGCAACCTTACTACTTAAACCAGATGCGCTTAAAATAAAAGTTCAGCTCGATTATATCGGCATCGAAATTCCGAATGACTTTATCGTTGGATATGGTCTGGATTACGATAGGAAAGGACGTAATTTAATCGATATATATAAAGTTATTGAAAAGTAACCCTATTTAGATCAAATGTTAAATCTTGTTTTATTTGGCCCTCCGGGTGCAGGAAAAGGCACTCAGGCTGATTTTCTCATTGAAAAATTTAGGCTCATTCACCTTTCGACTGGTGATTTGTTACGTAACCAGATTGCTGCCGAAACAGAACTGGGATTGGAAGCCAAATGCTATATGAACAAGGGCTTTCTGGTACCTGATTCAATTGTAATTGCCATGATCAAAACTAAACTTCAGGAAAACAAAGACACCCAAGGCTTTATTTTTGACGGCTTCCCCAGAACAGTGGCTCAGGCCAAAGCACTCGATGAATTGCTAAACGAGAACGGAACTCCTGTTTCAGGAATGTGTTGTTTGTGTGTTGAAAAAGACGAACTCGTAAATCGTTTGCTTACTCGTGGAAAAACATCTGGCCGTCCTGATGATCAGGATGTTTCTATTATTGAAAACCGGATTCAAATATATGCTGAGAAAACAATGCCTATAAAAGATTATTATATGGAGCAAAACAAATACCATATGATTGACGGAATGGGCTCGGTAGAAGAAATCGCGCATCGCTTGATTGACACTGTAGCTGCGCTTTAAGATTCTGATAATAAACACAAAAGACGAGTGGTTAATCTACCATTCGTCTTTTTTTGCGTACATTGCGCCCTTAAAAATCAGAAATTGAGTCGGAACACGATCGACCAATTTCAAATTACAAATATTCGAAACACAGATGGCTGATACAAATTTTGTTGATTACGTTAAAATATATGGCAGATCAGGAAACGGGGGCCCGGGTTCTGCTCACTTCCGAAGAGAAAAAGGTGAACCCAAAGGCGGTCCTGACGGAGGCGATGGAGGTCGTGGCGGTCATGTTATATTGAGAGGGAATGCCCAAATGTGGACACTTTTACATTTAAAGTATCGCCGGCATGTATTTGCAGGTCATGGCGAATCCGGAGGGAAACAATCACGCCATGGAGCTGATGGTGAAGATATTTATCTGGATGTTCCACTCGGCACAGTTGCCAAAGATGCTGAAACCGGCGAGTTCCTCTTTGAAATTACCCAGGAAGGAGAAACTAAAATACTTGCACAGGGAGGTCGTGGTGGCCTTGGAAATACCCAATTTAAATCAGCTACCATGCAGGCACCACATTTTGCCCAGCCTGGCGAACCCTTTGTTGAAGGATGGTTTACCCTCGAATTAAAGATACTTGCTGATGTTGGTCTGGTGGGATTTCCGAGTGCGGGAAAATCAACTTTACTTTCAGTTGTTTCAGCAGCTAAACCCAAAATTGGTGATTACCCATTTACTACATTAGTTCCCAATATTGGGATTGTTAGTTATCGCGACAATCAATCGTTTGTAATGGCTGATATTCCGGGAATTATCGAAGGTGCTCACGAAGGAAAAGGTCTAGGACTACGCTTCCTGCGTCACATCGAGCGTAACTCCATGCTTTTATTTATGGTTCCGGCCGATACGAAAGATTACCGAAAAGAATTTGATATTCTGATTAATGAACTGCAGGAGTACAATCCAGAGTTGCTCGACAAAGAACGCTTTTTGGTTATCAGCAAAAGCGATTTCCTCGACGATGAACTGAAAGTTGAAATCAGCAAGGAAATAAGCGACATTCCTCATTTGTTTATTTCTTCAGTTACAGGCCAGGGAATTACACAACTAAAAGATAAGATCTGGCAAATCCTGAATAAATAAGTTTGAAATGATCTCAAGTTCGGAGTGCCTAAAGTCATTTGCAGCTCAGAACTTTAGGCACAATAGGCACTTTAGTCACTTTTATGGAAGTACTCAAACAAATAGATCAATCGCTGTTTTTGTTTTTAAACGACATACACAGTGTTTTCTGGGATAAGGCAATGACATTGTTTTCAAGTCGAGAAATTTGGATTCCATTCTATTTGCTAATTGTTTACATCATAATTAAAACATACAAAAAGAACGCTATTTATATTTTATTGCTCATTGGCTTATCAATTGCAGTAAGTGACCAATTTTCCGTATTGATAAAAAACCTTGTTGAACGCTTGCGCCCTTCAAACGATCCGGCAATCGGCAATCTGGTACATGTAGTTAACAACTACCGCGGCGGAACTTTTGGATTCTTCTCTTCACATGCATCAAATTCGTTTACAATAGCAATAATTGCCACGCTATTATTTAAAAACCGTATATTCTCATTCCTGATTTTTGGCTGGGCCATATTCATTTCATACACTCGCATCTACCTTGGCTTACATTATCCAGGTGATATTCTGGCAGGCTGGTTATGGGGTGCACTTATTGGCTATGGATTCTATAAGCTTATGGTTTTTGTACAGCAACGCTACTTCAAATCTAATTTTCCTGAAATCAGGACAAAGGCCATTTCAAATGAAGATGCGATCCAACTGTTATTGTTTGTAATTATTTACACGGGCACCATACTTGTTACCATAAACAGGTTAACCAAATATCAGTTCTTCAGCTAATGAATTCAGAAATACTACTGAAATACCAGACACTTGCCAATTACTATCAATCCATTTGCAATTCCAGCAAAAAGCGATTAAAGCTTATTTCTTTTGCCCGATTTTTCAGCTTTATTGCGATTGTACCTGCCTATTATTACCTGAATCCAATAAACAGTTTTCTGGCATTTGGATTAGCATTATTATTACTGATTGCCTTTTTCCTTCTGATTAAAAGATTTATAATTACCGAAAAGCAACTACTTTTTCATCAACGACTGGTCGAGATTAATCAGAATGAAATCGCTGCATTAAACAGAAATCTAACACCTTTTGAATCAGGCTATGAATTTATTGATCCACACCATGATTATAGCTACGATTTGGATTTATACGGAACCGGATCTTTCTTTCAATTTCTGAACAGGACTGTTACCAGTAAAGGGAAAGTTCAATTGTCGGAATTACTAAATAACAGCCAGCGCTCCGCCGAAGAAATACGAAAAAGACAGTCTGCCATTCAGGAACTTGCCAACGAGTTGGACTGGCGACAACATTTCATGGCCAAAGGGAAAGAAACTGAAGATCAAAAAAAACAGAATCAAATCGACCAATCTATTGGCCAGAATATTAATCTCAAATCTGCAAAAACCATCAAATATTTGCTTAGGATACTTCCGGCATTAACACTTGTACTTATTGGGTTAAACATCTTCGGAATTATTGACAAGGCGTATTATCTTATCCCCATATTTTCCCAGTGGTTCATTTTTATTGCTTACAGTAAAACCATTTCAAAATTTCATGCACAATTCGAAAGCCAGTCCAAGCTACTAAACCGGTTTTCGGAGATGCTTTTGCAAATAGAAACAAAGCAATTTTCGAGTGTATATTTAGTTGAATTAAAGCAGAAACTTAACAGCAATAAAAAGTCAGCCAGTATAATTACTTCTGAACTTCAGAAAATACTGAATGAATTTGATTATCGTCAAAATATTTTGGTTGGTTTTGTACTCAATTCGGTTTTTCTTTGGGATGTCAGATGCCTATCTAAACTCAATAATTGGCAGCAAACGTATTCAAACGAATTACCACAGTGGTTCGAGGTTATTGCCGAAATTGATGCCTTGAGCAGTATTGCCAACTGCAATTACAACAATCCGGAATGGGCAACACCAACAATTAAGGATTCGGAATTTCAACTAAATGCCATCAACTTGGGACACCCGTTAATTGGAGAAGCCCGTTGTGTGAAAAATTCTTTCCAAATTATAAATCAGGAACAAATCGTCGTTATCACTGGAGCCAATATGGCAGGCAAAAGCACCTTTCTGCGTACTATCGGAATTAATCTGATACTTGCTTCAATCGGCTCTAAAGTTTGTGCGCAAAGTCTGGAATTTAGCCCAATTCGAATTTTTACCAACATGCGGACATCAGACAATCTGATGAATGATGAATCTTATTTCTATGCCGAATTATTGCGTCTGCAAACCATGCTTAATCTCATCAGGCAAGGGAAAAACCTATTTGTTATTGTCGACGAAATGCTGAAAGGAACAAATTCTATCGACAAATTGAACGGGTCAAAGGAACTTATTCATCAATTAGTTTCGTTGCATACCCACGGGATAATTGCTACACACGACTTGGGGCTAACCGACCTTGCAAAGCAATATCCATCATCAATAAAAAACCAATGCTTTGAGGTCAAGCTGAATAATGATGAGCTAATCTTTGACTATAAACTAACCGATGGCGTGACGCGCACGATGAATGCGACTTTCCTGATGAAGAAAATGGGAATTATCCCTAAGGATTGAATTGCAAATAGTAAATGAAAATTAGTAATACTTAGGCTTTGTGAAACAGCTTCAAGCCAACAATTCCGGTAACAATTAGCAAAATGCAAACAATCTTGATTGCATCCATTGGTTCTTTAAAGAAAATAATCCCATAAATAACAGTTCCAACAGTACCTATTCCGGTCCAAACGGCATAAGCTGTTCCCAAAGGCAAAGATTTTACGGCTAACGAAAGGAAATAAAACCCAATAATCATGGAAACAATAGTAAAAATACTAGGGTAAAGCTTCGTCCAACCTTCTGAATATTTCATCCCTACAGCCCAAACAATCTCAAGAATTCCCGCAATCAGCAAATAAATCCAAGCCATAGTTTAATTGATTGATTAAAATCAAATTGATCAACCTGTTCGGTTCGCAAAGTAAAACTGAAATTATTCATTTATATCCTTTTTCTGAAGAAAAGGCGTATTCAATTCAGTAATCGTTGTATTACTTATAACTTTTCCTTTGAATGTGGTAAGCAACAATTTATAAAGCTCATTTTCTTCCGGTATCGTTATTGATATCGTATCACCAATACCAATATCCTTTATCGCAAGGTAATTGCCATGAATATCACATTTTACCATCGACCATTCAAAACTTAAATCCTTTTTTTCGGCACCATGCTTCCAACCTGCAATTGAATCATGGTACATTGCATAATAGCCCAAAACCTTACCTTCAACAATAAGGGTTGCCGGCTTCAGAATTCTGACTTTAGGCGATTCAATTTTAACATTAGAGTTTTGCATAGCATTAAGCAATTCAAAATAATCTGTTTTATATCTGCCTTTTCTATCTATTATCCCATCAAAAGTTAGTTTGTTACTTTCATGCTGATCCTGCCATGCAGTTATAAAAAAGGATGTTTTAGTACTAAATATTTCTGATTGCGTTAGAATAGGAACTCTTATTTCACTGTAAAGGAATTCTGTTTTGGAATTCTTAAAATAATTATGGAGAGGATCAAGGTGTTTATCATTTTTAACAACTAAACCAAGTGCATCTATCCCCTTTACGTGTTGCATAAGCACTTTTGAGTGATAGATTGATTGGCGATTAACCTCCATATCAACGATTAATGGTCTTATTGAATCTATTTTCTTTATTTCCTGAACAAGGTCGTTTAGCCATATTACATAGGCTCGATTTTGATAAAGTATTCTGGGTTTGAGGTAAAAGTCTTTTTGATTATACTGCACATCATTTTGAATATTCCATGAAGAAATGTTGACGTACTCCTTATATTCAGCAATTTCTTCAAGAATAGTTTGTTTTAGCAATTCAGTTTTCATGGTGTCGTTTACAAAGTCTATGTCGGCAGGAATCCAGAAACCGAATGAAACATTAAGATTAAGTTCTTTTGCTATATTCAAGACATTATAATCATAAACAGAGTTACCTTCAAATTTGATAGTGTTGATTCCAAGGCGTTTTATCTTAGCAAAATCTATTAATAAATTTTTGCGACTTAATACATGATAATCCTTTCTCCAATCATTTCCCTTTTTAAGATTTATTCCATAAATATTCTTTAGCTTTTCATTGCCTTTATTCAACATTCCCTTTGAGCTGGATTTAAAATCGGGCAAAGGAGAAAACACGTAATCCGGCACTTCTTTACTTCTAAATGAATTCTTAACTACCTGTTTTTTTGAAATTGTCCAATCAAGACTTTCTTTCATTTGTAATCCTTTCGGCCAATTATTATCTACTTTGCTATTAAAATAAATAACCGATTTTATTTCCCTATATTCATTTTCAATCGATGTAAACGCATTAACGAGCCATTCTTCTTGCTTTTGATTCTCTTTTAGTGTTCCAAACTCCGAAATGATAACTGGCGTAGACGGAAGATTGCTAAGTTCATTGTGAAAAGGTTCGTATAAATCTTTAAAAGCATGCCCTTTACCATCTTGATTTAGTGACCCATAATTTAATACGTTAACTCCAATCCAATCAACGTATTCTTTCCCAGGATAGAATGATGCCACATTTTCTGGCTTCCATGGGTTCCATATCCAGATAACATTATTGGCCTCAATATCCTTGAATATTTCATAGGTATGAGTCCAAGCTTTTTTAAATTTTACCTCCCCATCTTCGCCAGAGACATACCAAGGATAAAATGGATTGTCAAATTCATGAGCGAACCTCAGGAAAACTGGCCGTTGAAGATTTTTTAGTTTTTCAGCAAAACTTGCGAGGTAGTTGTCAAAATAACCTTCAGCTATAAGTTCGAATACATGTTTATTACTTTTAAGTTCACTTTCAAACGTATTTAACCATGGCTCCCAAGTAATCATTGGGATAGATTTTTGTATATAAATAGAATCTAACAATGATTGAGGAAAATTTGGTTCGATGTTTTTTTTCCATGCAATATAAAGTGAAATAATATCGAAATTTTCATCAATTTGCTTTGAAATTTCTTTTACATTTCTAAGATTGGTTATTCCATTGTCATTTTTAGGCTCAAAAATTCCTAGGTAGTTAATAACATGTTTATTTTGCACCTCTGGCTTTACACCTCCCCATTTGCCATATTCTATACCTTGCTGAATAAGCATTGAAGTAAATAAAACAAATATGATTACAGGTAATGCTGTTTTTCTCCAAACTTGAAAACTGAAGTTTTGTAATTTATCTACAATTGAAATATGACTACCTTCAGCTGAATTAAAATTTAAAGAAACAGCTTTTTGCTTTTGATAAGCAAAAATTAAAGTATAAAACATGAAGCTTGCGTTTAGCAAAGCAAAGCCGGACATAAAAATCGAAAAAGGAGTTAGATCAATAGATAGTCCATAAATCACAGCAATTATGGAAATTACGCCAACAAAAAGATTGGGAATTAATATCTTCCAGCTTGTACTTTCTTTATCTTCCTTTGGCGTTGGCAGATACGGAACTTTTTTGCGTATTATGGTATAAACAAATCCAATAATAAAAATCCACCAAGTACATGTCTGCAATAGTCCACCAGTCAAATGAATTCCTCTTTCGCTCTTATACATTACCCATCGCTGTGCATAAAATCGAATTCCTAAAATCGAGACCAAAATAGGAGTAAAAATTAGCCCAAAATTAACTACATTTCCTTTCCATGGAGTTGTCGCAGTAAATAATGAAATAATTGGAATTAAAAAGCTAATCAGGTAACTTATTCCTGAAAGATAGTGAAATGGAAGAATTCCATAATGTATTTTCTGTCGCCAGGTAAACTTTCTAAAAAGTTTTGGGAACACTGCAACCAAGAGTTCAATTGTTCCTCTTGACCATTTCAATTGTTGTTTATAATAAGCAGTGAGTGACGCTGGCACAAGACCTTTTGTAAAAACTTCAGGAACATAAACAGATTTCCAACCCTTAGCATGCAATTGCATTGCAGTATGCATGTCCTCTGATAATCCGGCAGCATGTCCACCTATAGAGTCTAATGCAGTTCTTCTAAATACACAATTAGCACCAATAGCGTTTACTGTACCATAAGAATTCATACTCATCATTACAGGGCCATAAAAATGGAAGGTCTGTTCGGCGGCACCTTTTGCCACATATGACTCTTTGATATTGTAATAAGCCTGAACTGTTTGAACAAAACCAATAGCTTCATCTTCAAAATATGGAATTACTTCTTCTAAGAAATTATCTAACGGTAAATGGTCCGGATCCAGAATAAGACATATATCGCCTTTGGCTTGTAACAGAGCGTTATTAATATTTCCAGCTTTTGCATTAATCCTATTATTTCTTGTTACATGTAAAATATTATTTTCTTCACAAAAGGCTTTTAAATATTGATCATTGGCCTCATCACACAAATAAGTGGTATGTGGATATTTAATTTTTTGAATGGCAAGAAGCGTCTCCTTGATCATTTCATATGGTTCACCCGGGAAATAAGTGGTGAAAACATCAACAGTAAATTCTTTTGTAAGTATAGGTTTGGAGGGCACAGAAATATCCCAATAATGATACCATATGTAAAATATCTTTAATGTATCATATGCTATTGAAACTACCAATAACCAAAAAAGAAACTGGGCTTCAATTAAAGTTGGGTCGAGAAACCAATAAAAAAAATTGGCAAAACTAAATAATCCTAAAAGGATCATAAGTCGCGATGTAATTTTCTCCTGTTTGCTAGGAACTTTAATTTTGTTGGCTTTGCTCATTTAGTATTCAGTACATAAAATGGGGTGTTCGTTGTAGCAAAATATCCATTTTTATCATATATATATGCAAAAATTCGATATGGCCCCTCTTCTTTTGGGGTATAAAATGTTACTTTATTTTTTTCAAAATAAATAAAAGACCCCATTCGCTGCGGATTTACAGGTCTATTATATGTGTTTTCATACCACGCCTGACACCAGACATCTGGGTATATTTCCCATTCGATCCTTATGTTGTAATTTTTAAATGTATTAAATTTTATTTCTGCAGTTTTTAATTCATTTGGAGCAAAAATAATATTATCCGCAGCACCTTTGCCATCTAATAGCATATAATCTAACCCTATTAGTGTTGAATTGGTATTAGATTTTTTCCATAAATTTTCCAATTCTTTTATTATTTCGGATTTAAAATCATCCATAAAAAGGCTAAACCATGTATAAGTGAGCTCATGTTTTTTCCCCCAAAAAAAGACCAGTGAACCAAGACATCCGCCATCTTTATTATCTGCAATAATTTTATACCTTTTTTTTATCTGTTCAGCTTTTTTTGTACTGGTCTGCTCTATTGGTGCCATCCATGAGGTCAATTGGGATTCCCATTCACCATCAGATCCCATTTCACTAACAAAATAAGGAGTAACACCAAACAATGAAGAAATTTGAGCTAAATTGTAATTTATACCTTTAATATTTCCAAACATATTGAATGACAATAAATCTAATTTTGGAGAATGAATATATATGCTTGGAATTGCTTGTCTGCTAACGCCAGCAAGTGCAGTACTTACTGGATGGTTTGGGTCTTCGTAATGTATTATGTCAATTAATTCATTAAATGTATTTATAAAACTATTCTTCTTGAATACAAATGGATAAAACAATTCATTACCCAAATTCCACATTAAAAGTGCTGGATGACTCTTATATCTTTTTACTAACACTTTTACTTTTTGTTTTAAAATGTGGTTGTTATTCTCAACTAAGTACCAATTATTTTTTTTGTTGTATTTTGGGATAGGAATATCGACAATAACTGCTAATCCACAACTCTCAGCTTCATTTAAAAAATTTGCTAGGTTTATCGTGTCATATAATCTAATTGTATTACCTCCGATTAAAGATAATTCTTTAAAATGAGAATTACCACTGGCACCTTGAATATAGAAAGGATTTCCATTTCGAATAAGTTGAAACCCATTATCAATCTTTTTAATAAAAACAGTCCTATTTTCATCTACTGCCTTATCTTCTTTAAGATTTCTCAATGTGAAAAAACCAATTAAAATCAAGATGAAAATTACCAGGAAAATAAATTTAAACGGGTGTTTCTTTATATTTAACATCGCAATATTACCTTATTAAACAAATATAACAAATGTCCGGGTTATTATCATTATTACTTAGAACCCGTTGTGCGATTGAAAATAAATAATAAAATATTGTTGAAAAAGTTGTGCATAATGTTGATATTCAATATTTTATTAGAAAAAACGCCAATTCATTATTCTACTTATGCACAACCTGAAAACAAATTTCGATAAGTTTCTTGGTATTACCAAATCCTTCTTTATCGATCAAATTAATGTAATTGACAACTTTCAGAGGTATCCAAGAAACCCAAAGATGTCTGATTGTCAAATTATTGCCTTAGCCTTGACGGGCGAATCGATTGGGATTGACTCTGAAAATTACTTCTTTGGTAAACTAAAATCGGATCATTCTTCCGATTTTAATCGCAGACGTAAACGTCTTTTCCCTAAGATTGCTGAATTAAACCAAGGGTTGGCCAATCTTCTCAATGAAGGAGAATATACCTACATTGTTGATTCTATTCCTGTTCCTGTTTGCCAGATAGCCCGTGAGAAACGAAGCTGTATCTGTCGTGAAAACTTCGAAACAGCTCCTGATAAAGGATATTCTGCCGTTAGTAAAGCTTATTATGACGGCTACAAATTACACCTTGTAACTTCAGTTCGTGGGGTGTTTGCAAGGATGGACATGAGTAAAGCAAGTGTTCATGACGTGTATTATCTGATAGACATTAAATACTCACATTTAAGCAATTGTAGGCTCATTGGAGATAAAGGTTATCTGTCAAAAGAACACCAGGTGGACTTGTTTTCATCGTGCAATATCCGGTTGGAAACGCCAAAGAGAAGTAATCAAAAAGACAAAGAACCTTTTGCTTACATTTTTAAAAAGTCAAGAAAACGAATTGAAACTTTATTCTCTCAACTATGCGACCAGTTTATGCTCAAACGCAACTATGCAAAAACAAACATGGGCATTTCTGTTCGACTCCTTTCAAAAATTACAGCAGTGACAGTGCTTCAATATTTTAACTTTTTAAACAAAAAAACCTGAATCTATTAAAATATGCTCTGGCTGCTTAATCGCACAACGGGTTAATTATAGTTAATTTCTAATTCATCTCCAACGATTTCAAAGAAACAACAAATTATAATTTCATATTGTTGTAAATACATTATAAATCAAATTTGTTTCGGTAAAAACCATTATATTCAGATTTTAAAATTAGTACATTACCAATTTTAATGTTACAGGAAATTTAATTCAACTCCTTCTATCCTATCTAAAGAATTGTTCTAATATTTATTTTGTGTCCTTTATTTGTTTTGAGTATTTTCTATAGTGCTATACTTATTTCTCTTATTCATTCCATTTTTATTAATCCTTCTTTCCTTTCGCTAAAAATTTAGCTTTGTATATCGCATATCCAAAAGTTTGCACTATTTTCATATTGATAATTTTAAAAGTATAATTTATTTGTATTTTTCATATAGTGATTGTACTTTAACTCATTAGCAAATAGTATAAGATGAATGCAAAATGCAGATTAATTTTTATTGCTGTACTTTTATTTGTCTTTGATTGTAATAATGTCATTGGTTCTGAAATATATACTGAACTTAAGTCTCATGTCCTTAAGAAGGATGAATTGTCTATTGGTGTGGGTACTTCTGGCGATAAATTATTTATAGAACAGGAGTTTAAGTATTATGCCCCCAAATCTGGCGCGGTTAACTTAGCGTGGAGGATTGAAGACTATACACTAGAAGAGTCTATTTCGTGGAACAACAATACTAAACTTACGGATGGTTTTTTGTATACGCCAATGTTAGCTCATGGTGATACTTTTGCAATAAAATTGAAGATACCTGTTGGTACTACGCTTCAGTATTATTTTTGGATTACAAGAAACAAGCAGGGGGCTTATCAGGATTTTTGGGATCCTCAATCAAGTGGTAAATCAACAATTAAAGCTGCATCTGCAATCTATAAGGAAGCAAATTATTCAAAATCTGAAGATAAAAAGGAATCTCGGATACTTTCAAAAGGTTGGCTAATTCTTGCATTATTGATTGGTTTTTATGTATTGATAGTATGGGTTCAAAAAACTTTGATTGCAAAAAAGGAAGTTTCTTCAATTATTGAAAAGATTATTTTTTTAGGTCTAAGTTTAGCTGTTTTCTATGCTCTTGCCCGGGCTGAAATTATCGGAATTAACCCCAAAGCTGTTATTCATGATTTGTCTTTGCTTGCAAAAATAATTAGAGGAAGTTACAGTGATATTCTATTTATAGTTGGATTTGTACTTCTTTTTGTATTCCTAATTTTTAGTTTGAAGAATGTAAGGATGCAAAAGTGGATTTATGGAGTCTTCATTTTTTTTTCATTATTTTTTACCCTTATTGCTTTTATTAATATTACAACAGTAATCCTTCTTGGGAAACCTTTTACTTATCAATGGCTTTACTATTCTGACTTTCTTGGTGGTAAGGAAGCTAAAACTGCTCTACAAGAGAATTTGTCCTTTAGAATTGTTGGCAATTTGATTGCTTTTTGCCTTTCTACATTTATTTTAGCAAATGTTTTGAGAAGTATCAATAAATTACTGGAGGTTCAATTACGCATGAAATACATTGTATATTCCGTTTTCGGACTCGGGCTTATGGTTTTCGGTGTTCAAGCTTTTAAAACTAAAGTTACATGGACTAAAGGTCAATCTGAAAATGCAATCTCAACGATGGTGTATTCAGTGTTCACTGCCAATTCGAATTCCTCTTTTTTCTCTGCAGATGTTCCAGCTGAAATGAAATCTTTTAATCCTGCCCAAAGCACTAAATCTGAAATGTCTTATCGATTGTTACAAGATTATAAGATCAAGAATGTATTGTTTTTTATTCTGGAGTCGGCCGGTGCAGCTTGTTTTGACGGTTTTGGAGGAACTTATCATCTCAGTCCTAACTTAAATAAATATTCGAGTAGTGCTTTGATTTTTGATCAAATGTATGCTCATGCTCCTGCCACTAATCGATCTCTTGTTTCTATCTTGGGATCTCTGCATCCATTCTTATCCTATAAAAGCTTAACTCAGGAAGATCCCGAATTGGTTCACCCAACACTATCCTCGGTACTTAAAAATGAGGGTTACAGAACTTCTTTTTTTTCATCGGCAGATCTTCGTTTTCAAAATTGCAGACAGTTCTTAGCTCATCGTGGATTCGATCGGATTGAAGATTTCTCTGCGATAAAATGCTCTGAAGAATTTCAGCTTGAAAGCAGCGATTACAATGAAGGGAATGGGATCGATGATATCTGTTTAGCTGACCGATTGACTACTTGGTTAGATGAAGACACAACAAAAAATTTTTTCTCTATGATTTGGACAGTTCAGGGTCACTATCCATATTTCTTTGCAAATGAAGAAGAAGATTTTGGAGTTTCAAATTACAATTTCAATCGCTATCTAAACTGCCTGAAGCACAACGATGAACTAGTTGGTCGCGTAATGCAATCATTGGAAGATAGGGGTTTAGCATCCTCTACTCTGGTTGTTGTCACTGGGGATCATGGAGAAGCCTTTGGTCAACATCGGCAATATGGTCATGGAACTGCCATTTACGAAGAAAATTTAAGAGTGCCTCTTTACTTTATCAATGCTAATTTGTTTCATGGCGAGCATAAAAATGATATTGCAGGGATGAAAGATCTTGCAACTACAACACTTTCTATTCTAGATGTAGATGTTCCCTCAATATGGCAGGGACGTGACCTTTTAAGTACAGATTCAAATGAAGCTTTTTATTTTGCACCTTGGTCTGATTATCTTTTTGGTTATAGGAAAGATAATATGAAATACATTTTTAATGAAAGTCAAAATACGGTTGAAGTTTATGATCTTAGTACTGACCAAAATGAAAAAACGAATTTGTTTCAATCGGTAAATAAAGATGAAATTGCTAGGGTGCGCACTAGAATGGCAGCTTGGGTGCAATTTCAAAATAAATACATTAAAGAAATACGAAAGGAAGATTAGCATTTGCATGCCCTTGGTAGATTGTCTATTTTAGTGATTAATATATTTTGAGAAAGTGGATTGATATGAGGAAACGAATTTTGTTCGCAATTGTTCTTGGGGGAGCAATCCTTTTTTCATTTTTTGTGGTTCGACACAGAGTCTTTCTGAATAATTTTCTTCATAACTTACTGAGGAAGAGTTATTCAAATACCATTCAGTTAAACTCGACAGCTCCTGTTCTAGCTGTTTTTTCGTTTCAACCGGAGTCGTATAATCATACTATAAATTCATTTCTTCATTATACTGTACAACTTAATGATATTGATGATTGGGATATTAAAGGAAACGAAATCTCTCAGATATCAGATAGTATTCCGCTATTGATTACCGTTGAAACTTGGGGTAGAAATATGTTTTCTACACGAGTTAATAATCCATTAGAGGAAGTTGTTAATGGCAAATTCGATTTTCTTATTGAGAAATTGTGTACACAACTTATAGGACCACGTCCAAATGTATACTTTCGGTTTGATCCTGAGGTAGAAGTACCTATAAGTCGCTTCCCCTGGCAACAGTATACATCGGCTTACGGTGATGCTTACCGACATTTTGCTATGTTGTGTAAAACTTATGCTCCTCAGGTTAAACAAGTGTGGGGGCCTGCGGGTTATCCGGGAGCTATGGAATTTTATCCTGGTGATGATTTTGTTGATGCAGCCTCCGTGACGATTAAAAGCGATTCTGAGATGCCTTTGAAGGTATATCCAACAGACTATTCTGTGGCGTATGATTTATTTAGAAGATTACATCGTTTGCGGTTTTTGAGTAAACCAATTTTTGTTTTAGGATCAAAGAATTGTGCGAGTGATTCAATAAATAATCAGTTAGTTGCTTCGATTTCACAGCTAATTAATAATGAGAGACATATTATATATTCTACTGAGAATTTTAACAGGACACGATCAAAAGTAGTTTCAAATCAACAAAGGAAAATAGAAATTGGACTTTATGATCCACAATCCTTATTGAATAATGAACCCCCCGTAACAGTTGAGCATCTTTTTGCAGATTTTGGAAATTTGGATGATGGAACCTTCCAGAATAGTTTCAATGATGTAGTAAAACGTGGGCACGATATTGTTGTAACATTTGAG
The DNA here is from genome assembly GCA_019163175.1 of Prolixibacteraceae bacterium. GTDB lineage: Bacteria > Bacteroidota > Bacteroidia > Bacteroidales > Prolixibacteraceae > Aquipluma. The sequence goes on along the minus strand of JAFLKN010000069.1, from coordinate 5,535 downwards.
CCTTTTCGGAATCCCAATGGAGAAACAGATTTGAAAGTACTTCAACATGTGACAGAGGGAAAGTATAATCGGGAAATTAGTAAGTTTTATTCCATAATAATGTCAACTAATAGGCGTGTATATTTGCGCTATGCACATGAAATGGAAATTCCAATAACCCGTTACCCCTGGCAAAGTCAAAATCCGATTGATTACATTAAGTCATTTAGGTATTTTATGACTTTTGTTGATTCACTGCCTCCAACGATAAAAAGGGTATGGGGGCCTGCAGGGGACAGGGGATCCCTAGAATGGTGGCCTGGGAACGATGTAGTCGACTTTATTAGTATTGCTATTTATGGATTACCTGATAAAAATATTACTGATCCTGAAAAGCAAGAATCATTTTCGGCCATATTTAATCGGAAATTTGGACGAATGCGATTTGTTGATAAGCCAATTTTTATTACTGAGTTTGGTGTAAAAGGTCCGGAAGATTACCAAACCAGGTGGTTGGAAGCTGCAGCTAAAGTAATTCGGCAGAATCCACAAGTTATAGGTGTTAATTATTTCAACATGTCTGATACGCCTAAGGCATGGGGCGAGATTAAACCTCCGGATTGGAGTATCACGGAAAAATCTTTACATAGCTTTTTAAAAGCTCTAAACGAATCCTTATAGTTTTGTTCTGAGGCTGTTTTGTTCCTTATAAACATTCGAGCTAAACGATAGACTTAATTGATCAGCTCCCAAAAGGTTATGATAAAAATTTTCAATTCGGTATATTGAATGTGATATTTTTTTTTGTAATGTGGTCAAAAATGGTTGGTGATTTTTAGGAAAATAATTAGTAAACTCCACGCTGTTAATCTGAAGGGGAAGCAGGCTCTGGTGGAGACCAACCTGCCAGCAATAAGATTAACGCATAAACAGTAATACAGGGGTAGTCATTTGGGCTACCCTTTCTTGTTATTACTGGTATGCTTGATGGCTAAAAAAACTCATTTTGCGTTAGCAAAATAAATGTACCATTTAATGAAGTTGATCCGTTGTTTAACCGTTAATCCCCGATGGATATCCAGGTGATTTTTCAGGTGACTGAAGTAGCCTTGTATCCTGTTTGTGGTCTTTGGAATGTCTGGGTTTGACAGGTAATGAAACATATTTGGCAAAGCCCGTTTGATGGTTGTATATGAACGACGAAGCAGTTTATGGGTATACCAATACCTTCCGGTTTCTGTGTTGTAGGTTTTTTCGTTCAAATAAACTTTGTAGGATTCATACCATTGTAAAAACTCTCTTATCCAATAAATTCGATCATTTTCTGTTTTAATTTTTAGGATTAGCAAAACCAGTTTGCGTAGTTCCTGCCCGGCCTGATGTTTGGGATACTGGGTCAGCCACAGCAGACACATGCGCTGGATATGAACCAGACAGCGTTGGACGATAGCTTCCGGAACTGACCTTTTTATCGCTTTTAAGATACTTTTATGACCGTCGGTGGTAATGCTTTCGATCTGAATCCCAAGTTTAAGTAAGTTAGCCAGATCCTCTTTGATTTCCTCGTAGTGTTCACCGTCAGTAAAGCGAAGTAACTGGGTGTAGCCATCAAAATCGTCTTGATAACAAACCAAACAAAACTGCGCAAAATACGTGGCATCTATTCGTAAATGAACACGCTCTCGCTTGATTATTTTGACCAGTGGCGCTTGTTCTAAAAAATGGTAAAATGTCCGTTGAAGTGTAGCTTGCGATAAGCTGCTGTCCCTGCTTAAAATTTGATAAGTCTGACGTTCCAATATCCATTTTCTGAACCATACAAACCGGTTTTGAATTCTCTGTTCAGGACGATTCTCAGTTAGAAATATTCCGCATCGCTTACATCTGTATCGCTGTTTACCTTCTCGTTTTCCCCAACGAATAACATCACTGTAACCACAGGCCCAACAACGTTTTTTTTATTTTTTCATAAACATAAAAAGTTTGATGAAACCAATTTCATCAAACTTTCTGTATTATCAATGTTGATAAGCCTTTTAGAGCTTTTTGCCAACCATTTTGACTAATATACCGTTTTTTATAAGATTTATCGAGGACGAATCAATCGTACAATTGTGATTTAGAAAATCTAATATTCTTTAGCCTTAATATCCCTGATGTAGAGTTGCAGGTTAGTTTTTCCTCTGAATTCATTTTCGGTAATCGAATAACAAATGTCGAAGGGTAATCCCTGACTTATGGCGTCGAAATGATGAGCCTGATTAAAAGCAATTCCGGCAAATTTTGAAGAATTGCTGGTAGGTTCAATCAAATCAAGTTTTAAGTGTTCCTGATTTTTTCCAACGGCACGACTGGTTCCGCTATCAAGTACATTTTCAGTAATAAAAACCGGCACCATGTTGTGCGGGCCAAAAGGGGCAAATTGTTTTAGAATTCGGTAGAACTTGGGCGTTATGTCCGAAAGCAATATTTTGGCTTCAGCATCAATCGATTCGGTTTGTTGCTGATTGGTTATTTGTTTGGTAACAATATCTTCAAATCGTTTCGAGAACTCGTAAATGTTCTCAATTTTCAGGGTTAGCCCTGCTGCATACATATGTCCACCATATGATTCAAGTAAATCGCTGCAGGCACCAATAGCTTCGTATAAATCGAAGTCGCGCACAGAACGTGCTGACCCGGTTGCCAAACCATTTGATTCAGTCAGTACCACAGTTGGACGATAAAAATGCTCAGTAAGTCGTGAAGCTACAATGCCAACGACTCCTTTGTGCCAGTCGCGGTTATATAGTACGGTAGCGTTTTTCTGGTCATGTTCAGGATCACGCTCAATCATTTCAAGCGCTTCCTGGGTAATGTCCCGATCCAGCGTTTTCCTAATTTCGTTGTAAGAGTTGATTTCATCGCCCAGAAGCATGGCCTCTTTATCATTTGTGGCCGTTAAAATAGCAACCGATTTTTTGCCATGTTCAATTCTTCCGGAAGCATTAAGCCGAGGCCCGATTTTGAATACAATGTCGCTGATTGATTTTTCTTCGGTATTCAGTCCCGAATATTGCATAATTGTCTTGAGTCCGATGCTTGGTGAAGAGTTCAGCTTTTTTAGCCCATAATGAGCAAGAACCCGGTTCTCTCCGGTTACCGGAACAATGTCAGAAGCGATGCTGACTACCAGTAAATCTAGTAATTCAGCAAGTTCAGAAAACGGGATATTGTTTCTTTTTGAAAAAGCCTGAAGAAGTTTAAATCCAACTCCACAGCCCGATAGCTCTTTGTAAGGATAGGTGCAATCGTGCCTTTTGGGGTCAAGCACTGCAACAGCATCAGGAATTGTATCGTCAGGATTGTGGTGGTCGCAAATAATAAAGTCTATTCCGAGGTCTTTGGCCATTTTTATTTTTTCAACTGCTTTAATTCCGCAGTCGAGCACAACGACCAATGTTATTTTTTGTTCGGCGGCATAAAGGATGCTGGTTTTTGAGATACCGTATCCTTCTGAATACCTGTCGGGAATGTAATAGTCAAGGTTTTTTATGCGGCTGCGCAGAAATTGATACATCATGGCAACTGATGTTGTGCCATCGACATCGTAATCGCCATAAATCAGAACTTTTTCCTGGTTGTCGATGGCCCGCTCCAAACGCTCCACGGCCTTGTCCATATCTTTCATAAGGAATGGGTCGTGGAGATCTGTTAATTTAGGTCTGAAAAAGGCCTGGGCTTCGGCATAAGTTGTAATGCCTCTTTGTGCTAAAAGATTGGCAATAACCATATTGACATTTAGCGCAGCCGATAAATGTTTTATGATATTTATATCGCCCTCTTTTTTAATATTCCAGACTTTATCCATTCGTTTTATTTCAGAACAAGCGTATTTTGACAAAAATTTCTCAAAGATAAAAAATGAACTCAGATATGGAAAGTAAATGAATCACATTCATTCACATTTTGTTAATAAAATTGGGCACTTGGTTTTCTAAGATTCAACTTTTCAAAAGCTTAGCGCTGTTAATAAATTTTGTGCCTTAAATTCAGGTTTCTGATTCGATTGCAAATCCGAAACTCGACTCAATGGGCACTTCTATTATGCAATAGTTTACTATCTTTGCCGCAAATTTTTTTCGATATTTTAATTACTACCCACGAAATGAGCATATCTGAATTAAGCGAACAGGAACAGGTGAGGAGAAATTCCTTACAGAAAATGAAGGAAATAGGTATTGATCCTTATCCCGCAGCTGAGTTTCCGGTAAATGTTTCCACTTCTGAAATAAAAGAAAAGTATAGTCCCGAATTGGCTAATTACCAGGAAGTAGTTCTGGCCGGTCGAATTATGAGCCGCCGAATCATGGGTAAAGCTTCTTTCGCCGAATTGCAGGATGCGTCCGGTAGGATTCAACTTTACATCAATCGTGACGAGATTTGTCCGGATGAAGATAAAACGCTTTACAACGAAGTATTTAAAAAATTACTCGATATTGGTGATGTGGTTGGAGTTAAAGGCTTTACTTTTATCACACAGGTAGGAGAATTGTCGGTGCACGTTTTAGAGATGGTTGTATTGAGCAAATCACTTCGGCCGCTGCCTATTGTGAAGGAAAAGGATGGCCAGTTGTTTGATGCGGTTACCGATCCTGAAATGCGTTACCGTCAGCGCTATGTTGACCTGATCGTAAATCCACAGGTAAAAGATACGTTCATCAAGCGGTCAAAAATCATCAATACCATGCGTCAGTTTTTCAACGAACAGGGTTACCTTGAAGTTGAAACTCCGATCTTGCAATCTATTCCCGGTGGAGCAACAGCCCGCCCGTTTATTACGCATCACAATGCCCTAAATATTCCGCTATACCTGCGTATTGCCAACGAACTTTATTTGAAACGCCTTATTGTTGGCGGATTTGACGGAGTTTACGAATTTGCCAAAGACTTCCGCAACGAAGGAATGGATCGCACACATAATCCGGAATTTACCGTAATGGAAATCTATGTAGCCTACAAAGACTACAAATGGATGATGAACTTTACCGAAGAAATGATTGAACGTGTTGCCTTGGCCTTGCACGGAACAACCAAAGTTCAGCTTGGCGAAGTAGAAATTGACTACAAGCGTCCGTTTAAACGGGTGACTATGTACGATGCAATTAAAGAGTACACAGGCTTCGATATTTCCGGAAAAACAGAAGACGAACTCCGTGATATTTGCAAGCAGTTGGGTATCGAGACAGACAAAACAATGGGCAAGGGCAAGATGATCGACGAAATTTTTGGTGAGAAATGCGAACATCATTATATACAACCCACTTTCATAATTGACTATCCGGTTGAAATGTCGCCGCTCACAAAAAAGCACCGATCTGTTGAAGGATTGACTGAGCGCTTTGAACTGATGGTAAATGGGAAAGAATTGGCCAATGCTTATTCTGAATTGAATGACCCGATTGATCAACGCGAACGCTTTGAAGATCAGATGAAATTATCGGAAAAAGGTGATGATGAGGCCATGTTTATCGATCAGGATTTCTTGCGTGCATTGGAATATGGTATGCCACCAAC
>JAFLKN010000068.1 GCA_019163175.1 Prolixibacteraceae bacterium | reverse complement strand
CCATCGACCGACGGAGAGTTCACCCTGACGCTGACCAACCCTGTGAGCGTAGCGACCACCGTTACTTATGCCGTGACAGGCACAGCCAGTTCAGCTTCCGACTATACAGGCATCGGCACGACTGTAGTAATCCCTGCCAACACGACAAGTGTGACCATACCGGTTACGGTGATCGATGACAATACCGTTGAAACCGGCGGCGAAACAGTTATTGTGACATTAAGCTCGACCAATACAGCGGTAACAGTAGCTACGGCACCCAACAATACGGGTACCGTTACGATCAGCGACAATGACGCTTCTGTAGTGAGCATCGCAGCCACTGCGCAGGCCTCCGAACCATCGACCGACGGAGAGTTCACCCTGACGCTGACCAACCCTGTGAGCGTAGACACCGAGGTCACTTACATTTTTTCAGGAACGGCAATTCAAGGGGTAGATTATACTACTCTTATCGGAACGGTTACTATTCCAGCCAACACTTTAACTGCAACAATTACAATACCTGTAACCGATGATAATATTGTTGAGAAAGAAGAGACCGTAATCGGGAAATTGTTAAGCACAAATAATAGTGTTACAGTCATAGGCACAATAGATGATCAGGCTACAATAAACATTACCGACGACGATGCAGCAAGCATTGCAATTGATAATGTGAGTATTGCCGAAGATGATGTGAGTGGGGAATTTACCTTTACTGTAACTCTTACAGGTACTCTTCAGGATAGTTTTAGCATTGATTTTGCGACAACTGATGGCACCGCGACAGTTGCAGATAATGATTACACTACTGCTGGTGGAACTCTAACTTTTGATCCGGAAGAGATTAGTAAAACTATTACAATCTCGATTAATGCAGATAAAATCACAGAATTGGATGAAACCTTCATCGTAGAATTGAGCAATCCGGCGACCGAGGGTCGTAATATTACAGTAAATCCAACATCAGGAATTGCAACTATTCTCAATGATGACCATAGTCCGGTAGTCAGTGATTTTATCAAAACAGGTTCAGAGGACAATAATGTATTATTTACTAATACTGATTTTACAGCAGCATATAATGATCTGGATATAGATCCGATAGTTAGTGTAAAGATTATTAGCCTTCCAACCAATGGCAAATTATTACTTAGTGGAGGTCAAATTACGATTGAACAGATTATCCCATTGGCACAATTCGGGAATATAAGTTTTGCTCCGGCGCTAAACTGGAATGGAAGTACAAGCTTCAACTATATTGCAACTGACGGAACAAATTGGGCACTGACGAATGGAAAGATTACAATTAATATTTCTTCAGTAAATGATGCTCCGGTAGCCAAAGATGATTATATCTCTACACCGGAAGATACTCCTGTAAATGGAAATGTGATTGCCAATGATAGCGATATCGATGGAGATAACCTGACCGTAACCAAATTCATGGTGTTAGGAGAAAGTTATTCTTCAGGAACTACGGCTACAATAACTAATACAGGAACTTTATTGATTTCAGCAAATGGTTCATATTCGTTTATTCCGGCTGTTAATTTCAATGGTGATGTTCCAACTGTTTTATATACGATTAGTGATGGACATGGAGGAACTGACGTTGGAAACTTATTCATTAGTGTGAATAGCTTGAATGATCGACCGGTAATTGTTGATGAAAATTATACCATTTGCAGCAATGAAGTTTTAACAGGGAATATACTTGTTAATGGAGATATAGATCCTGAGGGTACACTTTTGGTTGTAAATACGACCCCAGTTGTCGCCCCACTGCATGGAACTTTTAGTATAACATCTGACGGTAAATTTACTTATACCCCAATTGCTGGCTATAATGGATCCGATCAAATTACAGTATCAGTTTGTGATAACGGATTACCTTTGCCATCAACATGCAGTAATGATGTTATTTATATTAATGTTGTTCATGCGGTAGTTGTTAATGCTGGTGAAAATGCCACTATTTGTGAAGGTTCTGCCTATACACTCAATTCGGCATCAGTTCTAAATGCAACCGGCCTGACATGGACGACCAGTGGTACAGGTAAATTCAGTGATATAAATGTTGCTAATCCTGTTTACACTCCAAGTGCCGACGATATTGCAAACGCAAATGTAACACTTACTTTAACAGCAAAGGGTGAAGGTCCTTGCAGCGAAGCCAGTGACACAATGGTGCTTGGTATTACATTGCAGGCAATTGCCAATGCCGGTGAAAATGCCACTATTTGTGAAGGATCGACTTACAGTTTGGCAACTGCAGTAGTTCAAAATGCAAGTAGCCTGATATGGACTACCAGCGGTAACGGAACTTTCAGTAATAGCAGCATAACTCATCCTGTTTATACTCCTGGAATTGCTGACATTGCCGCCGGGCAGGTAACCCTTACTCTTAATGCAAAAGGTAATAACCCCTGTGCAGATGTGAGTGACGCAATGGTACTTTCGTTCGCTAAAAAAGTTGTTGCTCATGCGGGTGCAGATGCTTCGGTCTGTGAAGGAAATACATTTACACTAAGCACTGCTTCTGTTTCTGATGCAAGTAGCCTGATATGGACAACCAGTGGTACCGGAACATTTAATAGTACAAGCGTTATCAACCCGATTTATACACCTAGTGCGGCCGATATTGCTTCGGGTAAGGTAACTCTTAGTCTTGAAGCTAAAGGGAAAAGTACATGTGTCAGCGCTACCGATGCGATGTTACTTTCTTTCTCGAAATCGGTTCTTGTGAATGCCGGAGAAAATGCTTCAATTTGCCAGGGATCGTCCTTTGCAATCACCAACGCAACCGTTTCTGAGGCTACAAGTTTGAATTGGATAACAAGTGGAACCGGAACTTTTAGCAGCACCAGTATTGTAAATCCTGTTTATACACCAAGCGATGCAGATATTGCTAAAGGCAGTGTAAGTCTTACTCTTCAGGGTAAAGGCAGTGGTACGTGTGCCGATGCAAGTGATACCATGATACTTTCAATCTCATTAAATGCAATGGTATCTGCCGGACCTGATGCTTCAATTGGTGAATCAATAACTTATACATTAAATGGTGCAACGGCTACCAATGTTTCTTCTCTAAATTGGATAACCAGAGGAACCGGAACCTTCAGTAATGCCGGCATTCTTAACTCTGTTTATACACCAAGCGAGGCTGATATGTCTGCAGGAAGTGTTACACTTACCCTGTCGGCAAAAGGCAATGGCCTTTGTCCGGAAGTGAGCGATGCAATGGTACTTACCCTTACGCTGCCAATCACGGTGAATGCTGGCGAAGATGCAATTATTTGCGAAGGCTTAACTTACCGTTTAGCTACAGCTTCAGTTACAAACTCGGCCACGGTTGTTTGGAGTACAAATGGTTCAGGTTCGTTCAATAATCCAAATCTGATTAATGCCACTTATACACCTAGTGCTGCAGATTTACAAAAAGGTCAGGTTACTTTGACTTTGACTGCAGGGAAAGTAAAAGATACGCTTGTACTTTCATTTTCGGCAAAACCGTTTATATCAGCAGGATCTGACAGGGAGGCATGTTTTGGTGAAAACGTCTCAATCAGCAATGTTACTGCACGCAACTACTCTGGAATTACATGGATTTCAAAGGGAATGGGTGAAGTACAACAATCAAACACACTGACCCCAGTTTACAAACCAGCAGCAAATGAAACTGGTGATGTAAAACTTATTGCCATTGTTACAGGTGTAGGGCTCTGTAGTACACAAACTGTTACCGATACATTGATTATTAAGTATCACGAACAATTGTTGATTGATGCTGGTGAACCGCAGACAGTTTATGTCAATACCAAAACAACACTTTCTGCGACAGTTTATCCACAAGGCGGAAATTATACTTACAGTTGGTCTCCTGCTGAATTTGTTCAAAACAGCCATGCCAGTACAACCGAAACCACAGCCTTGACAAGTGATGTTCAATTTGTTCTTACGGTTACTGATGTAAATACCGGTTGTAAAGGATCCGAAAGTGTTCTGGTTAAAGTTGAAACATCAGTTGATAAAATGGTCACTGTTCGGAATGGTTTATCTCCAAACGGTGATGGGAACAATGACATTTGGTGGGTTGAAGGAATTGAAAAATTCCAGGATAACGAGGTGTTGATCTTTAACCGTTGGGGTGATAAAATAATCGAACTTCGCAATTATGACAACGACAACGTGTTCTGGGATGGAAATAATACCAAGGGCAAACGTGTTCCTGATGGTACTTACTATTACATTATTAAAATTAATGGAATTAAGTCGTATACCGGTTGGGTTCAGTTGCGGACTGGAATGGATTAACCAAAATTGAAAAAATGGTGAGTTCCCTGCCTGCCGGACAGGCTGGCATATGGCAGATGAAGAACAAATTTAAGTCAAAAAATAAGTTAAAAATATCCGGGCGAAATGCTTCCTTTCAATAGAGTCAGGAAGTATTTCAACCGGAAATAATGAAAGTTTAAGTCAATAATAAACTCTTTTCTGATGAAACGAATTATACTGATGTTTATCCTTTTTTGCAGCTATACTGCATTTGCACAACAGGATCCATTATTCACGCAGTACATGTTTAATAAGTTGCTTGTCAATCCTGCTTATGCCGGAAGTACTGAAGCTTTTACTATTGATATGGTGAACCGGTCACAGTGGGTTAATATCGAAGGTGCTCCCGAAACATTTACCATTAGTGCACATTCAGCCATGCGAAATAAAAATGTTGGCTTGGGTGTGTATTTGTATCGGGATATTCTTGGTCCAACAAATAATCAAGGGATAATGGGAACATATTCGTATCGTCTTTTTCTGGGGAAAGACATATTGGCATTTGGAATCCAATTCGGATTGAAGTATTTTGACTTCGACTGGAATGCCATGAGTGTGAAAGATCCGGATTATTTGTTCGATCCGCAGGATGTAAGGAAGATTACTCCAGATGCAAATATTGGAATGTACTATTATTCAGATCGTTTTTTTCTGGGAATCTCATCCAAACAATTGCTTCAAAACGAGTATGGCTACATGAAGAAGGATGGAAAATCTTCTTTTAGTAAACTTACCCGGCATTTTTATATGATGGGGGGAAGAGCTTTCCCAATTGATGATAAAATTATTTTTCGCCCATCTTTCATGGCAAAGTATACCCCGAATGCTCCTTTGCAGTTCGACATAAATGCCAGTGTGCTTTTTGGAAACTTCTTCTGGGTTGGGGCCTCTTTCAGAACGGGCAAGGCTGTGAGTTTTCTGGCCGAATTTAAAATCACTGACAGGATAAAACTTGGATATTCGTACGATTTGTATATCAACGAACTACAGGCATTTAATTATGGTTCGCATGAAATACGACTTGGATTCGAATTCCCGGTATTTTCTGAAAAGGAAAAGACTGCACAAAAATTTTAACCATAAAATCTACACAGAAAGCACCAAAGAATAGGATTTATAGATAGGTGTAATATTTGAGGAGTAGTCCCACCGGAGCTAGTTAAATATACCTTTTATTAAATCAATTAAAACTATTTGCTATCTGTAATGCCTGATAATAAAGGATTTTAGTATATTAGTGCTTCAATTGAATTAACCCAAATTTCATTCAATTAATTCAAATTTGACACCATAATTGACACCAAAATCCGATGGCATACAGTAAAAATAACGTGAAATTTAACCTGAAGAACACTTCAGATAAAAAAGAAAAATCCCAAATCATGCTTGTGCATCCAATTGATGGTGTACGATTCAGATACTATACAGGGAAAAGAATTGAGCCTATCTTTTGGCTTTTGGATAAGCAACGTGCAAAACCAAGTTATGCGAGTGCTATTACCTTAAATGAATATCTCAATACCCTTGCAAACTTTGTAGAGGACACGATTAATAACCATCGGATATTAGGAAAGAAATTATTTCCAGATGATTTGAAGAATTTGTTGAATGAACGATTCAACAAAGAATCAACTTATGACATATTTTCAAGGTTTGAAGAATATATTGAGGTATCTAATACAAAAAGGGCAGCAAATACGCTTAAAAAGTACAAGACAACCTTAAAACAACTTAAAGAATACAGTGAGGCAAAACATGTTCAGATTGAATATGATGCCATCAACCTTCAATTTTTGGATAAGCTTAGAAAATATCTAATCGATGAATATAAGTTGACAAACAATTCTCTTGCAAAATACTTCAAAACGTTTAAATCATTTTTAAACTGGTCGCATGAAAGAGGATATACAACTAATATTGAATTCCAAAAATTTAAGGTTAAGCAATTTGATGGTGAGATATATTTTCTCACATGGGAAGAACTTATGAAAATTTTTGATTTGGAGATTAACAATCCCAAACTTGAAAGGGTAAGGGATCTATTTTGTTTTGGTTGTTTTACAGGATTACGGTTTTCTGATATTATTAACCTGAAACAGGAAAATATCAGTCGAGATACAATTCAAATAGAAACCATTAAAACAAAAGGGAAAACAACAATTCCCTTGAACCAATACTCTCGTATTATTTATGAGAAATATAAGTCTGATGAAACCTTCTCACTTTTTCACTCCATCAGCAATCAGAAAATGAATACCTATTTAAAGGAACTTGGGAGGCTTGCCGGTTTAAATGAGCCCGTTCAGATTGTCCGATATCTTGGATCAAAGCGGATTGAAAAAAGTGTGAAAAAATATGAGGTTTTGACCTCCCATGTAGCCAGAAAAACTTTTATTACAAATGCGATGATTCGGGGAATGTCAACGGAGGTTATTATGGATATTACAACACATACTTCATACAAATCTTTTCAGCGGTATTTCAAGATAGTTGACGATCATAAAAGAAACCAAATGGATAAAGTCTTTGGATAAATTCCCCTGATCTGAATTGAATTAAAGCTTAGTATAGCATTTTGAATTATTCAGAATGCTAGCAAAATGCATTAAATAGAAACAATTGCTTTTTCTTCAGTTTTTATTCATAGATAATTGTAGCATAATTTAAAAACCACAATTATGCATCTACAATTAGAACTATCGGAAAACATGAAGTCTGAATTAAAAACCTTGATTCAGGATTCATTAAAACAAGAACTGAAAGCATTAATTTCAGGGAATCAGGAAAGACCTGAAAACGACAACAAAATGCTTAATCGTAAGCAAGCGAGTAAACTATTAGGTTGTTCACTTACCACATTGTACCATTATCAGAGAAAAGGCCTAATTCCTTACCATCAGGTAGGCCGAAAATTACTTTTTAATAGGTCTGATTTACTAAATCATTTAAAGGTTAAAACGGAGTTTAGATAGGGTCAGTTAGTTCATTAACAACACTGAACCTGTCTAAGTTTTGGACTATTAAAACTTACTAATTTAAACGTAACTCTTTAAATAACAGACATATGATTGATACAATTGTGCTACGAATCCACAACTTGCAAAAAAACAGTAAAATCGTGGATATTTTACGGGCAAAAGGGTCGGGAGAAACCTTCTACGATATCAGGAATCCACACCGCAGATTGGTGAATCTGGATACCGGTGAACTTTCTGAAAAGCCGGATGATTTTATGGAGATAAAAGCAATGGAGTTTGGTGATACTGGAAAAACTCAAATTTTCTATAGGAACAAGATTGCTGTTACTTCTTCACATTACTATATGGCTTATTCAATAAGAATTGACCGTGATTATATCGAATTTAATTTTTCGATACCCAAATTTATTTATGGTACTAACCTTGTACAATTCGTACCCCATCACACCGAAAATGCAAGGTATAACACTCGTAATGAAATAGAAGATTTAAAAACTGTACAGAATCTCACATACGACCGGCTAATTTCATTTTTAAAGGCTTTTCTGAAAAAATACTTTCATTCAGTTTATGATTTTGATGGTATCGACTTAAATGATGTAGAAATTAACCGCTTGGATATTTGCTTTAACCAACATTTCAACTCAAAGAAAGAGGCATTGAAATATCTTGAATTTCAGAAGAAAATCAAGAAAAGATATATTCGGGAAACTTCCAAAAATAAAATAGATTGGGTAACTTCTATCTTCCTACAAACTGAACGATATTCTGCAAAAATCTATCATAAAGGATCAGAATACAATAGTTCAAATGGGGAAAGAAAACATCATGAGCAAATCAACAAAAAGAAAAAGCAAGAGATTTTCAAGATTGAGAACAAGTATGATAAAAATGGGATGCTAATTTATGAAGGTCTTCAAAGTTATTCAGATCGCATCCTGAGGTATGAAATCAGTTTTAGGAATGCCATGATGAGCCACCTATACCGGAAGAAGATTTTTGCAAAATCCTGTTCATTATTTAAAACATTGCGAACTGATTTTAAGGAAGTTGATTCAATTCAAAAAAAATGTGAAAGACTTATGAATAAAAAAGTTGAGAATCCATTGAAAGAATTCAATCAGCTTTCTAAGGAAAAAAAGGCGAACCACAAGCTTTATAAATCCATCATGAGTAAAACCGTTTCTTTTCGTTTGAAGGTTTCAGAAGAAACAAAAAAGGCCAATTCAACCATTCACGGAATGAAATTTTCAAAAAAACATGAAGCAAGCTTACCACTCGAAACAAGATTTTCAAGGGCATTACTCGATGAGATGTTCAAAATGTTCAACAGCTTTTTAAAACAATTTAAGGTTGAAGTGAAAGAGAATGTAAGCAATGCAGGGAAAAGGGTTGCACAATACAATAACAACATTGATTCATTCAATATGTATGTGGCTGATGGGGTTATTGATAAAGTAAAATCAAAGATCAATCCAAATAAAGTAAGACAAGTTATCATGTTACTACAAACCAATAGTCTGGATGAATTGGAAAAAAATGGTGTGATCTCACGGGCAACAAAATACAACTATATCAATATGCTTAAACATATAGGACTAAAACCGAATCAATTGGCCGTTGATGAAATCCATGTTCAAACAACAATAGATTTTTCAGGCTATTGTGACTATACAATGGGCGGATTTTGTGCTTTGCCTTTGGTGAATAGGTATTTCGCATAGAAACATTTATATGGTTATTGATTACTTCACCAATTTTCAATAATTCATTCATAAAATCCTACTTTAAGTTAATTGAGAATAATGATACTTGAAATAATTATCTATTTTAGGTGATTATTTTTAGATTCAATGTCCAAATCTGAAAGCCAAACACGAAAGGAAATAATCGACAACCGCTTAAAACAAGCCGGATGGAATGTTGATGATCAAACTCAGGTAAGGATTGAGTTTGACATTAATGTTGGTTTGCCTGATGGCGTAAGTGAACCTCAAACTTCTTATCAAGGTCATCAGTTTTCAGACTACGTTTTACTAGGGAAAAATGGAAAACCACTTGCTGTAGTTGAAGCAAAGAAGACATTTGTTGATGCCGCCATTGGCAAAGAACAAGCAAAACAATACTGTTACAATATTCAAAAAGAATTAGGTGGAGAATTACCATTTTGTTTTTTTACTAATGGTCATGAAATTTACTTTTGGGATTTAGGAAACTATCCACCTAAGAAGGTTATCGGCTTTCCAACAAGAGATGACTTAGAGAGATATGAATATATTAGAAGAAATAGAAAACCATTAGCAGCCGAATTAATCAACACTAATATTGCGGGACGAGATTATCAGGTTCATGCAATCCGTTCTATACTGGAAGGAGTTGAACGGAAAAAGAGAATATTTCTTTTAGTTATGGCAACTGGTACTGGTAAGACAAGAACTACAATTGCTATGGTTGATGCTTTAATGAGAGCTGGCTGGGTTGAACGTATTTTGTTTTTAGTTGACCGTATTGCATTGAGAAATCAAGCCTTAGAAACATTCAAAGAATATTTGCCCAATGAACCTGCTTGGCCAAAAATCGGGGAAAAATCAATTGCAAAAGATAGAAGGATTTATACCTCTACCTACCCAACAATGTTAAACATCATTAGGGATGAAGAGAATTCATTATCTCCGCATTTTTTCGATTTAATTGTTGTCGATGAAAGTCACCGTTCTATTTATAACACTTATCAAGAGGTACTTGATTATTTTAATACAATTACACTTGGTTTGACAGCTACGCCAACGGATGTAATCGACCACAACACTTTTAAACTTTTTGAATGTGAAGATGGAATGCCAACTTTTGCATACTCATATGAAGAAGCTGTAAATAATATTCCTCCTTACCTCTGTGATTTTCAAGTGATGAAAATACAAACCAAATTTCAAGAGGAAGGAATAAGTAAAAGAACAATAAGCCTTGAAGACCAAAAGCAATTAATACTAGAAGGGAAAGAAGTTGCTGAAATAAATTTCGAAGGAACTGATTTAGAAAAAACGGTTATTAACAAAGGAACAAATGTTACCATTGTTAAGGAATTTATGGAAGAATGCATCAAAGACCCAAATGGTGTTCTTCCAGGCAAAACAATTTTCTTTTGTGCAACAAAAAATCATGCAAGAAGAATTGAATCAATATTCGATTCTCTTTATCCTGAATACACTGGTGAATTGGCAAAAGTAATGGTGTCAGACGACCCAAGAGTTTACGGCAAAGGTGGATTGTTGCATCAATTTACTCATAGCGACATGCCTCGTATTGCAATCAGTGTTGACATGTTAGATACTGGAATTGATGTTCGTGAATTAGTGAATCTGGTTTTTGTAAAACCTGTATTCTCTTATACCAAATTTTGGCAAATGATTGGTCGAGGTACTAGGCTGTTGGAAAAATCTAAAATAAAACCTTGGTGTCCTGAAAAAAATACTTTTCTAATCATGGACTGCTGGGATAATTTTGAATACTTCAAATTGAATCCTAAAGGAAAAGAACTAAAATCTCAAATTCCTCTTCCTGTCCGTTTTGTAGGAATCCGAATTGATAAAATTGAAAAGGCATTAGGAAAAGGTAAAACTGATATTGCTCAAAAGGAAATAGAAAAACTTCGTATACAAATATCAGAATTACCAGCAAAATCTGTTGTGATTCAAGATTCAAGAACTGATTTGGCAAAGGTTGAAGAGGAAAACTTTTGGTTACACCTGACAAATGAAAAATTAGAATTTTTAAGGCATACAATAAAACCATTGTTTAGAACTGTATCGCAAACTGATTTTAAAGCAATGCGATTTCAAAAAGATGTATTAGAAATTTCGCTTGTTCATCTTTCAGACGAAAAAGAAAAGTTTGATACACTAAAGGAAAATATTATCACAATTGTAAGTGAATTGCCGCTTTCAGTGAATATTGTTGCTAAGCATACATCATTTATCAAACAAGTATTGACCAATCATTATTGGACAACAATAACCGATGCAGGCTTTGATGAATTATCTGATGCTATATCTCCGTTAATCAAATTTAGAGAACAACGCTTCCAATCAAGTGGACCTGAAAAGTTGAATTTGCATGATATATTGAAAACCAAAGAAATGGTCGAGTTTGGTCCACATAACGAAGCGGTAAGCATTACCAAATATCGTGAAATGGTTGAAGCAAAAATTGCTGAACTCACAGAACGAAATCCGATTTTACAGAAAATAAAATCAGGTAATGCTATTTCTGAAGAAGAAGCCCAACAATTGGCTGAAGAACTGCATGAAGAAGATCCTCATATTACGGAATCCCTTTTACGTAAAGTATATAAACATCAAAAAGCAAAGTTTATTCAGTTTATCAAACACATTTTAGGAATTGAAATATTGGAAAGCTTTGACGAACAGGTCAGCAAAGCGGTCCAGCAATTTATTGTAGAACACACACATTTAACGACACGGCAAATTGAATTCCTAAACTTATTGAAAGATTACATCATTGAAAGAGGCAACATTGAGAAACGAGATTTGATCCAAGCTCCATTTACTATCATTCATCCAAAAGGGATTCGAGGCATTTTTTCGCCATCAGAAATACAGGACATTTTAACATTAACCGAAAAATTCGCAGCATAATATGAGTTTAATCAATAGCAATCCGCAAATAGCTTCTAAGATAAATGACCTTTGGCAAAAGTTCTGGAGTGGCGGTATTTCCAATCCTTTAACAGCCATTGAGCAAATCACCTATCTGCTTTTTATGAAGAAAATAGATGAGAATGATTTAGAGAATCTTGCAAATGCTGAATTTACTGGCGATCCTTACACATCAAAGTTCGTTGGTATTTATGTGCTTCCACAAGATAGACCGAAGGCTGATGCTACCAAAGAAGAAATTGCTGAAATTGAAAAAAACAAAGGAGTTGATAAGCATAGTTTACGATGGAGTCAATTTAAAAGAATCCCATCAACTGAGAACATGCTTACTTATGTCCAACAATATGTGTTTTCTTTCATTAAAGAATTAGACAAGGAGGATGCTTCATTTACTAAACACATGGCAAATGCAGTTTTTATTATCCCAAAACCATCTCTACTTTATGAGGCTATAAAAAGTATTGATGAGATATATGAAGAAATGGAAAAGGATGCCAACGAAAAAGGGCAAGATTTTCAAGACATTCAAGGAGATGTGTATGAAATGTTACTGAGTGAAATTGCTTCTGCTGGTAAGAACGGACAATTTAGAACACCAAGGCATATTATTAAATTATTGGTGGAGTTGGTTGACCCCCAATTAGGACATCGTATTGGCGACCCTGCTTGTGGTACAGGTGGTTTTTTATTGGGTGCTTACCAATACATGATAACACAACTTGACAAAGAGAAAGATAAAAAAGATCCTGATGAGGATGGTTTCGTTCGCAGTAGTCGAAGTGCATTATTAACCGAAGATGTAAAAGGAATATTAGGTAAAAGCCTTCATGGTTATGATATTGACCAAACTATGGTGCGATTGGGTTTAATGAACTTAATGATGCATGGCATTGACAGTCCACAAATAGATTACAAAGACACGTTGAGTAAAAGCTATACCGAAAATGCTCAATATAAAATTGTACTAGCAAACCCACCTTTTACAGGCAATATTGACAAAGGCGACATCAATGAAGAATTAGCTTTAAAAACTACTAAAACAGAATTACTCTTTATTGAACGCATTCACAATATGCTCGAAATGGGAGGCACAGCAGGTATTGTTGTGCCCCAAGGTGTTTTATTTGGCACAGGCGGAGCATTTGTAGATGCAAGAAAATTGATGATTGAAAAATCAGAACTGAAAGCAGTTATTACAGCACCAAGCGGAGTTTTTAAACCTTATGCTGGCGTAAGTACTGCATTGTTGATTTTTACAAAGGGAGGTACAACAGAAAACGTTTGGTTCTACGATATGGAATCGGATGGTTATACTTTGGACGATAAACGCAAAAAACAAGAAGGTAATGGAGATTTGCAGGATATAGTTCAAAAATTCAAGCAGCGAAACAGTCAATTAGAAACCGATAGAAAAGCAAAGCACTTTTTTGTTCCAATAAAGGAAATCGCAGATAACAATTTTGACTTGAGTATAACAAGATACAGAGATTCTGTTTTTGACGACATTGTTTACGACAAACCAGATGTGATACTTGAAAAATTGATTGGCGAAAACGGTTTGGAAAAAGAGATTATAAAAAAGTTAGAAGAATTAAAACAACTTTTTTAATATGATTCATAAAGAGAAACTTGACTCATTGTGTCATATTAATAGTGGCGGAACACCTTCAAGAGGTGTTGCAGAATATTATGGAGGTAAAATTCCTTGGGCTAAAATTGGGGATATTGAAAAGTCAAATGGTGTAATCTATTCAACAGAAGAATATATTACAGAGGCTGGTCTTGAAAGTATTGGGAATAGAATTTTCCCTAAAGACACTTTGCTTTTTGCAATGTATGGTTCTGTTGGGAAAGTTGCCTTTTGTGGCATTGAATTATCTACAAACCAAGCAATTCTTGGTATTCGATTAAAACAAGAAGCAAAGGAAAAACTTGACTTAGAGTATTTAAAATATTGGTTTCAAGTTAATTTACTATTCTTTAAAAGCAGAGCTGTTGGTGGTATTCTAAAAAACTTATCCGCTACAATAGTTAGAGATTTTGACATACCACTACCATCAATTACTGACCAAAAACGAATTGCCAAAGTTCTTTCAGAATGTGAAGATTTAATTCAAAAGAGAAGAGAAAGTATTATTTTATTGGATAATCTTTTGAATTCAACATTTATGGAAGTTTTTAAGGATGAGTTAGCTGATAATAATAAAGAGAATTGGATACCACTTGGTCATGCAATTGAATTGCTTGCTGACTATCATGCAAATGGAAGCTATGAAAGTTTAAATGCAAAAATTACAATTAAAACTGAAAAGGATTTTGCATTGATGGTTCGAACCACCGACCTTGAAAAAAATGATTTTGATTCAGATTGTCGTTACTTAAATGAGGAAGAATATAATTATTTGTCAAAATCCAAAATTTTCGGAAACGAAATTATAATTACGAAAATAGGAAGTGCTGGAAATGTTTATTTAATGCCAGTGTTAAATCGACCTGTTTCACTTGGAATGAATGCATTCTTATTAAGACTAAAAGAAGCTTTCGAGCCAATTTTTATTTACGGATTCCTTACTACTCCACTAGGTAAAAGTAGTATAATGAGAAATGTAAAAGGTGCTGTAACTAAAACAATTACAAAGGATGCAGTTCGTGGAATAAAGATTCCGAAAGTCGATCCGAAAAAACAAAATGATTACAAATTAATTGTTGAACAAGTTGAACCAATAAAAAAGCAATTAAAGAATAGCCTAAAGGAACTTGAAAACCTTTATGGAAGCATCAGCCAAAGAGCATTTAATGGTGAACTCGATTTAAGCAAAGTAGATATTTCAGATATGGAAGATTCAAAAAAAAAAGATCCTGAAGCAGTGAAAAAAGATTTAACAGAAGAACAATTAGAGGAATTAATCGACTCATTTGAACACACTTTGCCAACCGGAGAAGTACCTTCAAATAGAGAAACAGATATTCGTAATATGAGTATTCGACAATTTCTTGGATTACCTGAATCTGAAGAGGCAACCGAAGGTTATGAATTTTCCAAAATGGACAAAGATTATTTTTATCAATTCATTCTAACAAAAGGTTTTCCTGAAGGATCTTTCACATTGCCTGACTTGGAGCAAAATGCACGAAAATATATTTTAAGAGGAACAGGTTTTGAGTTTACTTATGAAAATTGGAAAATCATATTATTCCGATTTATTGGTGCAAAACAACCCATACTTGAACAAGTATTTGATAAAGATGCTAAAACCATAAAACTAAAATTAACTGATGAAGCTTTTAAGGTTTAAAGTAAATACACCCGAAGGTTTCAGGTCTTTGCAGAGAGGATTTGAAATCTATTTTTTAAGAGATTTTGACTATGAGTTAGCTCAAGATTTCAATCCTAATATTTTGGCTGGTAGAAACGGAAGTGGTAAGTCAAATATCTTAGAAGCTATGGCAAATATTTTCTATCATTTGGATTGTATGTACGCAGACAATTTGCCTGACGATTTTTCCAAAAAAACCACAAAAGAAGAAGATAAAAAGGCAGGAAAACTAGCGGATAAGAATTATGTATTTGACAACTCCGTTTGTGTTGTAGATGCTTTCGAATTGGAGTACTTTATGCCGATTGCAATTGGTTTAATGGACAAACCTAAAAGTGATTTACCACAGATTCCTATCAATCAAATCAAAGCTCATATTAGAATTTCAAAAGAAATAGGAAAAACACCAGTTTTTGAATGGGTTAATCGCAGCGAATATTCTATAAAAACAGAGCCTTTAGGTAAAAAGGAAATTCAATTACTTCTACCAAAATATGTATTGGGCTATTCTTCTGGTGAAAATGAATTGCTAAGTCTTCCTTTTTTCAAAACTCGTTTTATTCATTACGATGAATACGCTAATAAACTTATTCGAGAAGATCCATTTTTTCCTGTCAAGTCCGAAGGAAGATTGGTTTACTTAGATAATCAATACAGTCAAGCCATTTTACTTGCTAATTTTTTAATGCAAGATGATAAAATGCTTGTTCCCTTTAATGAAGAAGTTGAATTAGAAGATCTAGACGAATTCAGATTGATTATTTGCATGGATAAATATCTTGATTTACATGAAGATATTTTACGTGATAGGTTGATTCCTTTGGAGCAAATGCATGATGATAAAATCAATAAAGTCCAACTGACTTATAACCTTAAAGACAGTCTAGAAATTTTGAAAAATTGTGCGACTTGTTCTTATACCAAATATATAGAGCAAGCCAATAATGAAGATGGTAGAGAGTATCTAATTCTTGACTACAAAGTAACACCAGCAACAAAAGAGGCTTTCCGTTTTCATTTTTCTGAAGGTCCGTTGCAATTATTTCAACTGTTTCAAATTCTTTTGGAACTGAACGCTTATGTTGTTTCAGCTGAAGATAAAAAAAGAGTATATCAATCAAAAAACATTTTTATCAATCACGATATTTATCCAAATCCATTAGAAGATGATAGTATCATCCGATTCAAGAACCTCTGGATAAAGAAAAAAGGATTGAGCAAACCTCTCTTTACAAAAGAACTTTCAGATGGAGAACATCAATTCTTGCATTCATTAGGTCTTTGCTTGTTATTCAAAAATGAAAGTTGTTTGTTTTTACTAGACGAACCCGAAACGCATTTTAATCCTGACTGGAAAGCAAAATTTATATCAAGTATTCGCCATTGCTTTGCTTTGGAAAAGGAAAGTACAATGAGAGAAATGCTCATTACAACTCATTCACCTTATTTGGTTTCTGATAGTGAATCGAAGTATGTTCATGTTTTTGTAAAAGACGATGTTACTAAAAAGGTTACTTGTGGATTTCCTGAGTTTCAGACTTTGGGTACTTCTGTAAATAAAATTACTTTAAGAATATTCAATAAACCCGATACAATAGGTTCTTATGCGAATAGTAAGATTGATGAATTAAGAAAGGAATTAGTAGAAACAAAAGATAAAGAAGTATTTCTTTCTAAAGTGAGAAAAGAGATTGGTGAATCCGTTGAAAGTATGTTATTTATAAATGACATTATAGACCAAATCGAAACCAAGTAATGATATTCACATACCGATATATTAAACATGATATTGAGAAATTACAGGAGTTTCTTGACTTTTTGTTTTATGATGTTTGGTTGTTTGCAGAAGGTACTTTTAATTTTTCAAAACTTGATAAAAATGATGAGCTAAAAAAGATTTGTGAAAAACTGGAACTTGAAGATACAGATTGGGGTAATTTCTTCAATGGCAGAATTGCTTGGATTTATGATGAGTTTGCAAAAATTGATGACGACAATTTTAAACTTGAGTTAATAGACTACTATCACAATAACAATAATATAGAAGCCCTTTGCTCTGATAAAACACTGGAACCAATAGGATATTCAAAATTAGAAGCAAAATATTCTGATTTAGAGAAAGCAATTAATAGTTTATACTCGAAATTATACGGTAGCGACTCACCTTTTAATTTAGATGCCTTTGGTCAATTAAGTAAGAAACTACTACAATCACATTATAAAGCCTTTATAGATAAAAACAATGATGGTATTTGCCCATTTTGTGGAGTAAATTCTATAGATGGAAATATTGTATCGACAAAAGATGCTTACGATCATTATTTACCGAAATCAATTTATCCATTCAGCTCTATCAATTTTAA
This sequence comes from Prolixibacteraceae bacterium, assembly GCA_019163175.1. Lineage (GTDB taxonomy): Bacteria > Bacteroidota > Bacteroidia > Bacteroidales > Prolixibacteraceae > Aquipluma. The sequence continues at coordinate 16,231 of JAFLKN010000068.1, read as the reverse complement.
AAATTTATCTCCAATGTGCTATAAATGCAATTCTGGAAATAAAAGTACAAACGATCCAATAGAGCATATAAAAGGGAGAAAGCTTGCATTCTATCCATACGCTGATAATCATCCTGAAATCGAATTTTCATTTCAACTATTATCGAATAATATAAAATCATTAACACCATCTGACTATACACTTTCAATTAATGCACCTTCTAATATTGAAGAGTTAGAAACTTGGAAGAGGATATTTAAGACTGACAGAAAATATCGGGCAAATGGAAGTGTTGAATACTATGGCAGATATGATGAATTAATTTGCAACAAGCATAAAGCAAAAGAATGGTATGAAGATATTTATGACTACTATGAAAATGCAAAATCTATAAGTGAAATTGAGGATGCCGAAAAGTATTATAAGAAAGTAATAAAAGCTACGACACGGAATCCAAAGTCCGTTGAGAATACAATTAAGCGAAAATTTTTAGAAGAATGTAAGAATAAAGGTCTATTTAAAGCCAATATTTCTTAGTCAAGCATATTTGTTGGTACAACTGCTAGCACTCAATTCAATGGTTAAAAGAGTTTACCTTGCTCTTATCAATTGATAAATCTATTCATCCAAATAAACCTCGATGTTCTAAATCGTAAACACCCTTTTTCTCGATTTAAAGCAGATAGCAAAAGGAAACGGAATAAATAGCGAAGCGGCTTTATGCCGTAGTCTTTTGCTACCCGAAGGGCTTGTCGGGTTTAAATTGGGAATACCTTTGTTTATGATTTGGGAATAAGCACTATATTTGATAAAAACTAATTAAGAATTGGTATAAATTACTCAAATTTAAAAATAAGAAATTGACACCAAGTTTGACATTTATAAAAACAAAAAAGCCATAAATTACTTATTTATAGCCGTTTGTATTTGTTTGTTGTAGTCCCACCGGGAATCGAACCCGGATCTACAGTTTAGGAAACTGCTATTCTATCCGTTGAACTATGGAACCAATTAGTATCTTCTCGTCAAAAGCCTGATGTGAATCAGATATCTTCTTTTAAAGTGCTGCAAAAATATGCAAATATGCTGTTTATGCAAAAAGCAACTGACTTATTTTTCCGGGTAGTACAGAGTGCTCACAATCCCCTATATTTTAGCCTTATGTAAATTTTACCCTTTTGTAAGGCATTGTTTGTGCTTAGAAACATTATAAATTAGTTATTTTACACCGCATTTTATTGTATGTGACGCCTCATAACTCTACTTTTGTGGCACGAATAAAAATGAATCTATTATTAAAATAAAAATCTGTTATTCTATGAGCAATTTACTGACTGCCTCTATTGGACGGAAACTCCTGATGAGCGTTTCAGGTTTGTTCCTGATTCTGTTTCTCTTTGTGCATTTGTTCCTGAACTCATTCCTGCTGCTCGATGGCGTGTTTGGATTCGAACAGGGTCAAATGTTCAATGCCGGAGTACATTTTATGGGAACCAACCCTTTGATTAAAATCGTTGAGCCCATTCTGGCTTTAGGATTTATTCTTCACATTGTTTATTCATTAATTCTGACTTTCCAGAATATGAAAGCCCGCGGCCCACAAGCCTATGCTTCAGGCAAAAAAACATCTGGTGTTGAATTTGCATCACAGAATATGTTGGTGCTGGGTATTGTTATTGTCTCGTTTCTTGCAGTACATATTCTTAATTTCTACATGAAAATGAAGGGATTTATTGCATGGGAAGCTGCCGAAGTTGAATTCCCTTTTCTTGGAAACATGGCCAAGGGAGAGGATGCCTATTCGCTTGTGAACGCAACATTTAAAGTTCTGCCAATTGTCATTTTATATGTGGTTGGTTCTGTTGCCCTTGCTTTCCATCTTTCTCATGGCTTCTGGTCAGGATTCCAAACCATTGGCTGGAACAATGCGACCTGGATGCCTCGTTTGAAATGTATCAGCAACATTGTTGCCATTATCCTTGGTGGCGGATTTGCTGTCATTGCTGTGGCTCAATACCTGTTTTTTTAATTTTCTTAAATAACTGAAACATGAGTAAATTGAATGCAAGGATTCCTGAAGGGCCTCTGGCTCAAAAATGGACCAATTATAAAGATCACCAGAAATTGGTGAACCCTTCCAACAAACGTAAACTGGATGTGATCATTGTAGGTACAGGTTTGGCTGGCGCTTCGGCTGCTGCTTCACTTGGTGAAATGGGTTTCAATGTTAAAAGCTTTACCATCCAGGATTCACCACGCCGGGCGCACTCGATTGCTGCTCAGGGTGGGATTAATGCTGCAAAGAATTATCCGAACGACGGCGACTCGGTTTTCCGTTTGTTTTACGATACCATTAAAGGTGGTGACTACCGTGCACGTGAAGCCAACGTTCACCGTTTGGCTGAAGTAAGTAACGACATCATCGACCAGTGTGTGGCTCAGGGCGTTCCGTTTGCCCGCGAATACGGTGGTTTGCTCGACAACCGTTCATTCGGTGGAGCTCAGGTTAGCCGTACGTTCTATGCCAAAGGACAAACAGGTCAGCAGTTGTTGCTGGGTGCTTATCAGGCGCTAATGCGTCAGGTAAATCTTGGCTCAGTAACTTTGCACACCCGTACCGAATTGGTTGACATCGTAATTGTTGACGGAAAAGCTCGTGGTATTATTGCCCGCGATTTGGTTACCGGCGAATTGCAACGTCATTTTGCGCACGCTGTGGTTTTGGCTACAGGAGGCTACGGAAATACATTCTTCCTTTCGACCAATGCCATGGGATCAAACGGATCGGCTGTTATCAAAGCTTACCACAAAGGCGCCATGTTTGCCAATCCTTGTTATGCACAGATTCACCCAACATGTATTCCGGTTCACGGCGAGAATCAGAGTAAACTGACTTTGATGTCAGAATCGCTTCGTAACGATGGCCGTATATGGGTTCCTAAAAAGAAAGAAGATGCTGAAGCTATTCGTGCCGGTAAAATGAAACCAACTCAAATTGCTGAAGACGATCGCGACTACTATCTCGAACGTCGTTACCCTGCATTTGGTAACCTGGTTCCCCGCGACGTTGCTTCACGCGCTGCCAAAGAACGTTGCGATGCCGGATTTGGTGTTGGAGCAACCGGATTGGCCGTTTACCTTGATTTCAAATCGTCGATCGAACGTTTGGGACAAAAAACCATTGAGGCCCGCTACGGAAACCTCTTCCAGATGTACGAAAAAATTGTTGACGAAAATCCATACGAAACACCGATGATGATTTATCCGGCTATCCACTATACAATGGGTGGTATTTGGGTTGATTATGAATTGCAAACAACTATCCCCGGATTGTTCGCTGCCGGTGAAGCTAATTTCTCCGATCACGGCGCAAACCGTTTGGGAGCTTCAGCATTGATGCAGGGTTTGGCCGACGGCTATTTCGTATTGCCATATACCATTCAGAATTATCTGGCCGATGATATCGCTGTAAAACGAATGACCACCAACGAACCTGAATTTACTGAAGCTGAAAAAGCGGTAAAAGCCCGTTTCGAAAAACTGATGAACATCAAGGGAAATCGTTCGGTTGACAGCCTGCACAAGGAACTTGGTTTGGTGATGTGGGATTTCGTAGGAATGGGACGCAATAAAGAAGGTTTGCAGGATGCTATCGATAAAATTGCTGCCATTAAAAAAGAATTCTGGAGTAATGTCCGCATTCCGGGTAACACAACGGGAATGAACATTGAACTGGAAAAAGCCAGCCGTTTGGCCGACTTCATCGAAATTGGCGACCTTATGGCCCGCGATGCACTGAACCGTGATGAATCGTGCGGAGGTCACTTCCGCGAAGAATACCAGACTCCTGAAGGCGAAGCACTTCGTCAGGACGACAAATTTGCATACGTTTCCTGCTGGGAATTCAAAGGCAACGATGTTACTCCTGAACTTCACAAAGAAGCTTTGGTTTACGAAAGTGTAAAAATGGTTCAGCGTAATTACAAGTAATGGCTTTTTAAAAGGACATCAATCATGGAAAAAAACATAAATATCACACTTAAAGTATGGCGTCAGAACGGTGCTAAAGCAAAGGGCCGTTTCGAAACCTACAAAGTTGACAACGTGTCAACTGGCAGCTCATTTCTCGAAATGCTTGATATGCTGAATGAGCAACTCATCAATGAAAACAAAGAACCTGTTGCTTTCGATCACGATTGCCGCGAAGGTATCTGTGGAATGTGCTCGCTGTACATCAACGGCCGCCCACACGGACCTGACGACGATGTAACTACTTGCCAGTTGCACATGCGTAAGTTCAAAGACGGGCAGACCATTACTATCGAGCCCTGGCGTTCAGCTGCGTTCCCGGTTATTCACGATTTAATCGTCGATCGTCGCGCTTTCGATAAAATTATTGCTGCCGGTGGTTACGTTTCAGTAAATACAGGTGGAGTACCCGATGCCAATGCGATCGCTATTCCAAAACCTGATGCCGACGAAGCAATGGATTCAGCTTCCTGCATTGGTTGCGGTGCCTGCGTTGCAGCTTGTAAAAACGGATCAGCTATGTTGTTTGTTTCAGCAAAGGTTAGTCAGCTGGCTTTGTTGCCACAAGGGCGTGTTGAAGGCGCCCGACGTGCCAAAGCGATGGTTGCTAAAATGGACGAACTCGGTTTTGGTAACTGTACCAACACCGGCGCCTGCGAAGTGGAATGCCCTAAGAATATTTCATTGTCGAACATTGCCCGTTTGAACCGCGAATTTTTATGCGCTAAATTGCAAGATTAATATTCATCACACCTTACACTAAATTGGCTCCGGAGATTCAGTTCTTCGGGGCCTTTTTTATGTCTTTTCTGCAAAATTCTTCTCTCTGAGATTTACAAAAGGCTGGCAGCGGCTAATGCTGATTTGTAATCCCAAAGAACAATAAATTAGTATAAAATTACTTAACTTTATGTCTATGTGAATTGAAAATAAAAACATAGGAGGGTTATACCTATTATCATTCATCAAATGTGATGATTGGGTTCATCTTCTTCCTTGTACAGTGTGCAAATCCATTAATTATTAGCTTAACTCAGCTTTATAAAGATGAAATTGAAAGAAAAATGGCAAAAATTAATACCTGGAACTAGTATTGTCAATAACTTGATTTTTGTAACAATATCATTTATTCTAATTGGATGTTTTGAAAAGAATGACTCATTGTATATTTTTTTTGATGATAGTAAGCCCCATATGTTAAAGCAAAATGATGGGAGGTATAAATTTTGGGTAAATGAGGAAGAGTTTTTTCTCTTTGAACCAGAGGATAAATGTCAACTTTCAACACAGAGCGAAGTAAAAAATGAAATAGTAGATATTGAATGGCTTAGTAAAACCTATCGGTTTGATTCCCAAAAAGTAATGAAATGCCCAAATGTTTTTATTGTTGAGAAAAATGGCATTGATTCAATAAGTATCACACCAGTTAAAGTATATGAAGGGACAGAATAAACTTGCTCTTCAGGATATGCCAAAAGTTCGCATGTGCCAATTTGCAATTGGCACTTTTAAGTTCTGGATTTATAATCCGACCAAAACATCGACTACAAAAATGCCCCGATTTTGTATCTTTGGGAATAACACACAGTGGAAAGGTGGTTCATGTTAAAAGGGATCTCAGATATGCAGCCAAGAGGTATAGCCGAAGAAGCATATGAAAAAATTATCACATGAAAAGAGGAACTGTTATTTGGATTCTATCTACGTTTATTTTAGCTTCTGTTTGTATCTATCAATCAGTTCGAAAGGAAGATGTCTATATTAGTTTTACTAATATCCCTGGATATAATTATCAATTTATTGATTCCATGGACATCATAAAAACTAAAAAAGTTATTATAACCCAAACCGGGAAACTTGCTTATCAATGGTGGGAAATAGATGTTGATAATACGAAAATTACCAAAACTGATTTAACTACCTTTCGTAAATTGGTTGTTAATTCCCAACAGTTTATAATTAATAATTATGGAGGGATAAAAGATTGTGAAGAATCATTGAGTAAGTATCGTTTCTTTATATTGAAGTGGGAAAACAATATTCCATATGTTTTGCCAATAAAAGAAATTCGTTTTGTAATGGAATAAGTATCTAAGCGTTGCGCAATACCCGGAAGCACTACACTCGAACATCTCCGTTTGAACCGCGAATTTTTAAGTGCTAAATTGCAAGATTAATATTCATCACACCTTACACTAAATTGGCTCCGGAGATTCAGTTCTTCGGGGCTTTTTTATTTCCTTCTGCCAGTTTTGGAGGTATAATCGTAAGTGAAAGTCTATCCTTTTGGTCTTCAAATCGTTGATTTTGATCCTTTTTAATTGACATGTTGAGGTGACTGATAACCAAAAACATACGATTTGAGGGGTGAAAACAGGTAGTTTATGAGCAATGGCCTGTTGATATCTCTTAAAAATAAATTGGCAAGTTGTTGGTTTTAAGAAAATTAACATGTCTTTTAAACAATCGCATGTTGATTAGTTATTTAGCGAAGATCGGAATAATGAACCGCTAATTTGTATATTCGCAATAGTGTACCTAAAATTCACGTTATGCCTTACAGGAGATTACCGAATACAGATGTGGCCAGGCTTCGTGCCATTGAAGCCGGACTGGAACTTGGTAAGAGAACATCATTAACTAAGCTGGCATTCAGCCAACAGACACTTGAGAAACTGCAGATCTTTTATCCGCATTTTCTGGGGGCAATCCGTCAGCTAAATATCTCCAAGCAAAACCAGTTTGATCGGTCGAAAGAATACGGCGAAATTTTCAGGAAATCAAAATTGTATTTGTCTCATTTTCTTCAGGTGGTAAACTTTGCTATTTTGCGGGGTGAGATGAAACCAGAAGTGATTGAATTCTATGGCTTGAAGGCAAACTCAAAAGCTACTCCTCCGCTAAACCTGGAAGCTAATGTGTTAACCTGGGGTGAACGGATTATTGAAGGCGAACAAAAACGTGTAATGAAAGGCGGAAGCCCGATTTACAGCCCATCAATTGCCTTGGTAAAAGTACACTACGAAGAATTTAAAGAAGCGTACCGGCATCAAAAAATGCTTCAGAATATTACCAACCGGGCTTCGACTAAAGTGGCTGAATTGCGCGAGCAGGCCGACGAACTGATTCAGGGTATGTGGAACGAAGTGGAAAATTCGATGGTTCATCTTTCGGATGATGAAAAGCGGGAAAAAGCATCGCAATATGGTATCGTTTACGTTTACCGCGCTTCGGAACAAAAGAAAATAGAAGTTGAAAACCTACAGCAAAGTATTGTCTTTTCTTAATAAAAATCAATCAATTCGTGATGCCTGTGAATCTACTGATTTGCAGGCATTTTTCTTTTCTCCTGTTCGTTGCGGTAGATCAGAAAAAGCAAAAATCCAACAGTAACCATACTGAAAAGAACCAGCGGCAGTTGTTCCGTTCCCGTACCCCATTCTTCAACATCTTTAGAGATTACGCCTTTATTGATTAGGTAATACCCCATTACTCCCATCGCGTTGTTTACAAAATGAGCCAAAATCGGAACCCACATGGTGCCAGTCCAAACCAACAGATAACCAAACATGGCACCCAGGGCCATTCGGGGTAAAAAGCCGTAAAACTGCATGTGCATGGCGCTAAACAAAAAAGCAGAAATCCATATTCCCCAATGGTAGTTTTTAGTCCAGTTGGTAAAAATGCGCTGAATAACTCCACGAAACATCAGTTCTTCTCCCAAAGCTGGCAAAATGGCGATCATAAAAATGTTGAACATCAATCCGGAAATGCTTTCTACTGCCATGAATTTTTCAACCATTATTTTTGCGGCATCTTCCATGTTACGCATCCAGCTTTCCAATCCCGAAAAAGATTCAGGAAAAGTCATCTGACTATTGATTGAACCTAAAAAATTAATGAATGGAATGACAAACAACAATGAAAGCGCAGCAAAAAGGAAGGAAACGGCCTGAGTTGAGCGGTTAAGCTGTAAATATTCGCCCATGTTTCCATCGTATAAGTAGGCCAGAATAAACGGCGGAACTACAAACAAACCTATGGATTGCACCACCTGGAAATATTTCAGGAAATTAACACTTTCCGGAGTGCTAGCGGCGGCAGTAATACTGTCCATAACACCGGCCATTCCGAAAAAGGGTATGGCAGTAAGCATAGCCACCACCATAAAAATTAAAACTGAAGCCACCATTACAAAAAGGGCAAACATAAATTGTGGAAAGGGTTTCATTCCGCGGAAAGCAGTAGTAGCCATAGCATTGTTTTTTGTTCTGGGGCAAAGATAAGTTTATATAAGTATCAAAGCATCAGAGGGCCAAAGTACCAGTATAATTTTTCAAAGTTGCGGTAAAAAGGTCCGGTGCTTCGTTACTTGAGGTTGATCAGAACTTCAATCTCTTTTAAGTGCAGTTCAAAATGTGGCAGGTAAGCATCTATATTCTGGTGCAGCGAGATGAGTTCAGTGTCACTGCTTTGCCATTGATTCCGAAGCTTTTCAGGATCGATATTTCGGATGACATGAACCAAATGCAAATTCATGAATTTCCAGAGGCTGACCAGGTTTAGCCAGTCTTCGTGCTGGTAATTCTGAATCGCAATCCAACGATCGTTGTTGCCAAACGTAGCATAATTCGGGAATGACATGGGATTTTCGCGATACTGCAAGTGAACGATCCGATGCGTGTTGTTCGATGCAGAATCGACCAAATGACCCAAGATTTGCCGGATACTCCGGTTTTGGCTGTTCTTTCGTTCGCTTATTATTTCTTCAGGAAGGCAGAGCAATCGAGTTTCCCAGGCTTCAGTCAGCTGTAAAATGGTTTGACAGGAAGGTTCAAATGGATTCATCAGGATGTATTTAAGATTATTTTAGCTCAAGAACTTTTTGGTTTTTTGAATTCGTGCCCGCAGTCAAAACAATGGTATACTTTTCTCATACTGAACGGATATACCATTAATAAAAATGAAATTATAATCGAAAATACAAGAACGGTGCTTAGTCCGAATTTTCTTTTTACCGAACCGCCAAAGGCAACATTTGCCGAACGGCAGTGTGGACATGTGATTTTGCTTTCTTCTTTCTCACTCTCAGCTATTTCATCAGCAGCCACATTTTCCGATTCCAGAATTGCAGAAATGCGATCCAAATCTTTCTTGAATACATTTAGTTTTACGCCGCCAACCGCCGAGCTGTACATGGCATTCAGCGTGACTATGTTTTCATCTGAAAGGAAACATTCAATTCCGTATGAATCGAGTAATCCTTTTACAATATGTGCATTATTCGGATCGGTAAACGTTTTGCAGACAACAATTTTATCTGTGTTCATTGGGTTTTGGTCTTTTGTACCAAAGTTATTACAATTAATCCTATTCATCTATAATTCAATGGTTTCTTTGTTGGTGCAAACTATGAATTAGTTACCTTCTTTTTGATTCTGAAATAAAATTATACTTTTGCGCCGTGCTTTCAGTGAAAGCCGTGTACTTGGTAACCACGTAAAAAACAAGAAATGAAAAAAGAAGTATCTGTATTGTTTATGCTTGCCGGCATTTTATTTGCCACCTGTTTGTTGATTTCCAACATTCTAGCCACTAAAATTTTATTAATCGGTCCCTGGGCTGCACCTGCCGGAGTACTTATTTTCCCGATTGCTTACATCCTGAATGATGTAATTACTGAAGTGTGGGGATTTGGAAAAGCGCGCCTGATTATCTGGACCGGTTTTGCCGTGAATATTCTGGCCGTGTTGTTTTTTACTGCCGGAATTGTTATCCCCGGAGCGCCTTTTTGGCAAAATCAGGAAGCCTTTGCCACTGTTTTGGGTAACACCCCAAGAATTGTGGTTGCCAGCCTGAGCGCCTATTTAATTGGTTCTTTCCTGAATGCATTTGTGATGAGCCGCATGAAAGTGCTGACCAAAGGCAAAGGTTTCTCCGGAAGGGCAATTTTATCCACTTTGGTTGGCGAAAGCGCCGATTCGTTGATATTCATTAGCATTGCATTTGCCGGAGTTTTTCCAATTGGTGTGCTGGTTACCATGATTTTTACTCAGGCCCTGTTGAAAACAGTCTATGAAATCTTGATTTTACCTGTTACCATTTGGGTAGTAAATCTGGTGAAACGCATTGAAGGCATTGATGCATTCGACACCAACCTGTCTTACAATTTATTCAAGGTTAAAGAAATTTAAAATGCCCCCTTCCCGTTCCCCCAAATGGGGAAAGCCTGGGGATTGAGTTGCTATTTATTTTGCACTGAAAGGCATTATATCAATAGCCCGGGGCGAAACCCCGGGTTGAAGAAAATTCTAGGAATTCGTCCGCGATGAAATGTCAATTAAAACAAATACCTCATTTCGGACGGAATGGCATTCGCCTCAAAAAAAAAATAAGAAATGTTGAATAAAAATGAGAAGTAAAAATTCAGGAAACAATAAAGCACTAGTCGTTTTTTCCGGAGGACAGGACTCAACCACCTGCCTTTTCTGGGCATTGAAGAATTTTGACGAGGTGGAGGCCGTTTGTTACGACTATGGTCAGCGGCATCGCATTGAATTGGAGGCTGCCCGCGGAATTGCAGAAAAGGCTGGCGTGCCGTTTACGTTGCTGAATCTGGATTTGCTGAAACAAATTACGCACAATTCGTTGACCGATCAGGCGATGGATGTAGAAGAAAACAAACCCGACAATCGTCCGCCGAACACTTTGGTTGAAGGACGAAATATGCTGTTCCTGACTTTTGCGGCCATCTTTGCTAAAGGGAAAGATATCCCCAATTTGGTTACCGGTGTTGGCCAGGCCGATTACAGTGGTTATCCCGATTGCCGCGACGAGTTTATCCGTTCGTTGAATCAAACGCTGAACCTCTCGATGGATTACGAATTTACCATTCACACGCCGTTGATGTGGAAATCGAAACAGCAAATATGGGCAATGTCTGACGAACTTGGCGTGTTCGACTTGGTTCGTACGCAAACTGTAACCTGCTACAATGGTATTAAAGGCGATGGCTGTGGTCATTGTCCGGCTTGCCAGTTGCGACAGAATGGGCTGGAAAGCTATATGGGAATCAAAGTTCCCTAAATCCCCCAATTAGAGACTTAATGGAGGTAACCTTTAATAATATGGGACATTTCTATATAGACGACAGTGTTCACGATAAGGCTGGTTTTATAATCGGTGCTTGCGTTTATACTGACATGGACATCAATGAAAAAATCATTGACTTAATTAAATCTTGTGGCTTCGACCCAGATAGTTTTGAATATAAAAGTAGTGTGAATTATTCTAAAGAGCCGGGAAAAGCAAATGTTCGTGAACGACTAAAGGGTTTACTTACTGATAATTGTAGCCTTGGTGTAGTGATAATTCCAAGGGCAAGTAGAGAACAACTTGGCTTTGAATGTATAAAAGCGGTTAGGCAATTTATTGAAATAAACAAAAGGATTAAAAAACCAATCAGTATTTATTTTGACCAAGGAATGTTCACCTCAAAAGACAAAGCAGAACAATTAATAACTTCACTAAATTTCACGGACTGCACATTTTATTTAGAACAAAATTCATCATACATTAAAGGTATTCAACTTGCAGACCTTGCGGCTCATATTTCTTCTATACAACTTAAAGACGCATTAGGATTCGTTACAAAGATGGTAAAGGCTGGCGAAAACTCTGGCTACTACCCAGATTTAGATATGGAACTTGGATTTGAAATGTGGTCGACTATTCGCTATACATTTTTCAATGAAGGGTCTAAACTTTATACTGACGACCAGATTGCTGGAGCTACATTGAAAGTTGAGCCTTATGGACTTTATATTTCAGACCTTTGTGACAAAAACTTATCCGATATTTCAAGAGCAAAATTTGGAAATATTTATTTAGGATGTATCCATTGAAAAGAATAACATCAGCTAACAAGCGTTTAGCAAAAGAACGCTTTATCCAGAAACTTATATTTTTACTTAGGAAAAGCAATTACCTAAAAATATTTTACGTTGATTCTTAGTGCCTTTGTGGCAGAATTAAAATTTTAAACGATGAGCGAATTAAAAAATCTCGGAAACGAAAGCAAATACCTGTTCGAATATTCCACGGAAATGCTGGAAAGCTTCGACAACAAACATCCGGAGAACGATACGATGGTGAAATTCAATTGTCCGGAATTTACCAGTTTGTGCCCCATTACCGGTCAGCCCGATTTTGCGACCATTTACCTGAGTTACATTCCTGATCAGAAACTGGTTGAAAGTAAAAGTTTAAAGCTGTACCTGTTTAGTTTCCGCAACCATGGCGCATTTCACGAAGATTGCATGAACATCATCATGAAAGACCTGATTGCTTTGATGGAGCCCAAATACATCGAAGTTTGGGGAAAATTTCTGCCTCGTGGCGGTCTCAGCATCGACCCGTATTGCAACTATGGAAAACCCGGCACCAAATACGCACAGATGGCCGAATACCGAATGATGAATCACGATTTGTATCCGGAGAAAGTAGATAACCGATAAACTTATCCTTAAAAAAAAGATCCGATGAACGTTAAATCATCGGATCTTTTTTTGCCTCTATTCTTTCTGAATCAGCAAGGTAACCACCAAATCTTCGGGTTTGGTTTCGATGCCGTTTTTCGGGTAAGGTTGTGCATCAACTATTTTGATGGTAAACCCTTCTGGCATTAAATTCAACTTTTCGGCCACCGAATGGATTTCAAAAGCAGATGTATGGTTGTCTGCTGTCAACTCGCCCTTTATCGATAATTCGCCCGACCAAAGACAAGCAACTCCTTGTGGGCAGCGCGAATCGCCAATCTCTTTAATCTGCACCGTGTATTTGTGATCGGTGGAAGGATAAATCGTATTTATTCGGAAAGTGGATTCTTTGCCTACAGTAAATACCGGGTCAAGAACAATTTCTTCGCAGGCAAGTCCGGCAAAAAGGAAAAGAATCAGGAGATATTTTAGTGCTGAAATACATTTCATTGGAGTAAGTTTTATATGACTTTAGACGGAGAAACCCATGTTTTAGTTGCGTAAAGCTAGATAAAATTAACCGACAAAGTGCCTCAGAAACAATGTACTTCAGCTTTTCAGGAGAATTGAAGTTCTGATCTTCGAATCAAAAGATTGAAAAATCTTCGGCGACTTTGGTAGTTTGTCACTTTGTTACTTGCTTTGTACTGAATTTACATCCACAAGACAAACTACAAACTGTGAAGATCGGAACTATTGATTTGGGTGATATGCCGCTGTTTTTGGCGCCAATGGAAGACGTGACGTACAAATCGTTTCGGTACATGTGCAAAAAGTACGGTGCCGATGTAATGTACACCGAGTTCGTTTCGTCGGAAGCGCTGATTCGCGACATTCAGAAGACCAAGCAAAAAATGACTTTATTTGATTTCGACCGCCCGGTGGCTATCCAGATTTACGGACACGACATCAATTCGATGGTTGAAGCAGCCAAGGTTGCAGAAGCGTCGCAGCCCGATTTTATCGACATCAATTACGGCTGCCCGATGAAAAAGATCATTCGTCATGGGGCAGGGGCAGGTATGTTACTCGACCCCGATAAAATGCAGCGAATGACCGAAGCGATTGTAAAAGCGGTGAAACTACCGGTAACCGCCAAAACCCGGCTAGGCTGGGACGAAAACAGTAAAATAATTGTTGAAGTGGCTGAACGCCTACAGGATGCCGGGGTGACAGCGTTGGCCATTCACGGGCGTACACGCAGCATGTTGTATACCGGCGAAGCCGATTGGTCGCTTATTGCTGACGTGAAAAACAATCCACGCATGACCATTCCGATTATCGGGAACGGCGACATCAACGGCCCGCTAAAGGCCAAAGCATTTCTGGAGCAGAGCGGGGTAGATGCGCTGATGATTGGTCGCGGATCAATTGGCCGTCCCTGGATTTTTTCGGAAGTGAAACATTACCTGCAAACCGGTGAACTACTTCCTCCGCCAACCGTTTCAGATGTAGTTCAGAATGTGCGCGATCAGTTAAACATGTCGATTGAATGGAAAGACAATGTGCGCAGCGGAATACTGATGATGCGACGCCATTTTGCCAAATATTTCCCGACACTGCCCAATTTCCGGGAGCACCGGATTCGTTTGTTACAGGCCGAAACGCTCGAAGATGTTCAGCAATCGCTCGAACTGATTGAAAAATTGTACGGCGATGTTCGGGTTGATTATGAGAATGTGAGCTTGAAATAGCAGAGGGCAAAGAGCGAAGAGCATGGAAAATGAAATGGATGGGATATTTTTTAACCCGCAACATGAAAAAATTTCGTACGATACAAATAGGGGCTAATCTTTACAGCTTATTTGCTGATGAAATTAAATCGGCCAAATTCCGGAAGCACTATTCGGATACTTCTTTCTGGGATAAAGTAAAGCGATATTCGAAAGTTGCCGGAATGAAAGTTGTTTATCCGGCGCTGCTGTTGCAATACATGATGAAATCGGACGATGTGCCACTCAGAGCCAAGTTGATTTTATCGGCAGCTCTGGGTTATTTTATCCTGCCGATTGACTTTATTCCCGATTTTGCACCTTTGCTCGGATTTACTGACGATTTGGGTGTTTTATTGCTTATCATCCGCCAAATGGCTGTTTACATTACTCCTGAAATTAGGAAACAAGCCCGCGAACATGTCCAAAAATGGTTTGGCGAAACCGCTGGTGCCGAATTGGATATTCTGGATAAAGAGTATTTGGTCAGGTAAATCGTTTACTTTTGTCGCTTCATTCAAAATTAATTCATGGAACTGCTTTCCTCTCTCCAAATCAATGTGCTCGAATGGACCATTATCATGGCATGCGGAATGCTCATTGGCATGTCGAAAGTGGGAGTTCCGGGTGTTTCCATGATCGTTGTGCCAGCGCTGGCTTTTATCTTCGGCGCCAAGCATTCAACCGGAGTTTTGCTGCCTATCCTGATGATGGCCGATATTTTTGGCGTAGCTTATTATCGTCGTCATGCCAACTGGAATCATCTTATAAAAGTGATTCCCTGGGCAGTAATTGGTTTGTTGCTTGCTTTGTGGGTTGGCGAACTTGTCAACGACGAACAATTCAAAAACCTGATTGCAATTCTGGTTTTCCTGAGTATTGGAATGATGTTATGGCAGGACAAACGAAAAGGCACAAATCTTTTTCCCGATAAGTGGTGGTTTGCAGCTTCGATGGGAATTTTGGGTGGTTTTGCCACTATGATTGGCAATGTGGCCGGACCTGTTTTTGCCATTTATTTACTGGCTATGCATCTGCCGAAAAATAGTTTCATTGGCACCAGCGCCTGGTTTTTCATGATCATCAACTTTACCAAATTTCCGCTGCAATTGTTTGTATGGAATAACATTAAGGCAGAAACGCTTATGATTGACCTGATGACTTTACCTGCTATTGCGCTGGGGGCATTCGTAGGGTTTAAATTTGTTAAGATTATACCCGAACACACTTACCGCGGATTCGTTATCGTGATTACAGCTATCTCAGCATTCTTACTGCTGCTTTAATCTGGAGACTTATTCCGACTTCTTCCGGTGCTTCACAATCTCTCCTTCAACTACAAAGGTGATTGATTCGGCGATATTATTGGAATAGCTGGCAATACGTTCAATCAGATTTACGATAATCAGGATATTTGAGGCAACTACCACTACTTCCGATTTGTGCATCATTTCATTGAGAATCTGGTCTGCAATCTCGTGACAACCTTCTTTTACTGCTGCAGAACGCCGATATATTTCCTGACAATATTTCAAGTCGTGAGTTCTTACCACACTAACTACATCAGAAAAAAGCAGCGAAGTTTCTTTGCCAACCTGATCAACCCCTAAATCGGCTATAAGTTGGCGGTAATCTTCGAGCGGAGCAATTCGTTTGGCGATGTTCACAGCATGGTCACCAACACGTTCCAAGTCGTTGTTGATTTTCAGAGCCGACAGAATATATCGGAGGTCGGAGGCCACCGGTTGCTGCAGCGCGAAAATTTTCTGGCAAAGCCGGTCGATTTTTACATCGAGCGTATCGGTTTCATTGTCGTTTTTCACAACTTGTTTGGCGAGCTTCAGATCGTATTCTTTTAGCGCAATCAGCGCATCGTTCACCTGCTGATTAACTTGAGTACACATTTGAATGACTTTTCTTGAAAGCTTTTCAAGTTCCGAATCGAATATTCTGTTTTCCATAGGAATGATTTT
>JAFLKN010000066.1 GCA_019163175.1 Prolixibacteraceae bacterium | reverse complement strand
GTATGTAAGAAATTTATTTCTTCTTTTTAGGTGAAATAAACATGGTCATTCTTTTTCCTTCTAATTGTGGCAATTGTTCAACTTTGCCAACTTCTTCCAATTCCTGTGCAAATTTTAAAAGTAATATTTCGCCTTGCTCTTTAAATAAAATTGATCTTCCTTTAAAGAATACATAGGCTTTTACTTTAGCGCCCTCCTGTAAAAATTTTTCGGCATGACGCATTTTGAATTGAAAATCGTGATCATCCGTGTTCGGACCAAAACGTATTTCCTTCACTACAACCTGTACCGTTTTAGCTTTAATTTCCTTCTGTTTCTTTTTCTGCTGATACAGAAACTTCTGATAATCAGTAATCTTACAAACTGGCGGATCCGCGTTTGGTGAGATTTCGACAAGGTCTAGTTCAAGTGCATCTGCCATTTTCAAGGCTTCTGAAACAGAATAAACACCAGGATTCTCGATATTTTCGCCTACAACCCGAACTTGTTGTGCCCGAATTTTCTCATTAATTCGGTGCTGAGGAGCAACTTCTGCTCTTCCACCATTGTATGGTCTTTTTACAGCTATGGCCAAATTCTCCTATATTTAGTTAATATTCTTAATTACTTAATGATGATAACTGCTCTTTTACTTCAGCTTTAATAAAATCAACAAACCCGAAAATATCCATCGATCCTTTATCTCCATCGCCCTGCTTTCTTACAGAAATCTGTTGATTTTCAGCCTCTTGTTCACCAACTATCAATAAATAAGGGATACGTTTTAATTCGTTATCCCGAATCTTACGACCAATTTTTTCATTCCGGTCGTCAATTAGCGTGCGAATATCGGAATTATTTAGAAATTCTGAAACACTTTTTGCATAATCATTGTACTTTTCACTGATTGGTAACACAACCACTTGCTCCGGAGTGAGCCAAAGCGGGAATTTTCCGGCAGTGTGCTCAATTAAAACAGCCACAAAACGTTCCATTGATCCAAATGGTGCGCGGTGAATCATCACCGGACGATGACGTTTATCGTCAGCTCCAATGTATTCCAATTCAAAACGCTCTGGAAGGTTGTAATCTACCTGAATAGTACCCAATTGCCAGCTACGTCCTAGTGCATCTTTGATCATGAAATCCAGTTTGGGACCATAAAAAGCAGCCTCACCCAAAACGGTTACGGTTTTTAGCCCTTTTTCAGCAGTTGCTTCAATAATTGCTTGCTCTGCTTTATCCCAATTTTCAGTTGAACCAATATATTTTTCAGGCTTATTGGGGTCGCGCAACGAAATTTGAGCCGAATAATTTTCGAAGTTTAGTGCTTTGAAAATGATAAAAATAATATCGATTACCTTCTTGAATTCTTCTTTTATCTGATCAGGGCGACAGAATAAGTGTGCATCATCCTGTGTAAATCCACGGACACGAGTCAATCCATGTAGCTCTCCACTTTGCTCATAACGGTAAACCGTACCAAATTCAGCATATCTTACCGGAAGATCTTTATATGAGCGAGGTTTAAACTTATACATTTCGCAATGATGAGGACAATTCATAGGCTTCAACATATACTCTTCACCTTCAGCAGGAGTTTTGATGGTCTGAAATGAATCTGCACCGTATTTCTGAAAATGTCCTGATGTTTTGTAAAGATTGATGTCACCAATATGAGGTGTAATAACCTGTTCGTAACCAAATTTTTTCTGAACCCGTCTCAAAAATTCTTCAAGTTGCTGACGCAATAATGCCCCTTTTGGCAACCACATTGGCAGTCCCTGACCCACATTTTGTGAGAACATAAACAACTCCATCTCCTTACCCAACTTACGGTGATCTCGTTTTTTAGCTTCTTCAAGCAATACAAGATATTCTTCCAGCATTTTTTGTTTCGGGAATGTAATTCCGTAGACACGGGTAAGCATTTTATTTTTTTCGTTGCCTCTCCAGTAAGCACCGGCAATTGAAGTTAATTTTACTGCTTTAATAAAACCGGTATTGGGCAAATGTGGTCCGCGACATAAATCGGTAAACCCACCCTGATTATACACGGTAATAGTTCCATCGGCCAGTTCGCTAATTAGTTCTTCCTTTAGATTATCTCCTTTTGCCGAAAACATTTTAAGAGCATCTTCCTTAGAAATATCCTTACGAACAATATCATGCTTTTCTCTGGCCAGTTCGATGATTTTCTTTTCTATTTTTTCAAGTTCTTTTTCAGACAATTGTTGCCCATCAGGCAAATCTATGTCATAATAAAATCCGTTATCCACGGTTGGGCCAATACCGAATTTAGTACCCGGATAAAAGAATTCAATAGCTTCAGCCATAAGGTGAGCCGAAGAATGCCAAAATGTTTCTTTTCCTTCGCGGTCGTCCCACAAAAATAATTTAATACGCGCATCTTTACTTATTGGCCTTGACAAATCCCAAACTTCGCCATCTACTGAAATAGACAACACTTCTTTGGCCAGTCTGCTACTAATCGATTCTGCAATATCATATCCTGAAATCCCACTTTCGAATTCTCTGACACTATTATCTGGTAAAGTAATTTTTATCATCAGTTTTTGTGTTTAAAAAACAGGGTGCAAAGATAAATATTAATAGCTGATATAAATCTCAATAAAGTTATTTTTCGATGCTAAAAAGGAATGGATATAAAATAAAATTGGCATTAACATGAAAAAGGTCCAATCATGTTAATGCCAATCTCAAATTTTCATCAAATGATTATCTATATCCCAAACTTATTCCTGCACTATAAGATATGTATTCTGCTTTGTTTACAGAGCCATAGATACTGAAAAATGCAAATTTAAGTCTCAAACCAGCATCCATACAGATATTTTTAGACTCAAAATTCAGGGCTACAGGATTAGTTAAATTGTCTGTCGTGGTAGTTCCGTCTTCAAATTCGGTTTTAATGATGTATTCGCCCAATAAATCAATCGCGGTTTCGCTGGTGCTTTGACCAATTCCGCCGAATACGGTAAGAACACCTAGCTTTTTGGAAAGAATGAGTCCATATTTGGTGGTTCTGGTATTAAACTTCAACATCTGACCATTATCGCCAAAAGAAACACTCACATTTCCATCATTAAAGTCATCCGGATCAAAACTGATCTCACTTTGAGCATTTACTTCAGAATAACTCCCGAAAATAGATGCATCAAAAGGAAGAGCCTTAAGAAATGGCATCCATTCTTTAAAGTTATGCTTCACCCCAAGTCCCCAAAATCCAATTTTCATTTCATCTCCGCTATTGTCATATTTTAGCTCTGGAACAAATCTTCCAATAATATCAGTGTGAGGAAGCAAACCAAAACCTACCTGAGCCATTGGTACCGGAACAATATCCAACCCCAATCCATTTGGTGTTGTAAATGAACCGATAGGATCTCCATTGGGGGCATTCATAATTATCTTAGGTCCCTCAACATCAGGACCAGCAATAGTAGGAGCCATATTCTTTGCAGGATTATCTAAAGTAAGATGATCTGATAAACCAATTTTATTTAAATCGAAAGTTGTGGCTCCGGTTGGAATCTGAATAGCGCTTACATTAATACTTAGATCGAATCCGAATAACTTATGGGTAGCAGCGGAATTATACCACCCATTATTTAACCCATCACCTAAGGCCATGGCATAAGGATTTAAATAGGCCTGAACCAAGGCACTGGCATCATTTTTACCAACTTTAAGAAATTCGACGACTTTAGATTGCGCATAAACACCCTGAAAAATAAAACCAAACAAGATAAATACTATTAGTCTTTTCATAATCAGTAGTTTTTAACATTCGTCACATTTCCGTTGAACTCTCATTCATCAGTTAAAACAAAGATATATTTTTGATCATTCATATATCAATCTATCTCATATAAAGGGAGTAAAATACTACCCAAATGGTAATTATGAAATGTTCTCTTTTTTATCTCGAAAAAAATTCGAAGTTTTGACCCTGTAAAGAACGACTAACACATGCGAATATGAATTTCAGACAGACAATTATCCTTTTACTGGTAAGCTTTTCATTAACTGCATTCTCGCAGAAAAAAATTGAATTAAAAGATGTAGTTGGCAGTCGCACATTTGCCCAAAAAAGTGTTTCCGGATTGCGATCCATGAATGACGGGCTAAACTATACCGCCCAGGAAGAAGGAAACAAAATTGTGAAATACAGTTATAAAACCGGAACACAGGTTGAGGTTTTGTTTGATTTACCCAAAATCGAAAATCCCGGATTCTCCGGATTCAGTGATTATTCTTTCAGTAGCGATGAAACCAAAATTCTGTTTACCACCAATAGAAAGCAGATTTACCGACATTCTTTCTCTGCCGAATATTTTATTTGGAACCGCACAACCAAAGAAATGACGCCTCTATCAACAAACGGAGGGCAACAACTGGCCACTTTTTCTCCTGATGGGGAACGGGTAGCTTTTGCACGTAACAACAACCTGTTTATAAAAAGCCTGAAGTTCGGAACCGAAAGTCAGGTAACCCGTGATGGGAAGACCAACGAAATAATAAATGGTACACCAGACTGGGTTTATGAAGAAGAATTCAGTTTTAACAAAGCGTTTGAGTGGTCGCCCGACAGTAAATTTCTGGCTTTCATTAAATTCAACGAAACTGAAGTTCCAATGTTTAACATACCAATGTATCAGGGACAAAAACCTGAACTAACAGAAAATAGGTTGTACCCCGGAAGTTACAGTTACAAGTACCCCAAAGCAGGAGAGAAAAATTCGATAGTTAGTGTACACATCTATGATTTAAAAGCCAAAAGCAGTGTAACATCCGAAATTGGAACTGATACAGAACAATACATACCCCGAATCAGATGGACGGCTGATGCTTCGGATTTGGCTATAATGAAACTGAACCGCCTGCAAAATAAACTGGATATTGTACTTGCAAATCCGTTTACCGGCGACACCCGTGCCTTTTTTACCGAAAAAAATAAACGATACATTTCAGAAGATTTTTACGACGATTTTATTTTTCTGCCTGACAACAAATACATTGTTCTGAACAGCGAACGAAACGGTTATTCGCACCTTTATTTGTATGACCGGCAGGGCTTTGAAGTAAAACAATTAACCAGCGGAAATTTTGACGTGACCGAATTTTATGGTTTTGATCCGTTAAAGAAAGTCTTCTATTATCAGGCGGCTAAAGAATCTCCGATGCGCCGCGAAGTCTATTACGTTAGTTTAGACGGGAAAAAATCAGGAAAACTTTCGACTCAGGCTGGGACCAACAATACCGATTTCAGCACAGGATTCAAATATTACATCAATTATTTCTCTAACCTTGAAACCCCCAGTCTGATTACATTGCACGATCAAACCGGAAAGCTGATCCGCACACTTCAGGACAATTCGGCCTTAAAAAATACCTTGAAAGAATATGACTTCAACAAAAAAGAATTTTTCAATTTTAAAACTTCAGAAGGAGTTGAACTTAACGGATGGATGCTGAAGCCTGCCAATTTTGATCCGGCAAAAAAATACCCGGTTTTGATGACTCAGTACAGCGGGCCAAACTCACAGCAAGTTGCCGACAAATGGGGCGGAATTGGCTGGCACGATTACCTTGCTCAGGAAGGGTTCCTGATTGCCTGTGTCGATCCGCGCGGTACTGCTGCCCGTGGCGAAGAATTCCGGAAAATGACTTATATGCAGCTGGGCAAATACGAATCAGATGATCAGGTTGAAGCAGCAAAATATCTCGGAACCTTGCCATATGTAGATAAAAGCAAAATCGCAATCTGGGGCTGGAGTTACGGCGGTTTTATGGCAGCTCTCTGCATGGAAAAGGGTGCTGATGTATTCAATACCGGAATTTCAGTTGCACCGGTAACCAACTGGCGTTTCTACGACAGTGTATATACCGAACGCTACATGCGCACTCCACAGGAAAATCCGGAAGGATACGACGATAATTCGCCCATTACAAATGCCGGAAAAATAAAAGGCAATTTCCTCCTGATTCACGGATCGGCTGACGACAACGTGCATTTCCAAAACACCATGGAATTTACCGAAAAAATGGTTCAGGAAGGGGTTCTGTTCGACATGGCTGCCTACACCAACCGGAATCATGGTATTTATGGCGGAAATACAACAATGCACCTGTACACCAAAATGACCAATTACCTGAAAGAAAAATTGCAGGGAAAATAAATACAGTTCCAGGTTTCAAGTTAAGGCGTTCTATCATGAATTTCATTTTTTGAAGTTGGATATCACTCATTGGATTTTAGAAAAGAAATGATGATTACTACGAATTTTCAATTGAATATTCCATCACTTCGGAAAGGCGAAAAAAAAGCCTACGAGGATATTTACAACGAATTTTTCGGCGTATTGTATCACCTTTGCCTAAACTACCTGCACGACGAAAAGGTTGCTGAAGAAATTGTTCAGGATACTTTTATGAAGTTATGGGAAATCAGGGAAACCTTGAACGATCAGATCAATATCCGCAATTTCCTTTACACCATCACCAAAAACAATTGCCTTAATTATTTACGCAACCAGAAAATTTCGCTGAAACATCAGGAAAACCTAAAGTACCTTGAAATGCAGTTTAATTATGAGGCACTCGAAAAATTAGGGAATTACATCCAATTCGAGGAGTTGCGCTGCAAAATTGATGAGGCTATTCTGAAACTCCCGACGGAGTTGATTGATACATTTCAATTGAGCCGTTTTGAAGAATTGTCGTACAATGAAATTGCGGAAAAGCAAAACATCAGTATCAAAACAGTTGAAGCGCGCATTTCTAAAACTTTACGAATTCTTCGAATCGAACTGAAAGATTACCTACCACTTATCTATCTGATCTCCAGAATACTCAGCTAGAACTAAAAATATTTCCATTTTTCTTCACATTTTTCGATAGGGTATTTGTAGGTTTATGTGTTTAGTACATAAATCAACCAACACATGTCTGAAGATACCTTTCACAAAATACTTACAAACATTGCAAGCGAAGACGAAAAAAGAGAATTTTTCAGTTCGCTTGAAATTGATCCTGAAAAGAAATCAGAATTTCAACACTATAAAAATTTGTATGTCCTGAGTAGTCTGGCCCCCCCAAATTATCTCAGTCAGCAAAATAAAAGTTTCAATCAATTCTGGAATCGGACACAAGCTCAAAAGCCTCAACGACTAATCAATCAATGGATGCGCTATGCAGCCATTTTCGTAGTTGCCTGCACAATGGGTTTTATGGCCGATTATTTCATTAACCGCGAATTCACACAAAAAACAAGTCAGCACATTGAGTACAGTTCTGAAAAAGGAAGTGTGTCAAAAATTCATTTGGAAGATGGTTCATCCATTTGGCTAAGTTCGGGCACCATTCTGGTTCTAGATAAAAATGCCAACGGCGAGACGGTTGCCCGATTGAATGGAGAAGCTTATTTCGACCTGATTCCAAATCCAAACCGAAAATTCATCGTCGATCTTGGTCAATTTAAAGTCAAAGATATTGGTACACGTTTCAATATACGTGCATACGAATCGGAAAAGGCCATTACTACAGCACTTATCGATGGACAAATTGATTTACTAAAAGAATCTGGAACAACATTTCTGACTGTCAAGCCCGGAGAATTTGTCAAATACGACAAAGCAAGCAATCAAATATCAGTTATTCAGCAAGATCCATCCATTGTTACAGCATGGACAGAGGGAAAATTTGTGTTTATTGACAAAACCCTTCATGAAATTTGTACTGAGCTGGAAAACTGGTACAATGTTGACATACAGATTGAAGACCAAAAGCTGGCAAACACCAGATATACCAGTGTGGTAAAGCGCAGTACAACAGTAAAAATGGTTTTAAAAATATTAGCTATTACCGACCAGATTGAATACGAAATTACCGATAAAATAGAGGGAAAAGACATTATTAGAATTAGGAAATAAAAATGCACCCGTGGAGGGGTGCATCCGAATTTCATAAATGAAACTGAGTGGAGTCAGTTTCCAATATTAACTAAATTCAAAACAAACGTATGAAAAAATGCTTTGATTTGCTATGCTTTGCGCAGCAAAGGTGGGAAAAAATTATTCGAGCTATGAAACTAACTATTACGCTTTTGCTTTTTGCAGTGCTTGCTGCAACGGCTGGTTCAAGCTACAGCCAAACAGCCCGTATTAATCTAAAAGTTCAGGATGCCTCACTTGTTGATGTTTTCCGTGAAATTGAACGAAACAGTGAATTTGGGTTCTTTTTCAAGAACGAAGAAATGGATCTTAGCAAACGGGTTTCGATCGATTTGAAAAATGCAACCATCGAAGAAGTTCTGAAAAAGATCCTAGTCGATAGTTATTCGTACCGTATTTTGGATAAGAACATAGTGGTCACAAAAAGCTTTCTGAACAACTCCGAACAGCAAGGCAAGAAAGTGACCGGCAAAGTAACCGATGCATCAGGAGCTTCGATGCCGGGTGTTTCTATTGTAGTAAAAGGTACAACATCAGGAACAGTCAGCGATTCGAATGGAAATTTTACACTTTCCGACGTACCTGAAAATTCTACCTTGCAATTTTCTTTTGTTGGAATGCGACCACAAGAAATTGGAGTTGGCAACAAAACAACAATTAATGCTCAACTGGAAGAAGAAACCTTTGGTATCGATGAAGTGGTTGCTGTTGGATACGGTGTCCAGAAGAAAAGCGACATCATCAGTTCGGTTACCACTGTAAAAGCTGAAAAATTAGCCAAAGTTGTTACACTTGATGTGGGTGAAATGCTTCGCGGTAAGGCAGCAGGAGTTCAAGTAACTACCAGCGATGCCGGTCCCGGCGGTTCATCAAACATTCAGATTCGCGGGAAGGGTTCGCTGGCTGGCGGAACTTCCCCTATTGTTATTGCCGACGGCGTTGAAATTGGCGCGATAAATGATATTAACCCAGGAGATATTTCTTCGGTTGAAATTTTAAAAGATGCTGCGGCACAAGCTATTTACGGTGCACGTGCTTCGAATGGTGTAATTCTTATTACTACAAAAAGAGGAAAAGCCGGCGAAACAAAAGTGAACTATAATGGCTACTATGGAATACAAAATGTTCATAAAAACTTCGATGTATTCACTCCCGAAGAATTTGCTGATCTTAAGAGAGAAGCATACCGGACCAACAATAAAGGACAATTTGGTGCCGACAATGTGGTTTTTAGCGCAATTGAACTGGCATCACTCCAAAATAAATCCTATATCGACTGGGAGAAAATCGTTATCAGCTCAGGGTCAATCCAGAATCACGACCTCAGTTTAACCGGAGGTACCGAAAAAACAAGATTCTTTTTCAGCGCTAATTACCAAAATCAACAAGGAGTTGTTCCCAATACTGATTTTAATAAAGGAATGGTGCGCTTTAATCTCGACCAAACGGTGAATTCATGGTTGAAATTTGGATTAAACAGCTCATTGTCCATTACAAAATCTAATGATCCTGGAGTTGCAGGTGTATTAAATGAAACGGTTAGATCCTCACCATTGGGTTTGGTTTACAACGAAGATGGTACAATTCGTGTTCATCCTACTGGCTTTCAGGAAAACTGGAATCCCTTAAACGACCTTCAGGAAGTATCTTTATTAAAGAATAGCAGAAATGATCTGGTAAATATTTTTCTTGAGATTTCTCCTATCGCCGGGTTGAGTTACAAATTGAATGTAAGCCGACGGAGCTGGAATTATAAACAGGAAAATTACAGTACGGCTCATTCCAATGCAGGTTATACCAACGGAATGGGTGGCGGAAGCTTAACTATGCAGGATAATAATTCATGGACGATTGATAATATTTTAAGCTACTTCAAGAATATTGAAAACCACCACTTTTCAACAACCTGGATTCAGAGTTTAAATGAAGTAAACTCACATAATTATTCGCTGGGTTTCCCTAAAGTTCCGAATGACCTTCTTGGTGTTTATGGTTTAGAATCGGCATTGGCATGGAATCCAAGTATTAGCGGATCGCAACGCAGATTATTATCATTCGCAGGTCGTTTGCAATATGACTATGCTTCAAAATATTACATCACCCTGAGTGGACGTCGCGATGGTTCTTCCGTTTTTGGTAATGAAACAAAATGGGGATTTTTCCCGGCATTAGCTTTAGGTTGGAATGTTTACAAAGAATCATTTTTGGCCGACTTTAAGCCTTTAACCAATCTGAAAGTAAGAGCGAGTTACGGAAGCGTTGGTAACGAAGCCATTCAACCATACGGAAGTCTGGCCTCAGCCGATCAGTGGGACTATATCGAAGGCGGAAAAAAACTTTCGGGTTATGCACCCGGATCGTTATTACCAAACCCAAATCTGAAATGGGAAACATCAACAACATTAAACACTGCTGTTGACTTTGGATTTTTCGACAACCGTTTAAGCGGTACAATTGAGTATTACAAAACAAATACTACCGACCTGTTGGTAAACCGTAAAGTTAATGCAGCAACCGGTTACACTACCATACGCGATAATATTGGAGAAATCCAAAATACCGGTATTGAACTCCAGTTGGATGGACAAATTATCAGGAAAAAAGATTTTACCCTTGGAGCCGGAATACTATTCTCGACCAACAAAAACCAGATTGTAAAACTGTTTGGCGACTTAAATGGAGATGGTGCTGAAGATGACTACCCTGCAAACAACTGGTTCATCGGACAGCCAATTGACGTATTCTATGATTTTATCTATGATGGTATTTGGCAGGAAAGTGATGTTGAAGCTATTAAAACTTCGGCACAGCCTACAGCAAAACCAGGCGATGTAAAAGTAAAAGACCTCGATGGCGATAAGTTACTCAATAATACCGATAAAGAAATTGTATCTAAAATGCCAAAATGGTTAGGCTCGTTTAACCTGAACGCAAAATACAAAGGATTTGACTTTTCAGCAGACATTGCTACTGTTCAGGGAATAACCAGATACAACAAATATCTTGCGGAGTATGCTTATGGAGCCGATTTAAGAGGAATTTTCAATGGAATTAAAGTGGACTACTGGACACCGGAAAATCCCGGAGGATATTTTCCACGACCAACCAATGCATCCTCACCTTCGTATTTGAATTTATGTGCAAAACAAGATGCTTCATACATTAAGCTGTCTAACATTTCATTAGGATATACCTTGCCTGCAACCTTAATTTCAAATCTTAAATTGAATTCCGTACGAATCTATTGTACTGGTCAGAATTTACTTACACTGACAGATTATAACTCATACAACCCTGAACAGGATTCTGACGCATATCCGGAATCGCAAACAGTTAGTTTTGGCGTTCAGGTAGGGTTCTAAAAACGGGTAGCAATAACTATTCTGAATAATTCAATAGATTACTGATTAATTTTAATATCAATAAAAATGAAAAAAATTTTAGTACTAATAATAACAGCTTCACTCCTATTCAGCACGTCATGTACGAACTGGTTGGATGAAAATCAGTTTGATAAAATCAACAGCGAAATTATATATAAAACTCCGGAAGGATTAGCAACTGCTCTGAATGGGTTGTACAGTTTAAACCGGCGCTATTACCGGTTTATCGACACCAACGATACCCGCGCAAATTATTGGTTTTACTGTGCCGACGATCTTTGTATTACCAGAACCTACAACGATGCAAACATTTACCAGTCAGGTATGATCGGGGGCATCGATTTTTATTCTGATATGTGGGTTAACGGGTATCAAATGATCGACCGATCATCGGCTGTAATTTTAAATGCAAGAAATGTAGAAATGGATGCAGCAGCAAAAAAAGAAATGGTGGCACAGGCAAAAGCCATTAGAGCAATGACCTATTTACGGTTGGTTACCATCTATGATAACATTCTTCTGGATACCATTCCTACCACAGCAACCAATGCTTTCGATGCGGTTGAATACAAACCTGCCACCAAAGCACAAATTCATGAACTGATCAATTCTGATCTCGATTATGCGATTGCAAATCTTAAATATAATGTGAGCAAGGAAAAAATAGGACAGGGAATTGCGCGCATGTTGAGGGCTGAATCTGCTATGTGGATGGGTGATTATGCAGCTGCCGCAACACATACTGATGCAATTATTGCAAGTGGTGAGTATTCACTTGTAAACATCGATCAGGTATTTGGAGCAACAAGTTTAAAGCACAAAGAAACCATGCTGGTTTTGCCGTTTGACGAACTTCTTGGTGGTGCCGACAATCGTGCCGGTGGTTCGGGTTCTCCGCTGGGTGGTGCTTTTCAGTCACGTTATTATGAAATAAAGGTTACCGGACAACCCAATCCAATTATCGAGGACAATGTTTATGGCGGAAATTCATTTGGCTGGAATTTACCAAACGATTATTTGCGGACACTGTACGATGTTACCAAAGACAAACGCATGAAGTTTTATTATTATCCTGACACCCTCATTGTTAACAATCCTCTTTCACCTGCTTTTGGTAAGCCAATCCCTAAAGCCTTGCCTTATTCCACCAACATCAGGGAATACCACTGGAGCTGCATGAAATACAGGGATCTGATAAAACCCGCAGGTACTGCAATGTCGTACAGGGATAAGATTATGTACCGTATGGCAGAAGTTTACCTTTTGGGCGCAGAAGCCCATTGGAGAATTGGTGGCGCTTCAGATCCGAAAGCATTGGAATACATTAATAAAATCCGCACCCGTGCAGGAATTGCCAATGTCACCACAGTTGACTTAAAAGTTTTGATGGACGAGGAAGCACGTGAGTTGTCTTTCGAAGCAAAACGCTGGTTTTTCCTGAAACGAATTGGCAAACTGGTAGAACAATACAATGCCTATCATTATTTTGGAGGTACGCTAGGAGCCTTTACGAAAAAATCGCCGATGGACGATCATCATACAAGATGGCCTATACCAAAGAGTCAACTTGATATCATGATTACATTCCCCCAGAATCCTGGATATTAATTGATTTAATTTTTGTTGGTTCATTATAATGTGGCGCCTGGTGAGTATTTGCCGGGCGCCACTTACAAATAAACCTTTTGATCCTAAAAAACTAACGTTAAGTATGCTGAATCTCATCTGCAAAACCGCACTAATAAAAAGTGTTTTATTACTCTTGATATTTATTGGAACTACCCCACTTACAGGTTGTTCAAAAAAAGAAGAACCGGTTATTCCTGTCACTCCTCCGGTTGTCGAAACAAAAACTCTGAAAGAAAAAGCCAAATTTCCAATCGGTGCTGCGGTTACGGTTGCACACCTGAAAGAGACAGATTTTGCCAACGCTTTCAAAAGCAATTACAGCCAGTTATCGGCCGAGTACGAAATGAAGATGAAGGGAATCTGGACTTCATTAACAGGTTATTCGTTCGACAATACAGATTACCTGGTGAATTTTGCGATTCAGAACAATATGAAAGTCCACGGCCATGCCTTGCTTTGGTACAGCTCATTTCCCGATTGGTTTAAAACGGCTGCTTACGACTCGCTTAACTTCGAAAACAATGTAAAAACATACATTCAAACAGTTGTTTCAAGATACAAAGGAAAGATTGTAAGCTGGGATGTAGCCAACGAAATTTTTGCTGACGATGGTACTCTGAGGGTTGAAAGTACGGTTTACAAAACCTTTAAAGATCCGATTGCTTTTTATGGCCGCTGTTTTCAATATGCCAGAAATGCCGATCCGGATGTGAAGCTTTTTTACAACGATTACGATCAGGTTTTGAATTCAGCCAAACGAAATTCAATGAAAAAAATGGTGGAACGATTTAAAAAAAGTAGTTATCCCATTGACGGCATAGGTGATCAGTTTCATACAACTATCTGGACCAGTAAAACCACGGTTAGTTCAGGACTGACAGATATTGCCACGACAGGATTGCTGGTACATATTTCTGAATTGGATATTCGTGTCAACCAGAATAAATCTGATTCGTATGTTTTTACCGATGCTGAAATGATAAAACAATCTGACATGTATAAGTCTATTGTTGAATCGTTTGAGTCCTTGCCTCAGGCACAAAAATTTGCAATTACCACCTGGGGAATTACCGATAAATATACATGGCTTACTGGCTGGTGGCACCCCAAAGAATATCCTTTGCTTTTTACCAGCAATTACACCAAAAAGAAAGCTTACGATGGATTTTTGTCAGGCTTAAAATGAAACTAACCTAAACCAATCTAAATTCAATGAGACTAATAATAACCATTTTTTTACTTCAGCTGCTTCTGGTGCCTATTTCCGGATTCAGTCAGGATTTCAAAGGCAAATCAATTTATACCCAAAAGATCATTGATCCAAAGGCAGTGTATTTTACCAAAGCAAATTTCAAGGTTTCGGCTGATGGCGTGGGCGACGATGCTCCTGCATTGCAGGCAGCCATCGATCAGGTTTTGAATCAATCGCAAGGAGGAATTATATTTATTCCTGAAGGAATATACAGACTCGGAAATACAATCCGGCTATGGTCGGGCATTCGTCTGATCGGTTATGGAGCCAAACGGCCAACCTTTAAACTTGGCGA
This sequence comes from Prolixibacteraceae bacterium, assembly GCA_019163175.1. Lineage (GTDB taxonomy): Bacteria > Bacteroidota > Bacteroidia > Bacteroidales > Prolixibacteraceae > Aquipluma. The sequence goes on along the minus strand of JAFLKN010000066.1, from coordinate 21,873 downwards.
TAATTCTCCCGGGTTTCAGGAAGGAGAGCATAAATACATGGTTCATTTTTGCCAGAGCAAAGGTGCCAGTCGCGATCCGCAACCCGGCGTGTGGCAAACTCCTGAGTTTATGGATGGAACCTGGGTAACTTTTTTTTCAGGCATCAGCAATATCAATTTTGAAATTGGAGTTGGCAACCCTGCTGCTATTGCAGTAAGGTATCATGTTTCGCAGGTTTGTGTACTCGAAAACATCGACTTCAACATTGGAAATGGGCTCGGCGGAATTGAAGAGATGGGCAATATAATTGAGAATTGCACCTTTCGTGGGGGATCGTGGGGCATAAAAACCAATGCCTCGCCACCCGATTGGCAATGTATGGTGTTGGATTGTACTTTCGAACAACAACGCGAAGCTTGCCTGATAAGCAATGGGGCAAGAATGCTTGTTATTCGTAACAGGTTTAAAAATGCTCCGGTTGGGATTTTGGTTCCCGATCGTGAAAAATTGTTTGTTAAGGATTCGTGGTTTGAAGATATTTCGGCAACCGGAATGCATATTAATAATTTTGTTCCACCCGATTTGCAGGTCAATCTTGAGAATGTCAAATTTTCGAAAGTGCCTTATAGTGTGAGGTTTAACGGACGAACACAGGGATGGAGAAAAGAAGATGTGAAAATGGACTATCCAGCTCCTGCATCTGTGTTTTTAATCAAGAGTTTCTCGCATGGGTTGCATATCGAAATGCCTTTAGGAGAAAAGAATTCAGCAAAATTTGAAACGAAAATGGAGCAGTCGCCTATAGAATCTTTAGGTGAATTTGAGCCAAAAGATGTGTCTGAATTACCTGCACAGACTGGCTGGGTCAATATTGCTGAATTGGGTGCAAAAGGTGACGGAAGTACCGATTGTACTGATATTTTTGAAAAAGCAATTGCAAAGCACAATACAATCTATGTTCCGATTGGCAAATATGTTATATCTAAAACTTTAAACCTGAAGGAGCAAACAACATTAATTGGATTTCAGCCTTCAATGACCCAATTGATTCTTAAAGACGGAACCCCTGGTTTTACCGATCCTGAGATTAAGAAACCTTTACTGGTAACTCCCAAAAATGGGACGAATGGCATTACCGGAATCGGATTTAATTTTGGCAATAATCCCGGAGTAATCGGTATTAAATGGATGGCCGGAATAAATTCGTATATCAATGATGGACTTTTCAACGGAGGTAATGACAAGGCTTTATTTGGTAAAGGACAAGCCTGCACCATATGGATTACCGATGGTGGAGGCGGCGTATTTAAAAATTTCTGGATCAACGACAGACGTTCCGGGATGCCATTCCTTGTAAGCGATACCAAAACTCCGGGAAATATTTACGAGATTTCTATCGAGCATCACAAAGACCTTGAAGTTAAACTTGACAACATCGAAAACTGGTCATTTTATGCGCTTCAATTGGAAGAAGACAGAGGGTGTGAGCAAACACTGGGTGTTTACCTGAAAGATTGCCGCAACATACTCTTTACCAATTTTATAAGTCACCGTACTACCGGGGTATGGGAACCCTATTTTACCTGTTTTCAGATCAGGAATTCGCACGAAATTTATTTGCTGTGTAATGACATTCGCGGTGCAGTTTTCCCTTTTGAAAACACTGTGTTCGATGAAATTACAGGGAATCGGGTTCCTTACCGGACATTTTCAAAACTTACTATTAAATAGATAATAATTCTGAAAATCAGGAACTCTTATATGAAAAAATCAAAATATTTTATGACTCTCTTTGGACTTGTAGTAAGCGGTTCAATGTTATTCCAATGTTCATTGGTTCAACAGGTCGAAACTCAAAGTCCTTTAGAAATGCGGCTCGATACCCTGCTCGGCAAAATGAACATGCAGGAAAAAATTGAACAGCTTTATTATCTCACCGACGGAAACGAGCGATTGGGCATTCCACAGTTTAAAGGAAGCGACGGACCACACGGAATCGGCAATAAAGCCAAAGGATATTCATCCTTTCCGGTAACCATCGCCATGGCCGCCACCTGGGATCCGGAGTTGATTACACGCGTGGGAAGAGCAATTTCTCTTGAACAAGCGTCACGTGGAAAAGACCGTATTGCAGGGCCAACACTTGATTTACTGATCGATCCCCGTATTGGCCGCGCTCCCGAAACCATCGGTGAAGATCCGTTTTTGGGAGGCCGCATTTCCGAAGCTTTTGTGCTCGGGCAAAATACCACATCGGTGTTTGGTTCAATCAAACACTATAATCTAAATACCTACGAAATCAATCGCCGAACCAATAATTACCTGAGCGACGAGCGCAGTCTGGTCGAATTCTGGGGTTACCATTGGAAAAGAACCATTCAGGGCGGGGGCGTTCTTTCGGTGATGTGCGCCTACAACTGGATCAATGGCGATAAATGTGCTGAAAACAAATACCTGATTAAAGATGTATTGCGCGACCACTGGGGCTACGATTTTTACACCATGTGCGACTGGGGCGGTTTCAGCGATACCGGAAAAGCACTGAAATCGGAACTCGATTTTTGCGAGGGCAACGACTTGTACATCAAAGAACTGCCTTCAGGAGTAAAAACCGGACAATTTGATAGTACCCTTGTTAATCGCGCCACCCGAAATGTATTGCGCACCAAATTGATTTCAGGTATGATTGACGGAGTACCGGTTATTTCGAAGGAAGTGATCGACAGCAAAGAGCACCGCGAACTGGTTTACGAAAGCGGACTGAAAGGTCTGGTTCTCTTGAAAAACAGTGAAAATATTTTACCTCTCGACAAAGAAAAGCTGAAATCAGTTGCAGTAATTGGTCCCAATGCAGCCGTGCTTCCACTCGACGGACACAGCAGTTCGAGAGTTTCTCCAACATACCGGATTCCGGTAGAAAAAGCCTTCAAGTCGATGTTGGGAGCCGAACGGGTGAATTATGCCAAAGGCTGCAACATCAACGATACCGATAAAAAGCAATTCAATGCCGCCATTGCCGCTGCCAAAATATCGGAATACGTGGTTTTTGTTGCCGGACTTGACAGTACGATTGAGGGCGAAGGTTACTTCCTGGACAAGGAAAACGACGAAAAAGGTGGTGGAGTCGTTACCCGTCCCGACCGGGCTTCGAAAACCGTACTGCTTCCCGGAATGCAAAATGAGCTAATCAACGAAATTGCCAAGGTGAATCCGAACATCATTTTGGTGGTTATTTCAGGCGGAACCTGTAGTGTCACTCCAGTAATACACAATGTAAAAGGATTGCTTTATGCGTTTTATCCCGGACAGGAAGGTGGTCGTGCCATCGCCGATGTGCTGTTTGGCAACTACAATCCTTCAGGAAAATTACCAGCCACCATCCCAAAAGACGATAGTCAGATCTTCCCGATCAGTCCCGATTTCAGAAATTTGGTGAGCAAAGGAGTGGGTTACCGTTGGTACGATGCACAAAATCTAGTTCCTGAATTTGCTTTTGGCTCCGGAATCAGCTACACCACCTTCGAATACAGCAATATCAAAGTCAATAATCCAAATGCAAAGGTTGGCGACAACGTGGAAGTTTCGTTCGACCTGAAAAACACGGGAAAAGTATTCGGCGAAGAAGTTGCCCAACTCTACCTTTCAACGGGGAAAATTATTCCTGAACTTCAGATGCCGGTGAAACAATTGCGTGGTTTCGAGAAAGTCGGCTTAAATCCGGGCGAATCGAAAACCATTACAATCACTATTTCTCCTGAAGAGTTTTACATCTACAACGATGCAATCCAATCGTATCAGGTTCCTGAAGGAGACTTCATCGCTCAGGTTGGGGGATCATCGGATATTTTACCACTGAAAGCTGAGTTTTCGCTATGCAAAGCAGAAGGCAAAGCTGATCTTTCGGTGAAAAATATACGAACGATGCCAGCTTTCCCGAAGGAGGGAGATGATGTTGTATTTATGGCTTCACTCATCAACAATGGAACAGCCGCAACCAACAAAGGTGATGATCACCTCATCCGGTTTTATGTAGACGGAAAGGAAGTTGCCAGTTATTACTCAAAATCGACCGCTATTCCGGTTGGAGGAATGGAACTGGCTTGCGCGCAGGGATTGAAAGGAATCAACTGGAAAGCATCGAACGGAAACTTCAAGGTAACTGCCACGATAGAAGTATCGGAAAGCAAAGATTTAAATAAGGCAAATAATACCTGTGAAGCTGAATTGCAGATTCCAAATGGGAAAGTTATTCCGCTGGAGATTGCAAAGGTTATAAGATAGCCCTTGGTATTAGTTGAACCCACTTCGGGGTTCTTAACTACAAGTATTCCATTGCCACCGGTTTTACCGGCGGTTATTCAGATTAAAGTCCTTCGGACTTTTGCGAGCAGAAAACCCTGAAAGGGTTAAATCTGAATAACCGTGGGTGTTAACCCACGGGAAATAAAATCTAGGAGATCGCAACCCTGAAAGGGTTGAATCACTTTTTTAAAATATAACTGAAAAAAACTGCTGAATAAATTAATACGAAATTCATGAAACATATCTTCTCCATAATTATTCTGTCAATTCTGCTTGCCCACGGAACCCTTCAGGCACAAACCACTCAAAAACCAATCTACAAAGATACAACAGCACCGATCGAAACGCGCATCAAAGATTTGCTGGGACGAATGACGCTCGAAGACAAATGTCGCCAAATTGATGTTTGGCACCCGAAAATGGATCTGAGCAAACCCGAAGTGCTGAAAAAAGCGATCACCGATTTGGGCGACACGGTTAAAAATGGTGTGGGTTTTCTGCAATTCAAGCTACAAATGAGTCAGACCGATTACATCGCCCGTTTCAATGCCATTCAGAAATATTTTATGGAACAAACCCGCCTTGGAATTCCGGCGATTTCGAACGGCGAAGGCTGTCATGGGTTTGTAGGAAACGAAGATCAATCAACTGTTTTTCCTGTTTCTCCCACACTTGGAAGCACCTGGAATCCGGAACTGATCGAAAGTGTATATACCGCTGTAGCCAAAGAAATGCGCAGCTATGGCATTACCCACGCCGCAACTCCGGTCATCGATTTATTGCGTGATCCTCGCTTTGGTAGGTCAGATGAGTTTTTTGGAGAAGATCCTTACCATGTAGCTCAAATGGGTGTGGCCGCCATCCTTGGACTGCAGGGCCGATCGCCAATGATTGACGGCGACCACCTGATTGCCTGTGCCAAACATTTCTCCGGACACGGACAACCAGAAGGCGGAACCAACCTGGCACCCAGCAATTTGTCGGAGCGGGTACTTCGCGAAAATCATTTCTATCCATTCGAGATGGCAGTTAAAAAAGCCAATGTGCGCACTGTAATGGCTTCCTACAACGAAATCGATGGCGTTCCAAACCATGCCAACAGTTGGTTGCTCAACGATGTACTTCGCGGCGAATGGGGTTTCACCGGCTATGTAATTTCAGACTATGATGCAGTAAACCGCATGGTGACGCGTCAACATGCAGCCCTGAATCAGGCCGAAGCTGGTAAACGTGCGATCAATGCCGGAATGGACTTTGAGTGCCCAAGCAACTGGAAACAATATTGTTTTCGATTTTTGCCAGAACTCATCAAAGCTGGCGAAGTAAAAGAATCGGTTCTGGATTCGGCTGTTGCCCGTGTACTTCGGAATAAATTTATTCTGGGTAAGTTCGAACAACCTTACATCAAAACCATCAGCGAAAACGAAAAGCTGGACATGCAGAAAAAGCACCGACAGATTGCATTGAAAGCTGCCGAGCAGGGAATGATCCTGCTAAAAAACGATGGAACGCTTCCTTTCAGCGAAGGCAAAATCAAGCGGTTGGCTGTGATTGGCCCAAATGCTGATGAAGTTCATTATGGCAATTATTCGAACGACAAAACTCCCGGAATCAGCATTCTGGAAGGATTGACCAGATTTGGAAAAGGTAAATTTGAGGTTGTTTATTCTGAAGGATTCAAGATTTACGAGAACGATACTACGATAAAAACTCCTGAAAAGACGGTCGAAGCCGAGAATCTCCGGATTCAGAAAGCGGTTGATCTTGCAAAGACTTGCGATGCCGTGCTGTTGGTAATGGGTGGAAACGAACTGACCTGCCGTGAAGAATGGAAAAATCACACCGGCGATTATTACGACCTGGATTTACTCGGTCGCCAGGAAGATTTGGCCAAAGCTGTTTTTGCGCTGAAAAAGCAAACTGCAGTTCTGCTAATCAATGGTCGTCCGCAATCGGTGAATTACCTGGCTGAGAATGCCCCGGCCATGATCGAAGGTTGGTATTTAGGTCAGGAACAGGGCACGTCTGTTGCCAATTTGGTTTTTGGTAAAGTTAATCCGAGTGGAAAGCTGGCTGTAACGATTCCACGACATGTCGGTCAATTGCCTGTTTATTACAATCGGAAACCTTACGTACACGAAAGTCCGTACATCAATGGTGAATTTTCGCCTTTGTATCCTTTCGGATTTGGATTGAGCTACACTACTTATAAATATGCCAACCTGAAATTGAATACAAAAAAGGTAATTACCAGCGAACCGGTAAAAGTGTCTGTTGATGTCACCAATTCTGGAGACCGTGACGGCGATGAAATTGTTCAGTTATATATCCGAGATATGGTAAGTACAGTGACCCGTCCAGTTCAGGAATTAAAAGATTTTGCGCGCATCCATCTGAAAAAAGGCGAAACCAAAACCGTTTCGTTCCTGATTACTGCCGACAAATTACAGTACTTCGGACCAGATATGAAACGCATCGTTGAACCTGGCGAATTTGAAGTTCAGGTGGGCCGAAATTCAACGGATTATTTATCGGAAAAGTTTGATGTGATTTGTCAATAAATTACTTGAGAAGAAAAAAAACATAGAACCAAATTGAGTTTGTCGACTACATATAATTAATTGATTTTAAAAGAATACAATGAAAAATCTATTTCAAACACTACTTGTTTTCTGGATGGCCGGAATCATTTCCTGCAAAGATGTGGAAGCACAAGTTCCACCTATTCCACAAACCAATACCGGTTACCATCAGGTAAAAGCACGAACAAATGCGGATAGCCCGACTTGGGGAACCTACACTGCCAAAACCATCGACCGTTTACCTGGATTCAGTTTTACCAAAGATCCGGCTCAAAATTCCTACGGAAGCTGGAAAGTAAACCAATCAGCCGCTACCGGATTTTTCAGGGTAGAGAAAAAAAGTGACCGTTGGTGGATTATCGATCCTGAAGGTTATCCTTTTATTCACAAGGGTGTTGCTGTTTATCGCCCTGGTAGTTCTGACCTGCAGTTAACCGCATTGAAAAACAAATATGGGTCCAACGAAAATTGGGCAAAACAGGAAAGCCAATTACTAAAAGATCACGGATTTAATGGAATTGGAGCCTGGTCGGATGTCGATCTGGTCCGCCAGTTACAAGAACCATTGGTTTATACTATCATCGTTAATCCTATGGGAAGCTACAAATCTGACCACATCAAAAAATTCGGTGGAAAATACGAAATGGCCGGATGGCAAGGCTACCGCTACGATCTGGCAATGGTTTTCGATCCGGAATTTGATGCATACGTTGAAAAAACAATTGCCCCGATCGCGAAATATGCCAATGATAAATATTTGCTCGGCTATTTTACCGACAATGAGTTACCCTGGAAAAACGATGCACTCGACCGACATTTGCAATATCTCGGGAAAGAAGAAGCCGGATACATTGCCGCAAAAAAATGGCTTGACGAACGCAAAGGGAAAGTTGCCTCGCTGACCGACATAAATGATGCCGATCGTCTTGCTTTTACCGGCTTTTATTTGGAAACTTACCTCAAAAAAGTGACCACTGCCATACGTAAATACGACCCGAACCACCTGTATTTAGGTTGTCGGTTTAACCAGGAAAAGGAAGAATTACAAAATCCGGAAATGTTTAAAGTGGTTGGTAAATATGCCGATATCATTTCAATCAATCATTACCGCAAATGGGAACCTGTTCAATCCATCATGGCCAATTGGACGAACTGGTCGGGCAAGCCGTTTATTATTACTGAATGGTACACCAAAGGCGAGGATTCAGGCTTACCAAACCGGACTGGTGCCGGATGGAACGTTTCCACCCAGCAAGACCGAGGTTATTTCTATCAGAATTTTACCATCGAATTGCTGAAAAGCAAAGCCTGCGTGGGCTGGCATTGGTTCACTTATCAAGACAACGATCCGCTTAACCTGAAAACGGATCCCTCTAACCGCGATTCGAACAAAGGAATGGTTAACAGCAATTTCGAACCCTATAAGCCTTTGATGGAAAATATGAAAATGCTGAACAGTCATGTTTTTGAACTCATTCAATATTTGGATAAATAACTAACGATAACAACCAATAAAACTTAACTCATGCAAAAAACACAAATCACATTTGGAAGTCTGGTCCTCATTTTAAGCTTATTCTGCTTATCAGTAGCTGGTCAGATGCGTGGAGCGAAAATCGGATCATTCGATCAGTTTTCGGATATCGGGAAACCTGAAATTCCCGGAACTGCTAGCTTTAGTGAGCCATCTCAGATGTACAAACTGTCCGGTTCGGGGCAAAATATCTGGTTCGGAGAAGACAGCTTTTCTTTTCTGTCGAAAAAAGTAAACGGCGATTTTATCATTCAGACTCAGGTTCGGTTTATTGGCGAAGGCCACGAACTGCATCGTAAAACAGGTCTTATGATTCGGAAATCAACAGCTTCAAATTCACCTGTTGTAGCCTGTACCGTTCATGGCGACGGACTCACTTCCCTGCAATACCGCAGTACTTCCGGCGAAATAATGAAAGAAATTAAATTCACCATCAAAGGGCCCGATGTACTTCAGCTAGAAAAAAAAGGCAATACTTACACCATGTCAGTAGCTCATTTCGGAGAAACTTATCAATCGGAGAAACTTGAAAATATGGATTTGGGAGCCGATTTACTGGCCGGACTGTTTGTTTGCGCACATACCAACAAATTTTCGGAAGAAATGGAATTCACCAATACCCGTGTTTTCAATACAGCTCCCGCCGATCTGGTTCAGTATAAAACCTATTTAGGCAGTTTATTGGAAATGATGGATGTAACAACCGGACATCGTCAGGCTTTAGCCAGTTCTGAAGGATCGTGGCAGGCGCCAAACTGGACTCCTGATGGGAAAACCCTGATTTATAATGCTTCCGGCAAATTATTCAATTTCGATTTGGCATCACGCGAATCAAGCGTTTTAAACACCGACTTTGCCAACAAAAATAACAACGATCATGTGTTGACTTTCGATGGTAAGCAAATTGGAATCAGCCATCATCCCGAAGATACCAAGGGACAATCGGTTGTTTATACCGTGCCAATTGAAGGTGGAATTCCAAAACGAATTACTGAAAAGAGTCCGTCGTATTTTCATGGCTGGTCGCCCGATAATCAGTTTTTACTTTACACTGCCGAACGTAACGGTGATTTCGACATTTACAAAATTTCGAAAGACGGCGGAAAAGAAATCCAGTTAACAACTTCCAAAGGTTTAGACGATGGATCGGAATATTCATCGGACGGCAAACACATTTATTTTTGCTCTACCCGCACCGGAACCATGCAGGTTTGGAGAATGGATCCGGATGGAAAAAACCAGACTCAACTCACTTTCGACGAGCTGAACAATTGGTTTCCACACGTGTCACCAGACAATAAATGGCTGGTTTTTATTTCTTTTCCGAAAGAAGTTCCAGCCGACAAACATCCATTCTACGAAAGAGTTTACCTTAGATTGATGCCGATTGGAGGAGGCCAGACAAAGGTTATTGGCTATCTTTACGGTGGACAGGGAACCATGAACGTTCCAAGCTGGTCGCCCGACAGCAAAAAGATTTCTTTCGTTAGCAATGGAATTTTCAACTAGATACCTTAAAACTAAACAGATGAAGAATAAAACTTTCAGAATGAAATTTGCATTGGCCGCAATTGTTTTCTGGACACTCAGTACTACAACTTTGCAGGCTCAAAGCAATCAAGGTGTAAAGAATCAATCACATGTAACATTAGCATTAAATGCGTTTTCGTTTAACGACCAGATGACCGGAAAAGGTCAGAAAGACAACAAACCTACGATGACTCTGCTTGAAGTTATTGACTGGTGCGCCACACAAAATATTGAAGCTATCGACCTTACCGGATACTATTTTCCCGGTTACCCTGAAGTGCCAACAGATGATTACATCTATGAAGTGAAGCATAAAGCCTTTAAGTTGGGTATCGACATTAGCGGCACCGGCATTCGCAACAATTTTGCATCGCCAGATCCTGCTGTCAGGGCTGCCGACGTTGAACGGGCTAAAAAATGGATCATTGTGGCTGAAAAACTGGGTGCTCCGGTTATCCGGTTGTTCGCTGGCGAAATTCCAAAAGGGTATGAAAACAAATGGGACGAAGTGGCCGGTTGGATGATTGAATGTTACAAAGAGTGTGCTGCTTTCGGTGCGCAGCACGGCGTAATCATTGGCATCCAGAATCATGGCGATATGCTTCAAACAGCCGACCAGTGCATCAAGGTGGTGAAAGCTGTCAATTCAAAATGGGCCGGAATTATTCTCGATACCGGCAATTTCAAAGTAGCCGATCCGTATGCAGATATCGAAGCAGTAATTCCGTACACTGTAAACTGGCAGGTAAAAGAAAGCGTATTTGGCCTTGGAAGTCCGATCAGGACAGACTTTTCCCGTCTGATGAAGATTATCAAAAAAAGTGGTTACCGCGGTTATTTGCCCGTTGAAACACTCACCATGAAAGGAATACCTGCTGATCCTAAAAACACAGTTCCGGCATTACTGAATGATTTGAAGGTCGCAATGGAAAAGGAGTACAACTAGAAAACAACACGATATGTATAATTCTAATTCCCTGGCTTTTATCAGCCGGGGATTTTTGTTTCCCTAAAATAGTCGTAGTGAATAACTGAAAGAGTTATTCGCATACCGTTCAAAAAAACAGTTGGATAAAATGACGGTATAATCCTCCGGCATACCTTAAAATCACAGGCATTACTTAAAAATTGTCATTAAACAGTTATTGTCAAAAATCAGAACACTTGTTTTCATCAAACAATCATTAAATTTATACGGTCAATTTATACAAACTACTTTGTAACTAATTAAACTGCTATGAATAAACTGAAATTCTATTTACTGGTCATATCAGCTTTTGCAAGTCTGCTGACAATAGCACAAAATCCTGTAAAACTGCGCCGTGCAGACTGTTTCTTTGGCGTTCATTTCGATTTACATGCTTCCGAAGACATTACTGATGCGGGCCGAACCCTCACCCCACAAATGGTCGATACTTTCTTAACGAAGGTACGCCCCGATTTTATCCAGATCGACTGTAAAGGACATCCGGGAATTTCGAGCTACCCGACCAAAGCGGGTTACCATGTGAAAGGCTTTCAGAAAGACCCATTGAAATTGTGGCGCGAAGTGACTGAAAAAAACAAGGTTGGTCTATACATGCATTATTCAGGAGTTTGGGATGGTAAAGCCGCAACAGAGCATCCTGATTGGGCTATGGTAAAGGCTTCAGGCGAGAAAAGTGTGCAGAAAATGTCATTTTTTAGCCCTTATCTCGATCAGATATTGATTCCGCAACTCAAAGAATTGAGCGGAGATTACCATGTTGATGGCGCCTGGATCGACGGCGACTGCTGGGCTGTTGAAACCGACTACAGCGATGCCGCAATTCGGGGTTGGAAGCAAAAAACCGGATTCTCTGATGTTCCCCGGAAAAAGGATGACATTAATTATCAGCAATATCTGGAATATACACGTAGCCTGTTTCGCGAATATATGGGCAAATACATTGATGCCATACACGAGTTCGACCCCAATTTTCAGATCACAAGCAATTGGTCGTATTCGTCGCTGATGCCTGAAAAGGTAGAAAACAAGGTCGATTTTTTATCGGGAGATGTTACCCCTCAAAACGGTGTTTTCCGATCGGCTTTTGAAGCCCGCTGTCTGGCTCCTCAAGGTAAACCATGGGATTTAATGGCCTGGGGATTCTCGTGGAACGGCGAAAAGATGCCGATGAGCAATAAATCAGTTATTCAACTCAAGCAGGAAGCTGCTGAAATCATTGCTATGGGTGGCGGTGTTCAATTCTACTTTCAGCAAAACCGCGACTTATCGCTAAAACCATGGTTGGCAAATACCTTATCCGAACTTGGAACTTTTTGCCGTGCCAGACAAGCCTACTGCCACAAAGCAAACGCGATCCCTCAAATCGCACTTTTATTTCCAACCCTCTCCTATCAGCACACTTCTTCATCGCCATATACAAGTCCTCCCGGAAAATTTCAGGCGACACTCTATGCTTTGCTCGATAATCAACTTCCGGTTGAAGTATTGATGGAACATCATCTAACCGGAAAAATGAATCAATATCCGCTAATTGTTATTCCTGAATGCAATTATATTGAACCCTCCTTGTTGACCGAACTCCGCACCTACGTGCAGAATGGTGGAAATCTTCTGGTTATTGGCACGGAAACTTCAGGCATTTTTGCCCGCGAATTGGGTATTCAATCAGCCAATACATCCGAAGAAAAAGTTGCTTTCATTTCAGCAGCCAATCGATTGGGATCAATCCGTTCGCCACTATTTGAAGTTAAGCTTGGACCTGAAAGTAAGGCCATTTCAAACTTTTACGATGGCAGCGATTATGTCGACAAAAGCAAAACCATCGCATCTTCGGTCAGAAAATTCGGAAAAGGAAAAATTGCCGCTATATATTTCAATGCAGGTTCATCGTATTCCCAGTTTAAAACACCGGTCATTCGCGACTTTATAGCTGAAACCATCGCCCAGCTTTCGCCTGAAAAATTGGTAGAAGTTTCCGGATCGCATTTGGTTCATGTTGCAGTGAATAAACTGAATAACAAAACCTATATCAACCTGATTAATGTAGCCGGAGAACACACCAATCAAAGTGCAGTCGGGTATGATCAGGTTCCGGCATTGACCGACATTTCAGTAACGCTAAAATCAAAACCCTCAAAAATAATTTTACAACCTGAAGGAAAAGAGCTGAATATTACCTTTGCAAATGGGAAATCAACCATTTTGATTCCCAAACTCGAAATTCATTCGATTCTGGAAGTCATCGAATAGAAAATTCAAAGTTAAATCATCGGTAATTCAGAAGTCAGGATACTTAATATCCTGACTTCTGCGTTTAAAAAAAAGAAGCATCTTTTCTCTGATCAGATTAGGGTGTATTGCGGTAAAGACGGAATAGATGCACAAGACAATTCAGAAAACATGAAAACCTTGAAAAAATCAGACCTATACACTTACATTCAGGAAAGTAGAATCATCAGAACAACACTACTTCTATTCGTACTTTTTATACTGAGCTCAGGATATGGAATCGCTCGCGAAAAGAAGGTTAAGGAAAAACAGGCCAACCCAAAAATAGGCTTACTCTCCGGATTTGTTGTTGATGATGAATTTGGCGAACCGATTGAAAAAGCAGTGGTCACAATCCCCGGAACTTTAATCAGCGTGTTGACTGACCAACAAGGGAAATATGCCATAAAACTGGTTGGAGGCGACTATTTGTTAGAGGTTAACCATCCGGGATACTTTGGAAAGAAATACAACATGTCAGTTTCTGCAGGAATTTCAACACCCATGTTCATCGTAAAGCTAAAGGCCAATGCAGTCGGCCGTGCGATGCAACGCCGACTCACATCGTACGAAAACAAAGCGAAATTTCCTCAGACTATGGAAGATTTCTCCTACTGGAAAGTTAGAGAGCAAAGCGGAAATCAGGAATTTAACGAGCTGCTTCGTACAATTCCATCAGTCAGCTTTTATGCCAATGGCAGCGGTTTTAACGATTCCGAAATTGGGTTCCGCGGAAACGATCCTGCAAAAACAAGTTATACACTTGACGGCATAGTACTAAATAACCCTGAAACTGGCAAGGTCGGTTCACCCATGCTCTCGGGCTTAACTGACTGGGCTCAAAATATTCAGATTACTTCCGGGCAGAGCGGGAATCTGCAAAGTCAGATTCAATCGGGAGGTTTGGTCAATGTACTTTCGCTGGTACCACAAGAAAAATCAGGTGCCGAAATTTCAGCAATTTATGGCAACCAAGGGTTCCTGAAAACTTCAGCAACAGTTTATTCGGGTCTTTCAAGGAAAAAGCTGGCTTCAACAATTCATATCTCACGAACTTCAGGAAACGGACTGACACAAAATTCGGCCTTTGAGCAGTACAGTATTTTTCTGAATGTACAGAAAGAAATTAACCACTTTCACACGCTTGCATTGAGTTTTAATGGAGTTATGCAGCAGCACGACCGCAATTTTTCGGATTCGATTGGTGCTTACAATCTTTACGGACCAAAATACAATCCGGATTGGGGAACCCTTGATAAAAAGCCGGTTTCGTGGAGTACCAATTTTGCTAGAAGTCCGATGGTCAGCCTGACACATTTCTGGCAACCACGGATAAAAACACACATCACAACACAATTATTTGCTCAATTTAATCGCTCGGCTCAGCTTTTTCCGAGTGGTTCATTCAACAATCTGGGAATAGAAAATGTGCCTCGGGATTCTGCCGGACAAGTTTCATTCGGTAAAACTATCGATTGGAATAAGGGCTTGGCAGTTCAGGAAATGGGAACCAACCGAATCGCAGCTCCTGATGGAAAATTTGTCAATACTGAAAACTCAGGAATAACAACTTTAGCTGCAACAAATAGTGAAAACCGGTTTGGTCTCCGATCTGTAATTACCCACAACTTCAGCAAAAAATTAGATTTGAGTGGCAGTTTTAATCTGGAAAGCTATCAAGCCAAGCATTTTGGCTCGGTTCACGATTTACTTGGAGCCGATAATTATTCCAGTTTTTCTGACATTAACCGACCTGAAGGTTATCAGGCTGAAAACTTGTTTAATTCCGGTTTCTTTCCAGCCTTTAATTCCGCTGAAAAGGTTGGTTATTTCTACGAATCCGGCATTCAGACCGGAGGACTTTCCATGCGCTTAAAGTACCAAACAGCAAGATTTATTTGGGATATAGGAGGATCGGCATCCGTACAAACAATGCAGCGAACTAACCATTTTAATTATACCACTACTGATCCTGAACGGCAGGCAAAGTCTGTGCTTATGCCAGGCGGACATGCTCAAACAGGCATCCGGTTTAACTTCTGGAAATACCACTCCATCCATTTACAAACAAGTTATGGTTCGTATCAGCCTTTGTTTGCCAGTCTTTTTCCTGCCGGAACCAATTGGAACAATCCTTATGCAAACAACGAACAAGTATTCGATGCTGAAGCAGGCTATACTATTTTTAGCCGGAGACTTAAAGTGGAAGCGTTGGCTTACTGGTCCTCAATAAACAATCGCTCCGAAATCAGAAAATCAAATCTTTCAACCGGATATATTTTAGGTATGATCGACGGGTTGCAGGAAATTCATCAAGGCATTGAGCTGAAATCGTCGTACAAACTGACCAAAAATTTACAGCTTAATCTGAATGGTTCTTATGGCGACTGGAAATACAGTGCTGACGCAACTGCCCGACTGCTAAACGAATTGCAGACAACTAACTCCAAAGAATTACTAATTAAAAATATTCCGGTTGCAAATGCGCCCCAGATGAGCCTCTTTGCGGAAGTAGATTACCGATGGGCACACAATTTTTATATGAGAATAAACTATTACCGCGCTGACCGTATTTTTGCACCGTTTGGTCTGTCCGACTTTGAAAACTTAACCGACCGGAAAGACTTTAAACAATGGCAATTGCCTGCCTATCAACTGTTAGGTGTTAGCGGGAATTATTTACTGAAAGTAGGCAAATCGCAACACCTAAATTTCATTTTTGGTGGGAATAATCTACTCGACAGTGAGTATATAGAGCAGTCTGCCACCAATATACCGGAAGGAAACCCGAACTATACCAGTAACCAGGTTTATTACGGCATGGGAAGAACCTGGTTTGTTGGGCTGAAATTTCAATTCTGATTTTTCCAATTCACTTTGGCATCGGGTTCGAAAAATGAAAAATTACCAACCTGACCAACTTTCAGGAACCGACGGCTGACGACGGTTTTTCCATTTTCAGGAGTGAATTCGGCCACCAATGTATAACCACCAGCTTCAGAAGGTAGAACCATCGAAACCGGAAGCTCAGTCCGAACAAATGACTCGAGTTTTACCTGAAAATTCTGTTCCGAAGTGGTTTGTCCTTTGGCATTGAGGAGTTTCACTTTTACCGAGCCATTTGCCGTTTTATTCAGATTATTGACACCTGCCAAATTAAACAAAAGCGTTGAACCGGGTTGGTGGGGTTTCGAAAGGCGGACATATCGCTCATCGGTGAGGTTGATAAATGTTCCGGCCGGTGCAAAGGCATGTTGAAACCAATCGAGTGTAGGCGTAGGTTTCAGGTCTTTGATGTTTCCGGCAAACCAGTCGCCGGTATAGCCGTAATTGTTGGCCAGATAACAGAAAGCAAGCACTCCGGCAATGTTCGGATTGCTGCGTAGCCATTCGGTCTCGAGCTGCATCCAGTAAGCCTGAAAATCGATATTTTGTTCGGGTGACGAATTCTTCCCGAGATAATGTTCGAAAACTTCCACCGTGAGTTTGCTTGGCGAACCATTTCTCCAAAGCCAAATCCATCCGTATTCGTTGACCAATTGAGCAGTTCCGGAATTGTTAATATTCTGCATAATTTCAGGGTTAAAGTCGAGGTTTCCCAAAGGATAAATGTCTCGATTTGCTCCCGGTTGAATCCAATTTACGACACCCTGATACGGATGTGGTTCGTCCATTTCGTCCTGAGTCATCTGATCGCCAGTCATGTATCCGGCATCCCAAACACGGGTTGGATCAAGCTTTTTCAAATCAGGAATCAAAACATTTCCGATGTAATCGTCCCAGTTTTCGTTAATGGCATCCCAAATAGCAATACTCGGATGATTGCCATCCGTCCATACCCAGTCGTTATATTCTTTTCTGATTTGCTGGTCCCAACCATGATTTTGCCAGTACAGCCATTCGTTCTGAAATAACAGTCCGTATTCGTCAGCAATGTCGTACCAGAAATCAGGAGCAATCCCCACACAAATGCGCATCATATTCCAGTTCAATTGCTTTGGATAATCAACAAGCAGTTTCTTCACCCATTCCTTGTCCCAAACCAGGTTGCTACAATCGGGATCTTCAAAAAATCGCTGAAGTGTAACGTTGGTTCCGCGTAGAATAATTTTCTCGCCATTTAGGTAAAAGAATTTGCCTTTACGGGTAAAGTCACGCATCCCGAACTGTTTGCCCATTTCGTCGGAAGTACCTTTGTCAGTTTTCAGCGTTGCTTTGGCCACATACAAAAAAGGTTTATCGGGAGTCCAGTTCGTGAATTTGGATAATGGAATTTCAAGCATTGCTTCTGAAAGATTATCGCGTTTGGCAGCGAATCGTCCGCTTTTGCTGGCAACTACTTTACCAGTGAGTTTTTCGGCAATCAAAATATCCAGTGTAACCGAATCGCTCATGGCATCGCCATAGAAAATCTGGGCTGGTTTGAAATTACGGATTTGCGCTTTCACCGACACTTTCTTTCCTGCTACCGATGGCAAAACCAGCAAACGGTTCACGCGAACATTTCCGGTAAACGAGAGCAAAACATCGTCCCAAATTCCGGGTAGGTAATGCTCCTTTTCTTTGTCCGTTCCTCCGGCAGCTTCAGAAGGAAGCCAAACCCGATCGCCCACTTTGATCAGGATTTCATTTTCTGCACCAAATTTCAGTGCCTTGGAAATTGGAAATTCAACGGGCGTATAGCAGGCCATCGAAGTGCCCATATCTATGCCATTCACAAAGACCTGAGTAACATACTGGCTCTTTTTGATCGCAATCATGGCCTCTTTTCCCTCCAATTCTTTCGCCACAAAAACCGATTTCCGGTACCAGCTATAGCGCGGTGTGTAATCGATATTATAAAGGTTGTGCTGGTCTTTTGCTTCAACCTGATCATCCCGTTTGAAGAATTTGTTATAGTCGTCAATTTTCGGACTAGCCAAATGCACCAATCCGGGAACGGGAATAGTTCGTGTAAATTTCGCCGGAGGAAAAGCGGTGGTTGTTTGATCAAATTGCCAGGTTCCGTTTAGATTGATGGTAGTTCGTGATTCGTCATTCGCTGCATTTGCCAGAAATGAAAAACAAAGGAGGATATAAATAAAAAAGGTTCTCATGGTTGGATAGTTATTGGTTTAACACACGCATAATCTGTTATTTCAATGCCGGAAGCAGATGGTTCCATATCAGGTTAATCTCGCTCTGCATATCGGTAATGTTTGCTGTAGTAACAATTACGGCATCTTTTTCGGGCAGAACAATAATGAATTGGCCATTGGCACCATCAGCGCGAAAAGCATTGTGCCGGCATCGCCAAAGCTGATAACCATATCCTTGTACCCAATCGCTGTCTTTTACATCTCCACCAGCCGGAAACCAAACAGGTGGTTGCGTAATATGTGCAGCAGTTGCTTCATCGAACCAAGCTGTTGGCAACAATTGCTTGCCGTTCCATTTGCCTTTTTGAAGCATAAACTGCCCCATTTTCGCCATATCTTCCGTTTTAATATACAATCCCCAACCTCCCGTATTGATACCTGTTGGACTGACTTCCCATTTCGCACCAACAATACCCAACGGGCGAAACAGGCGAGGATACAAATAATCGATCACCTTTTCACCAGTAACTTTCTGAACAATGGCCGAAAGCACATAGGTGGCCAAACTGTTGTAAACGAATTTGGTTCCGGGTTTATGCTCGATGGGCAATGCTAAAAACATTTTCTCCCAACTTCCGTCCTGAGTTCGTATTTTTCCTGTTGGATCAACATTGTGTCCAACCGACATCGTCAGCAAATCGCGAATTTGCAATTCAGCCAAATTGGGAGAAACAGTTGCCGGCAAATCGTTTGGGAAAAAAGTGGTGACTTTGTCGGTTACTTTCAGCCGGTTTTCAGCAACACAAAAGCCAATGGCAGTAGCTGTATAGGTTTTACTTACCGAATGCATCACATGATTTTTGTTGGCAGCATTATCGCCAAACCATTGTTCTGCAACAACCTTTCCATGACGCAAAATCATCAGACTGTGTAAATCCTGACCGCTTTCCTTAACTGCTTTGAAATAATTGCTAATGCCTTCCGGATTAATATTTTCGGCTTCCGGAGTGCTGCGGGGCAAAGCTTTGGTCGCATCGTTATAACTGATCAGCTTAATGTCTTTTGCCTGAATGGCCGCTTTTACTTTATCGCTTTTAAAAAGATCGGTTACTCCCTGGCGGTCAGTTGCCACATTTTCGTAACCAATATGATGGACAGCCTGCATTTCAACATTGTCTAAAGCCGGATGATCGACAAACACATAAGTTTTTCCTGCTTCGAGTTTGTTCAGCATTTGAATAAAACTGGTTTCCTTTTCAGCAAAAGTTTTGGAAGAGCCATTGTAACCAACACCCAAAATTCCGAAATCGGCTTTTGGATTGGTACTAACATCGGCCAAATTGTATTCAGCAGCCAGACGACGGGTTAATTCAGCTACTTTTTTATCAAATCCTGATGAACCCATGTGCCCCGACATGTGACTAACATGAGGAACATTCTTCAAGGCCATTTCAATCTGAGCCCGAAACTCCTTCTCGATCTCTTCCAACTTCCATTTATTCTCGGTTATTGCAAGTCCCGGATAGTTCGGATTTGCTCCCATCATGGGTAAAAAATAGCCATTTCGATCTGTCAGGTCTGGACAAACTGTGAGTGGCCGCCATTTGATGTTGTCCCATTCGCTTGTGATAGTCAGGTGCAAACCTACGTCAATTCCCGGATTTTCTCTAAGCAGCCGTGCAGCTTCAGGAAACCAGGGTGCAACAACCATAACTTCGATGGAGGTTTCGATTCCATTTTTGTAGGTGTCCATGCTGGCCAGATTGCTCGACTGCGAAGAGCCCATGTCATCGCCACGGACAATTAAACGTGGATTTGATTTTTGTTGTGACCGGGCAGCAAATAAGTACAGACACAATACGAGCAGGAGTAATATTTTCTTCATGATTTAGGATTTAGTTTAGGTTTAAGGTCTTTTGCTTTAAAGAATCTGATTGAACTCCAACCGTTCGCCATCAGGCCCCAAAATATTGAAATATTTACACCCACTTTGCCAGAAAGGAAGGAACACTGGCTCTTCTTCCATAATTTGAAAAGAAGCATTCTGCAAAGCTGCAAAAGCAAGATCAATATCATCCACATCGAAGGTAATATGATCGATATGTCCATCTTTACGAGCGCGAATATCGTTTAGCTTATGTGCAGGTAGCTCATACAATTCAATGATTATACTTTTGTTTTTCATCATGACACACGTTCCTGTTTCGCTATCTTCTTTAAAAGGCGACTGCATCACATTTTGAAAGCCCAATTGACTGTAAAATGCTTCGGAAACAGCAACATTTGTTACCGGAATTCCAATGTGCTGAATGTGGTTTATCAGATTAGAAACTTGATTCTTCATAAATATTCAGATTAATTATTCACAAATGACTAAGAAAAATTTCTTTGAATGCAACTTAAAAAAGTAGACTAGACCCAGTTTCCGTCGCAATAGCCTTGCTGCATCCACGGCAGGTTTTCATGGTTGTAGAAAGGTGTTAGTTGCATCGCCATTTCGTTCATTTTAGCCTCATCCATTGGTTTAAAGTTCCGGAGAATTTCGAGGTTCGATTTCACGACTTCCAAACTATCCATACCCAGAACAATTCCATCAGGCCCTTTAAGCGACAAGCCATACCGGACCAAGTCTTTAGGGTCGAGTGTTTTGATCGTCTCGCGTGGTCTAATAATTTTCATCAACATCACGCCCATGCCATTTTCTTTGGCAGCAGGAATCGCCAACTCCAATCTTTTCTGCGGATTGGTGGCCTGGTTGTAATGGTTCATGGCCATTAACATGCTGTCGAAAACTCCCTTTTCGGCCATTGCTTTCAAAGCAGCAGCTTCCGTGTGTCCTGAAAAACCAATAAAACGGGTGATTTTCTGCTCTTTCAGCCGAACCAACATGTCGATCAGATTGCCCTTTTCGCTCAGTTTTGCTACATCAGCAACTGTCTGCACATCGTGAATTTTAAGCATATCCAGATGATCGGTTTTCAGGCGCTTCAGGCTACTTTCAATCTGGCGCATAGCTTCATCCGGATCCCGGCTCGTCACTTTGGTCGAAAGGAAAATTTCGTTTCGACGGGTTCCAACCACTTCACCAAGTCGTTCCTCGCTGTTAAATCCAAGTTTTTTATTTTCGTAAGCCCAGGCTGTGTCCCAATAATAAAGTCCGTTATCGAGCGCAAAGGTTAGTAAATTGTATGCATCTTCTGCTTTTTCGATGGTGCAGAAACGGCTCCCCAGCCCAATGGCAATGCGTGGGATTCGAACCCCGGTACTGCCCAGTATAGCAGTTGGCAGACCTTTGGCATCGTAAGCCGTACTTGATCCGGACATCCGGAATATAGTACAGGAAGGTAACAATCCGGTACCAGCCACCAATAACCCTGTACCTTTTATAAATTTCCGGCGTGAGAAGTTTGGATTTTCCATTTGAATAGGTTTTTAAGTTGGATAATCCAAAGTTAGAAAATAAACGATGTAAGCTTATAAGTCATCCTTCGAAAAGATCAATAGTCAATATCCCTCCATACTCCAAGGAAAACAAAAACCCCCTTGCCATCACTAACAAAGGGGTAAACTAAAATAATTTGCATTAAGCCTGAAATAAAAAATACCAGCCT
>JAFLKN010000071.1 GCA_019163175.1 Prolixibacteraceae bacterium | reverse complement strand
TACATACCAGGGAATTTCCATGGATTTGCATTTCAAGATAAATATATGATTTCAAGGGATAACTTAGGCCATGTTTAAATGCATTTTCGAGCAACGAAATAAACAGCATCGGTGGTATTTTAATCTCCGGAATCTGATCTGGAATCCGTATTTTAACGTCAACCTCATCCGAATGCCTGAGCTGCATCAACGAAACAAAGCTGTTGATAAAATCGATCTCCTTTTTCAGTTCAATGGTGCTTTGAGCCGAATCATAAAGCAAATACCTCATCAGTGTTGACAACCGTTCGATAGCATCCTGTGCCTTTCCCGAATCAATTTCAACAAGGGCATGAATGTTATTGAGCGTATTCATAAAGAAGTGCGGACTAACCTGGTGCCGTAACAAAGCCAGGTTGGTTTTAAGCTGTTCTTTTTCTGCGTCTTTTCTTAGTTGCTCTTCATTTAACCATTTCGACATCAGTTTTATCGTTGTGCCTGCCCCTACAATTAAAATGCAAATAATAAGATTATCCGCAAAAGCCATAAAAGGTGGTTTTTGCCTGGGAGCATCAATTTCCTGTCTTTCTATTCCGGAACCAGCATGTGGTGGCGGGCCAGTTGGCGAAATAATACTGATCCCAATCACCATTACGATGAGGGCCGATACTAAAACAAAATAATTCAGGTAGCGCTTCTTTAAAAGAAAGCGAGGTACCAGAAAATAAACATTGATCAGGAAAATAACGAGATATCCAAAAACACGCATCCAATTTTTTAATACCTCATTCCAGTTGATTTGCCCCGATCCACGTTCACTGAAATAGGGCACCGAAAAAACAAATGTCCAGATTAAAACATAAATCCAAGCTTCAATTTTTTTGCTATTTATTCGCATTGATTTCATACTATGAAATTAGTTTTTTTTGATCTAAATGTTCGCTTTTGGCAAGCAATGCTGTTAATTACTCGCAACCTGCATACAGGCGTGCTTCCTGAAACCCTTTTCAGAGTGAAGCGGCAGCTGAGAAACGCTTGTCGACATGCAGTTTAAGCTGACTTATGGCTGAGGAAAAATCGCTTGCCCCATTTTTCAGGAAGGTATAACCGGATTCCTCTTTTTTCACCGATTCCCCAATCAGATTAGTGTAATAATCGTATTTGGCATACATCTTTGAAGGTTCGAAAACTGTAGATGCAAACTCCCTGGCATATTGCTTGTAAAGGGCAAAGTATGTTTCATCGGAAGCGATAAAACTGATCAGTGGCCATTCGCTGGTTACACCGCTAAGATTGATCGCAATACTTCCTCCCATTTTTCCATCCTGCAGCGCCTCGTTATTATCCCAGGGTATCCAAACCAATTTTGATGTGGATGGATCGTTGTAGAGGTAGTAGTTATGGGTCATTCTACCGTAAGTATCCCAGTTTTGCATAACCGTATTGGCTGCAAGCCATCTGATATACAAATCCATATTTATTTTCGACTCTAACGACACTCTCCAAGCCTTGGAATCAGTGATCCGTAATCCACTATGCAAGGCATCGTATAAGGCTTTTACATCAGACCAATCGCTGGTTGACTCGTTCGTTTTCTTGTAGAAATCAGTGGTATTGTATTTCCCCAAGGCAAAACTGGCTGCTGCACCCTCAGGTTTATACAGATTTCCATCGCCATTGGTAAATTGGGTTTTGATTACCGTATTATCTACCTCTTCAACCAAAGTGTATAATCCAAAATATTGGGATTTGCCCTGGTAGTTTATATATACTTCGTAGTATGCCGACTTTGCTACTGGTAGTCCGAACTCCCGGAACAAATCCCCGGCGACCTTCTCGCGCATAAGCGATTTGTCATCGAAATTGTTATTCAGGTTTAGCTGCTTAAAACCATAGAATCGCTGATCTTTGATATTAGGATAGGTATCCTCAAATTGGTCGAAATCAAGTTTGAAAGAGAATTTCTTTATCCCTGAAGAATAGGTTGTCTGTAAGCTGGAATTTCCTTTTACCCGAATTCCAACCTTATACCATTGCTTTTCATTGAAGAATAAATCACAGCTTACCCAGATCGGCTCAAAGGTACCATCGATAGTCTCACCTGGTCTGGTTCGGGGCATATTGGAAAGGTCGGATTGTATTGCATCCCAATCGTCATTGCTGATCGTAATATCTAAACGCTGTACTTTATCCTGAGGGAAAACGATGGAATAATCAGTAGTGGCCGATTTTCCGTGTGTAGTCTCTGTCCAATCCGGAGTATCAATCGAAATAACTTTTTCACTATCGTCTGATTTATTGCACCCATCCAGAAGCAAGATCAGTAAAAGTGCAGTAAGTCTGTAAGAATGTATCATTATCATTAAAATTAATTGGGTATAATAACTTTACCTGTTCCAAATAGTATTCAAATTTGCCGGCCCACAATACAACTTAGAAACTCTAAAACTGAATTTTATAAACAAAGTTCGGGAAAAACCCCAGCTGATAGGTTGTATTGATTGCCTTAATTCTGTCGTCGTAGCTTTGTGAAAAAACGTTTTTGTGATTGGTTACATTCTGCAAATCCAATGAAAACGAATGGGATAGTTTTTTCTTCTTACTGTTTAACGTGTAACTTGCTTTTAAATCCAACCGGAAATAATTGGGATAAAAAGCAGAGTAGGCATCGGTCGACAATTGCTCACGACCAGTTGAATTTGAGGCTGTTAAATCAATAGGGGTGTATGCTCTTCCTCCTGCGTAGGTATATTTCAGGTCGGTCGAAATTTTGTTCCGCTTCTCGCTTCCAACTTTCCATTCCTTTCCGCCCAAAATATTGAAAACATATTTTCCGTTGAATGCTGTGTTTCGTTCGAGTCCATCGCTTCCCGTGTATTTTGAACTGTAGACTGAAGATGTGAAAAGCCCGTAATATCCTTTACTGAAAAACTTCTCAATGGTCAGTTCTGCGCCATAGTTTGTTCCGGTTCCACTGTTTGTAAGATTGTCTTCCAAATCGGTTTTAAAACTTGCCCCGGTATTCAGCATAGAATAACTGCTCGAAAATGTGTTTACCGGAACATTGTAGAGCGATTGATAATAGACTTCAGTTTTTAACCGCCAGTCATGGAAAGGTTGCAAGTCGTATCCCAAAACAAAATGATGGCTTTTTGTAAAATCCAGACTCTTGTTGTTATAGCTGGTTGAGCCATCGGCATTTTGTGACTGAAGGAAATAAACGTTGATCGGCTGCATTTGAGAATGAAGTCCGTAGCCAAGACTGAATGAACTTTTGCCATTGATGTCGTATTTCAGTCCCAGGCGCGGTTCAACAGAAACTGAATTGTTCAGGAAGAACAGTTGAGAATGTAGGCCAGCGTTGAGCGTCAGCTTATCGTTAAAACTATATTTGAAGTGTGCGTAGGCCTGTGCCAGATTGGTGTAACTGTTGTAATCCCAAACCTGTTTCCAATCAGAATCAATTCTGTCTTTTGTCCTGTAATAAAGGTTCAGCCCAATCAACTCATCCTGAATACCTATTTTCAGAAACAGTTTTGAGTTTATTTTTGAATTGAAACTTGTTGAGAAATTGTATCCGGTTTTGGCTACATTGTTTTCTTGATTTATATACGATTCGCTTGTTTGGCGATCGAAGCCATAATCAGATTGTTCCGAATTTGAATAGTTTAGTCCGATATTAGAACTAAAATAAGATTTGCTGTTCAGTTGTTTGAAATGCTTCAACCCGACGATGCCAATCTGACTGCTCAAATCATGCCCGCCTCCGTTTCCATACAATGAACTTGAATTTCCGCCGGAAATATTAATGCTGCTTGTTGCCAATATTCCAAACAAGGTAAACCTGCCCAATTTAGTATTGCCACTGTTCACATTAAATGACAAATCCTGGTAAGAAGGCAAAGCGGTTGTGCCAATATCAACACCCACGGCCTGGGCAACTCCTGCCAAAGCATAGCGGTAGCCCACCAGATACGACGAACCTTTTTCTTTGTTGATCGGCCCTTCGGTGGTAGCTTCCAGACCGGTAATCAGACCTGCCTGCAAAGTTGTTTCACTTTTTTGCGAATTTCCGCTGCGGAAACCCAGATCGAAAACCCCGGCTGTCGCGTTTCCATATTCAGCCGGAAAGGCCGAAGTTAAGAAGTCGGAACTCTTCAGCAGATTGGTATTTAATGCGCTCACCGCACCACCTGTTGTTCCTACTGTGGCAAAATGGTTAGGATTGGTAACGTTCATCCCGTTGATGCGCCACGAAACACCTACCGGAGAATTGCCCCGTATCACAATATCGTTTCGGCTGTCATCTGGAGCGCTCACTCCGGCAAAATTGGCTGCCAGTCGCGCCGGATCGCTCCGCCCACCGGCATATCGGTTCACCTCTTCCGTAGAAAAAGTGCGGGCACTAACAGGAATCAGATTGTTGATGGCCTTTTCTTTGCTGTTGGCCGTTATAACAACCTCGCTCAGGTCGGTTACCTTCTCTTCCATGGCTATATCCAGTATTGTTTCTTTACCCGAAGTCACTACGATGTTGGATAACTGAACATCCTTGTATCCCAGATAGGATACTTTCAATTCATACCTGTCGGGAGCAATATCCGAAAGTGAATAATTCCCATTTCCGTCTGAGGTGGTTCCTTTATTGTCAGCCCTGTTGATGATCTGCACAGCAGCACCCGGAAGTGTGGTCTGTGATAGTTTGTCGGTGATGATACCCCTGATTTTTTGTCGGTTGTTTTGAGCAAAGGATAGTTGGGTGATGCAAATGGAAAGTATAAAAATGTATTTTTTCATTTGTTAATAATTTGTTTTTAATGGTCAAATGGAACTCCCACAATAATCATTCGCTTTTGTTTGGAAAGTTTACTCATGGTCGTTTCATCAATGTTTTTTTAATTAATTCAACTGTTTTGTGCTACCAGCTTCTATTGTATATACTTTGCCACCTATTTTTACAAACACATCTATCGAACTTACATTGGTAACCATATCTTTATTGACTGAGAATTTTAGGTTTTTAAAGGCATTGCTATAATCCACTAAACCTATTTGTGTGGTATAGTATATTTCCGGATTTTGGGAAATCATTTTGAAGAACTTCTCCACTTCTTCCCATTTGTTTTCGGGACCTTCATATTCCCAACTATGTCCCCACACGTAAAACAAGGCCAATGAATTCGCCTCTAGAAAATCTGTTGTAAGCTGATAAAATTGTTCCAATTCTCTTTTGTCGTTTGCTGTGTCATTGGGGATGTAATTTGTTTTTCCGAACAGATGAATGGTAGGTTGCCATTTGAGATATTCAGTGGGCATACTAAAATTGTATGTATCGCCTACTGTTCTTGCGTATTCAATACCTAAACCGGTAATTGCCTCAATTACAAAATCATTCGTATTACCAAATGGATACGACATTCCACGAACGGGATAACCCATTAATCGTTCCAGCTCTTTTCTATCCTCCACTACTTCATAAATCACGTCAATTTTCGACAACGTAGTCAAACCAGGGTGATTTGCCGTATGACCAGATACTTCGTGTCCTTTGTACAGCGTTTTAATTTCTTCTTTGGTGAGATAATCCTTTGTGCCAAGTTTGTTTGAATTGAGATGAAAGGTTCCGACAAGACCATAATCATTCATCAATTTCACCAGGTGTTTGTCGGCAACTTGACCGTCATCAAAACTCAAAATCAATGCTTTGGATTTGCCTTGTGGGAAAAGCATTTCGATTGGAATACTGCTATTTAATGGAGCCGTATTGGTTTGAGCGTTTATTGAATTGATAACAAGTATCAAAGCCACTATTATCATCAATTTCAGGTGAGATTTCATAATCTTCGTTTATTGAATATTTCTTACCAATCTCACATAGTTAAGCACCCGTTCTTCTCCTTCACCCGTTCCAACTATCTTCTTGTCGAAACGCACTGCACCGGCCCCGTGAAGGTCTTCGCCGCTTCCATTTTCTGCCCGGCCAAAAGCCACATACCAGGCATTGTTGTAAGTGCCGGTTGGATTTGAAATTGCCGATGTACTTGTCCAGTAATAGGGATAGTCGGCCTTTCCGCCATCGTTCAGAATAGCCGTACAACTGAACATGGCATTGATTGCCGGTCCCACATTGGCT
The DNA here is from genome assembly GCA_019163175.1 of Prolixibacteraceae bacterium. Lineage (GTDB taxonomy): Bacteria > Bacteroidota > Bacteroidia > Bacteroidales > Prolixibacteraceae > Aquipluma. Next base: position 33,447 of record JAFLKN010000071.1, on the reverse strand, counting down.
GGGTTTGTTGCACCTGGAGATCGTGTGTAATCCACCAGACTTTGTAATTCTTTTGTATTGGGCAAACGCCAATCGTTGTGTCCCAGGAAGTTTGCCTTATTCTGCGTTTGAGCATAGGCCAATGCATGTTCCCAATCCATTCCGGAACCATTGTCGGCTTTTGGCCACATCAAACTGGTTGCCAAATCAGAAATTGTTCCATCGTTATTGTTTTGGAATAAATTTACGCCATACGCAAGATTGCCTCGTACACAACGAACCTGGTGCTTTGGTCCGACACTTATACTATACGATTTAATGTGTCCGGTACCGAAATTCACACCGAAAGTAAGTTCTGCGCCGGGCGTTTCCCCGCTTACATTGCCCATCACTCCTGTATATTTGTCACTGCTCCAGAAAATGGCGTGACTAAGGTCTTGTTCATCTGTATATTTAATATCAAAATATTTTGTATCAATCCAGGGCCAACCGGCACTTGCATTCCATAAAGAGTAAAGCTCCTTGATAGTCGGCAATCGCCAGTCGCTGAAACCGCCATATTTCTGAGTGTTCAGATTGTCAGCCACATTTTGAGAGGCAGCCCAGTAATAGGTGCCACTGTCATAACTTTTCTGCCAGGTCAAACCGGTAACTTCATCTTTTACAGTAAGTCCGTCACTGCTTTTGGTGTAAACAGGAGTTGTGTGTGCAAACTGAGCATCCTGTCCGAAAAAAGCTTCTCCCAAAACAGGGGTGAAAATGTTGCCAGTACCATCCCAAATTCCGGTTTGACTTGTGCCTACAATGGGATAGCTGCCTTTCGAGGCCGCTGTTCGCGGAACGGTTGTTAAATCTCCGGTTATTGTTGTTTCTGAAGTATCATCTTTCGAACATCCTGCCAAACTCATGTTCAGAAGAATTAATGCACTCACCAATGTTGATGTTATACTTTCAATCCTGATTTTTGCTTTCATCGTATTGCTGTTTTCGTTATTTTATCGGAAACAAAAATGCGATGTATGAAATCCTTCAGAAAATGAAATCACTTAATGGCATGAATATGTCACTCAATAATGGTTTTTTGCCACTTAAGCATTGAGAAATGAATCACATTTACCTTTTTGAAATATTCAAACTGGGGTACAAAAGAACAATCAGACAAAGCTGAAGCTCTTTTTTAACTCAGCAGTTAAATCGAATTTGCAAACCACACAACAATTTTCTATAATTGTACCACTGACACTTAACCCACAACCATGAACCGAATCACATTCTCCACGCTGGCCATTTTGCTGGTTTTCAGCATTCAATCGCTCGTTGCTCAGCACAAACCTTTCCTCGAAAACATCTACGACTACATCGAAAATCCGCAGATGATCGGCTTAAATCAGGAAGAAGGACATGTTCCGCTTCTGCCCTATTCCACTCTCACAAAGGCCGTCGTCAATTCTCCGGAACAATCTTCAGGATTTCTTTCGCTCGATGGTAAATGGAAATTTTTGTATACCGTCAATCCCGATGGCATCAACAAAAACTTCTTCAGGAGTGATTTTAACGAAAAGGGAATGGCAGAAATTACCGTACCCGGAATGTGGCAAATGCAGGGTTGGGGCGAAAAAATATTCCGCAATGTGGCACAACCATTCAAATCTGCACCGCCCAAAATTCCACGCGACTATAACCCGGTTGGCTCGTATCGAAAGACTTTTACTGTTCCCGCAGGATTTAAAGACAAGCAACTTTTTCTCCATTTCGAAGGCGTGGCTTCGGCTTATTTTCTTTGGGTAAATGGTCAGGAAGTCGGCTACAATCAGGGTGCGAACGAACCCGCCGAATTTGATGTTACCAAACTGGTGAAACCGGGAAAGAACACAGTTTCGGTGATGGTTTTCCAATACTCCGACGGAACTTACAACGAAGATCAGGATATGTGGCGTCTGGCCGGTATTTTCCGGAGTGTTTACCTGATGGCCACACCGAAAGTGCACATCCGTGATTATTATGTGGTGACCGATCTGGACGAGAAATACGAAAATGCCACGCTCAAAGTGGAAGCCGAAATTCAGAATTATTCTTCTGCACCAATCCAGAATTACCAGGTTAAAGTGACTTTGCTTGACCAAAATAACCAGCCGGTTTTGGAGAATCTGACTTCAGCAAAAATTACGCTGGGTGCAGGCGAAAAAACAAAAATTCGCTTAAACGCGCCGGTTAAATCGCCAATGAAATGGTCAGACGAAAAACCCAACCTATATCACATTGGCTTCGAGTTACTCGATCCTTCAGGAAAAACTACGGAAGCATTGGCCGACCGAATTGGTTTCAAAGAAGTTGAAGTCAGGCATCAGGTTTATTACGTGAATGGCGTGCCTGTAAAACTGAATGGTGTAAACAGCCACATGCAACATCCCGATCTGGGGCACACGATGGACGTGGAAACGATACGCAAAGATTTTTACCTGATGAAACAGTTCAACATCAACTGTGTACGCACCTGCCATTATCCACCGGTAAAAGAATACCTGAAACTAGCTGACGAAATCGGCATTTATATTGTGGACGAAGCTGGAGTGGAGGCACATGCCACCGAATTTATCTCGAACCTGCCCGAGTGGACCAAATCGTATGTGGAGCGCGCCGAGAAAATGGTACTTCGCGACCGCAACCATCCAAGCATAATCTTTTGGAGCGCCGGAAATGAAAGCGGTTCGGGCTTCAACATCTGCGAAGTAATTGCAGCCGGTAAACGATTGGATCCAAGTCGCCCTGACTGGATGTACGGAGGAAATGACAACGATCAGCCAGGCAAAAACAATCCGGTGAAATGTGAAGATATTATTGGTCCACGCTATGGAACACCTTTTGAACTGAAGGTTTTCTTTGGCCAGTCGCCCGAATCGGTTGACCCGCGCCCCTCGTTTATGGACGAATATTTATCGGCTTCCGGCAATAGCATGGGCGGACTCGACGAATACTGGGAAGTGATTTACGAATATCCTCGCCTGATGGGTGGCGCCATTTGGGATTTTGTAAGCCCTGGACTTCGCGAAAAATACATTGGCACGCCCGATGCGTCAGGAAACGATATTTCTGCTGCATTGATGGGCAAAACCCAACTGGTTGCCGGTAAATTCGGACAAGCGGTTCGACTCACTGGAACCGACACCTGGGTAGAATTGTACCGCGACCCCAAACTCGATATCTCCGGAAAAGCTTTGACTGTTTCTTTTTGGGTAAAACCACGCGAATGGAATGGAAACGGCACTTTCCTTTCGAAAGGTTTTTACCAGTTTGGAGTCGAACAAATAAGCGAAGCAGAGCTTGAATTTTACGTGGGTGACCGGAAGAAAACCAGTGTAAAAACTACTCTTCCTGAAAACTGGCAAAACAACTGGCATTTGCTAACCGGAATTTACGACGGAAAAAAACTTCAGCTTTATATTGACGGCGAAAAGAAAGCCGAAACAGCTTGCTCACTGACCATTGAAAACAAGCCATTCCCCATTAACCTTGGCCGGAATCCCGAAATTGAAGCGCAGGAAAATCCCAACCACTACAGCAATGCAGCATTCGATCAGTTGGCCATTTTCGACAAAGCGATAAATGTTCAGGATTTGCTCAATCCGACGGAAGCGACTAAAAAATCGGCTCTTTGCTGGCTCGATTTTGATGAACAGAAAACCGGACAGGAGTACTTCAGTATGGGCGTTGGCGGCCGCACTTACGGCACCATTTGGCCCGACCGCACTCCCCAGCCCGAAATGTGGCAAATCAAGAAATCGGCTCAACCTGTTTCGGTGAAGCTACTTAACGAATGGAAAGGCGAAGTAGAAATTTGGAACCGCTTGCATTTTACCAATACCAGCGAGCTGGATGCTATTTGGCAAATTCAGTGCGAGGGAAAAGTAATCAAAGAAGGAACTTTGGAAACATCGGTCGTGCCTTTGTCGAAAGCCAAATACACCATTCCGTATTTGCCCTTGACGAAAGAACCGTTGAAAGAGTATTTCCTGTTGGTGAGTTTCCGCCAGAAAGCGGATAAACCCTGGGCTGCAAAAGGGTTCGAACTGGCTTGGGATCAGCTTCCGTTGGAAACCAGAATAGCCAGAGATAACGAAGTTGTTGAAACCGAAATTGTTCCTGAAATTTTAGCAGACAATGAACAAATAAAGGTGAAAGGATCAAATTTTGAATATCATTTCAACAAACAAACTGGCAGCCTGAATTCGGTAAATTATGAAGGAAGTGAATTGCTGAAAGAAGGCCTGAATCTCAACCTGTGGCGTGCACCGCTGGCGAACGATATCGACAACTGGACAATCTGGCAAGCGGGATTGGCGCGGACTCCGGGAATGGGATCAGGGCAATCGAATGCCTGGTTTGCACACGGTCTCGATCAGTTGACGACCAAAGCCGATCGCATCAATTGGGACAAAGAAGCAGGAAAAATCAAGTTGACCATTGAAAGCCATACTTCGAATGCCGATTTAAGTACCTCCTTCGAAAATCGCTATGTTTATACCATCTGGGGAACCGGGAAAATAGAACTAGATCACACGGTAACTCCATGCGGGAAAATGCCCGAATGGCTTCCGCGCACGGGAATTCATCTGGTGCTGAACCCGTCATTCAATCAGGTGAAATGGTATGGTCGCGGACCATTCGAAACTTATCCCGACCGCAAAACCGGGGCAAAAGTTGGTATTTATTCAGGTTCGGTGGCCGACCAATATGTGCCATACCTGATTCCACAGGAAAATGGAAACAAAACCGATGTTCGCTGGGCAAGCCTGCAAAATGAACAGGGAGTCGGTGTCCGGATTTCCTCATCCGAATTATTTAATTTCAGTGCTCAAAACGTACAATCAGACAACCTGTCGCGTGCACTTTATCCATTCCAGCTAAAACCATTCGACGGAGTAACCTTGAATCTGGATTATGAATTGAGTGGAGTTGGTTGCACTGCGATTTCAGTACTGAATAAATACAGGGTGATGCCTTCAGAAAAACATTTTAAGCTGATTTTTGAACCATTCAGGAAATAAATTTCGGTTGACAATTGCCTTAAAATTTCTACACAAAAGAGTGAAAGTGCTGAAATAGAATTGGTCTGGAACTGGATTTAGGTAAAATTTATAAATTCAGCTAAACACAGATGAAAATCAATTGTTATAACTTTGACCAATTCTAGTCGTATTTCATGAATGGGAAAGGGAGAGTAATGTTGTGTCTGGAAATCCTATTCACGAAAGTATTTAAACCTAAATTGTAATGGCTCTATTCGTTCATCATATTCTCCATCTGGATGGTAATCCGAAAGATTTGCTTTTGGTTGAGCAGCATTTAAAGAAAGAAAATATCGACTTTGTTTGCTTCAAATCCACCAATGAGCAGGAGTTCAGGTATCATCTCGAAAATAGTAAAATTGATCTCATTCTATCTGAATCTGAGTTGTCAGGTTACAGTGGCTTTAATGCACTGGAACTAGTTAAGGCTCATTATCAGCCTATCCCGTTTATTTTTGTAAGTGGCCAAATGAATGAAGATATGGCCATTGAATCACTTCGAAAAGGTGCAACCGATTATGTACTGAAAAATAAGCTGGAAAAGTTAGGATTTGTGGTTAGCCGCGCCCTTCGCGAATCTGACCTTATGAAGGAATATCAGAAATCGAACTCCTTTTTAAGTTATCACGATAAGCAATTGAAACAGTTGGTCGAAAATATGAACGAGGGTGTTTTGCTCGTCGACAACAACGATGTTATTTTATTCGTCAATAAAAAAACCTGTGAACTTACCGGGTATTTAGCCGAAGAACTCATTGCGAAAACACTTAACGAAACACTTTTTAGTCATATTTCGCCAAATTACATTGAGGAAGAAAACATCTCAACAGAACAAAAAAAGCACAAAACGTTCGAGTTTGAACTAGTACGGAAGGACAAAAGAAAAATCTGGATCAGAATCAGTGGGTCTTCTTTGTATGACATCAATGGGAGTAGCGGATCAATACATATTTTTGAAGATATAAATGAAAGGAAAAAGAATGAACATGAACTTCGGAAGCTGACGAGAGCCGTTAATCAAAGTCCCGAATCGATTGTAATTACTGATGCTGAAGGAATTATTGAATACGCTAATCCGGTAACTTTTACACTAACTGGCTATTCCGAGAAAGACCTTATTGGCCAGAAAACCAGTGTTTTTAGTTCGTGGGAAAAATCGCCACAAAAATATGAGCAACTGTGGTCGACCATCAGAAAAGGAAAAATATGGAAAGGCGAATTTCAGAATAAAAAGAAAAACGGCGATTTATATTGGGAGTCTGCCACCATTTCACCTGTTCTGAACAGCAAAAATGAAATCACGCACTATTTGGCCATCAAAGAAGACATTACAGAACGACGGAAGCTAAACACTGAACTGCTACTTGCCAAAGAGAAGGCCGAGGAAAGCGACAGGCTAAAATCTGCCTTTCTGTCAAACATCAGCCACGAAATCCGCACCCCGATGAATGGCATATTTGGATTTGCCGAATTACTCAAAACACCCGATCTGCCCTCAAGTCTTAAAGATAGTTATATCACCATTATAGAGCAAAGCGGGCAACGTATGCTCAATATAATTAACGATATTGTAGATATTTCAAAAATAGAATCCGGACAAATGGAAATACAGATTCAGGAAATCCATCTAAATCAATTATTAAGAGATTTAGCTATATCATTCACAGGTGAGGCCAAGGGAAAAGGTCTGCGGTTGTCAATTGAAACTCCTTTCCCAGATGAAAATAGTTACATACAAACCGATCTGGCGAAACTGACTCAGGTTTTATCAAATCTGATTAATAATGCGATGAAATTCACAAAATCGGGAGCTATCAATTTTGGTTACATAAAGAACGGATCGCTGCTTCAGTTTTATGTGAAGGATACAGGAGTCGGTATTTCCGATGACCAAATCAAAGTAATTTTTGACCGTTTCAGGCAAGGTAGCGACTCACTCACCCGCGCCTATGAAGGATCTGGTCTGGGGCTGTCCATTTCAAAATCGTTTATCGAAATGCTTGGTGGAAAAATCTGGGTTGAATCAGAGGTCGGACAAGGTTCTATATTCTATTTCCAAATTCCATTTATTGAAAGAAAAGCTGTCGCGAGTCCACTTGGCGCCAAACCTGAACACGAAACTGCACCAAAACCCACACTTATTTTGATTGTAGAAGATGACATCAATAGCTTAATGTTCCTGAAAACCCTCCTGAAACTAGAGGGATTACATATTTTGGATGCCAACAATGGGTTAAAGGCGATAGAGGTTGTAAAAAATAATCCTGAAATTGATTTGGTACTCATTGACATGAAGATGCCTGAAATGGATGGTTTTGAAGCTACTATTCAGATTAAAAAACTACGTCCGGATTTACCTGTCATTGCACAAACAGCATATGCCCTCAAGGAAGATGTAGAAAAAGCCAAACTTGCCGGATGCAATGATTATATTTTAAAACCTGTAAAGAAGCAATTGCTGATGGAAAAAATACGGAAATTGATTTAACGGATTGAGCTCAATAAATACAATTTGCGAATAGGAAGACTAAATAAATCAGAAACATTTTGTTATATTTAGAAAACGATTTATTTTGTATAATTCCATGAAAAAGTATCAAATCATTACTCTATCACTAGTATTTGTTCTGTCATCGTCTGTTTTATTTGCACAATCAGTTTCTATTCAAACAGCAAAGAAAATTGCAAAATCACACTTAAAGTCTATCTATCAGGCTACACTAAAATCAGCCAGTCCTGATGAGAAAAAAAATCAATTCCCTCTAATTAATGCTGCCGTAAGCAACAAGGATACGCTGTATTATATCCTGAATGACACCATTAATAGAAGTTTTGTAATTGTGGCCGCCGATAATCGGGTATGGCCAATTCTAGGATATTCCACTAGCAGTAATTTTAATCCTAACAATCTTCCTCCGGCTTTAACTGACTGGATGGAAAGCAGAAAACTTGAGATCGCCTATATCAAAAAGAATAACCTGAAGGCAGATAGTCTCACCAATTCTAAATGGAATGATCTGCTATCAGGAGTTACCGCCGAAGATACCACCTCCGTCAGACCACTCACGCAGACCTGGTGGCATCAGGTACATCCATACAACGGTTTGTGCCCACCGAGCCCGGCAATCCCGAAGGATAGCATCTATAATGGGCGTGCGGCAGCAGGCTGTTTACCCATTGCGGTGGCTCAATTAATGAAATACTGGAATTTTCCAAAAAAAGGAAATGACAACCATTCCTATCCAAATTCAACATTTGGAACCCAGTCGGTTGATTTTGGCGCCACAACCTACGCCTGGGAGCAAATGACAAACAAGCCAAACACCAGTGGCAGTTTCAGCAAAGAAGCACAAAAACTAATCTATCATTGCGGAGTGGCTTTTGAAACTGATTTTGGACTGGCAGGTTCAAATTCTGAATATTTTTCAAAAGATAGATGGATTAAATATTTTAACTATTCAACTGAAGCAACAAAATACGAGAGAGAATTTTATAAAGGCACGGATACCGAATGGGAAAATCTCCTAAAATCAGAATTGAATTCCTATCGCCCCATTTGGTATTCCTCAACAGGAACATCTGGCGGTAACCCCAGCGCTCATGTTTACATCTGCGACGGGTATAAGAACTCAAACTATTTTCACTTCAATTGGGGTTGGGGTTTAGACCCAAAGGACACGCAATGGTATTTTTATTTAAAATCACTAACTCCGGGTAAAAGTATTTTTAATGACAACCACCGGATGATAATCAAGTTATTCCCTAAAGGTTTGCCATTGGCGAATGCAGGAATTGATCTGACAGTAAATTCACTTGCTCAGGTTACTTTAGATGGAACTCAGTCTACAGATCCGGAGAAAGGTACACTGAGCTATCAGTGGGTAGCGCCTGCTGGAATAAAACTAAATGATGCAAAATCGTCAAAGCCCAGCTTTTTTGCTCCCTTTGTACTGAATGATACTATATTGACTTTTTCTTTGAGGGTCGACAATACCATTGCAAATTCAACTCCTGATTTAGTAAAGGTTCTGGTGAAGAAATTAGCCATGTCAACTAAATCGTTGACAGATGCAAGTGTCCGTATCTACCCCAATCCTACAAGTGGATTAATAAGCATTGATGGAATTCCTGCTGATAAAAAATCGACAGTGGCCCTCTACGCTATTGATGGAAAACTCATATTGGAAAAAAAGAATGTGTCTGGTGCCCAGAAGTTGGATTTGAGTAAGCAAACTTCGGGTTCCTATATATTGGTTGTAAATGGTCAATCCATATTAATACAAAAGGAGTAGATTTTAAACAACAATTTGGCAAATTCAGCCCAGTTTCATAACTTAGTTAATCATAAACCACCTCCTATGTATAAAAAACTAAGTATCAAGGAATGGGCAGTTGAAGATCGCCCACGCGAAAAAATGTTAACCAAAGGAATTCGCTCTCTCTCCGAGGCCGAATTAATTGCCATACTTATTGGTTCAGGGAATCTTGATGAATCGGCAGTAGAAGTTTCGCGACGGATTTTGGCTTCGGTAAACAATAACCTCAACGAACTGGGTAAGAAAACCATTAACGACCTGAAGAAATTTAAAGGAATTGGCGAGGTTAAGGCCATTACGATTATGGCAGCTCTTGAACTTGGTAGGCGACGTAAGGAATCGGAGCCCGATGAAAAACCCAAAGTAGTGACCAGCTCCGATGCCGCCACGATCTTTAAACCTTTGCTGAGCGATCTTCCCCACGAAGAATTCTGGGTACTTTTGCTTAACCGCAACAATCTGGTAATAGATAAATTGATGGTCAGTCAGGGTGGCCTTTCAGGAACAATTATTGATGTAAGAATCATTCTGAAAATGGCACTCGACAAACTGGCCTGTTCAATTATTCTATGCCACAATCACCCTTCGGGAAATTTGATGCCTAGCGAGGCAGACAAAGAAATAACCAGAAAAATAAAAGAAGCCGGCAAACACATGGACATTCCGGTACTTGACCACCTGATTATCGGAAATGATGCGTATTTTAGCTTCGCCGATGAAGGAATTATTTGAGTAAAATCTTATTTTTTCCCAATCGCTCTATTCTGGTATTTGAAATCCGGAATTTGAAACTAATTTTATCTTGTGGAAAAAGCCCAACATACTCCGGTTCTAATTTTTGTGCCCGAAATTACTCCACGGGTTGAATTTACTTTTGGGTTTATTTTTCGAACAATTTTGGGTATCGAAGTTTCCTTTACACAAAAGCAAAGTGAATTCACACAATCTGATCTTCCGAAGATAAATTACTCGCAAACAAATTTGTCCTCCGGATTATTTCTGCACTCACATTCACTTTTATACGAAGCCACAGTTGAGGATCAAAAAATTGAATCTATCGAATACGAGCAACTACAATTGTTTTTTCCTACATCAATTGATTCATTTTTACCTTTCGATCCGTTCGCCTGCACATTTTATTTGGTTACGCGATACGAAGAATATCTTTCGGAAAGTTCAGACGAATATGACCGTTTCACTGATTCTGAAAACCTTTTGGCGCGACTGCAAATGCATCAAAAACCCATAGTTGATTTGATGGCCTTCCTTGTTGCAAAACAAATTTCAAAACATTTTCCGGAGTTTTCCTTTCAACGGCGATCCTTTCAGTTCCTTACAACAATTGACGTAGATAATGCCTGGGCATTTAAAAATAAAAGTCCGCTCGTATCATTCGGGGCAATCGTGAAAGCAGCGCTGCACCTCCAATGGAATGAATTGAAACAGCGATTGGTGGTTTTTCTTGGTCTTCAGAACGATCCTTACGACACCTACAAATATATTCTGGACACTTATAAAGGGCAGTTGGCATATATTCTGTTTTTCTTTCTGGTCGGCGATCGAAACAAATACGACAAGAATATTTCACACAAAAACAAAAATTTCAGGCAATTAATTTCCAATATATCTTCGGTTTGCGATGTCGGCATACATCCTTCATTTGCATCAAACCAAAAAATTTGGTTGTTCGAAAAAGAAAAAGACCGTTTGGAAGACATCATTGATCATCCGGTTACACAGAGCCGCCAGCACTACCTGAAACTCAGATTCCCGAAGACCTATCAAAATCTTCTGAAATTGGGCATTGCCAACGATTATACCATGGGTTTTGCCAGTCTGACCGGATTCCGTGCCGGAACCTGTACTCCATTCCCATTTTTCGATCTTAGTAAAAACCAGTGTACTGAATTAATGATTTTTCCGTTTCAGGTTATGGATGTGACTTTAAAAAATTATATGCACCTCAATCCTGAAAAAGCCAGTCAGCTAATAGAAGAGCTCATGCTTGAAGTAAAAAAAGTTGATGGAACGTTTATTAGTTTGTGGCATAATGAGTCGCTCAAAGAATCAGGCCAGTGGGCGGGTTGGCGGAAAGTTTTTGAACAGATTAAGGAAACGGGATTAAAATATACCTATGAGCAATCCTGAAGTCAGACTGGTAAAAAATAAGGATGTTGATTACGGCAAATGGGATTCATGTGTTGCCCGCGCAGTCGTTCCGTTAGTGTACGCCCAATCCGATTACCTTGATCTGATTTCTCCCGGATGGGATGGCCTAATCATTGGAGATTACGATTTTATCATGCCTTTAAACATCAGGAAAAAACTCGGTATTAATTTTCTACTTCAACCCATTTTTGCCCAACAACATGGTATTTTTCCTGAAGCAAGCGGATCGGTTCAACATATCTTTATGAATTACATTAAAGAGCATTTTAGCTACGTGGCTATTCAATTAAACTCCAATCATTCATCTGATATTCCCGATGGTTTTCACCTTAGCCAACGTACAAATCTCATCCTGAACCTGAGCTCAACCTACGACGAACTGAAGAATAATTTCTCGAAACATACCCGCCGTCAAATTCGAAAAGCCGAAGACAACAAAGTAGTTGTAATTAAAGGATTGCAGACCAAAGAATATCTGGATTTGAAAAATCTGGCGACTGAGAATAAACTTTCCAAGCCATCGATGCAAACTTTAAAACGGTTGATTGAATACGGAACAAGCCATGGGAAAGGAATGATTTATGCGGCCTATAGTCAGGAGAATATACTTTGTTCTGCTGCATTTTTTTTAGTTGCAGGACAGCGAGTTACTTATCTGAATGCCGCCTCGTCGAACGAAGGAAAAGCGAACAGTTCAATGTACCAGATCGTCGATCAGTTTATCCGGGAACATTCCGGCACTGATTTAACCCTCGACTTTGAAGGATCGTCCATTCCGGGAATCGCCAGATTTTATGCAGGCTTTGGCGCCCAAACGGAACATTATTACAGTTTGAAATTAAACCGGTTGCCCATCCCTTTGCGGTGGTTGATAAAATAGAAACCCGATGAGCAACTCACGATTCAAAAATACACTATCGCCATTAAGCAGAATTCTGCCACTTGAAAAAGGAATACCTTTCAACAGGAAACGCTTTATTTTCCCTTTCTGGCACGCAGTTTCAGATGTTCCGAATTCGCATTTATCGCAATTGTACCGTGTTCCAACAGTTTCTGAATTTGAACGTGACCTTGACTTTTTATTGAAAAACTTCAAATCGGCGTCAATAAAAGATGTTCTGCAGTATTCGCAGCAACCCGAGATATTAAGGCCAAAGTTGTTCTTTCCAACATTCGATGACGGACTGGCTGAGTGTTTTCATATAATTGCTCCGATCCTGAAACGAAAAGGTATCGATGCTGCTTTTTTTATAAATCCATCGTTCGTCGATAATAAATCACTTTTCCATCGCCACAAAGCAAGTTTGATTTTAAAGGCTATAAATGAAAATCAATTTAAACTAGCGGAACAGAAGGAAGCAGAACTCCTCGTAAAACAAGAGCAACCCAGTAAAAATCTCCAGGAATTTCTTCGCCGGGCAGTATACACGGATCATCCGCTGCTCGATCGTGTCGCAGCAATCTTCAGTATCGACTTTAATCATTTTCTGACAAGCCATCAGCCCTACATGACTATGGCGCAAATTAAAGAATTGCAGGCTGACGGTTTTTTAATCGGAGCACACAGCATGGATCATCGTGAATTTTTCCTTTCTTCGGAAGAAGAAATTTACCGACAAATAATAGCAAGCATGTACTTTCTTATTCAGGAAATAAATCCTGAATTAAAGACTTTTGCCTTTCCGTTTACCGACTTTAAAGTGCTTGATTCCGTTTTTGAGAAGGCCAATCAATCAAAAATCTGGGATTTGAGTTTTGGAACGGCCGGAATCAAAGACGAGCATATAGCCAATCACATTCAACGCATCCCGATGGAATCCGGGAATTTCAGCAATGCGAAACAACTTATCCGAACAGAATACATCTGGTATTATTTAAAAACAATTTTGGGGAAAAATAAAGTTCGACGACAATGAATCTTTGGGAGAAATTTAATGCCAGCTTTTCTGAGAATGCCTCAAAAAATGCGTTCTGCATCGAAGGAAGGTTTTATTCCTATCGTGAATTCGTTGAGTACATCAATGGAAGCCAGATTATGTTACAGGAATACGTTGGTGACACAGGCATTCCGGTCGGGGTAATTTGCCACAACTCGATTGAAACCTTTGCGGCTATTTTTGCTATCTGGTTCTCAGGATGTTATTTTGTGCCGCTTCATCCGCATCACCCAGCACCTGTTAATGCAGAAAAAATTCAACTATCAGGATTAAAGTACATTTTCGATTCGGAAACAGAACTTTCAGCGCATGAATTTCAGGCAGAAACGCTGTGCAATAAAGGTCTGAAAAGCACCATAACGCAAGCAGTTTCTTTGCAGTCCGATCGTGCGTACATTCTTTTTACTTCCGGAAGTACGGGCAAACCTAAAGGAGTCCCGATCAACGTTAAAAATCTAAATGCTTTTGTTGAAGGGTTTCTGGAACTCTATCCTGATTTAACTTCAGCAGATCGGTTCCTGCAAACGTACGACCTCACCTCCGATGCTGCATTTACCGGATATGTTATTCCTTTGTTGCTTGGCGCAAGCGTTTATACCATTCCTCCAAGGAGTATTAAATACCTTTCGATAGTAAAAATACTTCAGGAACAGCAAATTACCTGGACTCAATTTACACCTTCCGTTCTTCATTATCTTCGCCCCTACTTAAAATCACTTCGGTTCAATGCGCTGAAACACTCCCATTTTGGAGGCGAATCCTTGCCTTTCAATTTGATTTCAGACTGGGCTTTGTGCGTACCAAATGCTGAAATATCAAACATATACGGACCTACCGAAACCACCATTACCTGCACCATTCACCGGACCGAAATCGATCAACTTCAGGAGCGGATTTACAATGGGGCTATTTCGATTGGGAAACCTTTAAAAACCGTCAACATTTTAATTCTGGATGAAAATGACGAAATCGTTGGCTGTGGCGAAAAGGGAGAACTCTGCATTGGAGGCGATCAGGTTATGGAGGGCTACATTTCCGTTTCAAAAGCCGATTACAGCACTTTTTTTGTGCATAACGAAAATGGTATTCAGGAGAAATATTACCGCAGTGGCGATTTGGTTATTCAGGATGAAGGTGGATATTTATTCTTTTGCGGTCGGAAAGATGATCAGTTGAAGATTAGCGGATACCGGATTGAACCGGCAGAGATCGAACTGGCCATCAGCGAAGTAGCCAATGGGTTAAAATCCAAAGTATCCGGATACCAGTCGAGAACAGGAACTACAGGCATTGTTGCGTTTGTCGAGAAAATCGAAATCTCGCCTGAGATTCTAAAAGATAAACTCCGGGCTGTTCTACCGGCCATTTTCATTCCCGAAAAAATAATCAGCATTGGCCAATTTCCGCTTAATTCAAACGGTAAAATTGACAAATCACGCCTCTTTGAGGATTACTCAAACCTGATTTATGAATAGCATCGCCAAACATATCGGGAGCAATTTATACGAGTTTTACGATTCGATCAGTCAAATCTGTGGCCTGGAAACTGACAAACAGAAACATTGGTCTGTTTCAAAAAATGCCTCCGGATATTGGCCCCGTTTGGTATATCAGGTCGATCAAAACATTATTGTACCCGACGTATCATCAACTTTTTCCGAGAAAGTCAAGTCCGGTCAATTGCCTGAACTGCTAATTGCAGGCGATGAAAACATTCGCCAGATCGATCCTTTTCTCAGGCAGCAAGGTTTTTATCCGTTTACTGCATGGAAAGGAATGGTGCTCTCCAATTTGCAAAACCTCACTCCGCAAGAACTGCCCGATGCAATCGAAATCGTAAAACCTGAAAGTGTATCGGAGCTTGAACAATGGCTAAAAATTGTGAATACAGAATTAGTATCTCCTCTAAGGATGGAGGAGTCTCTGCTGAAAAGTTTGACTGCCTTACCCGAATTTGATGCCTATCTGATGCAAAAGGATGGAATCGGTGTAAGCACTATCCTGGTTTTTGAATCGACAGAATCTACCGGATTGTATTTGATTGCTACTGAAAAATCAGCTCAAAAGCAGGGATTTGCCAGTCTGTTAGTTCATCATATTCTATCGCAACTCGCACAAAAATCAAAAAAACCGGTAATTTTACACGCAACACAATCGGGCGAACCCATGTATTTAAAATTCGGCTTTCAGCCCATAAATCAATTCTTTTTGTACCGGTATTTAAAATCGAATATATGAGCAGATCAGAAATTTTCTCCAGAATAGAATCTATTTGTCAAACGATATTTGGTGAATGCACTGTCATTACTGAAAAAACGGCGGCCACTGACCTCGAAAAGTGGGACTCAATGACCCATGTCACCCTCATCGCCAGCATCGAAAGGGAATTTGGAGTCACATTCGATATTATGGAAATCATTGGGATCAGCTCGATTGGCGATTTTGTTGATTGCGTACAAGCAAAACAAGCATAATGCAGATTACCGAAATAACAGTTGCCGGATTGCCTGATTTTGTTGCCGGAAATCTCTGGCAAAATCTATCGCCCAAGCCAATAACTTTTCTACGGGCAACTGCGCAATCGAAAAATCCACGTGCAAATCCGGAAGACATTGCCCTAATTATTGCACACGAAAATAACACTTTGACAGGTCTGGTCGGATTACTTCCCGATTTTATACACGGCGATGCCACCCAGCCCGCAAGTTCAAACTCTTGCTGGTGGGTCGATCCGGAAAAAGGAAAGCACCTTGCAATTCCATTATTCCTGAGGGCTTTTTCTGTTTGCAATCACCGTATGTTTATGACAGATTGTACACCGCATACCCAACGTATTCTTGAAAAAACAAATAGGTTCGATTTCCCTGAAACAGAGCCCGGAATTCGTGGATTCCTGAAATTTAATCTTCACGAAGTGGTTCCAGCCAAATTTCCCACCCTGCGAAAATTGAAATTCTTACTAAACCTGACGGATCAAATCCTCAATTTCCTATTGATTCCCTTTCAGAAAATACGTCATTCAAAAATCAGGAACAACAGCCTTAAATTAGACTATCTAACAGCGCTGAATCCGGAATTGAATAAGTTCATCGAAACCCATTCCGGCAATGAATTTACACGTAGATCGGGCACTGAACTCGAATGGATTATTCAGCATCCCTGGATAAAGCAAAATGATGAACAGTTAAATTCTCAAATTGAATATCCCTTCTCACACCTTGTTAAAAATTTCAATCAGTATTTTGTAAAAATTGAAGGTGCGAACCAACTCTTCGGACTACTATTCATTTCTGTAAGAGATGGACACCTGAAAGTTCCGTATGCTTATTTTGAAGACGATGCTGCACCGCTGATTGTAAAGGCAATTTATTGCGAAACAGTGCGGCAAAAAGCGGTTACACTAACTGTCTTTTCGCCCAAATTGGTACAACAAATGAACTCGGTTTCTCATCCCTTTCTGTTCAAAAAAAGGGTCAGGCGGTTGATCGCAATTCCCAAAGAACTTTCAGGTTTATATCAGAAATATCCTGAGATACAAGATGGGGATGGGGATGTTGTTTTTACTTAAAATTTGAATTCTAGATATTGATATTTTAACTACTTTCGCCCAAACTTTTTCAATCATGAAGGTAATCATACTTGGGGAATCGAATTCCATTTTCAACCAGTTCATTTCTGAAATCCGCTGTGAAGTAATTCAAAAAGATCCAATGCGTTTCCGCAAAAACCTGCAGCGTCTGGGCGAAATTTTTGCCTACGAAATCAGCAAGGTAATGGATTACGAAACTACCGACATAAAAACTCCGCTCGGAATAGCACCTGTTTCTACCCTTGTACAACACCCGGTTCTTGCTACCATTTTACGTGCCGGTTTACCCGTACAGCAAGGATTACTGAACATTTTTGATCGCGCCGAAAATGCATTTATTTCGGCTTACCGGAAATACGACGAAGCTGGTGAATTCCACATCGAATTCGAATATCTGGCCTCTCCATCGCTCGATGGAAAGGATCTTATTCTTTCTGATCCGATGCTGGCTTCAGGAGCTTCAATGGAAATTGGCTATCACGCACTGCTTCAAAAAGGAGCTCCCAAACATGTACATTTAGTTGCAGTTATTGCCAGTGCTCAGGGAGTTGCGCATGTAGTCAAAAATATCACTGCTGAAAATGTTACCTTATGGATTGGCGCAGTTGATCCCGAAATGACACCCATGTCGTATATTGTTCCAGGACTAGGCGATGCTGGCGATTTAGCATTCGGAGCAAAGATTGATTCACATTAAACTCCTGTCATTCCTTGTTATCCTGGCATTTATAATCATTAAAGCAAGGTCATCAATTGTTGTAATTTGCAGTAAATAATGCAAATAATCTTTGGCCATTAAGGATTGACTATGAATGACTCAGTATAATCCCCAAGCCAAACAGCACGGTGAACAACAAAGTAGCCAACGATAATTTTTTTAGGAAAGGATCGAATTTTTTAGGTGAGGTTATTTTACTGATCTGCATCAGATCATTCAGAAACAGGGGAAAAGACAGTAGAAAAAGCCAATGAAGAGTTGACTTTCCATTCAAAACTACAAATAGTACAGAAGTCAATAAGCCGGTTAGAATCAGCCAGAAATGATAGATTTTACTTTTTGAACTTCCCATACGCACTACCACTGTATTTTTTCCTGAGTTGCGGTCGTTCTCAATGTCGCGCATGTTGTTAAGGTTCAAAACACCAGTACTAAAAAACCCAATGCTTAACGCTGGAAGAAAAATTTCAGCTGAAAGTTGATGACTATTAAGAAAATAGGTTCCGGCAACCGGCAAAATTCCGAAAAACAGAAATACTGCAATATCGCCAAAACCAGCGTATCCGTATGGATTACTTCCTGCGGTATAACGATAAGCTGCAATCAGTGCCACAACTCCGAACACCAGAAACAACAGAAAAGTAGTAATGTCAAGGCCTTTGGTTCCTTCAGCAATCAGCCAGATTCCGGTTGTCAGGCTAAGCAAAATCAGAACAATCATTCCAACTTTCATTTGCTGTGGACTAATCTCTCCACTCTGAACCGTTCGCTTCGGCCCCACCCGATGTTGATTGTCGGTTCCCTTTTGCGAATCGCCATAATCGTTAGCAAAATTCGAGAAAATCTGGATAAACAAAGCCGTAACGATAGCCAAAACAGTCACTGTCAAATTAAATCCATTGTCAAGAAACGAAAGTGCCGCTCCCATCAAAATGCCCGACATAGCCAACGGAAGTGTTCGCAGACGTGCAGCTTTTACCCAACTTTTTAGTGATGCCATCTTTTCTAATCAATTTTTTCACGATCTATTTCGAACTTAAAAGGTACCTTTTTTGCCTGGTAGACAAGAATTCCCTTTTGCCTGCATACTTCAATGATTTCCTCTTTATTTTCAATCGAAATGTTTATTCCCAGCGTGACATCTGAAATGACATCGTCAGGAATTTGCTCACAACGCTCAAATGGCAGAGGAGGTTTAGTAAAGGCTTTTATTAAACGGTACTCCTCTTCGTATTCCCATTCTTCAGATTTTGTAGTAGTTTGAATAACAATTCGGTCAAATTTCTCTTTTTGAGATTTTTCTATTTTATAATTGATTTTCGGAAAATCTGTATTGTATTTTACAATTCCAGTCCGACCAAATCCACCGAAATAGCGAAGTTTTTCTTCTTTAAATCCTACACAAAATCCTTGATGATTATTTGCATAATGAGACCAAAGAAGAATCCCATTCCATTTTGAACTTCCCGAGAATATTCCATAATGTTTATCCATCAATTCTGCCTGCAATTTTTCGTAAGTCACCTGAAATGCAATTGGATCCCTTCTTAGGTCAGAGTCGACTGGAAATCTTGACATTTCCATTTCAGTCATATCTGTAAAATTTATTGGAATCTTACAATCAAATGGATCATTAAAATCCTTTGGCGAAGCCAAATACAGCTCGTTATGCAGCAATATATTCTTGTGAAAACTATTATTCCAATCACGATATTTATAAACGATTTCTGGAATTCGCTGAACCATAATCAAGGAAGTTTTTTATTTGGACAACATACCAAATCACAACTTACGATTTGGCGTGTTTTGCTAATTGATCAATTACGGAAATTTAGGGTACTTCTTGAAGTCTGGTTTGCGTTTTTCGAGGAACGCATGTTTGCCTTCCTGTGCTTCTTCAGTGAGGTAATAGAGCAAAGTCGCATTTCCGGCAAATTCCTGAATTCCGATTTGTCCATCCAGTTCGGCGTTCAATCCAAGTTTCAGCATTCGTAATGCCAGCGGACTATGTTCCTGCATTTTCTGTGCCCAGGCGACAACTTCATCTTCCAATTGATCGAACGGAACCACTTTGTTGACCAATCCCATTTCCAACGCTTCGGCAGCCGAATATTGGCGACACATAAACCAAATTTCGCGTGCTTTCTTTTGCCCCACAATGCTTGCCAGGTAAGACGAACCCAGTCCGGCATCGAAGCTCCCAACTTTAGGACCGGTTTGCCCGAAGATGGCATTTTCGCTGGCAATGCTGATGTCGCAAACTACATGCAAAACGTGTCCGCCACCAATAGCAAAACCGTTCACCATCGCGATTACAGGTTTCGGCATCGAGCGAATCTGCTTCTGAACCTCGAGAATATTCAGGCGTGGAATTCCGTCTTTATCAATGTAGCCACCTTTGCCTTTTACAGTTTGGTCGCCACCGGCACAAAAAGCTTTGTCGCCAGCACCAGTCAAAACTACCACATTGATGCGCTGATCCTCGCGGCAGATTTTTAGGGCATCCGATATTTCATTTACTGTTGTTGGCCGGAACGCATTGCGGTAACGTTCGCGGTTGATGGTTATTTTTCCGATTCCGTCGAAATAATCGAAGAAAATATCTTCGTATTCGCGTATGGTTTGCCATTGTCTTGTTATAGTCATTATCGTATGTAATTTGTTTTAACCTGCCCTTTCAGGGCGAACATTTTCATCCATTAAGTATCCCAAGGCACGTCCATTGGGCTGAAATAAGCTGTCCCTTCGGGACGAAAACATGCAAGCTTTTCAATTGAAAATCTTTAAACCTTCTTTTTCGAAATCTGATTAAAAAAGAGGAAAAATCCTGCTGCAAATAATATTCCTGCAAAAAAACCCGAAAATTGCTGTATCGATTTTTCTACTCCATGCTCCGATAGAAACACTATTAGTATTGATGCAACAATCATCAACACTGCCATAAAAATTAGTTTTGACTTGCTCATACTATTTGTTTTAAGATTTCACTTGTGTAAACAACTCACGAAACGTCCTCACATTCACCTCCGCATTTGTAAAAACCTCCAGCAGAGCAACTTTCTGTTGCTTCGGTGAATAGAATTCAACCAATGCCTGTGAAAGTTCAAGTTCATTTTCGGCCTTGAAATAATCCAACCCGAATGCTTTAGCGAGCACTTCGGCTTTATGGGTGTTTCCGGCGAAAAAGTGCTGTGCAAAAGCTGGTGAATCCGACGGCCCTTTAATCATTCCGAAAATATTTCCACCGCCATTGTGAATAACGATGATGTGTAAATTGTTACCGATGTATTTGTTCCAAAGAGCGTTCGAATCATAAAAAAATGACAAGTCACCCAGTATAATTGTATTCAGTTTATCCGATTCACTGGCAAACCCAACAGCGGTAGATAGGCAGCCATCGATTCCGGCGGTGCCCCGATTGCTGAAATAGTCTGTATTTTCAACCCGGTTGTGAATTAAAGCATAGCGAACAGGTGAACTGTTGCCCAAATGAATAACCGAGTTATTTGGAATTTTTAGGCCGATCAGTTCAAAGGCTTTCAAATCGCTAAATTCAAGGTTTTCAACAAATTCATCACGAAGATGATTGACTCTTTCTTCTTTACTTTTCCAAAGTTGTAAATAGTTTTGATCTGCACTTGAAATGCTTTTCAATAGCCCTCCGAAAAAATCTGTCGCATCAACTTTGATCACTTTAGTCAATGACTGATAGGTATCAAAATGTTCTCCACCCAAACTCAGGTGCCAGTGCTGCAATGGTTTATTTTTCCGGAGAAACTGTTTAAGCGCTTTGGAAACGAATTGCCCGCCAAAACTGATGAGCAAATCGGGCTGAAAATCTTCCAGATTTTCGTCCTGAATAGCAGCCATCAAGGTATCAATACTTCCGCAAAACTGAGGGTTGGAAAGGTTCGACAAGTGCTCGTGCAAAACAACGGCACCCGTTTTCTCAACGATTTCAGCAAGTATGTTTCCCAGTTCCGGATTGGAATTTTGTTGCCCAACCAGAATCAGTATTTTTTTGGACTGGTTAATTGTCTCAGCCAATCGTGTAAGTTCATTTTCGGCAATGCATGATTGGATTTCAGCAATTCCAATTTCATTAATTTCCGGAAGTTCTGCCGCAACCAATTGATGCAATGGCTCTTCCAGTGGAATATTAATATGAATTGGCGCTGTCGTTCCTGTAACTGCCAGATTCAGGCATTCGTTAATTTGTCGGGCAGCAAACCAAAGTTCTTTTTCCGATTCGCCCAAAGGTAAACTCAAGCCTTTTTTGGTAAAATTCTGATAAATGTTCTCCTGCCTGATACATTGACTTTCTGCCTGATCAATCCAATAATCGGGTCGGTCGGCTGTAAGCACAATCAACGGAATATTCTGGTAAAAAGCTTCAGCAATGGCGGGAGCAAAATTCAGTGTTGCTGTCCCGGAACTGCAAACCAATGCAACCGGCCTCTGTTTGGCCAAAGCCAATCCTATTGCGAAATAAGCAGCGCTACGTTCGTCCACAACATTTCGGCAATTAAAATCACGAATGCCTACAAAGGTGTTAATCATTGGTGCATTCCGGCTTCCGGGAGAAATTACGATATCGGTAATTCCCTTTTTCAGGAGCAGGGCGGCAAGTTGCTGAATATGTTTTTTATCTGAAATCATTTTTGTTATTCAGGATTTATTACAGACAACAGGGTTTTTGCCTTTTGGTTGGTTTCATCCCATTCTTTTTCAGGAACCGAGCGCGAAGTTATTCCACCGCCCGCATATAAAATGTATTCTGAAGGCGTAATCTCCATACAACGCAAATTGACGAAAAGCGAAACCTGTCCGTTTAAGCGCCATGGACCCAGATAGCCCGTATAATATTTGCGTTTGTATGCCTCTTTGGTCCGGATATATTCGTCAGCCAAGTCCTTTGGAAGTCCACAAACTGCCGGTGTTGGGTGTAACTCTGCAATGAAACTTCCAAGGCAATCCGAAATTTTTTCAGCCGGGAAAAAGAATGAAGTCTTCAAATGGGCAACTTTTCCACTTTCCAGAGTTTCGGGACCTTTTGTTTTGTACTTATGGATGTCGAAATTAAAGAAAACATCCAACATATATCTGGACACAAAGGCTTGTTCTTCAATATCTTTTGTACTCCAGTAATACTCTTCGTTATCAAATTTACGAACCTGAGTTCCAGCCAGCGATACAGTCTCGAAATATTCTCCTTCCGATTTTATCAATATTTCAGGAGTTGCACCCATCCATATTCCGGCAACAGGCAGATTTACCAGATAGGTAAATGCATTCGGAGTTTGATCGTGCAACTGCAAGAAGGTAGTTCCGAGCGAAGTGTTTGTCCGTTTTACCGGTATCTGACGAGAGATAATTACTTTTGATAGCAATCCTTCGCGAATCTCAGCAACGGTATTCTCCACCAATTTCAAATAATCCTCTTTCGACTGGATTGTGCAATCTTTATTTTCCTGACATGACTCAAAAGATTCAAAATCAGAAGTTGTCAAATTATTGCGTGCAGTAAAATCCTCGAAAAAGGCAGCTGGCTTAAGCAAAATAACCGGACTGGTTTCGGCTATAGAAAATGGTGCAAAAACAAAACCTGCTTCTCCGTTTAGCTGGTCAAACCGATCAAAAAATACCACATCAGATGCGTTTCCGACAATTAGCCCTAAACGAGACTCCCTCGGATGAAACCAACAGGCAAAAGCAATTTCTTTTTCGATTAACTGATCGAGAATAGTGGCAGTGCTCGTATTATTTTTCATTCCTTTTTACAATCATGTTGGTCACCCGTGCGGTAGAAAGAAGTTTTCCGGATTCTGACCGAATATCTACATTCCACACATGAGTTCTTTTTCCTAAATGCAGCACTTCTGCCCTCGCATAAACAACATTTCCATCTCCTTTTCCGGTGTGACTTGCACTCACCTGAATACCTCTGATGTCGTATTCCTGAACATCCAGAGTAAGCATAGAGCCGAATCCGGCAATAGTTTCGGCCAGAGCCAGATTAGCTCCTCCGTGAAGTAATCCTCCCGGACGAGAAGTGCGGTGATCAACAGGCATAGTTGCTTCAACCCAACCTTCGCCAAAGGCAGTTAAACGGATTCCGAGGTGCTCGATCATTGTATTTTTAAGGTAATGCTCGATCACTTCTATTGGAGTTGTAATAGTAAGTTTTGGAATTGTCATCCGAATAAAATTAAAAGCGTGAAATTAGAAAAATGCATTGAAGCAGCCAATTTTAAACTAAAAATTGACTAAAACCATGACTTTTTTGGTGATGACTAATCGTTCGAGAATTCCTGACCGGAAATAGTCAGGTTCAGTGCCGGATTTTCCTTTTCTTCGGAGATATAGTAAAGTTTTGACTCATGACCACTTAACATGACAGATAAACGGCTTCCTTTTCCCAGACCCAGGCTAAATCCGGGTTCCCAAACAAATACCCAAGCCTCTTTCAGTCCAATTAGGTCGTACATTTGATATGTCTCTGAGACTGATTTGCTGGAATCATTCAGAATCAACACTGCCCATGCTCTTTCCTTTTTCAGTTTCCGGATGGCGACCTTGTTTTTCACATCAGCTCCCCAGAACGGAAGGATGGCACTTTGAGGTCGTTTGTTGGGTTCAAGGAAGCGCCACAATTGCAATTTCTCGGGTTCCATTGTTTTAAAATTATCCGAAATACCGATAGCACCACCAGTAAAACCAGCCCAAAGAGCCAAACTTTTTTGCTCGTCGTTGGTGAAATCAGATTTGTAATTCCGCAAAAAGACGACATCAGGGTCGTTTTGCCAAAATACATTATTAAAATATTGGGTACTGTAGCTTTCCTGAAGTATATGGCCGGTTATTTCTTCGTCCCATTTCCAGCTGTGGTCCTGATCAATTCTCACCGAATCAACAAAGCCAATCAAAGGCGAATAAGGTGCTTTATTTGCAGTAATAAAACTACCGGCTCCAATTTCTTCCCTGATTATTTCCATTATCGCCCTCAACATCTGAACCGAAGATTTACCCTTTTTCGCGTGTTGGGCTTCCGAAGAATCTTTCAAACCCCATTCAAGGCAATCGAGTTCGTAGTAAGTGAACCCCATTTTCCTGAAGCTGCGAAACACTTTAGTCAAATAACCCTTTACATCTTCATGACTTGCATCAAGGGCATAAAGTTTTCCTTCCGAATCGCTGCCCATTTCAATTGGCTTATCATCGTAATCTTTCAATATCCAGCGCGGATGATTTCTGAAAATTCTACTTTTTTCGTGGGCAACGAATGGAGCCACATAAATTCCGGCACGGTATCTACGCCTGAAAATCTCTCTGGCAACATCTTCCATCGATTTTGGCCAATTGTCGAGTGTATCGAGCCAATCGCCCGGAATACAGTATCCTGAACCAACATGTACTGTTTGCAATGGAATGGAGGGCTTAATTTCATCCAGAATTTTGAGTTGGTCAAGTAAATATTTGTAGCTGAAGGATGTTCTAAAATCCTGTGCTGAAGTCCAGAAATAATTGGTGTCGGTATCGCGTCGCGCCTGATTTTGCTCAGAAATACTCCATGCCAGATTCTGCATCGTTCCATAAGGCTGATTGCCGGTATAAATAAACAGGTCGGGTAATTTTATAAATTCATCCTTTAAAGGAATGTTTTCGGTAGCAAATCCCGATTCAAAAAACACGGCTTCGTCACCAAAATGATTATCGCCAAGTCCCTTTCGACGCGGACGGTTAAAGATTGAACTTCTCTGAATAAAATCAGCCTGTTCATACGCCCCGATTGAGAGTGTATCTCCATTCTCTGCAATTAATCCGGTCATCATGAAACTGTCATACGACCATGCTTCTTCTTCAGGATATTTGGTGGATTTTTTAGTGCTCGATTTACGTATATCGAAAATTCCGGATTGGCCTCCGGTACCTAGTCCTTGCTTAAAAAAGCGATTTGCGCCTGTAAGGTATCCTTCGCCCAATGGATTAAACCATGTTGGCGCATTTTTCATCCCACTCAATTCTGCTCCAATCGAAATGGTATTGGAATGCGTTCGCAAATCGAGCATAACAAATCCGTCGTCAACTTCATAAATAATCCGCTTCCCTTTGGGTGAATCGCCCATGAAAGTGTTGCGCACAAAAATACTTTGGCCATTAATTGAGGGGCGACAGTTAGTCAGGCGAATAGTTCCTGCATAAATATCAAAAGTACCGTCGTCATGTAAAATCCATTCAGGTTTACCAAGTGCAAAATCGATATGACTTACAGCGGTTGGAAGTTGAAATAGCTGAGAAAAACCAGAAAGAGGAACACAACTCGCCCCCAAACCGGTACCCATCAATTTCAGAAATGTTCTTCTTTCAAAAGATCCGTCAGGCATATCTCTAGTTAGGTATAATTAGGAATCCCTAAAATTAACAACTTTTAACAAACAATGGCAAATACTTTAATTTGATTCGAAAAATAATCTGCCAATACTTCAAGAACTGCGAAAATGCTCAACTTCTTCAATCGATTTAGGCTTCGGTTTGCCTAAAAGCCTGAAGCCTTTTTCTGTTACAAGAAAGTCTTCTTCATTCCGAATCCCTCCAAAATATCTGAATTTTTCAATTTCACTCCAGTTGAAAAAGTTATTTAGTTTTCCTTCCGATTTCCACAAATCTATCAGTTCCGGAATAAAATAGATCCCAGGTTCGATTGTAAAAACATGCCCGGGACGAAGTTCTTTCGCTAATCTCAGCGATTTCATTCCAAACTGTGTGCTTTTGGCTTCTCCGTCGTATCCAACCCAAACTTCGCCCAAATCTTCCATGTCATGCACATCCAGCCCCATCATATGGCCCGTTCCACAAGGGAAAAATAAGGCATGCGCACCTTCAGCAACAGCCTCGTCAACGTCACCCTTCATTAATCCCAGTTCCTTCATAGATAAAGCGATAGAGCGACATGCAGCCAAATGCACTTCTTTAAACCTGACTCCTGGCGCTATTGTTGCAATGGCAGCTTCGTGGGCTTTCAGGCTTGCACGATAAATTTCTTTTTGAACAGAACTAAACTGTTTACTAACCGGAAACGTGCTCGAAAGATCACCGGCATAATGTCTTTGTGTTTCGGCCCCGGCATCGAGCAAAAATAAATCGCCTTCTTTAAGTGTATTTAAATGCGAATGGTTGTGAAGAGTTTGCCCGTTAATGGTGGCAATAATCGGAAATGAGATGTTGCAGTTTTGTGCCAGTGCTACTTCGTAAACCTTGGCTGCTACCTGAGCTTCAGTCATTCCTGCACAGGCAATTTTCATGGCTGCAACATGCATATCAACTGACAGATCAACTGCCTTTTCGATTTCTTCAATTTCTTCAGCTGATTTAATTTCACGCTGACTGATTACCGCCTTTACTAAATCTGACGATGCATTAAGGTTAACCTGGTCGGGCCTGATGTTTAGAAAACGAAGCAGCTTAATCTTATTTTCAGGGCGATAAGGAGGCAAAAAATGGATGTATTTACGCGATGCCTGTGCCTCTTTCAGGATGGTATATAATTTTACGATTGGCAGAGTTTCTTCCACACCACTTACCATTGCACGCTGTGCAATGGTTGGCTGCGGCCCCATCCAAACAATATCATCGATTGTATAATCGTCGCCAAAAATTATTACACGCTGATTATCAACATCTATCACTGCAGCAATCGAAGGAAAATCAATCCCGAAATAATAAAGAAAAGAACTGTGTTGCCTGAAGTGATAGGTGTTGTCGGGATAATTCATCGGACTTTCGTCGTTACCCCAAAAAAGGATTAAGCCCGAACCAATTTTTTCGCAAAGTATTTTTCTTCTTTGAATATAAATTTCAGCTTGAAACATCTTATTTCTGAATATTTAGGAGCGATAAAGTTAGAAATATGATTTGAATTTTCTCCCTGTAATAAAAGTATCCCGGCCATTTTTCAGAATTAATGGATATAGCAGTCTTAATTATTTTTTAAGAATAGGCAATTCTTTTGGGAATAGTTACACATCATTCAAAATAAAATACATTTTTGTCTTTTATTTTGAGATTTATTAATCTAAATCCTGAAATAAATGTTTACACAGTAATTAAAATTTGATTGTTATGAAGAACTTAGTTTGCCCAATTTCAGATCAACGAGTGAATGAACAAGTTACTCGATTTAATGCCATGTTTGCTATCGGAATCATTCTGTTGGCTTTTTTAATGAATTCGGCTGTTCTACTCGTTTTTCTGATGGCGGACTTCTTTATTCGTGCTTTTACCGAAATAAAATTTAGCCCGCTAAACTTTGCAAGTCATTATTTAAGTAATACACTAAGTTTGCCGGTTAAGCTTATTGACAAAGCTCCAAAAATTTTTGCTGCTCGTTTAGGATTTTTAATGACAGCTGTAATTTCCGGATTATTCATTTTTGATTTGAAACTTGCGTCCATAGTGATTTCCGGTATGCTTATCTTTTTCGCAAGTCTGGAATTTCTATTTGCCATCTGTGTCGGATGTATGATTTACACCTATTTGATTCTTCCTTTTTATAAGAAGTAGTTTATAAATTATCTTGGTTAAAAGCTGTTTCAACTTATTCTGAAACAGCTTTTTTTATGCGATTCCGGAACTTAAACAAATCGAGATTTGTTGTTGATCGTAATGAACGCAAAAAACCAGATCGGCGGGAAGGATGCAGGTAAATCTAGCTTTATAAAAATTACATGAAAACAACTAAAATTCTACTCATTCTATTGTTGACAGGTTCATTCTCATCTGTCTTTGGACAGGTGGAAACGACGAATCAAAAAGGTATCAAAGAAAATGGAATTTCGAAGCAAACACAGGGCGCTACTTTTGGCGAGCGAAAGGGTTGGGATGGATCGATAAAAGGAAACAAAATAGAAATTGTTTCTACGGAAGATGGAATAGCTGTTATTTTTCCGAATGGGATTGCTTACAAAACTAAACCAGCCAATGGAAGCTTTGTACAAGTTGAGGCTGGAATGGTATCTAAAAATCGTATGGCAGGTACGCCTATTGGCGGAATTATTGTAAAAGGCGGGAAAAATCCAGGTGGACAAATGCGGGGAATCGACAAAAAAGACATTCGTTTCTACGAATTACCTGCTGACTGGACTGACGGAAGTTATCTGGTTCAGATTTCGTATGAACCAGATAACGAAGAAATGACAACAACTACCGAGGTTACACCTTCAAATAATTTAAGAGGCAAAACCAAAGGAAAGATCGTAAAGGCTGGAGGCAATTTCTTCTTAGAAAAACAGGGAACAAATTATGCCATATCATCCGTTTCCAGTTTGAGTGGTACAGGTGGCGGAGCCGCCGCCGCTTCGTATGCAAAAACCGTTCAATAGTTTCACCCATAAAAACTACAAATCATGAAAAAAGCTTCAATTACGCTCGTTTTATTAGTTAGTTCGGTTGTTCTGTCGTTTGGGCAGACCGAGAAGTCAGTGAATAACATTAACGGAGGAATGCCTAACCGGATTTCGATGAATGTAACTGTCTCGAAACAAACACAGGGCGCTACTTTTGGCGAAAAAGTAAATGCCGGACTTCATGCCGCCGGGGGTTCATTTGTAATTTTTCCAAACAAGCAAGGTTTTCTGATAGATGCAGCCAAAAGCAAAGTTTCTGAAATGCCATCATCTGAAGTGGCCAAAGTAAATGCTGGCTTGCATTCCGCCGGAGGTGCTATAGCGCAGGGTGCTTCTTTATTGGGAGGTGCATTGCCTGGAGGTGCTGTTATTTCGGCAGCTGTATCGGGTTACAGCAACGGAAAGGTAATATGGCAAGTTCGCGATGCCGGAAATGAATTTAAAATGCCTTCGAATTTATCTGATGGAGAATATGAATTGGCTTTGATCTTAGACGGAGTATCTAAAGATGCAGCGAAAGTTCAAGTTTACTTTGGTCTTCTCGTAGAAAGAGGAACATACAAAGTAGTTGCAGCCCGAACAAAACATGATACGGCAAAGAATTCGGTAGGAAATATAAGGTAGAGTAAAAAGCTTCAATTTAATATGAAAGGCTGTTTTGGGTAAGACTAAAACAGCTTTTTATTTTTTTTCAGAAAACTTAAAAGCACAAAAAAAGCTCTGGTTTTCACCAGAGCTCCTAGTAGCGGGGGCCAGACCTTCGCATTATTTTTTGATATACTCATAATCAATTATTTAAGTCTTTTGTAACGGGCGTTTTTAGGCCACTTTTGGCGCGGAACTGGCGCAATGTTGGCGCAGTTCTAAATACTCTACGTTATTCTGAATCCCTTGTTAATTCCCCGCTATCCATATGTCTAGCCGTACATTCTGAATTGGTTCCTTGAATCCAGTATACATCAATCATATTGCTTTCTCCTAAACATTCAGCAAATGTCATGTGCGCAACTTGGCCTGTTTGCGATGTTATTTCATAGCAAAGTATGGCCATTAATGGTTTCGGTTTAACATCTGTGTCTGTTTCTTTCACCCAAAATTTGAATGATGGAGAATAGAAATATTTAAGTTCGACACTTTTCGGTTCTGTTTCAGTACCGTTTGGAGAAATCCATTGAAAACTTTCTTTGTCAATCATAGTATATAATTTTTATTCAACAATTTCTATAACATTAATTTCATCTCCAGCCCACCATACTAGCGGCAACTCAAATTGGTACTTTTGCAAACTACCCGATTTTTTTACTACTCGTAGATGGGATCTCTTTTTTGGGAACTCCATTTTCGAGCAGATAAATGTATTTGTCGTTCAGATTATCAATTTTTTTCTGAAGAATAGCACAGTTAGCGCATGGCTCATTGGCTACATTTAATATGTTGTTTTTGTAATAACTAATGTTTCCATCTTCAGATTTGATGGGAATGGATTCTTCTCCTGTTAAAAGCCATCTTAAATCTAAATTATTAAAATGAGCCGCTAGTATTGCTAATTGATCGGTCGTAATTTTAGACTTGCCGCTAATTATTCCACTTATTGTACCAGGCTTTATCCCAAGAAGCTCACTTATTTCCTTTTGTGAAATTTTATTTAATTCTAAAAACGCTGATAATCTTAATTTTACGCTCATACTTAGAAAATATCTAATTTTAGTTAGATATTTTCTTGCTTATTAATTAGATAATATCTAACATTGTCCTACTAATGTATTAATAAAGTATGACCGCCACAACAGTAAAAAGGATGAATCTTCTAATTCAGCGAAATGAAGCAAGGATTAGTATTAAGGTTCCGGCTCAAATGAAGCTTGATGTGAATGAAAATGCCAGCAAAATGAATATGAGTGATTCACAATATATCAAACTGGCAATAAGTGAAAGGCTTGAAAAAGATTTACAGCCACAGTAAAAAAACAAAACCCGCATTCATCTTCGACAAATCGTGCGGGTTTATAAATCAAATATTTATGGAGACAAATTTACTAAAAAAAGACAAATCACCAATACCAGCCGGAATATTCGGTAACGGAATGGAACCGTTTTGGTACGAAAATGAAAAATGGGTAATTGCCCATGCAGATGTTCGCCGATTCGACGAATGTGACTCTTCAATTCAGCAACCTATCTGGAAGGCTTTTTTAAACGACAAGCAAAGCCTGGCTTACTTATCTAAAATTGGAGTTAAAAAGGCTTCAGAATCGTTCGATCGTTGGTATCGATGCGTGGTTGGAGGACTAGACCATGTTTCGGATATCGTTGGTGACAGCTTCACTCCTGATGCCTTCAATAACATGTGCTCCGAAAGCAACTGCCCACACCGTGGCCTATTGTGTGGCCGTGCTTCGGGTTTACGATCATTCGAGATTGAAACAATCCGGTCGCTGATGCAGGGCAAAAGCATGGAGCAAACTGCCGAATCACTCTATATGTCGCTTCCGGCAATTAAATCGCGGGTAAGCAAACTACACGAAAAATTTGAGGTAACAAACACGGTTGCGCTTATTGCGATGGCAACTCAATTAGGAATTTGAACTTGATTGATATACCAAACCAACTGAACGAAAGGAGCCCGAAATGAAAAAATAACCAAATTGAAATTGAAAAGCAGGTGGTTAACTCCACGCTTTATAATGCTGGCAGACGGGAAAGACCGACAGGAGCCTGAGTACATAGGGTAGATCTACTTATTAAATAAGTGATCGCTGGTTCGAATCCAGAGTCAGGCACACGGTGGATATAGCAAAATCGGGGTATAATCCTTAACGGTGCCCCGATTTCACCAAAAACAAACAAATACCTAAAACTATGTATGCAGAAATTACATCAAAACCAATTGTGCCAGGTGCATCGGCCACCTTCGCGCTTCATGATTTAACTGATCAGGAAATGGAATTACTCCAGTGTGGATTGGTTCAACTGAAGCACAATAAGCTTATAGATGCTGAAGTATTCAAGCCAGAACGCGCTTTGTGCGACAAAATGTTTAACCGTATTGACACAGAACTCAGAAAATCAAGATCATGACTACACTACAGATCAAAATTGGTGAACACAACAGCAGCATTGTGTATGGCGGAGATCTTCCGGCTATTGCCCGCGAAATTGACCGCATTTGTTTGGAACACGAAGAGTTTGCTCTTGCAATGAATCTGGCCATGATTCCGGTTAACGAAGAACTTACTGTCATCAGGCTACGTGATGAAATGATTGGAATAATTATAAACCCCTGAGCCATGTATGCCGCCGATGCCAAACGATATATCCTGAAGTTGATCAGCATTCAAAACAAGATCGAAAAGAAAGGTTATACACGTGTCGATCAGGCAGCAGTTAGGCAAGCCAGGGAACATTTAAAGAAGTACCTGGATTATTACAAGTATGATAGCGACGAGAAAATGAGGGGATTTTTTGAACGAAACCACGACAGGATCAAGACCCTTATTCCAAACGAAAGCTATCCGGGATTCGAAAAATTAATGAACGAATTTATTAACCTCCAAAACCAATAAAATGACGAATAAAAATGCAGTTAAAAGATTTGAAGATACACGAGGAGCTCATATTAACAAACTAATATGGATCGCTTCAGTACTTGAAAATACAAGCGAATTAATAGAAATGGTTGAATATTTTGACGATAGAGTATGGAATAAACTATTTCCAGAAATATTTAAGTCACAATATTTTGAAGAGTATAAGGAAGATATTTTCGAAGCAGTATGTGATTTTGAACTATTTGGATTTTTAGCAGAAATTCATATTCCAATCTGTGACAATTTTAAGTTTGATTCGAATGGTGAAATTTCTGGATATCAACACCACCCTGGCCACTGTAGAATTGAATATGTATATGCTGAAACTCCAGCAGCATTGATATCAAAAATTGAAAAGGAATCAAACCGTCTTTTTAAAGAGTTTGCGAGAATTCATAAAACCAAATCAAAATAATATATCAATGAAACTCACTAAAACAGACCACAACGAACAGTCGCTCCGGATGGACCGTGAAACGTTATTTCTGGTGCGCGAAGCTTTTGGCGCCATGCTCGACCATCAGGTTGGATCAATAGAAATGCGCGACCGTGCACTTCAATTTAAACGAATGCTTGAAGATCCTGACCGGGAAGACAATCCGGCATTATTCCAAAAATCTCACGGTAAAATGATGAAATGTCCTGACTGCCTTGGAACCGGGAATCAAAGAAAAATACCTGAAG
>JAFLKN010000009.1 GCA_019163175.1 Prolixibacteraceae bacterium | reverse complement strand
TGCAAATACCGTGACAAAAATTTGCGACCTGGCAGCCATCCGGCACTGCCTGCGAGGGTTGGAGTGACAGATCAAGAAATTTCTGAGTTACCTTCTGGCTCTATTAAGGCCCCTTTGTGATTCTTTTGGCAAAACCTGTATACTGCTAATATATAAAGTTTTACATAATATAGCTTTAAAATGCCATGAGAATTATGCTATCTATCAGTACCGGGATGGCCCCTTACTGGCCCCTTTAGAGTACTCTAAAAACGCCTCATTTTATCCTATTATTTCCAGTTCTTACTGAATTGCTAATTATGAAGAGCTGATTTGTTAAATTATTAGCAAAACGAAATTTATACGAAAGAGTTATGCATGTATGAAGATATTCCATGTAAAACAGTTTAACACGCCTCCTTCCTTAATTATTTTCCTAGCATCTAAAGTTTTTATGTTGTAATCAGGAAATACTTTTTTAAAGAATTCCTCCATGATTGGGCCACTATTATAACCAAATGTTGGCATAATTATCAATTTCCCAACATGTAGATAATTAATATAGCCCCATGCTAATTCTTCCTCTTCCAAAGGTACCTGAGGTAAGGAAAGTAATTTGATGTTTGCCTGGTCTAGTGCTTTATTTAACCAATAAATCCAATCATTAGGTTCATTTGCAAGGTTAATAGACAAAACTGTGTTGCCATCTACAAACCGCATTAATCCATCAACGTGACCTGTTTCCTCACCAGGATATCTGGGAATGATGATAACCTGACATTTCAATAATTCACTAAGTTGTTTAATAAGACTTTCTGCTGGTATCTCTTGATTATCAATAAATACTTTGTCGGTGATTATCACTTTATCGTTCCACTTTATTAGATTACCTCCATCTAGAATTATGGTGGAAGGGATAATGTTTAGGTTTTTCAAAAACTCATTTTTCTGATAAATGAGATTAACATTTGAAACATATTGTTTCAGTTTAGGGTCATTAAGTAAGTAGTCGGGTTTAAACCTGAACTGTATAAAAGTATCTTCATCTATTTGAACAGGCATATAATCCCGGCAGAAATAGTCTCTTGTACCTAGTATTTTGAGACATTGGATATTGTTATAATCAAGAATAGTTTTCAATGCGACAACTTCTTCTTTCAAACCATAAATGGATTGATTTGAATAGTAAACGACGTTTGTTTGAGAGTCTATTATCATAGAATATGTTCTTTAAAAATGAAGTGCAATTTAGATAATTAATCACCCTTCGTATAAATTTTTAACAAATTTTATCCCGTTTACATAGAGGAGAAAAGAAAATGGGTTTACTCAGATATTAAAATGGTTGACAGGAGAAGTTATATATACAAAATAATTCGTAAAATATATTTTATAGTCCGAATACAAGTAACTGGACAAGTACTGGACAAGTACTGGACAAGTACCGTCAAAGCAACCGATCAAGCAACCGATCAAGTAACCGACCAAGTAACCGATCATGTAACCGATCATGTAACCAATCATGTAAATAAACATGTGACCGTTAAAGATGACGTACGTAATACTGATCCTGTGGTTGCATATTATTCAACTGCTTTTCGCTTCTACATAAGGGGTAATTATTACCCCTTATCCTTAAACAAAAAGCAATTTATATTGGACTATATTCTAGCGAATTTGGTCATATAATATATTGATATTCAATGAAATAAGTAAATTATGAACATGTTTGTAACTCAATCTGTTTATTAAAACATAATGTTCATTGAAAATGAACAGACATTTTAAATGAACATTACTTAAATAATTCAAGAATTTTTTTTTTTTCAAATTTACGGCAGCAAACAGGCTTTGCTGCCGAATTATAGTTTTACAGCATAATCATTTTTCTTCGTTAGCAGGAATGTTATTGAAAGTTACTATTGCCATCTACAGCGCTTTTTTCATTATTTTTTGAATCCAAACAGGAGCTAAAGGAATATCATGGAGCAAGTCCTGATGGTTTTCTTTCTTGAGTAATTCAATAATCGTTTTTTCTTCTTCTTCAGTTTGCTTGTTTAAACCAATTTCTTTTAGTGCCTGAATTACCAAACGACTTATATCCCCTTTTGCCAAAAGAGATTTAGGGGTTGTTTTCTTGAATTTGATGGTTTGTTTGCCTACTTTTATTACACGGGGAGAGCCATCCGTGAGCAACACTATTCGCATTGGTACTTGAGTACTCAAGCCTAATGCATTAAGAGCATAGGTACCTGTAGGTACTGTTCGAATCCTATCTCTTTTGGCAATAGCTGCTGCTATTTCTTCGGCAGTAGGAAGTACCTGGCCGATGTAACTGCTTGTTTTAGGGCGTACATAAATACCCTGTGCAACTCTCGTAATAATGTTGTCCTTTTCTAAACGATGAAGAGCTACACGAATAGCTTCAGGAGTTCCCATTTCCTGAAAATCTTCCGGGAATATCAAAACGCCTCTTGGTTTTGACCTGATAGCTTCTACTATTTTTGTCTCTACACTTTTCATTTTTATCATTCTATATTTGTCACAAATATATGCTAAATTAGTTACAATATAACAGGTAAAAACAGAATCAATACAAAAGCGAACCCTTACCCGCTTTTATAATTTTATAATAATTTCATCAACAATACTTTGCAGGGTATTTAAAAGTTAATATTGTCGCAAAAATAGTATATATATGCGACACAAATAGTCTATTTTTGTAACATATATAGCATAAATATGTTACAATATAATATTAAGCAACTCTTGCTACTTCTCTTGCTACTTCTCTTGCTACTTCTCTTGCTGTAACTCTTGCTGTAACTCTATCTGTAACTCTAGCTGTAACTCTAGCTGTATAAAGGCATATAGAACTAGGCCGTAACTTAGGCCGATCTTAGGCCGTGTCTTAGGCCGTATCTTAGTGCGGGTAGAAACGGATTAAACGTTCGTCAAGAGCTGATTGAGATGGGAATGATTCAATAATGCCAATCAAATGGTAGAACAAAGCTTTATCATGTAAAAGACTGCGATAAGTATTAGGTTTATGTGTGCCAAGAAATACCGTAATGCTATTTTTACCATCCCAAAATTCATGGTCTACTTCTTCCACATAAAACATTGAGAACCTTAACCTTGCATTTAAAAAATCAAATTTAAATATTTCATCCTTCCTTGGTGTAAAATTTAGCCACAAGGTTAAATTGGCGTACTCTGTAAAGGCTTCAAAATTTAAATCAAACTTTTTTCCCTCAGTTTTAAATAATTCAGGTTCAGCAGAATTAAGTTCAAAAATATCATCATAAAGCTGACGTGACCATTTTGTCAAATCAGTAGTAGATATATTTAAAGCTTTAGATATTCCTGAAACACTGAAATCATACTTTTCATCGGTATTCATTTTTTGAAAAAGGTAATGTAGATCCGATAAAATACTATCATAAGGCTTATTTCTTCCTTGAAGTAGTATTATCCATTGCGGTTCAGCGGACAGACTCCTAAGAATATCCGGGATTTTTGGTTTGTAGACTTCAGGCTTAACTTTCTTTTTTTTTTTTCATGACTTTATAGGTTTTTTGATTTTAAGACACTGATTTACATTATACTATATTAACAAATCAAGATGAAAAATGATATTTCAGGAAAGAAAAAAGCCAGAGAATATGGATGCTTTTTCAGTTGTATGACAAGGGATATTTGCTTTTTCTGTAAATACCGTGACAAAAATTTGCGACCTGGCAGCCATCAGGCACTGCCTGGGCGTTGGCGGAAAGATATGAGTGAATGAATTGTCAAGCAAGAAAACCGAAGAGAGAAAGATACTCAAAACCAACTCAAAAATATCCATTTGTGAGTGAAGGAATGGTTACATAGATATCAACTGTGTTGTTTGCTTTACTAGGAAGCCTGACTTTATAGAGAATTGATTTTTTTAACAATATATTTTAAATAGATATATTTGAATAAAAGTAGCCTACATTTGATGCTTATAACTTGTTGTGTGCTCTGGTAAAACTTATAGCCAATTGCTTAAAGACAGACTACAAGAAACAGACAAATTAAAAAGGGACATTAAATTTATCAATTAGCAATAAAGTAACGCAAAAGAAAGTGGAATTATGTGTATTGTCAAGTTCTTAACACCAAAGTATAGTTGCAAATGAACGAAGCGGAACATTTGAATTCAATTAATTACCAAATAA
This sequence comes from Prolixibacteraceae bacterium, assembly GCA_019163175.1. Classification (GTDB taxonomy): domain Bacteria; phylum Bacteroidota; class Bacteroidia; order Bacteroidales; family Prolixibacteraceae; genus Aquipluma. The sequence continues at coordinate 37,758 of JAFLKN010000009.1, read as the reverse complement.
CACATTTATAAAAAATGATAAATTATGATTTTAATAAACTACTTAATAATAATGCGATTAGCTTATTTCTATATGACACATTAACTTCAGTTGTTGAATTTTCTGAAAATGAACCAATATATATTCCTTTATTTGCAAAAGCATTACATGACTTTAAACATGAAGGATTATATGATAAAAAAAAGCCAGTAAATTATGATAAATTCTTAGAGGAATTTAGAGTATTATATTGCTCTTGTTTTATACACGAAAAAAGAATTGAATCAATAAAAATACTATCAAATCTTAAGCCAGTCGGTGTTTTTAACTATATTTTTGAAAGCCCTGATTGGTCACCAACAATCGACCTTTTTCGGTTTTATCAATTATCTTTTAGAAATAATATATGTTCCCCACACTGGAGAGAAATAAGAGATGATATTCATTTTTTTACAAAGTCGAATTACTTAATTGATGATGATGTAAAACGTCAAATTAGGTTTATGGAATTGTGGTACAGTGAAGATAATGATAAAATAATTTTTAAAAATGAAATAAATAAAAAGTCTCTGATTCTTATGAAATCTACATCTAAAAAAATAGATTTAGATCAAGATTTCTTTGCTAATTTTACTTCCTATCCTATTCTTCTAATAGGCTTTGAAGAGGAAGAATTTTCGCATTTGAAATTTGAATTTAAAAAAATCTCTGAAGGCATTTTTATTCATTTTACGCAAAATATAATTTCTGAAATATCAAAAGATTGACTAAAATAAGGTATTATGGATGGAATAACTTTACTATACGTATACATAAATAACTTTGTCAAAAAATTTCGCAATTATAATAATGACGAATTCTTAATTGTTATTTCAGGGCTAAAGAGGTTTATACATAAAGATGATAAGGTTTTAACGTATTTGTTTGAGAAACTCAAAGAAAACAATTTTATCATAGAATTTGAAGGCACTGATGAAAGTGTCAATCACATAGACATTACCTGCAAAAATATCACGAAGGATACGTCCTGCAACTTTACATATCAAATTCAAAATCTACCTACTATTATTGAACTTTCAAGTAAAACAGACATCCCTGCCGTTGGAATAATCGTTATGAAGATTGTTGCACAAATAATTAGCAAATTAAAAATATTATATAAAGCGATTGTGCTTGATTTAGATGATACATTATGGAAGGGAACCCTTTCCGAAGTCGGAATAGATAAGATAAGAGAAAATATGTACTCTGAACAAGGGGCACCGTTTATTGCATTTATGAAATTTGTTAAAACGCTGGCGAATGAGTTGGGCGTATATATTACAATATGTTCAAGAAATGATTCTAAAATGGTTGAATCAACAATCGAAGAATTGGATGATATTATTTTTCCTTTAAAAAATCAGATTGATTGCATTATTGCTAATAATAACGATAAAAGCGAAAATATTAGAAAAATAGCGGAACAACTCTCCATTTTGCCAAAATCAATCGTATTTATTGACGATAATCAAATAGTTAGAGATGAAGTAAAACAAAAATTGCCGGAAGTATTTGTACCTGAATGGGCAAATCATAATGAATTAGTTACTCAATTAATTGCCGGATGTATATTTGAAAGAGTTGAGCTATCGTTAAATTCGCAGAATAGAAGAAAACAATATAGAATAATACAAACTGAACGTACTCAAAACTCTTTGCCTACACTATCTGTCAAAGTAATTAACGACGACAAACATACTGAATCCATTAAATTATACTCTAAATCAAACCAATTCAAATTCTCACGAAATGATGATAAGTTTGACGGTGATGCAAAATCGTTGTATTTTGAAATATGTAGAGAAAATGGTGAAAATTTAGGAATCTGCTCAGCAATTACCTACACCCTTTCATACTACACTTTTCTCGTCCACAACTGGGCAATAAGTTGCAGGTATTTTGAAATAGGACTTGAAGAGTTCATTTTGTTATACATAAAAAAAATTGCTAATTCAAATAAGATATTCATTAATTTTCAGCATTCAGAATACAACCAAAAAGTTAGTGAACTGTTGGCTAAATATTCAGATGTTTTCAAGGATAACGGCAAAAAAGATACAATTGAAATAATTTTTGCAAAAGAAATTGCAGACAATATTGACAAAAGCACAAATTTAAAGATGATATAAAATGGATAAACAAAAATTATACACACTGGGCTATACGTTATTTCAAAATGGAACAGGCTTTGACATTGAAAAAATGTTCAAAACTTTACAAGAGTTCAATATATCTCATTTGGTTGATGTTCGCTCTGTGCCATATTCAAAACAGTATCCACAATGCAATGCCGATTATTTAAAAGCGGCATGTAAGCATTTTTCTATTTCATATATTCATATACCAGAACTTGGGGCAAAAGCAAGTTATGTGCAAGATGTTTTTTCCAAAGCTTCTGATATATTTTTTGAAGACATATTTCCCATTACAAAAAGCAATAGACCGGAAAGTACTGAACTTTATGCTGATGATGAAATAGTTGATTTTCAAAAATTTAGAAAAGATGAATATTTTTCAGATGGAATAAAAAGAATAGAAACAGCATACGATAATAATTACACACTTGCCCTTATGTGTAGTGAGAAAAGACCAATTGACTGTCATAGATATTTTTTTGTAAGTAAAAAGATTGAGCAAAAGTTTGGAGATTGGATAGACGTAGAACATATTATTCAAAATCAAAATGGTAAAATTGATACTGTCTCTAATGGAAATCTAGACAAGCAGTTATCGGAAATAGTATTAAATAAATCCGAAATTAAAAAATTAGATGTTTTAAATTCTAACTTTTTTGAACCAGCAAAAATTGATAATTATTTTGGAAAGACAGAACAAGAAAAAGTAAATGACTTCTGTGACAGATACTGGAACTTAATGCACGGATGGAAAAAAGAAACAAATACTAACAATAATAATTTTGAAAATTATGATTAATTTATTTAACATTGGTTTTACCCAGAAAACAGCTAAAGATTTTTTTGGGATTTTGAAAGATAATAAAATTGATTGTCTTATTGACATTAGATTAAATCCGAATGGGCAGCTGTCACGCTTTGCCTTTGAAAAGGATTTGCCTTATTTTTTGGACAAATTAGTTGACGGCTGCAAATATGTGCACAGAGTTGACTTAGCACCTCAAAATGAATTGTTAAAAGAAGTAAGAACCAAAGGTTCTGCTATGAGTAAAGATTATAAATTATTTGAAAAGGAGTTTAATCAATATTTAGAAAAAAAGTCAAAAATTGGAAATTTTGTAGAGCAGTTTAAAAAATATCAAAATGTTGTCCTACTTTGCTCAGAACATACAACAGAAAAATGCCACAGAAGATTAGTTAGTGATATGTTACTTTATAAATTTAGTAAGGATATTAAGTTTGGAGGAAATTTAAAATGAAAAAGAGATTATTGTTATTAGCAGTCAGTTGTAAAACGGGCGGTTTATGTCCCGGAGGACTTGATTTAGATGACCCAAGCAAATGGATTCGAATAGTTAGGGATGACGGTCATGCAGGTGCGGTTCAAGGACATGAAATTGACTTTGCAAAACCTCTTGATATTATTGACTTTGATGGAAGGCCAATGCCGCAAGGTAAACAGCAAGAAAATTGGGTCATTGATAATAATACCTGTAAGAAAAATGGAAGTAGAACCCATGAAGCTTTAGATTGGGCATATCAACAGTACGCTTATAAGGGTTTTTGGGGAAATTATAAAGCATACTTAAATGAACAGGAATTTGCTGCTGTTAGTGTGCCGTCAGAATCAATAATGAAAGTGTCTAATGTAAGAATTTATACAAATGATAATGACAAGGCAAAAATTGATTTTGATTGGTCAGGTGCAAGATACAGGATTAAGTGGATTTCTATGACAGACCAAGATTTTTATGACAGAATAAAAGAAGGTGAAGTTACTTTTGATAATGCGTATATCGTAACTTCAATCCCAAAAGAAATTGATGAATGGGTTAATCCTAATACAGGCGAAAAACAAGCATATAAATTTGTAAGTAAGATTTATGAAATTTAATTTGACAAAACCATACCACACAACAAACGCATAGCAAATGCGGGGTATGCGTGATCGTTAAAACATAATTGAAGTTTTATAGTCATCGATAAATTTGTGAAATTTGAGATAAGGTATCATGCTTGCTAAACTTATTTTGCTTGTAGAACCACGTTAGGGATTGAAGCGAAAGTCCTTTTGTTGCGTTAGGTTTTTAGTGTGCATGGCAAAAAGATTGCAGCGGAAAGCCTGACCCGAGGAACGAGTGGAACGCCCGAATAATTTGTTAATAGAAATAAATTTGGTCCTGGAACGCGTCAGAAAATAAGACGCGCTCCAACAAGGGAATCATAGTTTGGCATCTTAAATAAAGTGAAAATATTCTCATTAATGAAGCGATTCTTTTGGTATAAAATTTAAATCGCAAAAGTTACTCCCAGAGACTCTTTAATTGCTTTAATTCCGGCATTTTTTTTTCACTATTCAAATTTTCTAAATATTGTCGAGTTCCACCTTTACAAACAGGATTGCCAAGAATTGAACAATCTGCAATAATGATTGTATGCCTGGATGCTCTGCTGGTAGCAACATTAAAAAAGGATTGATTTAGGCTCATTGATAAGCTAGTGTTTGGGATAAAGAAAAAGCAAATATCACAAGTCATACCCTGAACCCTTTCAACCGTGTCAATTATCACTTTTTCATTTTCGTCAATTAATGAGTTGATACTAATTTGCAGCTGAGTGACAGTTTTTTTAAGCTTTGATAATACTGCAATGTGTAAATTCCTGTCAGAAAAATGCAACGCTTTTACTATTTGCGCGACTAACTGAACTGAATCAACAGGGCATTTTTCGCCAACAGTCATAGTAGTGCTCAACCAAAAAGGACCACCTTCCGGATGAAAGAGAAACTGCAAATCTCCAGAGAGGTTAGGATAGAAGTAATTTTCAGGAAGGTGTCTGGATGAAACGAGAGCATTCTTATAAAAAAGAGAAGTAAACTTCGCACCACGATTAGAAAGTCTGAAAGTGTGATTTAACATGAAAGAAGGAAACCCAAACGAATCACAAACTGTTTTCATGCCTTGTATTAAAGGGATGCATTTGTTATGGTTGATTTCTTTTTCATCTGCCAACACAATAGGCGGAAGCTGGTTCTGATCGCCAATCCACAGCACTTTTTTACCTAAGCGGATTGTTGCTTCGAACATGCTGAGCAAAGCCTGACTTGCTTCATCCATGATAACAAAATCATAATAAGGACTATATGCCATTGCCGCGTCCTTACTGCAAACATAAAATGTTGATAGGGTGAGTTCTCCTTTTTCATTCTCAACCCTCGGATTCTGAAGTGAGGGCACTTCATTTAACTCATCAATGCTTAAATTTGTTTTAGTTACTAATCCGAGCTCAAGCGATCTTTGCAAAGGTTCTTTCTTTGCCAATTCAATCAATGCCCTGTTTGTCAATGCGGTAACAAGAACTTTTTTGCCTTCAGCCAGGAGCTCAGCCAAAAGCTCAGCCAGTTTATATGTCTTTCCTGTTCCAGGAGGACCCTGAACAATTAAATAAGGTGATAATGCAAGTTGTGAAAGCACATAATCGGAAAAATTCCGCTTTGGATCCATAACAGTTGGTTCCCACCCTAAATTCAGATAATCAAAATCCAGAAATTTTGAATGTTCAGGTTTTGATTCTGCAATTTGACGAAGATTCATTAAATATTCACGCGGTGGTTCTTTAGGCCCCATTATCAAAACACACTCTGCAACCAAACGGCCTGCAAACTCAATTGATACGCCTCTAAACCCAACCAAATTGAATTTTGGGTCATTTGCAGGAGTCTGCCATACACAAATAGCTTCAGATATAGCTATTTGATGGTTAATCCGCAAATCTCTCCATGAACTTTCGTCCCAATTACGATGATCCGGCATATCTCCTTCTAAAAGAACAGCAGTGAGGTATTCTCCTTTCCGAGGGATAGCACGTGCTTTGGATATTTTTACAATAAGATGACCATTTTCTACTTTGAGAAACTTGGCAGGAATCAACAATCCATCTTCGAGTAAATCGGTTGCTTTTCGATTTATTATTCTGGAAAATTGCTCATTTTGAGCATGAAGCTCCATATCAAGAAACCGCATGTGATCATAAGCAGAATATGACTCCTTAAATGGGCTGGCATTTCTTCTGACAGGAAAGCCCTGACTAGCGATTTTATTCATATCGTTCATATTCGCAATTGAAGAGCTTCCGAATTATCTCATCTGTAAGAATTGGCTCAAACACTTTATAAAATACTGCCTTGTTTTCAGACATCCTTCCTCCGTATCCTCTTTCAATAAAAAATTTTACCAACTCCATATCCCAAGGGACTGTCATGTTTAATCCCAAAACATCAAGGTCTAAGATATCTTCATTTTCATAAATATATTCTTTTGACCATGAGAATGTTTGGGAAAGAGAGCGTATAAGTTTCGTTTCATCTTCTTCAAAGTTTGGAATCCAAGAATCATCCCAATCTGCAATACCTAGTTCCTTTGCCAGTTCTTTAAAGATGACAGTTATTTTTTCAAAATTGTCAAGACCTAATGACGCATAGACAGAATAAGCTTTCATTGCTTCGCAAAAATCTACAGCTTCGTTATCAATCTCTTTTATCCAATTATCCGAAGCGATAAACCAAAAGTTTTCTTCAAGCTCTTCTTCTTTTCTTTTTGTTTTATAGCTATTTGGATTAAATCTGCCAAACTCAAAGTTTTTATCAAACGATATCGCTTCCCAACTTCTTTCATTAGAAATATCTCTATCCGTAATTTCTATTTTGTTGTATGGGACATAATATGCACAGTGAATTTTATCATATTTTCCACCCCAGTATTCTTCTAGTGCTAGTTTGTTAAAACATGTCAGATCAACTTTTTTTTCACTATTTTTCTTTCTGGCAAATGTGAATTCTGTAAGAGCCAAGTTAGGCTTTCTGTATTTTTTATAATAGTGTTTATTCTCCATTAAAACTAATCCCAACATTGTAGTATAATCATTACTGCTTCTATAATCTAATCCCTGATAGTAATCCCATGCCCATTCAGGTAAATCGTAAAACCTTCCTACCATATTCTTAAAAAAATCTTTATGTGCATTATCAACCATAAAGTTCTGATGTAGAATATAGAAAATGATATTCGATTGCGTTCGCATTAAAACTTCAACTTGCTTCTTTAACTCTTTAAAGTTATAAAACGAATGCAGGTTTGAAGTTAAGTTAATTGACTTCAAAGGATTGAGCATCTCCAATATGGTTGCATTGTTGTCAATAAAAGAGCTTATTTCATGTCGCTCTGCTTTTTTTGATCTAACCACTTGGGCAGAATCATTCTCAGGTATTTGATCCAATTTCATAATGTAAATATTAATATGTTTCGTATTCAAGCCTGAAAAGCATGTCTAAAATTTCATCTGTCAAAAGCGGTTTGAAGACCTTATCAAAAACGGCCTTATTTTCTGACATCCTTCCGCCATAGCCACGTCTGACAAAGAACTTTACCAAGTCCATATCCCATGGCACTGTCATATTTAAACCTAGAATATCCAGGTTGAGCAAATCCTCATTTTCATAGATATATTCTTTACTCCAAGGAAAAGTTTGAGAGAGTGAACGAATCATTTTCTCATCTTCTAAATCCCAATCGGGGATCCAATTATCATCAAATGGAAGATTTAATACATTCGCGCGTTTTTTAATTACGTTTACAATTTCCTGCTTACGTTCCAGGCCGATAGATGCATACACTCCAAGGAATAATAAAAAAGCTTGTATTGTAACTGGGAAATTATCCATCTTGTCTAATTCGTTGAGAGAAATTTTGTACCAATAATTTTCTTCTAGTGCCTCTGTTTTCCGCTTTACTTTGCAACTGCTTGTATTGAACCTCCCAAACTCAAAGTTATCATCAAAAGATATTGCTGGCCAAGCTCTCTTATCACTAATATCTCTATCAGTTATCTTTTTTTTATTGCAAGGCACAAAATAGGCAGAATACAATCTTAGATACTCTCCTCCCCAATACTCTTCTAAACACAAAGCATTTAAATATTTTATGCCAACTGCAGCTTCTTCTGATTTGATTCTTTTAAAGCTCTTTTTTAAAATAGAATTATCAAATTTCAGTAATTTATCATAGAAATTTTTATTTTCAAGCAGCACTAATCCTAACATAGTAGTATGATTGGTACTACTACGATAATCAAGACCTCTGTAATAGTCCCAAAACCTCTGAGGTAAATCATAAAACCGACCAACCATATTTTTAAAGAACTCTCTATGCAACTCATCGCACATGAAGTTTTGATGTAGAACATAAAACACCAGATTTGACTGGGCTTTCAAAAGCGCTTCTATGCTCTCTTTCGACTCACGGAAGTTGTAGAAAGAATGAAGATCGGAATTGATATTAACTGATTTCAGAGGATTGAGGAGTTCCAATATTGAACCGCCATTATTAGAAGATGCAGGAGAGTTTTCTCTTTTCTTTGCACTAACCTGCAATGCAGTATTTTCTTTTTCAGGAGTTTGATCTAATTTCATAATGCGTCGTCGCTTAATTTATTTGCAATTCCTTCTTTACATTTTTCAAGATCTTTAAAAGAGTTACCAGCAGAATATTCCGGATTTTTGAAAACCAAACCTGATCCCCATACATTGAATTGGACTAAAAGTTTCGCAAAACCATCTATTCCTTCAAATGTAAGCAACTCGCTGTCAAAATTAATGTTTATAGTGTGGTTATTTTCAAAAATTACTTTTCTGATGTCCTCATCAATACCATAAATCCTTATTTCGTGCTGACTTGTTCTTAACGCCAAGAATACATCTTTTTGCTCAAGTAGCGTCCATTCATAAGGAGTTAAATGAAATTGTGATTTATTACTCATTGCACTTCTAACAATCCAGGTGCAATCTTTCCCTTGGAATTTAACACCTCTAACAACTGAGGACGGAATGTTGGAATCATCCCAGCCCGAGCAGTCAAAGCCATCCACAGTGTTTAAATGGTTCCTTAACATATTTCTTGCTTCTAAACTCCAATCTCTTTGAGGATCTTTACCCAAACCACCTCTTTCCATATCTTCACCTGGAGAAATCGCATTTAGTTTTTCTTTCAGATTCTGAATCTCTTGCAGAAGTTCAGTTTCTCTGGCAGAATGCACGACTATAGCTCCGCCGCCTATTAAATCAGTTAATTCATCACTATCAATTAGGTCTTTTAGCTCTTTTATTACCGCTTCGTTATAGGTTTCTCGTTTGGTATACAGTATCTGGGATTCACTATCATAATAAATGTCACCTTCCCGATATTCTTTAATGAATTTATGCTCAAAATCCTTAAGTGATACATAATAAGGAATAGAATTTTCAATAATTGATATTGTTAGTGCTGAAGCTGTATTTTCTTTCCAGCTGATATATTGCGTCAAATCACATGGTTGACTTTCGGATTCCAATTTATCAATATCAATTTCAGCATCATTAAATTGCAGCGGTTTAGTATATTTATTTTTCCAACCATCGCTTAGACAATCAGGATCAACAATGGTTATTTCATCATCTATAAGAGATTGAATAAAAGCCGTATATCCATTTCCAATGAACTTTTTACAACCGCTTATAAATTCAGGACTGATCAGATATGCAGAATTAACCTCCTTTAACTGATAAAATATCTGAATCCCATCGATACGGACAGAAGCAGGCAGTCGGATATCAGAGATATCAAATACTGGACTAATAAATTCTGTTATACTTTTAATAATCACACCAAATTCGTCATCAAACTCAATTTCCGCCTCTGACATTACAGACATTGAGTTCTTTAATAAGAACTTATCCCTTTCGCTACTCCTGCTAAATCCTTCGAATGAATATTCGTCAATTTCCCTCAACAAATATTGTCTCAATTGAACAATTGCTGATTTGTTCCCGTTTACTCCAATCGCTTCAAGGACTTTATTATTTTCATTTGATCTTTTTGTCCAAACTACAACCACTTCAGGAAGTTCTTCGCCGGCATAAATATATTTAGAATCTGAGAGTATTGAATATGAAGGAATAAAGCCTATGTTATCGGTGAAATCATCTAACCAATTTACGATTGATTGTGCATTTTTAATTATCTGTTCTTTTACTAATTCAAGAAAATGAATAAGCGCATCCCCTTGTAATGATTCCTTTAAATGAGAACAAATGAAAGTATTGCTTTCTCTAAGAAAATATGGTTTAGAGATTATAGAATACTCTCCAAACCTATTTCTTTCGATACCTTCATAACATGAATCTAAAACAGCATCATCGTCAATAAAATCATAAGGCCTTAAATACCAGGTATCAGCCAGAGAATACCAATTACTATCAATAGCCAATACTTTTATCTGATTTATTGAAATTAGCTTTCTTTTTCTAAAAAGATATATAATCAAACGTAACTGATGAGAATTTTTGAGCTGATTTGACTCCTCAATAAGCATTTCCTCAGCAATTTCAACTAACTCATGATCAGAAGGAATTATATCAGACTGAAAAAGGGCATTTATTTTGTTTGCATCGAATTTATTCGATTTCAACAAGTGATCACGAACAGCAGAAACTGCCTTTGTATCAGCAAACTTTTCAAGGATTAAACCTAATTCTATTTCGCCCTCACCTTCCAAACTGATTACATTGTTCCAGGACAATTCAGACAAACTAATACCGTCAATAGAAACCTTACTTTTGATGCTGTCAAATTCGTTTGTTTCAAAAATTGAATTAAGCAGCTTCATCCATACAAAGGTAATTTCAGCATCATTGCAGTCTGCACTGGAGAGCTGAATACAATCAATGGAATTTACAAAGTTTTTAGAAACATCTTTTAGACCTGAATCTGAAAGTAAGTTTAATAAAATGTTTAAAACTTCATCTTTTTCTTTCCAGCTCTCTTCTGATGAATCAATAATTTCTTTATATAATTTCTCTCCTTTAACCACTGATTCTTTAAATCCAGATATCCCAACCGGAAGCGAGATAAGGGCATTATCGCAATATGTTTGTATATAGTCAATAACATCTGTTTTATCAGAATAATATTGTTTACAGTCCGTATCAGTCTCAAATCGAATATTCCCCGACTCATCGGAAAAATAGCCATACTCGAAAATGTTTACTTTCCCTTTACAGAATTCCAAAAGTGCTAATACTGTTTCTTTGGAATAAATCCCTGAACTTATCAATCTCTCAATATCGGAATCCTGTATACCAAAGGGTTCATTGGATAAAACACCAAGTACTGCTTTGACCGGATAAGACACGGAAATTTCATCAAACAGCTCATACAAGTCAGTGTATCTGGCAAAAGTTGAAAGTTGAGAATGATAAAAAATATTTTCGGCAAAAGATTTCCATCCATTTTCGCCACAATAGATTATCTGTTTCGATTTAATTGACAACGGGCTTGCTGCGTACCTATAATACTTAACTACAGATTCATAGAAAGATAAAACATTTTCAGAATTAATCTGAACTGTTATCAGGTCCCAATCAGGAACTATTATATCGTTAAAAATTGTTTTGCTTCCGCGAAGGTACTCTTCTGATTTAATTTCATTAAAAACTTCCTCAATATTGATGCAATATTCTTTTATCCATAATTCCAGACCATTTATCGTAGGGTCTATTAATTTTGAAAGAGGTTGTTTTTCATTGTCCTTATTGCAAAATAATAATAGTTTGTCAGAGAGCGTTTTTTCTGCTATATTCTTGAAAGATTTTAAAGACAAGAAGAGAGTCTTTTTTTCAAGCGGAGTCAGATTGCTGGCTGTAAGTGCAGGTACAATTTTTTTATCGTACAATTTTACTTCTGCATCTTCTTTAAGATATTCAATAAATTCGGATAGCTTAGCTTTTATAGTTGGGAAATTCTCAAAATTAGTTTTGGTAAGCTTGAAATTTAGAGTGCGAAGTACACCCTCTAATGATTCTATTTTTGGGAACTTAAATAAAATATCTGCATCAACTATTTCTGAGATGGATTTATAGTCTCCGTTTTCTAATTTGATAAACTTAATTTTCGATATATTTTGAGGAATATTATCCTCTAATTCGGTAATGAAAGTATCAAACTCGCTATCGGAAAGTTTTTCAATCCAGGAATTGACTGAATTAATTTCACCTTCATCCAACAAGTTTTTTAATGTATAAGATTTCAATCCTAGTTTTACTGTATTCTGGGCTTCTTTAATCAATTCACTGTCTGCAATGTCAGTCTTATTCCATTTAAACCATTTTTTTTCTATACCAAAATCAGAAGGTAAACAATCAATCAATGTGTTTTTAATGATTATGGAATTTCTATTCAAAAAAGTTCCATCAGATGCTGGGGTATGATCAGAAATATATGCAAGCAAAGAGGCCATTAAGTTTGCAGATACAAACTGTTTACTGCACTCAGATAATAGAATATTGGCATAGATATCGTAAAAATGGGAAGATTTATTTAGAATATGCTCATTCATCCGGTTTTGCATTCTCCTTGACAAAAGGCGAAGAAGCTCTGCATTAATATCATGCTCATGGATATGCCGACGATTACTTCCAATAGAGAAAACATTTGAATGAAAGATAAACTGCAATTTGTATGTTGTATCTTCCATCGGGAAGAACTTATAAAAATTAGGGTAGTTTTTTACACTTAAATTTTTGCTTGAATACGTGTTATATCCAAATTGCAGAATAACGGGAAACAGCTTATCTCTTGAGTCAGTAATTCCTATTTGCTTGAAATCATCTTCATCCGGGTTTACTATGAATTTTTCTTCTAAGATGAAATCAGCTTGTCGCTGAATGACTTTATCATTAACCTGGATATGATGTAAATCTTTAAGAAAATACAGTGTATTTTCAATTCTGCTATTTATATCATCCTGATCTTTACTTAATAGTTCTTTTTTGCCATTTCCAAGTCCTATGAAAATCATTGTACCCTGATTAAAATAATTAGAGTCAATGTGTTGTATATTTTCCTTAACAAAGTTTTGAAATTCAACGAGTTCTTCCCTTTTGTAGGGTATTCTTTCATTATAATCTAAATCTTTTACTTGTTCATCAACTGTTGCCGGGAAACAAGTAATCAGTATTTTCATTAACCATGGCAACTCATTTTCCAATCCATCTTCGATAAAGTTAGCCGCACCAATAAAATCGGTAAAATCACTTTTTCTTGACCAACTATATAGCTGAGGACCTTTATAGTCTTTGATAATTTCATCTAATCCACTGGATGTACCAACCAACCTATGTATTAATTTGAAGCCAATTCCGAAACGACCTATTTTATCAGGATCATGTTTCTTATTATAACTTTGTCCAATATTAAGGATTGATTTAATACCTCCTTTGTCAAAAACACTTCCATTATTAATCGTAAGTAGATACTTGTCGTTGTAAAACATATAAAAATGAGAAGCATCACTGTCTGCTGCATTTTGAATAAATTCGTATACAGCCTGACCATCTTCTGCCATCTCTGTTGGCATTGCAAGAAGACCTTCAACATCACTCTTTTCTCCATGGAACATAGCAAAAAGACCTGGGGTTTTATTATGTTTCCAACCCATGAAATTTTCATCGCATTCATCATGTTTAAGTCCATCTATAGACATCTTAAAATCGTGTCTAAATGCTTTCATGCTTTTTATTTTCATATCAACTTTTTTATATTCAGCGAATAAATGTTTAGAATAAGAATTTGTTATAGCTTCTATAATCAAATACCAATTTTAATTATCGAATAATTGTCATCATTTGAGGATTCCTTTTCGGAAAATAATTTGTTTAATTCTTCGTCTGAAAGATTGAAGATTGAAGCTATGTTCCAACTTTGCCACATTCCATCGGAACAGAGAATCAGAGTGTCGCCAGGATTAAAGCTGGTTTCGATGACCGGTAGTTCATCCTGATGAGAAGCACCTGTAATTGATCGTGTTACAATATTTTTGTAGCGATTAATATCAAGCGGAGATACTGTGCCTTGTTTGCGCATATCATTTATTAATGAATGATCTTCGGTTTGGAAAATGACCTTGCTTTGCCGAAAAAGATAGATTCTTACATCACCAAGCCAGAATAAGTATGCTGTGTTACCTGTGATGTATGCTCCGGCAATTGTAGTTCCCAGTTTTGAACCAAGCTCTATTTTTTTCTTGTGAATGATTGAATTAGCAATGTCAACTGATTGTTTAATACAGGCAGGAATATTATCCGAAAGAAGGTTTTTGGATAAATAATCAGAAATAGTTTTGCATGTTAACGAAGAGGCTACCTCACCAAAAGAATAACCGCCCATGCCATCTGCTAACAGATGTAATGATTCTGACGGTGAGTAGAAGTCGTTAAGCAGAAAATCTTCGTTGATTTCTCTTATTCCCTTCGCTGTGTATTTAAATACCTGCATTCTTAAATTGCTTTTACTGTTTCTCCGCCATGTTTTGTTACACGAGGACGTGTGAATATTTTGACAGGCCGGTTCATCAGACTCTTATCCGTTGATTTGGATGCCCACAAATAGCCTTCACCCGGAGTGAGTGCAGATAAATCAGCCGGAGACAATGCCGCCAATTGCGTAATTGACTTTTGAATATGCTTTACCCACTGCGGACTGTTGAATTTATGCAACAACACTATTGAGCTAAGTTCAATAATTTCATTAGGCAGGCTCATCGGGTCCTGGCTGGCTATCATAATTGATACTCCCTTATGCCTCATTTCGCGAATTGCTGTAACTATGCTGCCTGTCAAATCTTTGTTGTCCATGTATTTATGGGCTTCATCAAAGACTATGAACTTATTGAATGGTACAGATTCATAGGTTTTTATACCTGAAAAGATATTAAGCATTACAACAAACAATCCCAACGCTTCGTCCTTTTCGATAAATTCATCGCGCAAGTCCACAATTATCAAACGACCGGGTTTTAGGAGGTCTTTGATTGCTATATTATCGTCAATGTATTCCTGGGCAAACTGAAGACGTTGCTCCGCCAATCCTTTCTGTGAGGTGGTTAATAATGTGGAATCAGTGATACAATTGCGTAAAGCCTTCAAGCTAATATTATCGCGGATGCTGCGCATGGTGGATTTGAGTTGCCTGATATAGGTAGAGTCATTCCCAATTGCTCCCAGTAAAAACATCCAATCCTGCACATTTAATTCGTTGGAATTAAAGCTGATCGGGAATACTTCTATTGAGGGAAACTGTAGCCGGCGATCATTCACTTTTGCTTTTGGAGTTAGAATGACAACATCGGAAAGGCTACCCGGATCAGCGCCAAACTCATCTTTTAACTTCTGCAATTCACCTGCTTTGTTATTCGGATAAATCATTGAAGTAAATTCGGGTTCATAGTCCATACTTTCACTGTAATGGAATATAACCCCTGCCAATGGTGCAGGTAATTCATTAATATGACTGAACTGCTTTAAAACCATTTCAGAAATAGTACCAATAGTATAGCTCTTCCCACCTCCCTGCACACCAAACAAACTGATGGTATTTGTTTCGCTTAGATCAAGTGCAATTGGCTTCCTACTGGCAATTACTTTGCCTAAAATGCCATATTGCGGACTATTTGAGGACTTGCCTATCATGATTTCAAACTCTGGTGCCTGATATGAATCAGGTTCAGATATTTCAGATTCTATATGAACTGTTTCAACAACCGGTTCAATGACGGGTTGTAGTAATTCTGCTTCTGGTTCCGGAATTACAAGTAAAGGTTGTACATCTTCATTAGGCTGCGGAGTTACAGGTATAGGGAGCAATTCCGCTTCATCTACCGGGGTTACAGGTATGATCGGCATTTCCACTTCCTGTTCCGGAATTGTGAATTCAGGTTGAGTTTCCTCAACAGGGATTTCTTCTGTTTCTATGACCGGACTTCCAATAGGGATTTCAGGTTCAGCAACTGATGCAGGTTGTACAGCGTGCGATGTTAATGCCTGAAGGTAAGATTCACCAAAGAAGGATATTATCTGGTTGTCATCTTCAGCATGTTCCAAACGATATGTATTTAAGTCTGAGTTTGGATCAAGGATTTCATTAATCAAGCTTTTACCGAATGTGAAGAACGTGCAATCGCTTGAAAACTTTTCTTTTTTATGCCGCTTTGTTGCTGAAAAATCATAAATTATACCCAAACGTTTGAATGAGAGCGTATAACCATAATTTACGTTGTCCAATAAGCGGATGTAATTTTCATGAACTGCAGGCGACAAATGATTGTATCTAAAAGCTCGGTTCACATAAAATTCCAACCATGATTGCAGTTGAAGGGTTTTTAGCTCTCTGTCCAGTCTGTCGTTTGACAAGGAGTAAGTAGGATCAAAATGGAACCTCAGGGCTTCGATTGTATTTTCAATCTGGCTCTGCATTTTATTGATGAGATCCAAACGTTCAGTCTCATTCAATGAAGTCCGGCATTTAATTTCAATTACGGTAAAGGAAATTTCCTGATTATCCGGATTCATTTTTACCAGCAAGGTATCAGCTCTTTCCTTATCCTCGTTGGGAAGTTTTTCGAATAACTCTTTGTGCAGATCAACCGGTATCAGGAACGCGTCTTCGAGAATCCTCTTTTTCTCCAAAACTCTCTTTGTGAAAGCAGTTCCCAGAACCTCAAAAGCTTTGTTGCTTGTAGAGTTGAATTGCAATATGAGAGAACTACTTATTGAACGAATATCTTCGAGAAGTATTTTTAGTTTCTCTGTATCGGTTCTTAGATCAATGCCAAATTCAGCAAAATGCGGCCCAAGAAGGCCCACAATTTCTGAAGTAGGCCGGGTAGTGAGATAGGATGAAATTCCTGAAACTTCCTGACCAGGGACATAGTCGAGCAGAAAAGGGATTTCTCCATCTTTACCTGGCAAGTCATACACCTCAGGACCCATGTTTTTATCAAATGTAACTACCCAATCAGAGATATCGTGAATAAAAGAAAGCAATACTTTATCCGATTCCTTTAATTCCAAGCGGGTTGATGGTACAGACTGTTCCCTGTTAGTGGAAAGTGAATTTGCAACAAAAGCCTGCATATTGGCAAACAGGGAAATACCTGTGTTACAAAAATCATTTATGCTTGTGGCAACGGGGTTTTCGGAAAAGTACTTATTCCAGATTATTGCATCCGATTTCTGGGTAACACTAATCACATGCCTGCTAATCAGCCCATTGAAATAGAATGATTGTTTATTATCATCCGGACGTGTCAAAGCTGTTTTAACCGGAAACGGGCTAATCAGGAAACTAATATGTGCATAATAATCACCTGGATTATGAATAAAATCGCCAATATTATTGATAGAGAAGCGCAATTTAGGAAACAAACGATTTCCAGAAGCTTGTGAAAATGCTTCCGCATCTTCAGAGATATTGCTTTCGGGATTAATCAGGTTCCGGAATGCTTCTCCAGGAATAATTATTTTGTCATCAACAAACAGCCTTACTTCGTATTTGAGCGATTTATATCCGTTAAGCTTCTCAATATCAACCATTGCATTTGCAAACACATAAGCATCACCTGCATTAAACAGGTTGATTATCAACTTATCAGTGTATGGATGCTGTGATAAGTAGTTCAGGATATGTCGACCAACCAGGGCTTGATTAATATCTGTATCAATACGGTACTCGTTTGCAATGTTTAGCAAGGTTGACAGATATATTTTGATTTGCCGTGAAACCGAAGAAAAAGCATCGTTATTTTTCGGTAAAGGTTTGGAGTATAATCCCCAGCCAAACGATAATTCGCCAATGTATTGAAAATACTCTGACATCGATATGCCGGCCAGTACCGGCATTGCAGTTTCCGGAATGAGTTCGCCAATGAAAAGGTTCTCAAGATTTTTATACCATACTGATTTGTATCGGGGATCATTTTTAGTTTCTTCTTCCCAACTGGTGTAAAGATCAAACAAGTTGATAAACCAGGTTAGCCTTAACGGATGTAAAGGAGAAATCAGTTTCAGATAAATGGTTTGTCCATCGGGCATTTCCGTTTTTATAGAAACAATATCCAGATTCTGCAATTCGATCAACAGTTTTTGCAAGTCATCCGTTTGAATAGATCCAGTTTCAATATCTTGTTTCAGCTTTTTTGTAAACAGCTCATATTCTTTTATATATGACCTTATCAGTTCGATGTGTTTAAATGCATCGAAGGTTTCGAATACTCCAGAATTGTCGGGTGCGGACTGAGCAATGAATGAAAACAGTTCCTTGCGTAATTCGAGCATACCAACCGGCACAAGACCAGAAGCCGAAAAAGGATTGAATCGTAGCGATTGGAAATTGTTATCCGTTGGATTACTGCTCAATGCTGCATCAATTGCACCCATTGATTCAGCATGTTTGAGTAAACAAGCTTCCAGTTTATGCAATTTATTGGAAAGGTTGATCTGAAAGTTCTGACTGCTTGAGTATTTAATATGGAAAGTGCCTACTAAACCGGAATTGCTCCCTTTGAGCCAAACACCGGTATCTTCGATAGGTTCCGGCAAAATCAACTCATCATTGGAGCGCAGTAGTTCGATACGGAAGCTAAAATAGGCTTGCAAGACGTTGTCAAGCTTGTTTTTCCGCTGGAAGTATGTTTCGCCGCCCTCTTCATCTTTGCCAAAATTCAGATAGAAATCTTCAGAGTCGTTGGTGCATTTTATACGGTTGATTTCACTAAACTGATCCCTTGTTAATTCAGGATTCTCTTCTTTCTGGGTTTTCCAGGTTGCTTCCCATGCGATTGGGATAAATGCATCCTGGGTATTCAGGATACCTCCATTTTCATCTTCGGCCAATACCCTTAGAAAGTATGAGCCTTCTTCGAACATGGCTTCCGAAAATTCCATTGTTACATACCGATAAGGCGTATTATTATCAGTTACTTTAACCTTTTTAACATCTGCAACAGGATACCAACCATCAATTGCCATCAGGACGATGCGGAAATTCTTCAAATCCTTGAAGTCCTTTGGTGCGGGTTTGGTTGAGATACGAATTTTGAGCTTTGAGGATTTTTCGTGCGGGATGGTCAAAGTGAGATCACCTTCCTGTGAAACTTTTAAGTCCTTTGAAGAAATCTTATCAGTGAAGACGTGCAGATTGTGAATTGCCTCAAAATCGGGAACTTTCCAATTGCTAAAATTAATCTCAGGATAGGTAAGCAAAATAGCCTGGCAAATCTCATTCTTATTCTTCAAATGGTTCTCTGTTCGAAGAAATATCGTAATCTCTTTCTGGAGACTTTCAGGTTCAATTGGTAATTCCCGAATTCTATCCGGGATAGGATGTGTAAAATCGCCTAAGATATCCACGCATTTCAAGTTATATAACAGGCGTTTACGGATCCGGATATAATCATTGCTGATTTTTTCATCAGGAATCATATTCAGAAAAGCCAGACCATTACCAAGTGATTCGTTTGACCAAAACAAAGACTTCACATACAACAAATACTGAATCAGTTGAATCGTACGTAAACCATGAAGCCTGAGATAATCAAATATTTCGAGTATTGTGGCTTTAGCATGAACAGGTAATTCTTCCTTCAGGATTTCAAACAGTTTGTTATCCAGGTTTTCGATAGATAGATTCTTGAATGTTGCATTCCCATAAGAGTCTTCGGTTGAAGTCCTGCTATTGGATGGAATAAGGATCAATAATGGCAGCAGATCGTTATTTCGTAATTCAATCAGTTTGTTTGCACTGATGAATTCATCGCCTTTTTTTTCATCCGAAAGGATAAAAGTCTGTAAGTTACCCGGCAAAGCCCTGATATTGGCGCATAGCGGTTGTAATTCGCGCATTGCCAGACCTGTGATTTTCATGCAATGTCCAGGCTTTGCATTTACAAACTCCTCTTTATGTTCTTCGAGGATCAACGAAAGAAGTAACTG
This sequence comes from Prolixibacteraceae bacterium, assembly GCA_019163175.1. Classification (GTDB taxonomy): domain Bacteria; phylum Bacteroidota; class Bacteroidia; order Bacteroidales; family Prolixibacteraceae; genus Aquipluma. The sequence continues at coordinate 17,748 of JAFLKN010000009.1, read as the reverse complement.
ATAATATAATTGTGATAGTTCCATTATGCTTGAAATTTATTATAACGAGGCCTGATTTTCTGTAATATGTATGCATCGCTCAGATCGGTGTAGAAACCTATCTGGCGCAGCTTATTTTTGAAAGCATCTACATTCTCTTTAAAAGCAAGGTGCGTTTCAATATCTCCTTCGGCAAAGCGGGTTTCATTCAGTCCATTTATGATGATTCCATACCGGCTTCTGAGTTTTGCGATAAGTTCATCAATTGATAAGGCCCGGGCTTTGAAACCACCTCCTTCTTTAGGATCGAGAACCAAAAGCTGCACCAATGTTTCGAGCAAGCGGGAACCCAGTACTGCCCTGCGCGGATGCCTGCGGCTTCGGCCATCAGCGAGAAAGCCATAATCGGTATTCTTCATTGAAACTGCATCAAGGAATTGTTGATAATACCGGTATTGATAAGCCCCTTTGGCTTTTAATAAAGTCTGGACGTATTTATCAAAGTTGGTCTCTTCGAACCGAATGCTTTCCAATAATATATTCTTGTCTTCTGCTTCATCTTCTTTGAAGCGGTCAAGAATGCCGGACAACTTATATTGGTAAAAGACATCAAAGTCGGATGGCCGGCTTTTCAATACTGAAAGAATATCGTCAACAGAATCCAGATTCTGAGTAATAAACTCCGGACGTTTTTGAACTGCATTAATCTCAAATACAGCCTTGAAATAATCATACAGGCCGTTGATTGTCTTCTCCATATCATCACAAGCAAATCGGGAAACACGACTCTCGAAATTATCGGTAACATCAACTATTACAGAAAAGTTATCCTCGATATTCCGAGTTCCCGCTTTAATCATCCTGGGTAAAAGGTGAATTATCTTTTGTGTGTATAATGATAAATGAAAACCGGTCAGCGTTCGCAGGTATTCAATAAATACGTTGCGAGGAATGGTATCCTTATAAACAAGCAATCGTAATATATCATCACAGAACAGATCTGCTTGTTTTTCGAGCAAAGGCCTGACATTCCTAACCTGTGTTATACTCCTGAAATCAACCTGTATATTTTTAATTAATTGCAGGATGCCTGCACTATCCACATCCAGTTGTTGATTTTTAGAAAAATCCTTAGTAGCATTGTCCCAGCCTCTTGAAAGGTAATCTTTAAGGCTTTCAAGAATTTCTGGGTTCTTTCGCAACATAAGGTAAACCTGGTCAGCTGAATTGTAATCCCTTGTTTGAGCAATGTTACGAATACGGAAACTTTCGATGTGAACCGGACGAAGTGAAGATATTTTTTCCTTAACTACATTGCCGCGATAAACAAGGTTGACTAGGTTGCTCCTTAGCCAATCTTCAGCTGCACCCATATTTTCAGATAGTCCAATAATATTTCCACTCCTTTCCAGATTCAGCAGATAAGTTCGCAAGGAATCAAAGGTGTGTTCAGTCTTCACTCTCACATTTACACGACCTCCAGTGTTACGCATCAGCATAAATAAATTCGTAAGTGTATTATCAAGGTTAACTGACTTTGCATCCGCAGCAAAAACCAATTCGTTGCGAAAAATAGCTTCTTTTGAATCTAATCGTATAGCCATACTCTTTTAATTTAGAGGTGCGATTTTTAATTTATTGGTCTTTTGTTCGAGTGAAATGACAAAAAACGTTTTGTTGTTTTTTGTTACGAGCACCTCATTGTAGGATTTATTTTCGAGCAGGTTTTTGAATACCTGCAGTTCGATGAACCTTCCACGCATATCATTAATAGAAGGGCTAAAGCCTTGTTTAATAAAGTATAACATTTCATATAAATCCAATGATACAGTAAGCGTTATATATTGGTCGCCAACATCAATATTGCGGAAAATCAAACTGTCGCTCTCGTATTCGATGTACTGAACCAGGTGTTCTGATTTGTTAACAAAGAGTTCAAAATCCCCGATAGGGAAACGGCGGTAGCTCTGGCTGATAGGATCGTTGACCCGGGAGGACCTTAGCAGCAAATAATTCTTTGACAAATCCAGATCGGTACAACCTTCGCTAATGGAAATTGCTTGAGCAAGACTTTGTTTTGCTGATTTTATTGCAGCTTTGTGGTCCCCGCCACCTGATAACAAATCGTGAAAGTCGACTAAGGATTGATATGGAAGTCGCTTTTTAAACTCGAATTTGCCTTCATAATACTGATGCCTGATGAAACTCCGATGCCTAAGTTTAAGTGTTTTCATCAGGTTATCATTCATTTCGTAAGCAGGAAGCAATACTTTGTGTGAATTAAATATTTCAAGCAAATTATACTGCCGTTCCGAAAATTCGAGATAATCCTTTGCCTGATGCAAGCCGAAATATAAGTCGCGATCAATGGAAGGTATTGAAACCTGAGCAAGGTCTGATTCGCGCATGAGACTAATCAAACGATCGCCCGAACGTTCGGAATCGGGAGAAGTAATGTTGAAATAGTAATATTGCCAATACTTTTCGGGTTGCTCCTGGTATTTCTGGTACAAAGCAGATATATCATTGCACGAACAATCGCGGCTTATCAGGTAAGCGATAAACGACCGCAGGTCGCGCATTGTAATATGCAGCTCACGTTTGTAGCTGATTGTACGCATAAGCCATTCGAGGCGGTTAATTACTTCATCGCCTGCTGCAGAATCAGTCAACGTATCCACATTGTACTTAATAAAACAAATGCCTGAATGGATACAAGCCGAACATTTGCTCCAGAGAACAGGTTGAGTCAATTTCTTAACCTGTGAACGAAACAGGCTTTCGGTTCCATTATTCTTAGCTGTAACAGATCTTAAATTCAGGTTAATTATCATCAAGCCTTCGGGCAATTCGCTGTGACCGCCGTTGTAGAAATAATTCTCAATGATTTCGGAAAGATGATCGAAGTTACCTGATGACTGCAGAAAATCGACCAGGCGACCTTCGTTGATGGCAATAATACGGCCTTCACCAACAGAGCTAAAATCGCTGGTATTTACAAAAGGAAGGAAAAATTCGGAAAGCACTTCATTATTCGCCCGATCCTGCTCGTCCTGCGAACCATCGTAATTGCTCAGGTAAGGAATATTATTTATCTGAAAACTTGCACCATTCCGGTTTGTGAACCGCTCAACTTCTGAAGCATGACTTTCAATCTGTTTTATAAAAGCAGTCTTACCATCTCCGGCATTCCCGGTAATAATTACCAAGCGATATTTACCATCAGCAATAGCTTTCAGCAGTTCGGTATCGAGTTTAGTTTTGGTATAAGTGAGCGTATCGAATGAATTCATTACAGAACCAGCCCTGGTACCGGCGTTGCCATAACGGCTCTGACTGTAAAGCGAATTGAGGTAATCAACAAAGCTTCTGTCTTCGGGTCCAACCAGAAAGACTTCTCCACTGGTTACAGGTGGTTCTGTTTTTACCAGGTTATCTTCACCAATTGCTTTCAGCGCATCCAGCATTTCCTGAGCTGTATTGAAGCGTTCGGTTTTATTACAACCAATTGCTTTCAGGATAAATGAAGCAAAAGCATCCGAAATCTGAGGCTGATAAGTTTGCAATGGTTCGGGAGGTATGCCTACCCGCGGCATGCGTAACCCACTCCATGGATAAGCATGACAGATCAACTCGTAAAGGGTGATACCCAATGAAAAAGTGTCGGCACTGTTGTCCCAATTTACATTTTTACCCTGAACCAGGTCAGGAGCAAGATAAGGCTGAGTTCCAACGAAATTTTTATCCGTGTCGAGGTTTGTGGCTACATTAAAATCAATCAACACAAAACGATCCTGCTTATCCCATACAATATTGGATGGTTTGATGTCGCGGTGAAAAATGGGCAAGGGTTCATGGTGCTGCAAATAGTTCAACGCATTTAATATCTCTTTTGCTACCTGGTAAATGCGGACCAAAGGCAATCGCAGATCACCCAAGGTGTATTCCTGCATATCGGCACCTTCGAGGTACTCCATGAGGGTATAAAACTGGCCATTGGGAAGTGTACCGTTGCTAACGAACTTAACAATATTAGAGTTATTAAGACCTTCCAGGGCGACGTATTCGTCAATAACGGTCTGCATATTAATGCTCTCGTTAAATATCTTAATTGCGAAGACCTTACTCTGCAGGTTGTGTTTTGCCTTGAAAACCCTTGAAAAACCACCGGCTTTACCCAACTGGCTGTACAAGGTGAAATCACCAATACGGGAACCGGGTTTAAGGTCAGCAAAAGCCGATTGGTAAGCATGTTGAGCGGGATCCGGAACCTGTGAACTTGAGAGTTGGTATTTGAGAAAGTTTTCCAGTTCTTCGATGGTATCCCAGCGGCTTGCGTCGTCAAAAAGAATGGTATTGGCACATAATTCGTCCAACCAGGCAGGGAGACCAATTTTTACAGCGGTCGGCATCAATTCGGGGGTGAGTTTTCCACCTATTTGATTCAATTCGTAAGGAGAGCTGAAAGGAAGTTTACCGGTAAACAATTCGTAAATAAGCACTCCCAGTGAATAAATATCACTTGCGCGGGAAGCATCTTTTGCCAATAATTCCGGAGCATGATACGCTGTAACATTACTTTCGTTGATGGTTGGAGCAACGGTATAACCCATGTCGCCATGATCGGCGAAATAAGCCTTCCCGAAATTAGCCAGGGCGGCAATACCACCCGACAGAAAAATATTCTGAGGATTAAGGTCGCGGTGATAAACGCTGGCTTTATGCGCTACGCGAATCGCTTCGATAAGGTTAAAGATGATTCCCAGTTTTTCTTCCTGGGTAAATGTTTTACGGCGAAGTTCGGCACTTAGTGAACTCTCGTCGAGAAAGTCGGTAATCTCATAAAAACGATGGCTTTCTTCGTCCAGGATAAACCTGGCATTAAGGATAAAAGGGCTGTGCTGCATTTTAGCCAACGCCATCTGCTGGTTTTTAATCTGAAGCGAACGCTTTTCGCGCTCAGAAGGACTTAGTCCAGCCAGATCAAGAATATATTCCTTAATTCTTAACTTGTTTGCTGTAACCATGCCCTTGGTTTTGCATAGAAACTCGGAATAGCATTTATCAAGCGCAAGGGTTTCGATAATATCGTATCCCAAAATTTCTTTTCGTTCTTTCGACACATGAGGAACCGAAACTCCCGCGATAAAATCACTGATCTGCTGATATATGTCGCTGATGTTACCGGCATGTTTTTTAACAGCTGAAGGATTGCTTAGAAAGTCGATCAGTTTATTATCGAGCAGGAATGTAGCCTTTTCGCAATCACCCCATAATCCCCGTTTGTTCTGGCGCGGATGCGAGAGCGTAAGCAAGGAAGCAACCCAGGCTGCAGCCCAGGAAGGATTGGTCGCTTTTAGCTTACTTGCCAACACTGATGTTTTAAAACGAACGGTTTTAAGCGGATTGGGTTTCTCGCTGTCGTTGAGGTACCAGGTGGTATCGTCGCCTTCGAGACGGCCGGACCAATCCTTGTTTTCTATATTATACAGGGAATGAGGCGTAACAACGATGCAATCGTATTCCAGGTACTGCACCTGGCCATTGGGTGTTACGTTGGCGAACTCAATGTTGGAGATAATATAAAAATCATCCGGCAGGTTGACTTCCAGAAATTTCAATAAACGCTCTTCGCCTGCATTTACTGCTCCCTTGCTGTGTTTAGCTTGTATTATTGTTGCCATTGGGCTATTTCTTTTTCGACGAGTTGAATGGCTTGGTTTTCTTTATTGTTAGCGAGAACACGTTTTTCAAGATAATTTGAAACATGATTCACAACAGTGTCAAAATCTTCATTTGGTTTTGGGAAAACAAGTCTTTTTAATCTTTCTGGAGTTATGAAAGGTATCATAGTACCCGTTGCTAATTTTTGTAATAAACGTATACCTGCAGTTGATTTTAAAAAGGCAAAAACCCAATATGAAAGTTTCAAATCAGGAATATTTATTCTAATAACATGATCTGATAAACAAGCACTTGCAAGATTATCATCCACAATAAAAACATTTCCTAAAATGCCTCCATCTGTTGTACCTGATTTATAGAGCAATAAAGTTCCTTTCGTTACCTTATAATCTAATATATTTTTTACTCCTTTAGGTGAAAGATATCTATAATATCTTGGATTGTTTTGAGTTAACTCACCACCAGTAAGGAATGGATGGCCATTGTCTTTTGTTAAATAAATATGTTTAAACAAAGGAGGAGCAAACACGTCAGTTGCTATCTCATCAATTGTAAGTTTGTCACTACCTATTTGACTTTCAATTGTATCACATTCAATATTATTATTATACGATGCCCAGCTAAAAGTTAAGTCATTAATACTCTTATTAAAAACTTTTGTTGTTGGTATCAATTTGTCGGAATATCTATTATTAAAATAATTGACAGCCTCTTCCAAAGATTTATTAGCTTCTACTCGTAAATTGGCAGATTCTAATATAAGGTCATGAATTGTTTGTTGTTGTTGGGTTGGGAAAATTGGAACAGGTAGATTTTCTATATGTTCAGGCTCAATATGTTGAATTACCGCACCATAAGTGCCGTGTGTCAACAACGCTTTACCATTTTTTGAAGAGAGAAAAGCATATAAGTAGCCTGAGGGTATTGATTTAGGAATAACACGAATAATATCATCTGAAGCAGCCTTACCCATAAAGTCTTTATTGATATAGGCTGTGTTACCTATAGTGCCAGACCGGGTAATAGTAGTCCAACCTTCTTCTAAGAAATACTCTTTTAAATTTGGAGTGCGCTTGCGAGAAATATATTTTAAATTTGAAAAATCTGCTTTAATAATATCAGCTCCTTTAATAAAAGGCAAGCCAAACTCTGGACTATTCACATATATACGTCTTGAACGACCACCATAAAAAATTCTATCAGTGACATTTTTCAACGGTTTTGTTGGAATATTGGATTTTTTGAAGGCGATTAATGTTAATTGTCCATCGCTTAAATGGTATGATGCATCTAACCGCAAATCACTTTCTGCAAGCCAAATTCTTTTTGCAATTATAGTTTTCATTTAATATCCTCCTTTATAAATTGCAGAAATTTACTACATATATGAGGCAAATCATCATTCAAATGTTTTATACGAACTTTGAAACTGTTAAGCTTTGCATTACCATTATTATCTCGAAAGAGAATTTCTTTGATGCTATCATATAATAACTCAGCTCCATCTTCATCACGAACATAAATAGGATTACCCTTTCTATCTTTACCAACACTTTCTGCAATAGCCATGAAAACATCGTAATTTTCTCCATTTACCGCTGCATCGCGTTGAATTGAGGTTTTCTTTTGCAGGAAAAGTACAGAAGCCTGTACTCCTACTTGTGGCAAGAACATCTCTACTGGAAGATCAAGAGAGGCCAAAACTCTAAATCTTTTAAGAATCCATTCTCTTACATATTCCATATTAGGATTCCCAAGAATGCCATCAGGTAATACAATAGCCATTCTACCACCAGGTTTCAGGAAATTATAGCATTGCTCAATAAATAGTACTTCAGGTGCCTCGCTGCTGCTAACCGTACCCATCTGGTAGTTGCCATACATATCCTTATTCCAGTTATGCCCAAGTTCATAGCGTTTTGATATCTGGAAAGCTACCTCCACTTTAGCCCCAAAAGGAGGATTGGTAAATATGAGATCGAATTTGCCCCGGGCATCGTCTGTTTCATAAGGCTCATCCTTGTCGTTGCTGCTTTCGACACTCCGCTGTATAGTACTTCTGATTTTTTCAAGCTCTGCGGTTTTTGGACCTTCGGGGTAATCAAGAGAGTTAATATTGAAAATATTGGCATGACCATCACCAGCCATAACCATGTTCATACGAGCCGCCTTTTTTAAGTCAGGGTCAAAATCGAACCCAAAAATCATGCGTTCAGCATAGTCTTTAATGCGTTCGTTTACCTCAGCGGAATTGTATTTTTCGACCAGGTATAAGCCTGATAACTCAGGATACATTTCCTGGGTTATCTTTTTGCGCACATGGTCAAGGACAATAGTAAGGAATCCTCCCGATCCGCAGGCAGGATCAAGTACGCGCATGTTTTCTGTTGGATCCATCATTTCAACCATGCAACGAATAAGGTTTCTTGGTGTGAAGAATTGCCCTGCTTCCTGTTTCAGTGTATTGGAAACAATAGTTTCGTAGGCGGTACCTTTAACGTCTACTGTAGCATCGAGGAAGGAATACTTGGCAAGCTCACCTGCCACAAATGCCAAACCCCGATCCGATAAGTTAATCTGTTCGTTGCCATCAAAGACTTCAGAAAATAAAGGATCGGATTTAAGCTCTTCGAAGATACCTTTGATACGCTTTGAAATATTTCGTAAGCCTTCTTCTGAATTCTGTTCCTTAACACCGACCCAAAATTTGCGGCGGTAGCTCTCACCATTCTGTGAAGGTATAAATCGGCGTTTTTCATCGAAGATTTTGCAAAAGATCAGGTTTAATAATTCCCAGAAGGCAGTCTTCTTCATTCCTTCGTTACCATAGATATAGTCGTGGCAGCGTTTAAAGGTGCGGATCAAAGAGTCGTTAGCAGGTTTACGAGGCTTGATTTTATCTGCCCATTTTTCCAGGTCTTCCATGCTTTGGCCGGCACCAGGAAAGTCAGAAATATCGTAACAGTTAGGCTGGTTCCATTCGTCCATTTCTTTTTGCAGGAAATGGAATTCTTCTCCATTGGTCCAGAGGCCGAAATCACATATCTCAGAAGCTTCGAGGGCAGCCTGCAATGTAGCTTCCACGCCTTTTTTGCTATCATTGGATTTGGTTTTATCATCCTGTACTATGCAAATACGGATCAACCCATCATCTTCATGAGGTTTACCAGCTTCAAATACAGCAAGATCAATTTTCATGCGCTTGTTTTTGCCTTCAATATCCACATAGGCAAATCCATAATCACGTTCCATATCACTCATTTCAAATCCATACTCTTCGTTGAGCATCAGGATAAGCGATTGTAAGGTAAGTTCTTTGCTTTTGGCGGGTTTTGGCAAGTCCGTTAAAGCGCACATTATCTGGTTGTCTTCGAGGACAACTTCTTCGTTGGTTTCTTCAATATCAGCCATATAAACAGGTAGTATTATTTTTTTAATTCATTTGTGAGAGAAAGAAGTCCGTTATACACATCTTCGTAACTCAGTTTTTTATTTTTTTCGAGAATTTGATTTATTAAAACGCTATCCACGTTTTTATTTGTTTCATCCAGGATAATCCGGTGGAGCAAATCCAGAATCATAACATCTTTTTTGAGTATTTCCTTCATATCCCTTCCCATTAAAGACGCCCCTGCAATGAATGTAGAGAAAGGTGTAACTTCATAGAGGTCGTAATGCTCATTAGCTGCTCTTTGATCGTTAATGCTGAGATAATTTTCGATGATGAAAGCCATATCCTCAGCATCTCTATCGGTGAGGATATGCCTGTCATTCCAGGCGTTTAATTTCAGAATGAATATTCCAGGCAGAGAAGCAACACGAATATTGAGTGTATCATCAACCGTAATTTCAAGTGTATTTTTCACTACTTCGGTAAATCCATGGACTGACATGGCATGAGTTTCCTCGGGTGGCCAGTAAATGTGATTATCGGATTTAGCTATTTCACCGAAAGGAACAATATCAAGCATATACACTTTTTTGTACCAAAACCGCTGTTTTTGTTCTTTCGATTTACTAAATCCGTCGATCAAGCATAAGCTTTCAGCTATTTCCTGATACTTACTCCAATTGGGGATAGCAATAGCGATATCCAGATCATCCGTTTCCCGACCAGCATGCTGATGGTGAATACCCGAAAGAATTATATCACGGGCAGTTGCGCCAATGATATAAAACTCAGAACCTACTGAACTAAAAAAGGTTGTCAACTGATCGAGCAATTCCTTCAACAAAGGATTGCTGAAGTTATTACTTGATATATTGTAACTCATTATTAAAAATCATAATTGCGGTTTCAATGTTCCGGTCGCTACCACTGCTCATAAGGTCGGCATATATCAATAGGGGAGGCACACCCAAGATAGCATCCGGATTCCAGAAAATATCCAAAACCTGCACCTTTCCGTTTTCGTCAGGAACAAGATCAATATCCTTAAAAATATGCCAATTCTGATCGGTATAAATTGTAAAAGTTCCCGGATGCAGGTAGCCTGTCAGAAGATTTGCTCCCGGTTCACCACCCCAATACACATGCCCGCTTATCAGATTCAGGTTAATATCCTTCCATTTGTTATAGCTGTCTGGCTTAACAAAGCGCATCTCTTTCTTGAGTAAACGTGGTCGCAACACATCATGGTAGGCTGTTATCCAGCGATTAAGAAGATCTTTAGTATTCTTAAGCTTTTTGGTATGTTTTGTTTTGAGTATGAAATTAAGGTCGATTAATTCCTGCATGATGGTTCCAACGGATCCTAAAGAGATGTTGGCCATCCCGGCAAGTTCGCGGTACGGGAGTTGTGTCTTTTCAGGATCGACCAGAAACTGAAAGACCAGTTTGATGCCGGCTTCCTGAAAAGCGCGTGGCTGATTGATTTTTGCCATCCGCTCAATCTTTTTTCCTTCAATCAGGAGCATCAGTTTCTTCTGCCTGATATTGCAGTTGCCGGCAACATCCAGGTAACATACCCCTTCGGCCACATATTCTTTGGCTATTTCACCAGGGATATATTTTGTGATCAGAATTATTGGAAGATTATTCTCCCTGGAAACTTCCTTGAGCTGAGCAAGGACAATGCCTTTATTGCCTTTCGTGATTTCAGGTTTAATTTCAATCGCGAACTCTTCGCTGGCAATTTCCAGTATGGCATCACGTCTGAGCCGACCATCCTTAACGATTGCCTGAATTTGCGTGTACCTGAGCAGGCTGTTGATAGCCTCTTCAAGAATTTCCCGTTCTTTCTTCATGACATTTGTTCATTAAAAGCCTATGTTCATTTTCAATGAACAAGCAAAAATAGTGAACATGTTTGATTAAAAAAAATATTTATCAAAAAATATTGAACAATTGCATATTTCATATAGTGTTAACAATTAACAATATATAAAGATATTGTTCAGTATTATATTCTGTTCATTTTAAATGAACAGAGAAATAGAATGAACAGATCATTTTTTTATAAGGATTTTAAGGTGTTCCAAACGATGGAGATATGGGAGGAATGCGGGAATGCCGTTATAAGTGCGAAGGATTGAAAGGTGGCCGGAGATGAATTTAGGGAGATCGTGAATGACGGTGCATTGGTTGAGTTGAAAAGGAGGTATGGGTAATTGGATTGAGGAGAAGAAGGATTCGAGGGCTTCAATATCCCAGGTTTGACTTTCTGATTGAGTTTGGCGGCTGAAGGGATTTGAAAATGTGGGGATTTGAAGATTTCGAAATGGGTTAATGTGATAATGCGATATTGTGTTAATGTGTGAATTTAATAATGTGGGATTCGGGAATTGGGCGATTAGGATGGGTAATGCGTCTTTGGGCTTATTAAATTCAATATCGGAAAATTGGTAGGGTTTGAAACGGATGAGGTAATCGGCAATGTCGAGACCGGCTTCGCGTTCGGAATCGGTTGAGACTTGTTCGAGGAGGTTTGAAATGGTAACGCGGAGGCCAGATTTTGAAAGCTCATTAGCTTTTAGTTTCCAATCATCATAGGCTTTGATGTCGGGCCAGAGGGTGATGTGACGACCTTTGAGGAAATTGAGGACAGTGGGAGTGGTCCATTTGCAGCCGTGCTTTCCGCCGGTGGCGAGCCAAATGAATTGAGGGAAGTAAACGGAGGCGATGACGGCGGTTTTTTCGGATTCGACAATGGAAACCGGAAGAGTTGGGTGAAGGTTGAGGAGGTGTTCGCCGAAGAAACATTGTTGCAGGTTGAAATCTTTGAGTTTGAGGGCAGAATGTGCCCAGGTGATGTGGTTGAAAGGTTGTTTAATCCGGTGGCCGTTAGCTGGATCGTAAAGCATGATTTTACCATCGCGGATGTTGCCCTGGCAGTCTATTTGCCAGAAGACGGTAGAACCAGGCCAGTTTTTGGAGGTACCGATAAAATAAGTGTTTATGAGGTGCGTGACAGATGCGGGATCGAAAATGGATTTGAGGAAGGTGCTGAAGTGATTGTGTTTATAGTTTGAAAGAGAGTTTTGAAGGATGGATTCAGGGATGAATGATGGAGTATTTGAAAATTTTGGAATTTGAAAATTTGAAAATGTGGGGTTAGGGCGAAGAGCTTGGGGGTTGGTGGAGGATTGTTCAGGATGATCGTGGAAGTATTGTTTTGGGGTGTAATGGTAAGAGCAGTTTTGCTCGCGGTTACAACGACCTACATGATCGGCCAAGTATTCACCGGTTTCAGTGTTAATGTACCTTGCGAATTGCCGTATTGCGCCACAGGATGGACAAGTGTGGCGGGTAGAGGGGGATTTGTAAGGCTCTAAGGTGTACATGGTGTTTTATGGATTGGGAAAACGAGTGAATAGGCGAGGGGCGAAGGGCGATTGGGTGATTGGGTGAGCAAGTGAAGAATGTTGAGAACGGGGTGCGTACGATGCGTACGCCCGTACGCAGTGTACGCATCGTACGCAGTGTACGCAGGCAATTTTCACCTGATGTGTTTCTTGAGCCATTTGCGGACAACTCCTTCAGAAATACCAAGTTGGAGGGCGATTGCACGGTTTGAAATGTTCTGGGAATGGAGCTGCATTACCTGTTCGATTTTTGCTGTTTTTTCCTCGTCATTGATATGCTTGAGATGTTCCTGCTCATTTCCGTATTCGATGAAGCGGAAATGAAGGAAGTTTGTTTCCTTGAGTATTTCATAAACGATGATGTTTTCACTGTCGTAAATATTCTCACAAGAGCGGGCTTTGAGTTGCTTAACATAGCGGATATTGGGATCCCTGGCAGAACGACCGATGGTAAAGGCGGAGTCTGCAAAATTGGACTTCATCTTGGAGCCTTGCAGGTCGTTGAGGCTAATGGGTTGAGAACTGCTGGTCTTACGGGTATGTTCGAGGCAGAGGATTGATAAACCGTAATCGAATTTAAGATCGTTGAGGCGATCCATGACAGGCTTAGCGGTCTGAGCCTTGTCGGTATCGGAGGAGATGAGACGTGTCATGTTGTCGATAATGATAACCTGAGCGCCAGTGCGATCTAGAAGATTCACCAGACTGCTGATAAAATAATCCTCATACGAAGTGCCTTCCGGGATCGAATAACGGGATTTGAAAGAGATGCGATAGAAGTTCTCATTGAAAGTGTATTCATTTAAGTAGTTATCAGAATAGCGTTTCTGAAATTGTTTGTCGGACAATTCCAGATCGATGTACAAGACTTTTCGATTGTGGCTGATTGTATCGGCGATCTGAACAGCATAAACTGATTTTCCAATACCTGTGTCAGCAAAAAGAATGGTGAGTTCGTTTTCGAACCAAAGAGAGTAGAAAAGATCTGTTGGGACCGGCTGGCTTTTCGCATCGGACAGGCACTGATTCGCAGTCCGGCAGCGAAAGAAACCGGCTTCGAAGTTAGTTTCGGTAGGCGGATTTGCCATGGCTAGAGCTTCAGCTTTTAGGCGCTGGAGGAGATCGAGGCCTTGGGTGGGGATGAAGTTGTTGGAGTCATTCATTGGTTACGCAGTTGTCATTCAATGGTCATTAGGTTGAAAAAACTCACCCCTGACCCCTCTCTTTCCTTTAAAGAGAGGGGTGACTTTCTAAGGTTAATTAGTGGTAAAGGGTTGGGATTGCTTCAGGCGGAGCCTTCGCAATGACGTGGCTAAAGGATTGAGATTTGAAGAATGGTTTTTTCGTTGACAGCAGGTGGAATAAGCTGTTCGCCGGTGGCTTCGTCCACTGCGATCATACCCGGTTTAAGGGTTTGGAGGAAGGATTCGCGTTCTTTTATGGCAGCCTGGAGGTCATTAAGCTGGATTCGGAAATCAGCCAGAATGCTGTCGTTGCAATTATCATAGATCCATTCGCGGCGGGTGGATTTTGTGATCCTGGCACCGTATTGTTCGAATGTTTTTTCATGGTAATAATCTGCTTCGGCAATGACAGCATTTTTTACTGTGGTACTTGTCCTGATGCCTTTGATGATTTCTTCCAGGTTTTTGAGCCTGACTTCCATTTGCAAGGGATAACAATTTCCATTCATAATCTCTTCAATGGCTTGATGAATGAAGAATTCGCGTTCGCGTTTGGTGGAAGGGAACTTTGTGATGAGGGAGAGCGGGTTTTTCATAAGAATTTCGGAGTTAGGATTAAAAAGGTAGATCGTCGGGATCTTCGTCGCCGGTAATTATTGGATCAGGATCAATGGGGGCTTCGTGTTCCGGAGGAGTGACAACTTCGTTTGCCGGAACTGAAAGCTGCTTGTATTCCCTGGATGACATAATCTTATCACGAAGGAATTCGGGAAGAGTGTCGAAAATTTCTTTTGAAAAAGAATTTACCGAAAAGATGACCGGAGGTAAAACCGGAGCAGGGCAGGAGAGCCCTTTTGGAATTGGGCTTACTGAACTGATATCGGCGCGGATGTTTCCATCTAGCTTTGTCTTGTGGATGATATTGAGCATGCAGGGTTTACCAAGCAATTTAGAAACATCAAAGTGCTTTGCTTCCTGCTCGGTAAATCCTTTACCGCGCCAGGATTCGAGAAATTTACGGAGTGATGCTTTCTCATGAAGGCTAAGAGTAAATTCCTTGCTGACAACATAAGGTTGTTCGCCGTTTTCTTCTTTGAAAACTTTGGTTTCGGTAGGGAGTTCGAAAGTAAGCCGGACCTTATTGGCTTCTTTCTTTTCCCCTTTATATTCGTCAGAGATGGTGCCGATATGTATCATGCTGTAGCACCTGGCTACATAATTACCGGCTTCGACAGGGGAAAAGGATTTTCCGGAGGTGTTGGAGGATGCGATGATTTCCATGTTTTTTGAGGGATTAGGTGTTGGGAGTTAGGATTTATGGGATGGATGACTAGAGGTATTTTGTGATCAGGTGTTTCTTAGAGGTGGGTAGAGTTTTGAGGGGTGTCAGCGGATTGAAGGAATGCGCTTCTCTCAAGTTGCGCAGTAGGTCAGCGATTTCTTCACACCGACGGAGGTCGTGTGGAGAGTAAAGCTCATAGAGCTTTTCGACAGCGTCCTGAACAGTAGCAATCCTTAAAAATTCATCGGATCTGATTTGTGAGTATGGATCTTCCTGAATGAAGAATGATGTGATAGATTTAATGAAGGATTTGAGCATGATACTAGGATTTGAAGATGAATAACCTTTGGGGTTGAGATTGCTTCGGCTGCGCCTCGCAAGGATGAGGTTGCTTCAGGTGGAGCTCTTGCAATGCTGTGCTTAACATCAAGTGAACGGTACTTGTCAGCGGACATCAGAAGTGAGGCTGCGGGTTGTGTTTTGTTCAATAAGCTTCATGACATCAGAAAGCTTGTAATAGATCTTTGCTCCGATCTGGGTGAAAGGAATGCGCCTTTCATCGCGCCAGGTTTGAGCTGTGCGCTTGGAAATGTGCATGTAATCGATAAATTCGGGATTGTCGATGAGGACTTCCTCTGGCCTCTTGTGAAGGATTGAGACTTGAAGGTGTATCAAGTCCACTTTGGTAATGAGATCATGAAACTGATCTTTGGGAATGATGATTGCTTCCATATTCTTTTTTGTTTTAAAGATTGAGGAAGCAAAATAATATAAGAAAAAACTCAAAAAAAGTCTAAAAATGGTCTGACCAGACCTTTTTAGAAGTTAATCGATTGATACTGAATAGGTATTTTACGAAACAGAAAAAGGCCAATCAGACTTTTTTGAATAGCTGCCAATTAAGGAAGGAAATATTTCAAAATACAGGTGAGGATAAAGTGCTCAAATCCTAAGTATTTTTAATAGAAAATAGCATTAAGATACTGTGATACTGTCAATTATAACATAAATATAATGATAATTTTATTTCATTTGTCAAAATCTTATTTCGAAAAAGAGAAAAACAAGTTAAAAATGGTCTGGCAGACCATTTTGGTAATTAATTCGCTGAATTATACTACTTTAAAAATCAGATGTAAATGTTCTAATCAGACTTTTTACTGTTTTAGATAGGAAAATAAAAACGCCCCGAAGGGCGCTGTTATTTCATTTTGAACCGTTTGCCTTCTTTGGGGCGTTTCTCAACCCGGGAAGGGTCTAAAATTGTCAGAATGGTGCTTAAAGGAATCTCCTTCCCTTTTTTATCCAGGAAACCACGATTTATAATTGCAGCAATCTCAGAGGGTGTAGCGTCGAGTATATTGCGCTCTTTCATTTGGTAGAAGACATCTACCAGATAGTTAACATTTCCATTTATTTTCATTTTGCTTGCAGGCATAGTTTCGAGTGATTTTTTAGATTTAAATATTTCAGCTTTTTGAATTAAGGATTCTTTTTTTTCGAGCTTTTCTATTTCGAGTTCACAAAGCACATCGAAAGGTTTTTCCTTACAGGAAACGAAGTCTAGTGAATCCTCACGATAGTCGAAGATCTGATCATGAAGAAACCCGATTTTTTCTTCATACGTTGGATAATCTTTAAGTTGATCTTTTACAGAACGAAAACAGTATTCCTTCTCCTCGGTAAAGCTGCTCACAGACTTACGAAGATGATGTGTACGATGATTGACAAGAAGTGATGTTTGCAGTTCATGCCGTTTAAGATCGATCTGGGAAATAAACTTGTAGTGCCTGTGATCAAGGTGCTTGGTATCGAAAAAATCTACATTAAGTTTGATTAATTTCTCCAGGGTATTGATCCACTTTACTGGGTCTTTGACTCGATCACACTGGTATCTCAGAAAAAGAGGGACTTCTGATAATCCAATGGAAATGATTTTTGCAAAAAGGGCTCTGCAATATTCCGGCATGGAAAAATCCGAATCGATTAGAATTGCAAGCTCATCAAGAGGAGGATTACCTGAGAGCATAAAAGGGTGTTCATCAAAATGAACGTGCGATAAAACTTGTTTTCCGGAAGTCATATAATGGTATTATTTGGTTTAAGATAAGTTATAGCTAAGAATACAATAGAGATGACGAGAGTCTAACCAGCGTTTTTACGTGGTTTAATCATTTGACATTACTAGAAAGTATTTGTAAATTATCAACAGATTGAACTGTATAAAATTAATAAGTAAGGCAGTGAAAAATACGGCAGAAGGGTGGAAAAGTTTTCAACACTCAAATTGTGAATTACATTTTTAAAGGAGTAAATATTATTGAAAAAGAATTGTTATGTGCGCTAAAATGCACTAAAAATTCACTACATTTGCAACAGGTAACAAAGCAGGTGAAGCAAAATAAGGGGATGAAAGAAAAAGGTTGCTTATAGAAGGGGGAGGAGTGAGATTTGCTCTCAAAGTCAATATTGATAAGGGTTACAGGAAGGTGGTTCATGAGCCCCCTTCTCCGCAAACCTGAGCAATTACCCCGCTATTAGCGGGGTTTTTCGTTTTTAGTCCCGGACTATGCTTGCATAAAGTCAGGGGATAAAAATGAAAAAGTAAGGATGCGCAGCACCAAGTAAGTGCTCATGTTTAAACCTCCCTCTCAAGGGGATAAACGAAGGTAATACCCCCTTTCTCCCCAAACCTGGGCAATTACACCACCATTAGCGTTTTTTCTATTTCCTGATCAAGCCTATACTTTCAGATAGTTGAGATCAGAAGTTCAGAATTTAGGATGCTCAACACCAGATAATTGGTTGCGGGCT
>JAFLKN010000027.1 GCA_019163175.1 Prolixibacteraceae bacterium | reverse complement strand
GAAAAGCTGAAAGCTTTACAGTTGACAATGGATAAAATCGAGAAAAGCTATGGCAAAGGCTCGATTATGAAATTAGGTGACCGTGTGGTTGAAGATGTTCCTGCTATTTCATCCGGCTCAATTGGGTTGGATATTGCAATGGGAGTTGGTGGTTATCCAAAAGGTAGAATCATTGAAATTTACGGACCTGAATCTTCAGGTAAAACAACCTTGGCAATTCACGCTATTGCCGAAGCTCAAAAAGCTGGTGGAATAGCTGCCATTATTGATGCCGAACATGCTTTTGATCCGGGTTATGCCACAAAATTGGGTGTCGACATTAACGAGTTACTTATTTCTCAGCCAGATAATGGAGAGCAGGCTCTCGAAATTGCTGACAACCTGATACGTTCGGGCGCTGTAGATATTATTGTAATTGACTCGGTAGCAGCTTTAACTCCAAAAGCAGAAATTGAAGGCGAAATGGGCGACTCAAAAATGGGTCTTCAGGCTCGTTTAATGTCTCAGGCTTTGAGAAAACTTACTGGAAATATCAATAAAACAAAAACATGTGTAATTTTTATCAACCAGTTGCGCGATAAAATTGGAGTCATGTTTGGAAATCCGGAAACTACAACCGGAGGAAATGCCTTGAAGTTTTATGCTTCAGTTCGTTTGGATATTCGTCGTATTGGTCAAATTAAAGACGGTGAAGAAGCGCAAGGAAATCATACCCGTGTTAAAGTGGTAAAAAATAAAGTAGCTCCGCCATTTAAAAAAGCTGAGTTCGATATCATGTATGGTGAAGGTATTTCAAAAACTGGTGAAATCGTTGATTTAGGTGTTGAGTACAACATTATTAAAAAGAGCGGTTCATGGTTTAGTTATGGCGATACGAAACTTGGTCAGGGCCGTGAGTCAGTAAAATCTTTATTGCACGACAATATCGAATTGGCTCAGGAGTTAGAAACGAAAATTGTTGAGTTTGTTGCAGCAGCAGCTACGGTAAATTAAATAAAGATTAAAGATACAGTATTGTCCGGGTGAGATGGCTGTGCTGTTTCATCCGGATTTTTATTAATGCTATCTTTTGCCGCCGAATTTCGGTAAATTATTGAATGCTATTGTTTTCTGGTGTAGAATGATAATTTGGCAGTCTTAATATTTGTAGATTAAAGGCTTCCGTTAAATAAAAAGTTATGAAAGTTTTAAAGTTTGGAGGTACTTCAGTTGGAAGTGCTGAGAATATTCAAAAGGTTAAGGAAATTCTGATGGGACAGGACGACGATGTAATTGTTGTGGTGTCGGCATTGGGCGGAATAACTGACAAAATTTTGAGTGCAGCAAAAATGGCTGCGATCGGAACCGGCTACTTTCAGTCTGAAATAACGGAAATCAATACGCGTCACTTCGATACGATTGACAAATTATTTGATGGTGAAAAACGAATTGAAATTCGGGAAAAAGTTCAGGTATTGCTTGAAGATCTGGAACGGGTAATTCAGGGAGTTTCATTAATTGGCGAACTTACTCCCAAAACGCTGGATAAAATTGGCGGATTTGGCGAACGCCTTTCCTCGCTTATTATTTCGGAGTATATTCCTTCTGCTCAGTGGTTCGATTCCAGTAAACTCATTCGCACTGACAGTAATTTCGGAAAAGCTGCTGTTAACTTTGATCAGACAAATCAGCTTATCCGTACTGCTTTTGTTTCCTTTTCCGGAATTGCAATTGTTCCCGGGTTTATTTCGAGCAACGAAGCAGGTGAATATACAACTCTGGGTCGTGGTGGCTCTGATTATACCGGCGCTATTATGGCTGCTGCTGTCGATGCATCTTCTTTGGAAATATGGACCGATGTGAATGGCTTTATGACTGCCGATCCTCGTGTAATCAGCAAGGCTTACACAATTAAAACATTGAGCTATTCGGAAGCTATGGAACTTTCGCATTTTGGGGCGAAGGTGATTTATCCGCCAACCATCCTTCCTGTTTACAAGAAGGGCATTCCGGTGAGGATCAAAAATACCATGGAGCCGGAGGCTGAAGGAACTTTAATTACCGAAAGTAAACTTAACGGGAAAGATTTGCCGATTAAAGGTATTTCTTCCATATCGAACATAACTCTTATCACCATCCAGGGGTTGGGAATGGTTGGTGTTACTGGCATTTCAGCAAGGCTTTTTGGCGCTTTGGCTCGTCAGAATATCAATGTGATTTTGATTTCTCAGGCCTCGTCAGAAAATTCCATCAGTTTTGCAATTGATTCGTCAAGTTCTTCGAAAGCCGAAACCGCTATCAGGCAAGAGTTTGATCGCGAGATACAGCTTGATCAGATCAATAAAATTACCATTGAAGAGAATTTGGCTATTGTGGCCATCGTGGGCGAAAACATGAAACATGCTACCGGAGTTGCCGGAAAGCTGTTTAATACTATCGGCAAAAATGGTGTAAATATTATTGCCATTGCTCAGGGTGCTTCAGAATTAAATATTTCGTGGGTTGTCAAAGTTTCCGATCTGCGTAAAACATTGAATGTTGTTCACGAATCGTTTTTCCTTTCCGAAAATGTTGAATTGAATGTTTTTCTGCTGGGTATTGGTTTGGTTGGCGGAAATCTGCTTGAACAAATCAAACAGCAACAACCTAAATTGCTCAAGGAAAAACATCTTAAGATTAAGTTGGCGGGCGTTGCCAATTCCAAGAAAATGCTTTTTCACCGCGAAGGAATTGACATTGCTACTTTCCGCGAACAGATGACAGAAGAGGGGCAGATTTCGAGCCTGGAAGAGTTCAAGAACGAGATTATAAAGCTGAACATGTACAACTCTATTTTTGTGGATTGTACAGCTAACGATCAGGCTGCTGGTCTGTATGCTGAATTGCTGAATGCCAATATTTCGATTGTTACGGCCAATAAAGTTGCAGCTTCATCGGAATACGAAAATTATGCGCTTCTGAAAAAGATTGCCAAGCGGAAAGGCGCCAAATTCCTTTTCGAAACCAATGTCGGCGCTGGTTTGCCAATTATAACCACCCTGAACGACTTGGTTAATTCGGGCGATACCATACTTAAAATTGAGGCAGTTCTTTCCGGAACGCTGAATTTCATATTTAATACTATCAGCGAAACTGTTCCGTTGAGCCAGACTATTCGAATGGCCAAAGAACAGGGATATGCCGAGCCCGATCCACGCATCGACCTGAGTGGAGTTGACGTTGCCCGTAAACTGCTTATTCTGGTTCGCGAATCAGGCTATCAGTTCGAAATGAAAGACATCAAAATCAATACATTTATTCCTGCCAAATATTTTGAAGGAAGCGTGGACGATTTTTGGAAGACAATACCTCAGATGGATGCTGAATTTGAAGCCAACCGCAAAGTACTTACAGAATCGGGTCGCATGTGGCGTTTTGTTGCCAAGTTTGACCAGGGAAAAGCTGAAATTGGTTTGCAGGAAATAACTGCCGGTCACCCATTTGCTGATTTGCAGGGTTCTAACAATCTGGTAATGTTTACTACCGAGAGGTATCAGGAATTTCCGATGATTATTAAAGGATATGGCGCAGGTGCGGTAGTAACTGCTGCGGGCGTATTTGCTGATATTATCAGGGTTTCGAATATCTAAAAGAGTGCAATATCTAAGTTTCAGGCTTCAGGATTTTAACTCCGTTGAACTTTATTCGCTAATTTAAGTTCTTGATACTTGATACTGAAAATAAACTTTGAATTGATTTTTATGAAATACATTATAGTTTTGGGCGATGGCATGGCCGATGAACCTTTGGTAGAATATGGAGGGAAAACACCACTTCAAATGGCTGAAAAACCAAATATCGATGCTTTGGCTAAAAGAGGTAGAGCAGGTCAGCTAAAAACTGTTCCCGAAGATATGCATCCCGGAAGTGAGATTGCCAACATGTCGGTTCTGGGTTACGATGTTCATACCGTTTTTGAAGGTCGCGGTGTTCTGGAAGCTGCCAGTATTGGAGTCACCCTGCAAGAAAATGATCTGGCCTTGCGCTGCAATCTGATTTGCATCGAAAATGAAAATATTAAGAATCATTCTGCCGGACATATTTCGAATACTGAAGCCTATGAACTCATCGAATTTCTGAACAAGAAACTGGGAAACGAAATGATCCGCTTTTATCCGGGCGTTTCGTACCGGCATTTACTGGTTATAAAAGGTGGTAAAAAGCAAATGAATTGTACGCCACCTCACGATGTTCCCGGAAAACCATTTCGTCCTTGTCTTGTAACTCCTGAAAATGAAGAAGCTGCAGCAACAGCCAAACTGTTGAATTATTTAATTTTACGTTCACAGGCATTACTTGCCGAACATCCAATCAATATAAAACGTAAAGAAGCAGGTAAAGATCAGGCGAACAGTATTTGGCCGTGGTCGCCTGGCTATAAACCACAGATGCCAACATTGAAAGAACTGTTTGGAATTGAAAAGTCCGCAGTAATTTCGGCAGTCGATCTCATACAGGGAATTGGTGTTTACGCCGGAATGGATGTAATTAAAGTTGAAGGCGCTACCGGATTGTACGATACCAATTACGAAGGAAAAGCGCAGGCTACAATTGAGGCTTTGAAGGACCATGATCTGGTTTATTTACATGTTGAAGCAAGCGATGAGGCCGGACACGAAGGCGATGTAGAATTGAAAACAAAAACCATTTCGTACCTCGATCAGCGGATTGTGAAATACCTGGTTGAAGAAACTGAAAAGATGGAAGAACCGGTAACGATTGCCGTTTTGCCCGATCACCCGACACCTTGTGCAACAAAGATTCATACGCGCGATGCGGTGCCGTTTATTATATACCGACCTGACGAAACGCCTGATAATACTCAATTCTACGATGAATTTGAAGTTGCCAAAGGTTCGTATGGTTTGCTTAAAGGCGATGAATTTATGAAGGCATTGTTAGGGATAGGAACAATAAGCTAACAATTATTTAAAGTTGTATCCGGTATTTATTCTGTATATTTATTCACCTTTATCCAGATATACCAAATAAGATCTTTTACTATGAAATTCTATAGCACCAACAAATCTGTCCCTTCAGTATCCCTGATGGAGGCAGTTACAAAAGGATTAGCCGGTGACAATGGTTTGTTTATGCCTGAACGGATTGAAGAGTTTCACCCTGAATTTTTTAAGGGATTACATCAGATGAGCTTTCAGGAAATCTCTTTCGAAGTAGCCAACAAATTCTTTGGTGAAGATATTCCGGAGCATATTCTTGATGACATCATTTTTGACACCCTGAATTTTGATTGCCCTATTGTACGTGTTCGGGGTAATATTTATTCGCTTGAATTATTTCATGGACCAACTTTGGCATTTAAAGATGTGGGAGGAAGGTTTATGGCCCGTTTGCTGGCTCATTTTCTTAAAGGATTCGACAAAGAGGTGAATGTTTTGGTGGCAACCTCGGGCGATACCGGAAGCGCTGTAGCCAATGGTTTTCTTAATGTTCCGGGCATAAAAGTATATGTGCTTTATCCTAAAGGATTGGTCAGCGATATTCAGGAAAAGCAGTTTACCACTCTCGGAAAGAACATTACTGCTTTGGAGGTCGATGGTACTTTTGACGATTGTCAGCGACTGGTAAAATCAGCTTTTCTGGACAAAGAACTAAATGATGCGATGGTTTTGACATCGGCCAACTCAATTAATGTTGCCCGGTTTTTACCTCAGTCATTTTATTACTTCAATGCTTACGCTCGTTTACGGGAGGCTGGAAACACAAATGATATTGTTTTTTCAGTGCCAAGTGGGAATTTTGGAAACCTGACAGCTGGCTTGTTTGCCAAATTTATGGGGCTGCCTGTAAAACGTTTTATTGCTGCCAACAACGAAAACGATGTCGTTTATCAATACCTTCAAACCGGAACGTATGAACCCCGCGCATCGGTAGCAACAATTGCCAATGCTATGGATGTTGGCGCTCCAAGCAATTTTGCCCGAATTCTCGAACTCTATAACAATTCGCACCGCGACATTTGTGCCGATATGGTTGGGTACCGTTATTCTGACGATGAAATTCGCGAAACAATGAAGCAGGTTTACGAAAAAGAAAACTATATGCTCGATCCTCATGGTGCGGTTGGTTACCGGGCATTAAAAGCTGATTTGGGAACTGACGAAGTTGGGGTTTTTCTCGAAACTGCACATCCGGCTAAATTTACCGAAACAGTGGAAGGTGTATTGGGCAAAGGAACAGTCGTTCTTCCTGAAAAGCTAGCCGCGTTTATGAAAGGTGAAAAACTTTCAATCGGAATGAGCACTGATTTTACTGATTTTAAAGACTATTTACTTTCAAAGTAAAAGCAGAGTATATACTGAAAGCCGTTTCTGAATTAATCAGGAACGGCTTTTTTGTAAAAAAGAGTTTAACTTCGTTCGGTATTCTTTGAATCCGGCTATGGCATTTTTCAACGAAAAAGAGATCATTCAACTGTGCATCGAACGACTGAGGCATCTTCATGGATCTTCTGTTCGCCTGCTTGATTCCCGATCGGTTGGGGGTGGATGTATAAATCATGCCGCTAAAGTCAGTACTTCGGTTGGCGACTTTTTCCTGAAATGGAATGCTGCGGCTCCTTCTGATATGTTTGTGAAAGAAGCTGAAGGTCTGAATGAAATGCGTTTGTCTGGGACTTCTTTGATCATTCCCAAAGTGATCTGGAGTAAGGAGGTTAATGATTTCCCGGGATTGCTCCTGATGGAATATGTGCAACCGGCAGGTAACACCACCGGATTTGAAGAACAGTTGGGAAGAGGAATTGCGCGACTTCACCGCAAAACAGCATCAGCTTTTGGTTTTCACCATTCCAATTACTGTGGAACTACAATTCAGGATAATACATGGACCAACAGCTGGCCCGAGTTTTACGGGCAACGTCGGATTTGGGCATTGGTTCAGCAAATTAAAGCTGAGCGTGGAATGTCATCAGAAGAACTAAAAATCTATGAAGGACTTGTGTGTAAAATGTTTGTTTTACTTGGGCATCAAACAGTTTCGTCGCTTATTCATGGCGATTTGTGGTCGGGAAATTACATGTATGCAACAAACGGACCGGCATTAATTGATCCTGCATGTTACTATGCTGATCGTGAAATGGAACTGGGAATGATGCAATTGTTTGGCGGATTTTCTTCACGCGTTTGGGAAGCCTATCAGGAAGAGTTTCCACTTCCGGAGGGTTGGCAGGAACGAATTCGCTTGCACCAGCTTTATCACATCCTGAACCATTATTTGCTGTTTGGCGGTTCATACGGGCGACAGGCGCTGGAGATTGCCCAATACTACAGTTGAAGTTTGTTTCTGTATAGCTGAACTTTTGTCAGTACTTTTAATGGTATTTATTTAAACCTGCAGTATGAAATTTTTAGTGGTATCTTTTGTGGTGTTATTTCTGTCCAACTTCGGATTTAGCCAAACCATCAGGTTCGATTTCGAAAAAGTACCCAAACAAAGTGGTTTTAAAATGGAAGGTTATTGGGTTTGGTGTGGTTCCATGATAAAGGTTAAATCGACTTATCATCTGTTTGCTTCAAGGTGGAAAAAGAATGGCGACTTTCCGGAAGGGTATCGGCAGAATTCTGAAATTGTGCGGGCTACCTCTAATTCACCATTGGGGCCGTTTAAGTTTGAGGAAGTTGTTATTGGCGAGCGTGATAGTATGTTTTGGGACTCCAATATGGCTCATAATCCAACCATTCATAAAATTGGTAACGAATATGTTTTATTCTACATAGGCAGTGACTTTACCACCTATGCAGAAAACTCAAAATCATTGCTCCGGAGAGTTGGATATGGCACATCAAAAAATATAGGAGGTCCATGGAAACGCTCTGAACAACCCATTATAAAGGCAGAATCGAATAATCCGGCAATTCTTCTGGATGGGAAAAAAGTTAAACTGCTTTATCGTGATGCCAATTTAAAAGTTTTTTTGGCTGAGTCTGAAAATTATCAGGGACCTTATACCATTGTTAATGATAACGTTTGGCCTGATAGCCGAATTGAAGACTTTTATCTGTTTAAAGACAAAAAGCAGTACCACATTGTTTGCGAAGATAATGCTGGCAGCATCTCTGGTCATGGGCGCTGGGGAGTTCATCTATGTTCGAAAAACGGGATTGGCAATTGGGAACGGTATGATCCGGTGGTGGTTTACGATCATTATATCACCTATACCGACAATGATGTTTTGCACTGTTTCAGAAGGGAACGACCCCAGTTGCTGATTGAAAAGGGATACATTACAGGTTTGATAACCAGTGTTTACGATGGAAATAATACCTGGAGTCAGCCCGTAAAGCTCAAAAGACCGATTCGATTGAAATGATTTTCGGGTCTTACTACAGCTCAACCAACTTATTTTTGATGGCATATACTACCAACTGAGCGGTGTTTTTGCTTTCACTTTTTTCGAGAATGTTGGCACGGTGCTTATCTACCGTTCTTTTGCTGATAAACAGTTTATCGCCGATTTCCTGGTTTGATAAGCCCTGACAAATCAGAATCAGGATTTCCATTTCGCGTTCCGAAAGTTCAGCATGGAATTCTTTGCTTTTAGGCGATGATTTCAGGCTGTTGACGAGGTTTTGAAGCAATTCGGAAGAGAAAAAAGATCCGCCATCATACACCACATCCAGTGCAGCTTTTACCTCTTTAATGTCAGAATTTTTAAGCACAAACCCTTTAACTCCGGCGTTGACCATTTTGTAGTAATAATCTTCTTCACCATACATCGATAGGGTAATTATTTTCAGCTCAGGATATTTCTCGTGGGCCAGCGTGGCTGCCTCAATGCCATCCATTACGGGCATGTTTATATCAAGCAAAACCAAGTCTGGAACATCTTTATCAATCAGGTCAAGGAATTGCTTGCCGTTGGCTGCTTCGGCAACAACCTGATACTCGTCCATGTTGTTAATAAGTATGCGCAACCCGTTTCTGAAAAGGGTGTGGTCATCAACGATGATTATTTTCCGTTTGGATGGTTTACTCGTCATGCATTAGTACTTTAATGGTTACCAAAGTTCCTTTTCTTTGCTCGCTTTCGATGTTGATTTCGCCTTTCAGCGAATTGATGCGTGAATAGATGTTTGAAAATCCCATTCCGCTGGTGCCGGGCTGTTCAATCACTTTATCCACATTAAACCCCTTTCCATCGTCTTTGTAAATAATGTTCAGATATTCGCCTGCTTTGGTCAAAGATATATCGATTTTTTTTGCCTGAGCATGTTTAATTGTATTGTTTATTAATTCGCAAATTACGCGGTAAAGAACCACTTCCACATTGCTGTCGAAACGCTCCTCTTTCAGGTCTGATACCAGGTTGATCCGGATGGTTTTGGTAATGTTGATTTTGTTTGTGAAATTGTTTACGGCTCGCACCAGTCCAAAGTTGTTTAGTACATGAGGACTCAGGTTGTCTGAGATTTCCTTCAGACTTTTAATGGCTTCATTGATGACAAGTTCTGTGTTTTCCACAATTTCACGCGAGGCATCGTCGTGTTTCATCTGTGCCAGCGATGATACCGACATTTTTACGGTCGACAACAAGGGGCCAAGTCCGTCGTGCAGGTCTTTGGCAAAACGTTTACGCTCTTTTTCTTCGGTTTGAATGATGGTATTCAGGAACATTTTCTCAGTCAGTCGCCGCGAGTCTTCCACACGTTTCATGTATTTAAAAATCTTTTGAATCATGAATACTCCGATGGCAAAGGCTAATGAAGTTATAACTCCGCCCCACACAAATATTTCGCGGTAATCCTGTGGTTTGATGTTGCTTACATAGGGTAAAAATTCGACCAGACGCATAACCGCCATCAGGATAAACCCGAGGGTAAGCAGCATCCACGAGAAATTGTATTTGGTTACCCGTGTTAATTTGAGGGCAACAGCCACAGCAAAAAATTGCAGTATAATGGCAATGACAAAAAGGATTTTCAGAATCATGGTCAGCCTGTTTGAGTGTTTACAAAGTTACATCCGATTAAAAGCTTTTCAAGCTTTGGGTTAAGATAAAAAGGTCGATCGTCAGGGATTTTTAATCTGTGCCGACCTGAACATCCATAGAGAGGTATAAAAAACAACCACACAAACTATCCATTTCAGGACGATTAAGGGCAGAGATTTAACGACATATGCAGCCAGAAAAACACCGATACTACCAGCAATAGTTAGAGCAATAGCTGTTTTGCGATCATACGCATGTTCTTTAATAAAGCGTGAACTCCCGCCCAACATCAATAGCGCCGTTGAGGTCATCATTAACGGGAATGCTGTTAGAGGATTCATTCCAAGTGCGTAAACCATCGCCATACAGGGAGCATAAAATCCTACTCCGATGGTTTGCAGTGCACCGAAAATGAAACTCATAACTACAATCAAAACCAATTTCGAGCCCGAAAGTCCGATGGCTTCGCCGCCTAAAGGCAGCAGATTGAAAAGTCCGGATAAAATGACCAGACCAACCAGCAGCAATCCGATCCCCATTCCGAGTTGAATTTTCTGCCGTGGTAGTCTTGACACCACACCAGCGCCCGAAATAGCTCCAAAAGTGGCAGCCGTGGCAACTGATGCCAATGTAACCGGATCGATTTCAACGGCAGTCATAAAAATGAAGGCTTGAACTACCGTGGGAATGGTATTTCCAACATTCATGGTTCCCGGAATTAAGCGGTCGTCAACCAGTTTAAAGAATTTAAATAGTGCCGTTTGCTGAGCAAAACTTCCGATTCCGAGCGTATCCAAAAAATTAGTTGTAAGGCCGATTCCCATAAGTCCTGCAAAAGGTTTCTGCGAAAAGGTTTTACGATACAGCATTAAATCTTTGGAATAAAAAAATCCAAAGAAGCTGGTCATCAGGCCAAGTATGGTTTTGAGAAGAAAAATCATGTTTTCAGATCAGCATGTTGCAAGCTAAAACTACAAAAGTGTTGCCTGTAATGCAAATCATATTTACAGCGTCACATTTTGGTAAGCTTTGTCCTCAGTTCACCTACTTAAATGTAGGAAATAGGCTGAACTCGAAATTCAATGGTGCAGATTTTCAGTAGGATATGCTTTTCGGTACGGCGTTTGAAAAGGCTCACAAACAAATGCAAAATGAAATAGTGTCGGAAAGATTGGTTTAAAAACCAATCTCAGTTGTCGAATTAAATTTTCCTGATTATGAAAATAATACTGCCGGTTATTGATAACGGTTTCAAAAAGGGTATTGCACGAAGCTTCCATAATGCCGAACTGGCTTGTATTTACCATTGTTCCAGTGAAACCTACGAATGGCTTGCCACCAAAAAACTTAATCCGGGAAACGGTGGACTGGCCGAGGTGCTTAGACAAATTGGGATCAGTGCCGTGATCAGCAAGCAAATGCCATTGATGGCACTCGGATTTTTTACTGAAAGTGGGCTGGCAGTTTATCGGGCAGGCAGTGAAAGTATTGAAGAAAACATCAGTTTATTTAAAGCCAATCAGTTGGAACTTCTGACCAGCGCATCAGCTCAAAATGCTGGAAGTTGTTCGGGGTCATGCACGGCTTGTAACACCAGTTGTAACTCTTAAAATAATCATTATGGCATTAGGAAAATCCATCCAGTTTGTGCGGCAATTTATTAGTGATAAGGAATTCAGACACGAATGCAATGTAAGTTCAAAAGAAGAAATCATGAAAAGCAATGATTTCAACGAAACTGAATTCGAAGATGCCATTACCATGCAACTGGTGAAGTGCCAGTCGTACGAAGAAGCAGAACAAATACATCAGGTAAAATACTGGTTCGAACTGCTTTAATATTACCAACAAACAATTTTAAACTTACGCTATGATATCTCGCGATTTAGAGAAAGTTCGGGTCATAATTAAAGAGGCTACCGACCTCGATATTGTCTATGCTTACGATGATTTGGTATTTCCGGAACATGCAGCATTCTTAATCCAGTTCGACGATAATACACCAAATAACTATTTCTGTTATTTTCACGAAGACTGTTTGCCTGATTCTGCCAGCGAGATACTAGCAAATTTGGCTCAGTCGTTTAAAAAGTACCACGACTCCCTTGTTCCAAAAGGTTCGTTTACTCTGGAGCAGAAAGGTGAGGAGATCGAAATTAAGTTTCTATAGATGACTTAAAAATGTTCTTAAAAGAATTTGAAAACCTATCATTTAGGGACTGTCGTGAGGCAAATTAAAATCTAAATTACATGCCTGCAATTTCTCTTACTTCTACTGAAGTGCCTGTGCCGGCCAGAATAGGGCAGGCTTTAGCTAGTTCAACAGCTTCATCGAAGTTCGAAGCGTTGATCAGAATATAGCCGAGAACAGATTCTTTTGGTTCGCGGAATGGTCCGTCGGAGATAGCACCTTGTCCGCGTAAGACTTTTCCATTCGGACTTAAATGATTACCACCTTCAGCCAAATGGTCATTGTCGGCAAGTTGGTTTATCCAGTCCATCCAACGGTTGTTGCGTTCCTGCATTTCCTCGCCCGAAGCGCCTAGAACTGCCTGATAGTCGGCTCTGAAAATGAGCATAAATTCGTTCATATGATAATTTAAATTGTCGATTATTTAGTACGGTAAGCGAGGCCAAATCCCAGATTGTACGAACTAAAGTTGACCTTTCCAATTTGATCGAGCTTTTGTGGTGAATGTATAAATCCTGTTTCAGTAAAGATACACCAGCGACGCGCAAAATTATACCTGATTGAAGCGCTGGGATTGAGCACCCATCCATTTCCCTGAAGTTGAATATTATCTGATTGATTTAAGGCACTACTGGCATAACCAACTCGCGGTTTGAGATCGAATACGATCTTTTTGCTCAGCGAATAAGTCCACATGGGGCCCGCTAAAAAGCCATTAATTGTCCACCATTCGTTGGGGTCGTTGCTCTGCGCATTGTACTGGTTTCCAAATCCGGCAAAACTAATTCCCATATTCCCTTTCAGTCGATATCCAATGTTAATCCAGTGGTTACTGTAGCCGGTTACCGCCTGGTAATTCCGGCCATTGATCAGAAATTTACCAGCCAGGTCGCCGGTAAGAAAGGAAGGGCCGAGTAAAATTCCAATATAACTTTCGTGTTCGTATTCCGGCTGATTGGTCTGGATAGGTTTCGCTTTCTGGATTGTGGTCTGACCTTGTTTTTCGGGTACGCGCATTAATTCCTCGGATGGAGGAGTAAAAGAGGATGGTTGTGTAGCGAAATAGTCAAGTTTGCTCCGGTAGCGATCAAAGTTTTCGCGTTTTCGTTCGATGGGAATAGTAATCCGGATGGAGCCTATTCCGGCACCAATACCTGTGCCAATTGCAGCTCCGCTAAGACCTACTACTGCCACAACAGGCAGATAAAGTCCCACAATATTTTCTCTGAATATGCTTAGTAAGGCAATTGACGGAAGAATTCCAATGGTTCCTCCAACGATGGCTCCTGTTAAAACGCTATTCTTTCGCCTAAGTTGAACCTGATTGATATCCTGAAAATTGAATAATATAAGCTTGTTTATGTTTGGGTCTGAAATTCGGATGGAAGAATCCTGAACCTGATACAAAATACCACGATAGAGATGGTCTGGCGTTTTTACCCAGCTGTCGTAAGGTTTTGGCTTTTTAACTGGTTGATTCTGGCTGTGAACCAGACCAGATGAACAATTCAGAAGGATTAGCAGGAGGACAAATTTGATTTTAACTACCATTGGTTTCGAGTTAAAGTTTGACCACAGATACGGATTGAAAACAGTATTAAAGTTCTATTGTTCAATTCCACTTGCCTTTTCCCAGGGCCAGCGCGACATGCCGCCCCAATTGATGTACCGCTTGTATCCGGCTTTTTTCAATTTCTTCGATACAATTTTTGCATTTCCACCCACTGTACAGTAGATAATCAGATAGCGGTTTTGGGGGATTTCATTTAATCGGTTCATCACCGTACCCGCTGGAAACGATTTGGCTGTAGGAATATGCCCGGTCAGATAGGCTTTTTTCGACCTGACATCAATAATCCAGATCGAATCAGCCGGATGTTCGACCAGCTTTTTCAGCTCCGCAGGCTCAACATATTTCTTCAGTACTTTGCCATCTTTTCCGGCTTGCCCAACATACACCGACTGCGCCACCGTCTTAAAAGTCAGACCTGTAAACAAAATCAGGGTAAGTAGTACAAGTTTTGAGATTTGGCTTTGGATTGATTTCATCCTGAGTTTATTTTGCTATTCAGACTGCAATTCTTCTTTTTTTACTACACTGTACCTGTAAGCCCTTCCGAGAGTTACAGTTTTCTTTATGTTTTTAAATTCGTCGAAGCACTGATAGATAACGCTCCTTAACGCTTTTTCAAACAGATATTCTATTTCGTATTGTACTGAGCCGGTTGGTTTGTGCTCGTGCGAAAATGTTGAAGTCACAAAATCCAATAATTTGTCATGCTCATCGTATATGGCTATGCTCATTTCTACAAGCGCAAATTCGCTACTTTTAAACATAGATGCCTTGGCTTTTTTTACTGTATTTACAATGTAGCACACTACTTTTAGTTTTTCTCCGGAATTGGTGAAATAGGAGCGTACCTTCATATCAATGAGTTCTTTGTGGCTATTGGTTAGCGCAGGATGAGCAATAACGTCGTAACCCAAAAACTGAGAATTTGGAATTTTAATTTCGCTGATTAAGCTTTTCGCCCGGAGATCGATAATGTCAATTCCGGCTACTCGTCCTGAAATTTGAATTCCGTGAAGCTCCTGGTCATAAAACAGAAAATCGTAAAATTTGTAGGAACATCCTGATAGAAATAGTGTGCCGATAATAAGAATAAAAGCAAATCTTCGGATCATGTTGAAGTTGATTTTATGGGCAAAAAAGGTTTGAATCGAAAGTTTTAACTTACGAAATATTGCTAAAACGAAATCTCACTTTTGCTACCCAAATCTGTGGTTTTACTTATTATCCATCTTTTTAACGATCTCGCGCAGCAGTTCGTTTTGTTCTTGTCTTAAAACGATAAATTTATTTACCCAAGTATAAATTAAATAAAAGATTGCTGCCAGTACGGCTAAATAAACGATAACAAGTAAAAGAGGAAGAAAAGTTAATAGGCCCATGATAGTGGTTTTTTAAGGTGGTTTTGGATATATTGTTTGTGTTAAGATTTGTATATGCTAGAAAATTGTATGCTTTTACTTTGAATCCTTAATCTCCTTCAAAGAAGTCCTCATCTAATTCTTTAACTTCATAAGTTGCTTTTATTTGGATTCCAACATTATATTGATGCATAAGATCAACTAATTTATTCCCGTCTATTAATATTATTGTATGATGTGCATCGTGGGCTTTTTGATGTGCTCCTTTATCAAAGTTTGATGTTGTCACAAAAACACCTTTGTTTGTATCGCCACTCATTGCTCCAATAAAATTTCGAATATCTTTCTCACGTACTTTATTCTCACCATACCTTTTTGCTTGAATATAGATTTTATCCAAACCGAGTTTATCCTCGTTTATGATACCATCAATTCCACCATCGCCCGATTTAGCTGTCTCAATAAAATCGCCATATCCCATTTTCTTTAATAATTTCAATATGACTTTTTCAAAATAATACGGATCAATATTCTTCAACCTTTCTAATAACTCATTTTTAACTTGAGCTTCTATTTCTGAAAAGCCTTTATCGATTAAGTCTTGAGGGGAAGAGTTTATAATTTCAGCGTTAGTTGTTGTACTTTTTGTTTTTTCTTCTGTATAGAAATCAAGAAAATTTGTTTCTCCTTCAATGTTATTGAGTTGTAAGTTTCCGCTAATAGATTTTTTTCCTTTATCAGTTATTTGTACCATACCCCTTTCTGGATAAATTATGTATCCACCTTTTTTCAAGTATGACTTTCCCCAAGCAATCCTATTTAAAATCAGAATTTCTCCACTTTTGGTCTTTTGTTCAAGCAATTCTTTTGGTAAACCTGAATAATATTTTTCCACAACTCTTTTAAGTAATTCTCTATGGTGTACTATTTCACCTGTACTTAGAATGTCCAGTATTGGATTAAAAGTTTCATGAAATTTTGGTAAGTCGTTCTGTTCCATTCTTTAGATTTTAAATTGAGTGTGTCATATAATTGCAAGTTTGCAGAATATCTATGCACTCTAAAGTTACATCCTTTTCTTATATGTTCACCACAATAAAATCCTTTCTTTCCCAATAGTTTTCAACAAGCAGCTAAATATCCAAAGCCAATAGTGCTTGCCTATTGGAGATATGCTTACTTTTAGTTTTTCAATTTTTAAGAAATTGCCACGAAGGCACAAAGACATGAAGAAAAGCATAAAATGGGCTTTAATCTGTGTCTATCTGTGTAATCTGTGGTAAATTAAGCTAGTCTATGTCGCAACTCAAAGTATATAAAGCTTCTGCAGGCTCCGGGAAAACCTTCCGGCTGGCCATCGAATACATGAAACTGGCACTGACCAACGAGTCGAACTACCGGCGGATTCTGGCGGTAACGTTCACCAACAAGGCCACCGCCGAAATGAAATCGCGCATCATTGGCGAACTGTACCACCTGGCCAATGGTCAGCATTCGGTGTACATGGATGTGCTTACCCGCGAACTCGGCTGGCAACCCATGATGGTTGAACGGCAGGCGCAACTGGTGTTGAAGCGCATTTTGCACGATTATTCACGCTTTTCAATCAGCACCATCGACAGTTTTTTTCAGCGGGTCATCAAGGCTTTCAACCGCGAACTGGGTATCAATGCGGCCTACAACGTGGAACTCGATGAGAAAAATATTTTGGAAGAGGCAGCCGACCACTTGATTCAGTCGGTGGAAGACGACCCCAAACTACTGGAATGGCTCAACGCTTTTGCATCCGACAAAATACGCGACGGCAAAGGCTGGAACATGAAAAAAGACATCATGCGGTTGGGCAGCGAAATCTACAACGAAACCTTTAAATCGCTCGACGCCGATTTGTACGAAAAGCTGAATGACCGCGCATTTCTGCGGGGATACAGAGAAAATCTAAGTAAGATAATTAGCCAATACGAAAATAAACTGAAATCGCTGGGGCAGGAGGGTTTGAACATTTTAGCGATGCAAAGCCTTTCGGCTGACGATTTTAAATCGAAAGGAAGCGGTCCGGCAGGTGGTTTTCAGAAAATGAAAGACCTGAAATTTGTACTGAATATTACGACTATAAAATCGACCACCGAACTTTCGGCCTGGGTAACAGCTTCCGTTAAAGAACCGCAAAAATCGCTGCTCAACGAAGTGGCCGAAAGCAAGCTGATGCCCAAAATGCAGGAAGCGGTGCAGCTGGTTCAAATGCAATCGCGCAGTTACATTACCGCCAAATTAATTGTCAATCAGTTGTACACCTTGGGTATTTTGGTCGATTTGCGCAAGGCCGTAAAAGAACTGTGCCGCGAAAAAGGAATCGTGCTGATATCCGATTCGGGTCATTTGCTCAAAAACGTGATTGCCGATTCTGAAACACCTTTTGTTTACGAAAAAACAGGTTCGGTGTATTCGCATTTTATGATCGACGAATTTCAGGATACTTCGGGCATTCAATGGAATAATTTTAAGCCTTTGATTGGCAACTCGCTCTCCGAAGATAATCTGGCTATGGTGGTTGGCGATGTGAAACAGGCCATTTACCGTTGGCGGAGCGGCGACTGGCGGTTACTGGCTGGTAAGCTGGGCGAAAGTTTTCCCGCTTTTGGCCTTCAGAATGAAGTGTTGAACAGCAACTGGCGTAGTCATGGTAAAGTCATCCGGTTCAACAACACGTTGTTTCGGCTGGCTCCCGAAATACTTCAGCAGAATATTGTAGCCGAACTTGAGGAAGCCGGAATTGCGGAGAACCCAATCGAAATAAGCATTCCGGAGGTGTATGCCGACAGCGTTCAGGAGATTTCAAATCCTAAAGTGACCGATCTCGGGTATGTTCGCGTCCGGTTTTTGGAAGAAAAAAAAGACAATAAAATAACCAACGAGGAAATGATTCTGTCTGAATTGGTTGAATCCATAAAATTGCTTCAGGATAAAGGAGTTAAGGCGATTGAAATAGCGATTTTGGTTCGCGAAAAAAAGCAAGCCCGCCAAATTGCCGACTTGTTTCTTGATCAAAAAGCTTTGCCCGAAAATCGTAATTATAACTTCGATATTCTTTCTGGAGAATCGCTATACATTGCCAATTCAGAAGTGATTGGCTTCCTGATTTCGCTGCTTACCGGGTTTCTGAATCCGGATGATCAGGTGGTGAAAGCGGAAGTGAATTTTCTGTATTACCAGAAGATTTATCCGAGATTGAGAGAGTTGGCAAAAGTGCCGAATCTGCTAAGTTCCAAATCTGAGGTTCCAAGTTCCATTTTAGAAACGGGTACAGATCAGTTTTCAATCGATTTCGGTGCTTCGAAAACGGCAGAAAATACGGCAAGTTATGAACCCAAAAATACGGGCCAGTTTGAGGAACTAAATCATCCGGAAAACGAGCTGATTCAATTTGTCAGCAGCAAAGATTTTCAGGAGTTGATTTCAGGGAAACCGATTTTGGAGATAATTTACAGCATTTGCGAAAAATTTAACCTGTTCAGTCTGGCCGATGAGTTGGCCTATTTGCAGGCTTTTGTCGATCAGATTTCGGTTTTTGAGCGTAACCATGCTTCGGAACTCACCAGCTTCCTGAATTGGTGGGACGAAAATGGTCAACGCTTTACGATACCGATTTCCGACAGCATCGATGCCATTAACGTGCTGACTATTCACAAATCGAAGGGACTAGAATTTACACATGTTTTTGTGCCGTTTTTCGATTGGTCGGTTCAGCCGCAAACTTCGCCAGAATACGCACCATTGCTTTGGTGTGTGCCCGATGTGGCGCCGTTTAGCGAAATGGAACTGGTGCCTGTTCGGTACAAAAACGACTTGGCCAATTCCATTTTTTACCGCGAATATTTTGCTGAGAAGTTCAATACGTACATCGATAACCTGAACCTGATGTACGTGGTTTTTACCCGGGCCAAAGCTGGCTTGTGGGTTTGGGCATCATTTTCGGATAAGCTCAAAACAGTTGGTGATTTGCTGAAACAAACCGTCGATAAACAGACTTTCCTCGGAAATCTTGGGCTGAGTGCAGAAGAATCGGTTCGGTTTACTGATGTTTACGATCCGGAAAAGCTTTTGCTGGAGTGGGGCGAAATTCATATTTCTGCCGAAGCAGCTGCAAAAGAAGGCGCCGGAATGAAAGATGTACGTCTTTCGGAGTTTGAATTTGCTGATTTCAGGAAGTTCCTGAAAATAAAAAGGCAGGGAGAGGATTTTTTCAGTAGGGAAGACAAGCGTCAAAGCGGTATTAATAAAGGAAAGCTGATTCATGAGATACTTTCGTTGGTTGAAACCACCCGTGACTTGGAAAAAGCAGTGAAAAGGATTGTAACCGATGGTAAAATCGGGGCACACGAAGCCGCTGAAATGTTGCCTGAACTGAGCGAATTACTCAGGGATGAGGATGTGAAATCGTGGTTTGACGGAACATACAGGGTGGTAAATGAGCGAAACATTCTGACCGGCCCAAACGGAATTAAACGGCCTGACCGGATAATGATAGGCGCCGGTGATGTTGTGGTTGTTGATTATAAATCAGGCGAATTGGAGTCGGATAAGTATAAATATCAATTGCGTTCGTATATTCGTGAGCTGAAAAATTGTGGTTACGAAAATGTGTCTGGATACATTTGGTACACGCGGAAGAATAAACGGGTGAAAGTTTAGGAAATGGGCATGGAGCAAGGTGATTAGAAGGGAAAACTTAGAACTTCAAAAGTGTCAATGACGCTACCCTTGCAGCATTCGCAGTTGAATTAGAGTATGAAAAACTAAAATGCTTTGCATTTTGAATTAATGGTTTTCGAAGAACAATGAAAAAATGGATTCTGGTGGTTGGAGTGTTTTTGTTGTCTTTTATGTCTTATTGGGCTAAAAGTCAAACCATAGATCCATGCCATTATTCAACTGAAGGAAGGGATTTTTGGTTTGGCTTTATGCAGAACAGGAACACCGGAGCATTACATGTAACTGAAATTAATGTTACTTCGAGGCTTGGCGCAAATTTTAAAGTTACTTACGGACCAACCGAAATTCCAATTGGAGCCACCTATACAGTACCTGCGAATAAATCGATTATTGTTTCCATCGATTTTAGTTTGCTTGAAGCTCAGGGCTCAGAAGGTATTGAAAATAAAGGAATTCATTTGGTTTCGCTGGATAATCCGGTGAATGTTTATGCTCTGAATTACCGTACACAATCGTCAGATGTTGCCGTTATTTATCCTACCGAATCGCTGGGCAAAGAATACTTTGCGATGTGCTACAGTCCGCGTTATACAACAAACGGTAATGAATCGAACAGTGAGTTTTTAATTGTTGCAAGCGAAGATAATACGATTGTAAAGATCACTCCTACCCGAAACACCGATAAAGGAAAACTGGCCAATGTGCAATTCAGCATTACCTTAAATAAAGGACAGTCGTATCAGGTGCAGGCCGGAAATACTGACCTTACAGGCAAGGAAGACCTTACCGGAAGTTATGTGTTGGCCAATAAACCCATTGCTTTTTTCTCAGGTTCAAAGGCAGTAACTATACCTATCGCAGGTTTTTTGTATGCCTCATATGATCACCTTTTTGAGCAAATTCCACCCACAAGCACATGGGGAAGAGAGTTTTATGTTGTGCCGCTCAAGGGGCGTTTAAAAGATACTTACCGGATTTTGGCTGCTGAGGATGGTACTTTAGTAAAAATTGAAGCAACGGGCATAACACGGACATTGGCTCGTGGCGAGTTTTATGAATTTGAACTGTTCAGCAATCAGGCCTGCAGGGTCATATCAAACCGGAAAATACTGCTTGCACAGTTTTGCCGTTCGCAAAGGGCTGATTCGGGCAGCGGAGTAGGCGATCCGTTCATGATTATTCTAAGTCCAGTAGTTCAGAAAATATACGATGTGACTTTTGAAGCTTATGAATCGCCAAAAATCCATAATATCTTTTACGTGAATATTATTGCTGAATCTTCTGATGTTGCGTTCATGTACCTAGATGGGGTAAGCATCAGTTCATCTTTTATCCCATTTCCAGGGGCAGAATATTCTTATGCTCAGATTCAAATATCGAAAGGTACTCATCGTTTGCTGAATACCAGTGATAAAGGTGGGTTCCTTGCATTTATCTATGGTTTTGGAGATTCCGGAGATACCGAGTCGTATGGTTATGGAGTTGGTTTTAATCTGGATATTCAGCTGGAGTTGGGTGGTAGTTTTATTACAAACGACACCTTGGTGCTTTGTCAGGGCAAAGATGTACGACTAGATGCCGGTGACTATTTTGAAACGTATCGGTGGAATACTAAAGACACAACTTCATACATTCATGTATTCACTGAGGGTTGGTATTCGGTGGAGGCTATAACTGGCAGGGGATGTGTAAAGACCGACAGTCTGTTTGTCAAAATCAGCGATCCTAAAATGGTTTTGGGAAAAGATACCAATTCATGTGGCCCGGGGAAAATAATACTTGAAGCGAGCAGCGGTTTTGAAAGTTATAAATGGCAGGATGGTTCAACTGACCGAAAATTCAGGGTAGATAAAACAGGTGATT
The DNA here is from genome assembly GCA_019163175.1 of Prolixibacteraceae bacterium. GTDB lineage: Bacteria > Bacteroidota > Bacteroidia > Bacteroidales > Prolixibacteraceae > Aquipluma. The sequence goes on along the minus strand of JAFLKN010000027.1, from coordinate 20,731 downwards.
ATAGTGTAACCGGGGTCAATATTTTTGGTTGTCAGGCATCAGATACCATTCATGTCGATGTTTTCCCGGTTCCTGAAGTGAAGATTCAGGGAGAGAAACATTATTGCGGAGTTTTTACATCGGAACTTAAGGTTGATGTTGCCAATGTTGATGCTGCACTTTGGAATTATACCGGTGCTGCCAAATGGACATCGACACCTGCCGGACTCGATTTTGAGAATATTAAAGCTGATGGTGTCACCTTGAATGCCAAAATACCAGGTTTATATACAGTCAATTATACCTTGACAACTAAAAATGGTTGTCAAGATTCCGATTCATTTGAAGTTGGATTTTATGAAATTCCTGAGTCAACTTTTGAAGTTGCAGCTCCCGGATCGACTGACAAATGCAGCTCCTACGAGCGTGTAGTAAAATATACCGGGAAAAGCGGACCAAGTGCCAAGTTTACCTGGGACTTTGGTGGTTTAATGGTGTTGGATACCATTGCTCCCAATCAGTTCAAAATTTCTATTGGAGCAAATAAACCGAATCGCACCATAATCCTAACCGTTGCTGAAAATGGTTGTACCAGTCCGGAAACCTCTGTTTCCATCGGTGTTGATCCTAAATTCAGCTTTTGGGCCGATGATGTGCATGGATGCGATTCCTTGTATGTACAGTTTCAGTCAAAAGTTCTCATCATGGATGACGTAGAATATTCCTGGACTTTTGGTGACGGGTCAGTCTCCAATCTTCAGAACCCCAAACATTATTATGCCAAAACCGGGAAATACGATGTTTCACTAAAAGTGACTAACCGGATTGATGGTTGCCAAAACGGGTCGGTTGAAAAGGAAATGATTCAGATATTTCCGACTCCCAAACCAAAGATATCTGCGGATCCTGCTTTGTGCTACGGGGATACTGTTTTGTTCGAATACATTGACCCCAAAGTAAATTCTCACGCCAAGTGGTTGGCAAAAGGCAACAAAGTCATTACGGATGAAAATACAAAAGCCAACTATGAACTGACCAATGAGATATCCGAAGTTGGTTTCCTTGTTGAAGAAGATAGCTGTACATGCGATACCTTAAAAGTGCTCGTCAAGCGCAAACCGAATTTCGATTTTACAGTTAGCGAAACCGAAATTTGTCAGCCATACCCCATTACCCTGAAACCAATTTTAGCTGATCCAAATTTGCTGTACAAATGGACAGTCGATTCATTGATTCAGGTCGGGGGCGATTCGCTGAATCATCTGTTTCCGAAAGCAGGATTTTATTCCGTAACCCTTGAAGCACTTTCTGCATTGACGGGTTGTTCTGATATTCGCTTCAAGAAAGATTTTATACACATCTATCCTTTGCCTGTTCCGGATTTTGATCAGAATTACAAAGTAGCAACGCTAGAACATCCTGATATCTCGTTTTCCAATAAAACAGAAGGTGCTGTTCGTTTTTTATGGACATTTGGAGATGGCGATTCCAGCGAAGAGCTAAACCCCAAACATAAGTATACCGATATTGGAGAATATCAGGTAATTCTGCAGGCTTTTACTGATTTTGGATGTACAGATACAATTAGTTCGATGGTGAAAATTATACCATTTTCATTCTTTGTTCCCAATGCATTCAGGCCCGACAGCGATATTGCAGAGAATCGCACTTTTCTTCCTATTCGTGAAGGAGTTGATCCTGAAAAGTATAGATTCGAAATTTTTAACCGCCTTGGCTCCACCGTTTTTAATACACGAAATCCGGAGGTTGGCTGGGGTGGTATTTTACCCAATAATTCCAAAGCCGAACCCGGAGTTTACGTATGGATTGTAAAGTATTTCGACATTCAGGGATACGAGCATTTGCAAAAGGGAACGGTAATGTTGGTGAGATAAGATAAGTCCCAATTTTCAGTTTCCAAATTCCAAGTCAAACCTGAAACCTGGAACTCTTTACCGGATATCCCATTCACCCGGAATTTCATAGAAGGGGAAAATGCTTTTCTTACCCGGATCTTTCAGTAAATACGAAATCGAAATTTCAACCGATCCGTGTGAGCGAAGTCCAACTCCTTTTAGATTCAAGTCGTAGGTAATTGCAGTTTTAAGCTGTTTACCCATAAACCCAGCCATCACAATTACATCCGAACTATTTCGTGTGGTCAGGCGGTTCCAGGCCCCAAGCGAAATTCCTTTGCGATTGGCATAAACACCGTAGGTTATATTTTGTTCCTCTCCCTGCGACTGAAGAATAAAATTTGGATTGAAAGTGGCGTATTTTTTTAAGTGGCCCGGCTTGAACCAGGGGAGGTTTACTTCCATGTGCATGGTGTATTTTCGTGGTAATTTCTGATTGTATGCAGAATAAATGGATTGATCAGGTTCGCTCAGGTGGTCGCCGGCAATTCCGATAAAATATTTGTCGTTGAAAATCAATAAGCCTGCCCCAAAGTCAGGAAAAAGCCTGTTGTTATTATCCGGAACAGCTTCGGTGGTTGGAATATGCTGACCGTATATGGGATCAAGCCCGTCAGAAAAAATTAAGCGGTTAAAATTAAGCGAATTAAGCTGAGCCCCGGCACTGAGGCTGCCATACATGGTCCACTCGCGATTTAACCTGATCTCTTTCGAATACGAAACTTTGAAATTTGTTTCGGTATAAATTCCGTCTCCCTGCACATCATTAAAAAGCAATAAACCAATTCCACTTTTTATTTTTGGGAGATACGTATCAAAAGAAGCAAAATAGGTGGTGTAAGCTTTATCCATTCCTGGCCATTGATTGCGGTATTGTACGCCAGCCCTCGGGACTTTCATGGTTCCGGCATAGGCCGGATTCATGAAAACCGGATTCATGAAAAATTGAGAAAAATAAACATCCTGTGCCATCGAGATCACCTGTAACCCGGCGAGCAGACTGACTAAAAGGATTGTTTTTTTTAGGGCACAGCGTAATCGAAACATCTTACGTTAAAAGGTGAAGTTGCAAAACCAAATGTATAAAATTAAATAGATTCACCTTTCCCCGATTAGTTAATCTTTGCTAAAACCAGGCAATAAAAAAACTTTGTCCTGAAAAGCGTATTTTGGTTTATCCCCTTGAAAAAAGTTTATTTTTGCACAAAAATTTAATCATGATACAACGTATTCAAACTTTATATTTGCTGGTTTCAGCTATTCTGGTCGCTTTTCTTTTTGCCTTGCCTTTTGCGGAAATTGTAAAAGATGGCGCTATTTACCTGTTCAATTTTAAGGGTATTCTTCTTGATGGTACTCTGAAGGAAAATGGTACAGCTATTTCAATTCTGATAGGCATTATTCTGGCTTTACATGGTTTTGCCATCTTGAGTTATAAGAAGAGAATCAGACAGATTCGGGTTATTGTTTTTGCAATCCTGATTATGCTGGGCTTATTCGGTATGTTCTTCTTTTTTACTTATTATACCTTCAGTGGTGCACAAATCAGTTTTAAAATCAGTATGGTTTTCCCGTTGGTAGCCATTATTCTTGATTATCTGGCAATACGCGCGATCGGCAAAGACGAAGCATTGATTAGGTCAATTGATCGTATTCGGTAGAATTCTGGTTTAGACAGTTAATTGCTTTTATTTCCCTCGGTTCGATGATTCTCTGATAACCAATTCCGTTGGTAGAACAATGGTCTGGTAAGTTCGCTCTCTGTTTTCTATTTTCCTAATGATCAATTCGGCAGCTTTTTGTCCCATTACGAACCCAGGCTGAGCAATTGTTGAAATGGAAGGCGAAACGACCTGAGAAAATGGTTCATTGCTAAATCCAACAATTCCAACATCTTCAGGAATCCGGATTCCTTTGTCGCGAAGATAAATCATGGCGCTTAATGCGGTTGTGTCGTTTCCACAGAAAATAGCATCAGGTGGGTTCGGCAGACTCATCAGCAATTTTATAGCAGTAACACCGTCATCACTCGTCAGCCTGTTTACATTAATCAATGATTCATCAAAGGCTATCCCATTTTTACGTAGCGCTTCAATATAGCCGTTTTTCCGATCGAAATAGGTTCTCAGGTTTTGTGGCCCTGCTAAATGACCAATTCTCTTGTACCCCTGATCGATTAAGTGCTGAGTAACCCGGTAGCCTCCGGCAAAGTCGTCGACAACAATTTTATCGGTGTCAATTTCAGGTACGGCACGGTCAAAAAAGACCAGCGGAATATGCTTTCGTTGGAACAATTTTAAATGATCGAATGTGTCGGTCTGCATCGCAATGGAAATAATCAATCCGTCAACCCGGTTCGAAAACATTGACTGAACAATGTTGATTTCTTTGGCAGCAAGGTCGTTCGATTGAGAAATTACCACATTGTATCCGGCCTTGAATGCAACATCCTCGGCACCACTGATTACCGCTGAAAAGAAGTACCTGTTAATCAGCGGAACAACAATTCCTATCGTGTTCGATTTTTTATTCCGGAGGTTGGATGCCAGCGTATTGGGGCGGTAGCCTAGTGAATCAGCTACTGCTTTTATCTTTTCTTTTGTCTTTAGACTAATGCGTGGATTGTCGTTCAAAGCCCTTGATACTGTTGATGCAGAGATCTTCAATTCTCTTGCAATATCATGAATTGTAGGTTCAGAATTTTTGGTCATATTGATATTGAATGTTATACAAATATGCTAATAATTTCTTTTTTAAACATGAAAATAAAAATATAAATGCAATCGATTGCGCATTTCTGAATTTCAATTATCTTTGTTACGCTTTTAGCACTATTTCATTGGCAGCAAAACCTAAAACCAATATACCATATGAAAAAACTAAGCATTTATTTAGCAATCTCACTTCTTTTTGGTGCCTGCACAACCAAAAGTCTTTTTGAGCAAAAGGAGAAGATGGTCAGTCATCTTTCATCACAACTCGAATATTTGGTTACCAATTCGGCTAACGATAGTATGGTGCCTCGTTCGTTTGAAGCCGGCAAGTATGCAATGATTACAAAGAAAGATTGGTGCTGCGGTTTCCCTGCTGGAAGCTATTGGTATTTGTATGAACTTACTGGCGACCAGAAATGGGAAAAGATAGCAACTGAAAATACAGTTAAACTGGAAGGGGTACAGTATCGCAAGAATACGCATGACTTAGGGTTTATGGTGTTTTGCAGTTATGGAAACGCTTACCGCCTCACTAAAAATGAAGAGTATAAAAAGGTAGTTATTCAGGCTTCTGAATCGTTAATAACAAGATTTGATAGTACTTCGCAGTGCATAAAATCATGGGATTGGGCCAAGCAATGGCAATTCCCGGTGATTATCGATAACATGATGAATCTGGAAATGCTGTTCTGGGCATCAAAAGAAACCGGCGATCCAAGATACCAAGATGTAGCCATCTCGCATGCAAATACGACACTGGCAAATCATTTCCGAGAAAATATGAGCTCTTATCATGTGGTTGACTACGATACAATTACTGGTCAGTCAATTGCAAAGGTAACTCATCAGGGCTTGAAAGATGACTCGTCATGGGCGAGAGGACAGGCTTGGGGCTTGTATGGTTACACCGTTTGTTTCCGCGAAACCGGAGATGTAAAATATCTGGAAGCTGCGAAGAAAATTGCTGCTTTCATCAAGGCAAACCTTCCTGAAGATTTTGTTCCGTATTGGGATTACGACGATCCGGCAAAACCGAATGCCTACCGCGATGCCTCTGCAGCAGCAGTCACAGCTTCTGCACTTTATATGCTGAGCTCGTTAACTGATCATGGAAAGGAAGAATATGCTGCTTTAGCTGAAAAAATACTTACCAGTTTAAGTTCTCCGGCATATTTGGCCGAAATAGGTGACAACGGCGGATTTTTGATCAAACATTGTGTGGGCAATATGCCTAAGAAGTCGGAAGTGGATACACCGCTAAATTATGCTGATTATTATTATCTGGAAGCATTAAAATATAAATACACCCAAAAATAAAACAACATGTCAATCATTTTTGAAGAACGTTTTGCTGCACATTACAAGGATGTGAAAAAGTATGACACTGCACAATTGCGCGAGAACTTCCTTATCGAAAAAGTAATGGAAGATGATAAGATTCGCTTGGTTTATTCGCATTACGACCGTTATATTGCCGGAGGCGCAGTGCCTGCCAATGGCCCACTGGAGCTTACAGCCATCGATCCGATGAAAGCTCCTTATTTCTGCGATCGTCGCGAATTGGGGATCATCAACGTGGGTGCCAAAGGAATGGTCATTGTTGATGGAACTGAGTATGTTCTCGATTTCAAAGAAGCACTTTATATAGGAAAGGGAGCTAAACAGATTATTTTTAAATCAGAAAGTGCAACAGTTGCCGCTCGTTTTTATCTGAATTCTACACCTGCACATAAAGAACTTCCTACCCGTCATATTACGCTCAAAGATGCCAACGTTTTGCAAATGGGATCTCAGCAAACATCAAACGAGCGTCAAATTAATCAGCTGCTGATCAGCAAAGTTATTGAAACTTGTCAGTTGCAAATGGGAATGACAGAAATGCGTCCAGGAAGTGTTTGGAATACGATGCCCGCCCATACGCATAGCCGCCGCATGGAAGTCTACTTCTATTTTAATGTTCCGGAAGGTCAGGCCGTATGTCATTTTATGGGTCAGCCGCAGGAAACGCGCCACATTTGGATGGGCAACGAGCAAGCCGTTATTTCGCCCAACTGGTCGATTCACTCAGCTGCTGGAACAAGCAATTATATTTTCATTTGGGGTATGGCTGGCGAAAATATGGATTACACCGACATGGATGTAGTTCAGCCTAATCAATTGCGATAAAATCTTTAATTTAATGAATATGAATGATTTATTTGATTTGACTGGTAAAGTCGCCCTTATTACCGGGGGAACTCATGGTATTGGAATGGCGATTGGTAAAGTGCTTGGAAAAGCTGGAGCCAAAATTTGCGTAAACGATCTTAGTGAGGAAAGACTTGCAAATTGCAAAAAGGAATACCTTGCTGATGGAATCGATGTTTTTACACTCGTTTTTGATGTAACTAACGAAGCTGATGTTGATAAAGGTATTTCGCTTATCGAAAAGGAAGTTGGCAGTGTTGATATTCTGGTAAACAATGCCGGTATCATCAAGCGTATCCCAATTCTGGATATGGCCATTGCTGATTACAAACAGGTAATTGACGTTGATTTGGTTGCTCCATTAATCGTTTCGAAACGCGTTGCTCCTAACATGATTGCCAAACGTAGCGGGAAAATTATAAATATGTGTTCGATGATGAGTGTTTATGGACGTAATTCGGTTTCTGCTTATGCATCGGCAAAAGGTGGATTGAAACTTTTGACAGCCAACATGTGCTGCGAATGGGCCAAATACAATCTTCAGATTAATGGAATTGGTCCTGGTTATATTGTTACCGCTCAAACTGGTCCAATTCGTGAGAATGGCCATCCATTCAACGATTTGGTTATGACCCGCACACCGGCCGGTCGTTGGGGCGAACCCGAAGATGTGGCTAATGCTTCACTGTTCCTCGCCTCAAAAGCCAGTAATTTTGTAAACGGACATATTTTGTATGTGGACGGTGGTATTTTGGCCAATTTTGGTTATGTGAAAGGTGAAAACGATTTGCCGGAATGAAAAAGCTAATCATTGTAAGTGCAGCTTTCCTGATTGTATTCAGCAGTTGTACTCAGAAGAATAAACTGGTTTTAACCAATTCGTTGGCTGTTGATCGGGCTGATGAAACCATCATTATCAAGCGGGCCGAAGTTGAAGATAAATTTGGCGTTGTGCCAGAAGGTTTTGCTCCTGTTTTGAAATTGAACGGTCAAAATGTTCCGTCGCAGGTTGATGATTTGAATGCTGATGGTAAATGGGATGAACTTGTTTTTACCGTTAATTTTAAGTCTGCAGAAACGCTTCGTCTTGAAGTTGAAAATGTGGCCGTTGACCAATATCCCGAATTCGAGAAACGTACCAACGTTCGTTTGGGAATTGTACAGCCTGACCACAGCTACCTTGAAGTTGATCAATACATGGCTCCATCGTGCAGAGATAGTTTCAAAATTATTGCTCAGGGCGAAAGTGTAAGCTGGGAAAACGATAAAATGGGTTTCCGTAATTACTTTGATTGCCGAAATGTGAAAGACTTATTTGGTAAACTGAAACCTGGCTTGATTATCGACAAAATTCACACGCCTGAAATTCCTGACTACCATAAATTGTCTGATTGGGGAATGGATGTATTACATTGCGGAAGTTCTACCGGTTCTGGCGGCTTGGCCTTGCTCGAAGCTGATTCGCTTTACCGCTTGGGGTCGACAGATACCTACGAATATCAGAAAGTAATTGAAGGTCCGGTTCGTTCGGTCTTTGATCTGAAATATACCGGCTGGCATGTTGCGGACCAGAATTTGTCGGCGGTTGAACGTATTTCAATTTATCCCGGGAAATACTGGTTTCAGTCTGATGTAACTGTATCTGGAATTTCAGGAGAAAAACAGTTGGTTATGGGCATTGTAACCAGCAAATTAACCAATTCGCCGGTTGATTTTGAAGCAAATGCAGACTACCGTTCAATTGCTACTCTCGATAAACAATCGTTGAATAATGATGAATTGGGAATGGCCGTTTTACTGAAGAAGAACGAAGTAACAAAGGTTGCCCGTACTACTGACATCGATTTTTACAGCCTTGGCTACAAAACTGTTGATGAAAAAAAATTCAGCAATGTGATTTCTCAAATGTATTATGTGGCACAGAAAATCAATCCGGATGTGCCCGCTCGTCATTACTTCTTTGCGGTCTGGGGGCTTGAAAATGAGAAATGGAAGAATGTGGATAATTTCAAAGCTTATATTTCTGCTGAAGCTAATCTGTTGAGTAATCCGATTCAAATAGTGAATTGATTCTAAAATATACAATGCAATTGATTTGTATGGCTGCTTCATTTAATTATGTCGCAGCCGTTTTTTTTATTTATATTTAGTCCGAAATACCTACGCGACTTCAATGGTACTAAATTACATCTGGATTTTCTTCTTTGTGGCAGCCTTCATCATAGGACTGATAAAGCTTATTTTCTTAGGTGATATGGGGATCTTTCCCGAGATGATGAACTCAACTTTCGATATGGCTAAAACCGGATTTGAAATTTCGTTGGGCTTAACCGGAGTATTAACTCTATGGATGGGAATAATGAAAATCGGCGAACGGGGAGGAGTTGTAAAGGTTTTCACAAGGTTAGTAGGCCCATTTTTCAATAAGCTCTTTCCATCTCTTGGGAAAGAACATCCTGCATACGGTTCAATCATGATGAATATTTCGGCCAATATGCTGAACCTCGATAATGCTGCCACTCCAATGGGTTTAAAAGCGATGAAGGAAATGCAGGAAACAAATCCTTCCCCTGATACGGCTTCGGATGCCCAGATCATGTTTCTGGTTTTAAATGCTTCCGGACTTACGATTATTCCGATCAGTATTATGGTGTACCGGGCTCAGTTAGGCGCTGTTAATCCATCTGATATATTTATACCAATTTTACTGGCTACTTTCTTTTCCACATTGGCAGGCTTGATGTCGGTTGCCTGGCATCAGAAAATCAATCTGCTGGATAAAACAATTCTAACTTATTTAGGTGGCTTAACTGCCTTTATTTCAGGAATTATCTGGTTTTTTTCAGGACTGGAGAAGGGACAGATTCAAACGATATCAAGCGTTGCCAGCAATGTGATTATTTTCTCAATAATTGTCGCATTTATTGGTATGGCTTTCAGGAAAAAAGTAAATGTTTATGATGCTTTTATAGAAGGAGCAAAAGAAGGCTTTCAAACTGCAATTATGATTATACCTTACCTTATTGCTATTTTGGTTGCTATTGGCGTTTTTCGAACGTCAGGAGCAATGGAATGGTTTATTTCGGGCATAACCTGGTCGTTTCAGCAAATGGGAGTTAATACCGATTTCATCCCTGCATTGCCTACCGCATTTATGAAATCATTAAGTGGAAGCGGTTCACGTGGAATGATGGTTGATGTGATGACCAATTACGGTGCTGATTCATTTGCTGGCAGGGTAGCATGCACTGTTCAGGGATCGTCGGATACAACTTTCTATATTTTAGCTGTTTACTTTGGCTCGGTTGGAATAAAAAATACCCGCTATGCCTTAACATGCGGGTTAATTGCCGATTTCGTGGGTGCTTTTGCCGCCATTTTAATGGCATATTTGTTCTTTCACTAATCCATAGCATCGAAAACAACCACCTTTTCCCAAAGGTTCTGGCAGTCTTCAATAAACTTTAGGTGAATTGGGTGGGTCTGATAAATCGTCTGATCTTCTTTGTTATTGAAAAAGGCCATGTACGAATAGGTAAATGAATCGTCAACCACTTCGCGTGGCGATTCGACAGGAGTGCCAATGTGACTGGACTGAATTTGAGGCACTTTAATCAAGCCCTGTAATCCATTTTCAAACTGTTTTCTGGCTTCGGCGTTTTTCGGTTCTTTTAACCAGAAGAATACATGGTGGACAAAAATATTTTTCATGGGTGCTTCGCTGGCATATGATTTTTCGCTAACCGAAACAAAACCTGTTGCTGCCATCCCGGTAGCAATTTTCATTACAAAGCTTCTTCTGTCTTCCATTTTAAAATGATTTTACGACTTGTCTGAGTTGCACTAGCCGGGTTAAAAGTCCTTCAAGTAAATTAAGCTGAAGCATATTTGCACCATCTGATTTAGCAGTTGCCGGATCAGGATGTGTTTCAATAAAAATTCCATCGACTCCAACAGCAATTCCTGCTCGTGCGATGGTCTCAATTAGTTGAGGTTGTCCACCGGTAACTCCGCTCGACTGATTGGGTTGTTGTAATGAGTGTGTAATATCCAAAATGACAGGACAATTGTTTTTCTGCATTTCAGGAATTCCGCGGTAATCAACAATTAAATCGTGATAGCCAAAAGTTGAGCCACGTTCAGTAAGGAATACATTGTTGTTGCCACTTTCCCGAACTTTAGTCACGGCAAATTTCATCGCTTCGGCCGATAAAAACTGACCTTTTTTGATGTTTACTGCCTTTCCGGTTTCGGCTGCAGCAACCAGGATATCGGTTTGACGACAAAGAAATGCTGGAATCTGCAACATATCAACATATTCGGCGGCTAGGGCTGCCTCCTGTGCGGTGTGAATATCAGTGACGGTTGGAATGCCAAAAGTTTCGTTCACTTTTCTCAGAATTTTCAAAGCTTTTTCATCACCAATTCCGGCGAACGAATCGAGTCTTGACCGGTTTGCTTTCCGGTACGATCCTTTGAAAATACAGGGAATTTGAAGTTTAGTGGTTATTTCAACAATCCGTTCCGCAATTTTCATAGCCATTTGTTCACCTTCAATGGCGCATGGGCCTGCCAACAGCAGAAAATTAGAATTTGCATTTTGTAATCCTGAAATCATTCTATCGTTATTTTTTATGCGAAGATAATTCAATTCAGTTCATTCAGATGCATCTTTATTCGCATGGCAGGCATTAAAATGCAAAGACCGAAAGCTGAACAAATGTTCTCAAGCTTCCGGCCTCTTTATTGTTGACCAATTGAATGATTTATTTATAGCTAGAACTTTAAGCTGTAACCAATTCCGATAATATCCATACTTTCTTTATCTACTTCGGAATAGTCCTGTAAGCGATAAAATAAACTCAAATCGTTATTCTTATTGATGGGATAAGACAAACCACCGGTGTATCTCATTTTATCGACATCCTTCAGGATAAGATCGTGAAATGCTTCAAATGAAACGAATGGAACAAGTCTACTTCCTTTAATATCGTAATCTGCTTTGACCCGGTATCTGAAATACGATGCTTTATCATCAGTAGTATCATCAAAATCGGTTCCATTGGTATAACGGAGTCGAAACTGAAAGTTGAAACGTTTGAATTCAAAACCTGATTTGGCATCAAATGATAATCGGCTTGCTGGTTCCCATTCGTAAATTTCCCTTTTCTCTCTGTAATTGTATTCGTTTTCGAACCTGTAATATCCGGCAAGGGTAAGGTACTTGTGCAATTTGTATGAAAGTCCGCCTTCCAGTATGTACGAATCCATTTCAAAACCTCCAAACAACCTTAACTCCGGATTAAATTCCACCTTTAGGTTTTTGACTATTTTTTTACTGAATTCAAGTTCTACCCATGTAGAGGGCTCGCTTTGAGCAAATACCGAACCTGCAAACAGAACAAAGAGCAAAAGTGTTGATATTCTTTTATTCATTGGATAATTGTTTTTTAGTTCCATATATATCGAAAAAGATATTGATGTAAGCTACGTCTCTTAAAAAATCAATACGTTCAATTTCAAAATGTTTGATGTCTATTCCAGTGCGTTCTTTTAAATCGGCCAACAAAATATCCTTTTTATCAACGTGCACGTTTTCAATTTTTTCGTAGATGACACGGTACGATATTTCCTGTTTCAGATTTAGACGTTTTTCGAGCAAATAAAGTCCGCCAATGATTAATAAATTGGTAGTTACTAGTTCGGCATAGCTGATTTTGTGATTGGCCAAAGCATTGATCACGGAAACTACAATTACAACAAATAGATAGGTCATTTCTTTAGTTGGAATTGCATCGGTACGATACCTGATAATACCAAATACGGCAAATAGGCCAAGGGCAAAACCAAGTTCGATTTTTACACTTGCCAGCAGGAAGCACAACAGGAAAATTACAATACTAACAGCAATATAGCTGAAATAAAAGTCTTTGCGCTTACTGGTTTTTGCATATAATCCAAATACGATTACTCCCGTAACTAATAAGTTCAATGAAAACCGAATAATGAGCTCGAAAAAGTCTTCCGGATTAATCAGTTTGATATCCAAAAATTTTAGGTCTTCAATCGAATTTGCTGCTTGTAAAAGGATAAATGATAGATTCATGGCTTATTTTTTAGTTGGAATATTCTTTTTTAAGTTTTAATAAGAGTGGTTTAAAATTATTTTTCTTCAGTTGTTCTTCCAGAAGAGATCGTCCCATGCAGTATTTGCTAAATCCCTGAGATAGTATTTTATTTTCGTTAAGCACCTGGGTTATAAGTGCCGGCTTTGACGTTTTGCTCTGTTTTACTTCAATGATTACCAGGTTCTTTAGGATAATTTCTTTTTCGTGATTTTTGAATCCCGGATAAATGTCGATCGTTACCCGTTCGGTAAATTCATTGTCGACTAAAGTAAAGCGGTTGAAAAAGCTTCTGATTTTCGGTTCCAGCTGAACTCCATTAAATGTTGAAGAAAGTTCTATAAATTCCAATTCGTCATTCGTAAAATTGGGTTCAAAATCTGGCTTAACGATTCGTTCTTTAATTGTTCTTCCCTTGTTGTTTTTAAATTTTATTTCCAGAAAGTTATCGTCGGTTTGTACATATTTTCGAACTCTGATTTTGTATCGGTTCCTCTTTCCGTTCTGGTGAGCAAGATACATTTGGTCATCTGTTGTGTCGAAATAAGTATTGTCGTATTCAAATAGCAATTCATTCTGAATTTCCAGCAGGGAATATTCATCTCTGATCCGATCTAAAATATACGGCAATTTGGTTATGTGAAGACAATATTTTTGGTCTGTCCTGTTCATCAGTTTAACTTTATCCAGATCAGATAAAGTTACTTTGCTAAATGGTATAAGTATGTTTTTTATCAGGTCCATAGTTTTGTTTAGCTTATGCGAAACTACTCTTTTTTCGGCACCTTAGTACAACACGTTTGTAACAAGAATGTAACATTTCCATCATTTGAAGTTGATTAATAAACGAATAAATTGTTATTTGCCTATTATCCGTGATTGACCGACTACACCCTACTTTTTTTTGATTAGTTTTTTACAAATTCGTAAAAGAAGTATTGCGATTCTATTACGGACTTTTTATTGTAGTTCTTGATTGTTGTGTAATTCAGTGAGGCTTATTTTTCGTAACGTTTTCCCCATAAACTTTTTAAGCGTTCGAGTATTTTCAGCTCAAGCGGATTGTTTTGAGGAGTATAAAACCGCTTGTTCTTGATTTTTTTTGGTAAAAAATCCTGCTCGGCAAAGTTGTTCTCAAACGAATGTGCGTACTTGTAATCTTTGCCGTAACCCAATTCTTTCATAAGCTTAGTTGGGGCGTTGCGTATATGCAACGGAACAGGCAAATCGCCAGTTGCTTTGACCAACGCCAGAGCCTCGTCGATTGCAGAGTAAGCCGAGTTACTTTTAGCCGAAGTTGCAAGGTAAATAGCACATTGCGATAAGATGATCCGGGCTTCGGGGTAACCAATTTTGTGAACAGCGTCGAATGTGCTTTGTGCCAGCAGTAAGGCATTCGGATTTGCCAAACCAATGTCTTCGGCAGCCAGAATGAGCATTCGACGTGCAATAAATTTTACATCTTCTCCACCTTCAATCATGCGGGCGAGCCAATATACAGAGGCGTCAGGGTCACTTCCACGCATGCTTTTAATAAATGCGGAAATGATATCGTAATGCATCTCTCCGTTTTTATCGTACATGGCCATATTATTCTGTAGCCTGTCGATGACTTTATCGTTGGTGATGGTTATTGTGTCACTTTCTTCTGCATTTACAACCAATTCGAGCACATTGAGTAATTTTCGGGCATCACCTCCTGAGAAGCGGAGTAAAGCTTCGTCCTCGTCAATAGTTACCTTTTTCGTCTTCAGATATGCATCCTTCGTAAGTGCCAGATTTACAATTTTAAGCAAATCAGCTTTATCCAGTGATTTCAGAATATAAACCTGACAGCGCGATAAGAGCGGCGAAATCACTTCGAAAGAAGGATTTTCTGTTGTTGCTCCAATCAGAGTTACTACTCCCTGTTCAACCGCACCCAACAAAGAATCTTGCTGCGATTTACTGAAACGATGAATTTCGTCGATGAACAGGATGGGATTGGGTTGGTTGAAAAATTGATTCCGTTGTGATTTTTCAATTACATCTCGAATATCTTTTACACCTGAATTAATGGCACTTAGTGTGTAGAATGGCCTGTTGAGTGTATTTGCAATAATTTTGGCCAATGTTGTTTTCCCCACGCCGGGAGGTCCCCACAATAGAAATGATGAAATTTTGCCCGATTCAATCATTTTGCGCAAAACAGCCCCTTCACCAATTAAGTGTTCCTGCCCAATGTAATCGTCTAAGCTGGCTGGACGAAGTCGTTCTGCAAGTGGTTGATTGGCAAATTGCATGTTGCTTTGAATTGTTAGAATTTCGGAATAACGAAGATACGCTTAATTGCAATACCGTTTTATGATGTTGTAAGCATCCTGAATACCCAGTTCCCCCGCCTTGCTTAAATCCATAGCACCTCCTTCAATATCATCGAGGTAAATCTTAGTCAGGCCACGGTTAAAATAGGCTTCAGCAAAATCTTTTTCAATTTCAATAGCTTTATTTAAATCGTCAAGTGCACCTTTGTAATCGCGGATTTTACATTTTACAAAAGCCTGATTAAAGTATGCGAATGGGAATTTCGGATTAAGCTGTAGGCAAGTCGTATAATCGTTCAATATTTCAGTATAATCGGTAATTGTTTCGATGGTAGTTTGTGTATTCTGATTTGCTTCCTTTTTGATTGGCATCCTAATTAAGTCTGAATTCTGTTTTAACTGCACAACCGCATCAGTTATTTTTAGCCTGCAATTGGCACGGGCAAAGTAGGCCAATATGTTTTTGTCATTCAGTTCAATGGCTTTTTGCAAATCGCTCAGCGAATTGGTATAATCCTCGGTCAGACAATAAAAAATACCTCTGTTTAAATAGGTTTGGCTCTCTTTATTGTTGGCTCTGATTTTTTCATTAAAAAACAGAATCTGATTTTTATAAACTTCTTTCAGCTCACTGGTCTGCTTGTTGGAAATGTTGATTACCGGGTCGTAATTGTTGAAATTGTTTATGGCTTCCAACTCGAGATTGTAATACTGAGGGCGCTCGTAATCACTCGAATATTTGTTAAATGACGAAAGCATAAAAACAGGTTGAAGGTCAATTACGATGTTTTTATTTTGAATACGACCATCGTTCGCAACTTCATCTTTTGGACTTGGTACATTTTCGGCATCATTTAAAGCCAAACGTAATCTCCTTCGATCTCTCTCTTCTTTGGTTTCTTTCTTTGGTTCGTTTTCCGCAGTTGTTTCAGCCTGATTTGTCGCTGCACTGTTTGCTTGGGCTTGGGTGTTTGGACTTGAATTATTTGATGATTGTTTTTGCTGATTTTGCTGTTGGTTCTGTTGAGTTGAATTGGCTTTTTGTTTCGCCTGAGCCAATGAATTGTAATCCACCTCTTTGGCGTTAAATGCAAATTTCGGATCGAGCTTTGCCGCAAGAGCATAGTCATCATTGTATCCGGGGAGTTTAAGCATTTCTTTGGCAATACCTCTGTTCATGTATGCATTCGCCTGGGTTGGATCAATTTGAAGTGCCATATTGTAATCGTTAATCGCACCCCTGAAATCTTCTAATTTTTGCTTAATGAGTCCTCTGTTGTTGTAGGCATAAGAATTAGCCGGATCAAGTTTTAAGCATTGGTCAAAATCGCGCAGGGCCGAAGCGTAATCGTTTAATTCAAAACGTGCCAGCCCTCTCAGCAAATAGGCACTTGCAAAGTGTGGCCGAATTATAATCGCCTGGTTAAGGTCCTTTATAGCTCCTTTAATGTCGTTTTTCATCAGGCGGGCATTACTCCTGTTGATGTAACTGTTCGTGTACTTCGGATTGATTTCCAGTGCTTTGTCGTAGTCGGCAATTGCACCGTCAATATCTTTCATCGATACTTTGGCAATACCACGGTTGTTGTAAATGTTTGCATTATTGGGGTCAAGCTCAATAGCCCGGTTATAATCTTCAATAGCTCTTTTGAAATCATTAATTTCGAGATAGGCTAGCCCACGATGCATAAATGCATCAGGATAAAAGGGCTTAATATCAATAGCTGTATTGTAATCACGAATAGCGCCACGGTAATCTTCAAGCTGGTGTTTGGCAACTCCTCTAAAATAATAAGGTTCGGGCAAATGAGGTTTAAAACGGATTACGATATTGAAGTTTTCGATGGCTCCAACATAATTGCCAATTTGGATTCGGGTTTCACCAACACGTATAAAATGGTCAATATTCAACTGACTATACAGTTGGTTTGACACAAAAATTAAAAGGAAAAAAAAGATCTTCTTCATGTTGGCGCAATTTACACAGAGCAAAAATAATATTTTAGCCGGATTGCCTTATATTTCACTTATTTTTAATATTTTTTGAATTCTTAACAGATTGAACTTGTAATATGGAAAACCGATGCGAATGGGCCAGTAAAAATGAGCTGATGGCCAAGTATCACGACGAAGAGTGGGGAAGACCCTTGCATGATGATCAGAAATTATTCGAGTTCCTGATTATGGAAGGAATGCAGGCAGGACTGAGTTGGCTGACAATTCTTAAAAAGCGCGAAGCCTTCCGCATTGCATTTGACAATTTTGATGTAAATAAGGTGGCCAAATATGATCAGCGAAAAGTTGATGAGTTAATGTCGAATCCGGCTATTATCCGGAATAAGCTGAAAATTGAGGCCAGTATAAACAATGCATGTCGCTTTCTGGAAGTTGTTAATGAATTTGGTAGTTTCGATCGTTACATCTGGTCGTTTGTAAATTTCCAGCCAATTGTCAATAAATTCGAAAATCTTTCTGAATTACCTGCAAAAACAAAACTTTCAGATTTAATAAGTGAGGATTTGAAAAGAAAAGGTTTTAAGTTTGTAGGGTCAACCATTATTTATGCCCACATGCAGGCAACCGGTATGGTTAACGATCATTTGACCAATTGCTTTTGTCACCCCGGGTAATCGCATGGGTTAAATTCCATAATCATCAGATATATGCTAGGACAAATCTTTCAGAAACAAGCTTGTATTTTAATTGTAGATGATAATCCGATTAATCTGAGGATTTTTGGCCATATATTACGTGAGGAAAATTACCTGATTGTTGAAGCCAGAGATGGTCATGTAGCACTTGAATTATTAGAAACGATTAGCCCTGATTTGGTTCTGCTGGATGTAATGATGCCCGGAATCGATGGCTTTGAAGTTTGCCAAACTATTAAATCGAACCCAATTCATTCTGCGGTACCAGTCATTTTTCTTTCGGCCCGCAACGATGTTTCAGATATTGTAAAGGGTTTTGAATCGGGTGCAATTGATTATCTGGCTAAACCTTTTAATAAATCTGAATTGTTGGTCAGATTGAAGACTCATCTGGATTTTAAGTTTACCCGCGATGAGTTAGTTCGAACAACAAATCACTTAATGGAGTTAAATGAATTAAAAAACAGGCTTTTTTCAATTATTGGTCACGACTTGAGGTCACCATTGAGTAATGTGAAAATGACAGTTGATTTCATTCAACGAAAAATTATTAACCCATCAGGACCTGAATTTGATGAAACAATACAAGATCTGGCAAAATCAACCGACGAGATGTTTTTCTTGCTCGAAAACCTATTTGGCTGGGCCCGTTCGCAGAGTGGTGTAATAGATATAGCTGCAGAACGGATTGTACTGAGAGAACTGCTGGAATCTGTTTTTTTGTTTTTTTTGAATAAATTGAAAGACAAACAAATCGTCATAAATAATCAGGTTGATCCTTCTGTTCATGTTTGGGCTGATGCATCCATGATTAAGTCTGTACTTCGGAATTTAATTTCCAATGCAATAAAGTATTCTTTCAGAGGAGGCCAAATTGATATTTCGGCACACCGATCTGAAGGTCAAGTTCAAATTAATGTTATCGATTCAGGCGTTGGAATTGATTCTGAAATTCAGCCACAGTTATTTAGTTCTTCAAAATTATGCCAGACCTATGGTACTGAAAATGAATCGGGAAGTGGTATTGGCTTGATGTTGTGTAAAGATTTCGCTACAAAGAACAATGGAAATGTCGAATTTGAAAGTATAAAAGGACAGGGAAGCCGGTTTAGTTTGACTTTGCCGATTAATTAGGCTAAAATTAAATCATCCAGATTGCCTTTACCATCTGGTTCTTTCGATAGACAATGCTTCCTGTTTCTCCATTGGGACATATGAACGACTTTTGATTCAGCCTTAACTGATTTACATTATTTCCGTCAGAATTTGTGACATTTATTAAAGGAAGCTCGTCAACCAATCCTACTCCAACCGCTTTCAGAAAAGCTTCTTTCATAGTCCAAATCTCGGCAAACCGTTTGGCTAATTCTCCTTCCTTACAATAAATGGCTTCTTCCTCAGAAAATGCGTATTGGATTAATGAAGGTAGATCTTCTCTTCCGCTAAGCAGTTCAATGTCAACGCCTATTCGTCCGCATAAATTAAATCCAAGCAAAAATGAGTGCGATGTATGGCTGATGTTAAAAAAAAGGTTTGTATCAGCCACATGAAGCTTTCCAAAATGACCTATTCTCAATTCAATATTTTGCGGTTTCTCTGAAAGATAAGTAGCTAGAATTAATCGAAGAGATGCTCTGCAGGCCAGCCAGGTAGCTTTTTGCCCGTTGCCTTTAAGCCTTTCGGAATACTTTAGTTCTTCCGGAATTAATATGCTTTCCAGAGGCAAACTGTTGGCTAATAAGTTTGTGCCATAAACAACAAGCAAATGATTACTTTTCGTTAGTTCCTCACAATTTTCTGATTTCTCCCATTTCATAAATTAAGATTTTCTTTTGCTTATCGATTGATGATCAGGAGAAATTAGCCAAATCAAAACTATCCTCTTTTGGCTCTTTCCCAGTTTACCGACTGTGATCCTTTAAGATACCGTTTCAGTCCAAGAAAAACAGACAGATTCATGATGAAGAAGTAGTATGGAACAAAGAGTAGTTTTATTTTTATCGATCGGTTTTCGAGGTACCAACCGAGTAATGCTGCAGCATAAAACAAAATCTGAAGTCCAAACAGGATGCTGTAAAATCCGAATTGCAATAAACCTTCGTCAAGAGCCAGAATCAAACCCAAAGGAATCAGGAAAAGAAGTGAAAGCGGTGCCAAAGTCCAGCGCAAAACCCGATGTGAAATATACTGAAACGACAAAGTTCCGTACCTGAAGAAATTAAGCAGTGAGGCAAGCCGAACTACCGATTGAATTCCTCCAGCTGAAATCCGGACCTTTCGCTTCAATTCTTCTTTCACATTGGCCGATGCGGTTTCAATAGCATAAGCTTCAGGATCATACTGAATGGTATATCCCTTTTGGGCCACCCGAAGCGAGATAATAAAATCGTCGAGCAATGTATCTTTTTCAACTTCCTGGTACAATTCGGTCCGGATGGCAAACAATTCACCGGCAGCACCTACCACCGAATAAAGTTCGGCATCCCATTTTTTTAGTTTAGATTCATATTTCCAGTACAGTCCTTCGCCAGCACCAGCAGCTGCATCCTTATCCTTACCAAATATTCGTTTCTCCCCCGAAACACATCCCACTTTGGGGTTGCTGAATAAATTCACTATCCGTCGAATTGATTCTTTTCCGAGCATTGTGTTTGCATCGCAAAAAACTACGATCGGAGTTTTTATCAACTTCATTCCGCGGTTCATGGCACCAATTTTACCGCTTCGCTGCGGAAGGTGATGAACCTCAACATTTGGGTAGGTTTTTAATAGTTCCGGAGTTCCATCATCCGATCCGTCAGTTACCCAAACCTGATGAAGTTTTCCGGCAGGATATTCAAGCTCACGTGAATTTTT
>JAFLKN010000018.1 GCA_019163175.1 Prolixibacteraceae bacterium | reverse complement strand
AAGTTTTATAAAAATAATCGGCTGTGACCTGCCCGTGAACCACTACCTGTGTAGAGCCCGGATAGATATGTATGTTGCCACTTTCGACCTGAATATACCCACCGGTAGGCAGGTTTATTTTTTGAATACCAAAGTCCTGAGATGTTGAACCGGCAAGCGCGGCTTTTGCATTAAGTGCCGATTGTAAATCGGTTTGTGCGGATAGTGTTCCGGTAATTGATCCCCATGTTGCGGCGCTTGCTGTTGTGATATTTCCCGATCCCAAAATTGATGCGCCGTTTATCGTTTTAATGTTTGTCCCGGAAACAAGCGTGGGTTGAAGCGATAGGTTTCCAATGCCGATCAGTGAGGTGCTATTTATTGTTTTTAACTGGAGCGAAATAACACCCCCGACTATTGAGAAATTTGTACTATTCAGATAACCAATCAGCGTAGTATTGTCGTGAAATGCCACCTTACCCATATTTGTATAAGCTTCATTCCAGTTACTTGAATTATCAGTAACAGATGAATAGACTCCAGCTCCATTAACTTTCACCAAGCCATTTAAAGCATCCTCAGTTGTTTTATGGGTGTAAGCAGCATTCCAGTTACTTGAATTATCAGTAACAGCTGAATAGACTCCAGCTCCATTAACTTTTACCAAGCCATTCAACGCATCCTCAGTTGTTTTATGGGTGTAAGCAGCATTCCAATTCGATGAATTGTCAGTAATAGCTGAATAGACTCCAGCTCCATTAACTTTCACCAAGCCATTTAAAGCATCCTCAGTTGTTTTGTGGGTATAAGCTGCATTCCAATTGCTTGAATTATCTGTTATTGAAGTAGCCCATGCGCTACCTGTTGACTTAGCTAAGCCAGCCCCAGGATAAACCATTGTGCCGCCGGATGCACTAAATGTTAATATCTGATGGCCAGCGTTCAAATTATCGGTAATTGTGATTCCTGAACCTGCTACAAATTCAACAATTGAACCTGAAAACACCCCCGTTGTTCCGTATGATGTTTTGACATCCCATTTAGAATATTTGTCGTAGTTGTGCGTATGGCTGGTTATTGCACCTGTCAAGACAGCCTCCACCATTGCTTTTGTAATAGCGGTTAAATATGTGCTATTGTCGTAGCTGATGGTGGTTCCAGATATTTTTACAAAGCCTGTGCCGCTGAGTGGTGCCTGATAGTTTGTACTTACTGAAATAGTTCCATCTACAGCGATTGTTGTTCCGGATCCCTGTTTTACACCACCGAGGATGGTTGTAGTTGCAACCGGAAGCGTATAGCTACCTGCACCTCCAAGACTAGCCCAATGGTCAACATCCCAGAATTGGTATTTATCGGCAATTGTGAATCGAAGTGTACCATTTTCGGGATCGATTAAAATACCAACCGTATCGCGGTGGTCGTAGTCGCCAACCAATATGGCATTGGTAAATTGAGAATAACCCGATTTATAAATGGTTAGTGCATCATTGCGGAGAGAAGGACCCAAACCGTTTCCAACGGTGAACAGCCGATCAGCCGGAACCCATTCGGTTGCGTTTTGATCGCTTGGTGCTGTTGCGTAAACTCCACAAACAATCTCCAGAAACGATTTAGTATTATTGCTTTGTCCGATGGCAATTGAGCGGTTTCCTTCTACCAGGTTATCTTGGCCTAAAGCCTGACCATGCCGGATATCGCGCGAAACGAAACTTTTTTGCCATGCATCGATTGGATCGCCAAACTCGTCGAGATCAACAGGATCGCGGTAGCGTTCGGCATACAAACCATAGTAATTTCGCCACAGCGTATCAATTAACTGGTTAAGGGTTGGATAAGCTTTTTTTAATTCGCCTTTGGTTCTCATTATACGTGAGCTTCAATTAGTTTGAATGCAATGCTCTGAACATCTTGCCGGGTATCATTGAGTTTGAAGTCTCCACCCTCGATGTAAACAGGAATCAGCTTTGTGGAATTGTCCGGATCAATAATCCAGCGTTCTTTCGACTGAATAAAATCACGAAGACCCAACATTTCAGCACGCTTCAGTACTCCTGTATTTACTTCAATGTATCTCGATCCGGTATTTGAAACCGTTTTAATTGATGCCTTTTTTGTGCCCGATCCGGAAGGAAGTGCAGTGTAGGCAGTTTCAATATCGGTCTTCAGTCCTTCCTCTTTTTCGCCCCGGAACCAGAACGACTCAACAGCCGAAAATTTATTCCGGAAGAATCCAAATAGCTGCTGTTCGCGATATCTGTTATCGACAATGTAAGTGCGGTGTTCCGAAACTTCACCTCCGGCATCTTCCAGCCAAACCTCGAAGCTTACGATCAGCTCTCCCGGATCCAGTTCAAAGCCCTGGAATATTGGATTGATTGAAAGCTCAAGCAGGCCGGTAGTTGGATAAAGGGTAATATTTTGCATGATCGGAATATGAGCTACCTTATTATTCGTATTCACTTTAGTGAACAGAGTAACCTCATGAGATCCAGTCCAGCGGCTTAAGTACCAAAGTTTCACGTATTGGTTTAACGACACTTTCTGATTGTTCGGCTGCGAAGTAAGGAATTTGCCACCTTCAATATATTCCGAAGCAAACGATTTACCGGCCTCGGTCAGTACTGCCAATTCGTGCTGAAACAATTTTCCATCCAGAACCCGAAGGGAATCGGATATAGGAGTAAATGATTCCTGCCGATCGCCGTTTTCATCGTTCCAAATTTCACCAATTTCCAAATCGACATTCAGTACCAGGGCAGCATGTGCCGAAGCCACTCCGGTAACCGGGAAGTGAAATTCAACAGGAAGCGGCTCATCCAATAATCCCTGTAAGTTGTGTTTTGATACCAGGTCAATTGGCTCGCGTTCGTCAATTTGTTCGACAGAAATAAGTTCGTCGCACTTAACCTTTACGGCAGTGCGATGATTGTCTTTTGCTGCTGAAGCGGTAATAACTATCTCAATCGGGTTTCCGGATAAATAATCAGTTCCTCCTGGTAAACTATGTGTAACTGCCATGACAGAGAAATTTTGAATGTTGAATGTTGAATGTTGAATTAAAAATAGAGCGCGAGGCGGGAAGGATAAAGGACAAGAGAAATGTTAAATTTTGAATTTTGAATGCTGAATTAAATTTAAAATTCAGCATTCAGCATTTCCAATTACTTTAGTCCGCCATCAGTCATTTCTTTAAATCGATCGCGCTTTGGTTCGTAGGTTTCAACGGCCACATAAGGCTGCCAGCTCATCAGCTGATTGATTGCATCAATGAGCTGAACACTTGTATTTTTGTCGATACCATTTCCCGATCCGATCGAGGCCACAATATTGGCCGATGCTGTTTGCTTGTTGTTGCCTGATGCAAAACCACCGGTGTACATTTGCTTTGTTGGGATGCTGGCCAGAATCGTTTTTGTGTTCAGTTTTGATATTTGCCCGGTCCGCTGGTAGTAATCAAACACATCAAGGAACTGCCTGACATCGGGATTATTTACTCCTTCCTGGTTGTTTACAAATTCGCCTTCATGTACAATTCCGGTAGGTTTATATTTTCTGTTTCCACCTGTATAGCCTCCAGTGTAAAACGACTGCCCTTTGATTTTTGCAATCTGGGCGCCGGTTGTTGCCACAATAAGCGCGCTCATTACTCCTTTATAAATCGAGTTTGCCGGTTCCGGGATAGTCGATTTTGCAGCCCACAATTCGAGAACAGCCTGTGCTCCCGAAATAACTGCCTGCCCAATGGCAATAGCCTGTTGCTTTTTGGCATACTTCTTTTCAATCTGCTCTTTTTTCTTCGCATTATCCCCGGCTTTGGCAAGCTCAGCATCTTTGCGGGCAGAGAAGAAGTCTGAAAGCCCTCCAAGGATCTGCTGTGTCGCATCTAGATAAGCGCGAATCTTTTTAAAACGTTCATCTTCGTACTTTTCAGTAATACCGGTTTTTAGTTTCTGGTATTCTTCCTCAGAAATAAGTGAACCGTTTTTAGTAACCCGGTCGAGTTCTGCCAGTGCTGCGGCTTTTTCCTGTTCACGAACAACATCTTCGTCAGCATAATCTTTACGCAAATCGGCCAGTGCTTTTTCTCTATCAGCATTACCCTTTGCAGCATTGTCAGCAATCTTATTTACTTTATCAAGAATCTGGCCTTCGAGTTCAGCAGTATCTTCGCCATATTGCTTTTTGAGGGCAATTCTCTCATTTAAAAAGTCAATTTCTTTCTGCAACAAAAGCTGCTCTGCGGTATCTTCATCAATCAGCCTGTCAGCCAGTTGTTTTTTAATTACATTTAGCTCAGCATCCTCACGACTTTCAAGTGCCTTAAGCGCCTTTTCCTGTTCTTTTTTCCGGGCATCAGCCGATTTCTTATCAAGTTCTTCAGCAGCTTTCAACGATTTATCCAGGATCGCAGATTCGGTATCGGTATAGTCTTCACCATACTTTTTCTGAAGAGCAATTTTTTTAGTAAGGAATTCAGTTTCTTTCTGGAGAATCTGTGCATTGGCCTCCTCCTCGCTGATTTGTTTATCGAGAAGTTTCTGCTTGATGGCATTTACTTCTTTGCGCTGGAGTATTTCAATGTCCTGGTAAGCTTTGGCCCGTGCTTTCTTTTCAGCTTCCGATAATTCGCCACCACCAGATCCACCACCATTGCCTAGTTCCTGAACCAGTTTCCAATTGGTGCCGTCCCATTCAAGAACCTGGTCGCCTATTGTTTTTCTGGTGCCAATTGGAGTTCCCGGATCTGTTTTGCTTCCATCACCAATAATCTTCGATAGTGCTTTTTTCTGTTCAAGATATTCCTTCTCGGCTTTGGTCTGGTTTTTTATGCCTGACACGATATTTTTAGCGGTTAAGGCATGGATATTTCCAAGGCTTGATACTGAATTCCAAACTTGCTGCATAGTCGAAAGTTCAACATCTGATCCCTCACGAACTGCCTTTATTCGTTCCTTTTCCAGTTCAGTAAGCATTTCCTGTGCAGCCTGTACCCTTGCTTTTTGCTCGATTGATTTGATGTAATTCTTTGTAGCTTCATCTGCCGCTTCAGTATTGATTTTCTCCAGGGTAAGGTTTCCAAGGAATTCAGGAGAGAGTTTATTGAGTGCAGCAACAGCAGCTGTACGTTCATCAATACTCCTGTTTTTATCCCGGGCAATATCCAGCCACTTCTCCATTTCCTGTTTTTGCTCTACCGTGTTTTGCAGGGCCCTTGTTTCAAGCTCGTTCAATGCCTTTTGCGCGGCTGTAGCTGCGTTTACAGTTTTGGAGTATTGCCAAATTGCAGCGCCAACGGCAACAACAACAGCTAATATTGCACCAATTGGATTCTGAGCGACAGCAACATTCCATGCACGTTGAGCTACTGTTGCCAGATTGATTTTCCCGGTTACAATTCCCTTTATTGTGCCGTAAGTAGCCTCCATAGCTGCGCCCAATTTTGTGGCCAGAAATGATGCTTTCTTTTCGGCAGTGCTTACCCGAAGGGCAATAGTATAGGCAGTAACAGCAATAGCGGAACTGACAATTAATGGATAATACTCTTTGAATATTTTGATTCCTGCACTTAATCCCTTTATGAAATAAGTAACTCCATTTGTGCTGACCAACATAGCAGGAGAAAGATTTGAGCCCAATTCACGGGTCATTAAATCCAGGTCTTTCCTTGATTTCTCCAAACGGGCCTGCATTGTTTCATTCTTGATGTTGAACTCATTAATCAGTGATGTTCCTTTTTCGAATTCATCAGCCGATAATTTCTGTTGAGTCCGGAGCGTTTCGGTGTTGTTGGCCAGTACACCCAAAACAGAGATCGACCGCTTTCCCTCCAGTCCTAAACCATCGAGCTTCGTGGCCATCTCACTTAGTCCGCCATTGTTCCCTTTTAAGCCAGTCAGGAATTTAATAAATGCCTCGTTTGAATCCGTGTTCAGCAGATCATTGAAGTCTTTGAGCGACATTCCGGCAATCTTAGCATATTCGCCAGGCGCTTTAAACATGTCAGTCCATACGGCCGAAATGGTTGTTGATGAGATTTCAGAAGTTTGGCCGAACTGATCAAGAGTTGCACCCAGTCCCATTACCTTATCAATCGAGATATCAGCAGCCGGGGCCACACCAGCCATGCGTTTTGTGAATTCTACAATGTATCCTTCGTTTGCTGTGCCCGCCGCTCCCAAACTATTTATTGCAGATCCAACCTTGATAAGCGATTGTTCCATGCCAAACTCATCCTTCAGCTTGAAGATATCGACAAGCTTACCCATGTCGTTTACCGATTCTTCGATATTTCCGCCCAGATCCTCAGTTAATGCAACGGCAATTTTATCAGCTGCACGAACGAAACCTTCCACATCTTCCTGTGCTGATATACCCAATTTACCGGCTACTTTAGCCAGATCAAGCAAGCCTTGCTGAGCGGTTCGGGTATCAAGTTCCTGAAGCGATTTGTCCAGGTCGAGAACTTCCTCCTTAGTTAAGCCGGTAGTTTTCTGCACATCTGCCACCTTATCATCAAATTCGGCATACGCCTGCGAAGCTTTTTTGAAACCTAGTACGACTCCGGTAAATGATGCAACCCAAACGGATATCATTCCAAAATAGCGGTTAAATCCATCGGCCATTTTGCCGATCGACAATTGCATTTTCTGACCTCCACCTTTGAGCTTTGCCATTTGTCCGTCAACGGCAGCAAGCTGATTTTTAAACAGCTTCCATTGTTCGGTTTCTGGAGTAGATGAATCCATCAAGCGCTTTAACCTGGTTTGTTCGCTCCGGAGCTGAGCCATCGTAAGACCAGTTATGCCAATTTCTTTGCGGAGGGCAGCCATCCGGGTTTCGTTAGTTTTCAGCGTTGCATTGTTTTCGGTTATTTCCTTGGTAATTCGCTTAAATGCTTCGCTCTCCTGCTGACCGGCACGGATCAACTTTTGTTTTTCTTCCCGGAGTTCTTTGTTTCGGACAGTAAGGTCACGGGTGCTCTTTTCCAGATCACCCAGTTCTTTCTTGCCTTTATCACCATTCACGATAATATTGAGGTTAAGATCTTCGTCGCGTAGTTTCTTTCCCATTGCTTAAAATTTTATGAAAGCAATGATACAATTGGCGGCAACCTACAAAAAGGACAGCCTTCGACTGCTTCGCGCTCAGGCAGCAATGCTATGAGCTACGCTCACTGAGCAGCGAAGCGTGTCGAAGTGAGCATTTATTTTTCATCGAATTGTTTTCTGATATTTTGAGCGACTTCTTCAGTAAGTCCATACATGAGCCGGTAAGCGATTGTATAATAGTGCCCAAAAACAAAGCGGTTGTATATCGGGAAAGCTTTTGTTCGTCTGCGTTGGCGCCAGTGGGTGTATTTGCTTTGTTCCTTAATTACCCGGTTCTTTGGTTTGATGTCGAGAAAGCGGCCATAAGCGGTGATCTGCGTACTGAACTGTCCGTCCATCGAGTCCTCGGAACTAACACGATAAGGACGGGTATCCATCAGCCGGTTACTGTGAAAGTGCAAAAGTTTGGCAATTGCTTTTCCCTGATTATCGTGCAGCTCTTTTCCTTCCTGCTGGAGGATCTGCTTTATAAACTCTTTGCGTACGAGTGCCAGTTCCATCGTTAATATCCGTCAGTGTCGAAATTAAAGTTGATGCTCCAGCCGTTCCATCCGCCAAACTGATATTCAGGATCGGTGTGCAGGCTTTGAAGGTTCAGGTATTCAAGAAATTCGTTTCCATCCAGCTTTTTATCGCGGAGCCAGTTCTTTACTGCCGTTGTTATATCCTGAAGTTTCTGGTAATGCGTAAGCTCAGCTGTAGCTGTCAGGCTTCCCGGATCTTTCTTCTCCAGGATAAAAATCCAGACAATGTTATTTTCGGCCACACTATCTTCGTTAACCGTTTCCGGATCTGATGAAGGTATAGTTACACCAAGCCACACACCAGGCTTATCGCTCAATCGCCTGACCAGGTGATTTTCGTTTGCTACCAGCACAAAACCTTTCAATTCGGGAATGGTTTTCTGTATGTCGGCCACCATCAGGGTGAGCAGTTCTGAAAAATCTGTAATCCGGATCATGCTGTTTTAATTTTATCGGTTTGTTGCTTCCAATACAGGAGAGCGGTAAGCAGATCGATGTAGTTGGTCCGGTCGGTTTCGGCTATCGTTCCAAAAAGTTTCGATTCGGCAACCATATAAAGCAATCCTGTTAATCCCAGGTCATTGTCATCAAGCGTTTCAACTTCTCCATCAACAGGTTCAGCCAGCGACTTTTTGAACAATTGGGAGAAGGATAACGGTTTGCCATCCAGCTCAAGATCTTCCTCCTTCAGAAATTTATCGCAATTGCCAAACCACACGTAAATCGTGTATTTCATCCAGAAAGGCAGGGTTTTTATCAGCTCGGCATAATGGTCGGTAATGTACGGATTGAACGGTTCGCGGTTTTGACCGTCAAAATCTGGCTTCAGTTTCAGCTCGTCATAATTTGCCCTGACCGGCCGGTACAAAACAGCAACTAAATGATCGAGATCAGCATGTTTCTGGTCGAGGGTATAGGCTTCGAAAAACTTCCAGGCTGCACGGTATTCGGCAAAAGTTACATTCAGAAGGCAATCAGAAGGACCTTCGAGAACCGACCATTCACCATCAATACGCGGGATTCGGTTAATGATGCCGGTATAGTTAAGCATTGAAACGGTTTCGCCCTGATAGGTTTCTTCCCGGATAAGCCAGTTGAGTAATTCAGTCAATTGCCAGATGTTTGCAAATTTATTCTCCAGCTGCTCTTTGGTCAGGCGTTTGTCTTTCCAATTTTGGAAAGGTGAGCGGGTAAGCCCAAGAAGATTATAGAGAATAAGCAGCTTGAATTCGTCTTCGTTGATTTTACCATCCATCAGTGAGATCCATTCTTGCATTACAAAAGCAAACTGATCGTTGGTAAGTTCTTCCCAACACGATGGGAATTCGACTTTTAAATCTTTATCAGGAATTTCGATCGTGTTCATAGGGCAATGAATTTGTCGTTGGCTTTTGCACCAGGTAAAAACTCGGTAATTGTTTCATCCGTTTCATCAGCATTTTCGATTGACCAGAACTTCTTCAACTCATTCAGAACACGGATTCCGTCTTGATACAGCGACTTTGATACTGCTGTAATTAAATCGATTGTTGCCGGAATGTTGGCGTTCTGGGTCATTCGCTCAGAAGTAAAATTCTGCACAACGCCTTCGGGGATCACGGTTAGCGAAAATCTTTTCACGGCCATGCTCATGGTGATTAGCGGAATTGGATCGCAAACATAGTCGTAAAGCTCCTGATCAGTTCCGGAGAGTTCTTCTCCGGATTTGATCGCATCTTTCAATTCATCAAACCTTTCCGATCCAAGGATTGGTTTAATGAATTTGCGTTCCACTTCACGCATAAGCGGAGCCAGGCGCAGGAAAAAAACCGGGGAATCATCGATGGCGAATAACCGATTAAAATGCTCTGCCGTATTTATGAATAGGCTGAGCGATGTTTTCTTTGCTGGCGAATTCTTCCATTCCGGAAGCTTATCGATGTTGGCATTCATGAAACGGATTAACCGGTCGAATGCACGGCGGTAATTGCTAAGCGCAGCGGCATCGTCGCGGTTATATTGCCATTCCCAGGCAATAGATTCGGAGTTTTTATCGAGCTTATTCTTCCGGCCACTGTCTTCGTGCGAAAGATCATTGCCCTGATGGTGCCACATTGTAGCCATAAATGCGATGGGGAGCTGCATGTACTGGACCAACTTGTCACGAAAGGCATAATCCGGAGGAGCAATTCCGGCGCCAAGGCTGCCCGAATCCCCTTCGACAGGCTCAGGGGTCGGCTCGACCGGGGACAGATAGTTATCGCTTAGGTAGTGCGTTTCAGCAACCTGATAAACTTCAAGGCCGATAAGAGTGGTAAGATCTTCGGTGGCCAGCTCTACTTTAACACCTATTTTTTCGAACTCGTTGCTGGCATAATAGGAGCCGGTAAGTACCCGCAGCTCTTCACTTCCATTACTGTTTTTGTTGAATATCATGGCTTAAACGTTTGTTGTAGTTCTGTCTTGTGGAGCAACATTCTCTTCTTTCATCACAATTTTGTGATAGAATCCCAGGCGACACTTTTTCCCGGGCCACATGGCTTCAATACATTGGTTGATAGGTTCAAATATTACCTCTTCCGGAATAGTGGTATCGGATGCCAGGTACAATTTCAGCGCGTAAAGCATTTCAGATCCTGAAGCTGACTTTCCGTTCATCATCATGTTTGATAGGGCAGGGTGCAATCCAATTCCTGAAGTGGTGGCAGCATCGGCCTTGTCGGATATGGCAATTTGTGCATCAATAAAATCTTTGGTTTTATTGTCGATCGCTTCAATCTTCCAGGTACGGACCAATTGCGCTTCATCATCCCAGGTATCAACTGTTTCAATGAATTTACCTACATTTTTCTGGCCTTGCAGAACTCCTGAAATTGTGCGGAATGTTTCTTCTTTCAACTGCTTCAGTTTCTCATCGATGTATGATTCAGGTTTGCCAGGGAATTTCAGCTCAAGCTTGTCGCGCTTTTCGTCCCAGTAGTTGGATGGAGAATGGATGTGGTGTGTAAGCATCAGGCCATTGTCTGACAAATATTTCAGGATATTTGGCACATCGCTCGAACGCTGGATCCATTTGCGCGAACCCCAGAATGCAGGGATCGAGTAAAAGTTGTGAGCAAACGAATAGCTGTTGTGGTAGCTCATTGAAGCGGCTATGCCGAACGGATCGTATTTGTCCCAGATTGGCCATGTGCGGATCCCGGTACGACTACAATTGTTTTCAAAGTCTCCGGTAAAAATGTTGGGTACGTCTTCAAGTCGGCGGCTGTCAACCCATGCCAAACGCGCATCGGTACCGGGGCAAACTTCCAGAACAAATTCAGGACGTCGGCCAATACGTGCACCTTTGCGGATGAACCTCTTTACGAAAATTCCCTTCAGGTATTTGTATTCAACCGTGCTCATGTCGATGAAACGGCGGTAATTCCATGATTTTAGCCAGTCCCATATTTCCTGATCGTAGGTCCATTTGCGAACAATATCATCGTTTACCACATTATCGACATACAACTGCGGACCCTGACCATGGAGTAAACCCATTTCGCGCTCCAGGATTCCGGGAGCCAGGTTGTTTTCTTCCATCATGTTCCGGATCACGACTGGCAGGTTGTTGTTTGCGCCATACGGTACAATCTTTTTACCTCCAATAATGTTAGGATCTGCCTCCCATTGCACTCCGCTATCGTTCATAACAAGCGAGCTCCACATGTCGGAGGAAGAGCCAGATCCGGTATAAAATGAGTAAACGCCAACATCAGGAATATTCAATACTCCCGCATCGCCTTCTACATGCACATCAGTTTTTTTCATTCGAGATCAATTTTTTGTCCGTTAAAAATCATGAGTAAAGGCTGATAGAATTGGCGGGCTTCTCCGCTTAGCAGATTGGTATAGGCTTCCATCACATATGTATTGCTGTTTTGTTCGTGCGTTGGGCGCGAACGAAGCCTGGCACGTTCGACCGATATTGGTCCATCGGATTTTCCGGCAGTTTCGGAATAGCCCATAAAGGTGAATGAGAATTCGCCTCCTTCTTTGGAGATTTGCCGCATTTGTTCTATTGCCTCGTAAAGTTTCATGTTAGCGAAGCTAAGAATGGCGAAGGGAAAGGGAAAGGACAAAAAAAGCAGCCCGGGGAGAGCTGCTTTGATTTTATTGATTTTTATGAATTATTTTTCTGAGAGCGACCATTCAATATATTTTTTCTCATCGATACTACCTTCAGCGGCGAACTGGTGAGCTGCTGAAGGATTCCACGGCAGGATCCTGCCATCAGGCAGTGTGATTGTTTCAGGTTCCATGCCCATTTCGGAAACGAATTCCCAGGCTACTCGGATTACATCTTCTAATTTTTCTGACTCTACCTTGTAGATCAGGCGGAAAGCTTGTTTTTTACTCATGGTTGTGTAAGCATTAAATGAAACAAAAGGAGCCACCGGGTGCTTACACAACCACGAACAGGCCGAAACCCGGAAGAAGTTGATCCCGATAGCTCTATATTTAAAATCTCGTTGAAATTACATTAAAGGCGAATTCCGAAACCCCATTCTGATTGTGTAAGCGTTACAAATGTAAGGATTAGGAATTGAATAACAAGCGATCTATTTTATAAATTTTGCTAATTCCTTTTTCTTAGAATCAAAAGCTTCCTGTGTAATAAGACCTAAATCAAGTTTATCTTTACATCGCTTCAGCTCAGTCAAAGCCTGATCGCTAGACATCACATTTGATTTTACTTCTTTATTTGCAAGTGCTGCTTCAAAATTACTAATCCAGAGACCATAAACATAACCATTTGGCTTAGTAGTAATAACTTGAACATTTTTCATATAAGATTTCAAACTTTTAATCACAACAGGACTTCCACTTGCATTATTATCGAGAGGATAAGTTTGAATAACTGCGTATTGCCTAATTAAATCAAACTGATCATTTCTAAATGAAACCCCTATCGTAATTGTATCACCGACAGAAAATTTTTCTCCATCTTTTGTAATGTATGAGCCGATCTTTCCTCTAACTTTTTTTGAAACAACATCATTGTAATTAGCAGTTTGTAATGAATCTGAAGACATTTCTTCCTGCGCAAAACAGAAAACAGGTAATAATAAGATAAATAAAATAAGTTTTTTCATGTGTGGTAATATTTAGTTTGGTACAAGATACATCAATTTAACAATACCTGTCAATAGGTAACAAAAAAAAGCCCCACATTTCTGTGAGGCTATATGCCGCTGGTGCGATTTTACAATATTCCTACGACTATTTCAATTCCATCGCGGAGTATCAAATATATTAAATTAGTTTTATTTTATTACGTATGTCAATGTAACTTTTTTCTGTTTCTGCCCACGGAATTGGAAAATATAATAAGTCGATCGCACTTTTAACATTGCCTTTATTCAGCTTTTTGAATGCTTCGGCAAATTTCACAATGTTAGCGTAGTTGGGTTGTTTGTCGTTTGATAGAATATTTATAACGCTGTTTTTAGCCAAGCCAAATTTAGGTTCATTATACAAATCAGGCATTGAAATGCTGTACGAATCGCATATCCATTTTACATTACACCTTGCCACCTTTGAGCGGTCGAAGCTGAAAACCATATCAGAAGGCATTAGTTGCTTGGGAGTCCAGATGTTTGCACCTGAATTTTTTAGGACTAAAGCAATTGAGTTTATTGCATCGAGCGATGGGTTTTTAAATCCGTTTGCCCAATTTCGCCAGGCAATTGCCGTAAATCCTGTTTGTTGCAATAGCCATTCCCTGTCTTTATTAATTGTGACCAGGTAAGCTTCTACAATTTGAATGAATGTTTTGTTACTCATATAAAAAGATTTAAGCCACCGGAGGATCAGTGGCTGGTTTATTAATCAAAATCTATCATATCAGTATACATATTTCTCAAATCTTCAATTGAGGCTGATTTCGTTTCAAACAGTTTAATCAGTAATTCTGAAAAAATACTCCAACTCGTTAGTACTTCTTTCAAAAATTCAACTTGTACTTCATTGTATAACGGAATCATTAAAGGATTAGAATATCTGTCATCAACATAGACCTTTATTGCTCCTGTTTCTTTTTTAATAGCTGCTACTTTTTCAATGATTTCAGTTTTCATGATATTTGTTTTAAAGCCCCGGCAAACCGGGGCGATTAATTATTTACTTAATACGAATAAAGTCAACTGCATCCTGATGAGATTCAAAAGGAATTACATCTTTTAAACTTCCTGAAGGAGAATAGGCAGCAGTGCCGTTGTTGTAGAAATAAACAAATTCCATCGTGCCGTAAGCGTCGAAGCCACAAACTCCATGCTCAGTTGGCTGACATTTGAAAGCATTAGAAACGTAATCAAGACTAAGTGAATCGAGCGACTGATTTAAATTTACTTTTTTCATTTTGTCAATTTTTAAATGTTAAACAATTCCAATTTGGTACTTTGAAGGGCAAAAAGTGAGGCTTTCGCCCCGATTACCCTTTTGGATGAAACAAAGATAGCAAATAATTCCAATATGGTGCATTTTTTTAATAAAAATAATTCCAATATGGTGCATTTTTTTTTTGTAAGTGCCCGTAGGGTTGTCAAAAATCAGACAAATAAAATACGGTAGAGTGCCGGTTAACTGACAAAGGAAGGTAACATTGACGAAGGAAATAAGGCGAAGCCTGGAGGCACGGAACTCCTAATCGGTCGCGCCGGGAAATGGCACACGGCCATCCCTGCGGAGTTGTTGCGGTACAACCTCCAAACCCTTTGTTTTTTCAGATTCTCCGCCTGTGGCCGGATGGCTATTTCTCAAAAAACTACGTGAAAAAAACTAAGCCGTTGAACGTTCAAACAAAAATCAATTAATATTCATCGCCCGAAACCGTTGTAAGTTCCTGCTCTTCTTCTTCTTCCTCCTCTGGTGTGGCTTCCGCTTCGGTCTTTGGTTCTGGCTTGTAAACCTGCGTATTTGCGAACAGATAGCAAAGCGGCCAGTATTTGTATTCTTCCGGCTCGTTTGTACCCTCTGGCACTTGCGAACCTTTTCGGGGTTGCCCCCAGATCAAAAAGGCTTTTTCACCTTTGCGGACTGTCGCGCCCTCTTCTTTCCATTGGTAGAATGTTTTAAACTCTTCTATTTCTGTGTTCGTCTCCATGTAAATTTCCTTTAGTCCTTCGTTTACACTGTCATACGCTCCCGACTTTACCCCCATACGGACGAACTTTGAAAGCTCTATTAACTCTTTTCTTTTCTGAATGTATTGCTCTTTTCTGGTTGATTCTGTATCTTTGCTCATGATGTCAATTAATTTTGATGTTAAACAAATAAAGTGGATTTGAAAGGCGGGAGGGATACCCGCCTTTTGTTTTTACTAGGCTTCAATTTCATTTTTCAATGATTCTCTTTTGCTGTCAACCTTTCCAATAATAAAGGCAATGAGTTCGCCAATAATCATAGGGTTTTTCAGGGTGTAAACTGCCTTTTTGCTGTAGCTGTTTCCGGTTTCAATGTTCAAATAAAACTCCTCATTTTCGAACTCGTTGGAGGCTGCAATTTCTGCAAGCCTATCCAAATGAATAGTTAAACTGTCTTTGTCCTGGTCAAGCTTTGAAAGCCTACGAATCAATTCATTTTTTTTGTTGAAGTACTCGACCCTTGTTTTAAGGTCCTGCGGAATTGCTGAAAGCTGTTTTTTTAGCTTTTCGTTTTCGGCTTTCAATTCCTCCGGTGTTTGTTCCGGTTTTGGGGTTGCAACTGGTAAAGCTTTTAACTCAATTTCTGGGGTGTTCACACCCTTCTGCACGCTCATAGGCGCAGCAACTTTTTTCACTGTCATAAGATTAATTTAAAATGTTAAACAAATTGGATATGGATAGAAAATCTGGGGTTCCCCCCTCATTTTCATATAACTAAAGTACTGCTTTTTTTTGACATGTGCAAATATATTTTAGATTCAAAATACACATATACAGTATGTTACAACATTTTAGATTAATTTAAACGCTTCTCTTTTTTGCTATTCCATTAAAAAAAAGTTTTCGGAAAAAATCTGATCAGGCATTGAAAAAATTGATTTAAAGCGCTGAGAATGCTTTGTTATTTAGAATGGTTATAAATAATAGATTGAATGAAATTTTTTGCAGGGCAACATTTAAAAATATCATCTATAAAACCACCCCAAAAAGTTACAAACCGGCAAACTTCAAACAAAAATCGGCCAACAAAACCCACCAAAATAAAAGACAATCAAGTGTATATTATTGATAATCAGAAAATAAACCAATTTTGAAAACTTCAAAATTAGTTTGTTTGAAAGATGAATCCGAGCCCGCCCTCAATCGTGATTGCAATTGCAGGGGTGTGCGGTGGCCGGATATATGACAAAGGCTCTGAGCCTCAAAGTCATAAATCCAACCTGTTTAAGGTTGGGGGTGCATGGTTACCATGCCCCTCTTTTATCTAATAAAGGGTAACTTTATTATCCAACCATAGATACATTACCTGAGCTTTGTTTGCGGCCAGCCTTGTTAAGGTTGAGCCACTGCTTGCGACATAGCAGATACTTGAACGCATCTGAGAAGTTTGTGGATTGAGTTGGGAGTTTGTGTATTGGCAGACCT
The DNA here is from genome assembly GCA_019163175.1 of Prolixibacteraceae bacterium. Lineage (GTDB taxonomy): Bacteria > Bacteroidota > Bacteroidia > Bacteroidales > Prolixibacteraceae > Aquipluma. Next base: position 28,403 of record JAFLKN010000018.1, on the reverse strand, counting down.
TCACTGCGCTTATCCTTCACAATAAGCTTACGACCATTCCTATTGACTACCTTAGTAGGTGCCAGCTCTAGCGATGACTTAAGTGAGCGACAATTGAACTGATCTATTCTAACTGATGGTAGTAATGTATTAGTCTCAGAAAGCAGATCAACCATGAAGTTATATTCAGTGTTTGAATGAATTGTGCCCTGACCTATACTCCTTAGGATTACCTTCCATCCTGTGCGTGTACCCTTCTCAGTCTTCTCAATGGCTTTCTTTATTTGAGAGGCTAGATCCTGTCCTGTCTTGCTGTAGTTATTACCAGCACGGTCATAGTATAGGTTAAGAGTCTTCTCTTCATGCAGCTTGAAGTATTCAATGAACTGATCAGCAATCTCACGAATAGAGTTAGGTGGTAGGGTATAGAACTCTTTAAGTATATTATACTCACGTTTATTACCATCTTGAGCAACAATCATAGATAGCATATTGCCAAAGTCCATACCTGCATCAAGAGCCTTTTTCCTGTTTAGTTTAGCCAGGATACGGCAGTCTTCAAAGTCGGATATTCCGAAATGGTCACTCCAATAGGCATCATTGCCATCCTTATAAAAATGCTTTTCGGTAAGCTTTGAATAAAAGCGATTACCGGCCATTAATTTTGGCTTTAGTGAAAGAATTGCCTGTGCAACATCTTCCAGATTGGTTTCAAACTCTTCAGAGAAAAAATCGACTCCTAAGATGTCAGCATTAATGAATGAGCTGGCAACCCAGAAGAAAACAGACTTTTTGCGGACCTTTCTCCATCTGGCTTCCCATCGGTCGAGTTTACGCTTTACAATTGCCAATTCTTTGCGGTCGCCGGAATCCCGGGCAATTACATATTCCTTTTTGATGTCGTTATAAACAAATCCAACTTTTAGGATCCGGATGATTTGTTTAATGGTCATTCGTTTCCGATGCTTCAGGATCCAGTCATGCTCACCTATCAGATTCGGGTTAGGCATGTCGGTTGTGAATGTCTGGGAACGGTAAAAAGGCGAATTACCAAATTTTACTTTGTATCCGCGTACTGCCTTGGTTAGTTTGGCAATTTTGTGTTCAGGAAAAAACTTGACTTCATCACCAATGATGGCAACGTAAGATTTCCCGGCCGCTGTGGATGGGCGGTCGAGTGAAATGAAAGTGAGGTTAAATCCATTGAAAAATACAACCGTATGTTTATAGCTGGAGATAATATTGACTGGCCGTTGTTTCCAATGTTCGAGTGGTTCTTTTTCTACTACATAATGGATATTTTCTTCCCATCCGAGCAGGCGCAAACCTTCCTGAAGCGTTGGCCAAACATTTTTCTGTAAATTGGTAAAGGTATCGGCAACCAGGGCAACAGGAGCTCCTGGCATATCGTACACCATTTCCTGAAGCCTTTCGGCCTGAAATGCGGTTGTTTTGGTCGATCCGCGGCCACCAATGAAATAAAGTGAGCTGAACATGCCAATGCCACTGATCTGCGCCAGCCAGTTCATATAACGGACTTCTACGTCCGGGCGGTCAAGGTCAATCTTCGTCGGCTTGGTCATTGATCATTTCTATAAAGTCAATATCTTCAACCATTGCTTCCTGTTTCCAGCGTTTTTTATCTGATTCAGATTCGTCAAGCGCATCAATTTCGGCAGCCAGGGCATTGCGGTCGATACTTGGGAGTTTAGCCTGTGCGGGATTCATTGTGTAGATCTTAATTGGCCGTTCATACAATTCTTTCGGAATGTTGATAGGATCAGGCTGATCCAATTGCCGGGCCTTGTAGCTATCCCATAGCAACGCCCGGTATATTTCCAGGTCTTTAACTGTTTGGGCAGCATCGAGAGCTAATTGGGCGGCCTGTTCAAACTGTTCGGCTTTCAGGTTTCGTGCAGCTCGTTTTTCAATTGTCTCATCAGAATAAAACAGGTTAATCGATTCCTCAAACATCTGTTTAGCCCTATATAAGCTTATTTCGTAAGGTTTTTTATTGAAAAATGAAATGGTTTCGTTTATTCCATATCGGCGGCGCATGGAATTCATTTTAATCAGTATATCCAGATAATCAATTTCTTCTTCCGATAGTTTTGATTTGCTCCCTGTTTCAATGTATTCAGCAATTTCGTGATACCGGCTGATTTCGAACTTATTCTTTCCCATAAATAATCCTTTCTTTCAATTGCTGAAACATGATTTGGAACCGGCGTTTATCGAGGCGCTGCGCCTGGGTAGCATTTCCTTCGTTGGCTGCTTTTTGGGTGGCAATGGTTTCATTGGCTTCATTCACCAGGATCCCGCGTTCGTAATGGAACCTGATCCGGCTGTCCTCACGGTAGAACTCCTGCAGGAATGTTTCCTTATCGATGCCAAAATACATGGCAATCTTGTCAGGAGTATAGCCTACGGCAGCAAGATACTCAAGCGTTTCAACTTCGTTAAGCGGAAACCAATGGGGCCACTCACTCAATATGTCCAGTTCTGAAGTCATAAATTCGTTTTGATCTCATGAAAATATATTGTTCCTCTGCGCTGTTTTCCGAAAAGTTACCTGATCCTTCAATTACATAATGAGCATCGCCCACACGGGCAGCCATAACCTTTTTATGTGTCCAGGAATATTCAACCTGAAAATTATCCATGCTTTTGATCATCATGTCGAGCTGGTCCTTTACTTTCGGCATCCGGTACCTGATACTTTCAGCGATATACAGGCAAATGTCACCAATCTCATTGTTCTGGATCTTGTTTGATAAACTGTCCAGGATGCGGGTATTTATCGAATAGGTCGCAATGAAAAGATCATCAATCCTTCCGGCATGTTTGATCAGGTAAACGATGAAAGTAAAGGCATTGAAACTATTTGTTGATTCCAGGAAAAAGATTTCATTTTCTTCCGGAAGTCGGCCGCATAGCATTTTGATTGTTGCAATCTTCTGATCGTGCATGTCATCAAAGCGGATCCGGAGCGACTTTGAATTTGTTTCTTTGGTCGCCAGTTCCGTTTCTTCGCCTTTTTCAAATGGTTTAGGCTTCAGATCCCGTATATTGAAGAATTTAGGCATCAAAATATTAATCCAGGATAACCCAATCTTCAGCAAAACAATCGGAAACAGACGGCGTCCATCCTGATATCAGGTTACTAAGACCAACAATAGCTAATTGATTATCGTAGTAAATAGCATCAATCTGTTCAGTTTTATCATTAAACCTTTTTTCGAATTCATCTTTTACCGACTGGGGTAAAGACTGCATTTTAGGAACGATATCCCGTTTAATCTCTGATGGAACTTGCCTGAAAACAAACATGTCTTTACCGTTCCAACCTGTTCTTGCTACTCTTTTACCTTGCTTCAAGGCTTCAATTACTTCTCCAAATTTCATAATGTTGATTTTTAATTGTTGATACCTAAAATTCGTTTAACCTCTGCCAGCTCTGCCTGAACATCGCGCAACCTAGCTTCGCGATCGCTGTTCAAATGGGGTTTGTCACCTTTCTTCATTTCATTCTCAATGCGCCAAATTCGGTGCGGTAGTGTCTTGTTATATAGCTGAACAAGCTCTATTACATTTTTACCTTTTAGTTCGTCAAATCGCTTGTATTGATCAAATACCCGGTGTTGTCCTAATACAGCTCCATGTTGCTTATAGTAATCAAGTTCCTCATAAATCTGCCTGTTTTCCTTATAGTTGTCGATCAGTATTTTTGCAACCTGGTAACATTCATCCAGACTGGAGCAATCGAACAAATTTTTATGCGCTTCAGTATATCGTTCCCAGCAACTAATTTTGTCAGCGGCTAAGGCTTTAAGTTGTGGGGGGCAGGTCGGGTCAGATAAGTACGGCCATTCACTTCTAAAACTCCGCTTCCGGGTATTTTGTGTCTGCTCAGTTCCTGCATTTGATCTTTTATTCTCTTGACCGTTACTTCCGGGTTGGGTAGCGGTACTCCCTGTGTTTGTTGATTTCTGCTTTGCATGCCATTCGTTTACTATCTGTTCAAATCGTTGGTAAGTAATATCCATCATGTCGCAAAAAGTCAGGTATAACTTTTCACGGTTATCGTCCGGATTCTTTTTCAGTTCAGCAAGAAAACCGGCATCAGGGAACAAGGATGCATAAAGCGGGATCCCCTCTTTGAGAGGAGCCCCGCTTCTTATCCAGTTCACAACCTTTACCCGGTCGCCTTTAAGTGTTAGTTTTCGAACCTGCATGTGTAGGAGAAGTAACTGTTTAGGATCTCCGACAATTGAGGTGTCCATCCGCTTTCTGAGTTACTTACAAGCTTTTTATACTGCATAAGCTTTTTAAGCCTTTCCAGATCGGCACCTTTGCGATATACCCCAACCTTCAGGTTGTCGTTTTCAAGAGCTTCAGGAGTCTCGGATGCATACGGCCTGAACCGTGGGAACCAGTAATTAAAATAAATGGTTGTTACCAGGTGAGGCTCTGCTGTCAAATCAAACTTGTTGATTATTTCGAGCAGTTTTTCTTTTTCGAACACCACCGGGGTATGTGTCGAAAAATCGAGGGTTGAGCAATTGTTTTTCAGCAGCAAAGCGGCTGTTCTCGCTTTGTTCTTTTGGTACAGCGTACTTCCAAAATCAGTTTCGCCAAGCATTCCGGCATACTTCAGGGTTTCAAAATCGGCAAGCATACACGGTGATATCAGGTATTGATCATCGTTTGCCCAGATAAACTTTTCAGTTACTTCCTCGGATTTAATGGCCAGCATAATTTTATTTACCACATCGAGCGGCGGATTAGTACTGATCCGTTCGCACTCAATTACGTGCACCAGGTCACTCATCCAGTCTTCACGATCGCCAATTACGACAATGTTCATATCTGCCTTGAAGTTTTCGGCCCATCCACGGAGTGCCAACTGCAATTCGTTACCCTGCGCTAATGCTTTCACATAAGGAATACAAACGGTTACCCGTTCAGGAATTAATGAGGTTTCTGAGGTTACCTGAACTGCACTCGACGGCTTAAACATGTCATTCAGATCACTTAATTTTTCTGAAAGGTCAAGAACTGCGGCCTGAGCTGCCTGATATGCTGCAAAGATTTCGGCCTTGGTGTTTTGGAGTGTAATTTCTGACATTTGTGTTAAAATTTAGAGTTTACCGAATTTCCCTAATTTGCAATTGCAAGCAAAGGACACCTTCGACAAGCTCAGGTACCAACAAAAAAAAAGGGTGAGCAGATCTGCTCACCCTTTTTATAGCTGGTAAAAAATCGCTAAACACCTGCGCCACCGCTATCGGTATCCAGAACCGGCTTGGTTCCCAGATAAACCATAGACTTAGGACCGCGCATGATGGATTTCAATTTGATGGTTGTTTTCAAACCATCTTTGTCATCCTGCTGTTCAGCATCAAATTGGAGAGGTTCTTCAATAGTTCCGTGAATTTTCACAGAAGACCAGTTGCGACGGCTTGAAATGGCAATCAAATTTTCGTTGATGTTGTTTTCAAGGAATTCTTCCAGGGCAACTTCATCACCCGGATGTTCGAATTCAAGATTAGAAAGCCAACCTTTTGCATCCGGATCACCTTCACCGGTATCAAAACGTTTAATAGTTGAAGGAGTTGCATAAATGGCAATAGCCACCGCACCAGATTTCAGAACAAGGTTCGAAAGCGCTACGCTTTTCACACCATTGGCATCGCGAGTGGGGAACGTTAAAACATCCTGTGTACGCACAATGATAATGTTTTCATCTTTCCCTCTTGGCCTTCCAGGATTGGCTCCAGTTTTTGGAACACTTACCGGGGTATAAATTAAAATTAGCATATCTGTAATTTTTATGAGTTAAGTGAAGCAAACCCCCGAAGGGGTTTGCTAAAAAGTTTTATACTCCAGCACCTCCGCCCGAAGTAACAACTTCGTCAGGGATATAGTAGAATACACCACCAGCAATGCCAAAGCCAATACCAAAACGGAACTCACCAATGCAACGGATATGGTAATCCAGTTTCCGAAGAGTCAGTTTAGTTGCACCAGGTTCGTTGATGTGGCGTAAACCGATGAAGTTTTCCTTAGGCGTGGTAAAAATCGCACCCGAATCAGTCATGTTATACATCGGAACCAAACGGTTCTTGGTATAATCAATAACATCAGCTCCGAAATCACTTTTTTCGGTGCCCGAACCTTCACCATACAATTTCTTGTAGGCACGTTTGTACATCCGGTAAATGGTAGGATCAACAAATACCGGCATTTCGCGGCGTTTGTATTTTTTATCGATGGCATCAACAAACTTGTTTATTTCAGCCAGGATATTCGAATCGGTAAAAGAGGAAGCCAGTGGAATGAAATTCATTTTCTTCACCGGAAGCGCTTTGTCTTTCTTCAGCTGAGTTAAGAAACCATCAATTGATTTCAATGGATCCTGACCAACATCGCCTTCTTCAACTGTGCTCCAGTCGAGTTCTTCAAATTCACCATTGGCGCAAATATCATCCAAATCTTCTTCAGCCTTTGGAGCAATCAATTGATTGATGATATACAGCGTGATTGGATGCTGATCCAAATCTTTGCTTTCATCGTACATCGTGAAGATCCAGTCTTTTACTTCCGAAGGAGTAATTTTAACGTTGATTTTGAATCGACGTAATGGGATTTCGAGAGGCACAAAGCTTGCTTTACCAAGCGGAGTGAATTCGGGAACAAACTGTTGGATTACCGAAGTAATCAAAGCCTGGTTTGCTTTATGCGAATGAATTTCGCGTTTCCAGGTTAAATACTGAGCGGTGTCAAAGCCTTGGAAGATGTCACGGATCATGTCCATCTTCACGTAATCGATCATCGTGCCAAACTCGGTAATTACCGAATCAACATCGATGGTTTCACCAGCTGCAAGCGCACGGTGATCACCTTCCTGAACCTGCAATGCAATTACATTGTGTGCCAGGCTGCGGTTTGCTTTCAGTTTCACTTGTTTTTTACCGTTAACGGTTACAACTTCGGCAGCCGGTTCCGGCTCGGTAGTTTCGGCAAGTTTTTCAACCTGACCTTTAAGTTTCAAATTCTCGGCGGTAGTTGTTTCCAGATTCTTTTTCAAATCGGCAACTGTACCTTCAAGATTTTTAAGAGATGCTGCGAGGCGGTCGCGAAGTGGATCATCGCCAGTGGCTTCATACTTCGCCAGATCAGCCTCGAACTTGGCGACAAACTGCTCTCCGAATTCTGCGGAAAGCTGTGTCTTCTGCTCTTCGGAAAGTTTCGATTTGCCTTCTGCTTTCGCAAATGCTTCGATTCCCAAAAAGCCTAAAACCATGCTCAGTGCGTGTTTAAACATTTTTGTAAAATTTAAGATTGAACGTATTTTTCCACAAAGGCTGATTTAGCGAGGTCGCGAGCCAACCTGACAGCCAGGTCAAACGTTCCAACTTCGTCAATCAAACCCACCTCTTTGGCGTTAAGTGAATTATCTTTATCATTTTTGGCGAAGAACATTCGCCCATTGAGTAATCCGGGAGTTTCCAGCTTCAGTTTCGAACCGCGGTTGGCCTTGATGGCATTTTGAAAAGAAATGGCAAGCGGAGAAAGCTCTTCATTCTGAATTTCTTCGTACTTACCTTCAAGCGCTAACTGAAATGGCTTGTTTTTGTAGTCCGATTCCGGGGCATAGATCGAATGGAATACATAACCTTCTTTTTCGTAGTAAGGAATAATATCCCAAAAGCTCATCATCACACCAATGGATCCGAATTCGGCAGAAATTTCGTTGTTGGCTACTATCCTGGTGCAAACTGAAGCGGCCCACATGGCTGCGCTTGCACAGAGGTCGGCAGAACCAACAACTGGTTTTTTTGCTTCGTTCCTGATTTTGATGATAGCCTGAACGATGGGGGCAACTGCATCAACAGCTCCTCCACCCGAATCGATATCAATAATAAGAGAGGCAATATTGCGGTGAGAACCGGCTTCCATAATTTGGCCGGCAATTTCTTCGGTGCCATAGGTACACATGGTGCCATATTTCAGCATCGTGCCTTTAAGCGGAATAACCGCGGTTGATCCCTGCGGTACCTTATCAAACGATTCAATACCGGCAAATATATTACCAGCTCCTGAAATGGCACAAACAGGAAGTGCAGCACGACCGCGGGATTTGTCCAGATCTTCGGTTTGATCCATTCCAGACCAGTCACGGTTCATCAACTGCTGAACAGTTGCGCCCTGGGCTAATGCGTGTCCGGGATGAACGGCCCAAAGTCCTCTATAAATTTGGGAGGTAAGCAGGAACTGCCACTGTTGTTGTAATACTCGATCTCTCATAGATACAATATTACTTTCAACAGGCAGGCAATTAAAGGACTAGTCTAGCCAGTAATTTGGTTCCGGTGAATTGAAGCTTGATTCAATTTTTCGGGTGGTTGATGTGGCCGATATAATTTTAATCAATAACCTTGGAGCTTCATCCAAGGTTCCGATAATCTTACGCATACCACTTCGGTAATCAATCCGGAGTATCAACTTACGGCCCGATAATGATGAAATGTGATCAGGAGTGTTTTCTTCGTGACCAGGTGAAACCGCTTTCAAATCGTTTGAATAAATGATTTGAGCATCCGTTTTCTGCGAATCTTCTTGCAAATCAATTGTTCCAATAGTTGTATTGATCAGTTTAAAATCCTTCCCTGGCTTAAATTCGAGCGATACTGTGTTTGCACTCGATTGGTAAATGGATGCGATATCAGATTGTAAGGCGTAATAAATTGCAACCGGCCGATCAGTACCAAGTAATTTGTTTTCCATTTTTGTGTTTTTTAATTGTTTTTGTAAGTCAATTTTGCAGAAAGGATTAAATAATTTTATAACACTCTAACTATCAGATTCTAAGAGAGATTCAAAACGTAATTCTTCTTCTTTTCTCAGGTTTCGGTAGTCAATTTGTTTGATGGCATCGAAATTCGCGCAATTATTTCGCACGTTCAGACCTCTCAAAATTGCCTCTATAATTGCCTTCTGTTTGTTGTTTTTCCGGTAACCATTTTCGAACCGACGTTCAATCCATTTCCTGTACTCATACTCAATACCATTTTCAATCTTTTGAAGGCCCCAGTCATCGACGAATAAAAATCCGGATTGAATACCATGGTGATTGGTTTTATTCACTGGTAAAATAATGGTAACCGGATTCTTTACAGAAGGACCTTTGCGGAAACAATGATTTGAATGCACATGCGAGTGAATCAGTTTACCCAAATCTTTCTGAAGATTTATCGTTATTGCTTCCTGATCAGCTGGTGTTTTGAATATAAAGCGAAGAAAAGCTTCAAGAATTGGCTCAAGCGATATCGTTACCTGAGGTTTTGGAGAATACTTCGGATTTTTAAGCATAGGAATATACCGGGTTAAAAGTTTAACTTAAAATCCGGTAGCGAAGCACTGCTAAAGTACAAACTTTTAATTTTAGTGTTGTTATATGAATTTTACACTAAAAATGTGTAACAGCGTAACTTTGTAACTATCTGTATTTAACTATTTGTATTTAAATGTTTTACAGATTACAAATTTCATTTTTCAAAATGCAACTGCCTTGAAAAAAAATTGTAACCGTGTATCTTATTTTTTAAGGTTACATTTTTTTTGTAACCGACACAAATCAAAAAATCAATTTGTAACCTCATAACACTTTATATATCACCTCCTTTTGAGTGTTGTTACAAAGTTACATTTTTTTAGTAGTAAATAAATAAAAGGAAAGGAAAGGAAAAGACCTGGACACGCAAGCGAAGTCGGTCTGAGGGTCGTGACTCGGTAACTGGCCAGTGCGTAACCATGGCGCATACTCCATAAAAATGGCCCAATTAAAATGTGTTTTGGTGTTAGATTTGTCCCGGCATAGTATAAACCAGGAACGGTTGAGAAGGTGTACCGGTGTGCTATGATCTGGCTTGGGAGGGTTTGATTGATCGGTCCTGGTGTTACGCTCCGGATGATAGTTTTTGAGTCTTTGGTAAGCTTTCTCTGTTGGAAGGTATTTGTACCCGGACTGGATCTTTTCTTATCTGTATCGATCCGGTACGAATTTAAAAAGCCAGACCTGATGGGTCTGGCTGCGGTTGCGTGATGTGGATTTTCTAATGGTTGAACTTGCAAAATATGCAATAAGAGTCATTACGGATATGGCATGCACTGCAAAGTACGAATACTTCACTGATTAAATCTCTGTTCATTACTTCATTTTTATTGTTGTTGAAGATTCATTAATTCAAATGCTTCGAATATGGTTGGTTCACTCCAGCCTTTAATTAGTTCGAAAACTGCTGTCTGGATCCGCACATACTTAAATGTTTTCCTGGGCAGGATTGTGATCGATTTCAAACCGTACTGCTTCAGGTACCGGAGTCTTACATCAGAGTCAGAAATGGTAAACAGTGGCATCAGGGCAATCACGTTATCTGACATTTTCATGCACTCAAGTAAAATATGATAGCCAAGTCTTAATCCGCTCTCTTCAACATGATCAGGAACGCCGAAAGCGTATTTGGTTGAGAACGGAGGGTTCATAATGATGCAGTCATACCGTGATGGATCCAGTGTGAAAAAATTATCTGGAGCAGTAACCTCGTAATCTCCCAATACGGCCAAAATATTACCTTCTCCCGGTGTTGGCTCCAGCACTGTTTTAACTCCTTCAGGAATTAAACTTTTCATGTATTCAGCAACTACCGTAGGGGTTTGAAACTTAGCTCCTATTTCGAATTTTGTTAGTGTCATTTGGTTATAATGGTTTCTTGGTTTCAATTACCCACAAATGCATATTACCGACCAGGCTTTGTCTGGAAGCTATTGGGAAACTCATTTTTTGAGGTTGGCGGCCAATCGATTTAAAAATCTCTACAGCTATCCGGGTGCAGGTAAATCGCGTATCAGTTTTTCCTAATACTATTTTGTACCCATTCTCATTTCTGGTGATTTCCATATACCAATCCGATCTGAAAACAGCATCCTGATGTAATATTGCACGATCTCCATCATTTAGGCCGAGCAATCTTCTAGCGCCCTGGCTAAAATTGAATTTCCCATTTTTGCTCACAGTTATAAATGGTTTTGAGTCTCTGGTTACCGGTCTTTTAGTTGTTTTATCAAAGGTTATAAGGTTCATCGGTTTTAATTTTAATGGGTGAACATTTTCATTTTACTTTTCTTCAGGTTATATTCCCATAAACCTTTCAAAGCTTCTTCCGGGATTTCGAACTTCCGGATCTTGGTATAGTCCGTGTTAAATTCCCATCCTCCGCCAAAGGCATAAGAGCTGATGTAGAGCTTCACTGCTTCGATAAATCGTTCACGGTTGGCTGCCTTTACCAAATTTTCAATTGTAAACGACTTATCTACTTCAGCATTATCCAGAAATTCAAAAACCGATTCTGTGTATTCGTCTCCTGTTCTCATATCAGAATGGTTTATCATCTTCAGGAATTTCAGTAAAATCCGAATCATCAGAAAGATCGTTGGCATTAATCGCATCTGTTTTTGTTTGAACGTAGATCATATCTTTCGTGTCGCCATCTACTTTCTTGCTGATGCGTTTCTGTCCATTCTGGAACGATTTCGGGTTAAAAACAAATCCGTAGTACCGGCACCAGCTTTTCATTGCCTTGGTGAATTTATTTGTAGTCCAGCCTTTGTTATTTGTTTTGGTAATAAAGTCCTGAAGGGCAATTTCTTTAACGATCATGGTATCGATATTCTTTCCTTCCAGGTCGAAGTAAGCATCTGCCCAATCCTTGAACGGTTGAGTCATTTCGGCAAGCATGTTACGCAGAGTTACATTTCCCATCGGTGGGTTTACTTTACGGGGAGAGGGGACCAATAAATAAAACCGGATGCACTGCGCGAAGAAATTAAAATCAGCATTCCATTCCGCTTCAGAATAATCGTAGCCAAACAGATCCTTTCCAAAATCATCACGGATCCCGCGAGTTTCATTGTAATCGTTCGAGTCAGATTGCTGATGATAGTAATCTGAAAATACAGTATAGAGCAAACGTGCCTCAAGCGATGGATCCATATTGCGCTGAGCATGGTTTGATGTGAAAACAAACTTCGGAGCTTTCTCAAACGGGATCTCGTAGGACTGATTGTTTTTCGGGTTCACAATCAGTTCCCCGGTTACTGAATCGAAAAAGAATTTGTAGTTCAAATATTGATCGGCATCATCAACCAAAATATAATCGGTATGCTCAGTAACCCGGTCGTATAAGTGAGGGTTGTCGGTCAGCTTCGGATTTCTCCCGGATAGCGTTACCGACTTCATGAAAGGGCGTAGCGCCTTGTATGCTGCAGACTTTCCGGAACGGCCATTACTTTCACCTTCTTCCCCAATTACATTGTCCATGGCAAAAATACACCAGGCTTTCGATTGTGTTTTGTATCGGTGGAGCACGTACCCGATCGAGAACATTTTATTGATCAGGTGCAGCTTTTGTTCCATTATTTCCTCAGCTGTTAGGTTTGGCCCTGAAATGCTGAACTTATTTTGCTTTCTGTATTCCTGCTGTTCTTTCTCCGGAAGATGTTCCAGTGACTTCTCCAGCTCTTTGCGCCAATGGATCCGCGAAGCGTTGATCAGGAATTTGAAATAATTGGAGTTGGTATTGAAAATCTCTATGTTATATCCATGTGCCGGATCTTCTGTGATCTTAAAGAAATCATCGATCTTTTTAACGTTATGGGTTATAACTTCATCTTCCCATACATATCGGTCAATCTCTCCTGGGCGACTCTCCAATATTTCACCTGCCGTAACCTTCCATGTTTTATTTTGAAAAAACAGATACTGGGCATCGTGATCGTAGTCGGTGAAATCGATATCGATCTGTTTTAAGCCGGTTAGTGTCCCTTCTCCAAGCCGGTTCGTATTCAGAAGTAATTCAAGAACTTCATTACTCAGGTACTTTTCTTCGCAGAATCGGATCAGGAAAGCCTTTATGTCTTTTGTTTGTACCTCATTTACAATATTTCCTTTAACCTGGACAAACATCTGTCCTGTTTTTGAATTCTTGTTTTCTAACTGATAGAACCCGTTTGACTGCAAAAAGAACCTGGTATTTGTTGAGCTTAGATTGTACTTTATTCCGCTTTTCCCGGCTGAAGTAGTCCAGAACCGTAGCGGTTTAGCGACCTGAATTAGCTTTTTAAAATCCCAGTCGGAAGGATATATTTCGATGTAATCAAGAAAATCTTTGCGCGACCGGCCACGAATATCTTTAAACTTTCGAAGCGAATCAGGAAGCCAAATGTGTTTGATATCCATGTATTCCATTCCCAATTTAATAGCACAGCGGATGCCTGTTTCATCAATATCAGGTAGGTTATACAGATTTTCGACACAGCGAGTGATAGCCTTGTAATCTTTTCCGGATAGATTGGCCGATTCGGAATTAAACCAGATTGGATAATAGCCGTACCCAGCGCAGTTCAGGGCATCGCGCTCACCGGAGCAAATAATGGCTTCATCCAGCTTGTCTATGGTTTTTGCTTCTTCCTCTTCGCTCATTTCCTTGAGCTGGGCGCTTCTGAATTTTTCGTAAGCTTTATTGAGTTGCTCAAGGCCATTAATATAATCCTTTGGTTTTGTTCCAACGTACCTGAAGCGGTATTGTTTCTCCGGGTTAAGCGGCTGGTAAATCTTTTTCCAGTCGCCATAATCAAACATGAAAATCGGATATCGATCGTTCGAACTGGTAATTAATGCCTCACGGTTTTTGATATAGGTAAACGAATTGAGCGCAAATACATGGTATCTGTCGCAAATATCAGCGGTTACCTTTGGACCCAATACCTTCAGCTCAGCTTCAGAAATCTTTTCCTTTACGTTGAAGATATAGTCACTTTCTTTTTCTTCCGGAGTGGCCGGTCGTTTATCGAAATCCGGTTTGTTTAATTCCGATTTGATACCGCCAACACCATGCCGATCGGCAAGCATAACAAGAGCCTCACGAAAAGTAATAGACTCTTCCTTCATGCAAACCTGTATCCCATTCCGGGGAGTCTGGTCTCCTCCAAAATCGGTAACTACCCAGGTACCATCCTGAAGCTGCTTGAGTGATGCTGATGGGGTTTTTTCATCGCCCCTGATTTTAAAACGTTTATCGGCATTGGATTGCGCTGCCTTTGCCTGTGGATAATAATGAAAAATAATATCGAGTCCGCCAGATGTGGCGTCAATAATTTCTTTTTGTTCGATGAATGCCATTAGTTACAGAGTTACAAGGTTACGAATTAGAAGCGTTTAATCGGTTGGTTAATCAACTAACCAGACTCTATTTCTTTCATTCGATTTTAGTTTTAGGTAAATAAGTATCTGTCATTTTCTTCGACTATGGTAGTTGAGAATGGGAATCCATTCTCCGGGATCTTCTGTATTACTTCAATTAACCCGGTCGAAGAAGTAAAAACAACATGCTTTCGGTTGTCAAATGATATCTGCAAGTGCAGACATTTTCCTGTTCCTTTCTCCTGGAAAGATTTCACTTTCGAATCTTCCAGCTTGAAATGATGAACCACAATTTCACGGTTCAGAATTCTCGACATCTTAATTTTATCACCTTCAAAAGCCTGGCTTTCTACTTTGATGTTGAACTGGCTAAACGTGTTCATGCGAGTAGTTTTCTCATCAAGTTGTTTGAATTACAGTGCGCTGTCCATCCGTTGTATGATGCAATTGACTGTGCATTTCTTCGGGTTTTAAGCATCCGTGCAAAGTTCTGTTTGATACTCTTCCGGAGAAGGACATGCGTATGTCGGAAGACATAACCAACAAAGTCAATTCCCCGCGCATCAACCGGGAATACCTGATAGTTTCCTTTTATGGTGAGTTTCAGCCGGTCATTCAGATAAGTCCTGATTTCAGCAAGTAATTGATGCAGATAAGGCTTATTGCTTGAGAGAATTACCAGGTCATCAGCATAGCGGAAATAATATTTTACCTGCTGCTGTTCTTTCATCCAGTGGTCAAAATAACTCAGGTAAAAATTGGCAAAATACTGGCTCAGATAATTGCCGATTGGAAGGCCATCGGTCGAATCAATAATCTCATCGAGCAACCAAAGCAGGTCATTATCCTTTATTTTTCTCCGGAGTAGCTGCTTGAGTATTTCGTGATCCACATTCGGGTAAAACTTCTTAATGTATAGCTTCAGGCAGTACTGAGTTCCGGCAACATCTTTGAGCGCACGCTTAACCGCATTGGCCGCAGCATGAATGCCTTTCCCCTTGATGCAGCTGTAAGTATCAGCGGTAAATGTTGAAACGAAAATCGGCTCTAATACGTTCATCACAGCGTGATGGGTGATCCGGTCAGGAAAATAAGGCAATCGGAAGATCAGGCGCTCTTTAGGTTCGAAAATGGTGAACGTGGTATATTCTGACGTTTGATAGGTTTTATCCTTCAGCATTTCATGAAGCTTTTGAATGTTTTGTTCCCGGTTCCGGTCGTGCCCGATTACTCCAGGCTGTTTTGATTTCCCTTTTCGGGCAATCTCATCAGCCAACTGGAGGTTCTCGATGCAGTATATTTTCTCGTATAAATTATTGGTCCGTTTCATGCCTTTGCTTTTAATGGATCATCTTCCCTCAGGTACCAATGCTCCGTTAAAGAATCTTTTGTTTTTTGCACTGTTGGCAAGGTTTACGCTGCCAGTATCGCATAGGTGAGAGCTGACATTCGTATTCGTGTTATCGTAGTTGTAATTCGAGTTCGAAAAACTGAAACCGGAAGACAGAACTAACAGCAACGCAGCGTACAACCTTTTAAATTATTCAGAATACAGGAAGAATTCCTTATACTCATCCTGGAACTGTTCGGCTATATACTCAGCCTTCTCTGAGGTGTCAGTGCAAAGGCGAGAGCCGACACTCGCAGCCGCGCGACCGAAGTTGCAATCCGAGAGCGAAAAACCGAAACCGGAAGACAGAACCCTGTACCATGGATAGTATTTCCATTGCGATGATTTACTCCAGTCTGGTCTCCAGCCGTTATTTATCGCTTTGAAAATGATATAAAGCTTGTAGGCGTTGATGATTGGTTTGCGGAATTCCTCCGGGATCATCGACACATCCGGAAGTGCTGTTGGATCAATATTTTCTTTTGCGCACGCATCTTCAAACGATTTTATTGTTCTGTAATCGAAAACAGGTTGGTTTTTTGCTGATTTTTTAGCCATGATCTTTATTTTTTAATGGTTAAGAATTGTTCGTAAATGTCAATGAATTGATTAGCTGCATAGGTTGATTTCTTCTCAGTTTCAAAGCAAAGGCGAGAGCCGACAGCCGAATGCGCGGAACCGTAGGCGCAATACGAGCCCGAAAAACCGAAACCGGAAGACAGCTTGAAGTATGGCCACCATTTTTGTTGATTGGTATTGTCCCAATCCGGAGTCCAGTCCTGGTTAATTGCCTTCACAACAATTTTTAGTTTTTCGTAGTTAATGGTGTCCGGATCCAGACCAAGTGCAGCAAATCGATAATTAAATTCTTCCTCGGTAATTCCAATTTCTTCGCAAGCATCGGCAAATGTTTTGATGTCGTAGAATTCTCTTTTTTTGAAGCAGTCAGCTCCAAATGTTTCGGTTAATACTTTCTGAAACCACTCAGGAGCTTCAGGATAAAGCTTTTTTGCTGTTGTTTTTTTGAGCGTTAATTCCATGTTTTTAATTAAGTGATGAGTTAATTTTTTCATAGTTATCGGGCCAAATGGAGCAGTTAAAAGGATAACCGTTCAGGTATTTGGTAAAGTGGCAGCAACCCGCCTTTGAATTCGGATCTGGTATTACTTCAAGTTCATCGCCCTGCTTTAATCCTAAAATTGTCAACTCAGGATCAATATCTCCGGTAAGTCTTATTTTCATTTGGCCAGTTTTTTACGGTGGTATTCTGTTGGCACATATCCTTTACGGATAACTTCGTAATACAATTGTCCTTCACCTTTGCAGGTATCACATGGAATAAATTCAATCTCCTCATTCCGGTCTTCAGGTATTTTTCTTTGATTCCCGGTTCCAAGGCAGTCAGGACATTTCATCATCGAACCATGTGATTTTTGAAATAATGCGGGATTGTCTTCCCGGTCAGGATCTTCAAGCATTCGTTTAATCTGAAGCGCACGGTCGCGCATTTCTATTGATCCAACCTGATGATCGAGCATGGCACCAAATGCTTCGCGCACCAGGTATTTTGTTTCACGATCCATCTGGAGTGACTGTTCTTCGTGGTCTGTTTTAGTGAGTTTCATTGTGATTTTGGAGATTAATAAATTCGTTCATTAATTTTTTGAATCCCGGATAGCTTTCGGTTGGAATAAGGGTCTTGATTTTGTCGTGGTTTCGTTCAAAAAATCCCCTCATTTTCTCGTCGCTATCAAACTTGTAATACTCAAGGTACTTTCTTAAATGCTCTTTAGCTTGCCTTACTGCTGCCTGATCGATCCGCCGATAACCTTTCTTTTCAATATGGTTCTGAATATTGATCAACTTCAGGATATATCGTTTGGCATCGGCGGCATACATGGCTCAGGGGTTTATAATTATTCCAATCATTTCATCACGTAGCCTGATGACAGTAAGTTCTTCGTTAACCGGAATCATGGCCAGATTCATTGCAAGAGCAAACTCTTCGTGTTCCAAACAAATGCGGTCAATTTCGCGGGCAATAGCCGGAAGATCTCCGCCATACACAATGCTGCTGTTGTGTTCACCAATTTTGATCTGTAGTGTAGTCATGATCTTGATTTTCTGAGTTCGGAATCAATTTTGAGAAACATTTCGTTACACGAAGCCCGTTGAGTTTTGAATGCTTCGGCATCCTGGAGAGAGCGCTGTTTGAATTCTATCAATCCAGACTGGAGTAGCTCAAGCTCTTCTGTCGTTAAATCCTGAAGTGCAAATTTTCCGTTAGTCAATTGTTCTGCATACATAATTTTTTGTTTTAGGGCGTGGGGACGCTTTTTTTTACTTTTTGTCGGTTTTGAAGCCCCGGGGCACCGCAGGGAATCTACCCCAGTTTGCTTCGTCTACCGTGTAGCGGAGACAGGATTCGAACCTGTGACCTCAGGGTTATGAGCCCCGCGAGCTACCAGCTGCTCTACTCCGCGAATTGTGCCCCGGAGAATAACCAAACTCAACCGGGGCGGCATTATGCAAATTGGTTCAAAAGAACTCAGGCCAATCGTGGAGCAGCGGCCAGTACTGCTATAGTATTTTGGTGGAAGTGTAATTCTCAGGATTGCCAATTCCACCTGTGTGATTAAGTCCGATTCCTAGTTTCGGAATTAACCGGTATCAATCAAAGTCCTAATTGGGTGGCCAGCGCAATAAGCGCAACCGTATTTGTTACCTCAAATTTTTCGTGTAGTTTGCTCACCCGCGATTTAATGGCCGGCAGTGACATATAGAGTGATTCGGCAGTTTGCTCCATGCTTTTACCCTGCATCAGCGACCGGATTGTTTCAATCTCGAACGATCGTAAACCCGAAGCACGGCCACACAATAGGCCACGGTGGGGGCAGTTGCTTTCGGAGCACATGTTATTGAAGGCATCAGGAGTGAAACTGTCACCAACGATATCGGAAACATGGTCTAGTCCTCCAACCACGCATCGATACCAACGATCGAACGATTCTGAAGCCTTTTTAACTCCAATTTTAGATAAGTAAGCCAGGCTTTGCTTGTCGTTTAAAAAAGCCTTCCAGATAGGTTGCTGAATTGAAGAGTCACATTCGTCGAATCGGCGAACATCTGCATGGGCAATTACCCATTTTTCATTTTCGTACCAAAACGGTTCCATTCCGTTACCGAATATTCCGGCTGGTATTGGTGATTTGTCTTTTTTTAGTAAATTTGTCTCCATAAATATTTGATTTATAAACCCGCACGATTTGTCGAAGATGAATGCGGGTTTTGTTTTTTTACTGTGGCTGTAAATCTTTTTCAAGCCTTTCACTTATTGCCAGTTTGATATATTGTGAATCACTCATATTCATTTTGCTGGCATTTTCATTCACATCAAGCTTCATTTGAGCCGGAACCTTAATACTAATCCTTGCTTCATTTCGCTGAATTAGAAGATTCATCCTTTTTACTGTTGTGGCGGTCATACTTTATTAATACATTAGTAGGACAAATGTAGAATAAATAACTCAATTGAGTTAATAATAATTCATTATTGAGTTATTATTAACTCAATTTAGAATCATTATAAATAATGAATTATTATAAAGTAAAAAAAGCGATTCGTGAATACCTGGAGAGTAACAACGAAAAAATAAGCGATAGGGCTGAGGCACGCGTAATTCTGATGTCTCAAAAAGGATATTTAAAAATGATGGAGTTGCATACTATGTCTGTGAAAAAACTGGAGGAAATTGCTGAAAAACTTAATAAACCAGTTACATATTTCTTTGATTTGGAAGAGCCACAGACATATAAGCTCATCGAAAATATAAATGTTGTAGAAGATGGATGCCCTTGTTGCGAAAAACTAAAGGTAGAAAAGATGAAGCTGCTTGAAGATCTTAATGATGTGAATACAAAGTACCGGCACTTGCTGGAAAATGGCACTGTAAAAAAAGAGATCCCATCTACGAGTAGTAAAAAAATCGGGTAGTTTGCAAAAGTACCAATTTGAGTTGCCGCTAGTATGGTGGGCTGGAGATGAAATTAATGTTATAGAAATAGTTGAATAAAACTTTATGATATGAATAAACAACAGGAATTAGAAAGAGAAGTGTATGAATTAATAGGCGATGCAAATGCCGAAAATTCAATAATAACCGTAAAGGCCTTAGAGGCTGCTTGCTTAATACTTGACAATAAATTTGGAAGGGATTTTTCAAAAAATCATCCAGATCTTGCAGTATCAATGACTGAAACTCTGATGAAAAACATCCGTCTGAGCGATCAACGTTCAATTATTAGAAATGGCATAGGTGAGTATTTAGATGCCTTACGCATTGTTATTTTACAGAAAGATATTGCTATTACAGGAAATTTAAGCCTTGACATTCCTGATGCAATTAAAATAGATAATTGAGACATACACATTATATAATAGCTACACTCACAGATACAATCTAAAGTTAGAACATACACAAAATACGAATTTTGAAATCTTGAAGATAAGTGAGTTAGAAGGGTTTCGAATCTCCCGCCAGCTCCACTTGGTTTTATAATACGCTGATTTTCAATGACTTGTTATTGAAAATGTGTATTTTTGATTTTAAAAAATGTATGTCGTTGTGTATGTGATTGATTTTAGGGCGTGGGGACGCACTTTTTCAAGCATTATGAAACGACAGAAATTGTTCAGGTCGCCACGCCTGTTTGATCAGGGTGGCGATCTTCAAAAACCTTGGTGGGTAGAAATAGGTTATCGGGATCCTCGTGATGGTAAAATGATCAGGAAACGATATCAGGAAGGATTTGCCCAGCTCCGAACCAAAAAGGAGAGATACAAGTATGCTGAAGAATTAATAAGCAATCTCACTGCAAAATTGCTGAAAGGATGGAATCCAACTGATGATACATCTGTCCAGGTTGTGTATGTTGATGATTTGGAATATCATCAGGCTGCACAAGTTTACGGTAGAAAGCGAAAAGCAAATAAAAATATCCGCTTTTATGCCTCAGAATACGTTACACTTCAGAAGAATATAAAAGCAAAAAAAACTTACGAAAGTTATAGAGGAAAGATCCGTGAACTTGTTGCCTGGCTTGAGCGTGAAAAATTGATAGATAATGATCTGACAACTTATAATCATGATCTGATTTTAAGGTTTTTCGACTATCTGATAATTGATCGCAAATTGGCTGGGCCAACAATTGAAAAATATAAATTAACTCTTGACGGATTTTGGGCATACCTTATTGATCGGAAAGTCATCAATGAAAGTCCGGTTGGGAAAATAGAACTGCCAGAAACGGGAGAAGATTTTTCTGCTATTCCTTTCCTTGATGAAGATCTTCAGCAAATACTTCCTGTCATTAGGGCTGAAGATCCACAGTTGTTTTTGGGTGCAATGCTTCAGTATTTTTGTTTTATCCGGCCGGGCGATGAATTACTCAAGCTAAAACTTAACCAGGTTAATTTATCTGCAAGAACTATTCATATACCAAAGAATACAGCAAAAAAAAGAAAAGAACGTACTGTTGACATTCCGGAGCAGATGTATAAAATACTGGTAGATCAGGGAATTCAAGTATTTGGAAAAGACATGTACCTGATCAGTAAATTCGGGCGACCAGGAAAGCAGCCTATTGGTTATAATACACTTAGAAATCGATTTAATAAATATCGCGACCAGCTTGGAATGACAGACCTATACAAGTGGTATTCTTTCAAACACACTGGAGCCGGTAAATTGCTTGAATCTGGAGCAACCATTATAGAGATTATGAATCAACTAGGTCATACTGATATCGCTTCAACTTACAGGTATATACGCCGTCATTTTGGCGATCGATCGCAGCACGTAAGAACTAAGTTTCCAGATCCGCCAGGATTCGTTTCAACAGCATCAGTACCTCAAGAATTTGAATTTTGTATATAAATAAAAACCCCCAGACCAACTCGTGATCCGGGGGAAAAATAGAATCCAAAAATCAACCAACCGATTAAACCCCAAAATATTTTATCCCTGATCTGCATCCTCCCAACACCATCGGCACCCGTTATAACCAAGTTTTAGCAGTTTTATCGCTCTGCCTTTAGTGATATACTCAGATGTCTTTTTCGACATTGCTTCGTGCAGGCAGTTCTTGTGTTTGTCTTCCAGCCGGTGGATTTCCTTTTTTGCATGATTGACCCGGTAACCAAGGCCCCAGAACATCATCCATACTTCCTTTAATGTGAATTTGTTTTCCATGATCAGCGTTTTAATGATTTAATCGTTTGATCTTTCGCGGCACTTCCGGCACTGGATCCAAAATAATACGAGTATATCTGCGTCAGGATTGCGCTCATTATTCCAAGGATATAGAGCACTATTTCCCGGCTTCTTTCACTGATGCTGTCAGGCATGAATACCAGGATATAGAAGAAAATTAAAATGAGGGTGATTGTACCAACGGCCAGAACATGCTGTGTGTTCTTTGTCCACCAGCTGCTGTTTGGTGCCGAAGCTATTTGTATTTCCCGGTTACGAGCTGAAGCTATATCACCAATCACCATCGCCTGTTCTTCGTTGGTGAGTTTCTTCATGTCGAGCTGGTACTGCATATCTGCCTTCAGGATCTCATTATCGAGCTGAAGTTTTTCTTCCTTCGTTGTGATCACATTATCGAGCACTTTGCCAACCGAATCGATCAGTGTATTGGCTCCTCCTGAAAATAAATCTGTTAAAAAGCTCATGATTTTCGTTTTAAGTATTATCGCCCAAAGCCCTGCAAACCCATCCGTAGAAGTATTTTTTTGAGGTTGGCCGTTTCTTTACGATCGTAATATACCTGGCAATTTTCGCAACGGTAAAAGCAGACAGGAAGTGTTCTTTATCAAAACCGTTCAGTTTTTCAATTGAATCTGGTCCAATTACACCATCAACTGAAGCGCCAATTACGAGCTGAGCCAGTGATGCGCTGGTGTTGATTCCTGCATTAACGCCAAAGTCAAAAATTGATGTGGCCATCTCCTGGTCAATTACCAGATCAAGATTCATTTTATCCCAGAAATTCACTCGGTAGAATGAGAATATGGAGCTTTGCAAATCGGCATCCTGATCGAGATTAGCCGGGAATCCGGATTGACGTTTGAGCATGTCGATTTTAATCCAGCCATCCCATTTGCTATGCATCTTCCGGGCCACTCCTTTGTAGGTTTCGCCTCCCGGATCCTGCGGGTCTTTGTTGTAGCCACCTTCATGGGCCAGCAACAATTCAAATGCTTGAGTATAATTAGCCATTTTGTATATTTTTATTGCCTCTGTGAAACGTGCGAATCGAGTTTATTTTCAATCCTGTTTAGCGTATTAAGGAGTAAATCCATCTCTTTTCTGTCAACTTTCCGTTCATCAAGCCGCTGTATTTCCTGTTCATTTCGGGCAGCTTTTGTTTCATATTTTCCTTTCCAGGCGCTGATAGTTCCAAAAGCAACAATTGCAGAAACCAACATCGGCGCGACCCAAATGACTAACCATTTCGGGATCGTGATTATATCTTTTTTGTCAACAGTCATTGTTTCAAGTATTAATCCGGTATCAGCCGGAAGAGTTAATATTTTCAAAACCCGCCTAGTATTAATCCGTCAGCAGTCTTTAACCGTTTGCCGTCTGCCGTCTTTAAAGCTTTCAGGTTTCCGGTTGGATTTGTTAAGTCTTTAATCACGATTACTGATGTATAGGGCTGTAAGGTCGTTGTTTGCAGAACTCGACTGCCTGAAGGACTTATACCCGCAAATGCAAGGCTAACTGATGTTTCTATTGATGTTGCGTTGTAAGCAAAGTCAATATCTGCCGTTGTCGAAATTGCCTTCGGTGACTTCGTGCTATTTGCATCATACCCAGATACGGCCTTCCAACCAGCCAGATCGTAGGTTGTAGCTGATCCGTTATAAGGATCTACGCTGAAAACCTGTGTGTCTGAAATAGGTCGCGCATAAACATTACTTGAAGCCGAGCCAAATGTAAGGTCATTATATATCGAGTAAAATGTAAAAACATTCTGGCTTGCTTCTTTTGCCACAAAAATATTGTTGTTCACATTCACCGTAGCCATTGCCGGATAGCCAGCCTGATTGTTTGAAAAATAAAGCTGTTTGGCGCAATTGTACACGGTGTTCCCTGTTATATCCACATCCGTAGCTACATGAAGCAAAATTCCCCCAGACGGCATGTTTGAAACGGTATTGTTACTGATGTTCACATCAGCAGCTCGTTCATCCAGATAAATGCCATAAGTGGCCGAAATCTGATTATTACTTCCACCGTAGGCAGTTGCACCATTCACAACTATATTACCATCGATCGACCGACCTGTTGGTGTTGCAGTACTTGTGTATATTCCGCCACCATCATCAAGCGTTATGCAGAAATTGTCAATCAGATTATTTTTGATCAATGTGCTGTTTCCCCTGAAGCCAATTCCCACATAACCGATGTTTTGAAGCGTACACTTTTCGACCAGAGAATTATTCCCATTAACCAAGGCGCCACAATAATTGCCCCAATTGTCATCACCCATCCCTGCCTGCATCCCTATTTTTGTGATTGTGCAATTCTTGACTGTAGTTGCATCAGAATAAGAATATACAGCGCATGAATTGATATTTGAGAATGTGCAATTCTCTATTTTTAGCGCAACGCTTGCAGGGCTTCCATCTGACTCGATTGCGGCATTCCCGATTAACGAAAAGTCACAGTACTTTAGATTTATTCCGACCGGATTATAGATTTTTAATCCCTTATCATTTGCACCCTGTATCGCAATATTGGTCATGGTCCAGTACGACTTCCCGATAGAGCTGATCAGGTTGTCGATTGTCGAAATCTTGACCGTTTTAGAAGCAGGAGAGTCAGAAAAATACATATACACATATCCGCCAGAAATGTACCATTCCCCTTCCTGATCAAGCACCTGCGCCGAATTCTGAATAAAATAACCATAGCCATCACTGGGCGTGTCAGTTATTGAATTGAAAGTAAGAGTTCCATTTGTATGGCCTGAAATTGTGGCCACTTCCATTTTCCACCTTGAATTTCGGACTACAACCTGGGCACCTGTGAAGGAAGGCGATCCAGTTAAAGAATTATCAGTTATGGATGTATTTCCAGAGTGCGACTCATAGCTCAACCACGTAGAATTCGGATAGCGACCTTTAGCAGTAGGCACCCCATCTATTGTCAAAATCACATTAATGGCATTGTTGCAAGTGGTTGCAGCTCGGTATATATTACCAGACTGCAAGGTCCAACCTGTGAGCGTTTCAAAGCTTGAAATAATTGGTTTTGCTCCACTTCCGTATGCTCCATAAATAATAGGAACACCAACACTCCCAGATTTAGGTACTAATTGACCGGCAAAAGTATCACCTTTCTTAAACAAAATTGAATCACCAGCCGCAAATGTGCTGCTATTGTGATTTGCCAGTGTTTGCCGTGCCAGCAGTGGTGTTAATCCACTATTTGCATTGTTGCCAGAGCTACTATAATAGTAGTTGGTTGCTTGCGCTGAAATGCTGCAAATCAGCGCAAGAAAGAAAATTATCTTTTTCATTATGGAACTGCTAAGACTTCAAGCGCTTCTATTCCTGCTGTCTCTGTATTAACTCCCATCGTTACGGTAACGGTCAATGTCATATCGGCAGCAGTATTTAAAGAATATGTTTGTACAGCACTGGTATGTCCTGTATATCCAGATGATGATCCAGAGGTTGGAATCATTGAAAGCTGTGATGTAAGCGACCTATTCTTTATAGACCAGGTGGCATAGTAAGAAGAAAATGTGGTGGCACTTATTGCCCCAATTTGAGTCCCATTCAATTTTACTTTAAACAACTTACTATTTGCGGAATTAACCATTGAAAGCAAGGCGTAAATATGAAAACTCCCATTTGCACCTATACTATTGGCGGGTATTGTCCCTGTGAAAATAGTAGTTTCCGCAAGGGTATTAACCGCAGTATGCTGGGCATTGTCCGAAATCACTTTGTAAACTGCTGTAAGTTTAGGTGCTTTCAATGCCGCGATTGAATCAGTCTGAGCCTTACTGTAAACATAGATATTGTAGTTGACTTCATCAGCCTTGTTTGATTTCAGGTCAATATCAGGAATTTTCTTTATCTGCGTATTTGTTATTGTCGTGTTATCGACTTTTAAACCTTTTTTCAATTCAAGTTGAGCATTTGCAGATAAGGTAAATGCAACTGTTACGAGCAATAAAATAAATTTTTTCATAGGTTTTAATTAAAAATGTTAAGTATTTCCCAGTCTGTAAACTCAGCACCGCTGAATCCTAATTCGGTCAGTTTCTTGTCAATCCTAAGACCGTCTTCTGTTGAAATAATTCTAAAGTTACCGATCGGTAAAAATGGATTTCCAGATCCGCTTACGTTAAAAAAAAAAGCTGCAAAAGCAGAATCAAGCTCAGCATAATTCGCATAAGGCTCCCCGTTTTCTTTTAAGAAATCTCCAACGGCCAAATCTGAAGCTTCGGCAGAATCTCGGTTAAGTCGGTCGTAAACCGTTACCCTTGTTTTTTCTTTGTTTGGTTCAACCCGGTAGCCTCCAGTATTGAGTGAGCCATCTGTATCGCCGTAGATTTTCGCGCCATCAGATTCGCGAATAAATAGGTACTTCTTCATCTGAGTAAATTTTAAAGTTTACTCAAATCTAAGTAGGAGGTATTTGTATAGAAAGGACAGAAAAGAAATGCTAAATTTTGAATTATAAATGTTGAATGCCTGGTTCAATCCCTTTTATACACTTTCATTTCAACGGTTCCAACCCTGTCGATCATTAAATCAAAATTGAATTCGTCGATAAAAAATGAAGCTTCGTCGGACCTGTAAGGAAGACATTTATTAAAAATAATGGAGTGCAGCACATTGACCGGGAAATTGGCATAAACAGTCATCGGCAGGGCATTGGCCAGCATACGGGTGGTTTTTTTCCAGCATTTTTCGAGCAGGCCGTTTCCAGCTTTTTCGTATTCGAACGACAAATCAGGGTGCTCATTTCCGCCGGTATTGTTGCCCAGGTAAATAAGCAAGCGCGGAGTAAACGAGCGTTCACTTGATTTCCAGCTTTTTTGTTGTCCGGGTTGATTCACCAGGATCTTTCCGGCCACAGAAAAACAAGTTCCCCAGGTTGTTTCAATCTCTTTTACCGTTGTTCGTCCATAATGATACCATCCATTTTGCAGGGAGATTGAAATTTCTTCCCA
This sequence comes from Prolixibacteraceae bacterium, assembly GCA_019163175.1. Taxonomy (GTDB): domain Bacteria; phylum Bacteroidota; class Bacteroidia; order Bacteroidales; family Prolixibacteraceae; genus Aquipluma. The sequence goes on along the minus strand of JAFLKN010000018.1, from coordinate 1,512 downwards.
ACCAAGCATGTCTTTTGTGTATTCTTTTTGTGTAAATCCGTTGGTTTCGGATACGGTTGACCATTTGTATTCGGCAAATTTATTGGAGGATGCTATGTAACGTATATCACCCTGCTGTGGAAATGTAAGGGCAAGTAAAGCAGTCCAGTCGGCCACAGGTTCTTTAATGTCGTCTCTGCGATCATCCAGATTTACAAATCGTTCAGCAAAAACAAGATCCTGATCATCAGTTTGCCTAACGAATTTGATGGCCGTGTTTTCCATTTTTTCAGGTTCGAGCTTCCCAACCAGGTACTTTTCGATGTTTATGGCTTCCATAGTCATCAGATCCTCGCGCGAATAAACGTTGACGGTTGAATTCGGAAGGAAGTCAAACATCAGGTTGAATTCGTTTTGTGTTGACAAAAGCATTTCGCCAACCTTCATTTTTGGCACATGATTTTTCGGAGTCAGTTTATTTGAGTATGATCGCACGTAGGAGACTACTTCAGCCCCTGAAGATGAATAATCCTCAATGGGTGTTGATCCGTCAAACTTCAAGAAATTTGAAAATATTTTATACAGGTTCATCAATCCTGTATCATAATCCATTTCAGTGATGTCGTAATTGTTGTAAATGCAGAGATTCTTCAGAACCGGATGATCGTTAATGTAGTTCTCAATAATGTGAATGTTGTTTTCTTTCAGCGCCAATTTGATGATTGAATTCAGGAAAAAGAATGGTGTAACTACGGTTACCTGCCCGGTTTCGTAACTGGCATATCCCGAAACATTAATTGTTGATGCCAGCTCTTTAATTGTTCCATCACCATTTTTGGCATTCACCGTGCTTTCGGTCGTTTTGCTGAAGCAATAAGAAAGCGCTTCAGTTTCGTATTCGTCTTCCGATTCTACCAATCCCACACCGGGCTCATTCACCATCACTGGCCGCGTTACCTTTTTCGACTTGTCTTTGAAAAATAAATTGTTGATCACCGGGAAGCAGCAATAGGAATGCACGTCCGGATCGTAATTCCCCACATTAATAAAATCAAGCTCTTCATTTAATTTCAGCAGGTCCGTTATTGATTTCTCCTGAGTTGCATCATTCAGAACGCCAACAGCATCGACTGCAGTTAAAGAGTAGCTTTTACCCTGAACCGTCAAAGTAACTGAACCACTTAAAAACAATGAACCTTTGAACGTGACTTTGAATCCTGAATATTTATTTTCCGTTCCCCATCGCCGTTTGGTTATCCGTTCCGGATGCGCAAATATGGCTGATGTGTATTCGTTAATCGGCAACGAAAAATCAAGCGAGTACGAAAAAGGAATTTTATCAAACTGAAAAAAAGGAGTCTTGATTGTTACTCGCATCCGGAAGTCGCGTGGGAGCGGAATAATATGGTTGTTCAAAGTGAGTTCGAGCATGGCAGATAAATGCTAAATGATGAATTTTGAATGTTGAATTAATCCTGTAAAAAGATGCTGATGGCTTTGAATTGCAGATCGGTTAGGTCTTCTGGTAAATCT
>JAFLKN010000025.1 GCA_019163175.1 Prolixibacteraceae bacterium | reverse complement strand
CCCCATACCGGAATCTCCATGCCCTGCTGCAACACCATGTTGTTACTGAAGAAAGGTGGAAGTTTGACCTGTGCCGAAAGGCTACCCACCAGAAGTAAGAGCACTAAAATTGTTCCTTTGGTTTTGAATGAGATCATGGTATCAATTTTTAAAGTTTACTATCAAATTTATAAATAGCTGCAAGCCCGAATATTCCCGGTTGAAAGGAAAAATCAGTTGCTTTTCAGTGAAATAATAGCTTCAGGTAATCCGAGTGAACTTGCTCTAAGTCTGATATCTCCAGCTTTTCCTGCACTTTGAATAATAACCTGACACATTCCGCTGAATGCCCTACGCTCTTTGCCTTTGGCAGGTTCGAGACTCATCGCATTGCCGTTGCCTACACCCACAATCTCACCTTCGCCTTCCAGTTCAAAATGTACCAGATTGTCTGCATTCGGAACCAAAGTTCCGTTCTCGTCAGTTATTTTCACGGTTATAAACGAAAGGTCTTTGCCATCAGCGTGTATCGTATTTCTGTCAGCTGACAAATCGATTTTTGCAGCATCACCTGCTGTTTTCACGATTTCGGTAGCAACCAGTTTTCCGTTCCTATAAGCTTCGGCTTTCAGTGTACCAGCTTCAAAAGGTACCTTCCACCTGAGAGATAGCTTTTTTGTCTCGGATATTTTTTTTGTAGAAAAAGGCTGATTGTTGAGATAGAGTTTCACCTCGTCACAATTGGTATAAGCCACCACATCGATCATCTGTCCATCATTCCAGTTCCAGTGCGGAAGGAGATGTACCATAGGTTCTTTGGTCCACTGGCTTTTATAAAAATAGTAGGAATCTTTTGGGAAACCACACAAATCGAAAATCCCAAAATAGGAACTCACAGCCAGTTTTTCGTAAGGTGCAGGTTCGCCCATGTAATCAAAACCTGTCCAAATGTACAAGCCCGACATCCAAGCCCTGTTCTTTACAGCCAGCCAGGCTTCTTCATGGGTTGTTCCGCCACCGGCATCATCGAAAGCCGAAGTCTGACAATCGGGAAATGTTTTAACAATGGTATCCAATGTAAAATGGTACACGCCACGACTGTCGAACTGCGAAGTTGTTTCGCTGGCCAGGTAAAACCAATCCGGGTGTTTTTGCCTGATTTCGTCGTACGCATCGATGGTGTAGTTAAATCCAACTACATCAACAGCAGCGGTCATTCCTTTCTTTTCGGCATCGCGGATAAAGTTGAATGCTGAAGTCGTAAAGCGGGTCGTGTCGTATTTTTTGATCGTTGCAACCAATTCACGGGCAATATCTCCGCCATTGGTACTTCCAGGAAACCACTGTTCTTTAATTTCGTTGCCAATACTCCAGAAAATGACAGAAGGGTGATTGCGGTCGCGCAAAACCATATCGGTAATTTCGCGTTCGTGCCAGTCTTTAAAGTAGTTCTGAAAACCAAAAGGCGCAGCATCTTTGCCAATATACCAGCTATCAAACGTTTCATCCATCACTAAAAATCCCATTTGGTCACACATTTCCAACAGTTCAGGAGCCATCAGGTTGTGGCTACAGCGAATAGCATTGCAACCCATAGTTTTCAGGAGCTCCAGTTGTCGTTGCAAAGCCCGGTCATTCAACGCAGAACCCAAACTTCCAAGATCGTGATGATTGCAAACGCCAAGAATCTTCACATTTTTACCATTCAGGTAAAAACCGCTATCGGATTTGAACGCAATAGAGCGAATACCAAAAGTTGTAGTGTAAGTATCTTTTAAATCCTTGCCCTGATATACTTTTGTGACCAATCGGTAAAGATTTGGATTTTCAACATCCCAAAGTTTTGGGGAAATTACCTTTAACGAAGTATTCAGAACAACCTTGCCATTTGTAACGGCTTTGGCTGACTGATTTTGGATGGCTACTTCTTTTCCTGAATCATCAACAATGGATGAGCTGATTTTAAGGTTTGCTTTTTCATTAGTGTCATTGGCAATGGTTGTAACTACATTCACCGTTGCTTCCTGTGTTGAAACGTTGGGCGTAGTCACAAATGTGCCCCATTGATCCACGGATACCGGCGATGAAGTAATGAGCCAGACATGCCGGTAAATACCCGCTCCGGTGTACCAGCGCGAATCGGGTTGCTTCGAGTTATCGACCTTCACTGCCAGTATATTTTCACCTTCATGAATGTATGGAGTCATATCGTACTGAAAAGTAGCATATCCGTATGGACGTGTACCAAGCTCATTTCCATTGATGTAAACCGTGCTGTTTTTGTACACGCCATCGAATACGATGAAATACTTTTTCCCTCCAATATCAGTCAGGCTAAACTTTTTCCGATACCAGCCAATGCCCCCGGGAAGCAAACCTCCCTGATGTCCGGATGGATTATCAGGACGGAAAATACCTTCAATACTCCAATCGTGAGGTAAATTTAATTCACGCCATTTTTGATCCGGGAATGAGGCTTTTTCAGCTCCGGTAATATCGCCTAAATGGAATTTCCAATTGGCGTCAAAGTTCACTCTTCCATCGGGTTGAGCTGACAGTTGAAGGCTTGCTGCAAAGCAAAAAAAGATAGTGATTAAGTGGCTTAGTTTCATTTTATATTCTGTATTTAAAGGCTTTTAGTTGCTACTTTTCAAATGAATAGTCTGACATTTTCCATTCTCCGCGAGTTGATTGAAAACTTGCTTACCTTCAGTGGTTACTGTTATTCTGATTTTATTCCCTTCACGCTGCACATCAATATCAAACTCTTTTTGAAATCCATGCACTTTTCTAATTCGCATGAATTTCCAATCATCTGGCAGTTGTGGGGTAACTGTAAAACTGTTCAATGCTACCGGTCGGATACCAAATAATCCTTCGGTATAGATGCGGCAATACAATCCACTTTCAGCCGATAAATGGCGTTGACCACCTTCAGGATAAGCTTCGACTGGATAAGGTACATGCTCGCCTAGTAGCCTGCGGTTTGAATAATAGTGCAGAAATTTTAGACCTCGCTGCGTTTCACCGGCAGCAAATACGCCCCGAAGCGCATACAAAGTAGAACGGTCCCAGAATGTTTTATCGCCTGATTGCGAAGCCAGTCCGTCGTCGGTCCATAGTTCAGGAGAAAAAAGCGCATCAATGGTCGCTTGTTTTCGTTCGAAGATATTTACCGTGAGTGGGATGCAAATCCACGCCCGAAGTTTATCATTTCCTTCGTAATACCGGTAAGTATCAAAACCCATCACATGGGCTCCAAAATATTTTTCGATGTTGCTTTTTAGCAGAACAGCATCTTCCTGATATTTCGAAATTTGCTTTTTACTTTTCCCCAATGATTTTCCGAGACAGGAAGCCGAAATCAGCGCATCGTAATACAAGGATGAAGTACACAAATTTGCCGTGCCTGAAGGGAAACGCCCCTCAAGTTCATCCGATTTGGAACTTACCACGCCTTGCGGGTTGAGTTGGCGTTTGTTGTATTCGAGACACCATTCTATTAGAGGCCAAAGTTCTTCAGCCGTTTTCCGGTCACCCAAAGAAAGTGCAAAACGTGCCGCACCGTAGGCAATCATTGCCCCATCTCCGCGGTCGCCTGCACCATTCCAGATATCAGTTCCCTCTGCAATAATCGAACTTGGAATAGGTTTGTACTCCGGATTCATAAACCGTGAAAAATGGCGATAGGCATTAAAAGCCGATTCAACCCCGTAGCCGTAACCCAGATAAGGGAAAAACGGATTGATATATTCGGCCTGATCGTTTGCCCAAATGGCAGCGTAATAGCTCAATCCACCAGGTCCATGCATAGGACCTCCCTTGGTTTGGTAAATGCTTTCGGCAGCTCGAATCTTGGCAAAGGCAAAGGCTCGATTCAGAATTTCATCGGGAGTTTCCAATACCAGATTTTCACTGAATTCAGAAAGCAAGGCCTCACGTTTTTTTAATTCATTTTCGATGTCAGGCAACCCTATATCCTGACCATTCTTTGTTCCTGAAAAGCTGAGGTAAAATTTTAATGTCCCCTTGGGTTGAAGGACAAACGTTCCAAAATTGTCGGTTCGGATATGCAAACTATAACTACCCTCTGTTCTATCTTCCGGATTCGTTTTTGTTGTGATATTCACTTCCGGGATTTCGATCGTAAACGGTTTACTTCCGGAATTGATAAGCTCGTATTTTTCGCAGAAGAGAGGCCTGTCGGTTGAAGGGAATAATGTGCGAATCAACTCAATTCCATCGCCCAATCGGCTTTTTGCGGTAATCTTTCCATTCAAAATTAGCTCATTTACCTTTTCCGTTTGAAACTGACGTTTGTTAATGCTGATCAAGGTAAGCAAATCAAAATTAAATGTTCGCGTCAGACTGGCATGCGTATTATTGGGAATAGTCCGGAGCATAGGAAAAACAATGTCGCGGCTAATCCAAAGTGATTGGTCTTCGTTTACACCATACCGAACAACTGCAGAAATATATTTCCCACTCATTTCAATGTGGTCGCGATGTGGCAGGTTGGATGTTGGTTTCCAGCTAATTGAATTATTACCGTTTAAGGTCCACCGGTTTGGCAAGGTTTGAGCAAACCCAGTAATTGCATTAAAACAAAGAGCCACAACTACCAGAAAGTATAGATTTTTGAGCATGGTTAATGATTTAATTGTTTGTCGTTTTCAGCACTTCATTAAAAATGGCTGCAATTTTTTGTTGCTTGGCATCGCTACCAGAAGCATAGTTCTCCATTCGTTTGGCAAAACCGGTATACATACTGAGAGCAGTCTGTTCATAGAACTTATTGATCCCTTCCTTTCGTTCCGCAGTAATAGGGCGATAATAACCCGGACCTGTTTCCATAGCAAGCCTTATCCGGCAATCCTCGTAAGATTTCAAGACTTCGCTCAGAAATGCACGATCGTAGTCTGCATCTGGTTGGTGCGCCAAACTTTTAGTCAAGGACTTAACTACAGCATACGATTTTTTAAGCGATTCCGGGATTTCGGCTGAACTTGAGTTTTCGGCTAGAAGAAGTTCAGGAATCATTGGATAATCTGTCGTAACTTTTTCATTAGCCCAGCCTCCGCTGGTGGTAATTTCAATTTTTGCTTCCTGAGGTAACTCATTGTAGATAAGGCTTACCTCAGAATCAGAACTGAACTTCATTGATTTCCCATTGATCGTGAATGATTTCACATTAGGTCCACCATTGTTGCACGAAAGAAAGATTTTCTTTTCTCCAAACCTGACAGGTTCGTTTTGAGTGTATTGTGTTATCGATCCGGGAATTCTGGGACGAATAATTAATCTATCGGAACGGTAATCGTAATCGAAGAGTCCGCGAATTGTAGCTGCCGGAATAGCAAAATTATCGACCATCACAGCTACACCGCCAACCCGGAATTTACCTTTATCTGACCACGGATTGCTGCTATTTTCGCCTTGTTGCGACCAGGGTGCATCCATCCGGAAATCTTTGGCCCATCTCATCGCCCGGTTTGCCGACCGACGAATGTCCTCGAATTTTCCCAAACGATAATACATCAGAATAGCCCTTCCTTCAACGGTTCCCCAAACTCCACCATTCACCCAGTCGCCAAAGGTCCAGAAACCTTCCAACCCTTTTCCTGAAGTCCGGCCCCAACCGCCGTAGGTGTCGTCCAATCCGGGCGCATTGGTCAGCAAAAAGTCAAATGGACGGATGGCCGGAAATGCTTCTATTTGTTTGTAGATATTTTGGGAAGTACGATCGTCTACAACCCTTAAAGCCACCGCATCGGCATTTACAGTTCCTTCCAGATAACCAAACTCTTTTTGTCCCAGAACACCATGTTTCACACCGCTTGGTTCAACTGATTTCACAAAATAACCAGCCGGTGTCATCAGTTGTGTCAATGATTCGCGGGTAATTTTTTTCCGGTGTTCGAATTCTGCCAGTTTCGCTTGGTCACCGGTAAGTTTATAGATTTCAATCATACGGTCCAATGCAGCCAGATAAGTAATTGAAACTCCGGTCAGGTAACCTTTTCCAAAAGTTCCATCCGGAAGTTTAACACCGCCGTAGCTAGGAGCTAAAAGGTTGCAAGCAGGACCAACGAGAAAAAGATTGGTTTTCGGATCGCGAACCCGTTCAATGAAATTACAGGCCCGTTCCATTTTTGGTAAATAGTGTTTTAACGCCTCTATATCGCGGTTAACCAATAGTATTTCCGACTGCATGACCAGACAGGCTGCGGTGGCTTCGTAAAACCAATCGTGCTTATTTACGTCGCCATCACCTTGTTTATAGATGATTTTTTCGGGGGCAGCCGTATCGCCGAGGCCACCATCAGGGGCAACCAATTCCGAAAGCTGATTGGGTGTTCCGTCGCCCCACAACCCTTTGCGAACGCCATCGCCTTGATTGTTCCAAAACAAATCCCAGGAACGTTGCAAAATAGATGCCCACGGTTCCTGAAGGAAAGGCGTTGCAGCATACGAAAAACCATAGCTATTCTGAATCCACCAAGCTCCCCAGCCTGCACCTTCAGTAAAAGTATTCCAATCGCCATTGTAGATCATAGAAAGATTTGGCACAACCGGGTTTGGATGAAAGAAGGCGAACGATTCATCGATCAGGCGGAGAAAATCAGCGTCACCTGTTCCGGAGCAGTATCTCCCCAGATAATGATCGGTTTTCGCCTGATCTTTGGCTTCCGATATCAAACCTGAAACTACTCCTATAATGACTATCGACAATCTTATTATTCGTTTCATGCTCAAGCGGTTTATTTTATAAATGACTCTGACTATCTGTAATTTGTCTGATTACTCTTTTCTAAACAATTCCTTGGGTTGTATTTCGTGCTTTTCCATTCCCGGACCAGACCAGCTCACAGTTAAAGCTTTTCCACCACCACACTGCATATATTTAACTTCAATCGGATGCAGTCCAGCTTTCAGAGCAAGGATTCCGGGTTCTTCCACGGCCGCATGATTGGCATCATTTTCAATCAGTTCATCACCATCGATGTACAAGCGGCTGCCGTCGTTCGATTTCAGGTAAAACGTGTAAATACCATCCTTCGGAACCTTAATAAATCCTTTAACTCTGAAACCAAAATAGTTCTCACGCTTCTTTTCATCAAAGCTGAATTTATTTGTTATTCCAGAAGAAACCGGCTGAACTAAATCCAGATCGGTTACATTGACAAAAAACTTCTCAAAATAGTCGTAATGCATTCCGGGTTTGACCGCAGTGATCTGAGTTTCTTCTTTCAGTTTGGCTTTTTCAAACTGCCAGTTAAAAACCTGACTGGCTTTCCGATCCGAAGCAAAGGCCCTTATTTTAAGCAAAGTCGATGTCGTAATTTCGAAAGGTTTCTCGTAAAGCATTGATTTTTCAGTCGGTTCAGAGCTATCCAAAGTATACCGAATAATTGAGTTTTGAGTCTCACAATCCAATTCAACCACAGTGGAGTTGCTGAATAACAAATCACCGGTTTTGATGTAGGGCGGCTGGACAACCGGTTCTCCGTTTTCGGAATACGGACGGTCGGCCTGGGCTGATCCCCAGTTTTCATTGGGTTTCGGGCCCATTTCAAACACCAGTTCTCCACCTTCCATAAGGTCCTCGTGTTTCAGGAAGGATTTGTTGTAATCTTCACCGTTCAGTCTGGCTGATTGGATATACACATTTTCTTTCGACACATTATTGGCTTTGATCTCAAATGCCTTTCCGTTTTCCAGATGAATTGTGGTTTTTGCAAACAACGGAGAACCAATGGCATAAATGGTTTGCCCGGGCGCTACCGGATAAAAGCCCATCGAACTTAAAATGTACCAGGCCGAAATTTGTCCGCAGTCGTCATTCCCAGCCAGTCCGTCAGGTTCGGTTGTGTACAGTTCATTAAGAATCCGGTTGACCAATTTCTGTGTTTTCCAGGCTTCGCCCACATAATTGTACAGGTAAGGAAGTTGCTGTCCGGGTTCATTGCCATGCCAGTACTGGCCGATGGAGCCACGTTCGCCGCGTTTCGATTCGAGGGTGAAAAGGGTATCTATCCAATTCACAAAAGCCTTGTCACTGCCGAATTTGGCCGCAAGCCCGTCGACATCGTGCGGAACATACATGTACTGGTAGGCATTTCCTTCAGAATAGGCCGAATTAACCAGCGGATCGAAAGGTGAGAGCCAGGTTCGGTCAAAGCTTTTTCCGCGCATAAATCCGACTGAAGGATCGAATACATTTTCCCAGTAATGCGCCCGCTGGTGGTAGGTTTCATAGACAGAATCCTGTCCCATGGCCTTGGCCATTTGTGAGATGCACCAGTCGTCGTAGCAATATTCCAGCGTTTTTGAAACCGATTCCCCCTGCCGATCAAAAGGCAGATAACCAATCTTTTTGTAGTATTTCAGACCCAGTTTGTCGTTTTCGGCGCTATGTTTGACGGCCTTGAAAGCCTTTTCTACATCATAGTTCCGGATTCCTTTCATGTAGGCATCCACAATAACCGGCACCGAATGATAACCGAGCATGTCGTCGGTGTAGTTTCCGGCCAGCGGCCACATCGGCAGCCGCCCGCCATCGTCGTACATTTGCAGCAATGATTTGATGAAATCGGTGGTCCGTTTCTGATCTACAATGGTGAACAGCGGATGCAAAGCGCGATAAGTATCCCACAAGGAGAACACCGTGTAATGTACCGATCCTTCACTCCGGTGAATTTGATGATCAACACCACGGTATTGACCATCCACATCAGAAAAGGTACAGGGACTCAGATGAGCATGGTACATGGCCGTATAGAAGTTTTTCCGCTGATCGTCAGTTCCACCTTCGATTTCAATTTTCGACAGTTCCTTTTCCCATGCCAGTTCTGCAGCCTCCTTTACCCCATCAAAATCCCAGTCCGGAATCTCAGAATACAGATTTTTACGTGCACCTTCAGCACTGACAGCCGAAATGCCCACTTTCACCAGTATCGTTTCATTGGCTTTGGTCTGGAAGTTTGCAACAGCTTTAATGTTCTTTCCGGTAGCTTCTGCAAGTTCTTTCCGGATCGTATCGTTTACTGCCAATTCAAGCGATGTAAATGGTTTGGAGAAACGGGACACAAAGTAGACATACTGATCCCATGCCCAGCCATGCGAACGGCGCAATCCTTCAATTTCGGTATCGCTAATTTTTTTGATGTTCAGAACTTCGGCACCAAACGGATAAGCCAGATCGATCACTATATGTGCGCTGTCGCTCTGAGGAAAGGTATATTGGTGGAAACCGGCACGCAAAGTTGTAGTCAGTTCAGCCTGAATATTAAAATCTTTCAGCAATACGGAATAAAATCCAGGAGAGGCCTTTTCGTGCTGATGATCGAAGAACGAACCATAGCCTTTCTGCGTTGGCGTCATCGGGTTTAAATATACCTTGCCTGTGGCGGGCATAAACAGCACATCGCGGTATTCCGGCTCGCCAACGCCATTCAGGTGGGTGTGCGTAAAACCCTGGATGATACTGTCGGACGAAGCATATCCGCCACATGAATTGAGCCGTGTATCCGGACCCAGTTGCACACCACCAAGAGGCATACTGGCGGCAGGCCAGGTGTTGCCATCCGCCCCGGTGCCTATAAAAGGGTCAACCATGTTTATAATATTCGTTTGTGAATTTTCCTGTATGCAACTTCCTAAAAGAATACAGGCTAAACCAAAGATTGCAAAATGTGACAATTTCATTATTTTTTCGATTTAAATAAGATAGATTCAGGAACCGGCTGATAGCTGATTTCATCAGAACTGTAGGATAATGAAAGTACTTTTCCGCCACCTCCATTGAAATACTCAATACGAATGGCATGTCTTCCTTTTTCCAGATGGATGGTGTTGCTGAGTTCTTTTGCCCCGTGTTCACCGTCATTGTCGATGAAAAGGCGATCATTCAGATACATGTTGCTACCGTCGTTTGAAGTCAGGTAAAAAGTGTATTTTCCGGGTTTTTCGATCTGAATAAACGAATTGAAGCGCAGAACAATATCGTGTTTGGGAATATCCAATTTCGACAGGCCAAAGGCATAAACGCTGCCGTGCTCAGCAGGCTTTATTTTACTGAGATCAGGCACCCTGATGAAACGTCCGCGATAAAGTGTCCAGTTAATACCGTTCTTATTCGGATCAACGAAATTATATGCCATCTTAATCTGGTTACTGGAATGTGAACCTTCGGCAAAGGCCTGCGCCTTAATCACAGTATTTCCTGAAATTTCAATTGGTTTTTCATAAACCGGTGACGATTCATTCAGGTCTGATCCATCAATTGTATAACGAATTTTAGCGTTGGCATCAGTAGTGGTTAGCTGAATCAAAGGTTTGGTTCCATGTGCAAAAATGGTGTCCGCCGGACTGATCACCGGATTCGATAAATAAGGGCCAGTTGTGACTTTCTTCACGCCTGCCGAAGTAAATGAATAGGTACCCGATTCAAGTTCAAAAACCGACCAATTCTCCTCCCAGTTTACAAAGCGAATACCATCTGCATTCGAAGCTTTTTTATTGCCTTCCATCACCTTCTCTTTGTTCAAGGTTGGAACATAAACGGTGGCCGTCGTATTTGCCGGAATAGTTACGTTCCAGGTAAACTTGTCCGGTTCAAGCTTCCACGCACTTTTAATTGTTCCGTAGATGGAATTATACGAAGCATCCACTGAGGTCAGATCGCCCAAAACATAGGGCTTCATAATGATGTGCTTGAATGCCGGAGTTTCAGGATCGGCTTTGATACCGGCCAGATTCTCGTAATACCAGATGATCAGGTCGCCCAGCAGCATCACATGATTTCCCGAATTCATACCGGGGTCGCCATATTTGCCATTCCAAAGTTCCCAAATGGTTGTAGCACCCTGATCGACCATGAATCCCCAACCCGGATAAGTGGTGGTAGTTGCCAAAGCATAAGCCACATCAGCGTGACCGGAATTGGTCAAAGCCCGCATCAGCCATTGTCCTCCGATAATTCCATGCCCCACGTGCATACCGTTTTCGCTGATTGTTTTCTGAAGTAAATTATCCACGATTCTATCCTGATATTCTTCAGGAACCAAATCGAAAGCAAGCGCCAAAATGTTGGCTGTGCAGGTATTGTTGCTGTATTTCACCACGTTTTTATCCAGAAACTTAGCATTGAAAGCCGTTTTCATTTCTTCCGCAGTTTTTGAATAGGCTGAAGCATCATCCGTTTTGCCAAGCAATCGGGCAAACTTTTCCATAAGCTTCAACTCATAGAAGAAATAAGCTGTCCCGATGTAATCGGCCCTTGTAATTCGATTCGGATCGTTTGAGTTGGTAATTTGCAGTTCCTCCGGCGGAACACACCAGTCGCCATACGTATCTTTTGGCATGATTCCCTCATTCAGAAACTGGCTCATGTGAGCAATCCACTTTTGCATCGCCGGGTAATTGGTCTCGATTACTTTTTTATCGCCATACTGCGAATAAAGCATGTCAGAAGCAAACAGGAAAGTTCCCGGCCAGGTTGTATTATCGGTATAGAATGGCCAGTATGAAGGAGCCACATCGGAGATACTGCCACTCTCAAGCTGCGTATCACGAATATCGGTCACCCATTTGTTGTAAAGGCCTGAAATATTGAACACATAACTTTCGCCGGTGCATTCAGCAGACCGGTCGCCCAGCCAGCCATGTCGCTCGTCGCGCTGCGGACAGTCGGTCGGAATACTCCGGTAATTACCCCGGATTCCCCAGTAAGCATTATTATAAACCTGATTGATAATTGGATTGGAGGTGGCAAATGAGCCGGAAACTTCCAGTGCATCGTGTATCACTTTTCCTTTGATCGAATTCAGCGCAGGAACTCCGGGATAGCCAATCATCTCGACATACTGAAATCCGTGGTAGGTAAAACGCGGCTCCCACTTTTCTTCGCCATCACCTTTCAAAATGTAGGTATCGGTAACTTCGGCCGTACGGATATTATCGAGGTACAACGAGCCGTCGTCGTTCAGGCGCTCGGCAAACCGAAGTGTCACTTTATCACCTTTTTCCCCTTTCACCAGCAATTCGCACCAGCCAACCATATTCTGACCCATGTCAAAAATGAAAGTTCCGGGTTTAATTTCCTTTACTGAAACCGGCGCAACTTCCTCCATTATTTTCATCGGCTCGCTGGGCTGAGCTTCCAGTTTATCGCCCGGTTTTTCGACCAATTCAGCGTTCATCCAGGCGGCATCATCGAAGCCGGATTTATTCCAATCCTTCAATTCCATGCGGGCATCGTAATATTCGCCATCGTATTCGCTATTCTTGCGAATAGGGCCGTTGGCTGTCAATTTCCAGGTTTCATCCGAAACTACGGTGGCGGTTGTTCCATCTTCATATTCAACTTCCAACTGGCAAATCATTTTTGGAAAGCCATAGGATTTTGTTCGTTCCGTACCGCCTTCGCGCATACCGAAATAGCGACCATTTCCAAGGATTACACCAATCGTATTTTTATCTGCTTGTAAATGCTTTGTCACATCAAAAGTCATGTAGAAAGCACGTTTATCGTACTCTGTCAAGGCAGGTGCCAGAACCTGATCACCGATTTTCTCGCCGTTCAGATAAAGTTCAAACAGGCCAAGTCCTGAAATAAAGGCCGTTGCAGATTTTACTTTCTTATCCAGATTAAACTCATGCCTCAACATTCGTGCTGAAAGAATTTTATGCTTTGCAATTGGGTCATCAGTTCCAACGGCCTTATCCAGTCCGATCCATTTGGCTTTCCAGTCCGATTCGTGCAATAATCCGGTAGTCCAGAATGCCGGTTCGCTTACATGTTCATCACCGTTCTGATCCCATATCCTTACTTTCCAGAAATAGGTGCGATTACTTTCAAGCGGTTTCCCTTCATAACCAATATGAATTGACTGATCTGACAAAACCTTTTGGCTGTCCCACACATCTGCAATATTTTCGTCCAGATTCTTCCGACTTGATGCAACAAAAACCTGCCAGGCCGACTGCGAAACTCCCCGCTGAGCGGATTCAGAAATCCAGCTGAACCTTGGCTTTTCGATATCTACACCCAACGGGTTTACTTTATATTCGCATTTTAAGTTGACAACACTGACCTGTGTTTTTTCCTTGCAGGAACTCAGGATCAATACTAAGATGAAAATTCTGAAAAGTGTTTTCATAGGTTTTAGGACTTGATTATTTTATCATTTGAATAGACCAATCCCCAGGGTTTCCGAATCTGATCCATTATTTCCATGATCTGGATGGACTCGTCGAGCGGCATGAGCGGAGATTCTTTTAAACCCAATTTTAAACAGCGCATAACTTCTTCAGCTTCGTAATTGAGTGCATTTCCGATGATCGGTTCTTCAATTACTTCCACTTCCTTTCTGTCTATGAACAATGAGGCTTTTGTTGGAACGGCAAATACATCGTGAACTTTAATGTACCCATCAGTACCAAGAATATAAGCTTCATTCGATGCTGCAGTTCTTAGCGCAAATGACAAATCAGCCATTTCGCCTTTATCGTATTTCAATATAGCCACTCCCTGTTCATCAGAACCCCAATCGCCAATGTGACTTAAGCCAACAGCTTCAACGGGCGATTTACCAAATATCATGGAGGCAAAAGAAATGACATAAATACCCACATCGAGCAAACTTCCGCCTCCCAACTCAGGATTTAACTGCCGGGCTCCATGCTTAAATTCACCACGGGCACAGCGCGAAGCTTTTACCATGCGCACCTCCCCGATCCGTCCTTCACTAATCCATCCCTGTACTTTTTTAATCAAAGGAACATGGCGAGTAATCATGGCTTCCATGAGGAAGACATTTTCTTCGCGGGCAACACGAACCATCTCTCTGGCTTCAGCTCCATTTATTGCAAAAGCTTTCTCGCACAAAACAGCTTTGCCTTTCCGCATACACATCAAGCTGTTTTCAAGGTGAAACGTATGCGGAGTTCCAATATAGACCACATCAACATCCGGATCATCAGCCAATTCCGCATAGCTGGCATAGGCTTTAGGTATATTGTATTTTGCGGCAAACTGACTGGCAGTCTTCCTATCTCTGGAAGCCACAGCAAGCAGTTCTGCCTCAGGCAGCAAAGCCAGTGCAGTGGCAAACTTGCCTGAAATATGTCCGGTACTGATGATTCCCCATTTAATTTTATAGCTCATGATTTGATTTTAATGAAATAATACACTTGCCGGAATTTCTTCACGCTCAGTTGCTGTGGGCTTCTTCCAGGCAATGTTCAAAGATTTTTTACCGCCCATTTGGTAATAATTCACTTCAAACTTGTGAAGCCCTTTTTCAAGCATTCTTGAAGCGCTTTTCTCAGCATTTCCCCTTTCATCATCGAAATTCAGCAAGGGTTTTCCATCCAAAGTAAGGATACTGCCGTCGTTCGACTTCATGTAAAAAGTATAAACCCCTGTTGCCGGAATTTTAAAGTAACCGTTGAAGCGGTAGGCAAACTCCCGGTCGTCAGGAATGGCGGCCAAACTGAATGCAGGCATCACTCCGGTGGTAGTCGGTGTAAATTTTTGAATATCATCTACTGAAATGCAGTAATTCGGGAAATATTCAAAGGCAATTCCGGTTTGTGGTTCTTTTTTAGGCTGAAGGGCCGGAAGAAGCGTCAGCTTTTCGGCTTTCGCCCAAACGGTGTAACTTGAATTCGATCCTTTTGAAAATCCCCGTGCTTTGACAATTACCGATTGATCAACAGAAAAAGGTTGTTCGTAAAGCGTTGAAGTTTCAGTTGGATCACTGCCATCCAATGTATAGCGGATTTCGGTTTTAGGATCGCTGACCGATAAAGTCACATTGGTAGTTTGCAAAAATTCAGGAGAAGCAATCTTGATTTCAGGAATTGCTGCCGAAGGGTAAGTGGGTGTCTGCGGTCGGTCTTCCGGTATGCTTCCCCAGCTCTTTTGCGGCAAATCGCCCAAGATAAAAACCAGTTCACCGCCCTGCATAATATCAGCATGATTCAGAAAAGATTTAGGATAATCTTTGCCATTTAAGGTTGCCGATTGAATGTACGTATTTTTTGCACCTGTCTTTTCTGTCCTGATAATGAACTCTTTTCCATTTTCCAGGTGAAGGTTTACTTTATCGAACAGAGGGAAGCCAATGGTATAATACGGCAAACCGGGAGTAACCGGATAAAATCCCATCGAACTGAGAATGTACCAGGCCGACATTTGTCCGGCATCGTCGTTCCCACATAAACCGTCAGCTTTATCACTGTAAAGCGTTGACAGAATTCGGGTAACAACCTCTTGTGTTTTCCAGGGTTTTCCGGCATAGTTGTATAAATAAGCCATGTGGTGACTGGGCTCATTCCCATGCGCATACTGGCCAACCAAGCCGGTTACATCGCCCGAAGGCATTTCATTTGCATCAGTTTTTTGCGCGAAACACGAATCGAGCCAGGACTCCATCTTTGCATCCCCTCCCATCAAATTTATGAGTCCGTTGATGTCGTGCGGAACAAACATCGAAAACTGCCAGGCATTTCCTTCGGTGTAATTTCCGGCAGATTGAATTGGGTCGAAGGCCTCGAACCATTGGTGATTGCTATTTTTGGCTCGCATAAAACCAGTTTGTGTGTCCCAAATATTTCGGTAGAACTGGCCTTTGGATGAGTATAAATGATAGTCGGCTTCATTAAATTCTTTTGCCAATACAGAAACACACCAATCGTCATACGAATATTCAAGCGTCTTCGAAACGTTCTGGTTATCTTCATTAAACGGCAAATAACCAAACTGTTTGTAGGCAGCCTTTCCACTCCGGAAACTTTCCGAAAGCTTTTTCATCCCTTCAAAAACCAACTTTTCATCGTAATCGCGGATTCCTTTGGCCCATGCATCGGCAATCACCGGGAGCGAATGGTAGCCAATCATGGCAAATCCTTCCGTACCGCCAAATTCCATAATGGGTAGGTTTCCGAAATGCTGGTAGCGCTCAATAAAACTCCGGATGTATTGGTTTGCACGTTTTTGATCGATGATGGTGTATAGCGGATGGAGTGCCCGGAATGTATCCCAAAGTGAATAGGTGGTGTAGTTTTCGAAGCCGGACGACGGATATATTTTACGGTCGGTACTTCGGTAACGGCCATCAACATCGGAGTTTATATTCGGATGAATGTGAGTATGGTACAATGCCGAGTAAAAGGTTCGCTGCTGCTCTTTGGAACCGCTTTCAACGTCAATTCTGGCCAGTTCATTGTTCCAGCTTTGTTTAGCCTGTTTCCGCACAAAATCAAAGTTCCAACCCGGAATCTCAGCCGCCAGATTCTTTTGAGCGCCTTCGAAATCGACCCTCGACAAAGCCACTTTTACCTTCACTTCTTTGGCCAGTTTCGTGTTGAAAGAAAAATGTGCTTTGATGTTTTTTCCACCAGCTTCTTTCGAGTTATTCTGCAAGCTGTCGTTTTTATAAATCCCGAAATCAGTCATTGGCTGCGAGAATTCGGCCACAAACCAAATGGATCGGTTGCCATCCAAGCCGGCATGGCAGTGTCTGAAACCGGCAATCTTCCTGTCGGAAATCACCTTGAGGTAAAGACTGTCGATTTTATCGTTGATGCCATGCACCAAATCGATAATAATGTTCCCTTTTTCTGCTGAATTGTAAGTGTATTTGTGGAAGCCAACCCTGTTTGAGGCCGTCAGCTCAACACTGATGTCGTCTTCAAGTTTAACCCGATAATAGCCCGGCTCAGCCATTTCATCCGTATGCAAAAAAGCTGCCCGGTAGCCGGATTTGGTATCAGCCGGATTGCCAGCAGAAAGTTGAATTTCACCCACAGTTGGCATCAGCAAAATATCGGCACCACCGCCACTGCCCACTCCGCTGTAATGAATATGACTAAATCCCATAATACTTTGGTCTGAATAATGATATCCGGCACAACCATCCCATGTTTCGGTGCGCGTATCAGGACTCAACTGTACCATTCCATGTGGCATTGTTGCCCCGGGAAAGGTGTGTCCGTGAAAATCGGTGCCAACAAAAACGTTCACCAATTGGGTATAATCTTTCTTCTCGTTGCAGGCAATGAACAAGATCAAGACAATAAAATGAAGCAAAATTGGTTTGGTTGTTTTCATGGATTTTTATTAACTCGTTTTACTTCGTTTCCACCCAAAGCTGGAAATCTTCGAATACAACTTTTGAAACACGTTGATCGTTGGCGCCACCAGCCAGACCGATATCCATTTTGGGAGCAAGTCCAGGAATTTCGCCCGACTCGCGCGACAGCTCCCAGTTCTTTCCGTCCCAGCTGTAATACCCGGTGAAACGGTTTCCATGACGAACCAATTTCAGCCAAACAGGTATCGGATTATCGATTCCGTAATTTTTACTTTTCGTGTTGTGCATGCAGCCATCGCCAAACTCATCCCATTCGGCACCGCAGCGTTTGGTGGTTGAAAAGAGTAAAAATGAACCTAAACTGCCCTTCTCAGAGGTATGACTTTTGGCCAGATCGTTGCGCACAAAAATGCCCGACCGAAACCATTCGCTGATGTTTTCGCTGAATCCAACCACTTTAACAGTTGCCACGAAATTGCCTTCCACAGCCCCTTTCAGGTAAATAGCTCCATACGAATCTTCTGCATGAAGGAAATCGGTTCCGGCAGCAGAAATTTCAAAGTGATTTCCGCTTGCATTGAAATCAAATTTACAGGGTTGGGCAGTGGTTGAGCAATAGGTCAGGAAATTAGCCTTTTCAATATTGAGTCTTTTCACCGGGTAAACTTTCACTTCCATTGGAGCAACTGATCCAACTGTCAAAGAATGAATTCCTACAGCAGGCAAAACCGCAAACCTTACCTTTTTCATTTCCAGTTTTTCAAAACTCAGTTCCTTTACTGCAATAACTTTTCCTTTATCAAGCAATTCAACTTTCCTGACAGCTTTTTCTGTCAGGAGGTTTTGAGCATCAACGATGACAACCAATGAATCGCCCTGCGGAATTTGCAGCATGGCCGTTTTCAGGTTCTGAAAAATGAGGTAGCAGGGTTCTCCTGAAACTCTTATAAGCTGATCGGGGGTTGAACCAATGGCCACCCGATGCTCGCCGGGTTCCACAAATTTGTAGTTAAAAGTTATCGTCCGTGTATTGTTTGAAATCACCGGAAACAATTGTGAAAGAGCCACTTTTCCATCAATGTATAGAAATACCTCAGCGACACCTGTACTTCCCTGATTGAAAACCTGCGCTGAAATAATTGTCTCTTTGCCTGTTTCCAGTTTCTGGTCTTTCGCCTCAATCCGAAGCTGGTCGTATTTAAAATCAAGTTCACCGCTGATTATTTCTTCCGGAGCGGTTTTTGGCGCCTCCACCACAAAATTGTCTTTATACACATTATCAACCGGATAGCTGGCACAGTATTTCAATTCGCCCTGCTTCAGGTTGTAAAAGATAGTATTCGAAACATGAAATCCGAAGGCCATGTTCTGAAAGAAAAAGCCCACATTCTCGTTTGTTGCAGCCGGATGAACATCGTGCACCAAATTGTTCCGCACCACCGAACCCGGACTCAATCCGTAAACGGCAATTCCCCCTTCGTCGTCGCGTTCCATGTTGGTAAACGAAACATGATTATATTCGGCCAAATGACTTCCATCCGAGGTTTCTTCAATGTTGGGCCAGCTGCCAAGCGTAATGCCGTAACTACCTGTATTCGAAACGTAATTGTGCGAAACAGTTGAGCGCAAAGCATTATAGGTCGCAATACCTTTTACTGCCGGACGCAGATTGGTGACCTTGTTGTACGAAATTGTATTGTCGCTTACCATATCGTTCCAGTTCTCGGGTTTTGTAGCACCAGCCACTACAATTCCGGTGCCTCTCCCATCGTTGATTGTATTTTTGCTGATCAGGTTATGGTACGAACCAAGCCCCAGCTGAATAGCTGTTTGCCCTACATTTTCGATGTGATTGGACAGCCATTCGCAGTTTTTCACATATTGAGCCGAAAGAGTTGCATTTCCACCCTGTCCGGTATTTTTGAATGTCAGTCTATAAAAGCGAAGATTTCGAACCGGGTTTTCACGGGTTCCCTGAACCTGAACCAGTTGATTCAGTTTGGGAATAATCACATTGGCCTCGTTCGGATTTGTAATTTCCTTGCCGGGAATGAACGAAATCACTCCTGACGAACGATCAAAAAACCATTCGTCGGTTGTATCCATCAAAGCCTCCACATTTTCGATGAAATATTTGGGCGGAACCAGCAAAATATCGGGACTTGGCTTTTTTAAGTAAGCCATACGCTTTTTGACATCAATCCGGCTGATTGCATTGTATTGCGAACCCCAGCGTACCACCAAACGAATACGACCGTTTTCGAGGTTTTTCCAGGGTTGAATATCCTTTCCTTTAAAGCGAAACCAGGATGAATCGTTCGGCTGACCATCGGTCAGGTAATAGCCGGTATTGGGCGTCCGGGCCAATGTCATTCGTTTCCCGTTAACGTATAAATCGTTCACGTCAGTGTTGGCAAGCAGGGCAAGCCATTTCCCATGTTCGCCTCTTTCCCATTCTGAAATGCTGATTCCTCCTGAAATAACAGGATTTTCACCCGGATAGGCTGCATAAGTCACAAAGCAGTCTTTTAACTCATGATACTCAAAAGCACCGGTTGGCAAATCGGTCTCCACACGTTCGCCCCCATCCAATGGATCAAAAGCAAGTGTTGCGTCCAGATTGTAAACTCCTGCGCGAATCAAAACCAAAATATCGCGACCCGTTCCAAATTCATGGGGCGTTCCCACAAAACGTTTGTCAACAGCCGGTTTCTTGATCTGGTATACCTGCTTTTTCAATTCCCTCACAGCCATTTTTGCCTTTTCAATTGTGGCAAAAGGGCCATCGGTTCTCTGCGCATTGGGCTCTGCCAACTTCCCCGACCAACTGTCGTTTCCTGAAGGAGAAACGTAAAAATCTGCTTTTGTTCCTGAATTAGAATATTCAGTTTTGGCTTCGCCACGCACAAATCGCCCTTGCGCCAAACCCTGAAAAACAGGGAAAAACAAAAGCAAAATCAGTACTAAATTCAGAAGGCTGTGTGGGTATTTCATATTGACTTGTTCTTTTCGTAAAATATTCCTTAAAGCGGGAAACGGTCGTGTGCTCCACTCATTTCACCGTGTGAATTGACTGCAATAAAAGCAAGCAATGCTACAACGATTGCCACACCAACTAAATACAACAACCAGCGGTTGGTATTCATTTCTGAAACCGGCTTATCAAAAAATGCGGGAAACTGCTTTCCAATCAGCCACAGGAGAAGGAAGAAATTAAGCCAATATAAATGGTGGTTCAGGAGAAGCACTCCGGCAAATAAACCAGACACGATGTAACTGATTGAAATGTAGGCAGACAAATAAACAATGAACAAAAGCAACACGTCCTTCCTTTCGAAACGGGCTTTTGATTTCAGAAAAGTATAGTATCCAATAACAGCAACGGTCAAAATGATCAATCCGCCAAATAGAGTACTTAAAAATGATGAGGTTTCCGGGTTGGATGGATCTTTAATACGTTCCATCAGGGTTTTATACCCCAGATTATCAGCTAAAATGATCAGCGGAATAGCAACAAAAACGACCAACACGGATATTCTGGATTCCCATCGTTCAGGAACAGGAGCATCAGCAGGCCAAACAGAACTGAAAACACCGTAAGACATTCCAAGGCCACCAAAAAATCCGATGCTGTATTCCATCACATTCCACATATTGAAATGAATTTCCATCACGCCCCCCAGAATTTGAAGAAAGTTTCCAAACGCGAATCCAAATCCTGCACCAATAGCCGAATACAAAGCTACCCGAATAGGCGATTGGTATTTATTTCGGACCATGTGCCAAAGTAGCGCAAGTCCGGCGCCCATAGAAACTGCCCACATTTCGTCGCGCGGCGGGGTCATCAGCCACTCAAACTGCACAATCAACAAGTAGTACCCAATTATTCCACCGGCTACAATTTCCGAAAATAGGGCTCCCCATTTGACTTTCTTTTCTTTGGTCGATTCCAGTGAAAGGCCGACCAAACCACCGCCCAGAATTCCATACAAACAACCAATTACAAAGAGCATCAGTAAACCATAAAAGGCGTTGGGGAAATTGTCGCTATGCCCATAACCCACTACCATTCCGTAGCTAATCATTCCACTGGAGCCCCAGCCAATCAACGAAGCCAATGTTATTGGCAGCATTTTCGCATACCAATCCTGACGTTTCGCGGCAAGAATCAGAGCCAAAGCTCCAATTCCGCCAGCCCATGCTGCACCTTGTTCGTGACCAAATTGTCCTCTGATTGCCCAGGCTGTGCCAAAAGCCATACCGACTATTAAAATGCTAAGTAGTTGCTTTTTCATATTTTAGGTTTGTTCAGGTTTATTTTATAACAAATTGGCTGCTTGCTTTAATGTCTTTGGAAGAACTGCCAATCATCACTTTAAATCTTCCGTGCTCAACTACAAACAATTTCATAGTTCAGAGGTTATTCTTTTTGTTTGAAAAATCGATAAAAAGCTACAAATCCGGCGTAAACAAGCATAGCAGAACCCACATAAAACAAAAGGGCACTATACTCCTTGTACATTTTGGTAAAATTTTCCACTTGCCTTATCCGGAAGAAATATATTAAACCCAGCCCCAATAAGAAAATAGCTAAAAGTAAACCAAGCAAAGGAACTAGCCTTTGGATGCTAAGCTGTTTACTTATTGGATTCTTTGACAGCATTTTACTAATTACCGAGACACAGGTAATCCAAACTATCCAGGAAAGTACCTGATAAAAGTTTAAGGTTCGGAAATAATTGACAAAGGTTAGCAATGGCCTAAAAAAGAGATTCTTTTTGGCGTAATAGGGTCGGTCAATATAAAGTACCACTTTAAGCTTATTTTGATCGCGGGTTTTGATAATATTTAGAATAGCTTCTTCTTTTGAAACAGGATCAAGATTTCGCCATCCTGGTATTTCCATGGCATTCCAGATCGAACACACATTGCCATATCCATGAAAATCAAGACCACCATTCATGATTAAGTAATTTCCCTCGCAGAAATTTTTGATTTTTTGATAAACCTTCCGGTCATAAAATCTGTCGGTGGCAGAGTTTTCAATCTCGAAACCATCTACGCCTAAATTTTTATAGTATTCAAGTGTTTTACGTTCTCCATCAAACCAATGATTTACAATTACAGCACCGTTATCCGCCCGTGTAAAAGCTATAACAGTAGAATCAGCACACCCTTTGGTACTAAAATTTTCTTTTAGGCCGAGCAGACTTAAATGATTGCTGCCCGAAAATTCTTCCCCACACATCACCAATGGTTGGCCAGAAAATTTTTGTTCTCGCTGCGCCTGAACAAATTCAAGTGTTTTGTGGTGGTTGTTATGCTCTGTGATAAAGAATGCATCAAAGCCGTTACGCTTATGCCACTTCCACAAATTTTCCTGAGAAATAAGCCCGTCGTGACTGTATTCGGTATGCGAATGAGTATTTACCAGAATCGTATTGGCTGAATTATTTACTATGGTATTGTTGGGTAAGGGAATAAAAATCATGATTATAAGCACTACAAACCATAAACCTATAATCAGCGGCAAGTTCGCCAGTTGCCTCAAAAGAAATCTCTTCCGCAGTTGCCCGCCTTTTATCTGAATTGATTTTACAAGGCTGTAGCCGATGAACAGAATCAGTAACCAACACAAAACATATATAAATTCGGTTAAGGCATACAGCGAACTGTTGAAGAACAATAAAATGCCCAAAAACGGCTCAAAAATTATTCTCAAAAAAGGAATATGAAGCCCGAAAGCTGATAACGTTTCTTTTGTCAGTGCATTCTCAAAGTGAATGGAATAATGAAAAAGAATAGATGCAAAAAGCAGGAAAGCTATTAGTGCAACGGGAAAATAGTTGAGTTTTTTCGGTTTCAGATTCATCGTTATTTTTTCAGTCAAGCTTTTAGTTACCGAGATTGTACCAATATGATTCGCCCCAGATGTTTACCACAACCGGGTATCTCGATTTTTTAAGTTCTGCATAATTTAATTCCAGATACTGATCATCGCCCCAAAACGGAAGCCTGTCCCAAACCGTGTGACCCATTTCAATTTCGTGACCCGGTATGATCAGCCTGGGATCAAAGCCTTTTGCAATCCTGAAAATATCCGTGGTCCAGGCATTGGGCATCAAAACATCAACCTGATGATTTTTTGAAACCTGATCGATCCATTCCCAATCCATCCTAAAATCCCCTTCATTAATCTGATCGCCAATATGAGCCAAAGTAATTCCTTCCGGAGTTTTAACCACGTAAACATTGTTGTCGATCGATTTCATCTGATGGCCAGGATAGACCACCAGATCGAGTGTGCATTTTTTGAGTTTGAGTTTTTGAGTTTGATCTACACTCCTTTCCAAATGAGTTATCTGCGAAAAAATTGGTTCATCTTTCCAAACCTGTTCCGGCGCAACTACCGGCAGTCCCAATTCAATGAACTTCTCAGCAACAGCTTTATCAGCATGATCCGGGTGGCGGTGAGAAATCAGCAAAACGTCGCATTGTCTGGCCAGACGGTCAATCTGATCCGGACTCATGGCAAAATCGGGACAACCGGAAGTGATTCCACTCACCAAATCGAAAGCAATGGTCACCGATTTGGTTCGCGCGATGAAAGCCATATTGTAGACTTTCCAGATCTGAACACCTTTTTCGACTTTGGTGGTTTCCAATTCTTGAATTACCTGATCGACCCGTGCACGAAAAAACTCCTGAACAGGCTTTCGGTAAACAGCAAAGTGTTCGTGAAAGACAGCATCTATCAATAATTTTGCCATCATCCGTTCCCTCTTTTCAGGTAGAACATTTGGCGAATTTTTCGCAAGTATAGCCTGAATGGTATCTAAAAACACCTTAGCCTGCCGGTCGAGATAATCATTGTCTTTTTGACTCAACTGCGGATCGGGCTTGCCCCCACCCTCTTTTTTGTCGTAAATCTGAGCACTCAGGTCAACTGCATTTCCTAAAATGAAGAACATTAAAATCAGTATTAAAATTTTAGCGCTCATGTGTTTTTTATACTTTGTTAGATTTAAGAAAGGGAATAAAGCTCATTATTTAGGCCCCAGCCCCAACCCTTCCCCAAACAGGGAAGGGAGTTTGGCTATCTAAAGTTATAAGAGGCGATTTTTAAAAGAGCTTACGAACTATGCCTTGTCCCCCGTTTGGGGGATTTCGGGGGCTATTTTATTTCGTTGTATTTCGGCTCAGCTCTTTCAACGCAAAGTTGGGATACATTACATCCTTAACCTTTTCAACGATGATCGACTTTGCCAGATCAAATGAAGCTTTCAGGCGAATATCGTTTGATGAAGCAGCAATACGTGCTTCATATTTTCCGGCATCAGCAACCCATGCACTGATTCCACTCTGGAATGAAGCCAACGCATGCGCATCCAAATCAAATGAAAGCTGCTGGCTTTCGCCGGGTTGAAGCAATTTGGTCTTGGCAAATCCCTTCAATTCCTGATCAGGTTTTTCGATTTCTGAAGTTGGCGCAGCCAAATAAAGCTGAACAACCTCTTTCCCTGCAACTGAACCGGTATTTTTCACATTTACAGTTACCTGCAATTTATCGGTGAAGGTGGTACTGCTTAGTTTCAGATCAGCGTATTCGAAAGTGGTGTATGACATTCCATAGCCAAACTCATATGCTGTTGGTACTTTAAATGTATCGTAATAGCGGTAGCCCACATAAATACCTTCCGTGTAAAAGGAATTCACCGGATTGTCGGCAGGTTCACCCGGGAAGGAACTTGCAGAAGGTACATCATCATATTTCATTGGAAACGAATCGGGCAACTTACCTGAAGGATTTACAGTACCTTTCAACACATCGGCGATGGCATGTCCACCCTCCTGCCCGGGTTGCCAGGCCACCAAAATAGCATCGGGATAATCGCGCCAGCTGGCCGTTTCACAAACTCCGCCTACATTCAAAACAACCACCACTTTTTTACCGGCAGCATGAAAAACTTCGCTCACGTTGCGAACCATATCAATTTCGTTTTGGGTAGTGGGCAGATAACCGTTTTCGTAATTCTCGCCACCACTGCGACCAAGCGTAATTACAGCGACATCTGAAGTTGTAACCTGTTTAGCTATATCTGCTTTTGTTATTGGCAACTCATCGTGAAACGGAACCAGTCTTTTTTTGAAATGACCAGGGGCCTTGCCGTCTTTTATTCCATTATCGGCTAACATTTTAGGTGTATTAAACCAATCGGGAACCAAATTCTTTTCAAAAATATCGGCAATAAATGCGGTATAAGAATCTTCCAGTTCTTTAGAGACCTGAAAACCGGCAGATTTAAGTCCTTCGTTTACTGAAATTGCGTATTTATTGCTCCGGATTCCGCCACTACCAGTTCCGGCTTCGATCAGGTAATAACCAATTTTCCCGAATAGAGCTATATTCTTTACCTCTTTAAATGGCAGCGCACTGTTGTTGTTTTTAAGCAAAACCATACCTTCTCCCGCTGCCTCTCTAGCAAGTTTTGCATGTGCTTCCAGATCAGGTTTCATCGATGGCTTATAACCCCTTGCCCGTGGCGAGTTGAGTTTAAGCTGCATGTTATAAATCAGGTTTTTGGCAAGGGTACCTTCATCCAGTGTTTTGTTTTTTAGGGCGGCAGTCAGTTCGTTTACTTCATCCATATTGCCCCCCATCAGCATATTGTTTCCAGCTCTAACTTTAGCTACCGCACTGCCGTAACCGTCAAAATCGGTCATAAACACACCATTGAAACCCCATTCTGTACGGGTAATATCTTTAAGCAATTCCGGATTTTCGGCAGTATAGAAGCCATTCACTTTATTGTAAGAAGTCATGATTGCTACTGGCTTGCCTTCTTTTACAGCTATTTCAAACCCGCGAAGATAAATTTCGCGTAAGGCCCGCTGACTAATTACTGCATTGTACAGTCTTCTGTTTGTTTCCTGATTGTTTCCCAGAAAATGTTTTAATGTGGCTCCTATTCCTTGCGATTGAAGACCTTTTACCATGTAGGCAGATAACTTTCCGGAAAGCAACGGATCTTCGGAATAGTACTCAAAGTTACGGCCACATTTCGGATCGCGGTGAAGATTTAATGCAGGCATCAGCACAAGGTCGTAATCGTATTCCAGCACTTCATTACCGAAAGCTTTACCTACCTCCTCAGCCAGTTCTGTATTCCAGGTTGCGGCCAGACAAGTTGAAGTCGGGAATGCCGTAGTGTAGGAATATTCAGTTGCACCGGCCGGATGTGGATCACGATTTACACCGGAAGGTCCGTCTGTCAGAGCCGATGAACCGATAGAAAGCCGGGGAATTACCAGCTTCGAATTTTGATTTGCAATGATAATGCCTGTTCCCTGTTCTACATTTTTCTGAAGGGCACCCGGCAGAAATTTTCCATCACCAACCGACATTCCAATTTTTTCATCGGGTGTCATGGCTGCAATAACTGCTTCTATTTTGTCTTTGCCCAGCTGCGGCGTTTGCTGCTGTTTTTCTGTACAGGCCTGAAAAACCATTTGTGCTGAAACAAGGAACAGCCCGCCAATAAATAGATTTTTAATTCTCATTAGTTTATAGTTTAATTCTTAGCTCTGTTGATTTTAACTGAAGTCCAGGAAATGTAAATTGCAGAAAGCGCAAAAATGAAGTGTACGAAAAACCGTCGGCAAGCCACTCCAAAGAATGATAGGCTTGAGGTATCTTTCGGTTTTTCAAAAAGTCCTAATCGAATAAATGCAACCACCATACACGACCAAACCAAAATCAGAAACATGTTGCGCAAAATTCGGTCTTGACGCTGAAACCATGCGGTCAAAAGAGCAACAGTAGTTGTCATCAGGAAAATCAGGAAAAAGTATAGCGAGAATGGCGTATTGGTCGAAACATCAGGAAAAACGTCCTGCATCAAATCGATTGAGGCATAACAAAAGGTAAGTGTAATGCCAATTTGCCACGCTGCTTTAGGGAATTGCATTGCTGCAAGAACCATGAGGAAACCATAGAAAGCAAAATTGCTCACTATTTTGGCTACATCGGCAAGATTAAGCATAGCAAAGCTGCCTTGAGTGTAGCCAGCATCCACAATCGGATCTAAATAGTTAGGGAATACCCAGAAAATCAAAAAAGCCAGAAAAAAGGTCAGTCCAAAATCTTTCCAGACCGGACCAGATACAAAAGTTGGTTCAGTGGAAGGAATAACCCGAACAGAATTAATTTCCTTCCGACTGAGCCAAACTGCTAAACCTAACCCAGACCCGAGCAGCATTCCGAAAGTAAATTCCATAGCTTTCCACCAACTGTTAAAAATAACATCGTTGGGAAGTTGGCTACCCATCACCATCCAGAAACCACCGAGACCAAAACCTAATCCTCCTCCAATAAAACCCCACATTGCCATGCGGGATATAATTTTAAAATCAATTTTATCAAGCTTATTCTTCAGATAGAACAGCATTGCAATTGCACCAAAAAGTAAAGCTGCCCAAGACTCCGGGCGAGGCTTTGCCGGATCAGAAAAATAGATAACCATGGGCTGATTGATGAGTTTAAAACCAGCCAGCATTCCGGTCAAAAGCAATAGAAATGCAATTATTATAGTCTTTTGGGACAACTTGTGATAAAGTAATCCCAAGCCCAAAACGATACCGCCAAGCAAACCCCATACAGATCCTTTGACTGTTGTACCCAAAGTTCCCCACCACACGGTATCAGGATTTCTCAAAAAGCCCAAAGTTTGACCGTAAGTCATTTCACCGCCCATGCCGATTCCAACAGCACCAAAAATGACAAGTATGGAAGTTGCTTCAACCGAAAGGTCCAATAACATGGCTAAACTCAGGGCAACCAAAGCTCCCGGAATCATAGCGCCAAATGGGCCACCACCAATATAACCGCGAAGTCCCCAGCCGAGCAGCATGGTAATTGATGGAAAAACGATGAACATCCATAGTGGATAATGCTTTTGTTTAATCATGTTGTGATTTAGATTAAGGTTTACAGAAGGGCTACAGGCAAATCATCCTGAATTTGTTTCAGTATCTCTATAACACGAATGACAGTTCCCGAAATAAATCCGGGATGACCATCATTCAGAAATTTGAATTAAAGATTTACAACCTCTCCGGTTATTGAAGACTGATATGCTGCATCAACGATATCGAGGATAATCTGGCCTTCAGTTAATCCGGGAACCGGTTGTTTTCTTGTCCGAATACAATCGACATAGTGTTCCATTTGACGGGTATACATGCCCTGTTCGCAGTGTTCAGTGCGCACAGGTAGCTTGGCATCAAATTTTCCGGGAACTCCACCCACTTTATATTTCAGATAGGTAGGAAATACATTGGCATATCCCAGTGTTCCATATAAACCAGTCGCGGCTTCAGGCCCATCCATGTGAGGTTGCCACCAGCCACTTTCGATAATGGACTCAGTTCCGTTATCCCATGAAATCATAATGATTCCGGAGTCGTCCACATCAAAATCGCCATAATAAGTTCCGATTTTGGCATATACTTTTGTTGGTTTCGGATCGCCTAAAATATACCGAACAGTATCAATGGCATGAACTCCCATATCGGCCAAAGCACCGCCACCAGCCAGTTCCTTTTTTGAGAACCAACCTGCAGGACCCCAGTTTTCGTGAATTCCGTACCCTTTCGTTTTAACGATTTTACCCATTTGTCCAGCATCAACCACATCTTTCACATAATTAACATCAGTATCGAACCGCCACATGTGACCAACCATGACCAATTTATTACTGGCATCTGCTGCTTCTCTGATGGTTAAACCTTCTTCGGCACTCATAGCCATAGGCTTTTCAAGGAAGACATCTTTTCCATGTTTCAGGAATTCGATGGCATAAGGAGCATGAAATTTATTTGGCGTACCAATCACAACTGCATCAATGTCATCGCGCGAATAGAGATCAGCAACATCAGTAGTTGCATCTTTGATATTGTATTTATCGGCAAATGCGCGTGCAGCTTCAATGGGGAGACCAACAACTGCGACCACTTCAACATCAGGAATTGATTGAAGACCGCGAACATGGTAATTGGCAATATAGCCACAACCAATAACTGCTACATTTATCTTTTTCATCCGGATATAATTTGTTTTTTAATTGTCGGATGGAACTCGCATGTGAGACATTCATCCTTGTTTGTGTTCAACGAACATGCTCGTTTCATAAAGCTAAGAGTTAAAAATTCGGTTTGTTTAATAGAAGAAATAGTGGTACAAAAGCACCACTATTTCAGAAGATATAATTTTACGTACTGATTGATTTATGCGAATTATAGGTTTTCAGCGTTGTCGTACACTTTTTTAATGGCGGCTGCAACCAAATCCATATCTGCTTTGGTACCCATCAGTATTTTATGGTGGATACAGGCCGATCCTTCAAAGTGAATCTTATCACAGACTGGTAAATCAAACCTTTCAGGATCAATTGCTGCCCAGTATTCATCGCTAAGTTTATGACGAGCAGGTTTTGTGAGTGGTGCATACAACGAACATTTATTCAACGGAATATAGCTGGGGGCTACATCAATTCCGAGTTCTGCAGTCAAAGCTGCTCTGAACTTTGCAACCGGCAGACCTTTAAATTCGGCCTGATTATACCTGAAAGCAAAATTGAAATAGGCTTCCTTGGTTTCCCGGGCATCACGTTTCATTGGCATCACGCCAGGAATATCAGCTAAAAGTGAATTCAAATAAATAGCATTGGCATCGCGAACGGCATTTTGCTCCGGAAGACGTTTCAGTCCTTCAACCAGGATGGCAGCCTGAAATTCAGTAATACGGTAATTACCCGACTGAAGGAAATTTCCGGCATCAAAATATTGACCCTCGCCTTTGTTGGTAGTCGCGGCAGCTGGTGGCTCCGGACGGCGTCCGCAATTGCGAAGTGCATCCAGTTTTTCGTACAATTCGAAGTTATTCGTGGTAACCG
The DNA here is from genome assembly GCA_019163175.1 of Prolixibacteraceae bacterium. GTDB lineage: Bacteria > Bacteroidota > Bacteroidia > Bacteroidales > Prolixibacteraceae > Aquipluma. The sequence goes on along the minus strand of JAFLKN010000025.1, from coordinate 17,508 downwards.
AACCACCTTCACCAGCGGTTAAATGTTTCGACAATTGGTAACTGAAACTGCCAATATCGCCAATTGTTCCGGCTTTTTTGCCGTTCCATTCGCCACCGTGTTTATGAGCGCAATCTTCGATCACCCAAAGGTTGTGTTTTTTTGCAATTCGCATCACTTCATCCATATCAGCAAAACTTCCATACAGGTGTACCGGAATTATTGCTTTTGTGCGTGGGGTTATTGCCTTTTCAATTTCCTTCGGATCAATGCACCAGGTATCTTCCAAAACGTCAACCAATACCGGAGTTGCGTTCACATCCAAAATAGTTGCTGCAGTGGCTTGCCAGGTCAAACCCGGAAGAATAACCTCATCGCCAACTCCTACCCCGCAGGCTTCCAGGGCCATTTGCAAAGTAACAGTACCATTCGCAGCTGCTATGGCGTATTTCGCGCCGGTATATTCTGCAAAGTTTTTATTAAACTCGGTTTCTTTGGGGCCATTGTATGACCAAACTCCACTATTCAAAACTTCGAGTAAAGCTTTTTCTTCCTTTTCGTCCCATACCGGCCATTTGGGCCATGGGTTTGTTTTTGTGTCACGAATTGGGCTTCCACCCTGAATTGCTAATGTTTTCATATCAATTGATTGTTAGATTATTTATATTTTGAACTCACTCATTCAGTTTTAAATCTGAAATGTGTTTGCTCTTAGGAAATCATTTCTTTAAAACTGATTGTTTTATTTTTGATCAACGGTTTTGCCCAAAAACTAATACTTAAAATGTAGCTAAGGGTAATAAATACGAACGACATTCCACCTCTTAATCCGATGGCATCGCCCAGAACGCCAACAATTAGCGGCACCACAGCACCACCAATAATGCCCGAACACAATATGCCGGAGAAAGCTCCGTGATTATCTTTCAATGAATTAAGCGCCAGTGAAAAAACGACCGACCACATTACCGAAGCAAAGAATCCAACTCCAATAAATCCGTAGTAGGCAGTCATACCATCGCTTGTTAATAAGGCTATTGCCAACGAAATCATTGCGGCAATAGAAAAGATTCGCAGAACAAGTTTGCTGTCCATTAATTTCAACAAGCCTAAGCCGAGGAAACAACCGATAGTCAGTAATCCCCAAAACCATGAAGTAGCACCAGCGCCCTCCACTTCGGCATTCATTCCGTGATATTCTTCAAGAAATTTGGAAATCCAGCTTGCAACACCTTGCTCAGTGCCCACATAGGCAAAGATTCCGAAGAAGAATAAAATCACATATTTGTTTTTAAGCAGCTGTTTAATCGTCTGCACACTGCCTACTTTTTCGTCTTCGTTCAATTCAACTTTCGGGAATCGGGAAAGCAGTATAACCAGCACCATGGCTACTGATACCAAACCAAAAATCCAGTAAACGGAAACCCATTTCAGGTTTTCAGGAACCAAACTATCTAAAGTTGAAAGAATTAAATTCGAAGTATTTCCGGCTGAGAGGTTGGTAACCAGATACGAATACATGAGCGGACTCAAATAAGAAGCTCCTCCAAAAAACAATTGGGCCAGAACAGAAGTAAATGCAAAATTCTCTTCTCCGCCGGCAACCCTAAGCAACGGATTAATAGCTACCTGAAGAATTGCCATTCCCATTCCGATCAAAAAGAGCGATGCCAGGTAAATTCCGAAACTTGGGAAGAATGAAAATAAAAAAGCACCTGTTGTTGCCAGAATAAAGGCTGCTGTAATGACTTTCTTTTCCTTATATCTTTCGGTCAGAATTCCGGCAGGAATCGACATAACACCGTAAGCAATAAAGAAAGAAAAATTAAGCAGTCCGGCCATTCCTTTGCTGACGCTAAATCCTTTAATAACCTCCGGAATTAGCGGACCAATTATATTGGTAAGGAACGAGATCACAAAAAAGATCAACATGATCAGAACAACAACAAAATAGTTTTTTTTCATATCTGTATAATTTGTTTGAGTTTACAAACAGACAGTCAAAACATTCATTTCAGTTCGATGCAAATGCATATTTTTCTGACTAATCTGCTTGTTAAATCGATTTAGCAACGTTTCAAAATTTTTAGCAATTCCTGAAAATAAGAGATGCGGCTCCGAGACATCCGGCCTGATTACCCAAAGTAGCACCAACGACATCTGTATTGGCAGCACAATCGGGCATCGCATAACCTAAAGCCGATTTTTTTATCATGTCGATGTAAAATTGTCCGGCCTCTGAAATTCCGCCGCCAATCACTACTTTCTGCGGTGCAAACGTGTTGATGAATCCGGCTATACCATGACCCAAATAATCGGTATGTTCCTGCATACATTCTACTGCTGCAGCTTCGCCTTCCAGAAATTTTTCTACGATGTAATGTCCGTTTATGTCATCCTCATTCTTTCCTGAACGTTGGGCATACTGGGCAATCAGGGCATTGGTTGAAGCGTAGGCTTCCAGGCAACCACGTCCGCCGCAATTGCAATCAATTCCTTTGTGATCAATAGTAACATGGCCCATTTCTGTACCACGGTTTTTATAGCCTCCGTATAATTTTCCGTCGGCCACAATGGCTCCGCCAATCCCTGTTCCAACGGTCAGGAAAATCACATCAGTACAATCTTGAGCTGCACCGAAAACAGCCTCACCAAGGCCCATTACATTGGCATCATTGTCAATCAAAACCGGCAAATTGTATGCTTCAGAATAAATTTTAGATAAGTTGAGATCAGCCCAACGGTCGAGGTTATCGGCACCGCCAACAACAATTCCATCGCAACAAACACCGGGCGAACCAATGCCAATTCCAGAGACCGAAACTCCATTTTTGGATGCACTCTCTAATGTCAGTTGAATGGCTTTGTGCATAGTTTCTAAAATATCTTCGCGCTTTGCAGATGAACCAATTGATAGTTTACTGCTGAATAGTATTTCACCGGCTTCAGAAACAAGGGCAAACTTGATGAAAGTTCCGCCCAAATCGATTCCAATTGCATATTTTGTATTCTCCATCGTAATTTAGTTTAGCGTTATTTTATCAACATTCCAGCCGCGTATTTCAATCACGGGCTTTTCGCCTTTAAAATCAGAAAGGAAGAATTGAGCATCGTAAGTCCGTTCTTCGCCGGGCAAAATAGTCACATAATTATCGTTCCAGTAAATCGGAAGAATCGGCAGTTTGGTCTGCGGATCAAGCACATCAAGGAAGTTAAAGAAAGCAATTGATCCCGAAACATTTTTTACTTTCAGGATAATCTTGCCAAACTGATCATCTTTGGTATACTGGTAGTCGAAATCGAGTTTAACTTTAGGCAACTGATCCAAAGCTGTGTAATCGGCAAACTGACTGGTAGGCGTATAGAACGGCCATTCCAGCTTTTTAGACGCTTCGTAATCCAACACATCTTTCTTTTGCGACAGCCAGTAAATGCCATTGTCCACTTCTTTGTTTTCCTGATTGTAAATCCGTAAATCGAGGAAATAAACCGATGTCAGATTCTTGATTTCAGGAAGTTTGTAGATGAATTTCGAAATGTTGGAAGAAATATCGCCAGTCCACTGATCAGCAAATATTTCTTTAGATTGGATGTCAAAAATCCGGATTTTAACCGTCAGGTTTTTGGCATCCAGTAAATCTTCGTTGGCCAGGTAAATGTCATCAAACCCATAACGGTAAATGGCATGAAGCGGGGCACAAGCCTTTTTCACTCCATAGAATGCACCATTGGGTTGAAGGTAAGTGTCGTACAATTGCCAGATCAATTTTGGCCAGGCAGAATTTAACTGCCACTGCACCAAGCCTGTACTTTTGGGTTTGTGCGCCACAAAAGCCTCGAACTGCGGACGCATGATTTCGTAATTGTTTACCTGAGCTTTAAAAGAGAAATCTTCGACATTCGATGATTTTCCGTAGCGGGCATTAATTGCATTTATATCGCGGTCGAGCGAAGTAAATTGATTGCGCCCGGTGTGGTATTCCCAGTATTTTTTGTCGATTGGCCAAAGTGCTTCTTCGGGCATCATTTTCTTAAGCGATGCTAAAGGCGCAATTGTTGCACCCGGGCAAGTTTCTGTATTGAAGCCATAAGCTCCACCCAGCATGGTGTCGGTAAACCAGTAATGAGGGGGTGTCCAGGCATAAGGACCTAACATTTTCATGCCGGTTGGACCACTGATATCACTAACCAACGGAACTTCAGCCACGATTTTGTTATTTTCAGTACCTGCTCCACCGGCTGATGTTGAATAATGCCGCGAAGGATCGTATTTTTTGAACAACTCCACATACTTCATTTCCAGGTCGGGATGAGGCAGTTTATCGCTACCAAGCATCCATACATAAATAGACGGGTGATTTCTTAACCAAAGCATTTGATCTTTCCAACAGGCGGCAAGAAAATTAATATCTTCAGGAGTTACAGCGCCACCGTATTTTTCGTGAGTTGGTTTATAAAGGTATTCTTCCCATTCCCAGATACAATTCCAGCCGATCATGACCAAAACACCGTATTCGTCGCACAGGTTGTACAAATCTTCATCCTTTCCCCAAAAACCTTCGCAGCGGATACTATTTAAACCCATGTGACGGATATAACGCATTTGCGATTCAACCGACTTGCGGGTATCCCGCAGGAAAATATCGTCGGCCCAACCGCCTCCTTTAAGCAAAACGAATTTACCATTGATCTCAAAAGCCCTGTGTTTATCAGGATTCATGTAACTTCTGACCTCACGGATACCATATTTTTTCTCAACGCAATCGAATATTTTTTTATCTGCAATAAATTCGGTTTTCAGATTATATAGTTTTGCTTTGCCCATGCCATTTGGCCACCACAGTTCTACATTTTTAACCGAAAGCTGATTGAACTCATCAGGACTAAATACACAATGCAAAGTATCGTTGGCTGGTACCGTCACTTTTTTCTCAACCTGACCAATTTCGTAATTTACGCGAACAATTCCATCAACAGGTTTATCGGTGCTGTTTACAAGTTCAGTTTGAATAAATAAATCTGCAGCATTTTTCGATGCAGTATCAACTTTCGAGTACACAAAAGGACTTTGAATTTTTATACCATCATTTATTTCAAGAAAAACTTCACGGAAAATACCCATGCTACGGTCAGCGGGAAGTGGATTCCAGTCGCAAAAATTGAGCGAATACTCACCATCGGCATAACGCAAAATTTTCAGTGCCAGCGTATTTTCACCCTCCAGAATATATGGATTGATATTGAAAGAGAACATACGGTAAGTTCCGGCAAACGTATCATTACCAGCAACCTTCTTCCCATTCACCCATAAGTCTGCACGATAATCAATTCCATTGAACCGAAGTGACACGTCTTTTTTCAGATCGTTAGCGGTTAATTTGAATGTGGTACGGAACCACCAGGGTTGCATAAACTGAGTTGCATCAACCTTTTGCATATTAATACCGAAAGTTGCGTCCTCAATAACTTTATTGATCGAAAGGGATCCCATTACGGTTCCCGGCACAACAGCATCGTACCAGGATTTAGTATCAAATCCATTTTCAGCGATGAGATTATCAGCCATACCAGTCAATTTATCACCGGGCTGCATCTTCCAGTTTGAAGTAAGGGATTCTGATTTTGCCTCAGAAACAGTGCTGACTTTAGTGCAACCGGAATAGATGAAAGTTGCACAAAACAGAATGACAAATAAATTTAGCGAATTGTATTTTTTCATTGAGTACTGATAGTTAAAGTTAAATCCACATAACAACAAAGAAAGCTGAATAGGCATTGAAAAACATACAATATTTTAATCAATTTCTATTATATATTAACCATTGATTTAATTTTTAATATACATTTTCTCCAAACCGGTTAAAATTCTTAAAGTCTAAAGAATTGATGGAATCGGAAGAAAAGGTACAACAAGAAGATTACTCCGACAACAAAATAAGCCCAAAAAATTTTGAAGGATGGGTAAAAAGTGATTAGGATTTATAGTCGAAGAAAACAACAAATCAAAGTTTGATAAATATTTTTCGTTTATAAAGAATGGCAGCAGCAGTAAAACAAACTATGACAGAAAATACAGACCAAACCAGTGAGGCTGCATTGGGAACAAGTCCCCACGCTTGCAACCCATTGTAAACGCCATTCCTAAGGCATGATTTCACAAACAGTGTTTCAAAAATATCGGCCATAACGTATACTGCAATGGCATTGCTCCCGAAAATAATCCAAGGCTTTGTACCCATCCGGAATTCTTTAATGTCGATTAGCCAAATCAAACAGGCAAAAACCAGAAATGCCCATCCCGAAGTAACAAGTACAAACGAACTTGTCCATATTTTCTTTATTACCGGAAACGAAAGGCCCCAGCTATTTCCTACAAGAAGAAGCAAAGTCCCGATCAAAAACAACTGAATCACCAGCACTTGCTTATCCTTATTCTTCTGGATTATGTGCCCGGCAAGTAAACCCGAAATACCTGAAACTATTGCCGGGAAAGTGCTGTAAAATCCTTCAGAATCGTACCCCTTTTTATTTAGCAAAGTAGCCGGGATGATAACCCCATCAAGCCAGTTTGAGAGATTTTTACCAGCTTCCAAAACTCCGGCGCCAAAATTTGGCACAGGAATGTATAACATTGTCAGCCAGTAGGCCAGCAGAATACCAATACCTAAATACAATTGGGTTTTCCAGCCTGAATATAAAAAAAGAAGGGCGCAGGCCAGAAATACTATTGATATTCGTTGCAAAACTCCGGGAAGCTCCATTCTGCTCAGGTCAAGAGTAGGTAAAAGACGAAGAGCTATTCCGATCGAAAATATCTTTGCAGCGCGCCAAAGGCTTTTTAGTGCAATTTGTTTTTTTGTTCTGCCATTCTGTTCTTGCCGTACAAAAGAGAGTGTAACAGAAACTCCAACTATGAATATAAAAAACGGAAAAATGTAATCGGCAAGTGTTGTTCCTATCCAGTCGGCATGTTCCAATTGTGGATAAATTGCAGTCCAGGAACCAGGGAAATTAACAAGAATCATTGCTGCAATCGTTAGCCCACGAAATACATCCAACGAGATTAAACGTTTAGAGTCGGTCATTGCTGGTTAGTTTTCAGTTCAGCAAAAATTGAAATTTTAGTTTATCCAATTGCATCAAATCTTGACAAATCTTTACGATCATTTTCCCTTGCAGTCCTAAATTCAACAAAAAACCCGAAGCTAATGCCCCGGGTCTTCAATATGTAATAAAATATGGTTTTACACCAAGATCTTTGTAGTAAGGTTGTTAATGCTTACTTCAAGTTCCTCAAAAGTTTTTCCGTTGCCCTGATTGTCGTCTTCAACAAACGAATATTTCATGCCTGCAATTTCCTTCGATGCCAAAATTGTTTTGAAATCAATAACACCAGCACCTACAGAGCAAACATCATCTTTAATCACATCAAAAAATGGTTCTTGCTTTGTGTGCATATCTTTAAAATGCCAAAGTTGGAAACGTCCAGGGTACTTATTAAACATCGCAACCGGATCCTGACCAGCTTTCGAAGCCCAGAAAAGATCCAATTCCATTGTAATCAAATCGGCATCCATTTCAGGCATAAATATGTCGTAGTAAGGAACAACGCCATCAAGATTGGCGAACTCAAAGTTATGGTTGTGGTAGGCAAACTGAATTCCGACAGCTTTCATGGTCCGACCTACTTCATTCCAGTCTGCAATCATCTTTTTATATGTATCGATGGTACGGTCAGGTTCGTTCACCCATGGCTGCACACAATATTTCACGCCAACTTCTGCATGTGCATCAGCCATTGCTTTGGCTGTTTCAGGAGTAATTCCGGTCGATTCAACTGCAGCATGACTGCTCAATACAACCATACCAAGGTCATTAACCATTTTTTTGAATTCGGAAGGTGCATAACCGTAGAATTTACTATCAGAATAACCAGCCAATTCTAAGTTTTTATAACCCAGATCAGATAATTTTTTCAGTGAACCAGGTACGTCGGCGGCCATCGCATCACGAAGTGTATACAATTGAATTCCAACACCAAAACTTTTTCTATCTATTGCTGCCGGTTTACATGCAGTAGGGCCAATAAGCGCTACGCCAATGGCTCCGGCTGCTGAAATTTTTAAAAACTCTCTTCTATTATTCAATGTTCCCATAATCCTTATTTTTTAGTTGGTATAAACTTCATTTTTCAAGAGGTTAAATATAATACAAACCTTTTATTTACGAATCACTACGCCGAAAAGCCGAAAAAATAAATTGTAACGCTCAAATTCTTTACAACTATTCCTGAAATCTAGACCGGATCTGAAGCAAGAAAATTTTATTGAACGAAAAAAAATCAAAACGACATTTTAAGTTTTGTTTAGCAGAAAAGTAATGCATGAATATGTAACTCTTTTAAAAGTTACGTAATACAAATCGAGACAAAGGCGCTCAATTTCAACTTTCCTAAATTCACCGACTATGAAAAAAGAAAAAACCGATTACCGAAAGCTGTTGGTTTCGGAATCAAAAAATAACGATAATGGTCTTCCGAGTTATCCTACCTACCCCGAAGGCGAAGACATATACAATATTTACCTGGAAGAAAGCGACATAAATCCTGAAGACATTAACCAAAAGAAAGAGTATGGTAAAAGAATTAAAGCAGGGAGAAGGGACCTTACTGAATTTGGTGATGAATTTCCTGATCTTGATTTGGATGTTCCCGGATCGGAGTTGGATGATGATATGGAAAACATTGGAAGTGAGGACGAAGAGAATAACTATTACAGTTTGGGTGGAGACGACCACCTCGATCCGGAAGAAAGACTGGAAGATTGAGCCTGATCACATTTCATTAAAAACACAGAAAGCCATCTCCTTTTGAGAGATAGCCTTCCTTAACTAATCTACTACTAACTAAACTAAAACCTATATCCTAACGACAGGCCAAAGCCTGTATTTTTTGCTGTTCTGTTTTCATTCGGGTCAATATCCGGCATACCAAATTGAGTATCCAACTGTAAAAAGATCCCGCTTGCCATTTCATAACCGAAGAAAATGTTGGCACCTGCATCAAATGCATTATAGTCAACGCCTCTTTCATAAGAGAATGATTTTCCCTGAATTACTTGCTTACCGCTTATCCCATAAGCCACATATGGTCCAAATCCAAGCAGAATAAATCCATTACCTAACGCACCTTTGTAAACCAGGTTTAAGGGCATTTCAATATAATTAAGCTTGATTTCATCTGTAATTTCACTGCCCAAAATAGTTGTTGTATTTTTAGCACCTTTTACGGCATACATCAATCCGGGTTGAAAATAGAATTCCGGAGCAATAGGTATCTGTAAATTAACTCCGCCATGGAACCCTAATAGCATGTCGTTTTTAAGTTTGTCACCGCTTGATAGTTTTCCGTTCAGATTCTGGAAATTTACCCCACCCAGTATCCCAAATGACGTTTTTGATTTTTCCTGAGCAATAGCGAATGATGCTGAAAACACAAGAATTAATACAATTGATACTAGTCTGTTTTTCATCTTTAAAATAAATTTAATTTGTGATTTTTATGAATATATTACGCTGAACACTGGATTACTTTCCGGCTTCTTTTTCAGCTTCGGCTTTCATTTTTGCATTGGCAGTTATCAGGAATTCAACTCTGCGGTTTTGCGAACGGCCATCGTCGGTATTGTTGTCGTATTTAGGAACATTTTTGCCAAATCCTTTGGTCCGGATTCTGCTGTTCGCTATTCCTTTATTGTACAAATAACCGGAAACTGCACCGGCTCTGCTTTGAGATAAATTCTGGTTATATGACTCGCTACCTTTATTGTCAGTATGTCCCTGTATCTCGATATCTGTATCAGGATAGCTGTTAAGGATTATTACCAGTTTATCCAGGTTGGTTTTCGCATCAGCCGATAGGTTCGAACTATCGAATCCGAACAAAACATTGCTGCTGAATTCAACTACAATTCCCTCGCCTACCCGTTCCACTTTTGCATCGGGCACTGTCTTTTCTATTTCTTTGGCCTGTTTGTCCATTTTATTGCCAATTACAGCACCAGTAGCTCCACCAACTGCGGCACCAATAATAGCACCCAAGCCAGTGTTTCCCGATACTTTTCCGATTATCGCACCCATTGCGCCTCCGGCAACAGTGCCAACGGCTCCTCCCTTTTGTGTTTTATTTAATGAGGCACAACCTGAAAATAACAGGACTGTACATAAAACCATGATCATACTTATTTTAACCTTTTTCATAATTGATGTATTTCAAAATTTATGTATTCATTATAATTCCGGTAAAGGTAGAGCCATCTCAAAGTTATGTTGTTACATAACTTTCAGTAATAGTTACATAATTCACACAGCCAGTTAAATGTGAATTATGCAATACTTTTTTGGAATTGTGTAACACTTTCTGATGGATAAGCCATCACCTTTGAACTGTGAAAACGCTTTCACAATTAGAAATTAAAACCATGAATACTAAAGAACTAAAAGGAAATTGGGAAGAACAAAAAGGTAAGCTCAAACAAAAATTCGCAATCTTAACCGACAACGATGTTTTACTTCTTGAAGGCAAAAAAGAGGAAATGCTCGGACGACTTCAAATCAAACTTGGTAAGTCAAAAGAAGAATTACAAAAGATTATTGCAGCACTTTAGCCGAAAACCATCCAAAATTTACAGTTATGAAAAATATAATTTTACTTGCACTTATTCTTGTGTTCTCCTTAGGAGCGAATGCTCAAACCTCTGAAAAAAAATGGGGAATTGGAGCTGGCCTTGGTGGATATGGTACTTTAAATAATGGAGGTATTGGTCTCATGCCCGAAATCTATTTGGGCAGATATTTAAGTCCAAAATTTGATATTGTATTAAAAGGTGATATGGGACTTTTCAATTCGAATCTAATAAACGATCTCGATATGGTAAATCCATTCATTAACATGAAATTAAAGCTTACTGACGAAAGTTCCAGATTACGTTACTACATTTTTGCAGGTCCTGGTTATTTGTTTAACAACTCTACATCGGCATTTAATTATGACCTTGGTCTGGGATCAAAATATTATCTGACTAAAAGCACTGCATTTTATATGGAAGCTGGTTATTTCAGAGGCTTGGAATCAACAACAATTGGAGGTGTTACCGACCGGGAAAGTCTATGGAAAGCAACGATTGGATTAAAATTCGACTTTGGAAAAGTCAAAGATTCGGACATGGATGGCGTTTCGGACAGTAAAGACAAATGCCCTGACACGCCTTCCGGAGTTGCTGTTGATGCCAATGGCTGTCCGGTTGATACCGATGGCGATGGTGTAGCCGATTACATTGATGACTGCCCGACTGTTGCCGGATTAACTTCGCTAAAGGGTTGTCCTGATACCGATGGTGATGGTGTAGCCGATAAAAATGACAAATGCCCAGACACGCCTAAAGGATGGAAAGTTGATGCCAGCGGATGCCCGCTCGACCAGGATAAAGATGGGATCACCGATGCACTTGACAAATGTCCGGATACTCCTGCATTAGTAGCTGTTGACAAAAATGGCTGTCCACTGGATCGTGATGGAGATGGTGTACCTGATTATATGGATAATTGCCCAGACGTTGCCGGAACCAAAGAAAACAAAGGTTGTCCGGTAATTGAAGCCGCTGCTGAAGAAATCATGTTAGCTCCGGATATGCTGGTTGATCCTGTTTATTTTGGATACGACAGGGCGAGCTACCTTTCAGGAGAAAAAAAGAAAATTGATAAGTTGGTTAAAATTCTGAAATCAAACGACAAGCTTAAAGTGAATTTAACCGGCAATGCAGATAGTAAAGGTACAGAGGAATACAATATGGCACTGACAGAAAAAAGAATCGATTCGGTAGTCAAAACTATTCAATCAAGCGGAATTCCAGAAGATCGCATTTCGAAAGAAAAGGCTTTGGGTGAAACAAAACCTGCAGCCACAAACGATACCGCCGAAGGTCGTGCACTTAACCGTAGAGTGACCTTTGAAGTCATTAAAACAAAATAATCAATCAATTCAGTAGTAAAGATGTCGTCATAATAAATTATGTGGCGGCATCTTTTTTTGCACAAAACCATAAAATATAACTTATTCACAATGTGTGAATTATACAAGATATTTTAAAAGTTGTGTAACACATTCCATCCTGAAGTAAGCCAATTTTGTAATCACACTCATCAAAAAAAAAACCGAAATGAAAAAGACATTTTATATTCTTGCATTCTTTTCCCTGATTCTTAGTTTTTCAATGTTATCCTGTGGTCCAGGCAAAAAACTTTTAAGTTCTGAGGCCAGAGTTGATAAACTTCAAAAAGATAATGCTCTGGTGCAAAGCAAACTCGACGATTGCAATGAGCAGGTAAAAAATCTAAAAACTGAATCGGCCACTTTGAAAAATGACAATGATTTGGTCATTAATGGACTGAAAGTTCTTACGGCAGAATCAAAAATGACTATTGCCGACCAGGCTAAAAGATTAAAAAGTCTTCAGGATATGATTCAGTCGCAAAAAGACGTCATGTCTAAACTTAAAAATTCGATTGCCGATGCATTAATGAATTACAAGACTGATGAATTATCGATTTATACCCTCGACGGAAAAGTCTATGTTTCACTTCAGGAAAAATTGCTATTTAAATCAGGTAGCGATGTGGTTGACCCCAAAGGAAAAGAAGCGTTAAAATCACTTGCACAGGTACTAAAAAATACCAAAGATATCACCGTGTTGATTGAAGGACATACAGACAATGTTCCGATTAAGACCAAGCTATTTCAGGACAACTGGGACCTCAGTACAGCCAGAGCCACATCGATTGTACGCATTTTGACCAAAGACAATGGCTTTGACCCGAATAGAATTACAGCTACCGGAAGAAGTGAATTTCACCCTGTAAAATCGAACGACACTGCTGATGGCCGCGCAGCAAACCGCCGAACTGAAGTTATTTTATCACCCGATCTGAAAGAACTATATAAGCTATTAAATCAATAAATTAAGCTGAAATGAAAACTTTAAAATTAGCTGTTCTGGGAATACTGTTGTTTATGGCAGGTTCGGTTCAGGCACAAATATCAGTACATGTAAATCTTGGAACTCCTCCCCAATGGGGACCTTCCGGATATGATAATGTCACGTATTACTATCTGCCCGACGTTGAAGCCTATTATGATGTTCCATCGTCAATGTTTATTTATTTCAACGGGGTATCCTGGGTTCACCGCACAAATCTTCCAAGCCGGTACCGAAATTACGACCTGTACAATGGATATAAAGTAGTGATGAGCGACTATCGTGGCACTACTCCTTACTCCCATTTCCGGGAACATAAAAAGCAATACGCCCGGGGATATCGCGGGCAAAATCAGCCAACATACGGGCACAGACCTGACCGGGGAAATCCCTACGAAAAAAACTATTCCAAAAGCCGGTCAAATCAAAGATTCGATAGAAATAGCCACCAGAATGATCGTCGGGGAAAGACCAATTATAAACAAAAGGGCCGTGAACATGAAAATGGTAACGGCAAAAACAAACACTAGAATAAGTATTTAAAATATACACCAAACTTAAAACAGTTCAAATGAAAACAAGAATCTTAACACTGGTATTACTATCTCTTTTCCTTATTGTCGGAACAAATTTATCGGCTCAGAATAAAACCTACGCTGAAAATCATGGCAGTACTTTAAACTTAGGACTCGGTATCGGCGGTTATTCCGGCTATTATGGATACATCGGACATTCGCTTCCGGTCTTTCACCTCAACTATGAATTCGATGTAGCCAGAAATTTCACATTAGCACCATTTATCAGTTTTTCCAATTATAGAAACAGATACAATAACAACTATTACTACCATGAAACAATTATTCCGATAGGAGTTAAAGGCACCTACTACTTTGATCAGATCTTTAATGCGAATTCCGATTGGGATTTTTATATGGCAGGTTCATTAGGATTTTCAATTGTAAGATCATCGTGGGACAATGGCTACAATGGCGATGTGAATTACTATAACAATGGAAATCCACTATTTCTCGATTTGCACATAGGTACAGAATATCATTTGAATAATAAAGTTGGGATATTCCTTGACTTATCAACTGGTGTTTCAACCATTGGCCTGGCCATCCATTAGCAATTAGGCAACAAAACAAAAAGCTCTGCAATCTTTTCGATTACAGAGCTTTAATGTTTTAAAAAGTGACCCTATGGTACAAAACTCGAGCCATTTAATGGAGGATTTAAGGCTTTTGGGAGATGTTCAAGCAGCTTGAATAATTATTGAAATGATTTTAAGAGTAAATAAGACATTTCTGAATACAAAAAAACCATGTATTTTGGAATAGCCCCCTCCACCAAAAACATAAAGCCTTCCATTTACTTACTACCCATCGGTCAAAGGGTTGATTTTGAAAATGATGTTCCTTCTGTCCATTTCCTTTCTTACGGCGAATAATACCAACCCAATTTTTCATCCGTCACATCCGTGCCTTTGATTACAAATATCTGATTTTTGTATATGGCTACCACCGATGCCCTAGGTGCTTTTGTTTTGGGAATAGAGGATAATCGGTTTGCCACTGTTTTGATGCAGGATCATAATTGATCAGGCAGACAGCAGGAATCAGGATATACAATTGATTCCCGAAGACACATCCATCAGTCTGGGCAACCGGATGTGGCGGTGCAGTTTCTTCTTCCACTGACTTTCTATTGGAGAAATGATGAAGGTAAAATTTCTAGGCTGTCCACTACCAATGAAAATAACGTACAGCCGCTCATTTATAACCTGCAACCGCCTGAGGGTATGTTTAAAGATTATCCGTCTGTTCAGGTGTCTAATATTGGATTGTATATCTCAACGGTAGCTGTTGCTTTCTAAATACCATCCTATTCTTCAAATTCCACGATCACCCAAATCTTTCCATCCAGCCTGAAATGGCTGATCGAAGTCTACTATGCCAGACAAATTGATCAGGATATAGAACTAAACGAATATTACAAGGGTGTATATGCCGTTCCTGATGCAGAAAAAATCAATACCACCAATATTGGCCCTCAGGATAAACAACAGATTTTTGATCAGGTAGAAGAGGTCACCAACAAAATTGTTGAAGTTTACCCAGGGATTTCGAGGGATATCGGCATAAGCCAGATCTGGTACAAGAAATACCTTCAGGATAAACGGGCACAGGGATATTATCAACACAAATCAGATCAGGACATTAAAATCGGTATCGATTTCACACCATTGAAGATTAAAGGTCTGGCATCTATTGTGGAAACCCACGACATTTTCTTTACTCCTTCCGAGAACTTTCTCCACATCTAACCTGCAACTATAACCAAAAACACCTTCAAACTGGAAGAATCCAAACGTTCTGTGGCTGTGTTGGGTGACTGGTCGAAAAGTCTTGGATTCGGAATTAATCAAGCCGTATGGACAAACATTCAGCCAACTCCTTAATCCAAATTAACGATGATTGAATTTACTGATATCAACCCGTTTTGCGATTAAGATGCTAAATCATACTTAAGTTTATTCAAGGGTTTGTCGATTAAAATATGCTCTGGCTGCTTAATCGCACAACGGGTTAAACAACTTCTTTGACAATATTTTATTACTTATTTTCAATCGCACAACGAGTTATATTTACTTTCTATTTAATGATCAATTTTTGAATAATTTCTTCAGAACCTAAAATTGATTTTACCAAATATAACCCGGCAGGCTGATTATCAAGGTTAAATTCTTCAGAAATACCAGATATTAAACGTGAAACAATTTTTCTTCCTGATAAGTCAAGGATATCAATTCTACTTCCAGATACTGGAACCTGAGAGTAACGAACTGTAACTTTACCTACTGATGGATTTGGGAATACATCAATTTTCACTGCATCCCCAAAATTTATTAACCCAGTTGCTGATGATTTCATATTCAATAGAACACTAGCCATCTTTTGATAACTCATTTGCCCATCAACAACATCTACATTTACCTTTGATTCATTACCTGTTTGTTGATTCCATGCATAAACCTGAAGCGTATTTCCTTCAAAAAAACCATCCTGTCCAGTTCCATTGGTTGAGAAAGAAGCAATTAAATTGGCAATTCCGTTAGTAATGTGATCTTTCGTAATCTTTGCAACTCCAACGCAGATATTCCTATCGAATGCAGCAAGTTCATCTCCTTCAGATATACCTGCCTGGGTCAGACCACCAATATAAATATTCATATGATTTGATCCGTTACCAGAATAGTTGCCAACAAAGTATTCAGTTTCTTCAGGTTGAGGAGTACTTGCTGAAGATTTGGTATAGGTGCTTTGTATGCTTAGAATAGCATCATTAGATACATTGATCTTGTAGCCTTTTCCAGGAATAAAATTTCCAATACTATTTTTCCATACTCCTTTAACCTTTTCAATAGTATAACCTTTTTCGTCTTGAACCTTTACCAATTTATTCTGAGTAATTAATGTTTGTATTATACTCATTGCATTCACAACATCCATTCTAGGATAAGAAATAAAGTTCCAACCTTTTTTCAAAGGAATATCCATAGGAAGTGGTACAAGTTTTCCGGTAATTTTCAATTGGGCATCAAAGTTGAGGTTTATACTATAACCTTCTGTTTTTGAAATTGATCCAATTTTATTAACCCATCCGCCAGAACTTGCTACATATTCAAATGAACTACCAGTCTCATTCAGTACATTGATAAGAGCACCTTGATCACAAAGTGATTTCAGAACAACACCTAAATCAGGATTAGAAGGTATTAAATTTGCTGAAAATAAATTTGCTCCTTTGGTAAGCTGAATTGTTTGAGTGTATTCAGGAGTCGGAGTCACCGTCAAATATGTAAATACAGTACTATCACAACCAGCAACAGAAATTAATGAGCGGCTATATTGACCAGATTTTGTCCAGGTTTTATAAACCTCACCCTCGGTAATAGTAATACTCTCAGTTACATTATATTTGGGATTAACAGTTAAATAGGTAGTAACAATACTATCGCCACCTAACGATGTAGTCAATGTTCTTTCAAATTTTCCGGTAAAAGTCCATCCATTGTATGAATTTCCATCACAAATAGATTTGTATTCAGTAAATAAAACTGGAACTATAACCTGTTTAGGGGTAATTACAGGAGCTATAACCTGAAGATTAGTTATTACAATACTATCACAACCGGCAACAGAGATTAATGCGCGACTGTATTGACCTGATTTAGTCCAGGTTTGATAAGCTTCACCTTCATTAATAGAAACAATCTCAGTTATGGAATATTTTGGATTAACAGTTAAATAAGTAGTAACAATACTATCCCGGCCCAACATGGCAATCAAAGTTCTTTCGTATTTCCTGGTAATAGTCCATCCGTTGTAGTTGGCACCTTCACAAATTGATTTATATTCAGTAAATAAAACTGGCGTTAATACAGTAAGATTAGTAGTTATGATGCTGTCACAACCAGCAACAGAACTCAAAGTGC
>JAFLKN010000032.1 GCA_019163175.1 Prolixibacteraceae bacterium | reverse complement strand
TTGCCATAATTTTGTGATTTAGAGTGAAAAAAAAGGTTATTTAAATTTTACATATACAAGTTCGGACATTCCAAAAAATAAATTGATATTTAACAATGACTATTTATTAACAAAATTATTAACAAATGACGTTTAGAGGTAAAGTATTGGAATATGATGTATTACAGGGTGATTTGAAAAGAAAAACCCCCTTGTCCTGGCGGGCAAAGAGGGATTAACAGATACACAGCTTAAATCTGATAAGAATTTTAGACTACATTTTTTTTGAACTCGGAATCAAATACTTGTTTGTTTTGCTCGGTAAAAAATGGTAGACCCCAGATACGATAATCGCCAATTTGCGTGGAGAAGTTGATGAATGCTTCATCTTTAATTCGTAACATGAATTTTTCCTTCCATAAATCATGAGCCACTAAATGACCGCCTTTGGGTTCAATGAATATCTGGATATGATCGTAGCGATTGTTGTCATTCTTCTGTTGCAAGAAGAGCAAAAAGTCTGGTTCAAAGGCATTTCCATTGTCGAAATCGTAAATTTTAATTTCCCGTTCGTTCCGGACCAAGTAGATTTCGTCGTATTTAGTTTTGAGTTTAGGGTGCAATGCCTCAATGTATTTGACCAGATACTTTTCTTCTGAAGTGCCATAACAGTCATCGAAAGCATACCAATCTTGTTTCGAAAGGTCAGTTGTTAAGTTTAGATTGGTCGATTCTTTCATTGATTTTCCAAACTCTTTGTCTTCTGAACCGTCTAACGAAACTTTTATCACTTTATCTTTTATTTTCTCCCGAAGACTCCTGGCAATAAACTGTTTTGTCCCTCTTGTTCCTATGCCCGATTTACTTAACATGGGCTCAATCTGACGAAGTACTTCGGTAGCTATACCCAGTTTATTTAGTTGCGACAGATGTTCGATAACTTCTTGTCGGCCTGAAACGGTAATGAACAGATTGGCCAAATAATCAGATGATTCAATAAAGTGCTTTGTTGAAGTTAATGACGGATAGATATCCTTCAACGATGAAAATTTGTAGGTTTCAAGCCGGTTAATGGCTGCCCGAATGATATGATTTCCCAATTCCGACATGCGGATATTGATTGTTTTCAAATTCTCGGTATCCATTGAATTGGATAGTTTCTCGAACACCAGACTCGTTTTCATTTCGCCGCTTTTGATGCGGACTTTGAACGGATTATCTTGAATATTTTTACCAAATGAATTCACATTTTCGTTGACCAAATAGGATTCCTGGTCATTCGAAAATATATAGCCATCACAATACAGATTGGATAGTTTGAAACTGTCCTTTAGTTTCAGGCTAATTTCTTTCGATCGTTTAGCCACAATCCCGGTTTCTTCCATAGCTGTTTGGAGTTCGGAAACATAGCGCGGATTGTGCGAACTGTGATAATGCAATTTTTCAACGGTTCGCAGTCGGTTGCTTATTTCATTATCGTACTTGCGTTGCCCGGTTGGTTTATCGCCTTCGGGCGAAGTGAAAGGCATGTAACGAGCACCACGCCCAATTAATTGAGCTTCCTGCATGGTGGTTTTACCGGGTTTGCCATCCTTTGAATCGCGGGTTTCGTATAAACGCACAATATCGTAAAGGTTGAGTACATCCCAGCCTTCGTTGAGCATGTCAACCGCAAAAACAGCCCGAAATTCATTGTCTTTGGCTTCAAGGGAATTGAGTTTCAATTGCTTCTCGGCAGTAATAGTGTTGCCATCGACTAACAATAAATTTTCTTCTTTGAAGTCTTCCTTTAATTCGAGCAACAAGTTGTCGGCATCCACTTTGTGTTCGTCGAAAAAGCGGAATGCCTCCCGAATATCACCGGTTGCATCATGTCGCACCTTATCCAATTCAGTTACAGAAAGCTTCTTAACTGTTTCTATAAATAAATCGAAAAACTCTTTATTTTCCTTGATGGTTTTTGATTTCAACATCATAACCGGCTTAATATCCTGACCAATGGCTGCAAATAGTTTTCGCTTGTATTGGCTCAATACTACGGTTTGAATAGCCCTGTCGATGGGCGAAAGGTCGCTTTGCACCACTTCAATGTCTTTGGAATATCCATCTTCGCGGAACTTTTTGAGCGGGTAATCGAAAATCACCTTGTTGTGGTATTTCTCCGCGATATTTTCATCGGAAAGATCGGCAGTAGCGGTAAATTCGAGCAAAACATTGGGCTGCGAGCTACCATTGTCGGCATTGAAAATGCGCATAACGGTTGTTTCCCAATCGTCGGAACTGTCATCGCCAAAATCAATGTTGGCCTGTGTGTCTTTTCCTTTTTTGGTGGCAGTGTTGATGTGGTGTGCTTCGTCCGAAATCAATACAATCTTGTGTTGTGCAAAATCGTCGTAGGTCAAACTGTTTTCCTTTGGCGTATTGAGTGAGGTGTGTAATGCTTGCGTACTTGTGAGGCAAAGGTTGATGCAACCATCATCAACGCCCTGAAAATTATCTACCATTTTCAGTTCGACTCGCTTGTCGCCAATGGAAATTGTTGGTGCAAATAGGTATTTGGCCGATGCCTGATTGAGAAAATTCTCCTTCGTTTTTTCGATGATGTTGGTACTCGGCACAAAAAACAGGAAGTTGCGGTAGCCTTTTTCGAACAGATAAAGCATTGCGCCAGCCATAATCAGCGTTTTACCACTGCCGGTAGCCATGTGAAACAACAACTGTGGTTGGCGGTTTTTGCCTGCAAAGGTATTTTCCCAATAGGTAATAAAGTACTTGAAACACTCTTCCTGATAGGGGCGCAACTTCAAGGCCGGATTCAGCGACTGTGTAAAATAATTTGGCAATTCGGTATTTTCAATCGTTCGTTTGCCAAATTCCTCTTTCAGCAAAGCCTGCAAGGTCGTCCGCAGAGCTTGCGGTTCGTTGTTACGCTTTGCCATAGAACTGTGCATTGAGTCGTTTAGCCTCTAAGGAAATGCCAAATTCCTGATTGTCAATTTCGGAATATGGAATATACAGCAGGTTTTTATCCAATGCTTCTAACAGGAACTTCTGCTTGTCTGCTATCGAAAGCGAAGCGAAATCTTCGGCATTTTCATTTATCTGGCGGGGGTCGATTTTCCAACTCAAAAAGCCTATTTCCTGCATTTGCTGCCAGATTAAGGCCAGTTCTTCCTTGTTTTCACTTGCCAAAATCTGATCTGCAAAATCCTGATTTGCTTTGGCTAACTCGCAATATACAAATGAACCGCCACCTTGCCAGTTAATGGTTTTGGAAATGCCTGTTTGATCACATTCAATTTTGTCAAACAATCCATCTTTGACTTTCTTGCCTACAACATTTTGAAGTCTAACAACACTATCGTTTTCACCATAGTCCATTTGTTCTATACCAATGAAACTACGCCCCATTTTATGAGCAACAGCTGCTGTAGTGCCGCTACCAAGGTGATAATCTAGAACGATATCATTTTCTCTACTGGACATCTTAATGATTCGTTCTAGTAAAGTTTCAGGCTTTTTTCCTCCAGGGAAACTCACTCCACCTTCCTCAGAAAAGCCTCCAGCAGTCGAAATATCAGTCCAAAAATCACATGGATTTGAAGCCAAATTATTTATCGCAAAAACAATTTCTACTCTTGAATCCTCCCCAAAATTTTTATCAGTTCTGTAAGCAACCAGTTTATTCCGCTTTGTCTTAATAACTGCAATGTCTTGTTTTGGATGACTTGATTGATTCGACAACAAACTATCTAAGGCAGTATTTTGTTTGTCAGCTACAATTCGCCATGAATTCATAGAAAGCCATTGATTATCATTTTTCTTAGTTGAGTCAAAATCTGATATGGTGGATAAGCAGACTTTTGATAAAATTTCATTTGCTTGCTTGACATGAAAGTCAGCTACACTATCCATTGAAAGTAGATCTAGCAATATATCTGCATCCTCGTTTGTAATATTGAGTAAAATTTTTGCATACTCTTTATCCCATGTTGATTTCAACACTTTGGGAACTTCAACCAAATCAAATTGATTTTTTTTGTAGATCAACAATGTTTCTTTTAGCTTTGGTATATTACGCTTTGCATGTGCCATTTTAGGTCCAGATGCTTCAGACATTTTAACGGAAATATTCTGAACAAAACATTCCAAACCAAAAATTTCGTCCAATAAAACCTTTAAATACGCATCCTCATGATAATCGCATTGAACAAATATAACTCCATCATTTCTCAATAATTCCCTTGCCACCGTCAATCTATTCCTCATAAACGTCAACCATGTAGAATGATTAAACGAATCATTGTACTGAAATCCGTCATTTCCCGTATTGTAAGGCGGATCAATATAAATCAGCTTTACTTGTCCGGCGTAAGTTTTCTTTAGGCTGTGCAAAGCCAACAGATTATTCCCTTTAATAATCAGGTTGTCTGCTTTGGAGATTGATTCCACATTGTGCTCACCGTCGGCATCAAACTTTTTAAAGTTGGTCAATACTTTGGGTTCGGTGAGTCGGTTTATTTCGTCGGGGGCAAGTATTTCGTTCCAAAAAACTTCGTTGCGTTTGGCATCTTCTTTGGTTTGTCCTCCTTCGAGAACACAATCTTTGTAAGGCCACGAAAGCACTACTTCGCGGCTTTCGGCCAGGAAATCTCCTTCGTCGGTAGTCAATCCAATTTTGTTTTTGAAACTGGTGTACGAGTCGGGCAAAAACCGTTTGTTCATTACAAACTTCTGAAAACGCACTTTGTCGAACACCAACATTCCTTCCACATCGGTAAAGAAATTGGCTTTCAACCTTTCATTGCTTAAAATCAGTTTCAACAAATCGGGGCGAAGTTGGAGCGCGGCTTCTACAATGCTGTTTTTGAGCAATACACCATCTTCGGTGCAGTAAGCGCTGTGTGGGCGGAGCAGTTGCTCCAGCTCCTGGAATAAGGAAAAGTTGCTCATGGTTATACTTAGCGCATCCGATGATGTTCAGGTAACCAAAACCCACAAAAAAAGCGTGGACCCCGCCTTACCCACACCCAAGGCCCTCGGAAGACCACGCAGAATTGATAAGTCAAAAGCCCACGCCATTTGGCGCGAGCATTCGCTTATTACTCTAATTCTGCGTTCGCGGGTAAGAAATTTCCGAGGTTTCTGGGTGTGCGAACAATAGCAAAATGCTATGTTAAAATTTTAAAATCGTATATGTCAGTTAATTATTTTTCTCAAAACTATAAACTCCTGTTTTTTGTTTTCGCTTGTTATTGGCAGCTAAAAATAGGAAAAAGTTTGTTTGTCAGCAGATTTTGTCATTTCTTTTTTGTTTACTACAAACCAAAAATGGAACGTTACCTACAATATGCATGAGTGGCGATAGTTAAAGACAATATCGCAAAATAAAAACCCCCTTGTCCTTACGGACAAAGGGGCGATCTAAACTAACTAAATCACAACCGAACCTAACTTCCAACCAACTATCTATTTCCAGAGCAAACCTTGTGATGCTCCAGAAAATTATTCTGAAATTTTTAGCACAACTATTCCGTGTTCGGGAATAGTGAGTTTTATACCTTTTCCAAATTTCCCCAAATCTTTATGCTGCCATAAATCCCGAACATTGGCCTTTTTGCCAATTGGAACAATATTATTGGTCAAAGAATACATGATTGAGCTTTCTCCACGATTTAATACCGCTATAGCTTTATTCTTGCCGTTCTTTTCTCCCAAGGGCTTTAGCCATACTTCCGTTGTTCCATCGATCAAGATCCGTTCGGCTTGAATGCAGGCCGAATCCTGATTCAATGTGATTAGCTCATTATTTGTTAAGATCTCAATCGTCTCTTTGGTCATCTTCCGCAAATCATTACCAGCTAAAAGCGGAGAAGTCATCATGCACCACATCGAAAAATGAGCTTTATCTTCTTCGTAACTCATTCCACGCCCCACCTGAAGCATATCCATATCGTTAAAGTGTCCTGGCGATGCGTATTTTGCCAGACCTGCATTTAGATCAATGATGTGGCAAATGCTTTTCCAGGTAGCATTGATATCGCCTGAAATCCGCCAGGAATCGGCAGCTTTCACAGCCCATTCGCCAGGAAACTGCCATCGGCAGATGTTGAAAACGATTTCGGGTCGAATACTTTTAACTTCATGCAGAATAGACAGGTATTCGGTTTGTTCGTCCAACTTTTGATTTTCTCCACCACACCAATCAACTTTCAAGAAATCATATCCCCAATTTTTAAAAAACAGGTCACAATCCTCTTTAACATGATTATACATTCCAACTCCTAGTCCGTTTTTATCGTTGTCCCAAATAGAACCGCAGGTATTTGTTCCGGCATCTGAATAAATCCCCGCCTTCAAACCTCTGCTGTGAATGTAATCTGCTAAAGCCTTCATCCCTGAAGGAAATTTGTATGAATCGGGAAATAGATTTCCTTTTGAATCGCGGCCGCCAAAATAGCCATCGTCAATATTTATGAAGCGATACCCGGCATCATACATTCCGGAACTGATTATAGCATCAGCTTGTTCCCTGATGATCTGCTCATTAATATTTACCCGAAAGTGGTTCCAACTGCTCCATCCCATGATGGGTGTACGTCCATGATTTTGTTTATTTCCTGTTTGACTAATGGCAGAACTCAAAAAAAACATGAATAAAAGGCCAAGAATAATTATTTTTATATATTGGTATAAAATATTATTCATCATAAAAGGTCTATTTTAAAATAAATTCAACTTGTTCTTATTTGTTTCGAATTAGTTTTAAAGGAATCATCTGATTCTTTGTAATTAATCGTGCAAGATAAAGTGTATCATTTTTTGAATCAACAGAAAATATTAACGAATAACATTGGTTTTGAATTACATCTGTTACAACATACCGTTTTATCCTGATTCCTTTCAGATTATAAATTTCAACCACTACTTCTTTTTGCGAATTCGACAATTTAAAATTAATACTTGTTTCATTGACAAACGGGTTAGGAGTTACGTTAAAAACATCATCATTATTTTCCAACAAAGTGGGTATGCAGGTAAATAATTTTTGATAAAACAAAAAGTCAGCAGCATTAAACCAATATTCCGAATTTAGCGTGTCTTTTATTGTAATCCCAACCGAACATTTACCACCAGTAACAGAAACTGGAAATTGGATTTTTGTCCATGAACTTGGCATTTTAAATTCCATCTTTGTCTGGTTATTATTTCCATCTATTGCCACAAGGGCTGAATAAGAAAAATTACCGGCTGGACCACCAATAAATTTGCTGGAGAAAACATATTCCCCATCTTCCAGATTTGAAATAGTTTGCATGATACTGCCATTAATGGACTTGTCTGTCCATTGCCAATAATTGTTTGCAAAAGACCGGGCAGGTGGATTTGGTGACCAATCTGAAGTTTTGAACATATCTGGTGTACCTGACATTATCCAGTAATCACTAGTTGTTTTTAAGTCATAATTCTTAATCAAATTAAAAAGCGATAATTCAGGGACATACTTTCTTTCAAAATTTACCCAAAGGTTATATCCCTGTTCATTCAGATGCAGTCCATCGGCGGTATAGTTACTTTTCAACATATCATTAATATCTGCAAAATAGGGATGCAGATCAATTAAAGTATAGTTTTTAAAACTCTGCTTATCTTTTAAAATATCATTGGTTTGCTTTATTTTTGAGACGAGGCTTTGGTTCGTTGTTGGTAGTATTGTCTGCACATAGATGATAGAATTTGGTGAATATTTGGTAATGCTGTCTACTATATTCAGAATATTCTGGCTAACAAACTGAACTGTTCTATTTCGCCATAAATCATTTATTCCAATCAATAGAAAAACCTTCGAGGGTTTGGAATAATAAATTTCACCTAATCTTTGTAAAACACCTTGAGTTTCATCGCCTGAAATCCCCCGGTTTTTGACTATGTATGAGTTGAAACGTATGCCCCAATTACCACCAAATTCAGTAATACTGTTCCCTAAGAAAACGATATCCCCGCCGACCAAAGGATCTGCCTTGAATGTGTTGATCCGATTAAAATAATGAGTTTCTGTGTCCGGATTGAAAGTTGAAATATTCGTTGGCGGAGTTGGATAAGTTCCTGTTGGGATTATTTGACCCAAACTATAAAGAGAACATATTAGCAATACCGAAGAAATTACGATTTCCCTTTTTATTTTGCGCATGTCAATTTATTTAATGCTGACTTCACCAATTTTCAACCATTTATCAGGGGTAAGTAAGCCTTTGTCAACTGCCAGATTTATTGCTGGTTTACTCTCTGTTGTTATATCGACAATCGCCAATGCCAATTTATAGTTTCCAACAGGAACATTTTCAATGTTTAATGATTCTGAATATGTTGAATCCTTAGATTTAACCCAAGCTGAAGGTTCTGCATTAGCGCTTATCCATTGTTTTATTACTTTATTGTCATAGTCTAACAAAGAGAAAGCGACCTTGTACTTATAATTCCAGCGTTTGTCATTGTTGGGCAAATATCCTTCACCTAAGTTAGCCCAGCTATGTTTTACTTCAATTTTTTGTTTCGAAGAAATTGTTTCGGAGTAGGTTATTTCTTTTGGATAAAGCCGATAACCGCCCTGAATCATAAATTTTTTAATCTGGTCTTCGGCTTGTGTCATATATAGCTTTGATTCGGCTGCTTCACGTAAATCCAGATAATTGGCATGGTAGAAAAGTGCTTCAGAAACTACCTGTGTATAGTATGCACCCCAGGATGTCCAATTATATTTTGGATCAAGATTACTAGAATAACTAATATCACCTCCGCCCCAGTAACATGACTCAGCAACAACCATCTTATTTGGGAATATAGTTACTAGAAGCCCTTTCTCGTAATCAGTAAACCACTCACTGGAAAAGCCATCCCGACGAGGATGATAGCCTTGTCCATCAAATGAAATGGATTTTTCGGTTTCATACCCGATCTCGCTGTTGATGGTCATTACAAGAGGGACATCTTTAAAATTAGAGCCATACAGATTAATAATCCATTGGAAGGTGTTCGTCTTATTTGAAGCGTTTTTAAACTTTAGATGATGGCCTTCACCCCACCAGCCTAGGTTAAATCCATCGACAAAGTCAACTGTGGAAGGATCATCGAACTTTTTGCTAAAAGCCTGAATAAAATTGCTGAATTTCTTTTGAAAAATTGGATCGTCAAGGTAAGGGGATGGATGTTTGACATTAAATCCGCTTACTTCATAACTTTCAGCGCCGGCATCGAATACAAATTGAGGTGTACCCGGACGGATATTATCCTGCCCATCGACATAAATCCGAAATGCAAGCTTTAGTCCGCGGTTCAGAGCGCCCTTCACCAATGCTTTAAAATTTTCATTATATTCCCATGCATATTTGCCTTCCTCTGGTTCCATATCCGACCATCTCCATCGGATATAAAAACAAGATGCATATTTTCGGGCAACTTCATCCTGACTTTGCCAATAAGTTACGGCATTTGCTACTTCATCGTTGGCATCATCGTATAGGGTCCATCCCATACCCGGATTACGAATCAGGGATTCTTTGTTTGGAGTAAAGGAAACCACTTTAAAATTTGAATTTTCATCAACAACTCCTTCACCATTAGCACAATTTTGGAATATGAGGACTAAAAAAACAAATAAGATTAACTTGAATGAATTATTCATATTGATAGCTCTTAAATGAGGAAGGGAGCAAATGCTCCCTTCCGATTCAATTTTATGTAATTAAAAAGTTATAAATACCGGCTTTTGCCCCTTTTTCCAAACTGGAATCTCTCCAGCTTTTTTATCACTAAAACAGAAATAAACACCTTTTGAAGATAGCGTAATTTTTGCAATTTGGCTCAACTGACTTTTATTGAATGAGAATTCAACAGCTTTAGTGTCACTGGATATAGTAACGGGAGTTGTCAATTTAATCCATCCTCCGGCAGCTTCCCCCCAATTCCATGTCCAACTATTTGTTCCACCCACACCAGAATGAAGAGCATACCATGATGTCGAACCATCACTCATCATATCAGCACCAAATGGTTCGGAATACCAGCCAAAATCTCCACCGGTAGACCCCTTCATATCCAAATCAAAAAATGCTTGTGGTGAAGAGACATCCAGACCCAAATCTCCCTCCAAATATATATTAATGTTATCACCAGTACCATCAACTTTAATGCGTTTCAAACTTCCTTTGCCAACAACGCCTTCAACAAATGGAACTTTTTCCCAATCATTAAGTTTGCCGTCAATTTTTATTGAGGGAGGCACATTAACAAGAGAAATCGTCTTTGAAATATGATCATTAATACCTGTGCTTCCGTCACCTGCATACAATGTTACAATCACATTATATGTACCAGCGGCCGCGTATTTAAAGATGGCATCTTTTTTTGTACTCACAGAATTGCTTTCGTCACCAAATTCCCAGGCATAAACATTTGCTCCAGCTGATTTATTGGTAAATGAGACTGTGCCTTTATTTACTGTAAAATCGAAGTCGGCTTTTGGACTTACCAAAATCTCTTCATCTGAACTACATCCGCCTATATTAAGAACTATAGCCAGACTAAAAAATAAATATATAGTTTTCATTTTATACAATTTTTAAATGACATAGGATTAATAACCATCATTTTGCTTCATTAATGGGTTTTCAAAAATGGCTTTACTTGGAATCGGATAAAGCTTATGTTTGTCTCTGGCTAATTTTTGTGGATTACGATTTACCATTTTTGTAGGATCATTGGCATATTCAATAAATTTGCCATGGCGTATTAAATCTTCACGACGGTTACCTTCAAAATAGAGTTCCCATCCACGTTCTTTCAGGATATACTCCCTCAATGATTCTTTACTTCCAAAACTACTTAAACTGACAGGTTTTGCCGGACTAAAAGCTCTGGCTCTGACAATGTTGATTAAATCAATTGATTGCTGATTTGGACCATTCAGTTCGTTTAGAGCTTCTGATAGTGAAAGTAAAACATCTGCATACCGATAAATCACATAGTCTGTTCCCTGGTCCTGCCCAGTGCCAGATGGATCTTCAGGATATTTTACTGGTGCAGCTCCAAGTGGACTTGTTGCACGGGCATCTAATTTTTGCCCCTGTGAACCGATGTAATTCCTTTCGAGCAGATCTCTTCTTTTGTCATCATTATCAAAGGTATCATAGAATGGCCATGGAACTTTATACCCGTTCCATGCAGTTACCGGCAAACCATTTGGCGAAGCCCAATCAGAATATAGCACATGAGCCCTGAAATTGTTCGTTACTCCGTTTATTGAAGCATTACACGGAATTGCAAATATAATCTCGCTGTTTTGCTCATTGTCAAGTGCCCAAATACTCTTGTATTGTGATTGTAAATTATATACGTTTAAGTTAATGATTGTTTCTGCGGTTGTTTTAACCTTTTCCCAATCTTTTTCATGAAGATATAGTTTAACCAAACCCATTAAGGCAGCACCTTTGGTTAGCCTTCCAAAATCGCTTGACCCATATTTCACTGGCAGTACTTCTGAGGCCTCTTTTAAATCTTTTTCAATCAAACTGACCATTTCTGCGTTGGAAGGTCTGGCTACTTGTTGATAATCTTTCAGGTTTAACGCATCTTCAATTTTAGTTATAAAAGGAACCGGGCCATACAGGTTGTATATGTCGTACATCCAATATCCTCTTGCAGCTTTAATTTCAGCAATATACCTATTTTTCAGCGATGCATCCAACGATGTTACTGAACTTAACTGACCAATAGCCGCTGTTGCCCTTGTAATTGAAGGTACGAAATCCCAATACATAGTTGAAAATGGCCATCCATCAGGTTGCCATGTAAAATTAAAGGGAGCACCCCAATAACCATCCCAATAGCATGAGAATTCATCGGTGGTCATCAGACCCATTACTAATCTTGATTCGTTTGCTGCATTATACCTATTCCACGGTCCACGTCGAAAATCAAGGTAAACCCCGTTAACCAATGCTTTGGCATCATCCGCTGTTTGCGGAAAATTATCCTTCGAGAGCTTATCGTAGATCTCAGGTTCAAGCCCATTTTCGCAGGCAGTTGCGGTTAATATGAATAGTATTGCAACTGTTTTGATTATCCTATTTATACTATTATTTTTCATAAATCAGTAGTTTTAAAATTTGACATTAACTCCAAATGAGTAAGATTTCACATTGGGATATGAGCCTTGACTATCCGTTTCCGGATCGACTCCAGAGTAATTTGTGATGGTCAATAAATTTTGAGCGTCAAAATAAACTCTTATATCTAAGATGCTATTTATCAGTTTTTTTGGCAATGAATACCCAAGTGTTACATTTTTTAACCGGATGAAATCAGCTTTTTCCAAATAGAAATCACTGTTACCCTGATAGGGATTTACTGCCATTCCCGGATACTTTGTACTTGGAGCATCAGATCTATATAATTGTGATACATCTTTCATCATATTATTTTCGGTCTGGGGCAAGCGCCACGCATCAAGCATAAACTTGAAAAGGTTTGGATTTCCGATGGTATAATCAGCCATACCATAGAAAAAGAAATTTAAATCAAAATGTTTGTATTCGAATGTATTTCCGACACCAAAAGTTAACCCAGGATCCCATGAACCGATCAATACATTGTCTGCAGAATTAATCTTTCCATCAGGTTTTCCGGTCAGTTTATTATTTCCATCATAACCGTTAATATCTTGATAAATCAGATTCCCCGGCAAGGCATTGGGCATATGTGGAATATCCTGTCCAATCTGTTTGATTCCAGCGGTCTTGTATCCATATATTGCACGGATTGGATCATGTTCATTTTCGTAAGGATTAAGGATAACGTTAGGATTTCGTTTCTTCCATTGGTTATTATATGTCGAAATATTAAAGGATGTTGTCCATTTTAGTTCCTTGTCAATATTTCGTGTATTTAAATTAAACTCAAACCCGTCAAGTTGAGTTGCTCCAATATTGTCCGCAACCGAACTTAAGTCGCTGTACGAAGGCAGTGTGCGGTATGCCAGTAAATCATCAACAACCTTGTTATAATATTCGAAAGTACCGCTTATTCTATTATTGAAAAGGCCAAAATCCAGCCCCAGATTGAATTCTGTGGTAGTTTCCCATTTAAGGTTACTATTTCCTAATTGACTTTTTCCGACAGCGGTTTGTATCGTGTTGCCAAAAAGGTAATTTCCAATAGGAGCATAATATTCAAATGCTCTGTCCCCGATTCCGCTATTTCCAGTTTGACCGTATGAAAGGCGCAATTTTAAATTACTTAGCTTGTCAAACTTCTTCACAAAATCCTCTTCTGTAATTCGCCATGCTACTGCCAATGATGGGAACATTCCCCACTTATTGTCTGCACCAAAGTTTGAAGTTCCATCACGACGTAATGTCACATTCAAAATATATTTCTCCTTATAATCGTAAGATATACGCGTAAAATACGATGCAAGCTTACCTGAATTTTTATAGGAGTATGTTGATGGAATGCCTTCTCCGGCACCTAAATTATTACTGCCAAATACATCGGTAAAAAATTTATTATTGGTTACGCCAACCCCATTCCCATTAAATTTCTGATATTCATACCCGAATAAAAAATTTGTATGATGCAGATTCGCAAATGTCTTTTTGTAGTTCAGCGTTGTGTTGAACAACAAATCAGTTGAATTATTCAATGCAATATTTGCTTTTCCCTGACTTTGCGATCCATATAAAAAGGTTTTTGGCATATAATTGTTTCGCTGTGCCGATTTATCGTCAATCCCGACATTAATTTTTGCAGTTAGATCTTTTATAGGATTAATCTCAATATATGAATTAGCCAGCAACCGCTTTGAAATGGTGTGGTCATCAATTTCCTTGTATGAAACCGGATTTGGCATGGTTGCATTCAGCGGATTGATATTGTATTTGCCATACGCATTATAGACAGTAGTGAGTGGACTCATAACCAAAGCACTCATTAATACACCTGAATTCTCCCACTGTCCGCTACCAAGCTGGGTGTTGCCATTGTCAATAAATGAGCCCGTCAATGAAAGGCCAGCTTTTACCATCTTTGAAATATTTTGGTCTAAATTAACCCTACCGCTAAATCTGGAAAAATCTGAATTTTGGACTACCCCTTCCTGATTGAAATAGTTGGCTGAAACCAGGTATTTTGTACTTGGATTACCTCCTGACATGGATAAATTGTATTCACTTACCTTTCCGGGTCTTGTTACTTCATCCCACCAATTTGTTCCTGTTCCTGCGTTCGCGATTTGCTCCTCGGTATATTTTGGCACATAAGGGTCCACAAGTTTCGGATCTTTCGGCCCATAAGGAATAAGATTATTCGAAATTTGATAGTATTCTTTTCCCAATGTGTTTGACATTTGCATAAATCCGGTTGCATCAAGCATCTCAAAGTACTTAGAAATATTCTGAATGGTATGATTTGCAGTAAATTCTACATTTGTTTTTCCTTCTTTTCCTCGCTTGGTGGTAATCATTATTACACCATTAGCTGCTCTTGCACCATATATGGCTGTTGACGAAGCATCCTTCAAAATCTCAATTGATTCAATATCGTTAGGGTTTATTGAGTTTAGTGGATTTCTGCTTCCCATGCTGTAACGATCACCACTGCCAGGTTCCAAGGTGTTGTTGTTTACTGGGAATCCATCGATTACATACAATGGGTCATTACCTGCATTGATAGAACCTGCACCACGAATAGTTATTTCAACTCCACCACCTGGTTGAGCACTTGTCTGGCGAACGGTTACGCCAGAAGCTTTTCCTGACAACATGTGAGAAACCGAAGTACTTGCAGTATTAGGTAGATCTTCTGATCTTACTGTCGAAATAGATCCGGTAATACTACTTTTTTTTGCAACACCATAACCAACAGCGACTACTTCCTCAATTCCAACTGTTTCTTCTTCCATTTTTACATTCACAATTGTTTTACCACCAACAACAATTTCCTGTCCTTTCATCCCAACAAACGAAAATTGCAAGGTCGCATTTTCAGGAACATTGGAAATCGAATAATTCCCATTTCCATCGGTAATTGTTCCACTTGTTGTACCTTTTACTACCACTGAAACTCCGGGCAATGACGAACCGGTTGAGTCGGTTACTTTTCCGGAAACAGATTTTTGCTGCTGAAGATTTATTTCTGCACCACTACCTTCTTTGGGAACAATCATGATCAGCTTGTTCTTCACCGAATAGCTCAGGTTTTCTGATTGCAATACCTGATCAAGAATTTCAAAGATCAACGCATTTTTGTAATCACCACTGACTTCTTTCGAATTCCGGATTAATTCGTTCTTGTAAAAGATGGAGAACTCGGAGTTTGCTTCAATCTTGCTAAAAACAGATTCAAGGGTCTCCTTTTCAAACTTCAGATTTAGCCGTGTTTGCTGTGAATACGAAATGGCCGAGACCTGAAAAAGCGCAACAAAAAACAACAAGGTTGTTAGTTTCATAATTTTAAGCATTTGTCTAAGCGCAGGGCATCGCCGATGCCTTTGCTTCGGATCATTTTTTTTCATAGTTTTACTTCGATTTAAATGAGTATTTATATCACATTTGCTTGACGTCAGCTGAGTGGCCGCTTAGCTGACGTCTTTTTTTTATCATTCCACAGTAATTTTTATTTGTCGTAAATCTGATTTTTGATATTTAATAGGGGTGTAAACCTTTATGGCATCCAAAACCTGCCATATGGTTTCCTCGTTTTTAAAGGTCCCGGTAAAATTCACATCTCTACCCGTTTGGTTTTCAAGTGTAATGTCCACATCGTACCAGTTCTCCAAACGTTTCAATAACTCGGTGAGCGGAATATTTCTGAAATTAAATTTATTATCGACCCAGGCTGATGCTTCTGAAGCAGTTACTTCAACAATATGAATCTGATGGTCTTCCAGAATCAAAGCCTGCCCGGGTTTTAAAATTTGTTCGGTACTTTCGGTATGCACGTTGACTTTACCTGTCAGCAGCGTGATTTCTTTACGGCCAAATTCATCGTAAGCCATTACATTGAAAGTGGTTCCTAAAACCGTAATATCACATTCATTTGTTCGTACCACAAACGGAGCTTTTTCGTTATGGGCAACTTTAAAAAATGCTTCACCTTTTAACTCAACCTGTCGGTGGTCTGATGAAAATGAGTTGTAAACCAATCTGGAATTGGCATTCAGCCACACTTCCGATCCATCGGGTAAGGTAACCATCGATTTTTCTCCGCGTGGAGTCTGGAAAACAAGTTGTTCTGCTGTTCGTTTTGTTGGCGAAATCAGGTATGTCACGGCACTTCCAAGCAGAAGTCCGATAACCAGAATTGCTGCAACCGATGCCACCCTAACCCAAAGCTGGCGGGTAAGTTGCAATTTAGGTTTTGCAGAAATTTCCTGATTAATTTTATAGCGAAGGCGGGTAAGATTTTTAGCAGCCAGATCATCCAGTTCAGGATGGATTTCCCATTCGAGTTTTGCTTCTTCGAAGTATTTCCGGTTTTTAGCATCCTGAAGGTAAACTGTAAGCATTTCGTATTCGCTGTCAGCCAGTTGCCCCCTGAAATACCGGTGTATAATGTTCTGAAATTCTAGATTTTCCATTGCAATTAGTTAAACCTTTGTCTATATAACTGCTGAAGGGGTTGTTTACCCATCATTGAAAGGAAAATATTTTTCAGAAAAAATCTATTTTTTTTGCCAATCCAGAAACATAACATTTGGTGCAGAGCACCAAAATATTTGTAGTTTGAGGGATCAATATATCAGAGGTGCATAGCACCGAAATAATAGCAATTTCTTATATATTAGGGTGCGCTGCACCTCTGGTTTGGTAAATTGACTGTTTTTCTACAAAGATTTCGCAGCACTGCTGCTACCTAAAACCTGTAAAACTGCATTGCATTAAAACTCCAGGCTTTTTAAAACAAGGATAACGAGAGCCAGGGGTAATTCATCCTTGAAATTTTCGCGAAACGATTGCATTGCCCTGCTTAAATGCCGCTCCACATTTTTAATATTAATGTTCAGCTTATCGGCTATTTCTTTGTTTTTTAGGCCATCCATCCGGCTCAGGATAAAAACTTCGCGGCAACGTTCTGGTAAAC
Source organism: Prolixibacteraceae bacterium (assembly GCA_019163175.1). Classification (GTDB taxonomy): domain Bacteria; phylum Bacteroidota; class Bacteroidia; order Bacteroidales; family Prolixibacteraceae; genus Aquipluma. The sequence goes on along the minus strand of JAFLKN010000032.1, from coordinate 31,243 downwards.
TTTGAATGGTCTTTTCAATTTTCAGTTTCAGTTCCTGTTCAATCAACACATAAGGCTCGTTGCCAATAAAGTCGATGCGGTAGAGTTCCTCGTATTTCGAAGAAAGCTGAATTTCCTGCATCTGGTTATTCACCACTTTCAGGTGCTTAATGTAGTCGATGCAGCGGTTCCGAACCAGGCAAAAAAGAAAGGCTTCCAGATTAATACTTTCTATTTCAAGGCGTTTCTCCCATACTTTTACAAATACCTCCTGAACAATGTCCTGCGAAATAACATCGTCTTTCACCACATTTCGGGCAAAATCGTTCAATCGCGGAAAATAAATAGCAAACAAAAGTTCGAGTGCTTTCTGATCGCCAGATTTGATCTGATCAAAAAGTTCGTCGGCACGCCGTTTCTCTTTAATTTCTCTGATTTCCTGCATCACTGTTTATTTGAGCTTCTCTACCCACAAATTCCGGAACTGAATTTTACATCCTTCAGCCTGTAAAGCGATGGCACCTGCGGTAATCGAACAGTTGGTGGCCGTGTTTTGCAGCACTCCATTTACGGTTACTTCAATGGTATTTCCTTTACAAACAATGTCGTAGTTGTTCCATTCGCCTTGCGGTTTTTCATTGGCTGGATTCAGTTTTGGAATTACTGGTTTGTCCTTTTCTGTCGAAACATATTCTTTCCCACCAAGGATAGCCTTCTGTCCTACTCCGTGAACCACGAAATCGCCAACACTCAGGTGCTTCAGGTTGGCCTGGTAGTGCGACACCCAAATTTTGTCGGGACCAGTAACATGCAGCATGATACCACTATTTACCTCTTTCTCCGGATACCGCCATTCGACATGCAAGCGATAATTCGAAAACTCCTTTTTGGTACGGAGATATCCAACCGGAACCCCTATCGTTTCAATCACCCCATCTTTCACATAGAAGTAATTTTGAGGAACTATATTCGGATCATTAACATAGATCGTCCAACCTTTCAGGTTTTTACCATTAAATAACGATTGTTTTTTTTGTGCAAAGCCTGCGACAGACAGAAACAGAAATAGTGAAATAAGTATAGTCTTCATAGTTTTAGTGATTTTGGAAGTCTAAAAGTAAAAATATATTCCCAAGATTTTTAAAACATCTTTGTTCGGAAAGCTTTCCGACGGATTTTTTATACTTTTCCACTTCCTGATTCACCAAACCTGAAAATTACATTCAAAACTATTCACGAAATGGAAAACATTGATTCAGTATCACTTTCATCGATATACAAACTAAAGAAAAGTGATCGCGACATCTTTCAGGAGCTGATGCCCACCAAAGTAAAAGAGATTCTTTTGCTGGCAACGCTTTACGACAGTTATTCCATCGTTCGCGAAGGACAATTCACCGATAAAATTTTTGGCGAATTTCTTCAGCTTAACCTGTATACCTATCCCCGGTTTACCAGCGTTAATACCGAAGAAGAAGCTTTACGACAGATTAAAGCCCGCGATTTCGAGTTGGTTATTATTATGGTTGGGGTCGACAAAAACATTCCTGTATTAGCTGCAAATGCCATTTACAAAATAAAACCTCAGGTGCCAATTCTTCTGTTGGTTAATAATAACGGCGATTTGCGCTATTTTCAAACAACTTCAAACAAAATTGAGTCGATTGACCGGGTATTTGTCTGGAACGGAAATTCAAATGTCTTCCTGGCGATGATCAAATACATCGAAGACAAAAAGAATGTAGAAGAGGATACCAAAAACGGGAATGTCAGGGTTATTCTGTTGGTTGAAGATTCCATTCAGTACTATTCGCGGTATTTGCCCATGCTGTACACCAACATTATGACGCAGACCCAAAATCTGGTAGAGGATAAATCGGCCGACGAACTGCATAAAATCATGAAATTGCGTGCCCGACCCAAAGTGATTCTGGTGAGCAATTTCGAGGAGGCTGTTCAGGCGATTACCAAATACAAAAACTACCTTCTCTCGGTTATTTCTGATGTAAAATTTCCGCGAAATGGGATTGATGACGAAGAGGCCGGAGTTGATTTGCTTCGGTATGTGAATTCGACCTTGCGCTTTCCGGTTCCGGTTTTGCTGCAAAGCCACGATGTAAATAATGCACAGCGGGCACTCGACATTGGAGCCGATTTTATCAACAAAAATTCTGAAAGTTTAGCGCTCGACATTCACAACTACATATACAAACGCCTCGGTTTCGGAAATTTTGTATTTAAAGATATAGACGGAAATCCAATAATGATCGCCAGAAACATGGCCGAATTTCAGGAAATGTTTCGGATAGTTCCTGAATCAGCATTGGCATACCATGGTCGGCGAAATTCGTTTTCGACCTGGCTCATGGCGCGTGGAGAGATAAACATTGCGGAACAACTGCTCCCCTACCGTTTCGAAGACTTTAAAAACACCAATGACCTGAGGCAGTTTTGCCTTAATGTATTTCAACAGGTACGTATTCAGAAACTGCGGGGTACCATTATCAATTTCGATCCAACACTTGTTTCAGGAAACCGATATGTGGTGCGGCTCGGCAAAGGATCGTTGGGTGGTAAAGGCCGCGGAATGGCTTTTATGTGCAATTTTCTGGAAAACATCGATTTTGCCCAGATTATTCCTGAAATGAATATCCGGATACCGGCCACTGCGGTAATTGGCGCGAGCGAATTCGATAAGTTTCTGGAAAACAACAATATGTTCGAAGAAATTTATTCGAGCAACGATTATGAACGGACAAAAACGATTTTTCTGGAGTCACAATTTGACGAAGAACTTCAGGATCGCTTGCACCGTTATCTGGAACAGATGAAAAAGCCTTTGGCTATCCGATCTTCCGGTTTGTTCGAAGACTCGCTGATGCAACCTTTTTCAGGAGTTTACGCCACCTACCTGATTCCGAACAACCATCCTGACATTGAAATTCGCTATCAGCAGCTGGAAACGGCCATCAAACTGGTTTACGCCAGTATTTTCACCGAATCGGCCATGTCGTATTTCGATGCTGTCAATTATAAAATCGAAGAAGAAAAAATGGCGGTAATCGTTCAGGAGGTAGTTGGGCATCAGTACAACGATCACTACTACCCCTCGATCAGTGGAGTTGCTCAATCGTATAATTTTTACCCTGTATCCTATATGGAGCCTGAAGATGGCTTTGCCGTTTCGGCTATCGGACTTGGCATGTATGTGGTTGGAGGCGAAAAAGCATACCGGTTTTGTCCCAAATATCCGCAGATTAATACTTCGAGTGATCACGATCTGGTTCGCGATTCGCAAAAGGAATTCTATGCCATCGATATGGATCACACGCAGTTTGATCTGGAGAACGGCGGCGAAAATGCAGCCATACGGAAAATGAAAATTTCGTCAGCCGAAAAAGATGGAGTTTTGCAGCATTGTGCTTCGGTGTACGATTACGAAAACGATTGTCTGATTCCGGGAATAGATAGCCCCGGATTGCGTGTTATCGACTTTGCCAATATCTTAAAGTACAAACACATTCCATTAGCCGACACGCTGACTTTGTTGCTAAGATTATTCCGTGATGCCATGGGTTCGCCAGTTGAAATTGAGTATGCCGTTGATCTTGAGAAAGGTGACAATCAGCTCCCGACTTTCTATCTGTTGCAGATTAAACCCTTGATCCGTCGTGACGATCAACTGGCTGTGAATGTTGGAAGTATCGATCCGGAGAGAACCTTGATGTACGCCCGACGTGGGATGGGAAATGGTATTGTGTCAAATATCCGGGATGTTATTTTTGTTGATCCCAACCGATTCGACAAGATGAAAACCCGTGAAATTGCCGAAGAAATCAATCATTTCAACCGGAAGATGGACTTTCTGAAAAAGGAATATGTTTTGGTTGGCCCGGGAAGATGGGGAACACGCGATCCGTTTACCGGCATTCCGGTTTTGTGGGCAAATATCTCCAAAGCGCGGATCATTGTTGAAATGGGGCTGGCTGATTTTCCGCTTGACGGCTCGCTTGGTTCACACTTTTTTCATAATGTGACCTCAATGAATGTGGGCTACTTTACCATTCCGCACAACTCGCAGGAAGCTACCATAAATATGGATCTGCTAATGAAAATGCCGGTTATTGATGAAGGTAAATACATTAAACATGTATGCTTTGCAAACGACCTTACAATAGTTATGGACGGAAAAAACAGGCAGGCACTGATTTCATTCGAAGAATAAAATGAAGTTCCAGGTTGTAGGTTTTCCCGCCTGCTGCGGGCTGGAAATCCCAAGGTTCTGAATATAGTACCAATTCATATTCTTGTGGGAAGAAAAAAGATGATCCAATTGTGTTCAAACTTTTCTGTCCTCAAGCCGGACTGGCTCTTCCTTTTCCAATCGATGAAAAGGAAGCAAAAATCTTGTCAAAACGAACCCTCCGCCGGGCGTTTTGACGGCCTGCCCACTCGCTGCGATTAGAGGCAGAACTACACTCAAACAATACCATTTAAATTGGTTATTTATTCTGAATACCCATGCAATGTGGTGTATTTGTCCCGCCGCATAAGGACAATTGAAAAGATTTTAAATTTTCTTTTTAGGACTTAAAATAGGACATAGAATCCCCCACAACTATCTAGTTTGATTCTGAATATAGGTTTATTGGATATAAATAAAAGTTCCAAATTTCAGAAGATAAGCATCGTCTAAAATTTGGAACTTGGAATTTGAAATTTAGAACTTTTTATAGCATCTTAGCTTTCAGCTTTAAAAGTTCAAGCTTCAAATTTTCCAGATCAGCCATCAAATTATTTTTTGAAGTGGAGTCATCCAGTTGAGTTTTATATTTCTGGAATAAGTCTTTGTAGTAATCAACTCCTTTATTCAGGTTTTCCTGGAAAGTCTCAAAATGTTTCTTTTGCTTATCCGAAACAGGTTTAAGCGTTTCTTCAATTCGGTTACCCAAATAATCGATATACATTTTCAGCTCTTTCACAAACAAATTCGGACGGTCGGTTCGCTCGATCACATTGGTACGGCCATAAATATGGTCAACCATCTTTTTCAGTGAATAGGTACTTGAAAAATAAGCCAGATTTGGCCCGGGACAAATACTCACGGCATTCCCTTCCATTTTGGTATCAAGGCCATGCGCCATCAGTGTAGAGGCGGTAAGTCCGTTGCAAAGACAAGCTTTATCAGTTATTTTATTGAGTTGTTTTTCAAATTCCATTTCATTCAGGTTTTGCTCTTTCAATTCCTGAATTTTTTTGCTCTGGTATTCTTTCGAAGCCGTACAAGTTCCTTCTTCAGTAAAGACAGGAAACAAGGCCAGATATTTTTTTGTACATGGGAAACCGTACTTTCCGGCTTTGTTCTGAGCCTCTTTCTTAATGTCCATGCTGTTGCCACGAACATTGTTGAAAAGCACACCCATCGGAGAAATTTCGCTGAGGTACAAATCTTCTTCCTTCGCTTTGCACAACACTTCAAGAGTTTGCTCGTCAACGGTAGTAGCTTCGGGAACGAGCAGGAACGGGGTTCCCCAACCGATTGAATCCAACTGGTAATAATTGAGCAGAAATTCATGTTCGGTATTGGAACCAACTCCACCCTGAGCGGTAATTTTCATCAGGAAAGGTTTCTCCGGAACGGGTTTTCCTTTCTCAGTCAAAGCTTTAATATAAATTTCGTGAACGGCTTCAATCAGCTGTTCCCTGCTATTTTTGAATTCTTCGAGAACTGGCCCCATTAGGAAACCATCGGTAGCAAAAGCATGGCCTCCGCAATTTAAACCCGATTCAATTCGGTATTCCGACACCCATATTCCCTTTTTAGCCAGGAATCGGCCCTGAATAAGCGCTGAACGATAATCGCTTACTTTCAGAATTACCTTTTTCTTCAGTTCCAGATTGGCATTGGGGTAAAAATCTTCGAATTCTTCCAGATAGCTGTATAAGCGTGGATTCATTCCAGCTGAAAGGACAATTGATGAACTTAAATCGCTCATGGCAAAGCCGCGCAAAGCCGATTGAGCATCACTTTGTATTGATGGTAATTTTTCACCGTTTTCGTAGCGGTCACGATCAAGTTTCGACATGATATTTACATCAATCTCACCAGCAACCAAATTTTCATGCAGCCAATCAGAAAGCTTGTGTTTCATGTCGTCGGTGTTTATCATCTGATTAAATTTCAGCTTGATTTCCGACATTTCCGGCAACATATCAATGTACTTTTTCAGTTCTTCTTCAGTATGTGAAATTGAATTCTTCAGATTTTCAATCTTGTGTTTTACAATTTCCTGAACGGTATTTAAATAGGCTGTAATTCGTTTTGCCCGATGATCTTCAGTCTTGGTAGGTATCGATTGAAAGGGTAGATTAAATTTCTTGCAATAAAATTCCCTCATTTTTTCCATGGAAATATCGTCAACCAGCGAAATCACTGAAGAAATGCCATAATGAGCAACTTTCACAGGAGAATCAATGCTGTATCCCAGTCCCATAACCGGAATATGAAAAGTGTGTGGGTTATTATGAAAACTCATTTTAATTCATTTAATTTTTAAAGGGGGTAAAAGTAGCTTATTCAGTCTAAATTGAAAGTTAAAAATCAAAATAGAATATAAGAATGTAAAAAAATGAATGTTTTTCATACAAATTGCATCAATAAAGGACATTTATCGATACGATTTTAACATTTTGGCTGGATAGTCCAAAATAAAGGGGTGATTGTTCACCCCTTACAAATTGAAAGCACTTTTTCTACAGGGTACTTTCAATTTCCGACAATAAAAAAGTAAGTTTTTTTAGTTCTTCTTTCCACCAGTATTAATTCCGAACGGCCAATACAATGGGCAGAAGCTAATTAAGCTTGTCACCACAAAAACACCCGCCAAAACCAATAGAATAATTCCTAAGATGCCAGTAATTACCTTGGCGAAGAATAGAATTGCAAATACGACTGCGATCAGGATTCGGATCACTTTGTCGATTGTACCCATGTTTTGTTTCATTTTCGTTTTTTTAAGTGATTAAAATATAGTTGACAATACATTCATTAATTGCTGTTTGGTATGCACTCCCGGCTGCTTGTATTTGATTTCGCCATTCTTAAAAATCATGAGTGTTGGAACGCTTTGTATCTGATAGCGTCCGGCAATCTCCGGATTTTGATCCACATCTATTTTTATTACCCTGACACGATCGCCAAGTTCGCCCGCAATATCTTTTAAAATTGGCGACTGAGCCTTGCATGGTCCGCACCACACCGCATGAAAATCGATGATGACAGGTTTTGTATCATTAATTATTGACTCAAAATTTGCTTTCATTTTTTCATTTTTTACATTCCGGGCAAACGGGGAAATTTGCCAACTTTGGTTAATTTCGAATACATTCCCCATCCTTTTTTCATCCAGTGACCCACAATGGGCATCGGGATCAGGAATGATTTTGTGCTGTTCCGGAATACAAAAGCGGCTCCATCACCAGTATCCATCACACAGAGAATATTCAGATGTTCCTGATAGCCTTTTTTGTTGGTCGTTCCGTTTTCAGATTCGATGATGTTGTGAGCTGCATTCTGGCCCATCAATTCGGCAATGTGTCCTTGTTTGGCAATCCATTCAGGTCCTTCAATGGCTGCAATGTCGCCAATGGCATACACATTTGGGACTCCGCGAACCTGACAGAAATTATCGATCTGGATAAATCCCGCTTCAGATATTGGCAAATCGCTCGATTGAAGTACGCTGTGTCCGGCTGATGCAGGAATAAACAGAATCAAATCGGCATCAAGTTTCGATTCGTCTTCAAAAACAACCGATCCGGGTTCAAATCCTGTAATTTTCTTGCCAAAGCGCTTTGCAATTTTATATCTGTCGAATAATTTATTGAGCATCGGCAGCGCTCCTTTTCCCATTCTGGCGCCAGGTTCTTCCATGGGAGCAAAGAATGTCAGCTCGAAATTTTGCCTGATTCTTCTCTTTTTTAGAAGGTTGTGGATATTGAACATCAATTCGAATCCAGGGCCACCGCGAACAGCCGATTTATCTTTTGGATTGCCACCAAAACCGACCGCAATTTTTCCACTGCCTTTCCGCACCAGCGCATCAATTCCATCACGGATTGCCAGCGATACTTCTGGCTTTCCGCAGATCGACAAGGTGTTTTCAATGCCTTTGTGCTTCATTTTATCGGCACCAAAAGCAACTACCAGATAGTCGTAATTCAGTGTCTGGTTTGCACAAACAACCTGCCGGTCGGCTGCATGAATCTCTTTTACAGCATCCACAATTACCTCAAACGGATATTTTTTTCGGATATCGGCCAATGCAACTTTTACATCGTCAAACTCGGCACTTCGGACCGGAATCCAAATTGAAATCGGATAGATGTACAAATAATCACGGTCGGATACCAGCGTTACTTTGAACTTTCCGGTTTTCTGTAACTCAATGGCCGTTTGGATACCGGCAAAACCTCCACCAAGAATTAAAACTCGTTTCATGTCAATAGATTTATCAAATTTTATTATTCAAACTCATCCATCTGCCACCATTGTGGACATTGATAAAACCATTTGATTTCAGAATTCCCTTTGCAGAGGCGCTTCTCATTCCAGACTCGCAGCACGTAATTATAGGACGCTTTTTGTCTTTAAACTTTTGAAGATTCTTACCAAGCTGATCAACCGGAATATTGACTGATCCCCTGATGTGTCCGGATCCGAATTCGCCTTTGGTTCGAACATCCAAAATGATTGCACCTTCTTTTACCAACTGGGCATAGTCGATTGTTTTTATTCCAAAGAGCTTCTTAATTAATTCAAGCATAGTTATCTATTTTAATTGTTCGTTTTATAATTTTTCTCCTGACAAATCGTGATTAATCATGGCTTTAAAGAATTCACTTTCGTGGCAGCCTTCGAGCACATTTACCAAATTTCCTTTTGCAAAAAGCAACAGCGATGGTTCACTGGTAATCTTATAAACCGGATGAATGTCGCGAACCTGACTCACATCGGCAACAAAAACCGTAATAGACTGGCTTAAGTGCATGGCTTCTGCAATACTCCGGAAAGCACATCTCGAAAATTCGTTTTCAGGATTGTGTATCAATAGGGCAACACTATCCTGCCCTTCCATTTTTTGCACCAGATCGGTGTAAGAAAAAACGTTTTGCATAAGTTTAGATTTATTGGTTATTATTATCGCTGCCTCATCATTTGCATTATTCCGCCGCCATTTTTCACGTTGGTGAAACCTAGCTGTGCCAACACGCGTTGTCCATAAGCTGAGCGGGCTCCGGATGCACAGTAAAGCGTAATATTTCTCGATTTACTGCCTAACTCGCCAATTCGTGCTTGCAGATCATCCAAAGGAATATTAATTGCACCAGGGTAGGCACCTCCATGAAATTCACCGGGAGTTCTAACATCAATAATTATCGGTTCGTTTGAAGGACCTGAGGCTGCAGGTTTTGTATTTCGGCTGGCCATCATGGCTCCAATTCCGCCACCATTTTTCACATTCGAATAACCCACCTGCATCAACATTCGCTGCGCATAAGCAGATCGGGCTCCGGATGCACAGTAAACTACAATTTCGCGGGCAGCATTCTCTCCAAATTCCTCCAGTCGTTCCATGATTTCATCCAAGGGAATGTTGATAGCATCTGGAAAAGCGCCTTCTTCAAATTCTTCCGGAGTGCGCACATCAACAACAAGCAACGAATTCTCTTCTTTGGCTTTTGCAACTGTTTTTTCTTCAGTCTTTTCAACTTCCTCTTCCAGCGATTTCAACTCAACTGGCAAAAGATTCACCTGAATGTGCTTAAATCCTACGGTTCTCGCCTGTCGTTGCAACGAAGTATGTCCTCCTGAAATGTTGGTAACATCTGTAAAGCCTGCTCCCAGCAAAGTGCGAAGTGCCTGATGTCCTTTCTTCCCGGTTTCGTCGTATACAATCACGGTCCGGTTTGCCGGAATAGTATTGATTTGCTGTGCTAAAACTTCAAGTGGCAAATTGAGCGCCCCTTTTACATGACTTTTTTCGAAAGCGAAAACATCACGAACATCAACAAATATTGGGTTTTTATCTTCGATTAAAGCATCCAATTCGGTAACTGTTACCGATGGACTAAATCCTGAAATCCGGTTTTCGGCAGTATATGCAGCCATATTAATCGCATCGTTGGCCGTTCCTATGGGTGGCGAATAGGCGAAGTCAATGTCGGCAATATCGCTCACTGTCAGTTTTGCTGCGGTTGCTGTTGCAATCACATCCAGACGTTTGTCGGCGCCTTTGTATCCTGCTGTTTGTCCACCGAGAATAATTCCAGTATGGCGATCATAAATCAGCATGGTTGCTACGGTTTCAGCACCCGGATAATAAGAAGTATGATGTTCTTTGTGAACAACCACCGCATCGGCATCTATTCCGGCAGCACGAGCCTGTTTCAGCGAGAAACCGGTTATTCCAGCCACTGCTTCGAAAACACGCACCACCGAAGTTCCGATTGAACCTTTATATGCGTGATTTCCGCCCAATGCATTCTCAGCGGCAATTCGTCCCTGACGGTTTGCAGGGCCAGCCAATGGTATGCGTACTTTTTTGCCGTTCACGCGATGTTCGATTTCGACCATATCGCCAGCTGCAAAAATATCGGGATCGGAAGTTTGTAATTGTGCATTAACCAATAATCCACCTGCTTCACCAATTTCCAGACCGGCATCTTGTGCCAGTTGCAATGTTGGGCGAACACCTATCGACAACAAAACCATATCGGCATCAAGCACTTTCCCATTGTCGAGTTTCACTGAATGCTGTAAGATTTCAGTTACACCGGCGCCGGTATGAATACCCACTCCATACGAAAGCATTTCATTTTCTACAAAACCAGCAGTTTCGGCTTCCATAATGGCCATTACATGCGGCATCATCTCCACCACATTTACTTTCAAGCCACGTTTTACCAGGGCTTCCACCATTTCAAGACCAATAAATCCGCCTCCAACTACCACTGCATTCTTCGGCTTCTTTTCATTCAGATGATTGGCGATTTTATCCATGTCTTCCAAAGTCCAAAGGGTGAAAACATGATCGTAATCGGCTCCGGGAAGTGTTGGTTTAATCGGACGACCACCCTGAGCCAGAATCAACTTGGTGTATTCAAAAATTTTCTGTTCGCCACTTCGGGTGTCCATTGTTTTAACCAAATGCGCAAGCCTGTCTATTGACGAAACGATTGTATGCGTGTGGACTTCAACGTCATATTGCTCTTTGAAGCTTTCAGGACTTTGCAAAATCAGTTTTGAACGGCTTTTAATGTCACCCCCAATATAATACGGCAATCCGCAATTGGCGAACGAAATGTCCGGTCCGGCTTCGAGCATTGTAATTTGTGCAGTCGGAGAAATGCGGCGCACTTTGGCTGCCGCAGTTGCTCCGGCCGCAACTCCCCCTATAATTAATATCTTTTCCATGTTCTTATTTTGTTTATTTTGTAATTAATTTTTGTTCTTATTCGTTTCACCCCAAACCCCTAAAGGGGCTTTTGCTTCGAGCATCGAAAATGCTCATTATTGAGTTAAGTCCCCTTTAGGGGATTTAGGGGTAAACGTCCATTGCTATCCTACTTTCGCAATCTCTTTCAGTAAAAAATCTTTGGATTTGATGCCCACAAAACGATTTACCTCTTTACCATTTTTTAAAAGAATCAAGGTTGGAATACTCCTTACCTTAAACTGGTTGGCCAGCGACTGGTATTGTTGGATGTCGACTTTTCCGACATGCGAGTTTCCATTCAATTCCGAAGCGACATCGTTTAAAACGGGAGCCATCATTCGGCAGGGAGCGCACCAACTTGCCCAGAAATCGACTAATACTACTTTCCCTTTTGTTTTTTGCTGAAAATTCTGTTCGGTAAGAGTCACTACTTTTTCATGATCGGCTACCAATGGCGTTTTTTTCATTTTTGCCATCGCTATACTTCGAAAAATAAATAGCGCTGCAATTAAAACTCCAATTACAATTAATGTTGTTTGCATATTACTTTGTTTTAACAATTAAGCATTTACTGTTGTTGCAAATTCTGTATCGATGATCGCTTTTATCTGAGTTTTGGTTTGTAATCCAGCTGTGGCTTTTACAACTTCACCATTTTTATAATAAACTGTAAACGGGATTTCCATCAAATCATGAACTTCAGGCAATGCATGAAAAAAATACGATTCTGGATTATCATATTCCATATCGTAAAATCTGATATTGCTATATTCATTCTCCAATTCTTCAGCAATCCGGTAAACGGGAATACACAATGGCCCCATGCGACCACAGATGACTGTAACATGTTCATTTTCGCTGATGATTTTTGCGAATTCAGTGGCGCTTTCGATGTGATTTAAGTTTGTGTATAACATGACTTGGCTGTTGAATTTGTTATGACACAAAGCTACATTACTAAATATGGACGCTAAAGATTTTTGGGCAGAAGCGCATCGGCTCCTGAATTGAACTACGACAACTTTTTTATTGATTTAATCGAAGCATATACAATTAATAAATCGCGCGATGTCCAGTCGAAGTATAATTTTAACTTTACGGGCAATTGTAATTTCAATTGACATGAAACCCATTCTCGAAACCGATCAGGAATTTATTTGCGACATTCAGGCGCCTTGTTTTCAAACGCTTTCGCCTGAAGAGGCCGAGTTGGTCAGGGCAAGTAAAACGCAGGTACTTTTCCGGAAAGGCGACAACCTAACCAAACAAGGCGCTTTTGCTTCGTATGCTTTGTTTGTCATTAAAGGTCTGGCCAAGCAATACATCGAAGGGGATGGCTCAAAAAACTTTAACCTGAGGATTATTCAGCCTGGCGAATTTGTTGGTCTCTCTTCAGTTTTCACCAAAAATACTTTCAATTATTCGTCGGTTGCATTAACCGACTGCCAGGTTTTTCTGGTCGAAAAAGATGCTATCACCACCATCATCAAGCAAAACGGACAATTCGGGTTCACTATGATCAAGCGGTATTGCGAACAAAATGCCAACCTTTTTGATACCCTGCGAACAGTGATGTACAAACAAATGAATGGCAGAATTGCTGATACTTTATTATACGTCGATAGTCTGAAGGCAGAAAATCCGGAGATATTCCAGCTTCTTTCGCGTAAAGATATGGCCGACTTTGCCGGAATCTCAACTGAAAGTGCCGTAAAGCTCCTGAAAAGCTTTGAAAAGGACGGATTGATTGAACTGCACGAGAAAGATATTGTGGTTGTCAATCACAAGGAATTACTCGAAATCAGTAAAAAAGGTTAAATTGTGATTTCTGGTGCAAGTTTTCCGAACTTGTGGTGTCAAATCAATCAAATTCACATTTGACAAATACGAATGGACGAAGCCAAACTCATCGAAGGAATTCAACAAGGTGACCGCAAATCATTTCAAATTCTGGTAGAAACCTACCAACGAATGGTTGTGAATACCTGTTTGGGAATTGTCCACAGCAAAGACGACGCGGAAGATCTGGCTCAGGATGTATTTATGGAAATATTCCGAACTGCCGAAAATTTCAGGGGAGACGCAAAACTCTCGACATGGTTGTACCGGATTGCCACCAACCGGTCGCTGAATCATATTCGAAACAATAAACGGAAACGCTTTTTCCAATCCATCGAGGAGACCTTTACCGGCGGACGAAACCGACCCAGTGAAATATCTGAGAACCGTGCCGATCAGCCCGACCAAAACATTACCGATCAGCAACGATCTGACCTGCTGCATCGGGCAATCGATCGGCTTCCTGAAAAGCAACGCATCGCATTTACCCTGAATAAATACGAAGAATTGCCCTATCAGCAAATTGCTGAAATCATGGAAATCTCTTTGGCTTCGGTTGAGTCGCTGATTCACCGTGCAAAGAAGAATCTTCAGGAGCAACTTTTAGATTGTTACAAAAAAAAGTGTGTCTGATTGCAAGTTTTTAAAACGAATGGTGTCTTACATTAAAAGCAACAAAATGAAAACAAAGTGCATCCATAACGATCTGATTTTTTACCTCGACAATGAATTGTCGGTTGAAAAGAGGACTGCCGTTGAAAAACATATAGAGGAATGTGCCGACTGCCGAAGCTTTTTAGCTTTCCTACAGGACGGAATGCAAATCATTGAGAAGGAAAAGAATCCGGAAGTTACACCTTTCTTTTATACCCGGTTGAGTGCACGACTGGATGAAAAACAGGTATACCAAACTCAAAGTCAATGGTCAAGACTGGCTCAACCAGCTTTTTTCTCGCTTGTTCTTCTTGCCGGAATTTATGGCGGATTAAAATTAGGCAGCAATGCTTCATCGCCCGAAGTTAATCAACCGGCCACCACTAGCATCCAAATGCTCAACGACTTTGCTGCTGAACCGATTGAATCATTTTTACTCGACGAATTATGAATGCAACAAATAAATACCGAATCTTAATCTGGATCATCGTTATCCTGGTTGCGACTAATCTTTCGACTATCGGCTCATTCTATTATCACCGAATGACTGAAGCAGAAGCGCCAGAAGCGAAACAGGGAGATCAGAATGCAATTCCGGGAGAACAGCGCACCCGATTTTTCAGAGATCAACTCAACCTGAATGCAGAACAGCTCGATCAGTTTCGCGAAATCAACCGGGCTTTCAACCGAACAGCAAGAAATATTGAAACGAACCTCGCTCAGTTACGCGAAGATCTGATCAGGGAACTTGGAACTCAAAATCCGGATAGCGCCCGCCTCAATCAAATGGCTACAGAAGTCGGGAATAATCACCGCGAACTCAAGCAGGTAACTACCACTTTTTACCTGGATATGAAAAAGATATGTACGGCAGAACAACAATCAAAGCTGCACGAGATATTTCAGTCGATGCTCAACAAAGATAACCAGGTCAACCTTCCCCGACCCGGAAATCAGGGAGGCCGATGGCGTAACCAATAAACAATCATTTTGAATAGTAAGATTATGAATACAAGGCGATTAAATCGGTTTGCAGGGATACTTATTGCCATAACTTTATCTTCCGGAGTAGCAATTTCAGGTAATAATCCGGATGGAAAAGGGATACCACAGCAAACCTGTATCCATTCAATTTCAGGATTAAGTGAGTACCAAAAAGGAAGAATTGCGGTTATGGAAATCCAAAACCAAACTGCAATGAATGAACTCCGGGAAAAACAACGTTCGGCAGACGGCAAAACACAAAAGGAGGAGATCAAAAAACAAATGGATAAGCAAGCTGAAACACACCGAAATTCAGTGACATCCGTTTTAAGCGCCGATCAGCAAAAACAGTTTCTCCAGTTTCAGGCAAAGGCCGCGAATCAAAATAGCCAAAACCAAAAACAAGGAATGGGGAAAGGTAAAGGCCATGGAAATGGTTCGGGTAAAGGCAGAGGAAATGGAAATAGATACCAAATGTAAATTCAATTTTTCAAAAGAATAGAGGTTAAACAATTAAAAACAAAGATTATGAAACGAGCATGTTCGTTAAACATAAATAAGGATGGCAGTCTCACATGCGAGTTCCATCCGGCAAATAAAAAATAAAATATACTCGGATGAAAGCACAGATTTTTTTAACAGGATTGGCCATTGTGGCTCTAACAACTTTTGCAAGTGCACAAAACCCACAATGCGGAAAAGGAAATGGTAATTGTAAAGGAACCGGCAAAGGAGCGGCCTTTGTTGACAGCAACAAGGATGGTATTTGCGATAAGCAGGGAGCCGGCAAATCAGGCGCACAAAAAGGGAAAAAAGATGGTACCGGAAATGGACAAGGACAGGGTAAGGGAAAAGGTAAAAACTTTGTTGACACCAACAAAAATGGCGTTTGCGACACCTTCGAAGCCCGCACAAGATAATAGTTCTCAATCAATAAATGTTCAACAATTAAAAAACAAACATCATGAAAACAAGACATTTTTTAGCATCATTGGCAATTCTGGGAGCACTTGTATTGCCTAGTTCATGTTCAAAAGGAATCGATACAGATGAAACCGTATCGATGAACACCGATAGTGAAGAATTAAAAAGCGGGACCATACCAGCTACCTGTATTTTAACCGGAACAATAGCCGATGTACCAATTCCTGCATGTACAATTACAGGCACGATAACTGAAACTGAAACCGCCGGATTGCTTTTTATGCGCGAAGAAGAAAAAATGGCACGCGATGTATACACTTATCTGTATGATAAATATAAATTGCCGGTATTTAAAAATATTACGAAAAGTGAAAATGCGCATATGTCGGCGGTGTTGAGATTAATGGCAGGGTTTAAAATTACCGACAACAGCACCAATAATCCAGGTGAATATAAAAACACTCGTATCGCTGAAATTTACAATCAATTGATTACTATGGGAAATCTTTCAGTAGCTGATGCATTAAAAGTTGGTGTTCTGATAGAACAGACTGACATAGCTGATCTAAAAAAGGAACTTTTGTCGGTACAAAACACATCAGTAAAAATGGTCTATGGCAATTTATTGAAAGGATCGGAAGCCCACCTGAAAGCTTTTACATGGAACCTGAAAGTTCGGGGAGTTGTGCTGTAAGAATAATTCCGATACGGATTTATACGAATAGTGATTTGAACATGAAAAGATTTTGCCTGAATTAAGGTGGAATCTTTTCATGTTTAAATATTATGACAGGCAAATTAGGAATTTCAGTGACGAACAATACGTTGAATTTACTAACTTGCATTTTGAGTATACTTTTAATTCAATCATGGAATTACAGAATAGCAATGCCGGCCAGCGAATCTTTATCAGGAACATGGTGTGTTCCAGCTGTATTCGTGTGGTTAAAGAAGATCTGACCAGACTTGGCGTTACTGTACTCGATGTTAAACTTGGTGAAGCTACTATAATTTACGATCCTGAAAAAATAAGCAAAAGCCAGATTGAAGAAGTGTTGCAGGAATTGGGGATGGGACTAATCCGAGATAAAGATGAAATCGTGGTAGAGCAAATCAAACAAACCATTATTGAACTCGTCCACTACATGAATAACGTGGATTCTATCGTTCGGAAATCGGAATATCTGGTTGAAAAAATGGGTAGAAGCTACCAGACTTTATCGAAGTTGTTTTCGAAAGTCGAACCCATTACCCTCGAAAAATATATCATCCTCCAAAAAATTGAACGGGTAAAAGAACTGGCAATGGAAGACAAAATTTCGTTGAGCGAAATTGCCTGGATGATGGATTACAGCAGCCCGCATCACCTTTCCAATCAATTCAAAATCATTACCGGAATTTCGTTGTCCGACTTCAAAAAAGACCCCGCTTCCCACAAAAAATCAATCAATAAGCTTTACTGAATAACGGATTACCATATTTTGTAAAACATTTACAAAATTTTGTAAAAACTTCTTTTGCTGATTGAAGTATCTTTGATTCATAATAATAGAAACATCATGAAGATAACAGAAGAAGTAAGAATTAGCGACAACGGATTTGTTTTTAATTCAAGAACCGGCGATTCGTTTAATGTAAACCCGACCGGACTGGAACTAACAAAACTGATAGCCCAGGGTCATGATTTTGACACGATCAAAAGCCTGTTTCTCGAAAAATATGAATTGGACGACCTGACCTTTGAAAAAGACTTTTACGAATTTGTCGCCCTGATCAAACATCACCAGATCACCTCGCAGGAAGATCCACTCGACTTTAAATAATATGGATATCCGTAATATTACCCAATGTCATAAAAGTCATTCAATTGTCATTTGGTAGTCATTAAGTTGCGAGGGAATTACAACAGAATGACAATAAATGACCACAACTGACTGATGCAAAATGTCAAATAGTTATGTAAGCGGTCAATCATATTAAATAAGAACACAACCATGTCGAAAACAAAAATAACAATCGCTGTAACAGGACTTAACAACACGGATAATCCGGGACCCGGCGTTCCGGTAATCCGGTCGTTAAAGGAATCAACCGAATTTGAAGTCAGGATTATTGGTTTGGTATACGAAACGCTCGAACCGGGTATTTATATGGAAGGTTTATGCGATAAAATATTCCAGATTCCTTATCCATCGGCAGGATCTGACGAACTGATCGATCGGATTGAAGAGATTCACCAGCGCGAACCATTCGATGTATTGATCCCTAATTTCGATGCTGAACTGTTTTCGTTCATGAAAAATGAAGACCGGCTCCTGAAAAGTGGTATTCATACTTTTCTGCCAACGATCAAACAGTTTCAGGAAAGGGATAAAGACAAACTTCCGGAGTATGGCGAAAAATACGGGATAAAAGTTCCGGCAAGTATAAACCTGGGCAGCCAAAACCAGATTTCGGAAATCAAAGATAAATTTGAATACCCGGTAATGGTCAAAGGGAAATTCTATGATGCCTATACCGCTTACAATACCGAACAGGTAAAACAGTCCTTCAATAAGGTTTCGGCGAAATGGGGCTTGCCTGTTATTATTCAGGAATTTGTGAAAGGCACCGAGGTAAACGTAATCGCGTTGGGCGATGGGCAGGGAAATACCATTGCAGCGGTGCCCATGCGCAAACAATACATTACCGACAAGGGAAAAGCATGGGGCGGAATTACACTTTCCGACGATAAAATGTTGGAAATTACCCGAAGCCTCATCCGTCAGACCAAATGGAAAGGCGGAATGGAGCTCGAACTGATAAAAACGGTAAAAGGCGAATATTACCTCATCGAGATTAATCCTCGTATTCCGGCATGGGTTTACCTGGCGGTTGGCGCTGGACAAAATATTCCGGAAGCTTTGGTAAAACTTGCATTGGGACAAGAGGTTGCTCCAATGGAAACCTATAAGTCAGGAAAAATGTTTGTGCGCTATTCGTATGACATTATTGTCGATCTCGAGAAGTTTGAAACAATTGCAATGAATGGAGAAATTTAAAATAGTTGGAAGTCATGGAAAAATTAAAATACGATAAACCGTCAATAAGTAAGATTAATGCGGGAATGCCAAGTAAATTCGGATTGCCTGTAAAACAAAAAGTAATTTCCGAAATCGATGGGATCAAAGTCTCGTCGTTAATCGAAGAATATGGGTCACCGCTTTTTGTTATTTCTGAAAAGACCATTCGCGAAGTGTTTGCTGATGCGAAACGGGCATTCGAAAACCGGTATCCAAAGGTTCAGTTTGCCTGGTCGTACAAAACCAATTACCTCGATGCCGTTTGCAGTATTTTTCACGACGAAGGTTCATGGGCTGAGGTAGTTTCAGGCTTTGAGTTTGAAAAAGCCCTTTCGAATGGGGTGAATGGTTCTCAGATTTTGTTCAACGGACCCGATAAATCGAAGGACGATTTGATCATGGCGATTAAAAACAATGCGTGTATCCACATCGACCATTTCGACGAACTTTATTTGTTGATAGAAACGAGTCGGGAATTGCAGATGAAAGCCAGGGTGGCTATCCGGGTAAATCTGGATGCCGGAGTTTATCCGATTTGGGATCGTTTTGGTTTTAACTACGAAAATGGCGATGCCTGGAATGCCATCAACCGGATTATGCTGGCCGAAAGCCTTGAACTGATTGGATTGCATACGCACATCGGAACATACATCATGGCTCAAACAGCTTATGCCATTGCGGCTTCAAAATTGGCAAACCTTTATATGGCCATTCACCGCAAGTTTGATTATTGGCTAAAATACATCGATTTGGGAGGCGGTTTTGCTTCAAAAAACACTTTAAAAGGCGCCTACATGCCGGGTAACGAAACCTGTCCGTCGTTCGACGATTACGCCGAAGCCATTTCAAATGCGTTGATTTCTTCTGAAATTCCGCACGAAAACTTACCGGTATTGTTTCTTGAAACCGGACGCGCTTTAATCGACGACGCAGGCTATTTGCTAACCACGGTAATTGCAAACAAACGATTGAACGACGGAAGACGTTCGATGGTCATTGATGCTGGGGTAAATTTGTTGTTTACATCCTTCTGGTACAATTTGGGAGTCTATCCAACACGCGAATTGGGACATGCGGAAGAATCAACTATTTACGGCCCATTGTGTATGAATATCGATGTGGTCCGCGATGCCATTGTATTTCCGCAGGTAAAAACCGGCGAACAGTTGGTTGTTGAACGGGTTGGCGCGTACAACATCACGCAATCGATGCAATTTATTACCTATCGTCCGAACGTAGTTTTGATCGACAACGACGGCAAAACACAGATCATCCGGAAAAAAGAAAGTTTGGAAACGTTCAAAAATAGCGAGATAAATCCCAAAAGGAATTAATCAAAAACCTGAATACAATGTTTTTAAAAACCTTATTTTTAAAGAAAAAACCTCAGTAGAAAGGAAACAACTAATAGAACCAAACCTTAATACCTTATTTATGAAAGTTGAATACATCAACCCAAATAAGGTAATAAGGTTGTAGGTTATGAGCGTGGATTGCTACTGAGGTTGCCCTTCAAAATAAGGTTTAAAGAAAAGGCGATCAATGTATTTTGGATATGGGATATATAAAAAGATTTGTATTAAGAGTATGGATAAAACCAAGAATATAATTGGCAAGGACTTTCTGGATTCTGTGTTAAACAGTTATTCGCAGATATTTTTTTCCACATCCAAAGTGTTGGCTGCCTTTTTGGTGCTCATCAGCTTCTTCGATTATGGCGCCGGAATTGGTGGATTGATTGCAGTTGCTGTTGCAAATCTGCTGGCCTATAAATTGGGTTACAACACCTATTTCCTGAAATCGGGTTTGTACGGTTTTAACAGCTTGCTGGTCGGATTGGGAGTTGGTCTGGCCTTTCAGCCTTCGCTCGAACTATATGTACTGGTTGCTATTTCTGCCATTACCTGTTTCTTCCTGACCATTGTTTTTCAGGGAGTTCTCGGAAAATACGGTTTGCCTTTTTTAAGCATTCCGTTTCTGGTCACCATCTGGATTATTGGATTATCAGGCGGAGAACTTACCGCGCTGAACATTAGCGAACGTGGAATCTACACCTACAACGAACTATTCGGATTGGGCGGACATACCATGGTTCAATTGTATAATTGGTTGGAAGCGCTGGTGGATTCTTCATTCATCCGGATTTATTTTTATTCGCTCGGAGCCATCTTTTTTCAGAAAGGGCTGCTTGCCGGGATCATCATTTCATTCGGATTGCTGATTTATTCGCGTATTACGTTTGTACTTTCCATTCTGGGTTACTCCGTTTCGTACCTGTTTTATATTCTTGTCGGTATCGAATTCAATTCGTTGAGCTATACATTTATTGGCTTCAATTATATCCTGACGGCTGTGGCACTCGGCGGATATTATTTGATTCCGGGGCGTACAAGTTATGCCTGGATCATCATTCTGCTGCCTTCCGTCGTTTTAATCACAATCAGCACCCAGCATCTTTTTCAGGTTTTTCATATCTCGCCCTATTCGCTGCCGTTTAACATGGTTGTGCTGATGTTTCTTTACGCCTTGAAACTTCGGGAAAAACGGCCCGGAGGATTACTTGAAACACCTGTTCAGTTGGGCAATCCGGAGAAAAATCTGTATTTGCAATCGGGCAACCTGAAACGGTTTCCGGCCAGATTCCCAGTTGCAGCTTCCCTTCCTTTTTTTGGCGAATGGGAAGTAAGTCAGGGACATAACGGTGAAATAACGCACAAAGGTGCCTGGCAAAATGCCTGGGACTTTATTATCACCGACAAAAACGGCAAACAATTTAAAGGAAGCGGCGATTTTCCGGAGGACTATTTCTGCTTCGGAAAGTCGATCACGGCACCGTTTGAAGGAACAGTCATCAAAGTTGTCAATTCTATTCCTGATAATAAAATTGGCGATGTTGACACCAAAAATAATTGGGGCAACACCATAATTATTCAACACAGCTTAGCCATTTATTCAAAACTTAGCCATTTAAAATACCATTCGGTTGAAGTGAAAGAAGGCGACCGTGTAAAACAGGAGCAGTTGTTGGGGAAATGCGGGAACTCGGGTCGATCACCTTATCCGCACCTGCATTTTCAGTTTCAGCCCACACCCTACATTGCCTCACCAACGCTGGATTATCCGCTGGGACATTATCTTTTAAAAGGAGAGAAATACACCTTCGAAACGTTTTCGTTTCCACAAAAAGGGCAGGTTGTTGCCAATCCGGTAAAAAATGAACAGTTGGCCAAAGTATTGCATTTTATACCCGGACAACGAATTTCAGGTGAAATAATTACGGAAAACATTAAAACCAAAACCCAGATTAATAAAAGCAATTTCAACTGGAAAGTGAATACCGATGTTTTCAATTCAACTTACCTCGAAAGTGACGAAGACGGTTCGCTGGCTTACCTGTACAACAATGGAAACCTGCACTATTTCACCAATTTCACCGGAAAGAAGGAAACCCCATTGTACTGGTTTTTCCTGGCGATATTCAAAGTTCCGCTGGGTTTTTTGCCCAACAGCAGCATTCGCGATCAGGTTCCGGTAAATATGATGTTTGGCGGTTTGCTGAAATTTCTTCAGGATTTTATTGCCCCGGTTTATTTATTCCTGAAGGTGGATTACACGCTCGAAATCAAAAAATCGGGCGACATACTATCGTCGGGCGATTTGAAAATGATTTCAGGAATCACCAAAAGAATTGCCGGACGGGAAACTGAGAAATACGATTTCACGATTAATATAAAAGAAAGCGGAGTTTTTGAAATTGAAATCCTCGCAAACGACTTAAAAATCCAGATGACATGTCGAAACGAATAGTATTAATGAGCCTTCTGATCGTTTTTCTGACTGCTGTTCAGGCACAGGAAAAGTTGAATTATGCTGAAGTTGACAAACAATCGTACCAGCTTTTTCTGGATAAGAAATGGCCTGAATTGATTGAATTCTCTGAGGAAGCCCGGAAACAGGGAATCGACTTTTTTTACCTGGAGGTGCGAACCGGTATTGCCTGGTACAATCAGGGAAAATACCGGAATGCAGCGCCCTGGTTTTTAAAAGCTTATGAAAGCGACAAATCGTTCGAATGGCTTCAGGAATATGTGTATTACAGTCTGGTTTTTAGCGGCAGATCGCTGGAAGCCGTTAAATACGCTCCATATTTTTCGGATGCGCTGAAAAAGAAAATCGGCTTTCACGATATTGGCGTTACCCGTTTGGCTTATGAAACCGGGTACAGTTTTAATCCCGATTTTGAAAGTCTGAAAACGCGGTCATTTAGCACTGAAGTTGATCTGGGCGAGGATTATGGCGAAGGTTATTTCCTGAAAAATTACGCTTTTCATTCGTTTGATCTCAGCCATCGGGTTGCGCCCAATTTTACCCTGAACCACAACCTGACTTATATCGGCGTAAACCGCGAAGCTGTTGTGGATTGGAGCGGACAAACTACTTCACCCATCAGCATCAATCAGTTTCAGTATTTTATTAATCCGGTTTGGGTGATCGGTAAAAAACTGAACATTTCGCCTTCGCTGAATTTAATTTTTGGGAGTGGCGATGTTTATGCCGGTCGGTTAACCAGCAATTCGTCAAAGGCATACAGCATTACAAAGTCCAGTTACAGCGATGTTGTTTTTTCGACTGCTGTCTGGTCTAATTTCGGAAACTTTTCTACCGGACTGGATGTCAATGCAGGGAAAATAAATGATTCGAAGTTTACGCAGCTTTCGTCATGGGTAACTTTTTACCCGCTTTCGAATGCCAAACTTTACATTACGCCAAAAGTTTATTTCAAATCGGGGACAAACGGTTTTGGCTGGAATGCAATGGGAATTTCGGGTGGTGCCACACTTGGAAAAATCCATTTATCGGGCCAATATCTTTTTGGCGAAATGGAAAACTTTGTCGAGTCTGCCGGTTATGTAATTGCCAATTTCCCCGGAAGATCAGACCGCAAGATGATGGGAAGTGTCTATTTTCCTTTGGGTAAAAAATATCAGTTTGTATTCCGGTACATCAATCAAAACGTGATTGAAAAATATCAGGTTTACACAGATGGATACAAAAGTAATACGTTGGAATATAATTATTTGAAACACACAATAACAGCTGGAATATCATGGAATTTCTAAAAAAGAGTACCTGGATGATTGTTTTAATGTTGGTGGCGAATGCAGCATTTTCGCAGGTTAGCCAGGATGTTTTACAGGCTGCATTTACGAAAAGTTATACCTCTGAAAAAAATGGAGACTTTACTGCGGCGCTTGATCCATTGAAAAAAGTATACGATGAGTCTTCGTATGAATTGAATCTCAGGCTGGGCTGGTTAAATTATAATGCAGGTTTATTCGACGAAGCCATTATCTTTTACGGAAGGGCTCAGAAGCTGAAACCGTATTCGGAGGAAGCCCGATTTGGCTTAATCCTGCCGCTCGCTGCACTCGGAAAATGGAACGATGTAATTAAAATTTATGACGCCATTTTGGAAACAAGCCCAAACAATTCGGTGGCATTGTACCGGCTTGGACTGATTTATTACGGGCGAAAAGATTACAACAAAGCCAATACACTGTTCAAAAAGGTGGTCGATCTGTATCCCTTTGGCTACGATGGCTTGCTAATGTTGGGTTGGACTTCCTACTTTTTGGGAAACACCAGTCAGGCAAAGGTGCTTTTCAATAAAGTAAACCTGTACAATCCTGGCGATAAGTCGGCTAACGAAGGCCTTAATTTAATCAAATAAATACACGAGCCATGAAACAAATTCTGTCAACCTTCATCCTGATGTTCTCATTTGCTGTAGTTTATGGTCAGATAACTCTTCAAAAAACCTATAATTATTCAACGGCAGTCGTAAAACTCGAAACGCTGGGCTACAAATACTACCTGATGGATGTTCCTGCCAACCAGGTCAGGATTTATAACATGGATCACTCTATTTTTAAAACGATCAATTGCAGTGTTCCTAATGGGTACTATCTGGCTGATATTAAATTTGTCTCTGAAAATCTGTTTAACGCAGATTCACAAATCGAACTGGCATACACTTACTACAAGTACGTTTCTACTTCCACGTCCTATTATTACATCTACGGGGCGAAGGTTATAACTGAAAATGGAACTGTTCTTCAGCCAATTGATGGCGCCCAATATCTCTACGTGAATAAAACTGGCGAAACCGAATATAAACTCTTTGCTTATTGTTTTGACTATTCTGTCTCTCCGGAGAAAGTATGGACGAACATTTACGGTCTGACTGGTAGTTTAGTCTCGGCACTAAACATTTCAGGCAACCAGCCCGATAATTTTCTGAATGCTTATCCAAACCCGGCAACCGACATCATTCGGGTTGAATATGCACTTCCGAATGACATCAAAAGTGCCCGTCTCAATATCCTCGATTCCAGCGGAAAGACAGTTAAAAACTTCCTGGTTGACGGGCATTCCGATCATTTGGCGTTGAATGTCAATGACCTTTCATCAGGAATTTACCACTATTACATCACATACGACAATCAGAGAACAATCTCGAAGAAGATTGTGGTGCAATAATTATTCTCTTTTGCATTCATCATGTGAGTCCGCTGCGAAGCGTCTGAGTTCATTGATTTTCAACTTCGTCACCCCTGACACCTGAAGGGGAACTCATTGAAAATCAATGAAATATTTAAAGTCTCCTTCAGGGGATTTAGGGGTTTTTTACTTTTCGGAGAAGACTCATCAATTAATGAAAATTTAGTTGGTAGCCTACTATTCAGGTAATTGTGAAAATAGTAAATGGTAAATAATCAAATAGTAAATAAAAAAATGAAACGCTTCCCTTTACCCGATTTGCTGAAAGGATTTGCGGTATTCCTGATTGTGCCGGTTCATATCCTTGAAAAATTTATTGATTATTCCGGAAGGGAAAGCCTGTTCGCGAAAATATTGTTGGTTTTGGGCGGACCGGTTGCTGTCCCGTTATTCATGATAATAATGGGTTATTTCGTGGCGATGAGCAAAAAAAGCGCTGCTCAGAATATGCTCCGGGGAGCGTTGATTTTTATACTCGGCATTTTCCTGAATATTGGTTTGAATTTTCATTTGCTCCTGAAAATCTGGACCGAAGGCTGGAAGTTCGATCCACTTCAGGCAATTTTTGGAGTCGACATATTCTATCTGGCTGGCATGAGCATCATTATCCTTTCAGTTCTGAAAACATTAAAGTACGGACAACAATGGGTTGCTATCGCCTTGATTCTGTTCGTCAGCGGCTCAACATCGTATTTCAATGAGATATTAATGGTAACCGAACGGAATTACATTTTGCCTTTTATCGGAGGCGAATATTCCTGGTCGTATTTTCCGCTTTTCCCCTGGATGGCTTATCCATTAATTGGTTTTTTATTTCAGAAGATAGAGCCTCAGATCAGGGAATTTATTCAAAAGCAGAAAGTCGTTTCCATTGTGTTTATTGCCTTCACACTTATTC
Organism: Prolixibacteraceae bacterium; assembly: GCA_019163175.1. GTDB lineage: Bacteria > Bacteroidota > Bacteroidia > Bacteroidales > Prolixibacteraceae > Aquipluma. The sequence goes on along the minus strand of JAFLKN010000032.1, from coordinate 4,844 downwards.
TGGTAGTTTTATCTTCGCGGTTTGGCATTGAAACCACGATCAACCTTTCCGAATATTATCACCACACATTCCTGTTTTTCCTGTGGACAATCGGAGTTGATATATTGTGGGTATTGCTGCTATGGTTTGTGGTTCAAAAATTCAGCGATTTCCCGGTTATCGTTTTTCTGCGGTGGCTCGGCAAAAACATCACGGCATTTTACATCATCCAATGGCTCATTATTGGGAACATCGCCACTGCTATTTATCAGACGAAAGAACTTTCGGTATATGGGTATTGGTTTGCAGCAATTTTCCTGATAACTATAGGAACGACCTGGACGTATGAAAAAGTAAGTTTGAGGTTTGCTAAAACTAAAATATACAGCAATTAATTAACCCTTCTACTTTCACCCAAATTATTCTGATCATGAAAATAGTCCCTATTTTTCTCCTGCTGGCTTTCAATATACATGGAAAAGCGCAAACAGCACCTTTTCAAATTAAGCTTGAATCACTACATATCAACGAATTGGGTGGCTTGCAAACTTATGCTTATGGACAAAGTGAGGGTAAATGGTTAATTATTGGAGGACGGTTAGATGGTTTGCATCGTCGGCAACCGTGGGCGACATTTGACGAAGCAGGGCAAAACAATCAACTGATAGTAGTTGATCCGGTTTTGCTGAAAAAATGGACTGCACCTTTAAGCTCATTGCCTGCTTCTATTCAGGAGCAACTAAGCTCCACCAACATGGAATTTTATCAGAATGGTGATTACCTGTATATTATTGGAGGATATGGATACAGTAAAACCACAGACGACCACATTACTTATCCATTTCTCACGGCAATAAATGTTCCTGAAGTTATTCAGGCTATCGTGAACGAAACTTCATTTACCGGATATTTCAGGCAGATAAAAGATGAGCGGCTTGCTGTTACCGGAGGTTATCTGAATATGATTTACGACACCTATTATCTCACCGGAGGCCAACGTTTTACGGGAAGATACAACCCGATGAACAATCCAACCTTTACACAGGAATATACCAATTCGATCCGCAAATTTACCATTCAGGATGATGGAACTGCAATAAACGTAGCACATTTGACTTCGCACATCGATACGGCAAACCTGCACCGTCGCGATTTTAACGTGATTCCGCAAATCATGCCTGACGGGCGGGAAGGATTAACCGCCTTTTCAGGTGTTTTCCAGATTGACGCAGATTTACCCTTTCTAAATTGTGTCAATATCGACAGTACGGGATATTCAGTAATTAAGGATTTCCTTCAATATTACAACCATTATCACTGCGCCCATATTCCTCTATTCAGCTCCCGCACCAACGAAATGCACAACTTGTTTTTTGGCGGTATCGCGCAATACTCCGATAGTACCGGAATATTGGTTCAGAATAACAATGTCCCTTTTGTGAAAACCATTGCCCGGGTTACCAGAGACCAATCAGGAAAGATGGCTGAATATAAATTACCAATTGAGATGCCGGCTCTTTTGGGTGCAGGGTCAGAATTTATCCGGAAGGAAGGCTTGCCTCAATATAACAATGAAGTAATAAAACTGGATGAAATTACGGCGGATACCAAATTAATCGGATACATTTATGGTGGAATAAACAGCTCGGCCCCCAATGTTTTCTGGACTAACGACGGCTCGCAAAGTAGCGCCAGCAATGAAATCTACAAGGTTTCTATCCTGAAAAACATACCGCTTGGCAATGACGAAATGAATGGTCAAAGTACTGGAAAACTGCAGCTTCAGGTTCTGCCAAATATCAACGATGGAAAATTTATCCTGAAATTCAATCTTGAAACCCCGGCTGAAGTTAAGCTCATGATTTCCGACATGAATGGGAAAATACTGGAAAAATCGGTTCTGAAAAATCTGAATTCGGGTGAAAATACCTTGACCCGAAAGATTAAAAACCTTGCGAATGGAGGCGTTTATTTTGTGACCATTGAATCCAAAGACGAAAAAGCTACGCAGAAAATAATTGTGGAATTATAACTGTCCTTGGCTCCATTTCGCTTTTCTATCAATGAGGAATTCAGTAAAGAGGTATTTCTCCTCAAAAAATTACGATTTTCTTATCCAAAGTTCAAAGAAAATTCACCCTATTGAAATACTTCCGACTGGATATAATCCGGATTAATCTTTTTAATATCTGCCAGTTGAATGCTGTCAGCGGTTGTCCAAACCTGAATCCGAAGCCCTTTTTGGTGAACTAAATTAATATGGTCGGCTGTGATTGAGTTGGTAAAGTCGTTTTTGTAAGAAATACCATCGTATTTTTTCTGAAGGGCCGTAACCGCACCTTTGTCAAAATCGTCGAATATGGATAAATACTCGTGATAGTCCCGATTGGTTTCTACGAACAAGTCAAGAAATTGAGTTATTTCTGATTCAATAAGCGTTTGGTCAACCAAATCATACTTTTGGAGCATGGCGGTAATTTGGAGAAACTCGGCATGATAATATTTATACATCGCATTAATATCGAACAACGAAGGGCTGCAACCATCAAAGAATTTGACATCAAGCGAAATGCGTTTCTCAGGGTAATGCTTCTGCATATAATCCAGGACTTCATCAAGCCGGGTATATTTGTGCGCATATCCCGAGCACGAATCAATTCGTGCAATTTCGTCATCCGAAACAGTATTAAAGCAACCACCTACCCACGAATTACAACCCTCTATATAGGCGTCATGCGAAACCCAAATCGTATTGTTGGAGCTCATTTGTATATCCACTTCAACACCATCGTAGTGTTCGAATCCATAGACTACAGCTTCAAATGTGTTTGGAGTTCCGCTAAAAGTGCCACCTCCCCGATGTGCCAGAACGCGGGTATCTTCAATAACTATTGGAACATCTGGAAATGTATCGCCTTTCTTACAAGCGCTAAATGCCAATGCGGTAATGAAAATGAATATCCAGCGCATCAAAATTGTTTAAATATGCCTACTCCATAATTCAGGTTAAACAATTTGGGCCACCCTATTTTCTCAAATGTTTTCCGTTCATAATTCGTTACAAAGGACACCGTTGGCGCTACTTCGTAGTAAATTCCTGTTTTTTTAAATACAAATATTTTACCTCCAATGCCTATTCCTGAAGTTAATACTTTCCAGTTGTAATAATCATTGTCTTTTTCCCAAAACGTAAACCTGTTTACTAAATAAATAGGCCACCCGGGGCCGGTAAACTTACCCGTTTTGTCCCAAAATACAGCAAGTGAAAGAGTATAATTGCTGGTAACGAGTTTGAATGGTGGCTTTAATCCGAATCCTATTTGGTAACTATTCCAGCCCCATTTTTGCGTGAAGGCTAAATTGTAATTTTCGTAACCTCCTACACCAAGTGAAATCGTTTGCTGAGCTTTAAGTTGGGTTACTGAAAATGCGAGTAGGAGAATGAAAAGAAGTTTATTCATTTTATTAAATTTCGAATTGTCTAAAAGTAACTCATTTCTATATCATTCTGCTATAGCATTACTTTTTGTGAATTGCGGTTTCCGGATCGTTCTATTAAATAACAAAAACCGTCTTACGAATTATAAAACGGTTTTTATCGTGTAAAATGAGTTACTCCACTTTTCAGGAATGCCCGCCAACAATAATTCGCATAATCTTCAGATTAAGAACTACGAAACGAAAGGCTTGCCAGATGATGTTTCCGCGTAAGAATTTGGTCGACCGGGTTGGTAGTGGCGGATACGATTCGTCGTAATAGCCGCGTACAATATTTTTTGCCATCTTATTAATATTTTGAGTGTTTATGAAATCAGATTATCAGGTTTATTCCGGAATTAGCCACCAGAACGGATAGCCTTTGGCTTTGTGAATGAACATATAATGCAAAACAATCTTTATCCAGTGCCCGGCCAATCCGGCCTCGCCAACCGTATAATTGAGGTCGCGTCCCCATTGCGGGTATTTTTCCCAGTCGGGTACAATCGGAAATACAGTCATGGTCGCGGCATTGCCTTTTAACATGCCATATCCGGCCGAAACCACGCAAGCGGCTCCCATTTTGCCCATTGAGGCTTTATGTTTAAAATCAGTCCGACCTGTCTTAATCTGCTCAACTATATTTAATGCCACAATTTTACCTATTACTCCTGAAGGCATTCCGGTGCGTGGAGGTGCCGGGGTAATCAGTGTCCCATTCGGACTTTTCATTGGTTTTGAAATCTGATGAGGCGGAGCAAATGCAATTCCGGGAGCAAAAATATTCGGATAGGCAGGACTTTGATAGGTCGATGGCCAATCCTCAACCGACCAGTCTTCGAATGCCTTTCCTGAATAATCAGCGTCAACTTTCATAAAACCGCTTGGTGCAAATAATTGTGATGTGATGTCCTCGCCAGCTTTGTTATATGCTTTCATTCCGGCTCCGGCAAATGCAGGAATTAACATGGCAAAATCGAAGGCTGCGGTTTTCATTTCACCATCCAATGTTTCGTAGTGCGCGATTCCTTCTTCAATTTTGGTTACTCCTGCACGTTTGATCCAGCGAATACCGTATTCAGCAAAAATAGATTCGCTGAAAACTTTGGTAGGTGTCACATAACCACCACGTTTAATAAAAGCGCCGCCCATTCCGAAATCACCCAATTCATATTCATTCGAAATCCAGGTAATCTCAGCTTTATCCTGAAGACAGCGTGCTTTAATCTGGTGAGCCACATTAAGTGCATATTCAAAAGCGGCGCCCTGACAAGTTGCACCGGGATGACCGGTACCAATGAGAAAGCGAAGTTTCTCGCCTTTCGCCATCCGATCCATGCAAGTTTTCAATGCATCCCAGGTTTCTACGGCATGATCGCACGAACAAA
>JAFLKN010000024.1 GCA_019163175.1 Prolixibacteraceae bacterium | reverse complement strand
ACTAACTAACCTAACTAAACCTAAACTTATGAAAAAAAATGTATTACAAAGATAGCCTCCGGTATTGATATTCAGGTAAATTAATTCTTAAATGATGTTAAAGAAATTGTGACCCTTTGTTAATAAATTGTAATGGCATTTTAATCGATCATTTTCGCAGTTCACAACTGCAATGGATTTGGATAATAACGAAAAGCGGTGAATCCCTTCGTTTAAGGAATCCACCGCTTGAACTATCTATCAATACTTCGTGAATTGACAAGATTCACTTTACCTTATTTACTTTAAGAAATAGGGGATTAAAGTTACGTACAGCCCGGTAATTATAGCAGTAGTTATTACTCCTGAAATGTTTGCACCTAAAGCATCCTGAAGGATAATAGCCTTTGGATTAACTTCGCTAACAGCTTTTTGGGCTACTTTGGCAGTACTCGGCACACAACTAACTCCGGCAATACCAATTACCGGATTAAATTTACCACCTGTCCACCAATACACAATGTATCCCCCTAATAATCCTCCAATACCTGACAATAGCAAAGCGAGAATACCAAGCAGAAGTAAAGGAAGAATTTTTGGGTTAAGTATAAGATGCGCCTCACACAAAATTCCGAGTAAAAGACCTAAAAAGAAAGTTGATCCATACAGTAGTGGACCTTTAATAAAGTCGACTACTGGTGTAATATCAGCTTCGCGCACGGCTACACCAATAAACAATGAAAAGAAAAGCGGGGCAGCAACCGGGAACAACAAACACAGAATGACGCACATCACAACTGCAAAGGTGAGTTTCTGCGACGAACTGATTTTATTCACCTGCTTGGGAGGTGGAGGCTGAATTCCCCGAATATGTTTTGGTACCAATAGTTTAATCAGGTATGGATATCCGCCATAGGTGAATCCAAGATATAGGTATGCCACAATGGTGATGGGTACGAAAAGATCTTTGGAAAGAATCATTGATGTGAATAAAACCATCGGGCCATCAGCGCCACCAACCATTGCGATCGAGGCACTGTCGTTCAGACTCATTCCCATAGCTGATGCAATCGGAACTACCAAAAATGTCCCCATTTCGGCGAATAATGCCAAAAAGATACTAAGGAACGGGCGACGAAGCATATACCCAACATCAAGTAAAACACCAATTCCCATGAATATGCAACAGGCTATTAGTCCATTTGAAAAGGTGAATGTATAAATGGGTTGCAGCCAGTCGATTTGCAAAATATTAAATAGTTCATTGGTATCGGTAATCAACGGATCGACAAACAGGTTGCCTTGTTTGCCTCCGGGCAATACCATTACTGCTGCATTAATTGTTGCCATACCAAGTCCCATAGGAATCATGAGTAAGGGCTCCAGAATTTTCTTTTTCCCCAGGTAGACCAGAAATAAACCAAGGGCAATTAAAGCGATCCTTGCCAGGAGCACATCAATTCCCCCAGTGAATAAAGTTCCTATTCCTGGGAATAAGGTTCCAAAATCAATTTTTTCCATGGTAATACCGATATAGTTCCATGTTACTAACTGAGTCATTATTCATTAACCCCGATTTGTTACTACCTACTGCAACTCCAAGAGTATTGTGGAGTTCGTTTTTCGAAAAAATGTGTAACAAATGGACTGATTTTGATGAAACAACCCGTTCTTCGCGCGGTGTTAAAAACCATCTGATGCTCCAAATGATGGCGGCAACAAAAAAACCTGTAGCAAACGCCAGAAGCGCCGCAACTAAAACAAAATAACTTGCATTCATGATTTTAGATATAAAATTTGTACTGGATGACCCCAGATAGGATCTCCTGTTATGATTCAATTGATGTTAATAATCAAAGTGTTTGGGGGAAATGAGCAGTTAGTGGAAACTAGCTGTTTGAATTTAATTCGCACTTATCATTGAAGAAAAACCTGCCAAAGCGATAGCGAAAATTGGTATATAAGAAAAAGGTTTGTCTTTGAATTCAGAATAGGTAGAAGACCTGCTATTTTTGAGTAATTCTTTGCAGTTTTATTCGAAATACTGTACTCGTTACCGGTCAATCTCTTTTTGTTTTCCGATAACTTTTTATTACTTAATTCGAATATGTTGCTTTCATTCTTTTCAAAATTCCAGATGCTATCAGCATGTCCAGATTCGAAACGACAATTTTCATCAGTTATCGAAAAATGGCGATAATTCGATCCGTTTTTGATTTCTCCTTGATTGAAAAAAAGCAAACTTAACAGCCCAACAAAAAGGACAAAAAACTTCATCACTTGCTGAATAAATACCCTGCAAATTTAGGCATTACAGATGGGGACTATCCTTATCTGGTGGGCTTGTTAATGTTCATTTAACATTGGAAATGTGTTGAAAAAGTAAGCAATGTTTTTTTTAACCTAAATGATGACTGTCGTTTGAATATCATGGTGAGATTAAAAAATATTCTTGTAATTTTTTTAACCTGATTTTGGCAGCAATTAACAAAAAAAAATCCACTGGCAGGGTTCAAAACCCTGTCAGTGGAATAATATACGTTATACTATGCCGATTTTCGAAGTCGAGATAAAAATAGGTTGTCCGTTTGTTTCGACCTTGATTATCCAAACATCAAATAGAAAGTAGCGATTCCGGAAAAATAACCTGCGAGCGCCAGTAAACTAATCTTTTTCATATACCATATAAAGTCAATTTTTTCGATGCCCATAGCAGCAACACCTGCAGCTGAGCCAATAATCAGGATGCTTCCGCCAGTTCCGGCACAATATGCCAGTAATTCCCAGAAGGTACCGTCCTGAACAAACATGGCTTCATAGCCAGTTGCTCCAGGTAGGGCAATATCATACATTCCCATTGCACCGGCAACCAGCGGCACATTGTCCACGATTGAAGACAGAACGCCTATTGCCATGTTAATGGCATAAACATTTCCGAGCTTATCGTTTAACCAGCCTGCCATAATGTTGAGATGACCGACTGATTGCAGACAGGCCACTGCGGATAAGATTCCCAAAAAGAACAGGACCGTAGATGTATCTACATTTTGTATGATGTGATACACTTTTAGCTTTCCGCTAACCTGAAGTGGTTTTTTTCTATGCATAATTTCGGTGACTATCCAAAGTGCTCCCAATCCAAACAACATTCCCATAAAAGGTGGTAAATGAGTGACGGTTTTAAATACAGGGACAAATAGTAATAGTCCGACTCCGATAATAAATACAGTCATCTGTTCGCCAAAGCTGGTGAATGCTGATTCATTTCCAAAATTCTTTGGTCTTTCGACGCTGCCTTTCATGAAAAATGAAATGATTGTAAGGGGAACTAAAATGCTGACCATGCTGGGCAGAATCACTTTGGCAATGATTGAAAATGCGGTGACTTGTCCACCTATCCACAACATGATAGTTGTTACATCTCCAATCGGCGACCAGGCTCCCCCGGAGTTTGCAGCCAAAACCACCATCGACACAAAGAACCACCGTGTTTTCTTGTCGTTGATCAGCTTTTTAAGCAAGGCAACCATTACTATGGTGGTAGTCAAATTATCAAGTACAGCCGACATGAAAAAGGTAATACCTACAATTATCCAGAGCAGTTTTACTTTATGAGTGGTTGTAATTCGATCTGTAATCACTTTAAATCCTTCATGCTGGTCAATAATTTCAACAATAGTCATTGCTCCAAGAAGAAAAAACAGAATCTCGGCTATTTCAATCAAATGATGCTCCAGTTCTTCAACAACAAAGTGATACGGATGTGTTAAAACATTAATTTTTTCGGCCCACTCCGAATTTATCCATTGTGAATCGGAAATAGTTGGCTTTATATGGTCGGTTATACTTTGTGCCTGACTGACAAACTCGTGCCATGAAGGACTAAACCCGAGCTGCAAAAGGCTTTCTGCATTGAGAATATATACAGTCCATGTTAAAACTCCAATGATTAAAGCTGTTGCAGCTTTATCAATTTTCAGGGGATGTTCCAGTGCAATGGCTAAATATCCCAGTATGAAGATGATCAGAATTAGATAGAACATATATTTACGTATAAGGTGATTAAAGAAAACAGCAACTCTAAATCGGTATTCAGTAATTTAGTGCCAGTAAATGGCTGTTGCTAAATTGATTAAGTTTTAAATACAAATAATCTTAAAAGCTATAAAACAACAATTAATTCAAGCAAAACAATATCCAATACAAATGGTTTCGCGATTCTATCCTTTTTCAGAACTTAATATTTGATAGAATTCAACTATTACTGATTCATCAAATAGTTTAAAGAGAAGAAGATTACCATAGTTTACTAAAAAAGATACCATGAGTAAAAACCCACGGTATCCCAAAATGAAAACCATACAAGTTCAATTCATGCATTAATATTCTATTGGCTTAAGATTTCCGGAAATCCTATGAGTTTTAATATTACGAAAATGACCACAAGACCTCCAACAAAAAGCCACATGCCATATTTCTCCATAAACCTTCCTTTTTTCATGATGTCTGTTTTATTTATATTCAATTCAAATTTACTCTTGTATTCAAGGCGGTAGATTAAAGAACGATTAAAATTGAAATTTAAGTCCATAAGCTCTGCTTCAAATCGTATCTTAGATTCGTGATATACAACCTACTGAATCTCCAGTGTGTAAATGGAATAAAATGTTTGAACTAATCTTATTGACATGAGTCAAGAGAATATCAGAATACTTGTTGTGGAAGACGAAATAAAAGTGGCTTCATTTGTCAAGCTCGGCCTTGAGGAAAACGGCTATTCTTGTGAAATTGCTTACGATGGTTTGATGGGAAAAAGAATGTTCGATGCTGAAAATTATGATTTGATCATTCTCGATCTGAACCTTCCTTACAAAAATGGATTTGAATTGTGTCGTGAAATACGATACACGAACCAGAAAATCCCCATCATTATGCTGACTGCCTTGGGAACTACAGAAGATAAACTTTCAGGATTTGATTCAGGAGCTGATGATTACCTTGTAAAACCTTTCGAGTTTCGTGAATTACTGGCACGCATCCGTTCGCTTTTAAAAAGAATTGCTATTGCTGAAACCGAAGACAATGTTCTGAAATTGCTTGATCTTGAGGTTAACCTGAATACCTATGAAGTTAATCGTGGCGAAAGAAGGATTGATCTTACTCAAAAGGAATTTGCGCTTTTGGTGTATTTGCTGCAAAATAAGGGTAAAGTTTTGTCCAGAGCAGATATTGCAGAGAAGGTTTGGGATATCAATTTCGATACGGGAACAAACATTATTGATGTGTATGTGAATTTTCTTCGTAAGAAAATTGATAAAGATTTTACTCAAAAACTTATTCATACTCAGACAGGAGTTGGCTACATTATAAAAGCTTGAAAAATGAAACTTAATATACGCACTCGCCTTACTTTTCAATTTACATATATCGTTACGTTCATTCTTCTGCTCTTTTCTTTTATTATTTATTATTTCTCAGCAAGTTACCGTGAAGCTGAATTTTATTCCAGATTGGAAAAAAAAGCCTTGACTACCGCCAAGCTATTAATCGAAGTAAAGGAAGTGGATTATAATTTAATGAAGATCATTGATAGAAATAGTCTCAATGCACTTTATGAAGAAAAGGTATTGATCTATGACAATACAAATCGTCAGATATATAATAGTTTGGACAGCGATTCCGATCCTATTTCAAAAACACGGCTTGATCAAATAAGGTTATCGAAAAGTATCCGTTACCATGAGGACAAAAATGAGGCAATCGGACTCATTTTTACGCTTGGGTCTGATCATTTTGTTGTAATTGCATCTGCATTCGATAATTACGGGAGAAGCAAACTCCGGAACCTGGCATGGATTATACTCGTTGGGTTTTTTATCAGCATTGGATCTACGATTTTTGTTGGCAGAATTTATGCGACCAAAGCGCTTAAACCCATGTCGAATGTGGTAAAACAGGTAGATAAGATTACCATTTCCAGTTTAAATATGCGTGTAAATGAAGGAAATGGAACCGATGAAATTGCACAACTTGCCATCACTTTTAATCAAATGCTTGAGCGCCTGGAATCGGCTTTTGAAATGCAAAGAAGCTTTGTCTCCAACGCATCGCACGAATTGCGAACGCCGCTAACTTCCATTACCGGACAGATCGAAGTTTCGCTTATGAAACCAAGGACAAATGAAGAATACGTGACCATTTTGGAATCTGTACTCGAAGACATTAAAAACCTGAATGCACTTTCAAACGGATTACTTGATCTGGCCAAGGCAAGTTCCGACATTTCTGCAATTGCGCTTCATGATTTACGAATTGATGAAATTTTATGGGAAACCAGAGCGGAGTTGATTGAACGGAAAAAGGACTACAAAGTTGCTATAAAATTTAGCGAACCGATTGAAGATGAAAAGGAGTTGACCGTTTTTGGCAACCAACATTTGCTTAAAACAGCAATGATAAATCTGATGGATAATGCCTGTAAGTTTTCTCCGGATAAATCGGTCGACGTATTTTTATCCGCCAGAGGAAAATACATTGTTACAGAATTTATTGATAATGGAATGGGAATAGATACTGCAGATATGGAAAAAATATTTCATCCTTTTTTTAGGTCAAAGAATGTCAAAAATATTACCGGAAACGGCCTCGGACTTTCTCTTACAGAGAAAATTATCCAGATACACCGGGGAACAATTGCTGTTGAATCTCAGCTGCATAAAGGAACTAAAGTTACAGTCTGTATTCCATTCCTAAATATTTAGTGTTTTATCATAGGTAGTTGTAAACAAAAAGAGGTTGCCAATACTGGCAACCTCTTTTACAAATTATAGAATAAATATCCTTAAGCAAGGAAACTTAACAATACCCCAGCGGCAACAGCAGAACCAATAACGCCGGCAACATTAGGTCCCATAGCGTGCATCAATAGATGATTGGTTTTATCGTATTCCAAACCTACAACCTGCGAAACACGGGCACTATCGGGCACTGCAGAAACTCCTGCATTTCCGATCAGCGGATTCATCTTGTTTCCTTCTTTCAGGAATAGGTTGATGATTTTAACAAACATTACCCCACCGAAAGTAGCAATTACGAATGATGCTGCACCCAAAGCAAAAATACCTACTGATTTCAGTGTCAGAAATGTTGTAGCCTGAGTTGAGGCTCCTACGGTCAATCCGATCAGAATGGTAACCACATCAATCATTGGGCCTTTTGCAGTATCAGCCAACCGTTTGGTTACACCACTTTCGCGCAACAGGTTTCCGAAGAAAAGCATACCTAACAGTGGCATACCACTGGGGACGATGAAAGTTGTAAGCAACATACCCGCGATCGCAAAGATTACTTTTTCAATTCTTGAAACTACGCGTGGAGGTTTCATGCGGATTAAGCGTTCTTTGTGTGTAGTCAGCAATCTCATTACAGGAGGTTGAATAACCGGAACAAGAGCCATATAGGAATATGCTGAAATGGCAATTGCACCAAGCAATTCAGGAGCTAGTTTGGAAGCAAGGAAGATCGCAGTCGGACCATCGGCACCACCAATGATTCCAATAGCACCTGCTTCAGCCGAGGAGTAGCCAAGTGCAAGAGCAATACTATAAGCACCAAAAATACCTAACTGTGCAGCAGCGCCGATCAGGATCAGTTTCGGGTTCGAAATCAAAGCAGAAAAGTCTGTCATAGCTCCAATTCCGAGAAAGATCAATGGCGGATAAATTCCGTTCAATACTCCAAAGTACAGATAGTTAAGAACACTTCCTGTTTCATAAATGCCAATCTGATAGCCGGGAGCGAAAGCAACGTTACCCACCAAAATCCCAAATCCAATTGGAACTAGTAGCATGGGCTCAAATTCTTTTGCAATGGCCAGGTATATGAAATACAAGCCAATACTGATCATGATAACATGACCAATAGTCATGTTTGCAAAAGCAGTAAATTGCAAAAATTGCATTAAATGGTCACTAATAAAATCAAAAAAAGTACCCATATCTTATTCTCCTATTATTATTAACACATCACCTTCCATCACATTGTCACCTTTGTGTTTAAGAATGGAAACAACTTTTCCGGCTTTGTCGGCTTCAATGTTGTTTTCCATTTTCATCGCTTCAAGCATCAGAAGTTTTTGTCCCATCTTAACTATATCACCTTCACGTACAAACATTTCCAATATTACACCTGGTAGCGGAGAATGAATACTGCCGGTGCCTTTGGGTGCTGAAGGACTGCTTGTTTTTGCTACTGATGGATGGCTGTCTGTCGAAGGAACGACTGTTTGACGAACCAGTTTCGGAGTTTTAACGGCTTTCATGGTTTTGTCAACTTCAACTTTATACAAAGTTCCGTTTACTTCAACTTCGGCAATGTTATCTTCAACTGATAGGATTTCAGTCTCATACTGATTTCCATTTATGGTTAATTTGAATTTTTTCATATCATTTGGTTATTAACGCGGTAATTTTCTTAACGTATAAATTTTAGAACTCCATGGAGAATAATTTCTCGATACCTTATTAATTGTTAGAACGGTATTCTCATAATCATGAGTTTCGTTTTGATATAAGTAAAGTGCCATAGCAATTGCAGCATTTACTTCACCGGACATTCCGTCTTCGTCTTGTTTAGGTTCAGTTTTTGTTTCTCCTGATGAAGGTTTACTTGCGGCGACACCTCTCCTGATAAAGAAGCGACCCAGATTTTTGTAAATGATGTAAAGAATAGCCAGCGCTGAGAACACCACAAACATAGCAATCATGGTCATTCCAATTCCATATGGATCCATCTTAACAAATTTTTCTCCTTCAGTTATTCTGGGGCTGGGATCGTTTGTTGCGCCGGGAGTGGTTAATGCGAGGAAATCCCATTCCTGTGCTGATTCGATCTTTTTACCATAAGTAATATTCACTTGTTGAGTCTGAGGAATATCTAATTGATCAATCTTTTTTGTTCCACTTGGATCAAAAAGAGCGATTGTTTTTGCATTTCTTAGATTAAAATTTAAGTGAAATATCCCTTTTGTTGGTTGACTGTCAGCGTAAAATACAATAAACTGATTGTATGGTACAACGGTTTTGGGATTACCTTTTGGGATCAGAAATTTGGTTGGATTACTTAAGTCGTCAGTTAAGTAACAACCACCAAGATTGACTGAGTTATAGGCTGAATTATAGATTTCGATCCATGAACTATGTTGACCATAGTCGTCAACAGTACTTGAATCATTCAATACCAGAATTTCATTAAACCTAAGATCAAAAACCGATTGTGCATTTGCAGAACCAATTCCTGAAACGATCAAAAGCAGAACGGCAATTCCGTGTAAAAAGTGTTTAATTCTTTTTTGCATGATCGTTGATTATAAAGGAATATTGGTATGTTTTCTGGCAGGCATCACATCTTTTTTGGTAGCTAAAGCCTGAAGGGCGCGAATAACCCGGAAACGGGTGTTTCGTGGTTCAATAATATCATCGATGTAACCATATTGGGCTGCCTTGTATGGGTTGGCGAATTTTTCTTTGTAATCTTCCTCTTGCGATTCAATATAAGCGTTACGTTCTGCCTCATTTTCAATCTCGGCAATTTTCTTTCCTTTTAAAACCTCAATGGCGCCTTTTGGACCCATTACTGCAATTTCGCCGGTTGGCCATGAGTAGTTAATATCGCCACGCAGGTGTTTCGAACTCATTACGCAATAAGCACCACCGTATGATTTACGAAGGATAACAGTAACTTTTGGAACTGTAGCTTCGCCATAAGCGAACAACAATTTAGCACCATGAGAAATGATACCGCCATATTCCTGAGCAGTTCCGGGAAGGAATCCAGGTACATCAACCAAGGTTACCAGTGGGATATTGAATGCATCGCAGAAACGAACGAAACGGGCAGCTTTACGCGAAGCGTTAATATCAAGCACACCTGCAAGATAGCAAGGTTGATTTGCCACAATACCTACAGAAGTTCCGTTGAAACGGGCAAAGCCTACAACAATATTTTGTGCATAGTTGCGGTGTACTTCAAGGAATTCGTTGTAATCAACAATCGAGTGAATAACATCCTTTACATCATAAGGCTTGTTCGGATTGTCTGGAATTACAGTGTTTAACGAATCTTCCAAACGATCGATCGGATCATCACAGGCTGCCAATGGAGCATCTTCCAGATTATTCTGTGGCATATAGCTCAGCATTTTGCGAATCAAAAGAATACCCTCTTCTTCGTCTTCAGCTACAAAATGGGTAACACCAGATTTTGAGCCGTGAACTGAAGCACCACCCAGTTGTTCGTCAGTTACTACTTCGCCGGTTACTGTTTTTACCACTTTGGGTCCGGTAACAAACATGTAACTGGTATTTTTGCTCATGATGATAAAATCAGTCAAGGCAGGTGAATACACTGCACCCCCGGCACATGGACCAAAAATAGCAGAGATCTGCGGGATAACTCCTGAAGCCATGATGTTACGCTCAAAAATTTCAGCATAACCAGCCAATGCGGTCACACCTTCCTGAATACGAGCGCCACCTGAGTCGTTGATTCCGATAACCGGAGCACCAACTTTCATAGCCATATCCATCACTTTGCAAATTTTAAGTGCATAAGTTTCAGACAATGAACCTCCGAATACGGTAAAGTCTTGTGCATAAATGTACACAACACGTCCGTCTATGGTACCCTGGCCGGTTACTACTCCATCGCCCATAAATTTCGTTTTTTCCATACCGAAATTGTCACAGCGGTGAGTCACAAACATGTCGTATTCTTCAAAGCTACCTTCGTCTAATAACAAGGTAATACGCTCGCGGGCAGTCATTTTGCCTTTTGCATGTTGTGCTTCAATTCTTTTTTCTCCACCTCCGAGTTTTGCTTCAACGCGTAGGTCAATTAGTTTTTTTATTTTGTCTTGGTTGTTCATAGGATGTATTGATAGATAAGTTGATTATTTGTCAGAGCAAAGTTCGGTTAATACGCCCAGTGTCGATTTGGGGTGAAGAAATCCGATGTTTAAACCTTCAGCACCTTTACGGCTTGTTTTGTCGATTAGCTGAACGCCATTGGAAGCAACATCAGCAAGAGCCTCGTTTACGTTTTCAACAGCAAAAGCAAGGTGGTGTACACCCGGGCCTTTTTTCTCAATGAATTTACCAATTGGGCCTTCCGGATCGGTCGATTCCAAAAGTTCAATTTTGGTTTGCCCAACCTTGAAAAAGGCTGTTTTTACCTTCTGATCAGCCACCTCTTCAACGGCATAACATTTCAGGCCCAAAACATTTTCATAATAAGGAATGGCTTCTTCCAGATTGGTTACAGCTATTCCAATGTGTTCGATATGTGTTATTTCCATTTGTGTAATTAATTAAATGATAAGGAATAATTTACTCTTGAAATCTTAGCGCAGCAAAGGTACGTCTGCAATATATCTTTTTAAACCAATTGCTCAAATATTCGAAAATCGACCTGTGTGTTTTTCAACACTTACTGATTCAGTGAATATTGATTAGGATTAAATTGTTGTTTGTGAGTTATTTATATTGATTTGTTGATTATTCAGAAATCAAAGGTTCAGATCTAATGTAAACTAATTGTAAAGAAAAAGGCAGATTTTGAGGCCTGCCTTTTTTGATTTTATTTATTAGAGTCTACTACTATCTTTTACAAAATGAAAATGTGAACCGAAACGTTCGAATGCTGCTTTTTCCAATGCTTCCCTATGGTCAGGGTGGGCAATTGACGTAAGTAAACGAGCGCGTTCCTGAAGTGTTTTCCCGTAAAGATTAACTGCTCCATTTTCGGTAACTACCCAGTGAATGTTGGCACGGGTACTTACAACGCCTGAGCCTTCAATCAAGGTTGGGGTAATTTTTGAAACTCCTTTTGCGGTTACTGATGGTAAGGCAATAATTGGTTTCCCTCCTTTTGAGTGACCTGCGCCACGAATAAAGTCGATTTGACCGCCTACTCCAGAATAATGTTTGGTTCCAATTGAGTCGGCACAAACCTGACCGGTAATGTCAATCGAAAGACATGAATTAATCGCGGTTACTCTGTCGAGTTTGCGGATAACGGCAACGTTGTTGGTATGTTCAACGTCCATCATGGCAACACGTGGGTTATCATCAACAAAGTCGTAAAGAGCTTGTGAACCCATCAGGAAGCAAGCTACCATTTTACCTTTATCAATATTTTTATATTTTCCGGTAACAATTCCTTTTTCAACCAATGGTAATATTCCATCCGAGAACATTTCGGAGTGAACGCCAAGATCTTTATGGTTATGTAGCTGGGCCAAAACTGCGTTTGGAATACCACCGATACCCATTTGCAAACAGGCACGATCTTCAACCAATGCGGCAACGTTTTTACCGATAGCTTCTTCAATTTCAGTCAATGGCACTAATCCATGAGCGTACAAAGGAAGATCATCCTCTACAAAAATATCAATCTGGTCCACATGAATCATGGCATCTCCCCAGCAACGCGGAACATTTGGATTTACAGCAGCAATAACAGTATCAGCGCATTGTATTGCTGCTAAAGTTGCATCAACTGATGTTCCCAATGAAACAAAACCATGTTTGTCAGGAGGTGAAACTAAAATCATAGCCACATTCACTTTCAGGTATCCTTCGCGGATCAGTTTCTGAGTTTCGCTCAAAAATACCGGGATGTAGTCAGCATAACCAGCCTGAGTCTGTTTGCGCATATTACCAGCCACGAAAAACTGTTCGCCCTGGAAAATTCCTTCAAATTCAGGATTGGCATAGTCAACCTGACCTTCAATGTGGATGTGTTGTATTTTAACATCGTACAGTTCTCCATTTCTTCCGCGATCGACCAATGGTCTGATCAACGCATGTGGAGTCACTGCAACTGAACTCAGGTGAACCCTGTCGCCCGATTTAACAACTTTTACTGCTTCTTGAGGAGATACGTATTTAATTTGTTTCATATAATGTGATTTTGAATGATTTGCCTTTTGAAATCGGGGGCAAATATAGATATTAAATTTCCACACGACCCTGACTAAAATCCTTATTTAAAACAGTTCTGGATAAAAGAAGTGGTTTGTAAAATTAGTGTTAAGAAATGTCTTTTGAGTTGATAAACAGCTAAATATATAGATTTTTAGATGTGTTATTTTGTGCCTCTTGCCAAAAGTTAAATGCTGAGATTTATCTCTTTTTACCATTATTTAAATGACTTTGCCTCTCCCTTTATCCAATTGTTAACACTGTCCTGTTATTTACTTTTTTAACTGCTTTAAGCCTGAAATATTTATCTTTGTCGCGTTCAATTTTTTAAGGCATTTGCCAATCGTATTTTTACCTAAATATTCCAAAATGATTCTATTTTTTAAGACTCCACAAGACACATTTATTGCTTTAAATTCTGTCCAAAGCCTTAATAAGGAAGATATTACAAAGTTGATTTGGTTGTTTGGCGAGGCTGAAAAGCTTGACGGCGAAGTTTTAAACGGCTGGTTTGTTGGTCCTCGTAAAGAAATGCTGACTCCCTGGAGTACCAATGCTGTAGAAATCACCCAAAATATGGGAATCCAGAGCATTCTGCGAATTGAGGAATATATTCAGGTTGCCGACCAATCAGCAGGATTTGACCCGATGCTGAAGGCCTTGTACCACAATTTGGATCAAACGATTTTTACCATCAATAAAAAGCCTGAACCAATTCTGGAAATTGGAGATATTGCAACTTACAACGAACAGGAAGGTTTGGCTTTAAGTCAGGAAGAAATTGACTACCTGAATTCGGTTTCAGAAAAATTAGGACGGAAATTAACTGATGGTGAGGTTTTCGGATTTTCACAGGTGAACTCGGAACATTGCCGCCACAAAATTTTCAACGGAACGTTTATAATCGATGGGGTAGAGCAGGAGATGTCGCTGTTTCAGATGATCAAAAAAACATCGCAGGAAAATCCGAATTTTATCATCTCGGCATACAAAGACAATTGCTCTTTTGTTCAAGGTCCAGTTGTTGAGCAGTTCGCTCCAAAAACCCAGGATAAACCCGATTTTTTTGAAGTTACCGATATTGAAACCGTACTTTCGCTAAAAGCCGAAACACATAATTTTCCAACTACAGTTGAGCCTTTCAATGGTGCTGCAACCGGCACTGGTGGAGAAATCCGCGACCGAATTGCCGGAGGAAAAGGTAGTTTGCCCATTGCCGGAACTGCGGTATACATGACTTCGTACCCACGTACCGAAGATGCCCGCAGTTGGGAACAGGCCACCGAAGAACGCGACTGGCTGTATCAGACTCCTGAAGAAATTTTGATCAAAGCCTCGAATGGTGCAAGCGACTTCGGGAATAAATTCGGACAACCGATTATTACCGGTTCGGTATTGACTTTTGAGCATTTTGAAAATGACCGGAAATATGGTTTCGATAAAGTAATCATGCTCGCAGGAGGTATAGGTTTCGGCGCTAAAAAAGATAGTCTGAAAGACGAACCCACCAAAGGCGACAAAGTCGTGCTTTTGGGTGGCGACAATTACCGCATCGGAATGGGTGGCGGTGCTGTTTCATCAGTGGCAACCGGCGAATTCGAAAACCACATCGAATTGAATGCTGTTCAGCGTGCTAATCCTGAAATGCAGAAACGTGTTTACAATGCTATTCGCGCGTTAAGCGAATCGTCTGAAAATCCGATTATAACAGTACACGACCACGGCGCTGGCGGTCACTTAAACTGCTTGTCGGAATTGGTTGAAGCTACCGGAGGCAAAATTGACACCTCGAAATTACCGGTTGGCGACCCAACGCTTTCGCAGAAGGAAATCATAGGCAACGAATCGCAGGAACGTATGGGACTGGTGATGCACGAAAAAGATGTGCCGCTGTTGCAGCGTATTGCCGACCGTGAACGTGCACCAATGTATGTGATTGGCGAGGCTACCGGTGACATGCAGTTTACCTTCGAAAACTCGAAAACCGGTGAAAAGCCAATCGATTGGCAATTGTCGTACATGTTTGGCAAACCGCCAAAAACGGTTTTGACAGACACTACCCGCAATGAAAAATTTGCTGATCTGGAATACGATCAGTCTAAAATAGAAGATTATCTCGAAGATGTTTTGCAGCTCGAAGCAGTGGCCTGTAAAGACTGGTTGACCAATAAGGTTGACCGCTCGGTAACCGGACGTATTGCCAAACAGCAGTGTGTTGGACAGTTGCAACTTCCGCTTAATAATGTGGGTGTAATTACCCTCGATTATCAGGGCGAAAAAGGATTGGCAACTACCATTGGACATGCACCAGTTGCAGCCATGGTTGATGCAGAAGCTGGTTCGGTACTTTCAATTGCGGAATCGTTGACCAACCTGGTTTTTGCTCCGCTTTCCGATCAGCTGAAAGGCGTTTCGTTGAGCGCTAACTGGATGTGGCCAGCCAAAAATGAAGGCGAAAATGCCCGCATTTACAAAGCAGTAAAGGCCGCCAGCGATTTTGCTTGCGAACTGGGAATCAATATTCCGACCGGAAAAGATTCGATGTCGATGACCCAGAAATACAAAGACGGAGTGGTTTATTCGCCGGGAACGGTTATCATATCGGCTTCCGCAGAAGTTTCGGATGTTAAAAAAGTGGTTGAACCGGTGCTGATTAATGACCCGAATACGTCCATCTATTTTGTCGATTTCTCGAAAATGAACCGTTGCCTGGGTGGAAGCGCTTTCTCGCAGATCATTAATAAATTGGGCAACAAAGCGCCAACAGTTACCGATTCCAAATACTTTGCTGCTGCGTTCAATGCGATTCAGGATTGCATTGAAGACAAAAATATTTTGGCCGGACACGATATTTCTTCCGGAGGTTTGATTACCACCCTTCTGGAAATGTGTTTTGCCGATAACTATTCAGGAATGAAGCTTGATTTGAGCGGAATCGGTGAATCGGATAGCGTAAAAGTGCTGTTCGGCGAAAACCCCGGAATCGTTGTTCAGGTGGCCGATGCAGCTGCTTTTGAAGCTAAATTGAATGCTTCCGGAGTTAGACTTATCTTGATTGGAAAACCTTCAGGAAGCCGCGCATTTACAGTGAAGAATGGTGAAAATGAATTCAATTTTGACCTGAATTCACTGCGTGATTTATGGTTCACTTCGTCTTATTTACTCGATCGGAAACAATCGGGTGAGGAAAAGGCTTTGGAGCGTTTTGGAAGTTACAAGAAAAACGAACTGAAATACGATTTCAAAGGCTTCTCAGGAAAAGCTGCTGATTTGGAAATCGACCTGAAACGTCGGAAGCCAAGCGGAATCAAAGCCGCGATCATTCGTGAAAAAGGGGTAAATGGCGACCGCGAAATGGCCTACATGATGTATCTGGCTGGAATGGATGTGAAAGACGTGCACATGACCGATCTGATTGCTGGTCGCGAAACACTGGAAGACGTTAACATGATTGTGTTTGTTGGTGGTTTCTCGAATTCTGATGTAATGGGGTCAGCAAAGGGATGGGCCGGAGCATTCAAATACAATGAGGCTGCCAAATTGGCTCTTGAAAATTTCTACAAACGTGAAGATACCTTGAGTTTAGGTGTTTGCAACGGTTGCCAGTTGATGATTGAATTGGGACTGGTTTATCCGGATCGCGCCGAAAAACCAAAGATGCTTCACAACGAATCACATAAATTCGAATCTGGCTTTATTGGTGTCGAAATCCTTCCAAATAAGTCGGTGATGCTAGAGTCGATGGTAGGAATGAAACTGGGAGTTTGGGTGGCTCACGGCGAAGGAAAATTCAGTTTAACACAGGAAGAATCTGCTTATCAGATTCCAATGAAATACGCGAATGCAGCCTATCCGGGAAATCCGAATGGTTCCGATTACAACGTGGCGTCGCTTTGTTCAGAAGATGGTCGCCATTTGGTGATGATGCCGCATTTGGAGAGGGCTTTCAAACCATACCATTGGCCATTCTATCCTCAGGAAAGGAAATTTGACGAGGTTGCCCCATGGATGGAAGCGTTTGTGAACGCGAAGAAGTGGATTGAGCGTAAAATGTTATAGTTGATAAGTTCATGAAAATATGCGGGCTTTCTCATTTTGTGGGAAAGCCCTTTTTCTTTGTTTGTTATTTTCACTAGTCCGATTATCTTTGACCGCAACATAAATCAAAATCCCATGCTCGAATATTTCCAATCATTGGCAGACTGGTACATGAACCATATGAACTATTTTACCATCACTTTACTGATGGCAATTGAAAGCTCTTTTGTGCCGCTTCCTTCCGAGGTGGTTATTCCTCCAGCCATTTGGCAAGCATTAAAGACAGGCGAGCTAAATGTTTATCTTGTTGTGGTGTTTGCTACTCTTGGAGCGGTGATTGGAGCCATGTTCAATTATGTGATGGCAAGGTGGCTCGGGCGGGTTATTGTTTATGGTTTTGCAGAGTCGAAAGTTGGAAAATTGTTCTTACTGAATCAGGCTAAAGTAGAACATGCAGAATCATATTTTAACCGACATGGAAGAAGTTCTACATTTATTGGTCGTTTAATTCCCGGAATCAGACACTTAATTTCTATTCCGGCCGGTCTTGCCAAGATGAATATTAAGCAGTTTGTTCTTTATACTGCCATGGGTTCAGCAATCTGGCATATTATTCTGGCTTCACTTAGCTACTATCTATACACAAAGCAAGATTTACTTTATAAATATATGCACGAACTTTCTTATATCTTGCTGGCTTGCGGAGCGTTGTTTGTTGCTTACCTGATTTGGAAGTATAAAAAGAAAAAAGAATAGAGCCCGATTGAAATTATTTTCTGAATAAAATTTCGAAACACGTACCGTCATTTTCATTACTCGAAACTTTGATCTTGGCTCGGTGCAGCTCAATAATTTTTGAAACAATTGAAAGACCAACACCAAAGCCTCCAATGTATTTTACATTGGTTCCCCTTCTGAAAGGTTTAAAAATAGTGTTGATTTCGTCGGCCGGAATTCCAATACCATGATCGATAATTTTGACAATTATTCTTTCTTCGGAAATGAAAAGTTTGATCTCTACCTGTTCCGTAGAAAATTTACATGCGTTATCAATCAGATTTTTTAAAGCGATTTCAAGTAATCCCTGATTGCCGGTTATCAGCAGGTCATTTTCATTTTCAGAGTACTCTATCTTTGGAAGAATTTTTCTTCCGGGATATTTCGTTTTTATTTCTTGCACTGTGCTGAAAATCAGTTCGTCAATCCTGATTGGAGATAAGAATATCTGAATATTGCGATTTAATTGTGCCAATTCGAGCAAACTATTTAGCAAGGCATTGAGTTTACGGAGGTCTTCAACCATTCCAGAGATATGCTTAATGTATTCCTCTGAGTTTCGTTCTTTCCCCAAAATATAATCTGATTCAGCAATCATGATGGCGAATGGTGTTCTTAATTCATGTGAAGCATTCGAAACAAATTCGTCCTGACTTTTAAAAACCAACTCGAGGTCAGATAACATTTGGTTGAAGGTAATGGCTAATTGTTCGATCTCATCTCTTCGGCGCCCCTCGTTTAACCGGCTGTTCAACCTCGACGAGTTAATCTCTTTTACCTGTGAAATGATATTCGATATTGGTTTTATAGCCAATTTGGAGAAAAAATAGGATGCTGTAATGGAAAGCCAGACACTAAAGAGGATACTCCAAAATAAAATGGTTCTCAGCTCAATTAAATTTTCGGCGCGCGAATCATCATAGGCTAAAACATAAACGTGATAGGCTTTTTTCTCGATGGTATGATTGTAGCTTACGCCATCTTTTTCTCCGATTGCAAAATAGTTCGGGCTCGATGTAAATGATTTTTCGAGCAAGGTTCTCTCCGACAAATAATGTGTCCGGTTGCTATATATGATGTTGTTAGCCGAATCGGTAAGTGCAATTTCTTCCTCGACCAAAGAACTTGTAGTTTGATGAATTTTCTTCAATAAGGTGGAGTCAATCCCTTCGACACTAATTAATAAAATGGCTGTATTTTGGGCTTTCTCTAACAGAATTTCCCTAAATTTTGAGCGTTGACTAGAGTATGAAAAGTAATATACAAGTACTGAAAAGAAAAGCAGGATGCCGATTACGACAAAAGTAAATTGAAAGGATAATCGTGTTTTAATGTTCATATTACAACTCTTTTTCGCTGCAGTAAAATCCAAACCCAAATTTAGTGTGGATAATCTTAGGCTCAAAGTCTTTGTCGATTTTCTTTCGTAAGTAATTCACGTACACATCAATAATATTTGTTCCTGTTTCAAAGTCCAGATCCCAGACTTTCTCAATAATAAATTCGCGCGACAAAAGCTTATCCTTATTTAACAGAAACGTTTCCATTAAGGCAAATTCTTTCGAAGTCAAATCAATTTTCTTACCTGCCCGCGAGGCAGTCTTTGTGTCCAAATCCATTTCGAAGTCAGCAATATTTAATTTGCGCGACTCGGGTACGGTAATATTTTTTCTCTTAATGAAAACATTTATTCTGGCATGTAACTCTCTAAAATCAAAAGGCTTAAGTACATAGTCGTCGGCACCGGCTTCAAATCCAATTAGTTTGTTATCTGGCGTTCCAAGGGCAGTAAGCATGATGATTGGAATTTTGCTGTTCTTTTTTCTGATCTCTTTGCATAGTTCGTATCCATTCATCAAGGGTAGATTTATATCAAGAATGACCAGATCGTAATTGAAGTTTTCTATCATCCTTTTCCCAACATATCCATCATTGGCCACATCTGCTTTAAATCCAGATTCTTGTAGCTGCTTTTGAATGATTTCGGCTAATCGTAATTCATCTTCAACGATTAAGATATGTGTTTCGACCATTTCCCTTATTTTTTGTGGCAAAACTAAGATACAATCAGCAATAATTCATTATTCTAATGAATTTCTAATAAATTTCTAACCACCCTCTAATCGACAGATTGAGTTCTCAACACTAGATTTGTTTCGTCAATTAAGAGGACTGATTTATCTGGAAGTCTATAATGAAAGCGTAGTTCTTTTAATTGAGTTTTGGAGGTATTCTCCAGTTTGGAACTGATTTAAACGCATTTGTTTTTTACATACTCGATTGTTCATTTTTTCTCAGGGTTTTCTCATTTTGTCTGTAAGGAAAGTTGCAGATTTTAGGAATTTTCAAAGATACCGTGGCATTAACCCACGGTATCTTTATTTTCAGACTGTCACCATTTGGGTTTTACCATTGGTTTAGGCGGGCATTTGAAGGATATTAAACACCATAAAAAACAACATTAATGCTACAAGTATAACTACTGCATAGCTTAATTTTTGAAAACGAAGTTTAAATATTCTTATCAGTAACGAAGCAAGGTCTAATACTCCCAGCAGGATAGATCCTTTAAAAAAAATCATTAGAGCCATCTCCTTGGTTACTTTTCCGTCTATTGCCTGTGGGCTACTTACATTCTCAATAAAAAGAATCCAAATGGCGGATAAACTCAGCACAAGGAATAAAAGTTGCCCGGCAATTAAAACCTTATCCTTTTTCTCGAACCAACCGAAAAGAGTTAATGCAATGCCCAGAAAAAGTGCCCATTGTGCCAGACTGGCATATTGAACTATTGTATTTGAGATCATATTATCGGATTTACTCTATAGCAAAAGTGTTAATTTTTAAGCAAACAAAAAACATTACAACTGTTCTTGCAGTTTTAATGGCTAATTTTGGCGCAAATCAGACAAAAAAAATAATGATAAAAGCAAACCTAAAAGTAAATCCCAAAGCAAAGGGATTGATATTTGACCTGGATGGAACCTTGGCCGATACAATGCCAATTCATTACATTGCATGGAAAAATGCAGCAGCCCGGTATGGTATTGAATTTACGCCTGAATTATTCTCACGCCTGGCAGGCATACCGCTTTATCCAACCGTTGAAAAGCTCAATGAGATTTTTGGAAAAAATATTGATCCAAAGGAAATGGGCGATATCAAAGAGGCTGAGTTTGAAAATAGCATGCACCTGACTCCTGAAATCAAAATAGTAACGGATCTTGTTCGGGAAAATCATGGTAAAATACCGATGGCTGTCGGAACCGGAGGGTCAAGACGACTTTCAATGAAAACGTTGGGAATTATCGGATTGAAGGACTATTTTGATATTTTGGTAACAAGTGAGGATGTGGCGAATTTCAAGCCAAATCCTGAGACTTTTCTGAAATGTGCCGAACAGATGGGAGTGCCTCCGGAAGATTGTGAGGTTTTTGAAGACGGAATTCTCGGAATACAAGCCGCGCAAACTGCCGGAATGATGGTGGTTGATGTTACTCAATATTATGAAGTTACAATAGGAAAATAGACTATGAAAAATAATTTATACTTTTTAGTTGTCCTGATTTTTATTTTTAGTTCATGTTCTTCGGTAAAAAGAACGCTTCGCAATGAATGTACAGTGGTTTCTTATAACGTAGAGAATTTGTTTGATACAGTTGATGATCCGAAAATTCCGGACGAAGAATTTCTTCCAACTAGTGAAAAGAAATGGGACAGCGAACGCTACCAGAAAAAGCTTAACGACTTGGTACGGGTAATTTCTGAAGTTAATCAGAAAGAACTTCCTGAAATTGTTGGGCTGGTGGAAGTTGAAAACCGCACCGTACTGGAAGATTTAATTCAGACTGGAGTCCTCAAGAATCAAAAATATGGTATCATTCATGAAGAAAGTCCCGACTATCGTGGAATTGATGTAGCCATGATTTACCGTCAAGATGTGTTTCAGGAAGTCAGTCACGAAACTTTGCCCGTAGTTTTTCCTGATGACCCAGAGTTTAAAACTCGTGATATTTTGCACGTTACCGGGAAAATAAAAAATAAAACAGTTCACATTTTTGTAAATCATTGGCCATCGCGGATTGGTGGTGATGAGAAAACTGAACCCAAAAGGGTGTTAGCAGCTTCGGTACTCAAAAGTAGAACCGATCAGATTTTGGCTAAAGACGCAAATGCCCGGATTATCATCATGGGCGACATGAACGATGAGCCAGCCAACAAAAGTTTGTTTGAAACATTGGGTGCAGAATCTCCGGATTCAGGTGCCAGACTGGTTAACCTGATGATGCCTGATGACGCCAAGGGATTGGGAACCTATTTTTTCAGTGGAAGCTGGAACATGTTAGACAATCTGGTTGTTTCTGATGCATTAATTAAAGGTAAACGCTTTCAGGTATTGGACAAAAAGGGATTTATTTTTTCCAATGACTGGATGATTTTCACCAATAAGAATGGAGACAAAACGCCAAATCGATCGTATGTTGGTAATAAGTATGTAGCTGGTGTAAGCGATCATTTTCCGGTTTGTTTGAAGATGATTGTAAAATAAAATTTGGTATACATCCACCAACAAATAGCTAGCGGAGACTCGAATCAAGAAACTTGAAACTTTTTTATGGACTTCAAAATTGTTTCTGAATATCAACCAACCGGTGACCAGCCTGAAGCTATTAAGCAGCTGGCAGAAGGGTTACGTGAAGGAACAACATTTCAGACCCTGCTTGGCGTAACCGGTTCAGGAAAAACGTTTACCATGGCTAATGTAATAGCCGAAGTAAACCGTCCGGCGCTGGTATTGAGTCACAATAAAACGCTGGCAGCCCAGCTGTATAGCGAAATGAAGCAGTTCTTTCCTGAAAATGCGGTGGAATATTTTGTGTCGTATTACGATTATTACCAGCCCGAAGCCTATTTGCCATCGAGCGATACCTACATCGAAAAGGATCTTTCCATTAATAAAGATATTGAGAAACTTCGCTTGAGTACGACTTCTTCGTTGCTCTCCGGAAGGCGTGATGTGATTGTGGTTTCATCGGTTTCGTGTTTGTATGGAATCGGGAATCCGGAAGATTTTCATGCCAACGTTACCCAGGTTTCGAGAGGTGAAACCATCAGTAGGAACGTATTTCTCCGAAGATTGGTAGATGCTCTTTATTCGCGCAACGAGGTGGAATTTAATCGTGGAAATTTTAGGGTAAAAGGCGACACCGTAGATATTTTTCCGGCATATGCTGATATTGCTTTCCGGATTGTTTTCTGGGGCGACGATATTGAAGAAATTTATTCGTTAGATCCGGTTGGGGGCGGAACCATCGAATCACTTGATGTTGCAGTGATTTATCCGGCCAATATATTTGTTACTACTAAAGAACGGATGCAGTTGGCCATTCGTCAGATACAGGACGATTTGGTTAAACAGATCGCATTTTTTCAGGAAATTGGTAAACCCGTTGAGGCCAAGCGCATTCAGGAAAGGGTGGAATACGACATGGAAATGATGCGTGAATTGGGCTATTGTCCGGGTATTGAGAATTATTCACGATATTTTGATGGACGCTTGCCCGGCTCTCGTCCGTTCTGTTTGCTCGATTATTTTCCTGATGATTTTGTTACGGTCATCGATGAAAGTCACGTAACATTGCCCCAAATAAGAGCAATGTTTGGCGGTGACCGTTCG
The DNA here is from genome assembly GCA_019163175.1 of Prolixibacteraceae bacterium. Classification (GTDB taxonomy): domain Bacteria; phylum Bacteroidota; class Bacteroidia; order Bacteroidales; family Prolixibacteraceae; genus Aquipluma. Next base: position 27,690 of record JAFLKN010000024.1, on the reverse strand, counting down.
CGCAAAATGAACCTGGTTGAGTATGCTTTCCGCCTTCCTTCGGCCATCGATAACCGCCCATTGACCTTTGATGAATTTGAAAGTGTAGTCGATCAAACTGTTTTTGTTAGCGCCACGCCTGCAGATTATGAATTGGGAAAATCGGAAGGAATTGTGGTGGAACAGATCATTCGTCCAACCGGATTGCTTGATCCAATTATTGAGGTTCGCCCGAGCATCAACCAGATCGATAATCTGATGCATGAAATCCATTTGAGGATTGAACGCAACGAACGCGTACTGGTAACTACTCTGACCAAGCGAATGGCAGAAGAACTGAGCAGTTACCTGGCCAACATGGGCGTAAAAACGCGGTATATCCACTCAGATGTGGATACCCTCGAACGTATCCAGATTCTGGAGGATTTGCGAAAAGGTGAATTTGATGTGCTGGTTGGTATCAACCTGCTCCGGGAAGGATTGGATTTGCCTGAGGTATCGCTGGTGGCTATTTTGGATGCCGATAAAGAAGGTTTTTTGCGTTCGGAACGCTCATTGACGCAAACAGCCGGCCGTGCTGCCCGAAACCTAAACGGAATGGTGATCATGTATGCCGATAAAGTGACGAACTCAATGCAAAAAACCATCGATTCGACAAATTACCGCCGCGCCAAACAGTTGAAATACAATATTGAGAATAACATTACTCCAACCCAAATTGTAAAGGCTAGCCGCGAGATTGTGGGTTACGGAAGTGTGGGCATGAAAGTGAAAGCATACGGTGGTGACGAGCCTACTAATCTGGCTGCTGATCCGGTTGTTCAGTATATGAGTGCACCTGCACTTGAAAAGGCAATTGCCAAACTCAAAAAAGACATGGAAGCTGCAGCTAAAGAACTCGATTTTTACGAAGCTGCCCGCCTTCGCGATGAAATGTTCCGCTACCAGGAAATCCTGAAAGGTAAATCGAAATAAAACAAAACCCCGAAACCATTTCTGATTTTGGGGTTTTGCTTCTGACTTCAGTCTTCTGACTTTTTTACATCCGTTCCGGAACGTCGATTCCCAATAATTTCATACCGGTTTTTATAGTTTTTCCCACCGTTTCGGCAATTACCAGCCGGAGGTTTCTTGTTTCAACGTTTTCTTCCACCAGAATCGGGCATTCGTGGTAGAACTGGTTAAATTCTTTCACCAATTCGTAAATGTAGTTCGCTATCAGGGCAGGGCTATACATATCACCGGCCTCTTTTACTGCTACCGGGAATTGAGTAACCGATTTGATAAGCTGTAATTCTTTACCTGAAAGTTCTGTTGAACTGGCAAGTTCACGGTTTAATTCAATGCCACGATCGGTAGCTTTACGAAGTACAGAACGAATTCTGGCATAAGTATATTGAATAAATGGTCCGGTATTGCCATTGAAATCGATTGATTCTTCCGGATTGAAAAGCATATTTTTCTTCGGGTCAACCTTCAGGATGAAATATTTTAATGCGCCCAAAGCAATCATTTTATAGGTTTCTGCAGCTTGTTCAGGTGTGTAACCTTCCAGCTTACCCAGTTCTTCAGATGTTTTGCGAGACACTTCGATCATTTCGGCCATCAAATCGTCAGCATCAACCACAGTGCCTTCACGCGATTTCATTTTGCCTTGGGGAAGTTCGACCATTCCGTAAGAAAAATGGTGCAAGCCTTTGCCAAATTCAAAGCCAAGCTTATCGAGCAAAATGGATAAGACCTGAAAATGGTAGTTTTGCTCGTTTCCAACCACATATACCATTTTGTCGATGGGGTAGTCCTGGAACCGTTCTTTGGCCGTACCAATATCCTGGGTCATGTAAACCGAAGTGCCATCGCTGCGTAGCAGGATTTTCTGATCCAAACCTTCCGGAGTCAGATCGGCCCAAACCGAAGAATCATCTTTCTGATAGAAAACACCTTCGGCTAATCCGCGCAGGACTTCGTCTTTTCCGTATAAATAAGTTTCCGATTCGTAGTAAATTTTGTCGAAATCGACACCCATCGCTTTGTAAGTTACGTCGAACCCGGCGTAAACCCAGTCATTCATGGTTTTCCAAAGTTCAACGGTTTCCGGGTCTTTGGCTTCCCATTTCAGGAGCAACTCGCGCGCTCCCTGCATCGAAGGTGCATTTTGTTCTGCATTTTCTTTAGTTTCTCCCTGCTCAATTAAAGCCGCGATTTCCTTCTTATATTCCTGATCGAATTTAACGTAGAAATTACCAACCAAATGGTCGCCTTTAATTCCGGTACTTTCTGGTGTTTGCCCGTTTCCCCACATTTTCCAGGTATACATCGACTTGCAAATGTGGATTCCCCGGTCGTTTACAATATTGGTTTTTACCACTTTATTTCCGTTGGCTTTCAGGATTTCGCAAAGCGAAAAGCCCAGCAGATTGTTGCGGATATGCCCCAGATGCAATGGCTTATTGGTATTGGGCGACGAATATTCAACCATCACCAGTTTCGACACTTCAGCAGCTTCTGTGATTCCGAAGTTGGAATGGACGGAAGCCGAGTTTAGCACAGAAACCCAATATGCTGGTGAAATAACCAGGTTCAGAAATCCTTTTACCACATTGTATTTTTCCACCTCAGCAACATGCTGTTGAAGGTAGTCGCCAATTTCGGCTGCGGTTGCTTCGGGCGATTTTTTCGACATCCGAACGAATGGAAAAACGACCAGCGTAATATCACCTTCAAATTCTTTCCGTGTATTTTGTAATTGTACCAATGATGGCTCAACTTGGTGGTTGTAGCATTGAGCAATGGCTTCAATGATTTTGGTACTTAAAATAAGTTCAATCGACATTTTTATTGTTTTGAAATTTGAGCAACAAAGATATTTGATTTTCATCATTTATTGGTATTGCCATAAGTCATTCCTGAATCAATTCATTTGCAGCTAACTTTTGAATTGTAATTTTATACCTGAATGATCCATGCTACTTCTAAATGGGCACAACATTTTAGCTGTCAAATTAAGGTGAAAGGATATAAAAAAATGTTTAAAAAAAATTCTATCCAAAAAAGCAAATTTTATTCTTGGAAAATCGATTATAAAGTTGTTTCCTCTTTTATTTATAAAGCTTTTAAATTGCTTTTAAGAGTTGTATTTTTGAAAAAATCTTTTAAATTTATCTAATCCAATATTCGTGTAAAAGGCCTCAAATCTATAAGTATGAGCAAATCTATTTTTAAAGCAGTTTTTATGCTTTTCATAACAACTGCATTTGCAATCCAAGATACTTTTGGAAGCAGTATAACTCTTGAATCTACTAATCTACCAGATAAGCATTTAACCGGATTTTTAAAGGGGACATTAACAAACGACTTTAATTATATTGTTGACGATGCCATATACATTAAGAAGGGCGATACCTTGTTAATAGAAGCTGGGGCAACACTAAATTTTAGAAATAAAATAGGATTAGAAGTTAAAGGAAAACTTATAGCAAAAGGAGATGCCTTAAGAAAAATAGTATTTACATGTTTAGATAGCGAGTTCTCCTGGAGAGGAATTAGTTTCCTTGAGAATGCACCTTCACCCGATTTTGCCCTCTGCTCGTTTCGAAATACTGTTGGTCTTGATAATTTCAGAGGAGCTTTAAGTTTTATTCATTCCGAATTTGAAGGAATCTCCAATTGTACCTTTTTAAACAATGAGTCGGGAGCTATATACTTGAAGGATGTTTATGAAGATTCAATTGTTATAAGTGGAAATACGTTTGAGAACTGTGAAGACTTTGGGATATCTTTTACACACGGCAGTATAACTAACAGCTTCAAGTGTTACAACAATACTTTCTCGGGTAAAGAAAAGCCAGATATTGGATTTACCGGTTTTCGCATGCTGTCGATAAATGAATGTACTTTGTTGGATTTTAAAGGAAATAGATTTACGAATTGCAGTTATAATTTTGCCAATGCAACAAGTTCGGTACATCCGGCCGGCGCAATCTTAATTGATGATTCCAATTTTATTCAGGCAATTCAATTGGATGGGGATATAATTGAGCGAAATACAGTTGAGCTAAGTAGCATTTTTATTAATCCAAGTACACTAAGTTCTTTGATGGCAAAAAACATCAGAGTCGTTGATAATATTGGGGAATACGGTGGCGTCTTTATCCGAAGCAATTCAACTTTATTAGACAATTGTACTTTCCAAAATAATAGTGGGGGTGGAGCAATTACTTTTCTGCCAAGTGATAGCCAATCAAAATTTCAAGTAGCAAATTCCTTTTTTGGCCAAAATTCAAATGGACAAACCGAGGGTGGAGCAATTCGGATTTTGGGGAGTGATTCAGATGTGGATTATTTAAATATTATAAACTGTGAATTTAAGTATAACTCTTCTTCAAATGGAGGGGCAATTTTTGCAAAAGGGCTCAAGTCATTAAACTCTTTGTTGATTGATTCTTCCTCGTTTGAATACAACGAAGCTTTGTCGGGTAACGGTGGAGTGTTAAGTTTTACAGGTTCTGGTTTAATAAATACTGTAAGTTTCAAAAATTCAAAAAAGATACTTGGCAATCATTCCAGCAGAAATGGTGGGGTCTTTAGTTTTACGGATATTGGTATGATCGAAAATTTCAATTATGAAGTGAATACTCATGGTTTGGGTAAAGAGAATTATACTGATAAAGATAATAGCGGTAACGGTGGAATAGGAAATATTAATGTTGGCAATATTAGAAATATTTCAATAGCTGATAACAAATCTATTTTCTCATCAGCTGATCAAAACGGTGGTGCTTTCAGTCTGCAAACTAATTCGGCTCAAGTTTCATCCAACGTGAAAATTTCTATTATTAGGAATGAAATAACCGGTTCAACGAATGCAATTAAAGGCTTTGGTGGCTTTTCCTATTTATCGGGAAACATTAATGGTGATTTTATTTTTAGCGGAAATACCTTAGCAAGTTCCAATGCTGGTATTGATGGAGGAACTGTTTACTTCAAAAACCCGAGTGGAATATTGACTGGTTTGGAATATTCGGGTAATAGTGTGGAATCCTCGTTGGCGGCTGGTTCAGGCGGATTAATTTATTATGACGGCGCTATTTCAGGAGCAATTAAGATTGAAGCAAATACCAAACTGAATTCAACCTCGGGGACCAATGGTGGTGCGTTTTACATCAACAATACTGATGTTATTGGTTTGAGCGGATTTAGTATCATCAACAACAAACAGTTCGGGACCTTTGTATCTACCAACGGTTCCGGCGGATTGCTCTATTATACCGGAAAAGCCAACGGTAATCTTACAATTAAAGACAATATCATAGCCAGTTCCACAGCCGGTAAAAATGGAGGAACCCTCTGTTTTGAAAATTTGGCCGTAGGGAAGTTAGCTAGCCTGGAATACTCTACCAATGATGTTAAAACTACTAGTTTAGGGGGTTCAGGAGGCTTACTGTATTATGCCGGGGCAATTTCAGGTTTGGTAAAAATTGAAAAGAATACCAAATTGAATTCTAATTCGATGAACGATGGAGGCGCTTTTTGTATTAAAAATACAGTTGCAAATGGCTTGCTGAATTTCAATATAGCTGATAACGTATTTGGAAACATAAAATCGAGCGATGGCTCTGGCGGATTGCTCTATTACGAAGGCGATGGCCTGACAAGTGGTGATTTTATTTTTATAGGTAATTCGGTTGCAGAAGCTTCTTCCAAAGGCTCGGGTGGAAGCATTTATTATAAGAATCAGAATGGCATATTTACGAATCTGGAATACTCGAACAATGATGTGAAGACTACTAGTGAAGGAGGTTCAGGAGGTTTGATGTATTCTTTTGGAGCAATTTCAGGTTCAATTAATATTACGGGAAATAAAAAGCTTAACTCGACTTCTTCATTAAGTGGTGGTGCATTTTTCTTTAATAATAATGATACAAATGGCTTGATCGGCCTTAACATTAATGATAATAACCAATTTGAGAAAACAGAATCGCTAATAGGAGCTGGTGGGCTGTTGTATTATACGGGCAATGTTAATAATTGTGTATTCAATTTTAAATCAAATACAATTACAAGTTCTTCGGCTAAAACAAATGGTGGAACAATTTGCTTTGAAAATATAAATGGTAAAGTAAGTGATTTTAGCTTCTATGGTAATGCAATAACTTCCACTAAATCAGAGAATTCGGGTGGATTGATGTATTACAACGGATCAATTTCCGGAATAATTAAAATTGAAGCAAATAATAAGTTGAATTCTACCGCCGGAACTAGCGGTGGCGCATTTTATATTAATAATACTGATCTTACCGGCTTAACCGGATTCAGTATCATCAACAATAAACAACTCGGAATTTTTGAATCAGCTAAGGGTTCGGGGGGATTACTTTTTTATTCAGGAAAAGTAAATTCTGATTTTATTTTTAGCGGAAACACCATCGCAAGTTCCAAAGCCGGAATTGATGGAGGAACTGTTTACTTCAAAAACCCGAGTGGAATATTGACTGGTTTGGAATATTCGGGTAATAGTGTGGAATCCTCGTTGGCGGCTGGTTCAGGCGGATTAATTTATTATGACGGCGCTATTTCAGGAGCAATTAAGATTGAAGCAAATACCAAACTGAATTCAACCTCGGGGACCAATGGTGGTGCGTTTTACATCAACAATACTGATGTTATTGGTTTGAGCGGATTTAGTATCATCAACAACAAACAGTTCGGGACCTTTGTATCTACCAACGGTTCCGGCGGATTGCTCTATTATACCGGAAAAGCCAACGGTAATCTTACAATTAAAGACAATATCATAGCCAGTTCCACAGCCGGTAAAAATGGAGGAACCCTCTGTTTTGAAAATTTGGCCGTAGGGAAGTTAGCTAGCCTGGAATACTCTACCAATGATGTTAAAACTACTAGTTTAGGGGGTTCAGGAGGCTTACTGTATTATGCCGGGGCAATTTCAGGTTTGGTAAAAATTGAAAAGAATACCAAATTGAATTCTAATTCGATGAACGATGGAGGCGCTTTTTGTATTAAAAATACAGTTGCAAATGGCTTGCTGAATTTCAATATAGCTGATAACGTATTTGGAAACATAAAATCGAGCGATGGCTCTGGCGGATTGCTCTATTACGAAGGCGATGGCCTGACAAGTGGTGATTTTATTTTTATAGGTAATTCGGTTGCAGAAGCTTCTTCCAAAGGCTCGGGTGGAAGCATTTATTATAAGAATCAAAATGGCATATTTACGAATCTGGAATACTCGAACAATGATGTGAAGACTACCAGTGTTGGAGGTTCAGGAGGTTTACTGTATTATGTTGGAGCAATTTCAGGCAATGTAAAAATTGAAAAAAATACGAAATTGAATTCCATTGCGCTGAATGATGGTGGCGCTTTTTATATCAACAACACGATAAAAAACGGTCTGATCAATTTTAATTTAGATGGGAATGCATTTGGAAATTTAAAATCGAGCAATGGCTCTGGTGGTTTACTTTATTATGAAGGAACAGGGGTAACAAACGGTGACTTTATTTTTAAAGATAATACCTTATTAGAAGCATCTTCCAAAGGATCTGGTGGTACTATCTTCTTTAAAAATTTGAATGGGAGCCTAACTAATTTGAAATGCATTAATAATTCAGTTACCTCAAAATCGATTGGAGACGGTGGCGGCTTTATTTCTTACAATGGAGGTATTTCAAACTCAGTTGTAATTAAGCAGAATTCAAGCTTAAAAGCCAATTCGTTTAATAATGGTGGTGCATTTAGTATTTCAAATAATGCAAAAAATGGACTTGTAAATTTTGAAATATTCGGAAATACAATCGAATCAATTAGTTCAAATGGCTCAGGAGGTTTCGTGCATTATAATGGAAGTTTTCTTGATCAGTTAACGATTTCAGCAAATTCATATCTTAATTCTTGTTTTGCAAATGGTAATGGTGGCGTTTATAATTATGAAGTAGGTTATATTAATCATTTAGATATACTTACCGAAAAAATTAATTCGACTGAAGCGGCCGGAAACGGTGGCTTTTGTGCCGTATTTTCTGATTCAATCTCAACATTTAATGTTTCAGGAATAGAAGTTAAAGAAAAGGCCAAGGCTAAGCGAAATGGTGGACTTGCTTATATCAAAGTTATAAATCATGCCGATCAGTTAAAGTTGACAAATAATACTTTCGCTGGCGTTTTGGAAGCAAATTCAGGAGCATTTCTTTCTTTTGAAGGTGTATTGAAGCGCAGTAGTAATGCCTTCATTGTAAATGGAAATACAATTAATTCGGTTGCTAATGTTGTGGCCGATGGAGGCTTGATCCATTTTAATGGTACTTTAAATCAGAATTTTGAATTTAATAGCAATAAGATAAAAAGCAATGTTAATGTTGGTGGCAATGGTGGTATTGTCTGCATTAAAAATAATGGAGGCGAGTCAAAAAGTATTACGATTTCCAACAACCTGTTTGATAATCCAAAGTCTGATCTGGTTGCCACAAATGGAGGTGTTTTATATGTTGATGGGATCTACAAACTTGAAAATATTAGTATTCAGAATAATGATTTTTTGAATTACAACTTATTTAAAGTCAGCAAATCAGGTGGTTTGGTTTTCGTAAAAAATAGCGACGATCGAAATGAAATAAAAGTTCTTGATTTTAGTGATAATAAAATGAACAGCCTTCGTGCTGACAGTGTTGGCGGATTGATTTTTGGCGAGGGCTGTTTTTCGGAGTTAATTCGATTCAATGGTAACTCAATCAATAGAACGGTAGCCTCAAGTGGTGGGGTAATTGAAATTATAAATACAAGTAAAACAGGATTGTCAAAATTTGAATTTTCCAAAGGTAAGATTGCTGAAAGTATTGCCAGTAAAGGCAATGGTGCTTTGGTAAATTATAACGCCGGATTGAATACTATCGGTTCACTTGTTGTTTCTGAGAATACAGTTGGAAAAGCAGAATCAGGAAATACTGGAGCATTTAGTTTTCATACTGGTAATCTAAATCGCTTCTTGTCGACAAAAAACAGCTTTAGCGGGACCGCTGTAAATAGTGGAGGTATCTACTATTTCAATGCTCCACAGATCACTTCTACATTAATCGAAGACGATAATTTTATCAAATGCATGAGCACTGGATCGGGTGCAGGAGTATTTTTTGATGTGATGAAAATGGATTCAATAAGTTTCATTTCAACAAAAATTAAATCAAACTCAGCTCTGTTTGGAGGCTTCGGAAGCTTTAAGGATGGCATTGCAATTAAGAATCTGGAATTTTTAAATTCAGTAGCAGATTCAGTGCAAAATTGCTATGCTGATCTTGACGGTGGCGTTTTGTATATAAAGGGAACTATTGATAGTGCCAGGGTTGTCAATAATTATTTCTATCACAATTATTCTGGGCGAAATGGCGGATTAATTTATTTTGAGGATGTAAACGGATTGGATCGTTCCTCTTTGATTTTTGCGAATGATTCCTGTAAAAATAATGATGACCTTTTGAAAAGGACATTTACTTCAGGCGGAAACGGTGGAGTTTTGTTCCTTAAAAATATCAATAAAGTAAAAATCGATGATTGTAAATTTGATGGTATTTTCAGTAAAAATTCAGGTGGAGCCGTTTTTGTTTCGGCTGTAAATGAATTCAAATTTACCAACAACGAAAGTTACAATAACAGATCAAATGAAGGTTTTGGAGGGGTTGTTTATTTGACAAACGCTAATGCTGCCACATTTAATGGGAATATTTATTTTGCCAATTATGCGGAGTCTGGAGGTTCATTGTACTTCAGGAATGGAAATATTCAAATTGATAACGATGAGATAGATTATAACATCGCCAAATCAAAAGCGGGTGGTTTTTATATTTCCGAAGCATCTGGCGGAATAAAGAATTCGATTTTCCAGAAAAATGAGCTGCAAGATACATATTCCGATGGTGGTGGTTTATTTTTAATTGATTTAAAACCTGAGGGTATAAGTCTTCTGGATAATACGTTTAAGGAAAATAGTTCCTACAAAGGAAGTGCTGTTTTTCTGGAGAATAGTAAATCAAGATTTACGCGAAATAAATTCATTCAAAATAAATCGAACGGAGCTGGTGCTGTGTATTTCAATGCCGGAAGTTCAGATTCCTGGTTGGTGAATTGTTTGTTTTATCAAAACGATTCAAAAGAAGCAACAGGCTCTGCGATAATGGTCAATCCGCTAAATCAGGATAAAGATGCAAACTCTTATACTTTTAAGCTTACGAATTGCACCATATACGACCATAATTATTATGGCTTTTATGTTGAGCCGAAACAATCTCCTAATACTTACCAAATAGCAAATTCAATTCTTCATTTGAATAACTATGGCTCAAAGGGTAGGCCGCAGTATAAAGTTCCTGAAAATATAAAATTAGATCTTGAATATTCGAATATTGAGAATCTCGGTTCAGTCGGTAATTTTTGTATTTCAACAGCACCCAAGATTGAAAAAAATAGCTTCTGTTTAGAGTTTAACTCGGTATGTAAAGACGCCGGAAATCCTGATCCTGCATTTAACGATCGTGCCCCACTAATCTTTGGTGGTTTACCTCGGAATGATATGGGGATTACTGGCGGACCAGATCGTTTCGACGATTGTAATTCAATTTTGAGACCGGAACCCAGCCGTATTACAAATTCAGAATCAACTTCGCTTACTCAGTCATTTGATATATTCCCCAATCCTGCCACAAAAGTGATTAATCTGAAGGTCTACATTGAAGATGAGGAGGTATTGGTTGAGTTATTGTCTATGCTGGGCAAGGTTTTACATCAGTCGAAGCTAACCGATAATTATATGGGTAAAATATCGAAACTAGATATTCCAGAATTACCTAAAGGTCCATATATACTGCGCGTTGTTACGAAGACAAAATCATACACAAAACAATTAATAATTATATAAAAGATATGAATAAGAAATTTTTCCTAATAGGATTGGTGCTGCTTTTTTATTCTCTCCAGGGAATTTCTCAGCAATGCAGCATTGACAAAAAGCTTATTAATCCGACTCCTGTCGAATATTCTTATGACAACATTATATACCGAGATTATAAAATTTCTGCGAATTGCACTAAAACAATAGCTGAAGAGTTTCGGTATTCCTTAAACGGTGGGGCGTATAAGAAATTTGAAGTCAAAGTAATTGATTATTTATCTTCCGAATTAATTATTGAGACTTTAGAATTAAAGAAGGATACAAACCTTCTCACAGTTTTATACAATTCGTGTACAACCGATATTAAATTTATTTTTTTACGGCCAACTATCGAAAGCATTCTGGTTCAACAGAGTGGTGTCTCGATTGCTCCGTTAAAAGATAAAAATGTGTTCGTAATTCGTGATTTGGCAGATGTTCAAATTGATTTTAAGGCAGTACAAAAAATTGTTGATGTTGCCAGAAGAGGCAATAAAGCTATTGATTCATTGGAATATAAGATAGGCAACTCGATTGGGAATTTTACAACTATGTCTGGTACTGATGGTCGTATTTTAATTGACAAAAAAAATCTGGTCCCTGGAGAAAATATAGTGTATATAAGGGCCAAAGGAAAGGGATTGATTGCTACCGCTCCTGCTGAATACAGCGAAGTTGTTAAGCTTTCAATATTTTACATTAAATTTATTTTACCCGACAATCTGACAAAAGGTGTATGCCCCTTGAATGGAAATATTAATCTTGGCCCATACGGGGAACCCAATGGAGGGTATTACAGTGGTGGAGGTATTGTTGGAAAATCTGTAATATTTAATCCTTATGGTGTTGAAGGGAAAATGCCAATCCAATATAATTTTTTATACCAGGGCAATATCATTACATCTTCAACGCAAAATATTACGGTTGAGCCTGAATATGATTTTTCAATAGTTGGTTCTCAAATTGTTTGCAAGAATAGCCCTGATAATTACTATTGGATTTCAGCTCCTGATACATCAAATTATTCCTATCAATGGATGAGTAATGATATAAAACTTTCCGGAAACCATGCTTCTGTATTAATCAATTGGTCAAAAGTTACCCCATCGCAAAAAGTAGTGGTTACAGCCACAAGTAAAAATGGATGCTCTTACAAAAAAGAACTGATTGTACATGTAAAAGATACACTTGCTACAAAGAAATCGTTCCCAATATTTATTGATTCTGAAATGAAGATTTTGGCATGTTCAGATACTTCAGCAAATATATACAGATGGATAAAAGTACAAGGTAATGTAGAGACTCAACTAGGAGAAACAAGTAAACCTTATTATATAAATGCAGCAGGTGCAAAATCGGGTGAAATATACTACGTTGAGACTGCCTACAACAAAGGCTTTTGTTTTAGCCGGTCTTATCCCTGTTCGTTTAACAACAATTGGAATATTGCAAAAGCCGCATTTATTGACTTAAAACCTACTGAACTTCATGGAAAAGAAAATAATATCAGATGTTTTGTAGATGCCAGCGATATTTGTATTGCCAGCGATATGGAATCAAGATTTACCCTGAATATCGTTGATATCAATGGAAGAAGCATTTATCAGGAATCATTCAAGAATGGAACCAAAATTAATAAGAATAGATTTCTGTCGGGTCTATATATTATCACTGTAAAATCTGATACAAAGTTGTTTGTTAAGTCATTAATACGCTTATAAAATATTAGTTATGAAATATTTGATAGTATTAGTTTTCCTTTTATCCGGGGTTGGGGTTTTAACTGCTCAAACATCAAAAGATGCAAAACTTCGGCGTCAATTGTATGAAATCGCGAATAAATACATATCGTCTTCCGATTTATCGAAGCAAAATACATCTGATCCAAAATGTGAGCCATTTGATTCGGGAATAGCGGATGAATTTATCGCTTTATTTATTGACTCTTTAAATCAAGTTCAATTGCCCAATATTTATTCGGATGCTCTTCTGAATTATTTTAATAGTGTAAATAAGAAAGCAGAAAAGATTAAAGATGCTGATTTGTACATCACATTTAATGATTACTATTCCATGGTTCAAGGAAATCAGAACCTACAGGCACTTACTTATATTCCTGATGAAGACGGAGTTTTGAATGTTAACCTTTACAAGCATGAAAAGAAAGTAAAAGGAAATCAGTACCAGTCGGTAATTGGATTTTTTTATAGAATATCGGTTTGTAAAGGAGATAATTCCTATGAATTTAAATCATTACCAGTTAGACTGACTTGCGTTTATAACGCTGATACCACAGAAACAGGCTATTCATATCCGAAGATTGCAAAGGTTGAAATTGAAGAATTGGCATCGCAATGGAGATATGATTTTTACATTACACCGCAAATTGGTTATTCCAGTGGAAAACTATTGATGGAAGAACACCGAATTCTGGATTTTGAAAATCACAATACTGGCAATCAGGAGTTCGGGGCACTAATTCAGCTTAAAATTCCGAATGCTGCACCCAAGTTTTCTCCTTCTTTTATTTTGGGTATTGGATACCGACAAATTGATTTTAAGCATGAATTATCTTCCTTAAGCCTGGATGTTACTGACGAAGAGTCTCCGATTACCCCCTTAAATGCAGGATTAATTACCCAGTATAAAAAAGAAATGCATTTAAATGATATCGTTGAAGAAACGCGTTTGAAAATGATTACTGTACCAGTCGGGATGGGATTCGATCTTCGGTTGGGTAACTTAAATTCAAAACGTCTTCTTTATTTTAATCCGACAATTACATTAGGTTTCCCATTAGCTTATAAATCAAGCTATACATCAGGAACAGTTGATTATATTGGCCATTTTAATATCGCCGGACCGTCGCAACCATTTTCCATAACAGTCGATGATTTCAAGATTGATGAGAAAAGAAGTTACGGCTATGATTATGCTGCAAAATCTGGATTGGAAGAATATCCGTTAAAAAAGATTAGCGTTGCTGCTGAAGTTGAAGCCGGTTATAAATACAAAATAAATCCATCAACAACGCTTAATTTCGGATGCTTTCTGAGTTATGGGCTATTGAATAATTTCAGTAAAACAGCTATAAGTCAATCCCAGATTACATCATGGAACGGAGAATTATTAAGCTATCCGTATTATTCCAGTCCAACCCGAAATTTATTGTTTGGCTTTAGACTATCTGTACAAAGATTTGCATTTCAATTAAAGAAGAAAAATAGCTCAATTGGTTCATATAATTCAACTATAAATAGGTAGAATATGAAAAAACTTCAACTATTATTTTTTGCATCCGTTCTGATATTTCAGGTGGCCCAGGGGCAAAAAATATCACCACAAAATATTACTGTTTGTTATGGGAGTCAGGCTTCATTAAATCTGACTGAATACTACACTGACGATATTATAACATGGCAATATGCTTATGATATTAATGGCACTTTTGTCGAATTGACTAACCAGAATAAGTCAACGCTTGTCATGGAGACATCGTTGTTCCAAAAGAAAATTATTTATGTACAGGCACTACTTAATGGAATAAAGAAAAGTAATAAAGCTGTGATTTCATTTTACACAGATGTTGATTTTAATGTTAATGTAGACCCGGTATGCCTGAGTAGCTTAAACACATTATCGGCAAGTAGTACGCAGAAGTTAACATACAAGTGGTATATCAACGAGAATTTGATTGGTGAAGGAGCGGATGTAAATTACTACCCAACAACATCTGGAGTCTACAAATTGAAAATTAATGGTCAGAATGAATTTGGCTGTACAAATACTCTACTCAAAGATATTACTGTTGTTTCACCCCCAGAAGTAAATATCGAACTATCAGAAGTTATTTGTGGAAACGGAATTGATTTGGTTACCCTAAAAGTAAATGGGAATGAAAAGATTCAATCCAAAGGTTTTACCATTTGGGATGGCGAATCACTTTATACAAAATACTCGACAGTCCCCAATGGCGATTCATATTCGATTAAATGGCTGGAAACAAAAACAGAAAAACAGCTTACACTCAAAATGGAGTATAAAACGATTAACGGGTGTACCTATTTCAAATCTAAAGAGTTTCTGCTTTTGCACGAACTTGTTCCTGAGGCTGGAAAAGTCTTTAGAAAAGCAAAGAATAGTAATTTGTTGATTTACCATCCGGCAGTGAAGGGTGAGATGTTAGATTATGTATGGGGTTACACCGATTCAAGCGGAAAGGATGTTATTTTAAAAGTGGCAAATAGGTCGTATGCTTTGTATGAAAATATTAATCCAGTTAATAAGTATTGGGTTGAGATTTCATTACCCAGTAGTAGTTTTTGTAAATCCCGGGTTGTTTATAGCCTTGAAAACGATAGTAAATACCAATTGTCACTTCAAACCCGGTTATTCCCCAATCCTGCCTCAAAAACTTTAAATATTGAAGTTCCTGAGGATCTGGGCAAAATAACTGTTTCTGTATTTCGACTTGATGGAATATTGGTGCGGACTATTCAATTTGACAACCCTACAGGCTTAATTCAAATGGATATTCAGGATTTAAAAAATGGACTATATAACATCGGAATTAGTGCAAATAATGGCGAGGAGTATTCAAAAACAATTCTAATCAATAATTTATTTTAATACCATGGCATCAAAAATTAAACTTATAATAACAGCTTTAATCATTTTTGTATGCTGTCAGATCCCGGTAAGGGCTCAGGAAAATGCATTAAAAATACCTGACCACATTCATAAAATGTTTATTGAATTTGATACTTGCATGACGATTGAGTCATTTAAGAATTTAGAAAGATATAAATCTCTTTTCCATAAGGACGTTGTCGATACTGTTTCAATTATTCATGATCTGTATTACACTGGTCCTGAATTTGGTTTTGTGGCTAAATCACCATTAAAAATAGACGAACTCAATCAGGTATTTACATCAACCGATAAAGAATACATCACAAATATAAGAGGCACGTTTCTCCAATTTGGAGAAAGAATAACTCTACAATCCAGATATGGTTACAAGCTTTATCAATACAGATTAAATAAATTGCTCTATTACCAGAATTATAAAAAGGATGTTAATGAATTTAAAGAAGTTCCATATTACATTTCACTCTTATCATACAACGATCCAAATAATTCTACCCTAAGAAGAGCTAGTATTATAAAAGTTTCAACTACAAAAACTACATATCCCTCCCGATTCACACCCGAAAGTTTAACATTTGATTTTCAGCAAGGTATTAGTTCATCAGATAAGATTACTGGTATTTCGAAATTAAATTATCAGGCTTATAATTTGAAAACCAATTTTTTATTAACAGGTAAAAAGTATTTCAGTTATTATTTTCAGTTGGGGGTAGGTTATTACAACAGCGATTTTAATACAGCTTTAACCGATTTTTCAGAGTCGTATAATGCGGTTGATGTTGATGGTTCTGATTTTCAGAAGCATGCAATTTACAAAGACCTTTCACAGAAGAACAAGCTTAGTTTTATTGAAATACCTGTTGGTTTTAAAGCGCAGTTTTATAGGTATAAAAATGTTTTTAATTTCTTCGCTTCTGCAGGAATGTCATATTATGTGCCTGCAAATTTGGGCTTTACAAATACTCTGGGTTCCGCAGAGTATTATGGTAGTTATCAGTTCGGTAATAATTTTTCGATTGATCTAAAAGACCTGCCGGAATATGGGTTTACAAAATATCCGGCTAATACATCAGAAAATAGCAATTCTATTAAGCCACTCACTTCAGTTAATACATCAGCTGGAATTAATCTGAGAGTAAATAAAAAATTATCGCTTGAAGCTGGAGTCGGCTTTAGATTCTTTCTGAACGATGTTACCTTGAAAGAAACTGCAAGCGCATTTAGTTCGGGAGAAGGCAATATTGCCCCTCTGGTTCAGAAGCTGCCGGCAGACCTTTCAATGGCTTCGGCTAATTTCGGATTGACCTACAATATTTCACCAGTTCGCAGCCCATATTATCCAATTATCGACAAACGCTTATTGAATCTGAAAGAGAATAAAATCAGTCACAGTAATCTCACTTCGGAAAAGATTAAGTTATCGCCTTCTTCAAATTTTATAATGAAGAACCTGAAGACTCTTGAATATCAATTTAGAGTGAATAATCAGAGTGTTCTAAAGCAAGGTAAAATAAGCAAGAAGGGAGATATTTATTTTCTAAATGTCAAGATTCCCAAAGACCAAAATCATCTGGAATTAGTTAAACGAATAAATTATAATTTTTGGACTGGAGGTACTGAGGTTATGGATGACAACATGCTTCTGCCTGTTGATTTGAATAACAATAGCGAGGTCAATATTTCAAAAATACCAGATTTAGATATTGTTGTGTTATTTAAATTTTCTAGCTCACATCCAGATAACATGTTTTCAGTATATGACGCTATGTCTAAAAGAGTTGATAGTCTTTGTGAGCAATCATCAGCAGCTGATAGAATTCTTTTTGCAAATAATTCTATTCAGTTAATTCATCCAGATGGCAAATGTAATGGTATATCATCTTATTTAACTTTAATTCAGGATCAGTTGGATAGCCCTGACATGAATCTGATTGAAGATTTTATGGCTAGCTTTAAACAGAATAAAGTGACAACAAAAGGAAGAAATATAAATCTTCATGTTTTCTATTTATATAAAGATATGGTTTTTAACACTGATGAACAAATGAGCGATTTCATACAGATGTATAAGCGAAATGTTGAACTTATATCAAAGTTGGAACGAGTTGTGTTTGGAAACCAGTTTAATAAAATAAAAGTAGTTGTTTGGTCTAACTTTAATTTTAAAGAAGTTGATTTACTTAACCGTTATAGATCTATCAATCAAATTAATTGGGAATATAAAATTTATTAATATGAAACCAATCTTTAGTATACTTTTTTTTGTGCTTTTCATTATTTCTTCAGTAAGTGGTCAAATTAGGGTTATTCCTCAACCAACAAATAGAGTCATTTATATAGATGGACATTGGCGCAGAACCGATAGTCGAACAACTAGAAAATGGTATGTTGTTTCAGATAGAAAAGATAATCAGGTTTTTTCTGACAGAACCCTTAACTCGGTTATCCCAAATTTCAAGTTGAAATTTGATGAAACAGTTTATGTTTTTGATTATGATTCACTTCATAATAGTTTAAGAGTTGCTAGAGGGTTATTTGTAAATGCTGGAGGTCAATTTATTGGTACAGCAAATGAGATCGGTTGGGTTAAAGAAGAAAGTATGGTATTGTCTCGTTATTGTATTCGTACAAAGAATAATCCTTTGTTAGATGAAAGTATAGATGGGTTATACACAAGAAAAGTATTTATTTTTAATACACCTGGTAATTACCAAAATCCAACATTTTATTCAGACCCCAATATGAATGTTGGTGATAATACCGGTACTTATGATGTATATACAATATTTTATGTATATAAAGAATTTGATAATAAATTATTATTAGGCAGGTACCCAGAAAAAGAATCATTTGTTGGAAATAACCTTATCGGTTGGATACCTAAGAATAGAACTTCTTCTTGGAATCATAATATGTGTTTCGAGAAAAATTGGAATATAGAGGCCGTTAAGGAAAGGGGAATGTTGTTTGACTCTAAATTACCTGCTCGAATATTTGGGATCAGAGAAGATGCTGAGGCATATCTAAATGGTAGACAACAATTTCAAATACCTGCACTTTACGACGAAGATATTGATTCTATTTCTAGATATCAGCCGCAAAGGATTAAGGGAACTATTTTTAGAAGTCCTATAATAAGCACTGTTAATGAGTCTATTTATAAAGTAGGGTATTTATCTCGTGGGGGAGATTTTAGAACTGATTCTGCAAGAAATGTATTTTTGACCTGTTTTAGAGATTTACTTGATCAATTAAATACTATCAATCTTGTATTTTTAATTGATGGTACTCATAGTATTATACCCTATAAAAATACTATTATTGATAACTTAAGAGATGCTTTTAATAGTTTAACCCAAAATATTGAAGGTAGTCGAATTAGATTGCGATATCATGCAATTATTTATCGTGACGATCCATATCCATTGCCATTTGAAAGAAGTGGTCCTACAATGACGACTAACTCTACTGAGATAGTTAGTTTTATTAACAACAGGTTAGTTCCACAAATAAGATTGGCAGATGATCAACCTGAAGCATTATTTATGGGTTTTAAATATATAAATGAAAGGCTTAATGATATAAGGGAGTTTGAAAAGACATTTGTAATTGTAATTGGCGATGCTAGTAGTCATCAGCGAAGAACTTCTCCGAGTTTTGTTAGTGAACAGGAAGTATTGGATATTTTGCTCAGAAAAAATTACAGTATAAGTGCTATTCAAGTAAAAGATAGAACTGTAGAGCCCGCCTATGACCAATTTCGAAGTCAGTTTAAAAATCTTCTAATTAGATATTATCGCGAAAGATCAAATATTGTTATCCCACCGAATTCGATTCAAAATATGGGTAGAAATAAAAGATTTCCAAACGAAGACCTTAGAATACCAAGTATGTTAATTTTTCCTAGCCCGAACGACTCATTAACTGGGGAAGCTCTTGGGGCACAGCTAAGAAAACTTATTATTGAAGCCCCGATGGCTGATTTTAAGGTCGATATGCCTTGCCGAATTCCAAGAAGTGCGTTATCATACCTTAGAATTGATCCACAGGATCCTGATTTTGATAAAAAAGCAATATATGGAATAAACAATTGGTATTATATTGATGGATTTTTATCCCAATATACTGTAAATAGAAATAATCAAAGAAATAAATTTAAATTATTTAATGATGTTCAATATTTTAAGGAAAATGAATTGAATACAATCAAAGAACAGCTTGAGAGATTAATTCCAGATAATAGTGTTAAGGTTAATAATAGTCTTTCTGCGAGGGAAAGGTTATATAATATTTGGTATAATATTTTGGTTAAGCGACTTCAAGTTGTTGATGCGTTGGATTTCGGAAAAATTACGTTAAGGGAAGCCTCACTTTTCTTAACACAGAATAAAGGAAGAAAGGAATGGGCAGATATTAAGATGGAGAACTTAACAACAAGATCAATTTTTACAGATGAGATGTTGGGAGTTTATTATTTTGATTGGTTTACAACCAAATTGATGATTCAATCAATTTTAGCAGATGAAAGTAAGTTTACGCAATCATATTTGAAAGATCATTCTGACGTATTTAAATATTGTTATGATTTATTGACGGGAAATGATTTGAAAAAGCTTTCTCCTCCAGAGCAGCAGGCGGAATTAAACCGGTTAATTTCTAGAGCGCTTACTCATTATTCAAGTCTTAAATATGATCAAAGATCATATATTCATGATATTGCGAGGTGTAAAGGACAAATATCAAATATTTCAAAAGATTACAGTCAGAGTAACTTGTTTGAAGCTTGGTGGATTAGTGGTGAATATTTCCCTTATGATAATGAATTTTGTAAAAATATATTTCAGAAATTATGACAATGAATAGTAAATTTTCTATTAAGAAGCTCGAATGTAGGTATAAAAATTCTACTGTTTTTTATGCAGAGAATATTGAAATTCCGAAGGATAAATTGACTATTATCATAGGTCCCTCAGGTTCTGGGAAAACCACTTTTATTGAGGCTTTGGGTCTAATGAACAAAACAATGACTGATGATTCTGAGGTCTTTTTTAATTCCGATAATAAATATGATAAATATGTCGAGAAAAAGAGGAAATCTCAAGGTATACGACTAAATTCTTTGTGGGCAAAAACCGATGCAATACAGAAAAATCTAGTTTTCAAAATCCTTCGATTAGTTGCTGTTTTTCTATCTGGTGATTTAAAAATGAAACGTAAAGCTAGGAATGAGATTAGAGGTAAAGGATATTCATTTGTTTTTCAGGATACTTATCTAATGCCCAACTTTTCAGCGATCGATAATATTGCATTAACCGACTTAATTAAAGGAAATCCTCTTGCTAAAAGTTACCATAAAATAATTGGAAGTCTTGTGAAAAACCTCCATCTGAAAACTTTGTTTTTCAAAAATAAACCAAGTGAATATTCGGGTGGAGAACGGCAGCGAATGGCCTTTGGAAGAGGGATTTTCCCAGATTTTGAGGTGCTCTTTGGAGATGAGCCAACAGGAAACTTGGATCCTCACAACGCAAATGAAGTATTAAAATATGCCAAAGAGTGTATAAAGAAAAAAGCCGGACGGAGCGCAATTATTGTTACGCATAGTATTGATTTAGCACTTCAATTCGCCGATAAAATTATCGTTTTAACACCAATACTCAACTTGAATGGGAGAAAGATGTATACTGTTCTTCCGGAGTTTACATTTCATCGGATTGATTGGGAAAATACAAATGCACAACATTTTAGAGAAAAGATCGATTTTCTCATTAATTCTGATAATAGTGAGGTTGTATTGAGACTCTCCGAAGATATTGTGGCGAATAAAGTTGAGTTTGATGAAGTTATTTTTGAAAAATACAGTTCACTTCCTACCCAAACAAATACGAATCAGGTTAATGTTGACGACTTGATTAAAAAAGTAGTTTGTGAAGTTCCGATGCGTAAAACTAGAAATGCGCTCATTAATGAATTTCAAGTTGAAGACGGCATTTTAATTAATTATAAAGGCAAATCAGATTTATGGGATCCGAAAAAATCAATATTCCAAAATGTACTATTTCTTTTTCATCGGGCAACACTTCGGACTTTCAAAGTCTTAATTAAGGCAGAAATTGCCTTATTGAAGAAAATATGGAAAAATCATGGTAATCTCAAACCTGACTTTCTTAATATATTTGTTTATAATGAATTGAAAGAGTTTTTTGGCCGAACATTTCCCAAAAATTTAATCTTTGTGTTATTTATTCAATTCCTTATTTTTTATCTTATTGGAACAGCCAATGGCATACTCGATTTTGTTGCTAGGCAAGATAAAAATCCGTTTGTTAATACAATTAATATCTCCTCAAACTATCCTGGAATTGAAGGATTGATGGGAAAGGTTCAAGAGGATATATCATATCCGGATACTACTATATCGATAAAGAATTATGGAATTGATACAATAACATACTTTAAACAGGAGTCGACCAACTTTAATTTCATCAAAGAATTAAATTATTCAGATTCAACGGCAGAATATTTTTGGGAGTCTAGTCATAGCAAACAATTATCAGTGAAATCGATGCAATCAGATGATCCAATGAGGGGAACTTTGCTTCAAATTGAAACATTAAGGCCTTATGGTAGTGATTTTGTTGGTGATGATGATTTTTCTGTTATTGTTACTAGAGCTGCTTTGGCCGCATTAGAGCAAAAGGATTCGACTTATATAATACGTACTATTAATGTTAATGGTGAAAAATTTAAACAACCTCTACCGATCAGGGGTATTGTAGATCAGTTACCAGGAGGAGCAGATGTCGTCTGTCTTGACAACCTTTACCATTCAATATTTTTTGATGATAATTGGGAACTTGCTAAAGATCAATTTGTATTATGGATTAAAATGGATTCAAAATTGTTAATCAAATTTGATTCTATTTTAATGAATAAGCTTGATAGTGTTTCGTTGGCTCATAAGTTGGTTATTAAAACAAAGAATAGTAAAGATCCTGTTTTTGGATTTGTGGAAGAGAATAAGATTATTAAGCAAATCAGGAATATTAGTGATTTATATGAATATCGGATTTGTGTTCCAAATATAACTAAGGAAATTAATGAATTAATTTATGATAATTTAATCAATTGTTCTGATGTCATTAAGTTCCTTAAGGAAAACAAAATTTCTAAAGATCGGATTCAGCTATCATATTTGAATACAATTGGAGGTAAAAAACTTATAGATTACGACAATGCTAATATATATGTTTCAAGGTATGATAGTATTTATAATTTCTCTCAAAAGGTATCTAAAATTTCTAATCTCAGTTTGAATATGGAAAATATTGAGAGGATAAAAAATTATAATATCATGAAGTGGGTTACTATCATGTTATCTGCATTTCTTCTTATTTTTTCCATTCTGATAATTACTATTCTGTTATCCAATATCTTGTCTAATCATTTGAATAGTATAAAGAAAAATATTGGATTATTGATGGCTTTTGGAGTTGATACTAAAGTTATATATCAGTGCATTATGGGTTCTTTTATTATATTAACCTTGTTGGCGGGTATCGGCTTGAGCTATCTGATTGGAGATTATTGTCATTTTAATAAGATTATCTTTGAGTTCCTAACCGGGTTTGTATTACCGAAATTCTCGGGATTTACATTCTTTCAATATTCTATTTGCGATACTAACTTGATTTGTAAATTTATATCAAACCCAACGGTAATAACTATTTTTCTTATGTTGGTAATTAGCTTATTCCGTTTTAATTATATCATTAATCAAATATTTAAGGAAACTCCAGGAAATCTGATTTATGACAAAAGCAACAAAGGATAGTTGTAATTGATACATATGAGATTATTTTTCTCTCTCTATTTTCATATTGTGATATAAATTCAGGCCCCGACCATTTAAGTCGGGGCTATCTTTTTAATAGTCTTTCGAAGTCCTAAAGGTTGAAATTTCAGCTTAATTTTGTCGAAAACTGTTGTAAATAAACCTTTAATTTGGGTTTTGGCTTTAAATTATTAATTCTGTCTTTTCCTTAAGTATCTTGCATATTGACTTTGGTAATAGCGAGCTAATCGTACGTGTTTAGTCGCGGATGGCACAAAAGCTGGTGTTCCCCTGTTGTAGGCAGATAATGCCTTATCCCATGTGTGATGGCGATCGTATAATGTTGCCAGAAATTTGGCACCTGCTCCAACTGATTTTTCAACATGGAATCGTTCATCCATTTTTGATAGTATTTCGTAGTTGTTTTGCTTTTGAATGATTAGGGTTTTAATTTGTTTCCCATGAGATACATCCCTACCTGTGGTTCTCGATAAGCCATATGTCTTCAATCCATATTCACGTGCCGTTCCAGGCTGAAACATCATCAATCCAGCGCCACCATCATTGCCTGAATTGACTTCTAACGGATTACCAAAACTTTCCTGCATGATTAATCCTGCCAGAAGATTTTTTTCTATCCCATAGTGTTGTTCTGCCTTTTCTATTACCTCATGAAATCGATATGTTCGCAAAAAGCGGCCATATTCCGAGTATTTAGGAGTTTTTAATATCTCATTACTTTCTGTCACCGAGGTAGGGGAGTCATTCCATGTTATTTCAGGAATATCTTTGTTCCCGGTTAGCTTATTCACAAAAGGAGAAAATACATCTGCAATTTCGCTGTAACGTTGATCTACAATTAAATCTATATTCCAGTAGTTGTAAAGAAAAAGTCCGAAAAAGAGAAGTATGGCTACAAAATAAAGATTTACAGTCTTTAAATTTTTTGATTTAAACTGATACTTATTAAGTGCTTTTTTTAGTCTGTTTTTGATCCATTTAAACCAGATAAGCCGATTAATAAGATAAAGTGCAAAGTAAAATGTAATGCTTAATATATAAGCGATATACTTGTTCGGCAACAAATAATAAATCCAATTGCTTGATTCATCCAAATAATGGATAACAATCATGTTGAACAGTAGAAAAAACGAGATCAAAAAAGCCAGTGAAATTCTGCTTCGGGTTAAAATTGGCATAGCAGTATCTGATTATCTAATTCATCAAATTTAATTATTTATTCCTTGAATTTTTATAATCTTATTAATAGCAAAAGGGACTCTCTCATCCGAGAAAGCCCCTTTTACTATCTTAACATCAATTGAACCTTTAGATTTTATTACGATTTAAAGGTATAATCCTTTGCCATTATTTCGTTTTTACAACTTGAAATTCGACCCTGCGGTTTAGAGCGCGACCTTCATCTGTTGCATTTGAAGCAGCTGGTGTAGTTTTACCCAATGCTTTTTGCGATAATATTCGGTTCTTTTTTATTCCGCCTTTAATAATTGCTTTAACTACCGAATTTAGACGATTCTTAGAGAGGTTCATGTTGTAAGCTTCAGTCCCTTTCTCATCGGCATGTCCTGTAATATTTACATTATAATTGCTGTTTTCTTTCAATAAGGTCACAAGCTTGTCGATCTTAGACTTTTCTCCTGTAATATAATTCGCTTTATTGAAGTCAAAATAAACCGGAGCAACTTTCATTTTCTGTGCTTCAATTTCTTCAGCAGTCAATTCTTTTTTCGGACAGCCTTTGTTTTCTTTTAACCCAAAAACTGTTGGACACTCATCTTCTTCGTCAATTACTCCATCTTTATCCTGATCGAATGGACATCCTGTTGAATCAACTTTGTATCCTTTTTTTGTTCCGGGGCATTTGTCATCTTTATCAGTTACACCATCACCATCTTCATCAGGACAGCCTTTTAAACTTGCTAATCCAAATACATCAGGACAAGCATCGTCTTTATCTGCAATACCATCTTTATCTTTATCAGGACAACCTTTTAATGATGTTAAGCCGGCAACAGTAGGGCAATCATCAATATAATCAGCAACATTGTCTCCGTCAGAATCAATAGGACATCCTTTTGTATCAACTGCAACTCCTACGGGAGTATTTGGGCACTTATCTTTTTTGTCTGAAACTCCATCCATGTCAGAGTCTTTTGTTTT
The DNA here is from genome assembly GCA_019163175.1 of Prolixibacteraceae bacterium. GTDB lineage: Bacteria > Bacteroidota > Bacteroidia > Bacteroidales > Prolixibacteraceae > Aquipluma. The sequence continues at coordinate 2,107 of JAFLKN010000024.1, read as the reverse complement.
CCCAAAATCAAATTCTAAACCTAAAGTAGCTTTCCAGAAATTGTCATGAACTGTTTTCGGGATATTGTTTGTTGTTCGTGTGCCTTCAATCCCATTAATATATCCGGCTTCCGCGTATAAAGCAGTGCTAGGGCCAAAATAGTATTTAGAACCAACTCCCAAATCAAAATTTAATCCGGTAGTTGAGTTATCGCTTAAAAAACCAGGACCTGCAAATAAATATGGACGAAATTTTTTGTTCTCGTCGCTAAGTTTGTATCTTAAGTTTAGAGTTGCATTGAAAAGATCATTCCCTGTAGCGAAAGAATTCAAAACTCCAATATCACCTTTAAGCATGAGGTCTAATTTTGGGCTTAGGTATCTGCTTAAATACAATTCGGGCATTAAGCCAACACCATCAGCGTTTGTTGCACCGTAAGCGCCGGCTCCTATTCCCAGTCCCCATTTTTTATCAACTGTTTGAGCGCTTACTGAAACAGCAATTGCCAGAATTAAGGAAAGTAAAAGTTGTTTTTTCATGTTATTTGTTTTTGGTTTCTAAAATGTGAATTGTTTAATCTCTATTTTTTTGTAGTGAAACAATAACTAAATAATATTGTTTTGTCGTATAATTGAATAATATTTAAAAGACAAGACCTTACATTTATTTTTATATGGTCATTTTCTTTTCATACTGAGAAAGAAGTAAATATTCTGCAAAATAGTAGTTCTATTTCAAATTACAATATTTTTCTAATATTTTTAGAAAAAGAATAGGTCTAGCATTTTTTTTTAGCTTGTATTCTTCATTATATTAATATTGAAACGTATAATCCCCTGCTATTTAAGTTGAAAAATCAGTTTTAATAGAATTCTAAGTTTAGGGATGTACTTAAATTGTAATTTTACACCAAAGAATAAGCATTGTACGCAATTATTGACATAGAAACGACAGGACAAGCATCGATCAATGGTAAGATCACTGAAATAGCCATTTTTTTGTATGATGGATTTCAGATTACGGATTCATTTAGTAGTTTAATAAATCCTGAATGTTATATTCCAGGTTTTATAACCAGACTTACGGGAATTGATAATGAAATGGTTAAAAATGCCCCTAAGTTTTATGAGATTGCTCGGAAAATTGTTGAATTAACTCATGATAAGGTATTTGTTGCGCACAATGTTACGTTCGATTATAGGTTTATTCAGGAAGAATTTAAGCGTTTGGGTTACGATTATCAACGAAAAACAATGTGTACTGTTCGTCTTGGACGTAAGTTTTTGCCGGGGCATCGGTCATATTCATTAGGTAATTTGTGCGAAGAACTGAATATCCAGATTAAGGGAAGGCATCGGGCTGCTGGGGACGCATTGGCTACAGTTAAATTATTTGAGCTCATTCTTGCACAAAAAGCCAATAAGGAATCGAAACAGCCACCCGGACAATTAAGGTTATTCTAAAAAAGGAAAACCGCAGAATTCTGCGGTTTTAATATTATACTTTACTTCTCCGGTAGACTATTCTTCAGTTTTTTCTTCCTCAGTATCATCTATTAGTAAATTTTTCTCACTAAGTAATTGATACCATTGGAAAATTTTCTTCATATCTGAGACATAAACCCTGTCTTTGTCGTATTCGGGTAAAACTTCTCCGAAAAATGCCTTTATTTCGTTTGATGATGCTTTCGGTGAAATGATTTTTCCATTTTCCTGAATACGTTTAAATAAATCTTTCAATTGGATTTCAGCAGTTTCAGTAAAAACTGAAATGTCAGTCAATGTACTGATCTTGGAAGTTGAATAGGCAGGGATTCGCTTGCCAGTCAACAAAGATTCCACAATAATACTATTTTTTGCTTCGGTTACCAGTTTAAATAATCCTGGTTGACCACTAATAGCTAATATTCCTTTTAACATACGTTCTAAAATTTTTTAGGTTTGCGAAGGTAATATTTTCTCTGAAGTATAAAAACGTTTAAGAGAAGCATAAATTATCCTTCCTGAACAAAAATGTACTAAATAAAAAAACCGCTGTAAATTTTAGATTTACAGCGGTCAATTTTAAATTTTCGTCGGGGTAGTAGGATTCGAACCTACGACCCCCTGGTCCCAAACCAGGTGCGCT
>JAFLKN010000028.1 GCA_019163175.1 Prolixibacteraceae bacterium | reverse complement strand
ACCTAATTTTAACAGGCTGAAAAAAAGCACATTTTAATAGGGGAAAATCGCACAGTGTATGTGCATTATAAAAAACTGGTATATACCCAATCATCCCGACTTGCAATGCCAGAAAATTAAAGAACGATTCCTAGCATAAGCAAAAATAAACAGCGCAAATCAAGCAAGGGCTATGAAACTAGCATAAAATATGCTGTCGAAATACTAAGAGACTGTTTAAGTTTTATTTTTTGATTCTATTAAGCATTAATCTTATCATTGCAATCTGAATCATTACCTCGCTAGTATATCTGGTATTCGAATTCTTTACTGAGTCTTTGGTAACTTTCAAACCAGACAAACGTTCTTTCGATAACCCATCTTTTTGGAATAACGGTAAATTTACTGGAATAGTCTGATCTTAAAACGATTCAAGTATCCAGCCGAATGTGGTTTTGGTTTTCGCTATGTGTTCTCCACGATAACCATTACACAATGAAAACAAGCCCAATTGGTGTTCTTTTAAATGATATACCTTTGTCTCCAATGAATCGGATTTGGAAAATTGATGGTATCATCTAATTTGAGTTTGCTAAAGAAGTCACTTTCAGAATTAATGCCAATAGGTTCTGCAGTCAGATCTAATTCAATTACTTGACAATCTAACATTTTTGGATTACATGGATAGCTTTGGAAGTTTGTCAAACTCATTAATCCAAAAAGAAAAGGACGATTTGGTTAAACCAATAAACTTATCGAAATTTTCTTTCAGGTTTACATAAATAGAATAATAAACTGGCTCCCTTATAATAAAATATTAAATATCATTATAATGCAAAACTTTTTTTGACAATTTTTTATTATTTTTTTCAATCGCACAACGAGTTAGTGTTTTATCATTCATTACATTAGACGGAGTAATACAAGCACCTGGCGGGCCCGTGGAAGATACATCGGGCGGTTTCGAACATGGCGGTTGGGTTGCCCCTTATGATGATGAAGTTGGTGATGAAGTCATGCAAAAACTGCTGAAACCTGCCGACCTTCTTTTAGGCAGAAAAACTTTTGAAATTTGGGCTGATTACTGGCCGAGCCATGCAGAACACTGGCAAGGCATTAATGATGTTACCAAATACGTTCTGTCTTCAACAATGAACGATTCAGATTGGAAAAACTCGGTTTTCCTCAAAAACCGGACAGATATCGAAAATCTCAAAAATTCAGAAGGTACCGATATAAAAGTTTGGGGCAGCAGCAAGCTTGTGCAATTGCTAATGAAAAATGATTTAGTCGACGAACTCTGGCTTTTAATTTACCCCTTGACTCTTGGCAAAGGGAAAAAGTTGTTTGACAACGGGGCATTTCCGAGGGCATATACTTTGGTTGAGAGTATTGTTACGCCCAAAGGTGTTATTGTTGCCAATTACCAGCGTGCCGGAAAAGTAGAGACCGGAACCGTTGGATCATGAGTAGAACGAATTGGTTATAGCGAGATATCGCCTATAGTATGATAGTAAAACCTTTATGCAATAAAGACTCTTTTGATAAAATTTTAAAACTAACACGATGAAAGCATTCACAACATCAAGAGATATTCCAGTTCTTCCGGAGATTATCTTTGCAGCTTTTAGTAATCCGGAAAGACTGGCAAAATGGTGGGGACCCTCAGGATTTTCCAACACATTTAATCAGTTTCAATTTAAGCCCGGAGGAAAATGGTCATTCGTAATGCACGGACCCGATGGAACAAACTATCCCAACGAATCGGAATTTATTGAAATCGTTCCCAATGTGAAAGTTGTGATCAGGCATCACTCGCAACCGAATTTCACCTTAACCATCGCACTAACCAAGTCGGCTGAAGGTTCAACACTTCACTGGATTCAGAAATTTGACAATGACGAGGTGGCAAAAAATGTTGCGCATATTGTAGAACCGAGTAATGAGCAAAATCTTGACCGGCTTACGGCAGAAGTTTGCGGAATTTAATTGCACCGCTGCATCTACATTTTTAAACCAGTATTGACATACAGCTGTTTATACAACTTGAAAACAAATCAGAATAAAAAGCTATGACTATCGAAAATAAAAAGGAGTTGTCGTCAGAACAAAGTGAAGAACTACTCAAATTATTAAAAGGCCGTTTTGAGAAAAACATGAATCGCCATAAAGATCTGGTATGGGCCAATTTACAAAGCAAACTGGTTGCTCAACCCGAAAAACTGTGGTCGCTTAACGAAATGGAAAGAACGGGAGGAGAACCGGATGTGATTGCTTTTGACGAAAAGACAGTCGAATACCTCTTTTGCGATTGTTCTGCTGAAAGTCCGAAAGGCCGCCGAAGCTTTTGTTACGACCGTGAGGCGCTTGAATCGAGAAAAGAATATAAACCTGAAAATAGCGCTTTAGATATGGCGGCTGCCGTAGGCATTGAAATTTTAAGCGAAGAACAATACCGGGACTTGCAGCAACTTGGATCTTTCGACATCAAAACATCGAGTTGGGTGAAAACGCCTGCCGAAATAAGAAAATTGGGTGGCGCCATCTTTTGCGATCGTCGCTACAATCATGTATTCACTTATCACAACGGAGCCGAATCGTATTATGCAGTCAGGGGATTTCGCGGTTCGTTAAGAGTATAAACAGTGCAACAGGCTGTGCAAATATTGGTCGCAACAAACAGAATTCTATCTTCTCCGGAAATATACTTCAGGTTCTGATATTGGTAAAATTTGCCTACTTTCACAGGCAATCCTTTCCACTAAAACGAACTTTTCTAAATCAATTGTGACCATGAAAAACATTCTTTTTGTATTTACTTTTCTATTTGTTTTCGGCATTCATTCAAGTCTGGAGGCGAAAACCAAACCGGCTGGCGAAAAAACATTCATTGCAAAATCCGACGAAGCGTTAGTACTGATTGAACAAGCTGCTCAGAAAATTGCAATCAAAGGAGTTGCTGTTGTTGCATTTATACCGGGAGATACTACCCTATCGTGGATTTCGAAAATGAAAGTAGTAGGCAATTTAACCAGCGGAAAAGCTAATTTGCTGGGCATAGCCAACACAAAAGCTTCAGAAATGGCCGACACACATCTGGATAGCGGAAGTAAAATCAGGGAAGTTTATAACGGCGAACTCGGCTACAAAGGCGGACTTATAAAAAAGGTAAAGTCGGGTTATATCCTTGCAGTTTTTTCGGGCGGAAGCGGTGAGCAGGATTTGGAAGTAGCCCAAATCGGTTTAGATTGGCTGGCTAAGTTTTATTAAACGATTCGAATGTGTTGAATTGTCAACATGTAAATTTTCATTCAGAACATTACACTAAATTCAGAACCCATGAAAACTCAGAAAACCTGGCACGAGAAACATCATGAAACAATTGGCTTTGGTGGTCGTGTGGCTGACTCGGTGGCGCGCGGAATGGGTTCATGGAAGTTCATAATCCTTCAAACCATATTGGTAGTTCTTTGGATGGGACTTAATCTGACAGGATTAATAATGCATTGGGATGTCTATCCATTCATCCTTCTTAATTTACTTTTCTCCACTCAGGCTGCTTATGCCGCTCCAATAATTATGATGTCGCAAAACCGGCAAAACCAAAGAGACCGAATGCATGCCGAAGAGGATTACAAAACTAATGTAGATGCAAAACTTGAAATTGAAGCGTTGGCCATCAAGTTGAAGTCGTTGGAGGTAGACAAACTTGATAAAATAATTGAAATGCTGGAGGAACAGAAGAGAAATTCGTCAAAATAGATTTTATTGCATTGCATCACGAAAGAAATGAACCCGCTAAAAGCAATTATTCATTCGAACATTTATATTTCGCTTGCGTCTTTGCTATTAACAGTTTCGGCGCAAATACAATTGGGGATGCCGCCACAATGGCATCCGTATCTGTTTCTTATTTTCTTTGCCACACTTTTCGAATACAATCTTCATCGCCTGATAACTGTTTTAACTAATAACGAAGCCCTGAAATCGGACAAGCACCGTTGGGTTCGCGAAAACCGGAAGATGTTTTACATGCTGGTATTTATATCTGTTGCGGGTTTTATAACTGCTGCCGGTATGGCAAAAAAAGAGGTACTGCTTGCCTTTCTCCCATTGGGCATAATTACCTTGTTTTATTCGGTACCCGTTTCAGGAAATAGAAGACATTTGTTACGGTTAAGAGAAATACCTTACCTGAAAATTGTGTTGATCGCGGCCGTTTGGTCAGCCTCAACTGTACTTCTACCTGTCATTCAAACTGATGAAAAATTCAATTCTGCTCAGGTAATTCTACTTCTGGTGGAAAGATTTTTCTTTATTGTTGCCATAACAATTCCATTTGACATCCGCGATATGGAAGCCGATCGTCATTCAGGGCTAAAAACACTGCCAATGATTTTGGGCGAGAAAAATGCACGTAGCCTCTCGTACTTAAGCCTGATTCTATTCTTCCTGATTTCTGCATTGCATTATCCTTTTACAAACCAATGGTACATCATTGTGGCAACCGGCATTTCAGCCATTACCACATACCTGTTTATTGGTTCAACAACATTCAGGAAATTGAATATGTATCATTACGAAATTTTAGATGGAACCATGCTACTGCAAAGTCTGCTGGTTTTAGGACTTTACTTTGTTACTCACAGTTAAAATGAATGGCATTCTGAATAGATTTGCTGCAAACCGGGCAAAACACATCGATGGTATGCAGGTTGTTCATCAGGCAGTTGATCCACGGACGGTAAACGCCTTTGGTTACATAGCCACCACCTTCGTAAACACCCAATTTCTCATTATTCGCAGCTTTTACCGGAGTTGGTATTTTTGTTTCTTCTGAAAGCATATTCTTCCACTTTTTATCAAAACTCACCAAAGTAGTCAGGTTCGGTTCCCAAGGTTCCAGATTAGTCGGATAGAATTCTGAATATTCTACTCCACCCACATATTCGTCGCCCAATCCGGCAAAAAGGTGACCGAATTCATGAATGTAAATCTTCCCCGTTTCGTCTACATGATGTGCCGCACTTATTCCGTAGAAATTATAAACTGCACCTCCACCATATTTGCTTGTATTGGCCAGAATATAAATGTAATCGTATGGAGCATTTCCGGCTACATCACGAATTCCCTGGTAATCGTCGACCATGAGGTAACGTTCGGAATCGAAGGTGTAATAAGAACCGTTCAGCCGGGTATTGTTCCACATGTGCTCGCCGGGAATATCAGGTCCGGCTTGTTTTGAAGGAGCCCATACTCCACGGATATTGAATTTATCCTTGTTTTCGGAGTAAGGTGCATACCTAAAAAATTCTTCAGCAAACTTCTGGCAATCTGCTTTAAAAAGTTCCTGCTGATCTTCGGTGTATCCTTCAGGAAGCAACACTAAATCAACCTTTTTAGATGGATCACCCGAATTTACAACGTCAAAAACAGGCAGTTGCTCACGTTCCTTTTTAATGAAATAGCTTTTGGGATCAACCGTAAATTCAAACTTCTTTTCGAAGACACCCTTCTTGTTCCGGCTGGTTATTGATACCACAACTTTTTCGCGGGGAAACGGCATTACAACCGATTCGGGATAACAGCAATCGGTAGTTTTTGCTTCCGGAGTAGTCTGCCATTCGTCAAAAAGAGTGCAATATCCACGCGAATAAATCAATTCACCGGTATCAGCAGTCCGAACTTCAACCACATGATTTCCAAATCCGTTTGTATCTATCAGTTTTGTTTCCGAACCCGCCCAATATGGTTCCTCGATCAACTCGTCGAAGAAAAACTGCTCGGATCCGGCATTTCCACAATGGTAATAATCGAGGCGCAAGGTTTTGCTGTCGAAATATTTACGAAATTGAGCATCCGATTTACCGGAAATACAAAGCACAGCGATAAACAGTAAAAAGTATTTCATTTCATCAAGGGTATAAAGGTTATTTACAGTTGATCATTTGATTTCTAATGCACAGAATCGGGTTCATTTCTGAATCGCACTCCATGAAACCAAATATAGCACAATATATTTCTCAACAAAATGCGGTACAACAGGGTTAAATATTGTTTATGAATTTTTGTTTCTTCAATCAGCATTTGCTTTCATTTTATACTTTTACGCCCATGTATTACCTCATCGGAATTATCATTTTAGCCGCTCTGGCGTTTGCCATTATCCGGGTTTCGAAAAAGAAACCGGCAAAAGATGCAGAACAAGAGCCACAGGAAGAAACACGCCAGGTAGCATCAGATTGCTGTGGAGCGCACGAAATATGTGAATTCGATGCGTCACAATTTGATGAAGAGCAAATCATTTATTTCGACGACGAAGAGCTAGATGTGCTGCGTAATGTTCGCGAAGACCAACTTTCTGCTCAACAAATTGACGATATACGTGAAGTTTTATACACCCTGAAAACCAACGAAATTGGCAAATGGCTCACCAGCCTTGCACGTCGCCATATTCATTTACCCACCATACTTCAGCAGGAAGCAAGACAACTGATGGCCGAGAAATAAATAGAATAGTGCACTTCATCCTATGCTATTACAAATCTGAGCTTTGCCCCTTAAAAGTCCTGAAAGGACGACCTGTAAAAGCACAGGGTGAATTCCGTCGAAGGCGGTAACCTTGGGGATAAATCCAAAATCAAGTTTTTCAAAGAAATTAAACAATCCATAAGTCGCAACAAAATGGATCACTTCACATTCTTGCAGGAAGAAAAAAGATGATCTATTTGTATTCAAACTTTTTTTATCCTCAAGCCGGACTGGCTCTTTCTTTTCCAATCGATGAAAAGAAAGCAAAAATCTTGTCAAAACGAACCCTCAGCCGGGCGTTTTGACGGCCCTCTCACTCACTTCGAAAAAAGTAAACGCGAACTAACCAAACCATGCAACTCAATGCCTTAAACCGCCTAAGGATAAAACGCGTTAAAAACTGAAGACGCGGGCGTTAAGAAAATTTCCCTGTTTGACGACCAGAGGGAGGAGTTTGGAAATTTTTAGCCAAACGAATTCGGTTTTTAGCTTTTTATCCTTCAGCGGCGGCTCTTTTTGGTTACTTTTTCCAGCTGTAGGGAAAAAGTAACAGCCCGTCTGGCTTGAGGACATGGTAAAAGAAGCTTAGGTTTCTTTTTATTGTGCTTAATTCAGAAATATAAATTTACCACAACAAGATAAAGTGATCCATCAAAATCCCAATTCTGCCTTTGATTTCGCATTGATTCTTACTTCGATTTTTTGCTAAATTTGAAACCCACACCAATTGGGTAATCCGTAAACAATCGAACCGTGATTCAGCACCTGAAACAGATTTTATTTTGGGTATTTCTATTCCTTAGTCTGCAAAATCAGGCATCGGAGCCATACTATCCTCAATTGGCTAATCCTGTTCTGGAATCTTGGCGGCGCACCGACTTCCCCGAATTTGACACACTACGGATTTCGTGCCTGGCCAAAGGTGCAAAAGATGAAATGTGGATGGGCATTGGCAACAGGGCCATTTTTTACGATGGATACAAAACCATTCCGTTTATTCCGGATAGTGCCACAATTCATTCGCTCATTTTCGAAAAAGACAACAGCCTGCTGGTAACCACGTCAAAAGGCCTCTACCGCTATAAAGAAGGCGAATTCAGAAAAATACTCGATTTCAGGTTTAACGGTCAACGAAATTTTATTACCGATGCTGTGGGTGATATCTGGATTGGTTCCGATTTTGGAATACTTCGGATCACACCAAAATCTATTTTCTGCCTGAACCCCGATGGTTATTTTGAAATTGCGGACAATGGCTTGGTAACGAACATTCTGAAGCTGGAAACCGGAAACGACTACCATTTGAACTCAGTAAAGGAAATCAAATTCCCCGTTTACAACCTCACGATCAACGAACAACAGGAGCTTTGGATGACTATTGGGCAACAGGATAAAAATCTGGGAAGCATCAAACTGAATGAGCTAAAGGGCGCATCGGTGAAATGGAAATTTCTGAAAATACCCGGAATTGGAACCGGAAGTGTTTCGGGCATTTGCGAAGCCAATAATTCGGTTTACGTAACCAGCAGCGATGTGAACATTATGCTCGCCCGTTATCTGGTTAAGGCTGACAAATGGGAAAGTATTAACATGAAAGCGATCGGAGGCGACAACGTTCAGTCATCGATCCTGAAAACACCTGACGGAACTCTCTGGATTGGTGGCCACAGCAAGCTGTACGCATGGAAAAATTCAGGCTGGAAAGTTTACCAGTATCCTGATGTGGTGCTGCCACTTTCGTACATCGAAATAGCTCAGGATAGGGAAGAAAACCTATTTATTTTCGGGAACGACGGAAGTTTATCGAAAATAGATTTATCGTTGCAGAACTTTCGCACCTGGCAGGGGCTAAACTTTCAATGCAATTCGGCTGACGGAAAACTATGGTTTACCACCAACACGGGCGAAGTCGTTGAATGCGACCAGAATTTGCAAAAGTTTATGCGTCATTCTTCTTCCGACGGATTAATGAATATGGCCATGACGATTCATTTTTCCCCTAACAGCGGCTTGTGGGCTGCCGGAAGTCATCAAGGCAAAGCATCCATTGCCCGCTACCGAAACGGGAAATGGGAAAATACCACATTTCCGAAACTATATCTTGGAATAGCTTACAATGGCATCTGCGAGTTGGGTGATTCGGCGGTGGCTTTCCCTGTAAATGGTCTTCTGGAACTCGGCAACTCGCTTTACGATGGTGGATTTGTTTATTACAATTACAAAAGCGCTGAATGGAAAGCCGTTAACCGCGAAAAAGTTCCTCAACGTATTCCGTCAATGGGTCAAACCTCAGATGGCAGACTATGGTTTTCAGGAGGCGATTTTAATGTTTACAATGGAAAAACAAATCAAAAAGTTGACCTTCAGGTAAGAGTAAGTAGCTGGACCGACGATGTACAAATCTCACCAACCGATCGGATTTGGGTAGCACAAGGAGGAACTGGCCTGTTTTACAATGATGGCAAGTCATGGACCCGATTTACGACCTTCAACGGATTGGCAAGCAACATGGTGACCAATATTTACATTGAGAACGACAGTTCGGTTTACATTGCATCGGATAAAGGCATTTCCTTCTATGACGGGAGACAATTTATTGCTCAGATCATTCACCCGGCATTGAATATACAGCGCGAACGTGGCCATCTGCGGAAGTCTGTTGACGGAGCACTTTGGATTAACCAGGGCACCCGCGAGTGGTATTTATACGATTTTAAGAACACGGTTGAAGATCCAACGATTTTTAAAACCACCATGTACCGAAAAAAAAATCAGGCACCAAAAACAACCATTGCCTTCTCCAACCGCGAAATATCTTCCTCCGGAAACGTAATTATTGCCTACAATGCTGTCGATTACTGGAACCAGACTCCATCCAATAAAATACAATTTTCATATCGGCTGAATGGCAAAGAATGGTCATTATTCTCGGAAGACAAATCGACTGCATTTTTGGATCTCGATGCCGGAAATTATACGCTCGAAGTGCGTTCGCGTGATCTCGACGGAAACATTGAAGCCACGCCTGCACAGATTTCGTTCAGCATTTTGCCCCCGGTTTATCAACGGGTGTGGTTTATCCTTACAATTCTGTCGTTTCTCGGAATTATAATTTGGCTACTCATTCGTTTGTATGCCCGAAACAAGCAAATTCATGAACTTGACCAATTGAAATTGCGGCTCTTCACTGATATTTCGCACGAGTTGAAAACCCCGCTAACCCTGATCTCGCTTCCTCTGCAGAAATTACTAAACAAAGCTGAGCAGCAACACGAAGCCAAAGACAGCCTTGAACTGATTTACACCAATGTACAGCGGCTCACAAATCTGGTCAATCAGGTGGTCGATTTCAGGCGCTTGGAAGCAGGCAAAATACAGCTGGAAATTAGTCCGGGCGATTTGGTTTTACACCTGCGAAACATTGCCAACTACTACACTCCACTTGCTCACGAAAAAAATATTCGCTTCGAATTTCAATGCAATCTTCAGGAGTTATGGGCAAAATACGATGCCGATAAACTCGAAAAGATTGTGGTCAACCTGCTTTCGAACGCGTTTAAATTCACACCAGAAAACGAGAAAGTAGAACTTTCCGTGCAAATTGACCTTCCGGTAAGTCAATTGCAGCTTTGGGTGACCGACTCAGGTCCCGGAATTCCGAAGGAAATGCAGCAAAATATTTTCGATCGTTTTTACCGTCTGCGCAACGAAAAGCTGAACCGGATTCCTGGCAGTGGCATTGGTTTGTCGCTGGTAAAAGAATTGGTAAATCTGTATCAGGGAAGCATCGATGTAATTAGTGACGGCCTGCATGGCACAACTTTTCAGGTAAGATTACCGCTTGCAGCAGCAGAAAAAATTGCAGAACTGACTGTCAAGAAGGAGGAATATCCGGATTTCAGTCAATTTGAAACGACAGAAAAACCATGTATTTTACTTATTGAAGACGAAGAACCTATGCTTCGGTTTGTTGCCAAAGAGCTGAATAACTATTTCGAAGTGAAAGGTGTTGGTTCGGTCGAAAAAGCTTTTGAATGGCTGAATACGGAAATGCCTGATTTAATTATTTCGGATGTGATGTTACCCGGAATGACCGGCATGGAGTTTTGCAAGATGTTGAAATCGGAGCCACTCACCAGTCATTTGCCAGTTATTTTGCTTACCGCCCGCGATTCGGAAGAAGATATTGTGGAAGGTTTGGGGGCAGGCGCCGACGACTATATTACCAAGCCTTTCCGGATGAACGAACTAATCGCCCGCTGCTTCAACCTGATTGAAAACCGCCGCCGGATGAAAGACCGTTTTGCCGATCAGGAAGAGCTTGAAGCCAACACTTTTGCACAGAACCCAGCCGATCAGGAGTTTCTGGACAAAGCCATCCGGATTGTATTTGAAAATCTGGATAATTCCGAGTTCGATGTTCCTCAGTTTTGTCAGCATATGAATATGAGTAAAACCTTGTTGTATTCGAAACTGAAATCACTCACCGGTCAATCGGCCACCGAGTTTGTGCGCAACATTCGGTTGAAGGAAGCTAAAAAGCTTTTGCTGAACAATGATCATCAGCAAACCATTGCCGAAATAAGTTACCGTGTCGGCTTCAACGATCCACTCTATTTCTCGCGCTGTTTCCGTAAATATTTTGGCGTACCACCTTCCGAAGTGAAATGATAAACCCGCGTTTGCACTATATTTACAACAGAAAATAAACATCAACAGAAAACAAATTTGAAAATCCGTTCTTTTATCTAAAATCAACGCGCCTCAAAGCTGCAACCGACCTTGTTCGGTGAGCCGAAAAACAAATGAAGACGACGTTAAAAAATCTTTTCTGTTTGAGCCGTAGGCGAGTTAAAAAGATTTTAGTCGTCAAATGCAGGTTTTTCGAGCGAAGCGAACCCAGTCTTGACCTTTTTGATTCCTTTTTTGTGTCCCCGTCTGACAAGTTTTGGCGGGCAGGAAGACAAAAAAGGAATTGGGGTCACAGGGGCAAAGCCCCTATAAAAACAAGCATTGATAAATCAGACATTCATTAAATATAACTATATGAACAAACTACTTTTCATCCTTCTGATTGGAGCCATTTCATTCGGATTTCAATCCAAATACCCCGGCGTTCCTAAATTCTATCACTCCTTACTGGATTCAGCCCTGACTAAATCCGGAACGAACTTATCCGAACTACAAAAAGCCCTGAATGAAGCGCCCAAAGAACAAAAAGAAGGAATGGCTTTTCTGATCAGTTATATGCCGAAACGCGATCTGACCACATTAAAAGCCGGGTTTCTACTTGAAAATTCGGACTATGCCTACAAGGCTCGTAAAAAATATAAATGGTGTGCTGCTTTGCCCGATTCCATATTCTTCAACGAGGTTTTGCCTTACGCCAACATTTCCGAAACCCGCGATGCGTGGCGCAAAGAGTATTACGAACGTTTCGCAAAATATGCCGAAAACCAGAAAACCATGACCGATGCCATCTTTGCCATTGCCCGTAAAATAAACAAAGAGGTTGATGTGGAATACAATACCAAACGTTCTAAAGTAGATTTGAGTCCTTTGGAAGCAATGGCGGAACACATGGCTACCTGCACCGGATTATCGATGATCCTTACAGACGCTTTCCGGGCGGTTGGAATTCCCTCACGACTGGCTGGCACTGCCATGTGGACCAACTTTAAAGGAAACCATACCTGGAGTGAAGTTTGGGTAGATAAAAAATGGCAGTTCATCGAATATTATCCCGATAGCCTTGATAAGTCGTGGTTTGTTGCCGATGCCGGAAAAGCCGATCCGGAAAACCCGCTGCATTGGATTTATGCTGTTTCGTACAAACCAACCAATTTGTATTATTACCCTAGCCACATGGGGCATTTGATGAACATCATTGATCCAAATAAACTTCCGGAGGAAATGAAATCGCGTTTTGAGCGAATGAAATCCTTCGCCGGAAAAACTGAACCCTACATTTGGGGCGTTAATGTAACGCAAAGATATCTTGACATCTACAAAGCTTCGCTGGAAAGCATGAAACTAGCTGAAAATGAAACAATGGCCAATGTGGTGGTTTTCAAAGACAAAACAAGTTCAGGAAGTGAATCGAGGATCAGCTGCAGAATTGATGTTTTTGAAGGTGACAAAGTTGTAGATTTTGGTTATTCGCCGCGAAAGACCGATGACATGAATCAATTCCTGAAATTCAAACTAAAAAAGAACAGTACCTACAAACTACTTGCAACCAATCCTGAATTTAAGATCAGCCAATCATTCACAATTACTACCGGAAACAACCCGACCGAAGATTTTAATATCTCACTGAACAATTAATTCAGATTTTCAAACGATTACAAACCCTATTATGAAGCGATTTATTCCCATATTGATTCTGCTGTTGGGTGTGGCTACGGTCATGGCTCAACCTGCCCATGTGATTACGCACAACAAAATGACTATTGTTTGCGATGCCCAAAAAGGCGAAAAAAGCTTTAAAGAATGGGGAGTTTTCCCCTCAGAAAAGCAGGATATCAGGCGTGTGTTTATGAATTTAACGCTTGCCTACCCCACCGACCGCCCCATTGCACACTGGGATTACATCGACCGTGTTAAACTTCTGCGAAAAGGAGGAAAAAAAGGAGAACTGCTCAATCTGGAAATTGGCAGAATGCTGACTCCATACGGTAGCAATTTTATTCAGGGCTGGAACTATACCTGGAAAGTGGATGTGACTGATTTTGCGTCCTTCCTGCGCGACAGCGTGGAGATTGAATACATTCATACCGGCTACGAATCGACAAGTGTGGGTTGGGATTTGACCATCGACTTTAAAGTTGATTTTGGACCGCAGATTGCCCGTATGATCGCATTCGACAAATTGTGGGAAGGCAATTTTCAATACGGAAATCCGGCCAGTGACATTGAAACAAGTTTGGCACCAATGCCCGTCAACAGAGCCAGTGGCAGTTCTTTCGGGCGTTTCCGGATTCAGCATACCGGGCACGGCATGGATCGCCCCAAAGGATGCAGCGAATTTTGCAGTCGTTGGCGCGAACTAATTTTCGACGACAAGGTGGTCGATCACCGCAACCTCTGGAAAGAATGCGGCAACAATCCGCTGTTTCCGCAAGGTGGAACCTGGATTTTCGATCGTGGATACTGGTGTCCGGGCGACTTGCAGGAACCTGATGTTATCGACATTCCATTGACCAAATCAAGCCATACCATCGACCTGAAAATGGAACCTTACACAGCCACAAACCTTGACCAGCCCAAAGAGCAAATAACCTCCTACTTTTTCCAATATTCGGCACCGCTTCACAAGAACGATGTAGCTTTGGAGGAAATCATAGCTCCTAATCTGGATAAATCATTCAACCGCTTCAATCCAAGAGCGTTTAATCCGGTCATCAAAATCAGGAACCTGGGCAGAAGTGCGCTACGCACCTTAAACATCACTTACCAAACCCTCGGATTCGCTGCAAAAACATTTCGATGGAAAGGGAATCTGGCCTTTAATCAATCAGCACTCATCACAATTCCTGATTTGATTGAAGCCAAATCGGGATTAAACACCTACTCGGTAACCCTGATCAAGCCAAATGGTGCAGAGGATGAATGGGAAGACGACAACACATTGGAATCGAAATTTAATGATGTACCTGTTTTGCCAACTGAATTGGTAGTTGATTTCCTGACCAACAACAAACCCGAAGACAATTCGATCTACATATTAAGCAGCAAAGGCGATACTGTTTTCTCCAAATTATCCAATCAGCTAAAAGCCGCGACACAATACCACGACACGCTGAAACTGGCAGAAGGAAGTTATTATTTAATGCTGAACGATTCGGCAGGCGACGGCCTCGAATTTTGGTACAAACCCGCTGCCGGATTGGGCAAATTAAGATTGAAAGACACCAAAGGAAATTTGCTGGAACTCTTTGAAAGTGATTGTGGAAACGGTCAGTTTTATGCCTTCCAATGCGCCGGAAACGCAGTTGCTGATGCCAACAAAGAGCTAGTTTCGGTGAATATTTTTCCTCGGATGGTTAAAGATGCGCTAACGATTTATACCACAACCAACAAAACCTCAACGCTTAAGGTACGAATTACCAAAGATGGTGAATACATTGAACAGCACGAATACAGCAACATCAAAGATTCGGCAACCGGACTGAACCTAAAACATTTGCCTGAAGGGCGCTACATCATGGAAATCTATGTGAACGGGGTGCACAAAATGAACCGGAGGTTTAACAAGTTGTAAAAAGCTGTTGAAAAAAGCTTCCTAAAAAAAGATGCCACACCAACACCTTACAATTAAACTGGAAAGCTGAAAGAATCTTCACCAAATACCGTAAATTCGTTAATCATTTAACAAGCAGAAAATATGAAACTTAAAGCCTTCCATAAATTGTCGTACGGATTGTATCTGATTGCTGCCGAACATCAGGGTAAAAAAGCCGGATACATTGCCAACACTACGTTTCAGGTCACTTCAGAACCACCCCAACTGGCTATTTCGTGCCACAAAAACAACTTCTCCACCCAAATTATTCTCGATTCGGGTGCGTTTTCGGTTTCAGTCCTGAAAAAGGAAGTGAACATGAAAATCATTGGCGACTTTGGGTTTATGTCATCAACCGACATCAACAAGTTCTCCGGAATCAATTACATTAAAGGTCAATCCGGATCGCCCATTGTGATGGATAGTTCGGTGGCCTGGTTCGATTGCAAAGTGGTGAAGTCGATTGATTTGGGAACACATTACCTGATTATTGGTGAAGTGATCGATACCGATGAAGTTTCGGACGACGAACCGCTCACTTACCAGTATTACCGCGAAAAATACAAAATGTACTCGCCCAAAAATTCGCCAACTTACATCGAAAAATCGAAGTTGGATGACGAAGTTCAGTCGATTATTGTTGAGGAACGGGATGGCGAAACCGATGTCACTCTCTTTGACGGTAAAAAATACATCTGCGCCATTTGTGGGTTTGTTTACGATCCGGAAGAAGGCGATCCAACGATGGGAATTGCTGCCGGAACTCCATTTGAAGAGCTGCCGGAAAGTTATCGCTGCCCCATTTGCAACGCCGGAAAGGAATATTTCAAGGAAGAATAAAGACTCAGTCGCAGTCTCCAGTCGCAGTTTCCAGATTGAAAATCAGTCCATCGATCCTTCAATCCGCCCAATAAAAATGTGTTTCCTAAAAAAGATTATTTTTGCCCGAAATATCGATCCACATGAAACGAAAAAACTACAACATCGCATTGACCCAAATTTCGCTGGACGGAACTCCGGAAGTGAACCTGAAAAAGTGTCTGGAATGGATTCGCAAAGCCGCCCAGCAAGGAGCCAATGTAGTTTGTTTGCCTGAATTATACAGTTCGTTCTACTTTTGCCAGAGCGAAAATCACGATTATTTTGATTTAGCCGAACCACTGCACAACGATTCATACAAAGCCTTCAGCGCTTTGGCTGCCGAACTGGGAGTGGTGTTGATTGTTCCATTCTTCGAACGCCGGGCTTCCGGTTTGTATCACAACTCGGCATACATTATTGACACCGATGGTTCGGAAGCCGGACTTTACCGCAAAATGCACATCCCGGACGATCCAAGTTATTACGAAAAATTCTATTTCACGCCCGGAGATATTGGCTTCAAAGCATTTGACACCAAAGTGGGTAAAATCGGAACCTTAATTTGCTGGGACCAATGGTATCCGGAAGGAGCGCGGATTACTGCTTTGCAAGGTGCTGATGTACTCTTCTACCCTACCGCGATTGGCTGGCACCCTTCTGAAAAAGAACAATACGGCATAAAGCAACACGATGCATGGCGCACCGTTCAGCGCGGACATGCGGTGGCCAACGGAATTTTTGTGGCTGCCTGCAACCGCGTTGGGTTCGAAAAACCGGTTGAATCCTCGGCAGGAATCGAATTCTGGGGAGCTTCATTTATTGCCGGTCCACAAGGCGAAATACTTGCCGAAGCCTCGCACGACAAGGAAGAAATCATCATGGCCGAAATCGATCACACCCTGATGGAAGATGTTCGCCGCAACTGGCCCTTCCTCCGCGACCGCCGCATTGATGCCTATGGAGATATTACCAAGAGGTTTATTGATTAAACATTCCTGGAACAATCATTTGGCATCAAGAATAAAGCCCTCAAGAAAATGATAAGCTATGAAATGAAATTTGGTGTATCAGATATTGCAAGGATCCTAAATGTGGATAAAAATCTTGTCAAAGATTGGGCATATTATTTTTCTGATTACCTTAATCCAAAAGCAAATCCTGAAAAAGGTATAGAAAGAGAATTTACGGCTGATGACCTCTGCACATTTGGATACATATTTATGTATTGGGAAGATAAAACAGATTTCGAGAGTATAAAATACGGTCTAAATTCAAACAGCCAATTTGAATATCCATATAATGAATTAGCAATAGAAGTAACTCCTATTTTCAGAGAATTTTCAGAAGAATTACTTGGAGGTAAAGTATGGATGTTAGGGGGACATACTAAGTCCAATGATAAAATATCACTGGCTGATTCATATAAATTAGCTGGGGATGCCCTTATCGATTTTGGGATTGAGAATGAATACAATGATGAAATCATATATCCCGCCATATATAACTATAGACATGCGACTGAACTCTATTTAAAGGCTGTTATTCCCAATCCACAATCAACCTTTCCCAATGATGGAAAGACCCATAATCTTCTAACTCTTTACAATGAATTATTAAATCTTCTTAAAAACAAGTATGCTACTACACCGCCAAAATGGTTTGAAAATATAATACTTGCCTTTAATGATTTTGACCCTGATGGCACTTCATTTCGATATGGACTAAAAGCTGATATTGATGAAATGTTTATTGACTTGATTCATATAAAAAAACTAATGAATTGGTTTTCGGAATCCTTTCACAACATCAAGAAAAGACAAAGTGAGATTTGAGCTTTAATTATTATTATATCGATTTGACATTAAATGAAAAAACTACTCGCCATTTTATTTCTGTTCTCCCTCTTTTCTTGCAGCACCCCACCCAAACCAGAGGGACTGATCCTGAAAGTACAATACCAACCCGAAAAGGTCTACAGCATAACCACCATCAGAGGAGCTGAAACAGTAATTACCTATTCAGGACAAGACATTGCCATGCGAAAACTGAAAAGCATGGGTGTAAAAAATCCAACGATTTCGAAGGTACGGACCAAAACCGATGCGGAGTTGGTAACCGGTAAAAGTTCGGCAGACTCCAGTTTCCAGGTCAACCTTACCTATAAAAAAATAATGAGCCTCGACGGGAAGAATGAAATTCCGGAAGGAACGGTGGTTCAGGGCGAAATTCAGAACAATGCACTACCAACTTTTAATAAAGTCGTTTCCAACACGCTTAAAATTGATCAGCGAATCCAGCTTTTGCAAACGGTGCAAAATACGTTTGAGCAATTCAAATTTCCGGAACAACGGCTTAAAATCGGCGATCAGTTTTCGACAGATCGTCCAACATCGATGCCTATGGAGGGTTCTACCATTGCAATTGCTGTTACCACAACTTATAAGCTACTCAGCATTACAAACAATCTGGCAGAATTCGAACTTAGCCAAAGCTACCAAATGACCCCGAAAATAATGGACAATTCGTTCACAGGCACCGGTAGCGGAAAGGGTCGGTTAACTTATGATAGGACTAACTGCCTGATAACTGACTATTCCATCAAAACGGAACTGGATATGAATAAAAAACTCGATTATTACGAGTTCGACCTTAAAACCGTCAATGAATTCAGCCAACAGACCAAACTGCTCGCGAAATAGTTTTATTTTTGATGCGCATTTAAAAGTAAAATCATGTACTACGTCCTATTTTACAAGACTGTTGAAAACTTTGTTGAAAGACGTGTCCCGTTTAGAGAGGAGCACTTGGGTCTTGCACTACAGGCTCATCAAAATGGCACGCTTATTCTGGGTGGAGCATTAGCCGATCCTGCCGACAGTGCCATGTTGGTATTTAAAGGCGACAGTCCACAGGTAGCTGAAGATTTTGCTCACAACGACCCATACGTAAAAAATGGCTTAATAACCGAATGGCAGGTTCGCCCATGGACCGTAGTAATCGGGAACGACTAAAAGAAATTTGACCGCACAAAAAACAAACGAAACAGAAATACAATGAACACCCTAAACCGTCGATTCCCAGCTGAATGGGAAAAACATCAGGCTACACTTTTATCATTTCCATCCGAAGGCCGCGACTGGCCCGGAAAATACCATGCCATTAAATGGGCATTTGTGGAGATGATCAAAAAAGTGACAACTTACGAACCGGTTATTCTGGTGGTGCAATCAGACGAACTGCGCGAGAAAGTAGCGATAATGCTCGAACAGGCACATGTTGATCATTCGGCGGTAAGTTATATCATCAAAGACACCAACCGCAACTGGATGCGCGATTCTGGTCCGGCTATTGTAAAAACAGACAAGGGCCGCGAAGCTATCCAGTTTGGCTTTACCGGATGGGCCAAATACAAAAACCATAAGAAAGATCAGGGTACGCCGGTGGCTGTAGCCAATCATTTGGGATTGCCACTTGTTCAGGCCGAGTATAACAACAAGCTGGTTGTTCTCGAAGGTGGCTCTATTGATGTAAACGGTTGCGGAACATTAATCACTACTGAAGAATGTTTGATGGATCCGGTTCAGCAAATCCGGAATAAAGGTTTCAGGAAAAAAGATTACGAAAATGTATTCCGCGAATTTCTGGGTGTGACCAATACCATTTGGTTGGGTGAAGGCATTGAAGGAGACGATACTCACGGACATGTGGATGATATTTGTCGCTTTGTGAACCGAAATACAGTCGTTGCAGTTCAGGAACCAAACAAGAGCGACCCAAACCATCACAAACTGGAAACTAATCTCGAAATCCTTAAAAATGCCAGACTCGAAAACGGCGAAAAACTAAATGTTGTTACCATGCCCATGCCAGGCAGACTCGACTTCGAAGATTTACGTTTACCTGCCAGTTATGTTAACTTTCTGGTGACCAACGGCTGTGTGCTGATGCCGACTTTCAACGACAAAAACGACTACAAAGCTTTGGGAATCCTGACCGATTTATTCCCGGAGCGAGACGTCATCGGAATCAGCGCTGTTGATTTGGTTTGGGGATTGGGAACTTTGCATTGCCTGAGCCACGAAATTGCGGAGTAAACTCAGAAACTGAAATCAGATTTCAGCGATTGCCTTTTTCTTTTTCAGCAATTTCATGAACATATAGATCGCACTTAAAATGGCGATAAAGCTTATTATTCCTATGATTTCGTTGGAAGTTAATTTCGACAGCACCCAAAGAATAATCAGGATAGAAACAACCGGAACTGTATAACCACCCCAAACCCGGAAAGTGCCGTTTTCTGCTTTTCCGGTAATCCTTAATTTAATGAAGGCCATGGCAACCCCAAAATAGATTAGCAATACAGAAGCGCTTGATAGGATGGCCAGCTGTTTGAATTCGCCGGTGATGGAGAACAAACAGCCCATGGCAGCATACAAGATGATAGAATAATGAGGAGTTGCGTATTTTTTATGAATATTGGCCAGACTTAAAGGCAGAATGACTTTATCTCGGGCAGCACTATAAATTACACGTGGCATGTTCAACACATCACCACTCAAAAATCCGAACATCGAAACGGCAGACCCAACGAGAATTAAGGTTAAGCCAAACGGGCCTAAAATATGTTTGGCCACCTCTGCAAGCGGTGCTTCTTTGAATGTAGAAAGTGATGCACCCAAAATTCCCTGCGCAACCATCTGAATCAGTACATACAGCAGAATTACAAAAGAAATGCTGATCAGAATACCTTTTGGGAAAGTTTTCCGGGGATTTTTAACTTCGCCACCTGTATTTAAAGCGCTCTCGGCGCCTTGAAATGCAAAGAACAGTATAAGTGATATCTTACCCAAATCATTGGTTGAAGGAACCGAATCCCACACCAGATTTTCAAAAGAAATTTGAGTAAAGCCAATTAATACCAAAAGCAACAAGGGAGTCAGTTTGGCAATGGTGGTTAATATAACCAACGTTATTCCCTGTTTCACACCCCGGATGTTAATAAAAGCCAATCCTCCAAAAATGAAAACAAAAAACAAGGCGCGCACCAATTCGTTTTTAAAAACAGGCATAAAATAGGCCAAAGTACCTGCCATTGCATTGGCTACAGCGGCATCGGCCATGATGGTAGCCCCCAGAATAAAAAAATTTACCGTTAAAAAACCAAAATATTTTCCGAAGGCAACTTCGATGTACGAATAAGCTCCACCCGACTGCGTTAATTTGCTTCCCACTTCGGCAAAACAAAGCATGATGAGCATAATTAAAAACCCACAAAATAAATAGGCAATAATACTTGCAGCACCCAGACCCTCAGCTACTATAGCAGGAATAACAAAGATTCCGGCACCAACAACAAGGTTGACAATATTTGCACTTAAGCCCCATGTACCGATTTCTCTTTTTAATCCTTCTTTGGTACTCATTTACACTATGGTTTTGCCAATTTCAGTTAACCTACCCCTTTAATTAAAGGCTAAAGAAAATAATAAAATACAAATTTCTGATTGCATGGGGTTACCTTTCTTCATTTTTCGGAATATAGTAAGGTCTGGAATGTAATACCACATTACAATTCAGAAAAAAAACTAAAACAGATTAACCCAAATTTATTGATGTTAAAAGGTACGCTTAAGATCACCCTGATCTTCGTTTTTTTTATAGTTCTACATCTTTCCACCCAATCCCAAAATCGCAAGTATTTTATCATTACCGGTAAAATTATTTCAGAAACAGAATTTATAGACTCCGGAACAATCCAAATCACAAAAAAAGATAGACCGGTATTATCCACAACGATTCCACAACACGGACGTTTTCGCCTGGAGTTGGACTATAATTCTGAATATAAATTGACCTTTACAAAAAGTGGTAGTTTGCCCAAAACAATTGTGGTTAACACTGAAATTCCGCAGGAAGTTGTTGACCGGCCAACTAATTTCCCTCACTTTTTAATGGCGATAAGACTATCGGCCAGCAATCAACAAGAGTCAAATTTCTACTACGAAAGTCAACAGCAGTATATCACATACTCAACGCAGGAAGATTGTTTTGAAAAAATACCAACGGTTTCCGAAATCGGATATGTCGAAAAGGGAATACAAAATCAAGCTTTATCGGTAAAATTGCAAGAAAGCAAAGCAAAAATTCAGACCTATCAGGTTTTCTAAGATCTTTCAAGTCGATTTAAGTTTAAATTGAGAAAAGTCTGAAATTTAAAATGGATTCCAAATCAAAAGAATTACCACTACTCAAAAAAGAGGGTGGTTTTTTGATTTTCAGGACTATCCGGAATGTAAGTGGAAACAAAAAACGGGTATAAATATTTAATCAGCTCTTAGTTTCTTCTTAAATAAAAGAGGGAATCACAGTATAATACGATCTAAAAACTGACGTTATTTGATTACAAACTGATTTAGTTTATGTACATCCAAATAAACATGTAACCAGATGTGAGTCTTTTCATTGATTTGGTTATTTTTACGAGGTTTTCGTGTTATTCATCAGGTTTTTAAGAATTTAATATTTCATCGAAGCAAACATATATGCAAAAGATAAGTAGGACAGGGAGATGGTTAATTCTGATTCTTATTTTTTTGTTTCAGTTACAGACTCATGCACAAAGCAAAAAATATTTCGTAGTTACCGGCAAAATTGTTCCAGAGGTTGGTTCCGCAGGGACAGGTTATGTTGAGATTAAAAAGAACGAAACAGACATTTCGAATATTGAAATCCCAAAAAATGGTCGGTTTAGATTGGAACTAGACTTCTTCAATGAATATTACCTGACTTTTAAATATCCCGGACACTTTGATAAAATCATATTAGTATCCACCGAGATTCCGAAAGAAGTTTGGGAGCGGGACAATGATTTTCCGCCCTATTCGATCTTTGTACAGATGCTCGCCGAAATCGAAGGACTTGACAAGAGTTTTACGCTAAAGCCCCAAGGAAGAATTTTCTACAGCAAAGGAATTGACAATTTCGAAAAAGAAAGTTTAGTTCCTGAACTCGAATTTAAGGAACAAATAGAAACTGCAAAGGCAAAAGCCAGCCAGGTAAAGAAGGAAGCTCAGTCTATCTCGAAAGAAGATGCTCAGGATTTGGCCGTCAAACAAAAGAATTTCGATCAGTTGATCAAAGAAGCCGATGGCAATTACCAGCGTGGAGAATACCAGATGGCTCTTTTGAAATATACTGATGCCCGAAAATTATTTCCTGAAAAAGCCTATCCAAATGATCGGGTTGCTGAACTTCAGGATTTGGTAAAAGCGCTTGAAATTACCGAAAAACAAAAAGCTGAACTCGAGCAAAAATACAAGGCATCAATCGAAAAAGCCAACGGATTCTTCGATAAAAAAACATACCTGAGCGCCAGAACGCTTTACGAAGAGGCTCTTCAGTTTAAACCCGGCGATGTTTATGCAAATGGACGCATAAGCGAAATCGATCAATTGCTTGCACTTCAGCAAAAGCAAAAGCAGTACAGCGATTTGATTGCCCAGGCCGACAAGAATTACAAATCAAAAAATTTCGATCAGGCTCTCACCTTTTACAATCAGGCAAACCAGGTTATTCCTGACGATCAGTATCCCAAAGACCAGATCAACCTGATTAACGCTGAAAAACTGAATCAGTCAAAGCTTCAGCAAATTGAAAAGGATTATAACCAAACGCTTCAAACGGCCATTACTCAAACGCAGCAGAAAGATTACATGCAGGCGCTTAATTCATACAAAAAAGCGCTTGAGCTTAAGCCCGACAGCAAATTGGCTAAAGATAAAATAGCGGAAACAGAACTTGCATTACTTAATCTGGAAACCGATAAAAAATATCAGCAGACAATTCAATTGGCTGATCAGGCATTGGCAGCAAAGGATTTTGAAAAGGCAAAAATGCAATATCAGGAAGCGCTTAAATTAAAAACCAGTGAGACATACCCAAAAAATAAGCTCGACGAAATTGCACAATCGGAATCAAAAGAAGCTGAATTTAATGGGTTGGTTGCCAATGCTGAGAAAGCACTTACAAGCAAAAGTTTTGACGAATCGCTTCAGCTATTTAATCAGGCTCTCGAACTAAAGCCCAAAAACCCGGCAGTTCAAAAGCGGATTGACGAAATTCAGACCATCCGCAAACAACAGTTGAGCGACAATGAATATACGAGTTTGATAGCCCAGGCTGATCAGGCTTTCCAAGGCAATCAGATGGATGCATCACTTTCGGCATACAACAAAGCCCTCCTGATAAAAAAAGAAGAAGCCTACCCAAAAGATCAGATCAAAAAAATTGAACTCTATCAGTCGCTGATTAAAAAGGCCGACAAATCAGTAGGAAACAAAGATTATACGGAAGCAGTAAGTACATTTAACGAGGCTTTAGCCCTAAAACCAAACGATACTTTTACAAAGGAAAAAATAGCTGAAATTGAGAAATTACTGTCTGAAAAGAAAAAGCTGGATGAGCAGGCTTTGGCTTCGCAAAACGCTTACAACGAACTTATTAAAACTGCCGATCAGTTTTTCACCGCACAAAACTATAGTGAGTCTTTAGCTAAGTATAAAGAAGCTCTTACCCTTAAAGCCTCCGAATCGTACCCCGGAAAACGGATTAAGGAAATTGAAAATATACTTGGACAGTTGGCTAAAGATCAGGCAAAAAAAGACAAGGAATACCAAACGGCGATTGCACAAGCAGACAATCTGCTTGAGAAAAAGGACTATGCCAATGCTCAGGCCGGTTACCGCAAAGCAATAGAAATTAAACCTGAAGAGATCTACCCGAAAGATCAGATCAAAAAGATTGACGATACGCTTGCTGAAATCCGGAAAAGTGAACAGGAAAACCAGCAACTAGCTAAAGAAAAAGCAGATCAGGAATTTAATCTGGCTATGGCCAATGCTGACAAAGCTTTCAGCGCAAATGACTTTAATCTGGCAAAAACCGGATATCAAACGGCTTTAACAATTAAGCAGAACGATGCTGTTGCAAAAGAAAAGTTGGGGCAAACAGAGGCTAAACTTGGACAGTTAGCTAAAATGACTCAGGCATACAATGCGGCTATAACAGAAGCCAACCGCAGGTTGACTGACAAAAAATACCAAGATGCCAAAGACAAATATCAGGAAGCTCTGCAATACCTTCCCGACTCGGAAGATGCAAAAAAACAGATTGTTAAAATTGACGAAATACTGGCTCAGCAGGAAGCAGAAATTCAATTGAAACAGGAATTTAATCTGGCTTTGGCTGAGGGTGAAACATTGCTTAAAAATAAAGATCTGGCCAAGGCAAAAGACGCTTTCACAAAAGCAAACAAGCTAATTCCAACTGAACCTGTTCCTCCAAAAAGAATCAGTGAGATCAACGACTTGCTTGCTGCTCAGGCTAAAAAAGAATCGGAATTGAAGGCCACTCTGGAAGCTTATCAGAAAGTGATTCAACGAGCCGATGCAGAGTTTGGGAACAAGGAATACATCGCGGCACGTTTAATTTACAACGAAGCTTTACAAATCAAATCTGACGAAAAATATCCAACAGATCAGCTGAATTTAATTAGTAAGCTTTTAAATGACCAGAATGATCAGCAATACAGTTCAGCAATTGCAATGGCTGACAATTCGTTTAACGCCAACCAGTTTGACCAGGCAAAGTCTTCGTATCAGGAAGCGCTCAAATTCAAAAAGGACGATCCATATGCCATCCGAAGAATAAAAGAAACGGATCAGAAAAAAGCTGAATTGGAAGCTGAAAATAGCCGTCTGAAAAAACTTCAGGATGAATACAACACAACAATTGCTGATGCCGGAACTGATTTTAAAAACAAGGAATACCAAAAAGCAAAAGGGAAATACCAAAAAGCGCTGACACTAAAGCCTGAAGAAACCCTTCCCAAAGAACAAATTGCCCGAATTGACCAGCTTTTAGGTGAGTTGCAACAAGAAGCAGAAACCAACCGGCTGTATGTTCAGCATGTTAAATCAGCGCAGGAAGCTTTTGCACAGAAAAAGCTAAAAGAGGCCCGTGATGAATATCAGAAAGCAAACGACCTAAAACCTTCGGAACCGATACCACCGGCAAAACTGACTGAAATCGACAAAATGCTTGCTCAACAAGCCGAATTGGCACAATTGGCTGCGCAGGAAGAAGCACAGCGATTGGCTAAAGAGAAAGCCGACAAAGAGCAATATTCGAATGCACTTGCGGCTGCTGATAAAGCATTTGCCGAAAAGCAGTACAAAACAGCACGGACCCATTACGGTTCAGCACTTGTTATTCAAGCTAACGAAATATATCCAAAAGATCAGATTGCAAAGATTGACAAACTCCTAAGTCAGCAGGAAATTGAAAATGCGTTGGCTATGCAAAAAGCACAGCAAGACTCCCTTCAAAAAGCAAAAGATCGGCTTTTCAACATTGCGATGTCGGCTGCAAAAGAACACGAACAGAACAAGGAATATGAGCAAGCCATTACCAAATACGGTGATGCCATTCAGGTCAATCCTTCGCAAAAAAGTACAATTCAGAAATTAATTACCGACTTGCAAGCAAAGATACAACTGATCGCAAAACAGGAATTGGAGTACAATCGAATCATTAAGCTTGCCGACGAACAATTCACCGATTCGAAACTGGAAGAAGCGCTTGTTCAATATAAAAATGCCCTCACGATAAAACCTGAAGAAGAATATTCTACCAAACAGATCGCCGAAATTCAATCGATATTCACCAGCCGGGAACAAAATTATACCAATGCCATTCAAAAAGCCGACAAGGCATTTGATGCTTCGGATTGGTTAGCTGCCAAAGACGGGTACAATGAAGCACTTGCAGTAAAGCCTAAAGAAACATATCCGATAAACCGCTTGAAAGAAGTAAATCAGAAAATCAGTGACTCGAACCTTGCGGCTCAGGCAAAAGCAAATGAAGATAAGGCTTATGCTGAGGCTATTGATAAGGGCGAAAAAGCAATGAAAGACGATCAGCCGGCTTCGGCAAAAATGCACTTTGAAGTGGCCAAATCGCTTAAGCCAACTGAAAAACTTCCGGTTGACCGGATTCGTGAAATTGAGGCATTGCTTGATCAGCGCAACAAAGATCGTTTGGCTCAGGCTCAGAAGGAGATTGACGAAAAGTATGGTCAGGTGCTAACACTTGCCGATAATTCGTTTAGCGAAAAATCATATAGCATTTCCAAGTTGCAATATAAACAGGCTTTGCTCATTAAACCTGAAGAATCTTATCCAAAGAATCAAATTGCTCTGATTGACAAACTTCTGAGCGAGGCCAAGCCGGTTGAAACCTACGTACCTAAATTACCTGAACCTGAAAAACCCAAGGTAGCAGCTACTCCAATCTTCAATCCGGCAGAATCAGTTCAGTCAACAGAAGCACGCGCTAAATCATTTGAGATCACAGCTAACTATGATGAAGCCGTTAAAAAAGCTGATGATTCATTCGGAATTAAAGATTATACGGTTGCCCGTTTCTTCTATCTGAAGGCCAGCGATATCAGGCCAAAAGAAGAATACCCAAAAAACCAGGTTGAATTAATCCGCAAACTGATCGATTCTCAATTATCGGCCAACGACATTTCGGGTTACGACAATGCTATTTCGCAAGCCGATGCTGCATTTTCAGGAAAAAAATACACCGTTGCCAAATTCTTTTACTACAAAGCCATCGATATTAAATCGTGGGAAAAATATCCGAAAGACCGCATTAACGAAATATTGGCACTGACCAATTCGCTCCTTTCTGAAAAAGAAGAAAAGGAATACAGCGACGCAATTGCAAAAGCCGACGAAGCTTTTTACAATAAAGACATAGCTATTGCGCGCTTTTATTACAACAAAGCATCAAGCATCAAGATTGAAGAAAACTATCCAAAAATTAAGCTGAAAGAGGTTCAGAAGTTGATTGATCAGAGTAAGCTTGACCAGCAAAATGAGGAATACCGAAAGATTCTTGAGTTAGCAGATGATTCCTTTCAAAGCGGGAATTTCAGTATTGCCCGTTTCAATTACAACAAAGCGTTGACAATAAAACCTGACGAAAAATATCCGAAAGATCAATTGAAACGTATAAAAGAAGCGTTGGATACACCAAAGAAATAATAGTGAAAAAGAAGTTACTTAGTTGGCGTAAGTTCCGGCTTAAAACAAAAAACTGTTAATATCACACACCTTGGAACTAAAAATAAAAGATCAGTTAATCAGCTTGTTCGAGTCGCATTTTAAGGAAGAAGTTACCTTTTTCGAGCAACTGCCAGGCTCAGGCTCATACCGCGAATATGCCCGCATGAAAAGTGCAGGGCATCAGGTCATCGGCGCCTTCAACAACGATGTGAAAGAAAATCAGGCATTCCTTGAATTCTCGGCTCATTTCCGGAATAAAAACATACCGGTTCCGCATATTTATGCTACAAGCAGCGATCTGAAAACCTATCTTCAACAAGATTTGGGTAACACAACCCTCTTTGATTTTCTGACCCAAACACGCGAAACAGAAGGCTTCTCTGTCAAAATTGTGGATGTCTATAAAAAGGTTCTGAGAGAACTCCCTAGGATTCAGCTGGTAGCCGGAAAGGATATCGATTACAGCGTTTGCTACCCGCGCGATGCCTTCGATAAACAATCGATGATGTGGGATTTGAACTACTTCAAATACTATTTCCTGAAACTGGCTAAAATCCCATTTGACGAACAAGCTTTGGAAGACGATTTTCAGGCTTTCAGCGATTACTTGCTGGCAGTAGACAACAACGCTTTTCTGTACCGCGATTTTCAGTCACGCAATGTAATGCTAAAAGATGGTGAGGTTTATTTTATCGACTATCAGGGCGGACGAAAAGGAGCTTTGCAATACGATCTGGCCTCTCTGCTTTACGATGCAAAAGCCAATATTCCGGAAGCCGAACGCGAAGAATTACTTGAATTTTACCTCAATGAACTCAGCCAATACAAGCATGTTGACCGCGAAAAATTTAAATCCCTGTTTGGCGGATACGTGTTAATTCGCATCATGCAAGCCATGGGAGCCTATGGGTTCCGCGGGTTCTACGAAAAGAAGGAGCATTTCCTGAAAAGTATACCGTTTGCACTGAGAAATCTGGAGACACTGCTCGCCAGAAATACAATACAGGCAGCTCTGCCCGAATTATTCAAAGTACTGAAAGCCGTAACCGAATCCTCGTTTCTTCGATCAATCAGTCCGGTAAACGACCGGCTTACAGTTCGGGTAAGCAGTTTCTCGTATAAAAAAGGCATTCCAAAAGATCCGTCCGGAAATGGTGGTGGTTTTGTTTTCGATTGCCGTGCCATCCACAATCCCGGCAAATACGAAGAGTACAAACATCTGACCGGAAAAGATCCACAGGTTCAGCAGTTTCTGGAAGAAAAATCGACAATGGCCGACTTCCTTGCGCCGGTAATAAGCCTGGTTTCGCACTCGGTTGAAGTTTATTCGTTACGTGGCTTTTCGCATTTGTGTGTTAGTTTCGGATGTACCGGCGGACAGCACCGTTCGGTTTATGCCGCCGAAAAATTGGCTGAATATTTAAAAAACAATTATCCGGTTGAGGTTGTTTTACAGCACATCGAACAGGATAATAAATAGCAAATGTCGAAAACACAGTGTAAAAACGAAGATTACAAAGAAAAAGATGGTGCCAAATACGTTTGTAAACGTTGTGAGCGCAAGGCAAAAAAAGAAGATAAACTCTGTAAACCGAAAAAGATAAAAGACTGATAAACTCATGATTAAATCAGTCGTCCAAAAACAATATTACCATTTATTTATCCTGGTATTGTTTCACCTGATCACGTTTTCGCTACAAGCGCAGCAAACGTTAGAAGGTCATATTTTCGATCCGGAGACTGAATTGTACAGCGGACAACATGAAGAACAGCCCGATACCACAATTAACATTCAGGAAGTAGTGGTTAAAGCTTTTCAATCGGATAAACGCCTGATTGATACGCCCGGTTCCATCGGAATAATTACCAATCGGCAACTGTTACGCGAACCTTCTTTTACACTTGCACCGTCAATTAATAAAGTGGCTGGAGTCTGGATGCAAAACGGTTCCATCAACACAAACAGGCTTTCCATTCGTGGAATAGGAACCCGCTCTCCCTATGGAACAAATAAAATAAGAGCCTATTACGGCGACATTCCTTTAACTAACGGGGTTGGCGAAACCACTCTTGAAGATCTTGATCTGGATCAGGTTGCCGATGTTGAAATCATAAAAGGACCATCCTCCGGATTTTACGGCTCCGGCTTGGGAGGCGTTTTGCTGTTTAATCCAACACAGCCTGCAAAAGATTTATTTGCCACACAGGTTTCTGTGGGTTCGTACCAAACCATTAAGTATAGCGGGAAATTAGTCGTTGCCGGAAATAATGCCGGGCATTCTCTGGTCTACAACCGAATTCATTCTGACGGATACCGCGAAAACAATGAAACCAATCGCCACAATCTGACATGGACTTCAACATTTACCCGAAACAGAACAGCCATTGATTTGCTTGCCGCTTTCATTAAAATGGACGCATACATTCCAAGTTCTGTTGATTTAAAGACCTACCAGGAAACGCCTGAAAAAGCAGCAACAAACTGGGCTAATGCCAAAGGATATGAAGATTACAGAAAGCTTTTCGGTGGAATTTCCATTCGGCAAACATTCGACAAAAACTGGCAGGCCAAGCTCAGCACCTTCGGGCAAACCAACCAGAATAATGAGTTGCGGCCATTCAATATCCTTCAGGAAGAAAATCGGTATCTGGGATTTCGATCGGTATTGGAGAAGAAATATGTCTCCGGAAAAGCGACCAGCCGGTTTATTGCCGGAAACGAATTTTTCTCTGAAAATTACCAGTGGCAAACACTTCAAAACAAAAACCGGGTAGCCGGAAACCTGCTGACCGATAACGAAGAATTTCGCTGGTACAACAACGTGTTTCTCCTTGCCGACTTGAATTTTAAGGAAAGGCTTCAAATTTCGGCCAGCCTGAACTTAAACCAAACGAGCTATCGATACGAAGATCATTTTCTGACTGACGGCAATCAGGGAGGAAACCACCAATTCAATCCGGTCGTTTCTCCGAGATTGGCAGCCAACTGGAAATCGACAGACAAGTTGAGCCTGTTTGCAGTGGTGAGTCACGGCTTCTCCCCTCCCACCCTCGAAGAAACCTTGATGCCTGGAGGATTGCGTAACACGACCATCAAACCTGAAACAGGATGGAATATGGAAATAGGAGCCAAAGGTTCGGTAGGTAAATCAGTTTTTTTTGAAGTTTCGGCTTATTACATGAAAGTAAAAAACCTGCTGGTTGCACGGCGTACCGGAGAGGACGAATACATGGGAATCAATGCCGGTGGAACGAATCATCCCGGATTGGAAATTAAACTGGATTACCGCCTTTTCGATCAACCCAATTGGTCGTCTTATTTCAGGATGAATGCCAATCTGACCAACTATCGTTTTGCTGACTTTGTAGACAATGGAAATGATTATACAGGCAATAAACTAATCGGAACTCCCGCTTCAACTACAAACTGGATGCTGGAGACGGCACACAACAAAGGCTTTTTCCTGAACCTGCACTACCAAACAATTGGCCGGATGCCCATGCGTGACGACAACACCTTGTTTACAGACGCCTACCAATTGGCTAATCTAATGGCCGGATACGAAAAGTCGTTCAATAAGATTTCAGTAAGTCTCTCTTCAGGTATACAAAACCTGTTTGATACCCATTATGCCTCCATGATTTTGATTAATGCCACCGGAGTTGGAAGCCAGTCGCCACGCTATTATTACCCCGGTTTGCCCCGCAATTATAAAACAATGCTCAGTTTGAGGTATTCGTTTTAAACACTGGAATCAGGCCAAAGCTTAAATCCGAACTTTGGTATTTATCCCAAAAACATTAAATGTGTTCCAGACTGGTCCCGAATGAGTCTTCCAGTAGCAATAATAGAAATCGAACCCAATATGCTTTAGCTTAAGAATATGAAGGCCTCCATAAAGTCGTATATTCTGAAATCTTTTGGTTTTGATTTCTGTAAACACTTCATCCATCACATAAGGTTTCGGGAAATGCCAGTTCGACTTCACGAACAGGTCAACTGTGGAAATATTGTCAATTCCATACTGAGAGGCAGCAGTTTCAAAAGTTTTATAAGCGAAGCGTGTTGCACATCTTATCTTTATATTGCCGGGCTGAGCCAGATAAACAAAGTAACTCAGGTAATTATTTGAAGGGTTCCATTTCTCCGATTTATAACTTGAACTTCTCCTGTAACTGAGTCCCAACGAAAAATGACTGGCTAATTTCCGGTATCCGGCAATATCAAAGTAAAAATAATCGAGTTGGTCAATCTGGTTGCTGTAATGATTCTTATTTCCGAGAATCACTTCCGTTTTATCATTAAAAGAATAGCTAAAAGTTGT
The DNA here is from genome assembly GCA_019163175.1 of Prolixibacteraceae bacterium. Taxonomy (GTDB): domain Bacteria; phylum Bacteroidota; class Bacteroidia; order Bacteroidales; family Prolixibacteraceae; genus Aquipluma. The sequence continues at coordinate 20,605 of JAFLKN010000028.1, read as the reverse complement.
ATTACTCCAGAGGTATGATCCATCGCCGGACAATTGCGCAAACACCTTATTATCAGATATTGACAAAATGATGAGAATTATGACTGTAATTTTTTTCATTCCGGAATGGCAATATTTGTTCGTGAATTATACCTTTAAGGCATATTCATGGCAAAAATACATTTTCTGACTTATCAATTGCCATCGAACGAACAAACTAACTAAAATTGAATAACTAATGCCCAGATTCTTAATCTTCACATTGTTTTCTTTCTTCATTCTTTCCGGAAATGCCCAGAATATGAGGCAAAGCACAAATCTAATAGCCAAAAATGCCCAGGTAATAAAAGCCGGGAGTGGCTATATTTTTACTGAAGGGCCGTCAGTGGCTCCAGATGGACGTGTTTTTTTTACCGATCAGCCCAACGACAAAATTGATGTGTGGAGCGAAGACGGAAAGATTACCACATTTATGCAGCCATGCGGCAGATCGAACGGAACCTATTTCAATAAAAACGGAGAATTGGTTGCCTGTGCCGATTTACACAATCGTTTAATAGCGATTAGCATGGATAAGCAGCAACGAATCCTTGCCGAAAACTTCAACGGCAAACCACTGAATGCACCCAACGATTTATGGATTGCGCCCAACGGAGGAATCTATATGACTGACCCCTATTATCACCGCGATTACTGGGAACCCGGACACAAGGAAGTTCAGGATGTTCGGGGTGTTTATTATTTAAATCCGGAAGGAAAAGTTATGCGGGTAATCGGCGACTACAAACAGCCCAATGGCTTAATTGGCACTCCAGACGGAAAAACATTGTACGTAAGCGATATAAACGATGGCAAAATCTGGAAATACGACATTCAGGCTGACGGAATCTTGACCAATAAAACCTTCTTTGCACCTGAAGGCTCCGACGGAATGACCATAGACAACCAGGGAAACATTTACCTGACCAACAAAGTGGTTTCTGTTTTCAATCCAAAAGGCGAAAATATCGCACGGATTGAAGTCCCCGAACAACCATCAAACGTTTGCGTTGGCGGAAAAAAACGGAACATTCTTTTTATTACCGCACGCACATCGGTTTATACATTAAAAATGAACGTTAAAGGAGTTAGCTTGAAATGAGAGACTATATACTTGCACTCGATCAGGGAACAACCAGTTCCCGTGCAATAGTTTTCGACCGTCAGGGAAATCAGGTTGCTATTGCTCAAAAAGAATTCACACAGTATTATCCGGAGCCAGGTTGGGTAGAACACGACCCTGAAGAAATCTGGTCAACACAGGTTGGGGTGGCTGTTGAATCGGTCACAAAAGGTGGACTCGAAATGAATAATATAACAGCCATTGGTATCACCAATCAGCGCGAAACAACGGTAGTTTGGGACAAAAGAACCGGTAAACCTGTGTACAATGCTATTGTATGGCAGGACCGTCGCACTGCCGATTTTTGTGATCATTTAAAAGCAGAAGGATTTAGCGGACAAATACTTGAAAAAACAGGATTGATTATTGATGCCTACTTTTCGGCCACAAAAATCAGATGGATTCTGAATACAATTAAAGGAGCCCGAAAATTAGCCGAAGATGGACATTTGGCTTTCGGAACAATTGATTCATGGCTCGTATGGAACCTTACCCGAGGGAAATTACATATTACCGACGTAACAAATGCATCACGCACAATGCTGTTCAATATTCATAGTTTGCAGTGGGACGATGACTTGCTCCGTATTTTTGATATCCCTAAAAATATGCTCCCCGAAGTGCGCTCTTCAAGCGAAGTGTATGGATACACCGCCGGACATCTTGCACCTGGAATACCCATTTCCGGAATTGCAGGTGACCAGCAGGCTGCACTTTTCGGACAAATGTGCATTGAACCCGGAATGGTAAAAAACACCTATGGAACAGGTTGTTTCATGATGCTGAATATTGGAAACAAACCTATTGTTTCAAAAAACAATTTGCTTACCACTGTAGCATGGAAAATCGGGGACGAAACAACTTACGCGCTCGAAGGAAGTATTTTTATTGCCGGGGCTGTGGTTCAATGGTTGCGTGATGGTCTTGGGATTATCAAAAAATCGGTCGATGTTGAAAGACTTGCAGCCAAAGTTGAAGACAGCGGTGGAGTTTATTTTGTTCCTGCTTTTGCCGGAATGGGTGCACCTCATTGGAATCAGCATGCCCGTGGAATAGTGGTAGGATTAACCCGAGGATCAACGGCAGCGCACATCGCACGGGCAGCACTCGACAGCATAGCTTATCAGACTTACGATGTTTTGCTTGCCATGCAAAGCGATTCGAGTATAAATATCCGCGAACTACGTGTCGATGGCGGAGCAACTGTAAACAATCAATTGATGCAATTTCAATCAGATCTTTTGCAGTCAAACGTCGTACGACCATCCTATACCGAAACAACAGCTTTGGGAGCAGCATACCTGGCTGGCCTTGCTGTAAACTTCTGGAGTGATATGGATGAACTAAAAAAGCATTGGCAAATTGGCCGCACATTTTCGCCTTCAATTCCGATGGAATCCACGGGTTCATTGATCAAAGGCTGGCATCGCGCTATTAATGCTTCACATGCCTGGGCTGGCGACGGCGATCAGAATTAAATACTCACTTAACAAATTAAACTCATGAGTGCATTTTTTGCTGAATTTCTTGGAACCGCAATTGTTCTTATTTTTGGTGGAGGTGTAGTTGCCAATGTTGTTTTGGAGCAAACCAAAGGAAACAACAGCGGATGGATTGTAATTACCTTTGGGTGGGCAGTTGGCGTGTTCACCGGAGTTCTGATTTCGGCTCCCTATAGTGGTGCGCATCTGAATCCTGCGATCACCATTGCACTGGTTATTGCGCATAAATTTTCCGTCTCACTTTTACCGGGATACATCCTTGCACAAATTTCGGGCGCTATGTTTGGTTCATTTTTAGTTTGGTTAGCCTACAAAAAGCACTTTGATGCCACTAAAGATACCAATTCGAAACTGGCCATATTTTGTACAGCACCAAATATCAGGAGTTACTGGCACAATGCGCTAACAGAAACGATCGGAACATTTGTGCTTACCATAGCAGTATTGTATATGGCTACTCCTGAAGTAGGACTTGGGTCATTAAATGCTTTACCTGTAGCTCTGGTAGTGCTTGGGCTTGGACTCTCACTTGGAGGTCCGACCGGCTATGCCATCAACCCCGCCAGAGATTTTGGACCGAGATTGATGCATTTTATTTTACCAATTTCAAATAAACGAAACAGCGACTGGTCGTACGCATGGGTTCCAATAATTGGCCCAATAGCCGGTGCATGCCTGGCCTCTCTCCTGTTTCTTTTCCTGAGCTAAAAACAAGAATTGAACATGACCAAAAACCGACTATTCTATCTATTGATTGCCTTATCTCTTTTCTCCAGTTGCAGCACATCAAAAAAACAGATCAAAACTTCAGGAAACCCAATCATGGAAGGATGGTATGCCGATCCTGAAGGGGCAATTCTCAATCATAAATTCTGGATATTTCCAACCTATTCGGCCAAATATGAAGATCAGGTTTTTCTTGATGCATTTTCATCAAAAGACATGTTGAAATGGGAAAAGCATTCTCATGTAATTGATACAACTGCTGTAAAATGGGCAAAAAGAGCGATGTGGGCACCTTGCATTGTAGCCAAAGACAATCAGTATTTCCTGTTTTTCTCAGCCAACGATATTCAGGCACCATTCCGTGGAGGGTATGTTGCTGCTGACAATAAAATTGGCGGTATTGGTATCGGAATTGCATCAAAACCCGAAGGTCCATATCGCGATTACCTTGGGAAACCACTTATTCAGGAATTTTACAACAAAGCTCAGCCTATCGATCAATTTGTTTTTCACGACAAAGACGGGCAGTATTACATTATTTACGGTGGCTGGGGGCATTGTAACATTGCCAGGCTGAACGAAGATTTCACCGGACTCATTCCTTATGCAGATGGAAGCCATGTTAAGGAAATTACTCCGTATGGTTATGTGGAAGGCACAATCATGTTTATACGAAAAGGCAAATATTACCTGATGTGGTCGGAAGGAGGATGGACAAATGACACCTACAAAGTAGCCTATGGTATTGCTGATTCGCCTTTTGGACCTTTCAAAAAATTAGATACTATTCTGAAATCTGATCCTTCAATTGCGAACGGAGCAGGGCATCATTCAGTAATAAATATTCCGGGAACCGATGATTGGTACATATTCTACCATAGGCGGCCGATTCCGAATGAAGGCCGCGATCACCGGGTGGTTTGCATCGATCGTATGTATTTTAATCCTGACGGAACCATTCAGCCTGTAAAAATGACTTGGGAAGGAGTTCCAAAAGTGAATCTGAAATAAAAAAACAAAGGTCAGAAAGTGGTCAGTCTCGGTTTTCAGAGCCATATATTCAATTTTAAAATCAGAAACAATCATTCATAAATCATCATTCCAATGACCCGTATCACATTTGAAGAAATGAAAGCTACCATCAAACAGGCGTTTCTGAATGCAGGAATGCCAGAAGGAAAGGCAGATATTTGTGCTCAGATTCATACAGAATCGAGCAGAGATGGTGTTTATTCGCATGGATTAAACCGCGTTGAACGATTTGTTGATTATATTGAAAAGGGCTGGGTTGACGTGAATGCTGAACCGACACTTGATTTAAACCTTGGAGCCATGGAAATTTACAATGGGAACATGGGGCCAGGTGTTTTAAATGCCATTTTTGCCATGAATCGTGCGACTGAAATTGCCAAAAAAAACGGATTGGGTTTGGTAAGCCTGAACAATACAACGCACTGGATGCGTGGCGGTGCTTACGGATGGCAAGCTGCAGAAAAGGGATTTATTGGTATTTGCTGGACCAACACAGAATCGTGTATGCCGGCATGGGGAGCCAAATCGGGCGGTATTGGGAACAATCCGTTTATTATGGCCGTACCTCGCAAAGAAGGTCATATCGTGCTTGATATGGCCATGTCGCAATACTCGTACGGAAAACTTCAGGTCACCCGCCTGAAAAACGAAAAGCTGCCCTTCGCCGGAGGATTTAATCAGGAAGGAAATCTAACCGATGACCCAGGTGAAATTGAAAATACGCGACGTATTTTACCAATGGGCTATTGGAAAGGCTCAGGATTCGCAGTGCTTCTTGATATCATTTCGGCTTTACTTTCAGGTGGATTGACTACTGCAGCAATAGACCGTGCAGGTTTGGGCAGTTGCGGAAGTTGTTGCCAGGTTTTTATTGCCATTAATCCATTAAAAATTAATAGTCAGGAATTTATTGAACAGGTATTGAACGAGACTATTCAACAACTCAAAACATCGGTTCCTGCTAATGAAAATGGTGAAATATTTTACCCTGGAGAACAATCATTGAAAAAGCGCCGCGAAAATTTGGAACTTGGTATTCCGGTGGACGATGGTATTTGGGCAAAGGTGAAAGAACTGGCCTATACTAATTAAAGAAAAAAGAAAGCCCTTTGTGAAACTAAAACACAAAGGGCTTTCAATATCAAAAAACTTGAAAAATAACCAGAGCATAAAGCACAAAACGTAAGTACCTGAAAAGAGCCCAAGCTAAATAGTTTTTCAAATCGTACTTTATTAAACCGCAAGCTAAGCTCACCATAGAATGAGGCAATGGAAGCATTGCTCCAACTAATACAAAAAAACCACCCCATTTCCGAAGATTACTGATGTGCAAAGCAATTTTATTCTCGATGTGATTCTTTACTGATGGAATTCGATTTAACTGTTGGCCAACAAAGTATGCAATTACCCCACCAACATAAGACAAACTTGCAATAATAAACAAAAACAGCCAGGGTGTGGCCGATTTTGAACTCCATGCAATAAAAATTTCAGGAGGAAGCAAGCCTAATACAGTTTCAGAAATCAAGAAAACTATAAAAATTGATGTAGTCGAAAAACTTTCGACTAATGTATTGAGCAACGAATTAAAATCGAAAAAGAAATATTCTAAAGCTAATAAAAGAACCACAAAGAGCAAGATTACAATTCCTCCCTTTATAGCAGTATCTTTTAAAAATCCATAAAAATTCGTTATTCTGTAATAACGATTCAGCACAACTATTTTTTCATATCTGGTCATAAGATCCTTTCTATTTAACTAATCTTCTTTTTTTATACAAATCAAAAAGATCATCTTCGTCTTCTCCGTTCTTTATTCCACTAATCAGCAAGGCCAAAAGAATTGGAATTTCCTGCTCGGTAAATCCTGACTTTAGGGCTAAACCAGTTGCAAGTCTCATTTCATTATTATCAATCTGGCCATCGGCGTAAACCATCTTGATTATGTCGTACAGTTGAGAAAATCGTTTTGATAATTCATAAGGAGGAATGTATGCCGATTTTTTACTTGTCTCCAGCAAATCGTCAATTTCAGGAGTAGTTAATCCCATTTTACTACCAATCCTATGCAACATTTTTAACTCGGTATCTTCAATTTTTCCATCGGCTAAGGCCATTTGAATAAGATGATTAAAATGTTCCTTATCTTGTTTTCTACTTGGGTGGTCAAAGTGTTCTAAAAAATTCATAATTCATTAATTTTTAGTTTATTATTAAAATTTTAAGTCTGATTTACTAAAACGATTTTTCATACAGAATCCTGATATTGGGAAAGAATGTGACAAGCTCTGGAAATGACTCCAAAACACAAACTTTCCGAAAATTTATCGAAGGGTTATTAGGATTCCCTGCAGATTACTTTTTGGGTAAAGGCTATTAGTAATCTATGCGTAGAAATCTTCCTGTGGAATTAATATTCAGGAAATTTTTGGCGGTTGCCAAAAAGTGAAGTTAAATGATTTATCTAATTGATAATTTTTTCCAGCAATTCGTTGTTCAAGAATGATAAGACAATAGCAGGGAACGATTGCATTTACTGAATTTTCATCTTCAATCTCATCAAAATCCAAAGAAACATATGCATTAGATGGATTACTATTCTCATGATTTTCAATTGTAATCATGTGCCCTTGAAAACAGGAATTTGAATTTCCCATTGCCAGAGACAGTGTTATAAAAAACACTACAAATAGTCCTATCTTTTTTAGTAATCTCATTCAGCTGCAATAATAAGTAAAAAACGACATGATGATCGATTCTATTGCCCTTTTAAACAATCAATATTCACAAAGGTTGTTAATACGAACATCACAAAAAAAGGAAGCAGGCCAAACGACCTGCTTCCCTGCTATTTTTTCATATCACAAAACGAGACTAATCAAGCTCAATCTTTTTAAATTTTGGAACTAGAGCGTGCATTACAAACCATGCAATAATGTAAGCTGTAGCGCAAATCATAAACATGATTCCATATCCGATTTTAATATCTCCAAGGGCTTTGTAATGGTCGAACAGTAAACCAGCAGATTTTGCGATAGCAATACCTCCAACGGCACCGGCCATACCCCCAATACCTGTTACCGAAGCAATTGCGCGTTTCGGAAACATATCTGAAACTGTTGTAAAGATATTTGCTGACCATGCCTGATGTGCAGAGGCCGCAATACCAATAATAATTACCGCAAACCACATATTGTAGCCACCCATTTTTTGAGCTGAAAGTACTAATAACGGGAACAAAGCATAAATAAACATGGCCCTTTTACGTGCTTTGTTGGCATCCATACCGTGTTCGATAAAATATTTGGGTAACCAGCCACCAAAAATACTACCAAAGGTGGTCATTGTATAAACAATTGCGATTGGAAAACTAACCTGTGTTCCGGTCAAACCATATTGTTCCTTCAGGAACGCTGGTAGCCAGAACAGGAAGAACCACCAAATTGGGTCGGTTAATAATTTACCCAAAAAGAATGCCCATGTTTGTCTGAATGTCAATAATTTAAACCAACTAACTTTTTTAAATTCTGAACCATCAGCAGCTACAGTTTCTTCTTTGTCGCTCATAATATGATCATATTCACTCTGCTTCAACTGACCTTTAGCCAATTTTTTTTCAGGAGTATCATACATGATTTGCCAGAATAACAACCAAATTAAACCAACTGCACCGGTGATAATAAAAGCCCATTGCCATCCCATAGTAACGGCAATCAATGGCACAACAATAGGTGCTATAATTGCTCCGACATTAGTTCCTGAATTAAAAATTCCAGTAGCTAAAGCCCGCTCTTTCTTTGGGAACCATTCTGCAGTTGTTTTTATTGCGGCAGGAAAGTTTCCGGCTTCAGGAACACCCAGAGCAGCACGGGCTACTCCAAATCCAAAGGGAGTTTTTGCAAATGCATGTCCAATAGCTGCAAGGCTCCAACCAAATAATGATAGTGCATAACCCTTTTTTGTTCCAAACTTATCTATTATTCCACCAACCAAAAGCATACCCGAAGCATATGCCACCTGGAAAGCAATTACAAGATTGGCATAAATTGATTCATAATGAGCTGGATCAGTACCAAAGAGACCATCTTCTTCAAGAAACGGTTTCAATAAACTGATGACCTGACGGTCGAGATAGTTGATAGTTGTTGCAAAAAAGACCAGTGCACATATTGTCCACCGGTAATTCCCAATTTTTTTAAGTTCGTTCATTAAGTTTGTTTTATTGGTTTTTACTAGTTAGTTATGTTTTTAGTTTTTGTATGATTGTCAACGCTTCTCTACATTTTTCAGTTATTGCACTGTAATTACCAGACTCAATCACATCTTTCGGAAACAATTGCGAGCCCATACCCACACAATGAACTCCAGCTTTGAACCAGCCTTTCAGGTTGGCTTCGTCAGGCGAAACACCACCTGTTGGCATAATGCTGGCCCAAGGCATCGGGCCCTTTACTCCTGAAACAAAATCAGGACCGCCTACTGATGAACCTGGGAATACTTTCACCACCTCAGCGCCCAGTTCGTGAGCACGATTAATTTCAGTTACCGAACCGCATCCCGGACTCCATGCAATTTTTCTACGATTACAAAAACGGGCAGTGTCTTCGTCAATCAATGGCGAAACGATAAAATTGGAGCCAAGCTGAATATACAATGCAGCTGTTGCACTGTCAATCACCGAGCCAACGCCCAAGATCATCTCAGGTGCTTCTTTGACAGCCCATTTCGAAATTTCGGCAAATACTTCGTGGGCAAAATCGCCCCGATTGGTAAATTCAAAAACCCGTACACCTCCGTCGTAACAAGCTTTAACAACCTGTTTGCATACATTGGCGTCTTTGTGGTAGAAAACCGGAACCATACCGGTCTCTTTCATTTTTATTGCAACTTCTATTCTGGTAAACCTTGCCATTATTTTTATTTTAAACACAAAGACACGAAATCACAAAGAGAATTTTAAAAGATCTTGATGGATTGGTGTCTTCGTGTTTTATCATTTATAATTAATCATTTATAATTCATCATTATCTTGCTACGCGGCCTGAAGCATCGCCACCCATCAATTTCTCAACTTCGTCAACAGTAACCTGGTTGTAGTCACCGTAAATGGTGTGTTTCAAACACGAGGCAGCAACTGCAAAATTCAGGGCTTTCTGATCGTCACTGGTATATGTCAGCAAACCATAGATTAAACCACCCATAAACGAGTCGCCACCACCTACACGGTCAACAATATCGGTAATCTGGTATGTTGGAGCTTCAAATAAAGTTTTTCCGTCCCAAAGCACGCCCGACCAGCTGTTGTGGTTCGCATTGATTGACCCACGTAAGGTAGTAATTACTTTTTTACAACGTGGAAATTTGGCCATAATCTGTTTTGAAACAGATTCATAGGCTGCAGCTTCCACGTGACCTCCGGTAACATCAACACCTTCAGGTTTAATGCCCAATACTTTTTCAGCATCTTCTTCATTACCCAAAATCACATCGGTTCCGGCAACCAGCGCAGGCATAACCTCACCAGCTTTTTTGCCGTAATTCCACAAATTCTTTCGGTAATTCAAGTCACAAGAAACTGTGATTCCTTTTTCATTAGCTTTCTGAATGGCTTCCAGGCAAACATCTGCGGCTCCTTGCGAAATAGCGGGTGTAATTCCAGTCCAGTGAAACCAGTTTACATCTTCAAAAACTTTGTCCCAGTCAATCATTCCAGATTTAATTTCAGAAACAGCTGAGTGAGCACGATCGTATACAACTTTGCTGCCGCGACTTACTGCACCAGTTTCAAGGAAATAAATACCAATACGGTCGCCGCCATATACAATCTTATCAACTCCGACACCGTATTTTCGCAAATCCATGACGCACGATTGTGCAATATCATTTTTAGGTAAACGGGTTACAAAATCAACCGGAATACCGAAATTGGCAAGCGAGACAGCAACATTAGCTTCACCTCCGCCAAAAGTGGCTGTTAAATTATCAGTTTGATTAAAACGCAAATAACCTGGAGTGGCTAAGCGCAACATGATCTCGCCAAATGTAACTACTTTCATTTCTATATTATTTTACGGGTTATGCAATCGATTGCAAATCTACTATTTTTATCAATTTTGCCAAGTTCTGTCCGTACCAAAAGGCGGGAAAAACAAATATTCTTAAAAATTAAAATAGTTTTTTGCGTTATTGAAACTGATATTTTCAACCATTTGTCCCAACAATTCCATATCATTCGGAATTTCGCCATTTTCCACATCGTTGCCTAAAATATTGCACAGCGTACGGCGGAAATACTCGTGACGGGTATATGACAGAAAACTTCTGGAATCGGTTAACATGCCCACAAAACGACTTAGCAAACCCAAATTGGATAGCGCATTGATCTGTTTCTCCATACCATCCTTCTGATCCAAAAACCACCATCCTGAGCCATATTGAATTTTCCCGGGAACACTTCCGTCCTGAAAATTACCAATCATGGTTGCATACAATTCATTGTCTCTTGGATTGAGATTGTATAAAACTGTTTTACAAAGCTTATCTTCCATATCCAATCGATTCAGCAATTTTGATAAGGGTTCGGCAACAGGTTTGTCACCAATCGAATCGAATCCGGTATCAGGACCCAAATTATTGAATAAACGGGTATTGTTATTTCTTAGAGCACCAATGTGGAATTGTTGTGCCCATCCGCGCGAATGATCCATCCGACCAAATTCGTACAACATGCACGACTTAAATTTCAGTATTTCTTTTGAAGTCAAGCGATACCCTACCCTAACCTTCAGGAAAAGAGCGTCAATTTCCTCTGCAGTATAATCGTCGGCAAAAGCGGTATCCAAACCATGATCAGACAAACGGCAACCATTTTCATGAAAATAGCGGTGACGTTTATTCAAGGCAATCATCAAATCGTCGAAAGTTTTAATTTCCATTCCAGAAACAGTTGCCAATTGATTGACATACTGATTGTATGAAATAGGAGATTCAACCATCATTGCTTTGTCGGGACGCCAGGCAGGAAGCACTGCCACTTCAAATCCTGAAGCTTTAATTTGCTGGTGGTATTCGAGTGAATCAATAGGATCGTCGGTAGTGCAAATGGTGTGCACATTAGCCATACGAATTATATTTCGACAGCTGTATTCCGGTGTTTGTAGTTTTGCATTGCAGGCATCATAAATTGAGCGCGCATTCTTTGGACTCAAAACTTCATTGATTCCAAAGAATTTTTTCAATTCAAGATGAGTCCAGTGAAACAGCGGATTGCGTAAGGTTTGTGGAACTGTTTCTGCCCACTTTTCAAACTTTTCCCAATCGCTGGCATCACCAGTAAAGTATTTTTCGGCCACCCCGTTTGTGCGCATACCGCGCCATTTGTAATGATCGCCAGCCAGCCAGATTTCAGTAATGGTATTGAACCGGCGGTCTTCTGCTATATCTTTTGGGTTGATGTGACAGTGGTAATCAAAAATGGGCATTTTTGCCGCATGTTCGTGATACAATTTCTGTGCAGTTTCGGTGTGCAACAGAAAGTTTTCGTCCATAAAAGGTTTCATATAGTTTTGATTAATGTTTGAATAAAAAGTGCCTAAAGTGAGCTAGAATTCGGAGTGCCTAAAGTTGAAAGGCCAATACTCAAGGCACTTTAGGCACTCCGAACTTTCTTATAATGAAAACAACCGTTTCAAATGTCGGTCATAAATGTTTTCTTCTACACAAGTACCAACTATTTCAAAATGTTTTTTCAGCAAGTCGGTATAAGTTGTTCCCATTTCAGAAGCAACTTTATACCCAACATGTATTAATTGTCGAAGATTTGGGTTATAATCCGGATGTCCGGGAATGTGACGCAGGGTATTGGCGAATTTTTCGCTGCTCCAACCGGCAACTTCTTCTGCTGAGGGAAGTTTCGAATCGTCGATATCAATTACATCGGCATACGGAGCGCATAGTTCATCTTTGCGACCTAAGGCATCAGTATAAATAAATTTGGCAGCTTCCAGCGCATCACCACCAGCCAGTGCCAATCCAATCACTTCTTCGAGCCAGGTTGTGCCTGCAGTTTTAACATGCAGCCCTTTATCGTATTTCTTAATGATACTGGCCATGATCGGATAAATCGTAAATTTATCACTTCCGGAGTGAACGCTGAGTTTTAATTCTGCCGGCAGTCCAAATTCTTTAACTGCATAATCAATTACTAGAACATCTTCTTCAAATTCTTTGGCGAATTGCTCAACATTTCCGGTATAATCAACTCCTTTATTAAAACGTCCGGTAAATTTCGGTGCTATCGTTTGAGCCGGAACTCCTTTATCTGCCAACATTTTCAGAATAAAAAACAGGTCAACCGGAGTTTGTGGAGTTTCAACTTCATCCATCGAAACTTCGGTAATAAAATTGCCTGCACCTTTCTTTTCTTTCAGGAAGCTGTAAATTTCGGAAGCTTGTTTGGTTGCTGCCAAAAATTTACCGGCAATTGTAACAAGAAGATCTTCGGTTATTTCAATTGGGTGATCGATTCCTGAAATGGCAAGCTTTCCGAGATATTTACTGCACGATGCCACAAAGGCTTTCACTTCAGCTTCCGGACTTTCTTTTCCGATAAACGAAGCAACATCGAGTGTAAAAAAATCAGCGGTTTCAACAAACGGAGCTACTGTTCCCAGATTAATATGGTCGGCATCAACAAAATATTTGCCGGTAAAACCTAACGCAGCAACTGCAGCATCAGCCTCTTTACGTACATCTGCCGGATGCGAATGCACATAGATATGTTCGCGGTTCGACTTGTTCCATACCGGACTAATATCCAAACCGGTTTTATTGGCTTTGGCAATTGCCCGTAACTGCGCAACACCCTGATGTGAAAACCGGTCACCAATTCCCAAACTAAATTTTCCTAATTGCATATTATATTAATTTACTGATACATAAATAAAGAAAAGCACATTCCGTGTACGGACACGAAAATAGATACAATATCTTGATTCTGCAACGGAGAAAAACTAAAAATACTTAAAGATGTTATTAAATAGTTTTTCCGTGTTCGTACACGACATGAAAGAAAATTTATTTAGTTTTGTTGCTGTTGTTTAATTTTTATCCTTAAACCTGAATTTTATCAAAGCAATTAATCGCACCCGAATTAAGGATATTGCACAAAAGGCGAATGTTTCAATCGGAACTGTTGACCGTGTAATTCATAACCGTGGAGAAGTATCTAAATCTACGCGAGATAAAATTCTTACCATCATTAATGAACTTGAGTATCAACCCAATATACTGGCAAGTACATTGGCCTCAAAAAAAACATTTTCGTTTGCATTGCTTTTCCCAGAGCCAATCTCATCCGAATCGTACTGGAATAAACCAATGATTGGTGTGCGGAAAGCCTTTCAGGAGATTCAGCAGTATGGTATAAATATCAATATTCATCTTTTTAAGCAATCCGACCCAAACACGTTTAATCAAGAAGCCTCCCTAATCCTTCTTGATAATCCGGATGGAGTTGTATTGGCTCCTTTCTTTTCACGCGAATCGAAAGAATTTATTGCGGAACTTAAAAGACGCGAAATACCTTATGTCTTCATTGATTCGAACATTAAAGACAGTGAAAAACTGAGTTATATTGGACAGGATTCTTTCCAATCCGGAACACTTGCTGCCCGTTTGCTCGATTATTCTATTCCTGAAAATGGCTCCATTCTCGTCCTCCATTTTGCCAAAGAAAGAGATAACATGAACCATCTCGTTCAGAGAGAAAAAGGATTTTATGAATATTTCAACTCAAATTCAACTTCAGGAAAAAAGAAGCTAATTACACTTGAAATTATCGACCCAACCGATATAACCTGCCAAAATAAAATAACAGACTTACTAAAATCAAATCCCGACATTAAGGGCGTTTTTGTTACCAATTCGCAGGTTTATTATCTGGCCCGTTTGATTGAGCAAACCAATCTTTCAGGAATACGTGTAATAGGACATGACTTAATCAACGAAAACATCAATTTCCTGAAGAAAGGGATTGTTGATTTCCTGATTTGCCAACGACCTGAAGAACAAGGCTACCGGGCAATTATCACCCTATTTGACCATCTTGTTCTGAAAAAAGAAGTAAGCAATGAAAACTATACTTCAATAGATATTATTACCAAAGAAAATCTGGACTATTATAAATAACTAAACGATAAAAAATGAAACCAATTTCTTTTAACGATTTAAGCGGGAAAGTATGTGTCATTACCGGTGGCGCAGGCGTTCTTGGAATTGAAATGGTGAAGGCTCTTGCTTCTGTTGGAGTAAAAATTGCCATTGCCGACATCAACAAAGAATTAGCTGACAAAGTTGCTGCTGAAATTGCAGCAGAATCGGGAGCTACAATTATTGGAGTTGAAGCAAACGTACTGGATAAAGCTTCACTGCAAAAAGCCAAAATCGAAATCAACGAAAAACTCGGCCCGATTGAAATCCTGATTAACGGAGCTGGCGGAAACCACCCTACAGCAACCACCAAAGTAGAGCAAATGGACGAGGATAGCATCAATCATTTGGAAGATACATTTTATGGATTGGAAATGGATGGATTCGATAAAGTTTTTGCCCTTAACTTTAAAGGCACTTTGCTTCCAACTATGGTTTTCACGCTCGACATGCTGAAAGCAAGAAAAGGTGTTGTACTGAACATCTCTTCAATGAATTCGTACAAGCCTCTGACAAAGATACCCGCATACTCAGCTGCCAAGGCATCGATCAACAACTTTACCGAATGGTTGGCTGTTCATCTTGCTAAAGTAGGTATCCGTGTAAATGCAATTGCTCCCGGATTCTTCATTACTAACCAAAACCGTTTCCTGGTACTCGACGAAAAAACAGGAGGCTTCGCCCCTCGCGGGCAAAAAATTGTAAACAATACCCCGATGGGAAAATTTGGTGAACCCGAAGACCTGAACGGAGCATTACTGTTCCTGCTTTCTGACATTTCAAGCTTCATCACCGGCATTGTAATCCCTGTTGACGGCGGATACAGCGCATTTGGAGGAGTATAGGCTTCGACAGACTCAGCCCCCGACACTCTTATAAAATAACTTTACGCATTCTGAATAAATAATAAATAACAACTCATAAATCACAAATACAATGGCCTTCGAATTAAAAAAAGACTGTAAATATTCCCTGTTGGTGGCAACCAGCATGGGTGTTCGCATTACACCGGTAAACGGACAGCCGGTACACAGCAGCAACTTGTTCGAAATGCAGGCTACCAGCGCCGAAACAAACGTTGCAAGCATTGCCTCTTACCTCGGACTTCCGGTAAAAGTACTGACCACTTTCGTGAAAGACAGTCCAATTGCCCAATTCATTAAAAGCAACCTGAAAAGCCGTCACATGGATTATGAAGGCCCTGAAGTTGCACAGGGAGATCCATGGGGATACCGTCATCAATTCAACATTGCCGATAGCGGTTTCGGAACTCGTGGACCTCGCGTACAAAACGACCGTGCCGGTGAAGTTGGCCGCACTCTCAACGTAAAAGATTTCGATCTGGAACGTATTTTCGGTCAGGAAGGCGTGCAAATTGTGCACCTTTCAGGATTGATCGGAGCTTTGTCGCCCGAAACTACAACTTTCTGTTTGGAGATTGCCCGCGCAGCAAAAAAATACGGGACACGTATCGCTTTTGATCTCAACTACCGCGCTTCGTTCTGGAAAGGACGTGATAAAGAATTGCGTGAAAGCTTTACTGAAATAGCCTCAGTAGCTGATATCCTGATTGGTAATGAAGAAGATTTCCAATTATGCCTGGGTATTCAGGGTCCTGAAGCTGGTGGCAAAGGTATTGAAGCCGAAATCGACGGATTCAAAGGGATGATTAACCGCGTAAAAGAAGCTTTCCCGAATGCCTCGGTTTTTGCAACTACTTTACGTCAGGTGATCAGCGCCAACGAACATCTTTGGGGCGCCATAATGCTCGAAGGCAATGACTGGCAAGTCATCGAACCACGCAAAATCACCGTGCTTGACCGTATTGGCGGCGGCGACGGCTTTGTAGGCGGTTTACTTTATGGTATCCTGAAAGGTTGGGAACCTGAAAAATGGCCACAATTTGGCTGGGCAACCGGCGCATTGGCAACGACTTTCCTCACCGACTATGCACAACCAGCTGATGAAGAAATGGTTTGGAGCATCTGGGGCGGAAATGCACGGGTCAAACGCTAGCTTCATAAGGTTTTCTATGTGATTTAAAGATTTAAACCACATAGGCACGTAGAACACATAGTTCAAACTTTAAAACGAAAAACAATGCTTTATTACGAAATAGGTTCTATAGAAATGGAGCTTTCTGCTGAAGATCTAAAAAAAGGTCTTTTTGAGGCACTTGAAAAGATGGGGCCGAAAACGAAAGTACTGGCTATTCCTCCGGATTACACTCGGTTACCAAGTCGTGCCGGTGAATTGACAGAAATGACCTGGCAGTTTTATGGCGATGCCTTGACTGATGTGCTTCCCGCACTGGGAACTCATTCGCCAATGACTGCCCATCAGATATCGCACATGTTTGGTTCCATGCCCGCATCGCTCATCCGTGAGCACGACTGGCGGAACGATGTGGTCACTGTAGGCACTGTTCCTGCTGAGTTTGTCAAAGAAGTTTCGGGTGGGGCTGTTGAATTTCCATGGCCTGCACAGGTCAACAAGTTATTGATTGAAGGAAACTTCGATCTGATTTTGTCGATCGGACAAGTGGTACCTCACGAAGTAGTGGGAATGGCCAACTACAACAAGAATATTTTCGTTGGAACCGGCGGTGTTGAAGGCATCAACAAAAGTCATTTTGTAGGAGCTGCTTACGGAATGGAAAAAATGATGGGGCACGCCGATACTCCCGTTCGCCGCATCTTCAATTATGCTTCGGATAATTTCACCAATCATATGCCGATTGTTTATGTACAAACAGTAGTTGGACTAGACAAAACCGATGGCAAAATCAAAACACGCGGATTGTACATCGGTGATGACTTTGAGGTATTTGACAAAGCAGCAAAATTGGCTTTGCTGGTCAACTTCGAAATGCTGGACAAGCCACTGAAAAAAGTGGTGGTTTACCTCGATCCTACCGAATTTAAAAGCACATGGCTTGGAAATAAATCAGTTTACCGTACCCGAATGGCTATTGACGATGATGGAGAATTGATCGTTTTGGCTCCTGCTCTAAAAGAGTTCGGCGAAGACAAGGAAATCGACCGGTTGATTCGCAAATACGGTTACTTTGGAACTCCAAACACACTGAAATGCTGTGACGAAAACGAAGAACTGCGCAATAATTTAAGTGCAGCGGCTCACCTGATTCACGGCTCTTCTGAAGGACGATTCAGCATTACATACTGCCCGGGCAAAGGGAAAGAAAACCTGACTCAGGCTGAAATCGAAAGCGTCGGTTTTAAATATGCCGATATCGATGAAGTGACTGCAAAATACGATCCGGCAAAGCTACGCGACGGATACAATACCATGGCCGACGGAGAAGAAATCTTCTATATTTCCAATCCCGCATTGGGTTTATGGGCTTTTAAAGACAGGTTTAAATATTAATATTAGAACCACATAGACACATAGAACACAATAGAGAAAAAAAATAAAACTATGTGACCTATGTGCGTATGTGGTTCTAAAAAATAACTATGACATTGAAAGAAGTAAACTGGGGAATTATCGGCTGTGGCAATGTAACCGAGCTGAAGAGTGGACCGGCATTTAACAAGGTGGGGCACTCCAAACTTGTTGCAGTGATGCGCCGTAATGCTGCTTTAGCTGAAGACTATGCCAAACGGCATGGAGTTCCAAAATGGTATTCCGATGGCAGCCAACTCATTAACGACCCCGAAGTAAATGCAGTTTATGTGGCTACTCCACCCGACACGCATGCGCTGTACGCCATTCAGGCTATGAAAGCTGGCAAGCCAGTTTATGTGGAAAAACCCATGGCACGTAATTATCAGGAATGTCAGGAAATGATTCGAGTTTCAGAAGAAACCGGAGTGCCCTTGTTTGTGGCTTATTACCGAAGGACACTTCCAGCTTTTTTAAAAGTGAAAGAGTTGATTGATGAAGGAATAATTGGGAACCCAATGACTGTAAATGTTCGTCTGCATAAATCAGTTCCTGACCGCGATTTAAAACCTGAAACTCAATTCTGGCATGTTAATCCAGAGATTGCAGGTGCCGGTTATTTTTATGACTTGGCCTCGCATCAGCTCGATTATCTCGATTTTTTGTTTGGTCCGGTTATCCAGGTTCATGGGTTAGCTGCAAATCAGGCCGGTTATTACCCGGCAGAAGATACTGTTACCGGAACTTTCCGGTTTGGAAATGGTGTAATTGGCACAGGAAGCTGGTGTTTTGTAGTTGCCAAAGGAAACGAAGAGGATGTTATTGAAATCAACGGAACAAAGGGCAAACTCACGTTCTCAAGTTTTCAGCATGGAGATGTAAAATTAACCACGCCAGAAGGAACTGTAAGTTTCAGCATCCAAAATCCAGAAAATATTCAGCACAATCTGATCGCGCAAGTCGTAAAAACATTACAAGGTGAAAGCGAATGTGTAAGCACCGGAAAATCTGCTGCCCGAACGAGTGCAGTCCTCGAAGAAATGGTAAAAAATTATTATACCACAAAATCGGACAGCAATAAACGTATAAAAGGCAGTTGCCGAAATATTTAAGAGAAATGAAGATTATAATTGACGATAAAATACCATACATCCGTGGCGCTTTTGAAGGAGTGGCTGAGGTTGTCTACCTGCCGGGATCGAAAACTACTCCGGAAATTGCCAAAGATGCCGATGCGATTGTTACCCGAACCAGGACCATTTGCAATGAAAAATTGCTCGCCGGTTCATCGGTTAAATTCATCGCAACTGCAACCATTGGATACGATCATATTGACACCGATTATTGCGATGCTGCCGGAATTAAATGGACCAACGCACCGGGCTGCAACAGCAAATCGGTTGAACAATACATTGCCTCAACCCTCATGGTTTTGGCTGAACGAAAAAACCTTCAATTAAAAGATTTGACTATTGGCATAGTTGGAGTTGGAAACGTGGGAAGCAAAGTTGCCCGAATCTGCGAACTCTTTGGCATGAAAATCCTACTGAACGACCCTCCGCGCGAACGTGCCGAAGGTTCTGCTGCCTTTGTCAGCCTGAAACAAGTGATGGACGAAGCCGACATCATAACACTGCATGTTCCGCTAAATATGAAAGGCGAAGATGCAACATTCCATTTAGGAAATGAAGAATTCCTATCAAACCTAAAACGCAAACCCATTTTAATCAACTCCTGTCGTGGCGAAGTGGTGGATACCATGGCTATTAAAGCGGCACTTAAAAACAATCAGATTTCAGGATTTGTGTGTGACTGCTGGGAAAATGAACCGGATATTGATCTGGAATTATTGGCCTTGACAGAGATTGCAACACCGCACATTGCCGGGTACTCAAAAGACGGAAAAGCTACAGGAACTGAAATGAGCGTTCATGCCATCAGTCAATTCTTCGGACTTGGACTGGAAAGTTGGCAGCCTTCAGGAGTGGAGCAACCCATAAACCCTGTTTTTGAACTCGATGGAGCTGGACTGACCGAACAGGAAATCATCTCAAAAGCTATTTTACACACCTACGACATTCGAAACGACGATCAGGATTTCAGGAAAAATACAGCACAATTTGAGCAATTGCGTGGTGATTATCCCACCAGAAGGGAGTTTCCGGCATTTACCATTATTCCGAAGAATGTGGAAGAAAAAACTTGGCAAGTATTGAAAAAACTTGGATTTGTAGTTCATTAAATTAGTTGAACCCTTTCAGGGTTCTGGTAATAGATAACATTGCAGTCCTCCGGTTTCACCGGAGGTTATTCAAATTAAAGTCCTTCGGACTTTGGAAAAAACAACCCGGAACGGGTTAAATCTGAATAACCGTGGGTGAAGCCCACGGCAAGAAAAGGCACAATCACCTCAACCCTGAAAGGGTTGAATACTAAGAATAAATTGAAATATTAACACTCAAAATAACAAACATTCAAAAACGATAATTAATGAAAAAATTAGCAGACATTGGATTGATCGGGTTGGCCGTGATGGGCGAAAACCTGGTATTGAACATGGAAAGCAAAGGCTTTACCGTTGGCGTTT
>JAFLKN010000058.1 GCA_019163175.1 Prolixibacteraceae bacterium | reverse complement strand
TCCTGATGGTATTGACCTATGGGAAAGGACGTATTTTTCATACCACCCTCGGACATGATGATTATTCATGCGAAGGTGTTGGTTTCATCACATCGTTTATTCGAGGGGTCCAATGGGCAGCAACAGGCAAGGTAACCATTCCTGTACCTGATGATTTTCCATCTGCCGATGAATCACCAAGCCGGAAGTTTGAACTGAAGAAATAAGTGTGTCCAAAAATATTTGTTAATTAAAAGAAAGTTTATCCCATGAGTCTGAAAAAAATACAATTACTCATATTTTCTATTTTTGTTTTTTCAGGCTTTCTTTCGGCGCAGTCGTGGCCTATCTTTCGCGGAACCCAGCAGCTTTCGGGTGCGATTTCTGCCAGTATTCCGGAGAAACCTAAGCTGTTGTCCTCATTTCAAACGGGCGATGACATTAAAGCCTCACCAGTTATTTCAGGGCAGACGATTTTTTGCGGATCGACAGACGGAACAATGTATGCCATTGGTTTCGACGGAAAGTTGAAATGGAAATTCGACTCCGGGAATGCTATTGAAGCGCCGGCTTTGTTGTTGAATGGTTCGGTTCTATTTGGTCAACTCGATGGTCTGTTTTTCAGGCTTGACGAAAAAACTGGTAAACAAATCTGGAAATACAAAACCGATAACCAAATCATGGGATCGGCCAACTGGCTGAAAATGGGTAAACAAATGCGTTTATTTGTTGGTAGTTATGACTATAACTTGCATTGTTTTGGGTTCGACAAAGGTGACAGCATTTGGCGCTACGAGTCGGATAATTACATTAACGGTGCACCTGCTCTTTATGGAAAAAATGCTGTGTTTGGCGGTTGCGATGGTTTTGTACATTTAGTGAACATCGAGACTGGAAAGGTGTTTAAAAAGATCAAGTTGGAAACCTATGTGGCTTCTTCGCCGGTTATTGACGGCAAGTTTGCTTATGTTGGCGATTACGAAGGCAAATTTTTTAGCATCGATTTGGAGGCGGGGAAAATTGCATGGACCTATCACGAAAAAGATAAAAATCTGCCATTCATTGCATCTCCGGCGCTGAGCGGAAATTTCATTGTTATCGGGAATCAGGATAAGTTCATTTACTGTTTCGATAAAAGCAATGGCAAAGTTATTTGGAAGGTAAAAACCAGCAACCGCGTGGAGTCGTCGTCGGTGATTGCCTCCGGAAAAGTAATTACCGGAACCATGGATGGAATGTTGTATATTCATGATCTGAAAACCGGAACCGAACTTTGGAAATACGAATTGGGCAGTCCGATAATTGGCAGTCCGGCAGTCGTTTCAGGAAAAATTATTGTTGGAGCAGGCGATGGACGGATTTATGTGTTTGGGTAGAGCCTCCCCCAAACCCCCTCCGAAAGAGGGGGCTTGAAAAATGCAATTTTGAAAAGTACCTTTAATATAAAGTGACAAACATGGAACAGAGCATTATTACTCCATCCCCTTCGGGGAGGGCTGGGGAGGGGCTTCTCCTATGAAAATCGCACAAATTATTCCAGGCTCGGGTGGTAGTTTCTACTGCGGAAACTGTATGCGCGACAGCAAATTTGTCAGGGCTTTGAAGGATTTGGGGCACGATACCATCAAGGTTCCTTTGTATCTCCCTATTTTCGACGATGCCCACGATCTGGACGAAGTGCCGGTTTTTTACGGCGCAGTGAACCTTTATCTCAAGCAGCAATTCCCGATTTTCAGACACATGCCTGCATTTATAGAACATGCACTCGATTCGAAAAGTGTGCTGGAAATGGCTGCACGAAAGGCCGGTTCAACCCGTGCCAAAGGTTTGGAAGGAATGACGATTTCGATGTTGTTGGGTGAAGATGGCGGCCAAAAAGAAGAACTTGAGCGATTGGTAGATTGGTTGGCCGATGAGGCCAAACCCGATGTGGTTCACCTCTCGAATGCCTTGCTGCTCGGACTGGCTCACCGGATTAAACAGCGGATGAACATTACGGTGATTTGCTCGCTTCAGGACGAAGATGTATGGGTGGATGCGATGGATGATCATTTCAGAAAAGAAGTATGGGATTTGATGAGTGAACGAGGTCGGGATGTGGATGTGTTTATTCCCGTCAGCAATTATTTTGCTTCGGAAATACATCAGCGCATGACAATTCCAGAAAGCAAAATGCAAACCGTTCATTTGGGTGTTGATGCGGCTGATTATTCGCCTAAACCAATTGCTGAAAAGGGACCAATGATTGGCTACCTTTCGCGGATGTGCGAAGAAAATGGTTTGGCCGTTTTGGTTGATGCCTTTGTTTTACTCCGGAAAGATCCGAAGTATTCGGCGGTTCAGCTTAAAATAACCGGGGGAAAAACCGGTGATGACCTGCAATTTATGAAAGAGCAAAAACGAAAACTGGCCAAAGCAAAACTCGAAGCCGATGTATTTTGGGTCGATGAATTTGAAGGCGAAGAACGCCAGAAATTTTTCGATTCGGTGCGCTTAATTTCGGTTCCGGTATTAAATGGAGAGGCTTTCGGCTTGTACATGCTTGAAGCGATGGCTTCCGGAATTCCAATGGTTCAACCTGCTTTGGGTGCTTTCTCCGAAGTCATTGAAATCAGTGGTGGTGGTGTCGTTTACGGTGAAAATAAACCGGAATTGTTGGCGAAAGCCCTTGGTGAACTTATTTTTGACGATGCCCGCCTTCAGGAATTAAGTGCTGCCGGAATTGCCGGTGTGAAGGCACATTTTGATATTCATGCACAAGCCAAAAAGATGGTGGCGGTGTATGAAGGCGCATTAAAAGTGTAGTCATTCCTAGAAAAGTAAAAATAATGATCGAAGGGACTTATCCTTTGCCGTCTGCTTTAGCTGACGGACATGAAAAAAATAAACTATGCTACTTAAACTCGAAAAAGTAACCAAATCCTACTCTAAAGATCGTACGATTCTCGATCAGCTTGATTTGGAAATTGCAGCTGGAGAGCGAGTTGCCATTGTTGGGCCGTCAGGTTCGGGTAAAACCACTTTACTGAACTTGATCGGAACTTTGGATCGACCTGATTCAGGCAAAATGTACTTCAAAAATGAGGATTTGTCGTTATTTTCCGATCAGCAAATGGCCGCATTCCGGAATGAAAAAATAGGTTTTGTGTTCCAGATGCACCACCTGTTGCCGCAACTCACCTTGCTCGAAAACATACTTTTACCAACGCTGACTGACAAAAAACTTCAGGGAAAAGAAACATTGGAACGCGCTCAGAAATTGATATCCCGGATGGGATTGTCGGAAGTCGCTCACCAAAAACCATCTGAACTTTCGGGTGGCGAATGCCAGCGAACTGCGGTTGCAAGGGCATTAATCAACCGTCCCGGACTGATTCTGGCCGATGAACCTACCGGTGCACTCGATCAGGAATCTGCTTTTAACCTGACCGATTTGCTGGTCGAACTGAATCAGGAAGAAGGAGTTACCCTAATTGTGGTCACACATTCGATGGATGTAGCCAGAAAAATGGATCGGATCTATCGGCTTGAAGACGGCAACCTGGTTGAATCCTGATTCGGGAACCACAATAGACACATAGGTCACATAGCATTTAAACTCCAAATTTTCAAATTTCAACATCATGCGCTACATAGCTATACTTCGCGGAATTAATGTTGGAACAGGCCGGAAGGTACCGATGACCGACCTGAAAAAGCTATGCGAAAACATGGGCTTGCAGAATGTACAAACCTACATCCAAAGTGGAAATGTGGTTTTTGAATGGTCTCGGTCCGAATCTATTTCTGAATTGGAAACTCGCTTGCAGAAGGCTTTCAGCGAATCATTCGGATTTGATATTCCGGTTCTTGTCCGAACGGCAGAAGAATGGGCAGAATCCATAGCTCAAAATCCATTTCTGAAAGAAGAAAATGTGGATATCGACCGGTTGCACCTCACTTGTCTGAAGGAAGTTCCTTCCCAGGAATTACTGGAGAAAATTAAACCGTTTCAGTTTATGCCTGATCGATATGAAATCATCGGGAAGGATGTGTTTATTTTCTGCGCTGCTGGTTATGGAACCTCAAAGCTGACCAATCCGTTTTTCGAATCAAAACTGAAAGTTTCGGCAACCACCCGAAACTGGAAAACTGTAATGAAATTGCATGAAATGATAAACTCATAATAAACACAAAGCCATAGAGTCACGAAGTTAATTTTAAATATTCTTTGTGCCTTCGTGCCTTTGTGTTTAAACAAAAACTGATATGTCCATTTACAAACTGATACTGAAATCTGTCTGGTTCTATCGAAGGCTGAACCTGACGATAATTCTCGGAATCGCTTTAAGCACAGCCATTCTGGTGGGTGCGCTCATTATTGGTGATTCGGTGAAATACAGCTTGCAGCAGATTACCGTGCAGCGGTTGGGCAAAACTTCGCAGGTGATTACGGCAGGCGAACGCTTGTTCAGAACTCAGCTTGCTAATGAACTGGCTGAAAAAACCGGAATAGAAACGGCAGCTTTGCTCCGTGCCAATGGCTTTGGCGTGATTGATGGCGGTGACCTTAGGATCAATCAATTGGCAGTTTGGGGAGTTGATGCGACAATTGGAAATTTCGCCAATTATCCTGAGGTATTTCAACTGCAAAATAACGAAGTGGCGATCAATGAAAATCTTGCTTCGCTTTCCGGCCTGAAAGTGGGTGATGAGTTTTTGCTTCGGCTGAATAAACTAAATACATTTCCAGCCAATACGCCTTTTGTTTCCGAAAAAGAATCGACGGTTTCGTTTCGTGTTTCGGTGGCGCGAATCCTGAACCCGGATGAATTGGGCAATTTCAATCTGAAAAATATACAATCTGCGCCACGCAATGTTTTCCTGAATTTGAAGTGGTTAAACGAACAAATGGGACTTCAGCAAAAAGCCAATGTATTATTGTTTGGCGAAGGTATTTCCGGAGAAGAACTGATTCAAAACCTGCAAAAAGGTTGGAAACTTGACGATGTGAACCTAAAAATCAGAGAAAATCTGGAACTGAATTACACGGAATTAATATCTGATCGGGTGTTTGTTGAACCAATGGTTGAGCAATTTAGCCTGAAACAGGTTTCCGGTGCGCAGTCCATTTTTAGCTATTTTGTAAACGAGTTTACCCTGAATGGAAAGCAAACTCCGTATTCGTTTGTGTCAACTGATCCGAAGCTTTCAGGAAATCAAATGGCGGTCAGCGAATGGTTAGCCGATGACCTGAAAGCCAAAGTCGGTGATCAGGTAAAGGTTTCGTATTTTGAGGTTGGGCCGTTGCGCCGATTGGTTCAGAAAGATACCACCTTTTTGATCAGTTCGATCTTCAAAATCGAAGGTGCAAAAGCTGATCCTCAGTTAGCTCCGGTGATTCCAGGGCTTTCGGACGCCGGAAACTGCCGCGACTGGAAAACCGGTGTACCTGTGGATTTGAAGAAAATAAGGCCTCTTGACGAAGATTACTGGAAGGCACACAAAGGAACTCCTAAAGCGTTTGTTTCGCTCGAAACGGCGCAAAAACTGTGGGGAAACCGCTTTGGACAAACCACTGCGATTCGCATTGACGGACTGAAAAAGTCTGAGTTTGAAAACCAACTGCTGGCCGGACTTTTGCCTGCTCAGCTTGGGTTCGAGGTTCGCGATGTAAAAACCGACGGACTCGCGGCTGCCAGTGGCGGCACCGACTTTGGCGGTTTGTTTATCGGCCTCAGCTTTTTTGTGCTGTTTGCCGCGGTATTGCTGGCTTTCCTGTTGTTCAAACTTTACCTCGGATTCCGAAAGACCGAAATCGGAACCTTGACCGCACTCGGTTTTTCGTTTCCGGCGATTCGCAAATTGTTTTTGGCCGAAGCTTCTGTATTTGTGCTGGTCGGTATTTTGCTCGGCATTCCGTTCAGTATCTGGTACAATCGTCTGATTTTGCAAGCCATAAATACCATTTGGGTCGAGATTGTCCGCACTTCGATTGTCAACATTCATATTCGCCCGGTTTCGCTGATCATGGGAAGCCTGATTATTGCTGTACTATCGATTACTGCCGTTTGGTTTATTCTGACCCGTTTCCTGAAAAACGAAGCGATCGCTTTGCAGCGAAAACAGATTTCAATTAAAATTAAAAGCGGACGATGGTCGCTTGGTTTAGGCCTTTTCCTGATTACTTTTTCCTTTTTCCTTCTTTTTGCAATGGGTTTCCGGAGTGGCGAGATTAATCCTGAAATGTTCTTTATCAGCGGTTTTGGATTGCTTCCGGGTTTGATTTTGTTGTTCGATTTCTGGATGCGCCGGTTGGCCTTTCAGGAAAGGGCTATGGATTTTTCACTGCGTAGCTTTCTGCTGAAACGGATTGCCGGAGAATGGCGCCGCAATGTGATGATTGTGAGTTTTCTGTCGGTGGGTGTGTTTATGGTCGTTTCCACCGGACTGAACCGCAAAGATTTAACTTCAAAAGCAGAATTGCCATCTTCGGGAACGGGCGGATACAACTATTTTGTGGAAACCACCATGCCGGTGCTTTTTGACGCTAACAGTAAGCAGGGTAGGGAAGACCTGAATATTCCGGAAACTGCTGAACTGGTGCAGTTCCAGTCGCAGCCGGGCGACGATGCCAGTTGCCTGAACCTGAACAAAATTTCGCGGCCTCGTTTGATTGCCTGCAATCCGGCTGCTTTTGATCAGCGCGGAGCATTTACTTTTGCCACACGAACCGACGATTTGGATACGCAGCATCCGTGGCTGACACTAATTAAAACTTTGGCTGATGAGGTAATTCCGGCCATTGCCGACCAAACCGTGATTCAGTGGGGATTGATGAAAAGTGTGGGCGATACGCTGATGTATAAAACCGAAGATGGAAAAGATTTGAAACTGAAACTGGTGGGCGGATTGGCCAATTCGGTATTTCAGGGCAATGTAATTATAGCGGAAGATCATTTCAACCGGGCATTTCCATCTGTGAGTGGCTCGAATGTATTTTTGATTGATGTGCCCGACACCACTGCGGTTGCCAGCGATTTGCAAACTGGCATGCGCAATTACGGCCCCGAAATCAGTCGCACGACCGATCGTTTGCTGTCGTTTTACACTGTTGAAAATACGTACCTCAACATTTTCCTGATGTTGGGTGCACTAGGACTTTTAATTGGCACACTCGGACTTGGAATATTAATCTTCCGAATTACGTTTGAGCAAATTCCTGAATATGCTTTGCTGTTGTCGTTAGGTTTCTCCAAACCCATTATTCAGCGGATTGTGATGCGCGAAAAGCTTTTCCTGATGATCATTTCCGTTTTAATTGGCCTGATTCCGGCAGTATTGAGTGGTCTACCCACTTTGATTTCTTCGCTCTATGCCAGCCTGTGGATTTGGCTACCTGCCATTTCAGTATTGGTTATTTTAAGCGGCGCTGTGTTTAGCTTTGTGGCTATTCGTATGGCTTTCAAACAGAATTTGGTGCAGGCGTTGAGGAATGAATAGCGATTATGTTCTCCGTTGGTTGAAACCAACGGCAAAGGATAGGCGCATTAAATTTGACTGGGTTTTATTTAAAGGGTTGATATCCTTTGCCGTCTGCTTTAGCTGATGGATGCGTGAGACTCTAAAATGCTTTCAAAATTTGAAATAAATTCCCAATTGTAGAGTTTTGCGTTTTTCTCCAACAAGCGGAATCCGGTGGAGGATAAGTCGTAAATGGCAACAAAATACTTCACCATAAGCTCTTTTGCATGCAGATGAACTGCTTCCCGAAAGTCGCTGTTCTTTTCCAGTTTCTGAAGTTTTAAAGTAAGTCGATTCATGGTGCCCAATTCTTCTTCCAGGCGGTACAACGGATAATTCCGATCTTTATCGATTACCGATTCAGTGGCATTTAAAATTGCAACGGCGTAGGCTTCCAGAAGCTCATCAATTTCTTCGCATGGCCGTATTTCCGGATAAAACTGATGGATACTGGTATAGGTTAATTCGGAAAACTCTTTTTTGAAGAGCATATAAAATGTATCTGCCTTTTTGATTTCCTCCAATATAAACTTCAGATTTCGTTCGTTGTCAAAGATTTCCATATCAGAAATATTACTGCCATTTATGCAAATCTATAACAGTCGTGTTGCAAAAAAGATTAAATCGCAGATTCAAAAATCAGTCGAATTTTAAAATGAGATTCGCTTCAACTATTTACTTGCTTCTGTTTGGCTGCCTGTAACTCGTTGTTTTTTGTACTCCATTCTCTGCAGGCCTCGTATGCTGTTTTTGCGTACGACGGAATATCTTCAAAATCTGTCATTAAACGATCTTCTATTAAATCGTGAAGGTCGCTTGCTTTCTGTCCGGCCTTAAATTTGAGTTTATTGACTAAAATTTCAAGTTCACCAATTTCTTCTGCCTTCATATTTTCCGATTTTTGATTCAGGAAGGTAGGTAATCAAAAATTCTGCCACTAAATTAATGTGCTGATAATGAATGGTTATTATTCGCTTACACTACATTGGTGTAGGATTGTTGTGATTGGTCGAACAGAAATGTAGAACTTTTAAAAATTGGTTTATCAAAACTATTTCGTATCTTTTTTGTTCGATTTCAGGATGTTTAACTAAAACTAAAAAATATGAGCAAAGTGATCAAATTTGGTGAAGACGTAGACGGCTATGTAATTCCGGTCTTGAACGAACGGGAAATTCGGGCAGCTGCCGGAATATTATTTGTATGGGCTTTTTTAGCCATCGTGATTGCCATTACAAAAGGGAATTTTGCAATGCTGAAGTATTTTATACTAGCTTTCCTGCTTGATTTTCTGATTAGGGTTTTTATTAGTCCGAAATTTTCACCAACCCTGATTATAGGCCGGTGGATTGTACGCAGGCAAGTTCCGGAGTACGTTGGCGCAGCACAAAAAAAGTTTGCATGGGTTATCGGCCTGATTATGGGTTTGATAATGTTGGTATTGGTTGTATTTGTGAATTCCTATAGTCCTATCACTGGTTTAATCTGTTTGATTTGCCTTATTTTCCTATTGTTCGAATCGGCTTTCGGAATTTGTTTGGGTTGTCTGTTTTATGGCTGGTACTATGGTAAGAAAGCTCAATACTGCCCTGGCGAAGTTTGCGAAATTAAAGACCGGCACGAAATACAGAAAACATCGTGGGCGCAAATCATTATTGCGTTGGGCTTTATTGCTTTTATAGTGGGTTCGGTGTATTTATTTAACGAAGTTTTTAGCGAGAAGCCGCAGGATTTGTGGAAAATATTAGGATCAGGGCAGTAAAAGCGAACCTTTAGTTTTGCACTTATTTCTTCTTGAAAGCATATGGATATTAGCTGAAGGCCATTTGGGTTTCGTAGGATTGTAGGGGTTTGGTGTTGTATGGTATTGTGAAATAGAATACCGATCCTTTCCCTGCCTCGCTTTCCATCCACATTCTTCCGCCCAATATTTCAGCGTAGCCTTTCGAAATTGATAATCCAAGGCCGGCTCCCTGCAAAGCCCTTTTGTCATCAATGTCGGCCTGGATAAATCGTTCGAAAACTGCATTTTGCCTTTCTGGAATAATACCAATGCCTGTATCTCTGACATAAAATTCGAGTTCGGAACTTCCATTATGCCCATTGACTGAGTTTTCAGAATGGGCATTTTTTTCTTTTAAGCTGCATCCTATTTCAATATAGCCATGCTCACTGTATTTGATGGCATTCTTAACCAGGTTGGTCAGTATGGCGTATATTTTTTCCATATCGGTATGAATAGTAGCGTCCACTTCTTCCAGGTTTGTTTTCAGGATAAACTGCATACCTTTCTTTTCAATTTCAGGCTTGAAGAAAGAGTGGATGTACTCGAGCTGCGCGTTTACGTTTGTTTCTGTGATGGAGATTTTGGTCATACCCGATTCCAATTTTGAAATATCGATCAGGTTGTTGATGATGCTTAACATTCTGGCTCCTCCTTCCTCAATCATCGTGATGTAATTGGTCTGCTCTTCACCTGATAGGTCAGGCTCTTTAAGCAGTTCAGCAAAACCGAGTATTCCATTCATCGGTGTGCGGATTTCGTGACTCATATTAGCCAGAAAAGCCGATTTTAACCGATCACTTTCTTCAGCCTTTTCTTTAGCAATAAACAATTCGGCTGTTCGTCTTTTTACTTTTTCTTCCAGTGTTTCTTTAATCGCGCCCAATTCCTGATTTAATTCCTTCAACCTCTCTGTGTTTGTTAGTTCTTTAACTTTGCTTAAGTAGTTTTTTTGCGATATTAAAACCGAAATTCCAATGATGGGAATAAGGACTATTAAGGATGGAATAAATGATTCATCCATACCGTTTCGAATGAATACCGTACCAATTAAGGTAAAAAATGCTCCTGAGAAAAAGACTATTGACGTGATCAGATTGTTATAGACGAAAAAGACGGAGATTAGTACAACTACAATTAAGGTTGAAAATCCGATAGA
Source organism: Prolixibacteraceae bacterium (assembly GCA_019163175.1). Lineage (GTDB taxonomy): Bacteria > Bacteroidota > Bacteroidia > Bacteroidales > Prolixibacteraceae > Aquipluma. The sequence continues at coordinate 44,108 of JAFLKN010000058.1, read as the reverse complement.
GCTTAATTCTATTCCGGTCATGATCCCAGACCAAATTAATACAAAGAAGAGACTTAGTTTAATACCCAGATTTTTTACGAGAAAATCATCTTTTGGGTAAGACCAGAAAAACATGGATGAGAAAAGAGAAAAAAGTGTAAACGAAACGTCAAGTATCCTGAATATTTGAATGGAATCATTGCTCCAAACGTTGAAAGGACCAAAATCTAAAACCAAAATAAACACGGAATAGAAGATCATAATCAGACTTAAATATTTCATTCTCGAGAAGTTTTCGAGAATTATTTTATTTATAATATTTTGATCTCCCATACTCGTTTCTTTTTGTGTTCTAGACTTTCTCAATTACGGGAATTTATATTCTGAAAATTATTGATATACCTTGATCGTTTGCGTACATTCTGTTCGTTTTCCGGCGCATCATTAGTTTCAAATGTACGTAAATTTTATGTTCGCAGCTTCGGTGCTTTCCAAAATATGAGTACAAGCAAAAAAAAGATCCGACAGTAAAGAACTATCGGATCATTTTCTAAAATGGTTTGTGAAAAATATTTCTTGTAGTGCGAAGCTCAGACCTCAAGCTAAAATAGAGAGGACTGATTTCATAAGCTTTACCACACCAAATTTGAATTCAGCAAATTATCAGGATTCAGATTATTTGCTTCAATTGATTTAAAGTGCTTGTATGTTCCAACTCTCAGTTCGTAGGTGGCAGGTTCGTCGCAAACAATCATTCCGCGTGGGTGCAGCTGCAATGCGCTGATGGTCCACATGTGGTTCACACCCTCCTCAATGGCATGTTGCAGAGCGCGTGCTTTGTTGTAACCGTTCACAATAATTAAAACTTCTTTGGCATCCATTACGGTTCCAATTCCAACAGTAAGCGAAGAGTTGGGTACTTTGTTAATGTCGTTATCGAAGAAACGCGAATTAGCCACTTTCGTGTCGTAATTCAGTTCTTTATCGCGTGTACGCGAGGCCAATGATGATCCCGGTTCATTGAAAGCCAGATGTCCATCGGGGCCAATTCCACCCAAAAACAAATCTATTCCACCAACCGCTTTAATTTTGTCTTCGTAAGCCTGACATTCGGCTTTAATATCCGGAGCGTTTCCGTTTAAAATATTGGCGTTTTCAGGAAGGATGTCAATTTCGGTAAACAGATTTTCCCACATAAAGGTATGGTAGCTCTGAGGGTGATTTTTGGGTAATCCAACATATTCGTCCATGTTAAAAGTTACCACATTACGGAACGAAACCACTCCCTCTTTATATAAATTGATAAGTTCGCAATATATCCCAAGTGGCGATGAACCTGTTGGAAGGCCTAAAACAAAAGGCTTTTGAGCTGTTGGTTGTGCCAGAATAATTTTTCGGGCGATGTAATTAGCTGCCCATTTGGAAGCTAATTGATGGTTGTCCTGAATAATAAGTCTCATAATATTTAATTCTGATGATTTTTTTCAATTCGTGTTAATTGCGCAATCATTTTTTCACCAAGAAGAGTCTTACGCTGAATGTGGCTCACAATTTCGTTGACAAAATCGTTACTTTCAAAGCTCCCTCTTACTTTTTCGAAATCGAGTTTCTGGGTGGCCTTATTCCCGTCCATACCGAAACCGGTCATCGAATCGAGCCTGAACTCCTTTTTAGCATCTTCATATAACATCTGATCCAGGCCGATAACACTTTTCTTCCAATTCTGAATCAACTGAATAAGGTCGTTTATCAGGAGTTCTTCAATCTTTTTCCCAGTCTTTTCAACAAGCAATTCAGCAGCCCAGGTCCATTCGTACTCGTAATAGGACTGATGCATGTTTTTGAATTCCTGTTCTATATCCTCAAGGTTCACAAATTCTTTTCGCTCAATGTTTCGGATCAGTGTATTGATTTCAGTCTTAGGAGCAATCAAGCCGGCTAAATCGCTCCATTCTCCTTGCCCAATGTCGTGTTTTGGTTTCAGGCAGTCCCGGAGTTCTTCCAGAGACTGAACCTCACATTTTTCAAGTCGCGAAATTACGGAGTTTCCGAGAAATTTATATATAGCCATGTCATATAAATCGATACCTTTTTCCAAAGCGCTTTTGCTGATCAGGGTATTCCGGTAGGCAAAAACCTCAGTTGTTTCTCCTGAAATCTCTTTCAGACTATTTAAAATGCCAAGTCCCTTCTGCATTTTTTTGATTGTAAACGGACTGAGCAGGTTGAAGTTGATGCAGTCAAGTTTTTCCGGATCTTTACGTTTATCGCGTCGTGGCCATTTCATTACGTCGCGAATGGTGCCAACACTCCTGAGGTTAATTCCGGGAGCAATCCAGCTGTCATCCTTGCTTTCAATCAGGTATGAAAATGGTAAATCGGAAGTGTCGGTGTTTTTATAGTGGCGGCCCATCACGAGCGTGAAAGCTCCGATTTTTGCAGGCCAGAGAATGTATGAGTCGGAAGTGGTTTTAGAGCCACGTTCCACAATTCCGTGGTGGATAGGGCCTAGTTTGTACATGTGGTTACTTTGGTTAGAACCTGAACCGGCATTACAAAAAGAGAACATTCCGGCAATGAGCAGGGTTGATTTGTGGTGGGTTACCGTGTAGGGACCACCAAAAATGGAACAGGCTTCGCCATGAAATCCCTGGCAATTGGCAAAAAACAGCGAATTCTCGGCTGAGTACTGTTTCCCCAAACTGCAACCCTGACCAATAAAACAGTTTGAAATAATAGTTCCATCGGATATCTCGGCTCCGGAAGACACGATAAAATTTTCAGCTAAAATTCCAGCGCCCAGTTTTACAGGTGCAAATTCATTGCTGTTCACCGATCCGTTTTCGAGCCGGGTACAACCCAAAGCCTGGCTAAAGGGTCCGAATTTGACATTTTTAATCGATCTACAATTTCGAATAATTGAATGAGAACCAATTATTCCGCGATTACTTTTTACTGATTCGGCATATTGCGAAATTTTTGACTCTAACTCTGAAATCAGGCAATGGCGGTGTTTGTACCAGGCCAGAAAATAGGCAAGGTGTGCCGACAATTTATCGTATATCATTACGCCGCGTCCGCCTGTTTCATCGAGCGTAGAAACTTTGATACCATTGCCAAAACTTGATTCCCCGTCAATATAGCACAGTTCAATGTTTTCGAGAATCACGTGGTCGTGAATATCGTAATTGGCCATGTAGTTACTAATCTGATGAATGTAAACATGATCGCCAATGGTGCAATTGTGAATGCTGGCATTGTAGATTCCGCAGTTGCGAACGATCCCTCCGCTAAATTCAACAGTTCCGGAATTGTCGCCTATTCTGACAGACCCCGAGAATTGTACATGGTAAACATGTTCCGGATTGAAAACCGGACCAACCAAAATTTGTTTCCAATCGGTAGCTGCACACCCTTGTTTCTTCAGCGTTTCAATTTCGTCTACATTAAGCTCCCGGTATTGCGAGTTGTTTTTTAAGTCCTTCATAGTTATAAAGTTATTCGGGCCAAATAATCGTAATGCGCTCCTTTAAATATTTTGTCGAGTTTGAGCTGATTTTTTTCTGTGGAGTTTCTCAGGTTATCAACATCAACATATAACCAGGGAAAGGGTTGGCTGATCCAGTTTTTATATTCGGTCTGAAATACCAGCTCGCCGTAATATTTACCTGCTGAAATATCAATCAGTGCAGATCCATCTTCTTCTTCAAAAAGAAAAATAAGGTCGGATGAGTCTATCAGAATTTGACCTCCTGGATTGAGCAGCCCTTTCAGGTGATGTAGCAATATATCTAATCCACTAAGAGTACCTGCAATTCCGGTACCGTTCATCAGGAGCAAAATTGTATCGAATGGTTGTTGATTGAATTTAAAGATATCTTGCTGAATTATATTTTTGATATCCCTGTTTTTTAGAACTTCGCAACAAAGCGCCGATGTTTCCAGAGCAGTAACTTCAAATCCTTTTTGCTGAAGGTAAAACGAGTGCGGCCCGGCGCAGGCTCCAATATCGAGAATCGTTCCACTGCAAAGATTCATGGCTTTTTTTTCGAGGGCAGGCATTTGCTTGTACGACCTGAATAAATAGGACGTGTCAATGGTATCGTCATCGAAATCGTCGGAATGGACAATTACAGGTTGATTGATGGAATTGAAATGGTAATCAAAAACTGCTCTTCCAATCGGGTCTTCAAAATGAGAAGTCATACTTTTATTTTCCATGAATTAAACTTCAGCCAATTTGTGCTCAAATTTATAACATGTTTTCTGTTTTTGCGAGTAAATGTAAAATCCTTCGGCGGAGCCTTCCCCAATAACAACAATTTTTGAATCGGGCATATTTTTTGAAAACGAAACTATTTCGTTGAAATTAATATTCTTCTCCTGAAGCCATTTCGAAGTTGAAAAGTCTCCCATCCGCCATCTGCTCCCATTCCTTTCTGCTTCCTCAAAAGATTTCATCGCTGTGTCAAAGGCGACTTCAGTAAAATTTGACATTTTTCGTACGTTAGTTTTAGCTAATTTAGAGTAAACGGACCTGAAAAAAAAACTTTTGGTAAGAAATTGATATGGGTAAAAACCGTTACTACCAAAATCGGAGTAAAGTTTTGTTGAAAATCTTGGCCAAAAGAAAAGCCGGCTATGATTAACCGGCTTTCCCTTTTTTATTAAAAAATCAGAATTTATAACCCAGAGTGAATATAACATTGTTCTGAGAAACATTATAATCGGCCATATTTGGTGATCCCGGGTAAAGTTTCAAATACTCTTCGTTTATGATATGCTTTACTGTAGCATCGAGGAAAAATTTGCCTTGTTTAAATCCAAAGCCTCCGGCAACAGTAGAATAATCTGCACCTCCATTGGGGTTGTGTGAAGTTAAATATGTCGATTTATAAACACTGGGGAAATTTTCGTATCCAGCTCTTAAGCTGAAATTTTTATTTACACGATATTCTCCACCAACATGAAGATTTCCTACTGTTTTGTAAGCACTTTTTATTGTTTGGTTCTCATTGTAATAAGTATAGTTTCCGGTTCCGTTTTTCAACTTGGCTGTTGAATAATCAACAAGTTCGTAATCCACACTAATTAAACCTGATTTGCCAATTACATAAGCACCACTCAAAATAACTTTTAAAGGTGTTTCAATTTCGTAATCATAAACTCCATCTTTACTTGGCTTGGCTGAATAATCTTCGGTCTTTCCATCAGATAAATAGGTTATTGATGAAGTCATACTGCTGTTGTACAAATCATTGAACTTATAGAATGTAGGCGTATGAACGGCGAGTCCCAATCTTAAATTGTTGATAGGTTTGTATATGAATCCAAGTTTTAGATTAAAACCGCTACCTGTAGTTTTCAGATAAGTATTGAAATTGAGTTCGTTGAAATAGGGAATGTCTTTTCCTTGAATCTTATTATTTGCATCCCATTCATACAAACCAGCATTTTCTTTAAAGTAGATGCTGTGAATACCCAATATTCCACCGACATAGAATTTGTGGTTGAAATTTGCTCCAAGCGAAACCAGATATTCATTGATATATCCTTTCCTTTCAGTTGATTTCCGTTGCGACAAGCTATAACGATCAACATTGCCTTCTTTATAATATCCATGATTATTATCGGTTATATCATTGAAATACTCATCGTTCTGTTCATCATAATTCAGAAGATAGGTATCCCAGGCCAAACGTTCATAATAAGGATCAAAATCATCAGAATTAATGACCGGGTTATTTACATTGTTTGTAAAGTAATCGAGAATTGAATGATTTGAATTTGCACCTTCGGCAAGCATATTCATCGAAAAACTTCCCAACTGGTTAAATCCTAAGCCAAAACTAATGCTTACCAAACCTGTTTCACTGTTTTCACCGGTTGGAATGGTGGTTACATAGCCAATATTGTTGATGCCAACATTGTATTTTGATTCATTAATAGTATTTCCGAGAAAGGTTCCATCTACACTGCTCTTCCCAACAGAAGGAGTGAAGGTGAATTCACCGGTACGGTACACAGCAACTCCGGCAGGATTGATGCTGAGCGAAGAAAAATCACCACCCAAAGCACCAAAAGCATTACCCATAGCTGCCGATCGGGCTGTTCCGCTGATCTTGTAGTTCGAATATCTTAAAGCGTCTGTCAGATCCTGAGCAAAAGCGCCGCAGGTAAACAGAATGATACTGATGGTGTATACTAGTTTTTTCATGTTTTCGGTATTTATTGTTTGTTTTGAATTCAGTTCGTTTCTAATTGTTTCGGTTTATCTTCTGCTACCTGAACCTCCGCCGCCGCCAGAGCTACTTCCGCCACCAGAGCTACTTCCACCACCACCAGAGCTTCCACCACCACTATAACCTCCACCTGATGAAGAAGAACTACTTCGTGCAGGAGAACTGTAACTTTGACTTGGAGAACTATTGTAGCTTGGGCTTGAAGAACCGCTATAGCTTGAACTTCTACCTGATGATGAGCTTGAACCGCTTGAGTAAGATGAACTTGAGTTGTAGGTTTGTCTCATCGACGAAGAACTTCTTGGCTGGCTGTAAGTTGATCCTGAGCTACCGTAACTAGAGCTTCTTATGCTTGAACGGGGAGCACTTGATTCTGAAGTCGATGGACGGGTATAACCATTGTTATTGTAATTGGATTGATTTACAACTCTTGGCTTGTTATAACTTGGAGTGTAATTCTGACTCTGTGTTACCGCTCTGCCCTGACTATATGTTTTCCCTGTTGTTGAAGGTGCGTATGATCTGCGTGCATTTCCTGAGGTCGACTCCGGACGTATTGTTTGTATACGAGAATCACTTCTACCCTGAACCTGACCACCGGTAACATTACTGCTTCTGCTTCCATCAGGATTGGTATATTCTCTGCGGTTATTTACAATTGTAGCATTTTTAGTATCCTGGCTGTTGCCTGAAGCGTCTATAGAACGGCCTCTAACATGTCCGTTTTCAACCCATGTGCTGCGAGTTCCATTTTGATCACCCGTCTGACTGGCAGAAATTCCACCTTTTAGGTTATTACCTCGGCCTCCAAGAGATACATTGTTAATATTTAATTGGCCATTGGGCACATTCAAGTCGGTTGATCTTCTCCGGGCTACCTCACGATTGTTGCTGTAATAGCTACCTCCGCCGCCATAATAACCGCCATAGTATCCTCCGTAGTAGTTATTGTAATATCCTCCGTAACCACCCCAATATCCTCCCATGCTGAAATAGAATGGAGAGTAGTATCCTCCGTAATAACTATATGGGTAACCCCATCCACCACCGTACCATGAGTTATAACCCCATCCATAATCCCAACCATAGGGGTAATATCCTGAATAGTAGGGAGAATAACCGTAATACCAGTCGTCAAAAAACAATGAACTTCCCCAGAATGGTCTGTGAAAGCGGTTGATCCGGTAGGTGTAATCCAGATCATTATCGTCGTAATAGTTATTGATAACGTATTTTACTTCGTCATCATCATAGTAAACAGTGGTGTCAGATTCAAGCAGTTCCTGATCATCCATTTGGTAGGATTGATTGTTGGAATTTTGCTTCTCTGGCTGATAAATGTAATTGTTTACAGACAAGGTGCCATCAGCATTCTTATCTGTCTGACTCATAACAATCCGTTGATTTTTGGCATCAGAATTGTTAATTTTTGCCGATTTCTCAGTTACAGGAACCTCGTCTTCAACAATGGCGACAGGTGGTACATCTGCGGGAGAAAAATAGATGTCATCATCGTAATTCTTGGTCATGTATGTTCCCGTGGTACAAGCACTGGCCAAAATTGCAATAACTGCGATGACTGGAAGTTTCGTTTTCATAGTACACCCTCCTTTATAATGAATAATTATTTTACTTTCTTTGTAGGCTATAAATCTAGTACGAAAAACGCAAATACCATACCAAAAGTTAAAAAATGGCAAAAGAATTGACTTCACGCAGCGAAAATTATTCTCAGTGGTACAACGACCTGGTTGTCAAGGCTGATTTGGCTGATAATTCTGCGGTTAGAGGATGCATGGTGATCAAACCATACGGATATGCAATCTGGGAAAAGATGCAGGCACAGCTTGATAAGATGTTTAAGGAGACCGGACATGTGAATGCCTACTTCCCGTTATTTATTCCCAAATCTTTTTTTAGTAAGGAAGCCAGTCATGTGGAAGGCTTCGCAAAAGAGTGTGCTGTAGTTACGCATTATCGGCTGATGAACGATCCGAATGGGAAAGGAATCATCGTTGATCCGGATGCTAAACTCGAAGAAGAACTCATTGTTCGCCCAACTTCTGAAACAATTATTTGGAGTACTTATAAAAACTGGATACAATCTTATCGCGATCTTCCAATTCTGATCAATCAATGGGCCAATGTTGTTAGGTGGGAAATGCGTACGCGCTTGTTTCTCCGGACTGCTGAGTTTTTATGGCAGGAAGGGCATACTGCCCACGCCACAAGTCAGGAAGCTTTGGAAGAAACAGAACGAATGGTAAATGTGTATGCAACTTTTGCCGAGCAATTTATGGCAATGCCTGTAATTAAAGGTGCAAAATCGGCTAACGAACGTTTTGCCGGAGCATTGGAAACATACACTATTGAAGCCTTGATGCAGGACGGAAAAGCATTGCAGTCCGGCACTTCACACTTTCTTGGACAGAATTTTGCCAAAGCGTTCGATGTTCGTTTTGCGACCAAGGAAGGTAATGAAGATTTTGTATGGGCTACTTCGTGGGGAGTATCAACCCGATTAATGGGAGCGCTTATTATGGCTCATTCTGATGATAATGGTTTGGTTTTACCTCCTAAATTGGCTCCTTTTCAGGTTGTGATTGTTCCTATTTACAAACAGATGGAGCAACTAGCAGCCATCTCAGAAAAAGTTGACACCATCATTTCCAGATTGAAAGAACTGGGTATTTCGGTAAAATTTGATAACAACGATAACAAAAAACCGGGATGGAAATTCGCTGAATATGAATTGAAAGGCGTTCCGGTTCGTATTGCCATTGGCCCACGCGATTTGGAAAACGGAACAGTCGAAGTTGCACGTCGCGATACTCTGGAAAAACAGGTGGTTTCTATGGACGGAATTGAATTGTATATTCAGCAATTGCTTACTGATATTCAGGAAAATATTTACAATAAGGCATTTGCTTTCCGCAAAGAAATGACAACTCCGGTTGAAACATACGAGGAGTTTAAAGAGGTGCTCCAAAACAAGGGTGGCTTTATTTCGGCTCATTGGGATGGCACTTCCGAAACAGAACAGAAAATTAAAGATGAAACCAAGGCGACTATTCGCTGCATTCCATTTGATCAGGTTCCGGAGGAAGGAAAATGTATGTATTCCGGAAAACCTTCGAATGGACGGGTTTTATTTGCACTATCTTATTAAAAAGCATAAAATCAGATTCCCGAAAAGCAGTCAAAATTGGCTGCTTTTCTTATTTTTATGGTATAATTAATCGATGCTATGAGTACAGAAACAAATAATGCCAGTCAACTTGAGGGAATCATTCTTAAAACCAACTTAAAGCAAGAAGTCTACCGCAAAACCATCAGTTCGTTTGCTTTACTGAAAGAAGTTTTGAAAGAGCTTGCCGAGGAGTACAGGGAAAAATTAAAAGATAAAGTCGATGAAAATGTATTGCCCACCTTTCAGGAGAAAGGACTTTTTGAAGCCGAATTCAGGATTGGAGGAGATATGCTTATTTTTAGTATGCATTCAAATGTGTTTGTTTTCAATCGCGAACACCCGATTTGGAAACTCGACTACATCAAAAACAATCCGTTAAATGCCTATTGTGGAGTATTTAATATCTATAATTTTTTGGCCGATTCGTTTAAATACAGTCGTTACGAAGATTTGGGGTATCTGGTAGCCCGTATTTTTGTGAACCGCGAAAATCACTTTTTTGTTGAAGGCAAAAGGCAATCGAGTGAATTGGTGAAAGATTTTGCAACTGACGAATTAACGAAAGAATACCTGAAAGATATTATTGAAACAACGGTACAGTATGCCATTGATTTTGATTTGTTGGTTCCGCCTTACGATCAGGTAAAAATCGCAACTGTTGAGCAAATGCATGTTGAAATCAATCATTCCCGAATTCAGACCGGCAAACGTCTGGGCTTTAAATTTAATTCGGACGACGTTTAGAGAAATTGTAAATTAATAATGATGAATGATTACCGAAAGTCATTCGAAAATTGTGTGGAAATGGAGCAAGTTTTAGACAGATTTTTAAGATATAGTAAGGTATTTACCACTTCTGATCCTGATAGTGAAACCTTTCCGAGTGCAGCGCGGCAATTGATTTTTGCTGATCAGCTGGCCGGTGAATTGAGGGAGATTGGTTTGGCTGAAGTAACCCGCGACGAGTTTGGATATGTAACAGCTACGCTTCCGTCCAATGTTGATCATCCGGTTCCTGTTATCGGCTTTATTTCGCACATGGATACCAGTCCTGATTATTCAGGCGAAAATGTAAATCCACAGGTTGTCAAAAATTATCTGGGGCAGAATTTGGTTTTGAATTCGGAACAAAAAATAGTTTTAAGTCCGGCTGACTTTCCTGAATTGTTGAAATACAGTGGTCAGGATTTGATTACAACCGATGGAAAAACATTGCTTGGCGCTGACGATAAAGCTGGATTGGCCGAGATTATTACTGCGATGGATTTCCTGATCCAACACCCGGAGATTAAGCACGGCAAAATCAGAATTTGCTTCACTCCCGATGAGGAAGTGGGGCAGGGAACAAAACATTTTGATGTTGAAAAATTTAAGGCTGATTTCGCATATACGCTGGATGGCGGTGAAATTGGTGAGTTGGAATATGAGAATTTCAATGCTGCAGGTGCAAAAATTCTGGTGAAAGGCCGGAGTGTTCATCCCGGATCGGCAAAGAACCAAATGATTAATTCGATGCATGTTGCCACTCAGATTATTCAGGCTTTACCGGCAGATCAACGTCCGGAGCATACCGAAGGATATGAAGGTTTTTTCCATCTGACTTCATTTGAAGGTGATGTTTCGTCTACTAAAATCGAATATATTATTCGCGATCATGATTTGGTCAAGTTCGAAGCCAAGAAAAATCTGATGAAAGAGGTTTGCCAGCTCATAAATTTTCGATACGGACAGGATACTGTACTGCTTGAAATGCATGACCAGTACTATAATATGAAACAGAAGGTTGAGCCCGTAAAATACATTGTTGATCTGGCTGAACAGGCGATGAAAGATGTTGGAATCACACCAAAAATAAAAGCTATTCGCGGAGGAACTGATGGAGCACAGCTTTCCTGGAAAGGTCTGCCTTGCCCCAATATTTTTGCCGGTGGTCATAATTTTCATGGTCCGTATGAATTTGTGCCGGTACAATCAATGCAAAAAGCGGTTGAGGTAATTGTAAGGATTGCAGAACTGGTAGCAAAAAAATAAACCGTTTCGAGTTGCGAGATTCGGGTTACGGGTTAATTCCACGCAACACCCAACACGCAACACGCAACACGCAACATAAATACATGGTTGAACAATTTCTGAAATATATTCACGAAGAAAAGCTGTTTCATTCGGCACAGCGCATTTTACTGGCGGTAAGTGGTGGCGCCGATTCCATGCTAATGCTGCATTTATTCACCAATGCCGGATTTCCGGTTGCCGTGGCTCATTGTAATTTTAACCTGAGGGGCGTTGAATCTGATTGTGATGAGCAGTTTGTGGCCGATTATTGTGATCAGCATAACCTGGCTTTCTATGTGAAGCATTTTAATACTGAAGATTATGCTTTGGAAAAAGGTATTTCGATTGAAATGGCGGCCCGCGATCTCCGCTACAGCTGGTTTAATGAAATCCTGTTTAAAAACGGACTTGATTTATTGGCAACAGCGCATCATCAGGACGATGTGATCGAAACGTTTCTGATTAACCTTTCTCGTGGCAGCGGAATAAAGGGTTTGAGCGGAATTCAGCCCAGATCGGGTCGGATTATTCGTCCCATGCTTTTTACTAATCGCGACGAAATTCTGGATTACTGCAAGCGAATGTCAATTGCTTACCGGACCGATTCAAGCAATATGGATACCGTTTACAAACGAAACCTGATACGCCATGAGATTCTTCCGTTACTTGAACAGGTAAATCCTGCATTCCGACGAAATGCGCTGAAGACCATTGGAAACCTGCACGAAACAGGTCTGCTTTTTCAGCAAAGAATGAATGAAATCAAAGCTTTTGTTTATTCTGAAGATGATATGGGGGTGATAATTCACATTGAAAAGTTGCAGGAATTTAGTCCGTTGAGAACCATTTTATTTGAGATGATTCGCGAATTTGGCTTTCAGATTGAGCAGGTTGACGATATTATTGATTCGCTAAATAAGGAATCAGGGCGTAAATTTTTCTCGGAAGACTACCGTTTGATTAAAGACCGTGAATACATACTCATTTCGCCTTTTAAAACTAAATCAATCCAGGTTTTTTATCTGGAAGAAAACACTACCAAAATAAGTTATCCGCTTCATTTATCTATCGATAAATTCGACAGGACTGCTGATTTCCGGTTTTCAACTCATGCCAATACCGTTGATCTGGATCTCGATCAGCTTGTTTTTCCATTAATCCTACGCCATTGGCAGGAAGGTGAATATTTTCAACCTTTAGGTATGACTGGTCTGAAGAAACTCAGTGACTTCTTCATTGATGAAAAATACTCTATTCCGGAAAAAGAAAATGCATGGATTTTAGCCAGCGGAAATCAGTTTGTTTGGATTGTTGGCAAGCGATTAGATGACCGGTTTAAAATTACCGCGAAGACCAAACGAATTTGTAGAATCAAATGGTTAATTGTTAATGATAAATTGTAAATGAATGCCGTTATGAAAGAAAACATTGTTAAAAATAAAAGTTTTGCTTTCGCGGTTCGGATTGTTAAACTCTATCAGTTTTTAGTTGATTCTAAAAAGGAATTTGTTTTATCGAAGCAGTTGTTGAGAAGTGGTACAAGTGTTGGCGCAATGGTCAGAGAGGCTGAACATGCTGAATCGAAGCCAGATTTCATACACAAAATGGCAATTGCACAAAAGGAAATCAACGAAACGATTTATTGGCTGGAGTTATTAGCTGAGACGAACTTCTTAACAAAAGATCAATTTGATAGCATGAATAGTGATGCCGAAGAATTAATCCGATTGGTAACCCGAATTCTCAAATCGACCAAATCCAATCAGCCCCATTAACCATTTATAATTTAGAATTGATAATTAACCCACTCAATTCCCTTTTTCAGCAATTCCTGTGTTTTGGCTTCGGGGCTTCCGGCTTCAGGTTGGTATTGATACACCCATTCTACTTCTGCAGGTAGACTAACCAAAATAGATTCGATATTGCCGTCAGATTCCAATCCGAATTTGGTGCCACGATCATGTATCAGGTTGAATTCAACATAGCGGCCACGACGAATCTTTTGCCATCTTTTCTGAGCTTCGGTAAACGCTTTGTGCCCGTTATCTTTCATCAACCGACTGTAAATAATGGGGTAAATACGAAGTAAATCTGAAGTCAAATTCAGCATTTTTTCGAGATCAGCTGCATCAGCAGGTTGAATGCGATCGAAGAATATCCCGCCCACACCGCGCGTTTCCTGACGGTGAGAGAGGTAGAAATAGTCATCGGCCCATGTTTTCCATTCCGGATAAAAGCTGGTATTGTACTGGTCACAAATGTCTTTCAGGGTTTGATGAAACCAGCGGGCTTCTTCCGGATTAATGTAAGTTGGAGTGAGGTCAATTCCGCCGCCAAACCATGATGAGCCATTGTCGAGGCTGAAATGACGCACATTCATGTGTATCGTTGGTACGAAAGGATTTCCGGAGTGAAGGATGGACGAAACACCTGTGGCTGCAAAGGATTTGGCATTTTCGCCCAACAGATTAGCCATATTTTCGTTAAAACTCCCGCGGACATGAGAAAAATTGACGCCTGCTTTTTCGATGATCGATCCGTTTTGCATCACACAGGTCAATCCGGAGCCAATCTCTTTTTCCCATGCGTCTTCAGTAAATTTGCCTGTTCCATCGGCTTCTTCAAGTGTCTGGCAAATGGTTTTTTGTATGCTTTTGTAAATAGCGGCGGTTTTCGATACGTTCACAGTGCTTGTATTTTGGTTATTTTATTAATCTCAATTTTTTAAATAGTATCCGAAGGTTACCATATTAATGACCCCCAATAAAATTAGGGGTTAAAAAATTTGATGTAAACGAACAACCCCTGATAAGGGGTTGAATTTTCTTATTATTCAACCCGATTGCGGGTTGTTTTTTTTATTTTCTTGTTTTCCGCCAGCTCTGCTGGCGGTCATTAAAATTTAACTCCTTCGGAGTTTTAATCAATGATCTCCAATTTTCCCAATCAACTCTTCTGCTATGTTACGCCCTTGTTTCACCCTGTCGGCCATACCGATACCGTCGCGTATGTTTCCGGCCAAAATAAGTCCGGGGTATTTTTGTTGAAGCTGTTCAATCATTTCAAAACGGTTCCCGGAACTTTCGGTGTACTGTGGAATCGCTTTCGGATAGCGGTGAATTCGAATCATATCAGGGCTCAGACTTCTGTCGCTTAACATGCGTGGAAGCTCTTTATTCAAAAGGGCCTCAATCTGATCGTTATCCATTTTAGCAATATCCGGACGTTTAGTACCTCCCATAAATACCGAAAGCAATGCACCTCCTTGCGGAGCTCGGCCTTCGAAGAACGACGAGGTAAATAACACGCCAAGAATATTTTTGTTTTCCTTTCCGGGAACTAATCCGCCAAACGCTTGCAGCGACATGCCTTTCCACTTTTCAAATCCGAGTAAAACCTGCGTTACGGCGGCATATTTCAAATCGTTGAACGGAGTAATTTCTTCATCATTCAGGAAGGGTAGTAGTCCGGGTAATACATAAGCTCCGCAGGTTGTTACCAAATGTCGCGTTTCCATTGTGAATAATTGTTCGGGAGTAGTTACCTGCAACTGAAATCCATCCGATGTTGGTTTCACCATTGCTTCAGCAGATAACAGAATATTTTCAGAACCTACGGCTTCATACAGAGCTTCAATTAGCCGACCCAAACCACCCTTGGCTGAGAATACTTCTTTTGTCGCTTTTTTATCTCTTTCAGTCTTTGGCAGTTTGGCCTTTTTCATCGCACCCTTAACGAAACTTCCGTATTCCTGTTCCAGTTTCCAGAGTTTAGGCATGGCGTAACGTGTAACCAATTTGCTGGGATCGCCGGCATATATTCCTGAAATGAAAGGATCTACGGCGTAATCCAAAAAGCTTTGCCCCATTCGCCTTGTAACCAAATCAGACAGTTTTTCATTTGGGTCGGTTCCCTTTGCACGGAAGGGTTCGCCCAATATCCTGAATTTATCGTACCAGGAAAAGAGCGGTGTACCAATGGCCGACATCAACCCTGAAGGTAGCGCATGCCAGGCTTGGTTTTTCCAGATCAGACGTTGTTTGGCGCTTGGGTCAGCAACTTCGAGTTCGCAATTCCCGGCCAGTTCTTCAAACAATTCAGTCATTTCAGGACACGAAACAACTCCTGTATTCGGCCCCGTTTCGTAAACAAAACCCTTTTCTCTGATGGTTTGAATCACTCCTCCGGGCTTGCCCGATTTCTCGATGATTTTAAAATCAACTCCTGATTTTTTCAGGTAAAGAGCCATAGTTAATCCGGTAAGACCGGCACCAATAATTACGACATCAGTTTTGAGCGATTCAGCCATGATTATACTGGTTTAGAAAAATTGGTTTGTCCGGCCTGAATGAGCGGATCGAATGAGGCTGCGACATTGCGGATAAACAATTGCCCATCTTCGGTAATTTGTATTTTTTCGTCGGAAAGAGTGATCAGTCCATCGGTTGCAAATTGCTGAAGCAGTTCCGGATTATAGGTGGTTTGTTTTTTAATATCTTCGGAAGTCATGCCCAGAATTTCACCCAAATGGCTCCAAACGATTTGTTCGTTACACATTAGTTCAGTAATCACTTCGCGTACAACAACCTGTTGTTTGGAGAGTGTATAACCTTTGATCGTGGTCAGTTCACCCTGATTAATTTTGGCAATATATTCGTCGATCGACTTGGTATTCTGTGCATATACTCCTTCCAACTGACTGATTCCGGTTACTCCGAAAGCATAGACCTGCCCCGTGGTGCGGCGCGTGCAATAACCCTGGAAATTACGGTGCAATTGCTTGTTCCGTCGTGCTGTAGTGAGCTCATCGCCAGCGTTGGCATAGTGGTCCATCCCAATGGCTTCGTAGCCGTTTTGAGTCATCAGCGAATAGGCAGCTTCATACATTTTAATTTTTTCATCGGGAGCAGGAAGTCCCTCTTTCTCCAATTTTTTCTGAATTTTACTGACCCATGGCACATGGGCGTAGGAAAAAGTTACCAACCTGTCAGGCTTCAACTCAATAGCTTTGCGAATGGTTTCCGAAAAGTTGACAGCCGTTTGTTTTGGTAAGCCGTAAATGAAATCGAGATTCACGGCCATAGCTGGTGAATCTTTTTTCAGAAAGGAAATTATATAAGCAACAGGAAGAGCTGATTTTTCGCGGTTTACAGCGTCCAATACTTCAGTATTAAAATCCTGAATTCCGATGCTGAACCGATTGAATCCGGCTTTTTTCAGGCCAGTCATTTGCTCGTACGTGAGGTAAGCCGGGTTGACTTCGATGGCAATTTCAGGTTCGGGAATAAACTCGAAAGTTGAAAACAACAACTCGTTAATCTCCTGAAGATACTCAACCGGAATAGCGTTTGGCGTACCGCCGCCATAGTGAATCTGCGAAACTTTGCGGTTTTTATCCAGCCTTGCCGTTACCATTTTGATTTCCTGAATCAGCGCTTTGTGATAGGCTTCAACTACTTCAGCCTGACGAAGTGCATACGAATTGCATCCGCAGAAAAAGCACATTTTCAGGCAAAACGGAATATGAATGTAAATGGAAATATTTTGGGGATTCCACTGATTCGAGTCATCCACTGCTTTCAAATAATCGGTTGGGCCAAATTCTTCAGTAAAGAAATTAGCCGGTGGATAGCTGGTGTACCGGGGAACCGGGTTGTTGTATTTTTCGAGTAATTCGCGATTGATCATGATTAAAATGTTACGGGTTGCATGTTACGGGTTGCGTGTCATGAACTGCGGGTATTAATTCGAAACCCGTAACTCGGAACACGCAACTCTTTTATCTCTTCCAATCGGTTCGTTTCACCCAATCGGCCAGAAATCTGGCGTTCTCGAACGAAATACCTGGCATAAAACCGTGTCCGAGGTTGAAAATCCAGTTCTGATTAGTCTTTCCAAATTCGATGTAAGGTTGCAGCGCCTTTTCAATTTCGGGCTGACTTGCATATAATAAACGTGGGTCAACATTTCCCTGCAAGCCGATTTTTGGATCGACTATTTTTCGGGCAGTATCGAGCGGAGTTTGCCAGTCGATGCTCAGGTAATCACAATCATCCGGGGTTATTTTAGCAATTCCGGTTCCTAATCCTTTAGGAAAGAAGATGAACGGAATACCTTTTTCGCGCACGGCAGCTGCAATTTTTTTTGTCGCTGGCATAAACAGTTCCTGATACAAATCGGCTGGAATCAATCCGGCGTGCGTATCAAACAACTGGAAAACGTCGACTCCATGCTCTATCTGTCCTTTTGCATAAACAATTGAAAGATCGGTTACAACTTCAATTAACTTTTTGGTTGTTTCCTTATTTTCATAAATGAATTTAATGGCTTCGGGGAAATCGCCTTTTCGACCCAAACCTTGAAGCATGAACAACAAAACGGTCAAAGGTGCACCACAAAAGCCAATCAGCGGTGTTTCTTCCTTTTTTGTCCGGATAATTTCGTCGATTACCTCATAGATGTAATTCAACTTTGTTGGATCAGGATTTAATCCTTCCAGCGGTTTGTCGCGATAGGCCAATGGCTGATCGAAAAGTGGACCGCTGTCGTTAAATTCCAGGCCCATTCCCAAAGCATGAGGAATTACCAAAATATCGGAGAACAGGATTCCGGCATCTACGCCCAAATCGTCGATAGGCAAAAGTGTTACTTTAGCGGCTACCTCAGGGTTTTGCATCATTTGCCAGAACGTGTAATCTTCTTTAATCTTCATGTACGAAGGCAACACTCGTCCTGCCTGACGCATAAACCAAACGGGTGGTCGTTCGGTTTTCTCTCCGTTGAGTGTTTTTAGTAGAATGGATTTTGTTGTCAAAATATAATCAGTATTTAGTTTGTATGTTTATTCTTATTCTGTTCTTCGTCTTTCATGCGAATCTTTTTTAGACTCGCTCTTTGTTGATTCAGATTTTTTCTCACTTTGCTGCGCTGGTCTGGCATTAGAATTTGATCTGCCTCTAATGGATTCCGAATTCGATCTTCCTGATGAAACAGAACTTCTTTTGTTCGACTCAACGCGAGGTGCTGATCGTTCAGGATTGGAAGTTTGGTTGCTCCGTGAAACAGAACGTCTTTGAATTGGTTCACGATTTGAATCAGCTTTTTTCAATTCTGAACCACTACTTGGGTATGATCTCCTTTGATTCTGCTCAATATTGTTACTTTCTCTCGGACGGGAATGATTTGTACCTGACTGTACATTAGAAGGTCGTCTGCCCTCATTTACATTTCCTTGTCTTTCGCCTCTGCCTGAATTTGCATTTTTGTTGTACTGATATTGGTTGTCATTCGACCGTTGCACATCGTTTCCACGTTGACGACCAACCTGGTTATCAGGCCTTCTGTTATTTAATTCATTTCTGTTACTTATACCTTGATGTCTGCTTTCAAAAGCACGTTCAGGATGCCTGTTTGCGAAATCATTTCTCCGGATTCGGTTGTAGTTATCTCCGGAAAAATGAATATTCCGGTCGTGTCCACGATGATATTTGTTTTCGTAATTGATATGTGCATAAACGTTTCTGCGGTATTTAAACGGAGAACATGGTCTGTAATAGCTGTACCATCTTGGATAATAGTTCCAGTAGTAAGGTGATTGCCATGGGCTGTAACGTGGTCCCCAAAAGAATGAGAAGATTAACGGTGTACGGTAAAATACAGGTTCAATGATATAATTTGAGCCGTAAATATAACTATCACCTACAATTTGGATCCGGTGATTGCTGTTTGAAGTTCTTTCTATTTCGATGGTGGCAACATCCTGAAAAACATCTTCGTCAAGAACTGCCTGAATAACTACCAGAGAATTGCGGTCGGAAGAATTTTCGAGAACGCGTAAATAGTCAATATAACCATCCTGATTTAAGTCGAGGTTCGAAATCCGGGTATCCGGATCGTTAAGCCGACGTTCAAAGTCCTCCAGATTTTCTGAATCGCCGAAAATGGAAGCTACTGCATCCAAGTCAAGGTTGTCGCTTATTTCGTTGCTTGTTGCACGAGTTGTAGTAACCATGCGTCGTTGAGCCTGTACATTGAAGTAGATTGTGCATAAGGCTAAAACTAAGATTCCAATTTTTGTTTTCATGATCGTAAGTTTTAATTGTTTCCTGTTTTCGCTGAAATTTGTTTCGTAATTCTTATCAGCACCAATGCTACTTCAAAAAATCTGCCAGAATTAATTGGGTTAATGTTTGTTTTGACTATCAGGTTAATACGTTTTATAGCTGATGCATAGTTGCCTTTTTTTGAAAAACATTCCATCAAAGGAGAATTCATAATTCCTTTTATAAACGTTCATCAGAGTTTAAGCCGAAGTCTTAGATCGCAGCTCTATTAATAGATTTATCCCTTCAACGCTTTCAATGCTTCGTAAGTGGCCTCAATGGTTTTATCTATTTTTTTAGCAGTGTGTGCCGCCGACATAAATCCAGCTTCAAACTGCGATGGTGCGAGGTAGATTCCACTTTCCAAAGCCATTTTAAAGTATTTGGCGTAGGTAGCTGTGTTGCATTTGCAGGCATCTGCGAATGAATTTACACGATCTTCTTCGGTAAAGAAAAGTGTAAACATAGAGCCAACACGATTTACCACTCCAGGAAAATTAAGGTCGGCTAAGCATTTTTTGATTCCTTCTCCCAGTTGGGCCGACTTGTCTTCGAGCATATCGTAAAAACCATCGGTTTCGTCTAATATTTTCAATGTAGTGAGACCTGCTGACATGGCCAATGGGTTTCCGGAGAGTGTTCCTGCCTGATAAACCGGACCTTTGGGAGCCAGTTTATCCATGATTTCCTGCTTGCCGCCGTAAGCGCCAACAGGAAGACCGCCGCCAATAATTTTACCAAAGCAAGTTAAATCGGGAGTGATTCCGAGTATTTGTTGTGCTCCACCTTTCGACAGGCGGAAGCCAGTCATCACTTCGTCGAAAATCAGTACTGTTCCGTATTTTGTACAAAGGTCACGTATTCCCTGAATGAATTCAGGCTTTGGAATTACAACGCCCATGTTTCCGGTAACTGGTTCCAGTATCAATGCTGCAATCTGTTCCGGGTAACGAATAAATAATTCATTGACCGAATCCAGATCGTTATAGCCTGCAGTCAGCGTATCTTTTGCTGTTCCGGAAGTAACACCAGGAGAATTAGGTGTTCCCAAAGTCAAGGCACCCGATCCGGCTTTGATTAGGAAACTATCGTTGTGTCCGTGGTAACAACCCTCAAATTTGATGACCAATTCGCGGTTGGTATATCCACGAGCCAAGCGCAAAGCGCTCATTGTAGCTTCCGTTCCGGAGTTTACCATACGAATTGAATCTACTGAAGGGACCATTTTTTTGATTTGCAGTGCCATCTCTGTTTCGAGCAGGGTTGGTGCACCGAAGCTGGTTCCTTTAGCTGCTGTTTTCTGAATCGCCATGATCACATCCGGATGGGCATGACCTAAAATCATCGGGCCCCACGAACCAACATAGTCAATGTATTCGTGCCCATCGATGTCGAAAACCTTGGCTCCTTTGGCGCTGGCAATAAACAACGGATCACCGTCAACACTTTTAAATGAACGCACCGGTGAATTTACTCCGCCCGGAATATGTTTTTGTGCTTCCTGAAAAGCAGTTATGCTTTGAATGTAGTTTTTCATGATTATCAATTTTGAAGTATCAGGTATCAAGTATCAAGAAAAATCCAGATACTTGATTCTTTTGTCTTGATGCTATTTTACAATTCTTTGATAATTTCCTGCGCGTGGTAGGTTATAATGATATCCGATCCGGCACGTTTGATTGAAGTCAGAATTTCGCGAACCATTCGTTTTTCATCAATCCAGCCATTGGCTGCCGCGGCTTTCACCATGGAATATTCACCACTAACATTATAAGCAGCAATCGGAATGTTGAAATTTGTTTTCACACGCTGAATAATATCCAAGTAACTTAAAGCAGGTTTTACCATAACAATGTCGGCACCTTCTTCAATATCGAGGGCTACTTCGCGCAAAGCCTCATTGCCATTGGCCGGATCCATCTGGTACGTGGCACGATTCCCAAATTTGGGTGCGCTTTCGGCAGCTTCACGGAATGGCCCATAAAAACTGGATGCATATTTGGCTGAATAAGCCATAATAGGTAAATTGTAAAAACCATTGTCGTCGAGAGCCCGGCGGATGGCCCCAACACGTCCGTCCATCATGTCACTGGGCGCTACCATATCAACACCTTCTTGTGCCAGCGAAACCGATTGTTTAGCCAGAGTTACCAAGGTAAGATCGTTGTGCACATCGCCATCCACAATGGTTCCGCAATGGCCGTGTGTAGTATATTCGCAATTGCAAATATCAGCAATAATGTATAAATCGGGCAAGGCAGCTTTAAGCGCACGAACAGCTTTTTGCACAATACCGTTGTGTTCGCAGGCCACCAATCCGTGTTCGTCTTTGTGTTCCGGAATACCGAATAAAAGTACAGCCTGAATACCTAGTCCATATAACCTGCGACATTCTTCAACAAGCAAATCAACAGATAATTGCGAGTTTCCAGGCATCGACGAAATTGGGTTATTTACTCCGGTACCCGGACAAACGAACAATGGCATAACCAGATCGTCGCGGGTTAATATGGTTTCGCGTACTAAATTGCGTAAAACAGGGGTGTGTCTTAATCTCCTGAGTCGTGTGATTGGGAAAGACATAATTGATGTATTTAGTGTTATTTTTTCTGAAAATAATTGAGAATAGCCGAATAAATTCCCTGCGAATTGGCTGTTCCGGCAGTGATTAGTGGTTCAATGCCGTTACGGATAACTTCTGCCGATGTTGTTTGTCCGATACAAACTAACCGCAGTTTTAACGGATCTGTTTTTTCGGGTAGAAGTTGTAGCAAGTTTGTGCATGAAGAGGGACTCGTCAGAACAATCATGTCGTACTGATCATTCGCGATAAGTTGAATAGCTTTATTGTCAACGGTTTCAGGCAACAAAGTTTCGTAAAACAATATCCGGGTGCAAACCGCTTTTTTTGAGATTTTATCTTCGATTACAGTCCGAGCCAGATTACCGATTGGGAAAAGTACCCGTTCGCCCAAATTAACCCGGTGAAAGAAATCAACAACAAAATCTTCAGCAGTATTTCCGAGGTTGATGAATGAAGCCGAAGTGCCGTAACATTCCAGGTGAGCGGCCGTTTTTTTTCCAACCACCGCAATTTTTAAATGCTCCGGAAGTCCATAATTCTTCTGAATTTCGAACAAGCGGGCGAAGAAATATTTCAGGCCGTTGGGGCTGGTGAAAACGATCCAGTTGAATTCGGCCAGATTTTTTAGCTGTGATACGGCAAACTCGTCGAGTGGCAAAGGCTTTATTTCTATAGTTGGCATAGAAATAAGTGTTGCTGATTCTTCGGCCAGAAGATTCTCCAATTCAGCAGACTGACCTGCAGGCCGGGTAGATATAAATACTTTATTTTCGAGTAGTTTGCTCATTTTGATTAGATCAAAGGTTGATTTCCCGATTTGATTTCATTCAGAATTTCGGTAGCTCCCTTTTCCTGCATGATACCTGCAAGTGCAATCCCAAGTTTTGCTCCTTCAGCCAATTCTCCTGAAATTGTCTCCCGAATGTATCTTTTCCCGTCAATCGAAGCAACGAAACCGCTAAGTGTTAGCTTTCCGTTTGTTATGCTCGAAAAACAGCCAAGCGGAACCTGGCAGCCTCCCTGAAGTTCGGCCAGAAATGCCCTTTCGGCAACCACTGCATTCCATGTTTCGGTATGGTTGATTTTGGCCATTAAGGTTTCAACTTCGGTGTCGCCAATGCGTGTTTCGATGGCAATTGCACCCTGACTAACAGCAGGAAGAATCACTTCAGGATCGATAATTTCGGTGATATATTTTTCAAGGCCAAGCCGCTGTAAACCGGCAGCCGCCATAATCATGGCATCGCAATAGCCATCTTCCATTTTCTGAAGACGGGAATTTACGTTTCCACGAATGTCTTTAATTGTAATCTGATTATTTATTTTCAGGAGGCCAGCAATACGCCTTAAGCTAGAGGTTGCCACCACATCGCCTGCTCCAAGTTCTGAGAGCTTTTTACCGTTTTTGCTGACCAGAGCATCACGGAATTCGCCGCGTTCCAAAACAGCGCCTAATTTAAGTCCTTCAGGAAGGGTAGTGGGAAGGTCTTTCAGACTGTGAACAGCCAAATCAACGGTACCATCGATCAGTGCATTTTCAATTTCTTTGGTAAATAATCCTTTGTCGCCGATTTTTGACAGCGCAACATCGAGAATTTTATCACCTTTTGTTTTTATAATTTCGAGTTCAACCTGAAGTCCGGGGAACAATATTTCGAGCGTAGCTTTTACCTTTTTTGCCTGATAAAGTGCAAGTTGGCTACCACGTGTGCCAATTTTAATCATTTCTTTCATTGAGTTCGTTCAATCGCAAAACGAGCGGATTTAATGCCAAAATAATTTAGTCGAATTTAAATAAATCATTGATGATTTTTAACGAATCGATGTTTTTTCCGTTATCCGTCAAATCTTTGAGGTTTTTGATGAGTAAACGCGTGTACCGCTGCGTAAGATGTTTGGCATAATCATCAACGATTTCCTGCATTTCAGGAGTATTTAATTTTCGGTAGGTTGATAATTCTTCCAGATTGATGGTCTGAAGGTTTGTGGTTATGGTATTGATGGCCGGACGCAGCGATCGGCTGGCAAGCCATTCGTTAAAGTCGGCTACAACGTCGTCGATAATAATTTTAGCTTTTTCGGCGCTTTCCTTCTTCTTCTCGGTGGTTTGTTTTACAATTTCCTGAAGGTCGTCAACACCTAAAACGCTGATGTTTTCAAGATCAGCTACCGATTTTTCAATATTTCGTGGAACGGACAAGTCAATATATACCTGTGCTTTATTGTTTCTTGATTCCAGCGACTTGATAACCATTTCCCTTGTAATTAAAGGATTTGGGGCTGATGTAGCAATCATTACAATGTCATTGTCGGGCAATGAGTCTGCAAAATTCTCAAATGGAACAGCAACTCCATTGTATTTTCCGGCAGTTCGTTCAGCTTTTTCGAAGGTGCGATTGGTTACTGTAACCCGGCCAACCCCTTTTTTCGAGATATTCTGAAGGGCAAGATTCCCGGTTTCGCCAGTACCAACAAGCAATACACTTTTATCACTTACCCCATTCAGTAAACAAGCACACATTTCAACAGCAGCGCTGCTCACCGAAGTTATTCCAAGTTTAATGCCAGTTTCGGTACGCACTCGCTTTCCAGCCTCAAACGATTTCTGGAAAAGTCTCATCAAAACAGCATCAGTAAGCGCCAATTCGGTGCAAGTGATGTAAGCTTCTTTTACCTGTCCGATAATTTGATCTTCTCCGATAATCAGAGAATCCAATCCGGAACTGACTTCAAACAAATGCCGCACCGCACCGGCATTTGCCCGATGGTAAAAGTAATGCCAGCAATGATCAGTAACTCCTTTGAATTTTTTGACCATTTCATAGATGAGCTCAAATGCGGTCTGGTTGTCATGTTTATCCTGTGAGAAATAAATCTCAGTCCGGTTACATGTCGAAATAAGTACCAAATCGGCAATTTCTGTTTCCTGCTGAAGCAATTCAGAAAACGGTACTATATCAGTTTTTGCAAATGAAAATCTCTCGCGAATTTCTAGTGGTGCTGTCTTATAGCTAATTCCTATCACCCCAATCATAATGTATCTTTATCAGGATTGCTAACCCAAAACAATTATGCACAGTAAAAGTTGATTTTTTTTAGCTGACTTTAGATAAATTGATTACCCAAAGGCTAAAATTTAAAAGCGTGCAAACTTTTAATGGATTAAACAGATGGAGGAGGACGCGAAAAACTAAATCCGCTGTAGTGAAAATCTGGAACTTCAGTGTTCCTTATTTGGAAAACGGTCGTTCGGATATCTGGTGAATGAGCCGAAGAAGTATCTTCGGATATGAAAACATCAGATTGAATTTGATTTTGTGTAGGATTTACCTGAAAATAAAATGTAGATGGTTCTGCTGTTTTTTGCTTGGCTTCAACTGGTATAGTTACCGCTGAAATAGTTTCAACAGCTTCGTCTCCTGTGCTATTATTAAACAGACCCATTGCAAAGCCGAAAAAATAAAATGCGGCTAGCAGTAAATAGGGCAGTGGTGTAGATAATAGTCCTAGAAAAAACACAGTCTTTAATTTTAAGTAAATACCTGATGTTTAAAACTTCGCCTGAATAACGGCTAAGTTCTTTCTTTTGTTGTGGGGCAAATGTAGTAATTCCGAACAAAAAGTAAGTTATAAGTCTGTTGATATTTGTCATCAGAATCGCTATGCCTAACCATCACGAAAAGTGTGATTTGATTGTATTTAATGTAATGGCATGGAAGGTATTGCAAAACGATTAAAAATATATTACACAAATTACATTTTAATTAAATATTCTACTTCTGAAATAATTCTTATTTGCATATTTGTGCCCTGAATTTTAGATTGATTTTTCAATTAATATAAATAGTATGAATTTTTCAGGATTACTTAAGTATTTTGTTCCAAAAGAAAAAAAGTTTTACGCCATGTTTAATCAGGCTGCAGAGAATACCATTGAAGCCTCTGCGGCGCTCGAAAAACTTTTTAATTCTCCATCGGCTGATGACAGAAGGGCTATAAGCCTAACCATTAAGGCGATAGAAAAGAAGGGTGATGAGTTTACCAATCAAATCTTCGATGTGTTGAATCATTCATTTATTACCCCATTTGACCGGGAAGATATTAATGACTTGACTTCAAAAATTGATGATGTGGTTGATTTAATCTATAGTTTGTCTGGGAAAGTGGACTTGTATCGTTGTACTAATTTCAGCAGCTATATGAAAGAAATGGTAGCAATTATTCATCAAGGCTGTCTCCAGATCAAGGTGGCTGTAGGAGGATTGGAAGATTTTAAAAATTCACAAAAAGTTTTAAAATCCTGCAAAGAGCTACATAAACTTGAGAGTCGCGTTGATGAATATTACCATATGGCTATTTCTAGTCTTTTTGAAAATGAGAAAGATCCGATTGAGCTGATTAAACAGAAAGAAATTCTTCAGAATATTGAAAAAATTGCCAACAAAATTGAAGATGTTTCTGATGTGGTTAAGACTATTTTGGTAAAATACGCCTGATTCAAGGTCAGTTTATAGTTTCAAAACTCTTTATTTCAGGCTATGCTTACAATATTGATTGTTATTATCGTTTTAGCATTTGTGTTTGATCTGATTAACGGATTTCATGATGCTGCCAATTCAATTGCTACAGTAGTTTCAACAAAAGTACTAGCTCCTCTTCCGGCTGTAATGTGGGCTGCCTTTTTTAATTTTGTTGCTTACTGGATTTTTGACCTAAAGGTTGCCAATACAGTTGCTAAAACTGTAGATAGCAGTGTAATCAGCCTTCAGGTTATCTTAGCTGGTATTGTTGCCGCTATTATCTGGAACCTTCTGACCTGGTATTTTGGAATTCCATCATCATCGTCGCACACTTTAATTGGTGGTTTTGCCGGTGCTGCCGTTGCACATACCGGAAGCTTTGCTGTTATTAATCAAGCCGTAATTCTTAAAACAATAGGATTCATTTTTCTTGCGCCGATCATAGGAATGTTAATGTCCTATTTAATTACCCTAGTAATTCTCTGGACTTGTAGAAGAGTCAATCCACATCATGCCGACAAATGGTTCAAAAGACTTCAGTTGGTATCTTCCGGAGCTTTTAGTTTAGGTCATGGAGGAAGCGACTCGCAAAAAGTGGTTGGAATTATAAGTGCTGCGATGATGGTTTACATCGCTCATCTGAATGTCAATGGACTTCATATTCCAGATTGGGTTCATGTTTCTGAAACGGTTGACGCACTTGGCAAAAAACACCTGCATGTTCCGGCATGGATCCCGATATCCTGTTATACTGCCATATCTGTTGGTACCATGATGGGCGGTTGGCGAATTGTTAAAACAATGGGAACTAAAATCACTAAAGTTACTCCAGTGGAAGGTGTTGCCGCTGAGACAGCAGGGGCTGTTACTTTGTTTGCAGTTTCTCAGGGATTAGGTATTCCTGTAAGTACAACTCACACTATTGCTGGTTCAATCATGGGTGTTGGAATGACTAAACGTCTTTCGGCTGTTCGCTGGGGTGTAGCTTCCAACCTTTTGGTAGCATGGGTTTTAACTATACCTGTGAGCATGTTTATTGCTGGATTGGTTTATCTCGCAATTACAGCAATGGGAATTTAATTGAACCTTCTTATTTAAATATGAAATGCATGTTGGAGAACTTTCCAGCATGCATTTTTTGTTTCTTCGGGTGAACCAAACTTACAAGTATTCTGTAATACACTTTCTTTAATCTTCGTTCATTTGTTTAAAGATAAGGCTCCAAAATTGCTTCCAATGCATTTATCCATTGAGGTGAATCGTTCAGGCTGTCAACCATCTGTAAATTTTCACCTCCATTTTCAATAAACATTTCTTTGTATTCGAATCCAATTTCAACGGTAGTTTCCAAACAGTCGGAAACAAATGCAGGCGCTGTAACCAGAATTTTTTTGTTTCCCTTTTTTGCCAGATCAATAAGCGTTTTATCAGTGAAAGGAGTCATCCAATTGTTGGATAAGCGCGACTGAAATGAAACGGAATATTTTTCTTTTGGCAAATTTAAACGCTTCGCCAATTCCCGTGTTGTCTGATAACAGGCAGCTTTATAGCAAAACTTTCCAAATTCGGGCAAAACGTTTTCGCAATTGCAAGTTTTGATTGATTCATTCGGATGATTCTTTTCCAAATGGCGGTTGGGTAAACCATGATAAGAAAATATAACATGGTCGTAATTTTCTGTTTGATATGATTGTATTCGTTCGGCAAAAGCGTCCAGAAAAGCGGGGTGATCGTAAAATTGACTGATGGCATTTATCTCCGGAATAGTATTCCATTTCCGTATCTGGTCAATTACTGCCTGAATGGCTGTACCATTGGTTGAGGATGCATATTGCGGGAATAAGGGTAAAATTACCAAACGGTCATAATCACCATTTTTAATAGCCGACAATGCCTTGCCGATAGATGGATTTCCGTAGCGCATAGCCAGAAAAACATCTGCTTTAGAATCTAGTTTTTGCTGTAATTTAGCCTCAACACTTTCAGAAAAGTACAATAATGGCGAGCCTTTTTCGGTCCATAAACGTTGGTACAATTTGGTCGACTTTGGTGCCCTAAAAGGGACTATAATCAGGTTGACCAGTATTTTCTGCAACACCAAAGGGATATCAATTACACGGCGATCGTTCAAAAATTCAGATAAATAACGTCGAACAGCTTTTACTGTTGGCTCATCGGGCGTTCCTAAATTGATGAGTAATACCGCCGTTTTCTTATTCTCCATGCTTGTTTTTTTTGTTTGATTCAAGTTTGTTGATTCATTAAAACAAATCATTCAACAAATTGATCACGGGAATTGCAAATATAGGGATTGTAGAATAAATCATACTGGCTACAGCCTGCCGATGAATTGTATTTTTCCGGAAAACTATAACATATATTCCGGTTCACTATTTCAAATTCACACTCACTCGAATGCCAGCCGATTGGTATTTACCATTTTCGAATCCGGCGATTGCCTCCACATTCAGCAATAAGAAAACACGTTTAAGTCCGTAACCAATCTCAGCATAATTGTTTAGTTCAGGAGTAGAAAGGAAATTCACAAACAAATTTTCAGAGAATGAGGCGTTTTTGATGAGTGGAAGTTGTTTGAGCAAAAAGCGCCTTGATTCCCAATTGGCATGTGCCTCGAAAAAAGATTTACGTGTTGAATATTCGTAAAAAGGCAGTAAGCGAAAACTGTTTTCCGCATTATTGAACATGAATCCGGTAGATTGCGAATTAAAATGCTGGTATTCTTCAAAATATACTCTCGAAGAATTCAGAAATGCACCAGCGCTAAGGTTGTATGAAAAATGGTCGTCGATACCAAATTTTAAGCGCTGTCGCATCCCGATTTTCACCAGATCAAAACGGGTATCGCTTCCCAAAATGCCAGAAAAAGCTCCTTTGTAAACCAGCGAATAAGTCGGGTATTTGCTTTCAGCATATATTTTGGTGTGGTTCCGAATGTAATACCTGTGTTGTGGTGTATATTCCAAAACCAATCGGCCAATCAACGATTGATGTTGCTCCATTTGCCAGGGTAACAGCGTGTTGTTTCTAGGAATATTGGGCTGAATTTCCTTGTCTTTGAAATTAATAAACGAATAAGTTGAATGGTTAGTTAGCGGACTATTTTCGCTGTAATCGAGTGTGGCATTTAGATTCAAACCATTTACCAGATCGCGGCTTACCATCATTTGCAGAAAATCGCGCCGGTAAAACCGCTTGTAATTCTCTTCGAGCCAGATGGTATAAAAGTCGTTGGTCAGGGTATTTAAACCCGAAGTCCGATTGTAATCTGATGTTGTGGTTCCCGCAGAAATTGAAAGCCAGCTGTTTTTCATTCCATTTAAACGTTGCTGATAAGAGAATTCAGCATCCAGTTTCTTTCGGGCAAAGGCATAGGCAAAAGTTGGGCTGAAGCGCTTCATGTGCCCCGTACTGTCTGATTTGTAGTAGCTAAAAGGTAATTCAAGCCGCAGTCCGTCAACCGAATTAAACGAGAGTAAGGTCGGATTTTGAAGGCTCGGAATAGTGAACCGTTCGTATTTTTTCAGCGAGTCGACGGAATAATCATAGGTTTTGCCCACCACCAAATGTTTTAGCTTGAATTTTCGCTTCGAATCGCGCAATGAATCCTGAAATTCGGGTTTGGCCGAGACCACCAGAAAAGAGTCTTTTTTTACGAAACTCACCTTTTCTGATTCAGTTAACGGAATTGGCCTTAAACTTGCCCAGTAAGCCGAATCATTATTAACTTGTTTCTGGCTAACCTGAAAAGTCGACTTTATTTCGAGCGGCTCAGGCGGACTATTTCGTTCGGCTTCGGCTTCAATAAGCCGATTCAGTTTCACTGTCTCGCGGTTATTCAGTTCTTGTTTCTGCATCAACGCTTCAATGCGTTTTTGAGCTTTCGATTTTTCCAAAAGTTGTTCGGATTTTTTTTCTTCGGCGGTAAGTGCCTCAACCATTTGTTGTTCCTGAAGTTGCTGATTCTTCAGTTTATCCAGAAAAGTGTGATCAAGTGCTGGATTTAATGTGGTTTTATATTCGTTGATTGAAGCCACATAACGGAATTTCATTTTAAAACCCATTCCCGAAAAATCCATATCAAAATCGAGACTCACCGGCATCCATGTATTTTTATTTACCTCACCATATACCTGGTGCACATTTACATCAGTCATTGGGATGTGTAGTTTCAGATCAGCCGAATGAATATTCCAGAACACATCCGCAATATAAATGTAACCCGAAAACACATCGTTCCCATTCGTTTTGGGAATCACTTTAATCTTATTGATCGTTCTGCCTTGATCTTCAAAAACGCCATCGAGCCTGAATTTATAAACTTTCAATGCACCTTTTCCTACCGGCGAAACAACCCCGTATTTATCGGCATCATACAAATTGTTGGTAATCATGCCCATTGGCGAAGTGTTATTGTCTTTTCCTGAAGAGCGCATCGCCAGAACCTGCTGTTTCAGTTTATCAGGCAATTCAAAATCAATTTTGCTCACTGTTTCCATCACAAAAGCTTCATTCTCTTTTACGCCGTCCTTTTTCATCTGCTTCTCAAACAGAAACGGAATTTTATCGAATACTCCCGAACCTTTCAGATACACTTTGCACGAATATTTCGAAACCTGTTTCTGATAATACGGAGCCAGGGCAATTGCCCTGCGCATAATGTAATAAGCCGGGTCTTCGCCCGAAGCCAGTACTTTAATCTCCGGAATCTGGTAATCCTGTGTAACAAGCTGAATATTGATTTCCTGAATGGTTTTGCCAATAGTCAGTTCACGTGTTTCAGTTTGGTAACCCAAATACTGGAACAAAACTTTCCAGCTTCCTTCCGGAAGTTTTAAATCGTACTTACCTTCTATATTAGACGTAGTTCCGGTTGACAATTGTGGTATATAAATATTTGCAAAAGGAATTGGTTCGCCTTGTGCATTGGTTATTTGGCCACGAATACCTTGCGCAAAAACTGAAACGATTGATGTACAAAACAGAAAAAGAGGAAGTAGAATTCGAAAAATCATTTACAATTGACTTTAGACGTGTACTGAACAAAAATAAAAGATTTTTGAAACGGATTGGGATTAAAGTATGTTAAAAAGATATAACTAACTATAAGATAGCCAGTCGGGGTGATTCATGCATTAAATTCTAAAGCTATTTATCTAACCTCAGTTTGAATAAGAAATCAGTCTCTTTTGTGGTGTGGCAGATCCATTGGTACTTCATACGAAATTTCAACAACTCCCTTGAATTCACCGTTCTCCATCCATGGTGTTTGATGGATCATCTTGCGGATACCTCTTTTTTCAATGGTGTAGGAATTGGGTATTGGGTCAGCAAGCATTTTCATCAGGAAACTTCGGGCAGGCTCCGGATGGCATTCTATCAGACTTTTGCCAACAAGACTAGCTCCACCATCTTTGTCGAATTGCAGTATTGACCTATCATTCATATAAACTACAATTCCTTCACGGTCACAAACCGTTATCGAGCCCAAAAATCCATCCGTCCAATTCATAGTGTATTTATTTCTTATCAGCATGTTGATAGAACCGAACCCAGTCAATTTCGAATCGGTGAGGTAGATGGTCAACAGGTTCAGCAACCACGATGGAGGCAGCGTTTAAATGCATTTTGAAAGCAGGTACATTCTGATTCAGGCTTAACATTTCGCGGCCGTTAATTTTCCAAACCAGTGAATGAGTTGTCCATTCCAAAGTAAAAATATAATATTCACCCGCCTTTAGCCCTGCAATACTTTCACTGTCCGCCTGAATTCCATCAGCAGATTTGGATAGTAAGCCCAATCGGTTTTTAACACCCATCTCAACCAAATTAATTTGAGGTGAACTTTCTTCGCCCAATAAATAAATGGCATCAACCAAATTATTAGCAGGCGAATATTTTACTTTGGCTTCAAGCAAACCGTGTTTCCACCATTCTGTTCCAGCTGTTGAAACTATGCCCGAAGTATAATCGAATTCCTGCTCAACAAAACCAAACGGAATACGCCACTGCATACCTTTAGCTCTTTCTTTGCGCACTTCAATTTTTAGCGATTTCCCATCAACCGAAATGTTTTTGCCATCGGTAAACGCATGCAAATCGCCAATCTGCGAAAAATTCTGGCCTATTGTCTGGCTCGCCCAATGCGATTGTGTTTGCCATTTCTGCAAATCAAGTTTTCCGCTTGCAAAACGATCTTCAAAAACCAAATGCCATTTTTTGAAAAAATCAAGAGCCGAAGAATGTTTGTATTTCAAATAATTAATCAGTTGAGGCATCTTTTGCAATTCGGCAAAACGTTTCTCTTTGAGCGATTCTTCTGTCTTTTCCCATTTGTGTTTATCTTCCAAATAGGCAACCCGGGCTTTAAATTCGTCAGAAGCGGTAATTTTCTGAAGTTCCTCAAATCGTTTCCGTTCAGGCGACTCCAACATTAACTCGTAATTTTTGTATCCTGATGATTTCCTGAAATCGCGGAAGAAAATTAAATCCGCCGAGTCTCGTAAACTCAGAAATTCAGTATATAAGGCAAACTCTTTCGATTGTTTATCCATTTTCTTCAAGGCAGCTAACGAATGCCGCTCAACTGCGGTTTTCAGCTCCTTGTATTTTTTCATTGTTTCAGAACCGGATATTTTTTCAAACCTTTTTAATTCTTCTGATTTGTGTGTAGCGTAGAATTTTTGAAGTCGGCTGTTCTTTCCAAGCTTTTTGAGTTCATTCAATTGGGCATCTTCTTTGCTTCCTTTGAGCATTAAACTCTGAAGTTCTTTTTTCTTTTGTTTGAAAGTTGCCGATTTCACCAACACTTCAAGTTCATGATATTCTTTTTGTTCACTTGATTGCTCGAATTCACAAAACATTTGATAATCATTAAGTAATGCTTCATGTTCTGCTTCAATTTTTGCGGTTGATTTGATCAATCCGAAGGTGCTGGCAAAAAATAATTTAAAAGACATATTCGGTTTTTTTGTCTGGATTTCGAAGTTTTAAAAATAACAAATAAAACAAACATCACCACTTTTTTCGCTGTTCGGTTGAAAAACGTTAATTTCATCCTATTATTTCATTAAACCTGAAAATAGAACATTCATGAAAACTTTCGGAAGACTCATTTTAGTGTTGGCATTCACCGTTTTTGTAAGTTCGGGTTTTGCCCAAAATTTTCTTGAATCGGGTATTAAGCCAGATAAAACATACGTTCTGCTGGCTCATCCAACTGTTCAAAACCTCGAAACTGTCCATTTCCTTTTGCAAAATAATATTCTTCAGCTCTCCGATGCCGAATTTATTGGTGTTTATTCTGATGAAGAAAGTTACGATTACAACAAATCGGTAAACCTGATTAAGAAACCTGAAATGAGTCGGTTTCATTTGCAAAAGATTGAAGGAAAGGAAAGTCCCGAAAGACTATATCATCCCAATGAGTGGACCAAAACATTTAAAAGCCTTTTCGATCATTCCGTTGGTATTTTCTTTTTTGGCGGACCCGATATTCAGCCTGAGATTTACGGCCAGAAAAATCTTTATTCCGATGTTACCGATCCCAATCGTCATTCCTTCGAATTGAGTTTTTTATTCCACTTGCTGGGAGGTAAGCAAAACGAACAATTTGTTTCTTTTCTGAAGGAAAGGCCTGGGTATTTTGTCAGCGGTTTTTGCCTTGGTTTGCAAAGCATGAATGTGGCCACCGGTGGAACTCTTACTCAGGATATTCCGGTTCAAACTTATCAAAAGAAAAATGCTGAGGAAAACCTGAAACAAAAAAGGGACCAGTTGCATCGCAATTACTGGCAGGAAGTTGCGAAAGACACTTTGTTTATGGGTATTAGTTTTCATCATATTTTATACACGGCGCATCCATTTTTCCTTAAAACTGTAAAAGCCGAAAAGGAACTGAATCCTTTGGTTTTAAGCAGTCATCATCAATCAATCGAAGAGCTTGGCAAAGACCTTGTTGTAACAGCAACCTCTATGGATGGACAAGTGATTGAAGGGATTCATCACCGTATCTATCCGAATGTATTTGCTGTTCAGTTTCATCCTGAAGTTCCTGCTTTGTATAAGGAAGGCAAAAAGCTGAAGTTTGCGCCAGACGATACTCCAAAATCGTATTTTGAAATTCTATCGCCCGAAGATCGAGCTTTCCACCTGAAATATTGGGAAACAATCTCAAAAGCCATCAAATCGGCAGAGCGGTTGCAAAAGGCTCGGAAATAGAAGTTTCGCTAAATATTTTCATCATTTGAGGTCGTTTACTTCGTGTCATTCGTAGTCATTTTTTTACTTTTAAGCACTATCAATGGCCATTAATGTCTCATTTTGTGATCATTCACCATTCAATCCTTCAATCCATGTCAAATATTGTTCTACTTTTGCAGCTTCTAAAAAAATGGAGTAGTAATGAGTAATCAGACAGAAATTCGCAGAAGAAGAACCTTTGCCATTGTGAGTCACCCCGATGCAGGAAAAACAACCCTAACCGAAAAATTGCTTTTATTCGGAGGAGCTATTCGTGTTGCCGGTGCTGTAAAAAGCAATAAAATTAAGAAAGCAGCCACTTCCGATTTTATGGAAATCGAACGCCAGCGAGGTATTTCGGTTGCCACTTCGGTAATGGGTTTCGAGTACGATGGCTACAAGGTGAATATTCTGGATACTCCCGGTCACCAGGATTTTCAGGAAGATACTTTCCGCACGCTGACTGCCGTTGACAGCGTAATTATCGTGATCGATGCTGCCAAAGGTGTTGAGCCTCAAACCGAAAAACTGATGAATGTGTGCCGGATGCGAAAAACTCCGGTTATTGTTTTCATCAACAAACTCGACCGCCCTACTCAGGATACTTTCGAATTGCTCGACGACATTGAACGACAACTTCAAATCCGCATCAATCCGTTGAGCTGGCCAATCAACAATGGCCCCGATTTTAAAGGAGTTTATAATATCTACAACAAAAGTCTGAACCTGTTTAAAGCCAGCGTTCAGGATATTGAACCCGGTATCGCATTTAACGATTTAAATAGTCCTGAACTCGAAAAACTGATTGGCAACGATGCCCATAAACTGCGCGAAGAATTGGATCTGGTTTACGGCGTTTATCCTCCGTTCGACCACGACGAATATCTGGCAGGCGATTTGGCTCCCGTTTTCTTCGGAAGTGCGCTTTACAATTTCGGTGTTCAGGAGTTGCTTGATGCATTTGTTAAGATTGCTCCCTGGCCCCGTCCGGTGCAAACCGAAGAACGGCTGGTTAATCCGGAAGATGATAAATTCAGTGGTTTTGTCTTTAAAATTCATGCCAACATCGATCCCAATCACCGCAGCCGTATTGCATTTGTAAAAGTTTGCTCCGGAAAGTTTGAGCGAAACAGCATGTACAAACAGGTTCGTACCGGAAAAACCTTCCGTATTTCGAGCCCGACGGCTTTTATGGCTTCCCAAAAGGAAATTATTGAAGATGCTTTTCCAGGCGATATTGTTGGGTTTCCTGATAATGGATCATTCATTATTGGCGACACCATTAGTGAAGGCGAGGAGATTCATTTCAAAGGCTTGCCAAGCTTTTCACCTGAATTATTTAAATTCGTTGAGAATGCCGACCCTATGAAAACCAAGCAGTTGAATAAGGGTGTCGATCAGTTGATGGACGAAGGTGTAGCCCAGTTATTCACCAGCCAGTTCAACGGACGAAAAATCATCGGAACAGTTGGTCAACTTCAGTTTGAAGTAATTCAATATCGTTTGGAGCACGAGTATAACGCAAAGTGTCGTTTCGAGCCGCTTTCCATGTACAAAGCTTGCTGGATACAGAGCGATAACCCCAAAGCACTGGTCGAATTCAAGAACCGCAAGCACCAGAAAATGGCTACCGACAAACGTGGTCGTGATGTGTTTATGGCCGATTCCCAGTTTATTCTCGATATGGCCCAAAGCGAATTTAAAGACATTAAATTCCACTTTACTTCCGAATTTTAAGGAAAAAGTTAAAAGGCAAAAGTCAAAATGAAGGAATGCTCTGTTGAGTTTCTTTGCTTTTTACTTTTGCCTTTTTCCTTTGTACTTCGTACATTTACCCTATGGACTTCTATCATAGTGAACTGTTTACTTATGGGCTTCTCCCGCTGCTAATTTTTCTTGCCCGAATATCTGATGTAACCATCGGGACCATTCGTATTGTGATGGTGGCCAAAGGACAGAAGATAATCGCACCGATTCTCGGCTTTTTCGAAGTACTCATTTGGTTGCTGGCCATCAGCAAGATTATACAAAACCTCGACAACTGGGTTTGCTACGTGGCTTATGGCGCCGGGTTTGCTACAGGAAACTATATTGGTATGATCATCGAAGAGAAACTGGCTGTCGGGATTATTCAACTTCAGATTATTACCCGTGTTGATGCCCATAAGCTGATTGAAAAGCTGAAAGCAGATGGCTACGGAATCACGCATCAGGAAGCACACGGCGCTGTTGAAGAAGTTTCAATCATCTATTCCATTGTTAAACGTACCGACTTGCCTCATGTAGTCGACATCATCCGGACTTACAACCCCAATGCATTTTACTCCATTGCCGATGTAAAATTTGTCAATAAAAGCCTTTATTCCTCAGTAAATCCTATGCAGTATTGGCGAAAAGGAAAATAAG
Source organism: Prolixibacteraceae bacterium (assembly GCA_019163175.1). Lineage (GTDB taxonomy): Bacteria > Bacteroidota > Bacteroidia > Bacteroidales > Prolixibacteraceae > Aquipluma. The sequence goes on along the minus strand of JAFLKN010000058.1, from coordinate 6,774 downwards.
TCCGCAGTTTTCAGTCTCAGGTTACAGTCCACATGGCAGTTTCCCTTTCCTTTTTTCTAACTGAGGAATGACTTTTTTTAGTGCCGACTATATTTTTAGTCAATTTTAACTAAAAATATTTGGCTGACTAATTTTATAGTCATATATTTGTTGTGAAGGATTGACAAATAAAAATAGAATATCCGTTCTTTTACCTATTAAGTCCACGCAGAAAGACACCCGACCTTGTTCGGTGAGCCGAAAAACAAGTGAAGACGACGTTAAAAAATCTTTTCTGTTAGATCCCGGTGAAACCGGGAGAGTTTAAAAGATTTTAGTTGTCAAGCGTTGGTTTTTCGAGCGAAGCGAACGAAGTCTTGACCTTTTTTGATTACTTTTTTGTGTCAAGACAAAAAAGTAATTGGGGAATGGGGGCAAAGCCCCATTAAAGAACATAGGCAGACTGGATATTCATAAAAAACTACTGATATGCAACTGACAAAAGCAGAAGAACAGGTAATGCAACATTTATGGGAAATGGGCGAAGGTCTGGTTAAAGATATCCGCGACCGGTTTGACGACCCAAAACCCGTGCGCAACACGGTTTCTACCGTACTGCGAATTCTGGAAAAGAAAGATTTTGTATCGCACCGCACTTACGGAAACGTGCATGTTTATTTTCCTTTGGTAACGAAGGAAGACTATTCAAAGACTCAGCTTTTTGGATTAATGAAAAGCTATTTCAACAACTCGTTTCCGGCAATGGCTTCGTTTTTTGCCCGCGAAAAAGACCTGACTATTCAGGATTTGGAACAATTGATGGAAGAAACCCGGAAAGAACTGTCGAAAGACTAAAACCAACAACATGGAAGCATTAGCAACATATCTGATTAAATCGTCGGTTTGGCTTACTGGTTTTGCCTTGGTTTACGCGCTGTTTCTCCGGAACGAACGGTTCTTCGTTTTGAACCGCATTTACCTGGTTTCCGGAATTCTGGTCTCCATTATTTTTCCACTCTTTACCTGGCATTACACTGTGGTACTGCCTGTTGTTCCTACTTCTGAAGTTTTCGAGCCACAGATTCAGGGAATTGCCGAAGTGAATGAGCCATTTTTAACTCAAAATGTGTTGCTCCTGTTTATGTACATTTCAGGAATTGCTTACCTGATCTTTCGTATTCTGCGGCAGACTCTTCCAGTTTTCCATATCATTCGGAAGTCAGAAGTACTTCAGCATAGTTCAGCAAAATTGATCCGTACTGCCGAATATCCCGCTTCGTTTTCATTTTTCTCGTTCGTATTTGTCAATCCTTCAATCTCCGACACCGAAACGAACGAAATTGTGAACCACGAAATGGAGCACGTCAGGCAACAGCACTGGATTGATTTATTGCTTTTTGAAATCCTTCGCACGATGCAATGGTTTAATCCTGCCATTTGGCTTTATGGCCATCTGATCAGACAAAACCACGAATACCTGGCCGACGAGCGTGCGCTGCAGCGCAGCTCCAATCCGGCTATTTACCGTGCAGCATTGCTGAACCAGATGTTCGGCGGGCCAGTGATTTCGCTGGCCAATTCATTCAATTATTCACTCAACAAAAAACGATTTACCATGATGAAACAGACTATAAGTTCACCAATTCGGAAACTGAGACTTTTACTGGTACTGCCGCTTATAGCAGGGGTTTTCTATGCTTTTGCCGCGCCCGAATACAAGTTTGTTCAGGCCGAAGAGCTTGCAGCAAATGCAACTCAAAACGAAAAAACAATAAAAGGAAAAGTTAGCGACGAAAAGGGGAAACCATTGAAAAGCGCATCAGTTGTTATTTTAGGCAAAACAATCGGAACAATGACTGACGACAATGGAAATTTTATGCTCAAAGTAACTGACGATTCGCCAATAATGATTTCGTATGTTGGTTTTGAGTCGGCAAAAGTTAATCCTGATTTCGAAAAGGAAATGAAGATTATCCTGAAAGGAGCAACCATTTCTATAAAATTGAACAATCAGGCACCGGCAGCTGCAAAGGAAGAGCCAATCGATTTAATGAAATCAAACGCACTTATAATCATTGATGGAAAAGAAACCACAAAAGCTGAATTGGAAAAAATAAATCCAAATAACATTGACCGAGTTGATGTTCTTAAAAATAGAACTTCAGTTGAAAAATACGGAGAAAAGGGAAAAGATGGGGTTGTTTTAATTACCTTAAAATCCGATAAACAGAATTCTGAAACTTATAAAATTCAAGCTGATGGTCCTTTAAAATTTGTTACAGTCGATGGTTCCGGGAAGGAACCGCTTTATGTGAAAGACGGGATTGTTGCAGAATCGAAAGATGTACAGAACCTTGACCCGGAAACAATAGAATCGATTAGCGTTTTAAAAGATGAATCAGCCACCATTTTATATGGCGACAAAGGGAAAAACGGAGTTGTTTTAATTTCGATGAAAAAAGGAAAAGCCGGAACTGGCAATAATTCGGAAGAAGTTCAAGTAATCGGCTATGGCAAAATGCAAAAAGATAACTCGCCAGAACAATCAAATTCAGGATTCAGAATCAGGAGCACTGGAACTGGACCCGACCCCAAACCATTGATCGTAATTGATGGAGTAATTGCTGAAAACCAGAATGTGAATGACATCCCTTATGAAACGATTGAATCTGTTAATGTACTAAAAGGCGAATCTGCTACCAGTATTTACGGTGAAAAAGGTAAAAACGGCGTAATTCTGATTACCATAAAGAAGGAAGTCTCAACTTCACAAAATGGAACATCTGATGTTGTTGTGGTCGGATATGGAAAAATGCAAAATCAAAACTCAGCAGAACATTCAAGTTCAGAATTCAGAATCCGTAGTGCTGAAACTGGGAATAAACCTTTGATTGTAAAAGACGGCGTAATTTCAGAAAACTTGAAAATAGAAAGTATCGATCCGGAAACAATTCTGTTAATCAATGTTTTAAAAAATGAATCCGCAGCTGCAAAATACGGTGAAAAAGGCAAAAACGGAGTGCTCGAAATTACCACAAAGAAAACAGGCGATGTCTTTACCATGGTTGAAGAAATGCCACAGTTTCCGGGCGGAACCGAAGCTTTGAAGACTTTTGTTTATTCAAGCCTGAAATACCCAACGATTGCTCTTGAAAATGGAATACAAGGTCAGGTATTTGTGAAATTTGTGGTCGATAAAACCGGAAAGGTTACCAATGCCAAGGTTTCACGTGGAGTTGACCCGTCGTTGGATAAGGAAGCAAAACGAATTGTAGAATCGATGCCCAAGTGGAGCCCCGGCAAACAGCAAGGTGAAAACGTAGATGTGACCTACGAAATGCCTATCAACTTTGTTCTCCCTGGTGATTATCATCCGAAGAGCAATGAAAAACTAAGAGCTACAGCCAATTCATACACCAAAAACAATAAAACATTAAAACTTAGCATTTTTCCCAATCCAACAAGTGACAATACGAGAATTACATTGGTTGGTTCCGAATCAACCAATAAGCTGGAAATAAGTATTTATGACAGTACTGGGAAATTAATCAGGAAAGAATCTAAAAATAGTTCGACTTTTTCACTGTCGATTAACAAACTTCCCCCAGGAACCTATCTGGTGGTAGGCCTAGACAGCGAAAATCAAAATAAAGTATCGAGTCAACTTGTCGTCAACCAATGATGATAAGATTTTAGTAGTTTAATAAATCAAATAAGGCGATCATCTCTCAATGATCGCCTTATTTTTTATAAAAAAACGCAAACCTGTAAGCCGGGTTCTGTATCCCGATTACTCGGGACCCCTATCATTTGTCTAGCCAGCTTTTCTCAAAGCTGATCGAGCAGCCTACCCCTCACGACTTCCGAAGAACCAAAACGGGCCGTTCTGTATTCCGGCGTACCGGAAAATCATGATATATTTGGCTTTGCAACCCATCAGAGGTACGGCTGGCGATGTTGCCACCACCACCGGTGAGCTTTTGCCTCACCTTTTCACCCGTTCCCGGTCGTGACACGTCAAAACCGGGTGGTCATTTTCTGTTACCTTACTGCAAGCTTTCACCCGCCTTCCTGTTAAGAAGCATGGTGCCCTGTGTTGCCCGGACTTTCCTCTCTCCCGGTTACCCGGGACAGCGATAGAGCGGTTTGCGCGGCAAAGATGCGGATTTAGTTTCAAGTTCCAAATTTAAAGTTTCAAGTTGTTTCTGGAACTTGGAACCTGAAACCTGTAACTTTGAATGCGCGCAGCGCTATGCGTTTTTCAGAATCACCATTGTGGCGCCATAGCCATATTCCTTAAAGCTGGCATCCTGAAAATAGTATTTTTTAAACTTGGTACTGAGTTCCTGACGGAGTTCCTGTTTGAGCGTGCCGTTACCAATGCCGTGAATAAAAACGATTCGTTTAGTTCCGTTGGCAATGGCGGTTTCCAACTCGTTGCGGAAACGACCCAACTGAACCTCCAGCATTTCTTGGTTGCTCAATCCGCGGGTATCCTCCAATAATTCGTGAATGTGCAAATCGATCTCGACCAAATCGGGCGAAACAGTGCGTTTCACCACCACTTTGGGTTCGTCTTTTTCGAGCACTACCTTGGCAACTTCCGTTTCGGTGAGTTTGGCAACTTCGCTTTCCATGTCGGCTTCGAGCAACGAAATTACAATGGCATTTTGTGCGAAATATCTTGTTTTTTCGTAGCTGTTCTGGCGGTAAAACTTCACCGGGTTCAGACGAAGGTTTTTCACCACCGGACTTTCCAGTTTTGGCGATTCTTCCAGAAAAAAGATCAGCTGAAACTGAAAATCGGGTAATTCATTCAAATCCATCCGGGTAAAACTTTCCAGGTATCGTTTGCTGTTCGGGTTCATTTTGCCCGATTCAACACTGCGGTAAACCTTATTTTTCAGGTGACTGTAATTGTAAAGCACAAAATTATTGCTGTTGTTTACGAGGTAAACTTTCAGTTCTCCGTCAACCGGATTGGCCTCATTCTGTGGAACAAATGCCAGGTAACAATCCGGAGAATCTTTCCCGGCAATGTATTTAGGTTCTGCTTTGGGTTGTTCCTTTATTTCGGGCTGCTCTTCCTTTTTTTCGTTGGCCCGAATCCGGGCAAAGCGCTTCTCGGCATTCATCGACAGCGAATCGTCAACTACCACCAATTCACTAATCAGGGTTGGTACTTCAAACCCATCGTAATCTTCAACATTTACCATCGTTTTATTGATGACCGATTTAATAACACCGCCACCAACGGCATTCAAAAACCTGACTTTATCTCCTGCTTTCATCTTTTTCTAAATTTTACACAAAACTACGATAAAAGACGCAAGACACAAGATAATAGACACCAGACCGAATCTCAAATTTTAAATCAGGTTTCGCTTCATAACAATTTTGACTGAATGCATTGTTTCTGTAATTTTGGCCGCCAGAAACCTATGGAAAACACAAATAAACTCCACGAACAGGTAACGGGAATATCGATAAGCGATTATGCCTATGAATTGCCCGATGCCCGAATTGCCAAATATCCGTTGGCTGAACGCGATCAGTCGAAACTACTGGTTTGGAAAAACGGAAATATTGAGGACACGCAATTTCGAAATCTGCCAGAGTACCTACCTGCTAACAGTTTGCTGATTTTCAACAACACGAAAGTTATTCGCGCACGGCTGCATTTTCAGAAAGAAACCGGTGCCAAAATCGAGATATTCTGCCTTGATCCGCACGAACCGGCCGATTACCAGATTGCATTTCAAACAACCGAATCGTGCACGTGGAAATGTATGATTGGCAACCAAAAAAAGTGGAAAGGTGATCGCCTGAAGAAAATCATTTGGATTGACGAAATCGAAATCGAATTGTGTGCTGAGCAGATTGATCCGGAAACGAATAAAAGTCTGATCCGGTTTAGCTGGAACAACTCTGATTTTGAATTTTCACGAATCATCGAACAAGCCGGATCGTTGCCCATTCCCCCTTACCTGAATCGTGAAACAGAACAAAGCGACTTGGAACGCTATCAAACTGTGTATTCCAAAATAAAAGGTTCGGTAGCTGCCCCCACGGCCGGATTGCACTTTACTGAAAAAGTGTTTACTCATTTGCAAGATGAAGGACACGAACTGGCCGAACTAACTCTGCATGTGGGTGCCGGAACATTTCAGCCGGTTAAAAGCGAAACCATTTCGGGACACGAAATGCACTCCGAACATTTGTATATCAGTCGTGATTTTTTGAACAAGCTTATTCATCATACCGGAAAGAAAATTGCGGTGGGCACCACATCTGTCCGAACGTTGGAAAGCCTTTACTGGCTTGGTGTGCAGGCTTGTCAAAATCAGGAAATCAACATCGAAGATTTAAAGGTTTTGCAGTGGGAGGCCTACCGGGAAAATGGAAATTCAATTCAGGCCAATCAGGCATTAAAGGCACTGACCGGCCTTTTAGACAAACATCAAACCGATTATTTATCGGCATCCACGCAAATTATTATTGCTCCCGGATATCAGTTCAGGATTGTTGACGGGCTGATTACCAATTTCCATCAGCCGCAAAGCACATTGTTGTTATTGATTTCGGCTTATCTTGGAGACGATTGGCGTTCCATTTACAATCATGCTTTGGCACATGATTACCGTTTTCTGAGTTACGGCGACAGTAATTTATATCTGAAAGATTGAAATGAAAAAGGAATTCTAAACGCTAATTCTCGATATCTTCATATTCTTGTGGGAAATTTATATTTCTGAATTAATCTTAAAATAATTAAACCTTCAATTCTTTACCTTG
>JAFLKN010000040.1 GCA_019163175.1 Prolixibacteraceae bacterium | reverse complement strand
ATTCCAATGTGATCGCCGCGGAAACCGGCCCATTTCAAGGTATATTTTCCGCCAAAAGGCCGGAAAGAAATTCCGTCGGTGCTGAAGAAATACGTATTGACGCAATCCTTGTCGATGACAGAACGAATCCAAATAACATTTGAAGTAATTGCTTCTCCCTCTTCAACTTTTCCGTTGTCGTTGTATTTGATGACTTTCCCATTTTCAGTCATTTTAACGCCAATGGTGCAATAATCTTTTCCGCCGTTAAAGTGACTCAACCCAGCCTCCTGCCCCACTGTCATGCCTGAAATGTCCAGTTTCACATCCACCTGAACCTCATAGCTTTTCACATAACGCTGGCAAATGGTATTTCCGGCTTTGAAAAAAGTACTTTCAACCAAAGGTCTAAACGCATGTAATCTGAGGTAACCACGTCGTTCGGTCAGAGACCATTTATCGGCGCGGGGCTGGTAATTCCACATCCACTGAGGGTGCAGCTTTTTCCTACTGAATTCATCGCTACCCTGCGGAAACGATTTTTTCTGTCCCTGAACAGGTTTTTCAGCTTCCCAAACCGGCTCGCCAATTTTATCGTTGTCTTGGTCAATACCCGCCATTGGCCAGCCATCCACCCATGTGACCGGCAGCAAAGCTATTGGTCGACCGTTTTCATAGCCTCCACCCTGATGGGTCAGAAAGTACCATTTCTTTCCATCAGGAGTATCCAGCAAAGCACCCTGATCGAGCCGTCCACCGGTGCTGTCGGGATGAACCATCAGGTAAGTTTGAGTGCCCTGCGGAGAGACATCGTACAAGCCCGGATCACCAGGTTTACCCGGAGTTCCGTCGGGTTTGGTTCCGTATAGATTTTTTGAGCGAATCATCACCGCCTGACGGTCGTAATCTTTTCCAAAACATTCGTTGTGATAGAGGTAATAATAACCGTCTTTTTTGAACAGTTTATTGCCTTCGCCCCAGGTTGCATCAGGCAAAATGTTGGTGCCGCGATCGGTCTGATCGAGGGTTTTAATCTTCAATTTATTAATATCAGCATCCAACAATTGTGTACCGTCGGGCGACATCTGAAACATGATCGGGAACCAGTTTTTCTGCGGATTGCTGGCGATCATGTAAGCCTTGCCATCGTCGTCCCAAAGCGGACAATTGTCATCCCAGTTGAGGCCAAATAATTCCACTCCGTTTTTGTCCTTCATCAGTTGCACATTCCACGGACCTGTAATTTTTTTGGCCGTTGCCACATACATTCCACCACCGTTGTAAGTAGTAAAATACACCCAGAATTTTTTGTCGTGGTAACGAATCGTGGGCGCATAAATGCCTTTGCTGTAATGGTCCATCACGGTGTAATTGAACCGTTCGTCCTTCAACTGAACGGGCAGATTTTCGATCACGTATCCGATTGTTTTCCAGTTGACCATATCGCGGGAATGTAAAATAACGATACCACCCGAAAACTGCATGGTGGACGAAATCATGTAATAATCTTTGCCAATGCGAATGGCATCGGGATCGCAGTAGTCGGCTGGCAGAATCATATTCCGGTAATTGCCATTACCCAAATCACCCCAACTTTTGGGATTGTGCTGGCCAAACACCGACTGCAATCCGAATAACAGAATAGCAATAAGGATAGCAAAACAAAGGTTCTTTCTCATATCATTCATATTACATTATTTCGCAAACTCAATCTTAAATGCCAGAACATATTCGCAAGGCATCCTGGATGGTTTTTCAATTACCAGGGCTTCGTGTTCCTGTTCCCATTTCAGCTGCTCATCGCTGCCCAGCAACGAAACTTTAGCAATCGTTTTTCCTGAAACCGTGGATGCTTTACCCAGGCTGTTGATCCGGATATCGGTAGTTGGGATTGCCATAACGAGACTATACAGCACTTCACCTTTTTTAACAAACCGGATATCCTGAGCGGTGTAAATGTTTTGCCCAGAGTAATTGGGGTTGTTGGGCGATAAAGGATTCTGCGCAGCAACGCCATTAAAAGTCGGATTCACTCCATGATTTGGTCCTTCTCCAAAAACAGTCCAGGGGCGGGTTCCGTAAATGGCTTCCCCGTTTACCGACATCCATTGTCCGATTTCGTGCAAAAGCTTTTCCTGTTCGGGTCCCGGCAGGCCATCCACATCGGGAGTAATGTTCATTACGTAGTTACCGTTTTTACTCACTACATCCACCATATCGCAGATTATATTCGCCGTGGGATAAAGCCTGATATTGGGTTTCCAGAACCAAGCGTTGCTGGTCATGCCATCGAACTGCCAGGGAAGCGGACTGGCACCCGGTGTTTCCCAGGCGGCACGCTGTCCGGAATAAACTGAAATGGCTTTAACAGCGGTTCCTGCCGGCAATGCATTGTACTTATAATTCAGGACAACCTCCTGTTTCCATTCAGCAGACCGGTTATAATAATAGGAAGCAAATCGCTGCATATAAGGTTCATAAGCAGGTTGTTCAATACACCAGTCGAAATAAAATAGCTGTGGCTTATATTTTTCAACCATTTCGGTGATACGTCGCTGCCAGGTTTCCAGAAATTCCTTGTCGGGCTGTGGAGGAGCAGGGCGACCAGGCTGCGGAGCGGGTGGTGTTTTTTGAGGAGGATTTGCATAAAACCACCAATGTTCTTCGGTGTGCGACGATACTCCGTAAATCAGTCCTTCCCGGCGCGCTGCCTCCGACATTTCCTTTGCAAAATCGCGCTTCGGCGCCATACGTACCGACGACCACGGCGTAAAACTTGAATTGTACAGGGCGTAAGCATCATGGTGATCAATCACCTGAAGGATATATTTTGTTCCGGCATTATGCAGGAGTTTTGACCAGTTTGCGGCATCGAATTTTTCGCCTTTAAAAGCATTCGCGCGACTTTTGTAATCGGTCCTTCCGCCATCGCTTCCATCGGCTTTACCGCCAAAATTAAGTGTTTCGGGTCCCCAGTGCATAAAAATCCCAAACTTGGCATCGCGGTACCAATCGGGCACCTGGTAATTCTTGAGCGACTCCCATGAGGGTTTAAAAGGTCCTTTTTCTATCGCCTTATTCATTACGGCGTCCATTTTCTGAGCCTTTTTTGATTTTTCCTCCGGACAGTTCCAGTAAGGAAGTACCGGCTTTGGCTGTGCCTGCAACAACCTGAAAGAGAGAAGTAATCCCAGAATAAGTAGTGTGATTTTTCGTTCCATCTTTTTATATATTAGTTGGTTTATCGGTTTTTGATTTGACTATTTTTACTCTAAGAATGGTGAACGACCAGGGTGAAAATTCCCTTTCGATATTCGCTTTTCCGATGCTGACCTGCGATTTCTGCGGGATTACGACATTGGGATTGAAAAGCGAGTTTTCGGCTGTACAATCGGCATGAGTTAGTGTGATGGATGTAGCCGTTTGACCGGCAAAGCGGATTCCTTTAAAATGAAAAGCAGCTTTTTGCGACTGCGCGCCGGTGTTGACCACTTTAAGAATGATTTCGTCGGTTGTTTTGTCGTATCCTGAAATACAGAAAAGGTTTTTCACGGAATCAGCGGATTGAGTGTTTACTAGAAAATCAGGCCGGTTCTCCGCCATCATCCGGTTCACCCAGTAGGAAGTGCGGCCAAACACCGATTGGTTATCGAACCCGATCATATTTACCGGCCAGGCGTTGTCGTTTACGTGGAAAAAGAGTGGTGCATAGGAACTCATGGTTACTATGTTGCTGTTCTTTTCCAGCCCCATCAGGTAAACCGCTTCGGCGAGCGCTCCTTTCAGGTTTCCCTGGCCTACACCATCGGTGCAGCCATATTCGCCCACATATATTTCTGGACCTTTGCGGTCGGCATTATCGTATTGATTGAAAGCTTTGATAAACGATTCGGGAGATCCGTATTTGTGATCGTCCCTGATTTCGACCACACCACCAGGGATGGATCTGTAGTTGCTGATGATTTTTACCTGCGGATATTTGGGGCGGATAGCATCGTAAAAAAGTTTGTAATTGGTGCGGTAAACCTCGCCACTGGCTTCGTTTCCGATCTCGATGTATTTTAATGGGAATGGCACCGGATGACCGTTGGCAGCGCGTTTTGCTCCCCATTCCGAATCGACCGGGCCCAGAGCATATTCGAGTGCATCCAGCGCTTCCTGAACGTACAATTGCACCTCTTCCGGCTTGCAATATTGGGCTTTGCGGTAGTTGTCGCTGAATCCCGGGTTACACACCCAAAGTGCATCGGCTTTCAAATCCTCGCACAATTGCAGGTATTCGTGATAGCCCAATCCGTTGGTAGTGTAATATCCCCAAAGGTTCATAGTTCCTTTGCGCTGCGAAATATCGCCGATGGAATTTTTCCACTGAATCCGGTTATCGAGGTTCATACCGCCCACGATGGCGCCACCGGGAAAACGCACAAAAGCAGGTTTCAGACCGGCCAGCATTTGCACGATATCGGCGCGTAAACCATTGGGGCGATTCATGTAAGTTTTCTGCGGGAAAAGCGAAACCACATCCAACCACAAGGTATCAGGCTGACTGATGGTTAAAGCCAAACGCCCCAGGTTATCCGAAGCAGTCGGCACCAGCTGGCATTCGTATTTCTGCCAGTCGCCACCCACCTTGGCCATCTTTTTTTCAGCATAAATGCGATTGCCATTGGGGCTTTCGAGCGAAACTGTCACATCCAGTTTCTTATTTCCTGAAGTGCGGGCGTAAAACGCGAGGTTATAGGTTTCTCCCTGCATGAAATTCATTCCCCAAAAACCGGAATTATACACTCCTGAACGGCTACCCGCTTTGGTAACGATCAGTCGCATGGAAGCTGGATTTTTCCCGTTTAGCGGGTGATCGTGTTGCAAACGGATATCGCCCGCAGCGCCACCTTCCGAAAGGAACGACCAGCCATGCAGTTCGTTGCCAAAAACCTTGCGCTCCTGCCATCCGTCTTTGGTCCGCACCAGGTTTCCGCCCATGTTGGAACCTGCAGGAATCGAGGTGATCTCGAAATCGCGGTTTTGAACCATTTCGGCATACAAACCACCTTCGCCGGCATGGTTAATTTCTTCAAAAAATATTCCATAAAGACGTGGACTAATGGCAATGCCGGTCTGGCTGGCATCGATGGTAAATGTGCTTTGCGCGAAAATGCCAAAGGCTGAACAGATCAGTAAAATAGCGGAGATTATGTGCTTGTTCATTTATTTACATTTTAATTTGAGGATTGAAAACGACCAGGGAGCAAAATTAATCTGAAACAGTTCAGAAACATTTTTGATCTGCACCGATTTTGGAAATAACTTTTGTGGCGCTTCAAACGAATTTTCGTCAGTTGGATTATTGGCCGATAAAGTAATTATCTCACCGACCGGCTTCAGTCTTGGTGAATTTTGAACGGATAATTGTGGCGAGAAAACATCGGAAGTTGCATTTACAACTTTTACAATTATCTCTCTGGTTTGCTCGTTGTACCCGGCTTGTGCGTATTGGCGCATCCCGTTAAGCGTATCAACAGCCATTCCCTGATTATTCAGCAGATGTGTTGACAGGTTGAATGACGGCCGGTTTCCGGCATACATTTTTTGCACGTAATACGATGAGCGCCCCACCACCTGGTGGTTGTTCAGCATCATCATGTTGACCGGCCATTTTCTTCCGTTCGAGTTTTCAATCAGCGGAGCATACGAAGTCATCGTCACAAGGTCGGAATTTCGTTCCATGCCCATCATGAAGGCGGCTTCGCTCAATGCTCCGAACATATTACCGGCACCAACTTTGCGGTGACAGGCATATTCGCCCACGTAAATTTTGAAATTGTGACGCGGCTGAATCTTATCGAACAGAAAAGCATGATCATAAAACCAGTCGGGCCCGTCGTACCAATGGTAATCGGCAATTTCAATTTTATCGACATTGAATTTGGGATTCAACACCTCAACACTTCCGGCACCGGTTGCCACTCCGTTGAGTATCATTTCGATTTGTGGATAAGCAGATTTAAGTCTGGTGTAGAATTTATTGTAACGCTTTTCATAAATCGGCCCATGATTTTCGTTGCCAATCTGCACATATTTCAATGGAAACGGTTTGGGATGACCGGCGGCAGCCCGCTTGGCGCCCCAGGTGGTGTTCACATCGCCGATGGCATATTCGATGGCATCCAGGGCATCCCGGATGAAAAATTCCAAAGAATCCTCCGCGCAATAATCGCCGTTGCTGAACTCACACGACAAACCCACATTGGCCACAAACATTCCATGCATGTTCATATCTTCGCAATATTGCAAAAACTCATGATAGCCAAAACCATAGGTATTCCGATAACCCCATTTCATATATTCACCTTTGCGCTGCGCGGGATCTCCCAGCGTTTCTTTCCATTTGATGCGGTTTTTGAGTGTTGCCCCTTCCACCACACAACCGCCCGGCCAACGGAAAAACGCAGGCTTCAGTTCAGTCAGCATCTGTGCAACATCAGCCCGAAAACCAATTTCCCTGTTTTTGTACGTATTGGCAGGCGAAAGCGATATAAAATCAAGCATCATTGAACCCGTCGCATCCAACTCCAATTCGAAAGTTCCATTGTGGTTGGTTTCAGTGGCTGTAAACCGGCATTTATATTCATTCCAGTACGATTTATTTTCTAGCGAAATGACTTTGTTTGCAATTACCTTTCCGCTTTCGGAGCGCACAAGGGCAGTAATTGTTCCTTTGTAATCTGAAGAAGTATTGGCAAAAAAGCGAAGGTTGTAATTTTCACCTTTCACCACCGAAATGCCCCAATAGCCAGAATTTACAAGCGAAACAGCGGCTTTTCCCGATGCTTGCTGAATGTCGATCTGCGCATAATGTGGCGAATTTGAATTCAGCGGTGCATCCGTTTTTACAGAAATTGTGGCTTTTGCATCCGGCGAAACCTGGAATGTCCAGCGCTGCAACGAGTCGGTATTCCAATTGGCCGATTGTGCTTTTACTTCGCCTGAAAAGTAGGATGGCGTTGCCGGACAGAAATATTTTTTGTCACGGATAACCGTTCCTCCAGGAGCCACATGGTCCTCGAACGAACGATTGCGAATCATTTCCGAATACAAACCGCCATCGCCGGCATTGTTGATTTCCTCGAAAAAAATTCCGTACATCGACGGCTCAACCCTTGCCCATTTTTGCTGAAAATCAATTTCAATTTTGCTTGACTTGTTTTGGGCCGAAACGATAATAACAGAATTCAAAAAAAAGAAAACTAACAAAGAAATTCGTTTCATGTGTACATAATTTGTTTTTTAACTGCCACATGGAATTGCCATCCGTCAGCTACTGAATTCAAATCGATTGGTATCTCCTCAGGCGAGATGGCAATTTCATCTTATTTCTTCTTAAAAATTCTCACGTAATCCACTTCCATCTGTGTTTTGTCGATGGCATCAGTAATTTTTCCGGCCCAGGGAATGATGGCCAGACTTAACCAAACCGGTGCCGGTGAATAACAAAACTGGTTTTTCTCTCTGCGGATTTCCTTGCCATCGAAATAGAAAACCAACTCCTCCTTACTCCAATCCAATCCGTAGGTGTGAAAATCGCGGGCAAAATTGAAGTCGCCGTTTTTGATGTCGAACACCCCCATATCAACCCATTGCCCATTTTTTTCGTACTGAACTTTATAGTTGCTGATCAGGCCTTTCCAGTTGCCTTTGTCCGTATAGCCATTCAGGAATTGAATGCAACCCACCTGTCGGGCACTGCTGAACTCAAATTCGAGCCATTTTTCTCCGTCTTTTTGTGTCACCCAACGTGAGGTAATTTTTCCATCAGCCAAATTTTGAACCTGATAATCTGCTCCATCGTTTAAATTTCCGCTGGCGGTAATTTTTGTAGTCGGTTCTTTGGCAAAATTGATCAGGCCCGAAACATCAGCATCGGCAGTTTCTGAAAGTGCCTTGGGATACCCGGCAGGATTCACATTGTAAATACGGAATTCAGGAATATGAAAGTTATTTCCGTTGGTTGAGCTAAAACGGATACGGCGCGTGGTGACCGGAATTTCCAACTGAAGCTGCACATCGGGGCGCACACCGTAATAGAAACTTTTGGAATCGGATGGATGTGTCTTTTTGCCATTGACTTCCGTAACATCGCTCCAGTTGTGGATGTTGGTATTTACCGAATTGGGGTAATGCCCTTCGTTGATATCCAGTTCAAAAAATTTACCTTCTTTGGGTTGAATCCCTTTCATCATCAGCCAGAACGAATTGTTGGTTCCTTCAGCTGCCGCATAGCGGTATCGACACTCGTAATACCCATACTGAAACTGTTCTTTGGTCCAGATGTTTCCTGAAGTCCACTCCTGTCCACCGCGGTTTTCCTTGCGGTTGATGAGTTTCAGGGTGCCATTGCTTACCTCAGCGTTTTCGCGCCAGCGGCTGCACAAAATATGTCCGCTTGGCCCGTTTTGGGATTCCCATTTCTGATCCAGTTGAGAATCAGGTTGGTCAAATTCATCGTTCCATACCAGATTCCATTTATTATCACCTCCGGGCAACAGGGATTTGGACTCCGAGTTCTGGCTATTTGCTTGTACACTTAAGAAATTCAGCAAAAGAACCATTGCAGCAAGTTTTATAATGTAGTTCGTGTTCATATAGGTTTTTATTGGTTTAGCATTTTTGTTTCGTGTAAAATTTACTGATCAGTATTGATTGCTATTTTTCTTGTTGTTACAGCGGTATTGCTGCTAAGGCGAACCATGTATATTCCCTGCCTAACAGTCATCGAATAACTTCCTGAAGGTATTGATTTAACCGTCAGCAACGATCCATTCAGCGTAAATAGCTCTAATTTCAAATTGATTTCAGAGGTGATTACCAGATTATTTCCCCGAACCTGAACATCGGCAGATACCGTCTTTTTAGCCTGCACCGAAGTTGCCAGCCGTTCGTAAATCCGCACAGAGTCAACCTCCAACTGTGTTCCGTCGATGGCATCAGTCACTTCGCCAGCCCACGGAATAATAGCCTCGCTGAGGTAAACCGGTGCCGGGCTGAGGCAGAAATCGTTCTTCATTTTGCGCAATGGCTTTCCGTCGAAATAATAAATCAGTGAGTCCTTGCTCCATTGCAGCCCGTAAGTATGGAATTCCTTGCCCAGATTCATTCCTGTCAGCGAAGCATCGTAGGTAGCCATTTCCACCCAGTCGGTTCCATTGTGATACTGCACTTTGTAATTGGTTATTACCGCGTTCCAGGTTCCGCTGCTTAGCCAACCATTAACAAACTGAAGGTAGCCAATGGTTTTGGCTGAAGCAAACTCAAATTCAAGCCATTTCTCACCACTAACCTGCGATACCCAATGTTTCACCAGACCGCCATCGGCAACATTTTGTGTTTCGTAACCCACCCCATATACTCCGCTGGAAGTGATTTTGGTCAGTGGATCGCGCACAAAATTCACGAGTCCGGCCACATCAGTATCGGCGGTTGGCGAGAGCGCTGAAGGATATCCGGCAGCATTTACATTATAAATCCTGAATTCCTGAATATGAAAATGAGCGCCATACGTGGATGAGAAGCGAATGCGCTTGGTGGTTACCGGAGTTTCGAACTGAATGGTGATGTCGGGCTTTGCCGTTGAAAAGCTGAACGATTTGCTCCACGATGGATGTGTGGATTTGCCGGTTGCCGGATCGGTGGTCACATCAGTCCAGTTATGCAAATTGGTCGCCATTTCTGCCGGATAATGCCCTTCGTTGATGTCGATTTCAAACTTTTTGCCAACGGTTGGCGTGGTTCCGGTGGTCATGATCCAAAATGAATTATTAGTTCCTGTTGCCGCAGCATACTTGTAACGGCACTCGAAGTAGCCATACTGAAACTTTGTCTTGGTCCAGATACTTCCTGAAGTCCAATCCTGTCCGCCACGCGATTCTTTCTTGTTGACCAGTTTCAACGTTCCGTCGCTCACCACCGCGTTTTCGCGCCAGCGGCTGCATAAAATCCAGGATTGAGCGCCATTGACTGAATACCAGTTGGCATCGAGCTGGGCATCGGGATAATCGAACTCGTCGGCCCACGAAAGCTTCCAATTGCCGGCGCCACCGGGCAATAGCGAGCCGGTGGTTTGTCCCACCGCGTTTATTGATATCGTGGTCAATAAAAAAACAACATATATCCGGATTAATTTTCGCATCATTTATATTCCATTCGCCTCTTTAAACTCTTTTCCTGATGCGTCTTTTGCAGGTTTGCAAATTTCTTCCAGCTTATCGAACTTGTCGTAATCCATGCCCAACTGATTTTTCACCAATTCTTTAAAAGTGGCTGGAAAATCAGAAGTAATACCAATACGTTTTGCATCAATATCTCTGAATCCTAGTTGGTAAGCGGGTGAGTTTTCCTTCAGCCGGAAATCTCCATTTTTAATATCGCGAAACATCGGGTCGGCAACAAGGCTGTTTTTATCCGCACCTCTCGTTCGGTAGTAATCAACCGCCGATTGTCCGTGATCTTTAAGGTTGGCATCGAAATACAGGTTTTTATCGATGTTACATTCCTCAATTTTCAGTTCGGTCAATTTCCCATTTACAGTTCCCTGACGATAAAAAGTGTTATGCGAGGCAACCTTATAAAGTATGTTATTCTGAATATTACAAGCCGTGTATGGCGGCATTTTATCGCGCGTAAACACATCCATTATACTGAAATAGCCGATAAACATGCGGTTGGTTTTTCCGGCGCTGTTCTCGTAAACAATGTCATGGATATCGGCAATGATGTTGTTGTATGCATTGTTTTCGTAGTACTTCAGATTGATTCCGCCGCCATTGCAGTTGTAAATGATGTTTTCGGCAATCATGGTGTTTTTCAGGAAAGCATCGGTTCTGATTCCCTGCTGCATGCCCACCCCATTTAAATGGTGAATATAGTTTCGCCTGATTTCGTTGCCGTCGCCCACATCCGAGAGGTAAATGGCGTTTCCGTCGAAGCACTTTTGCATCACCAGAAATACCTCATTGTCCTCCAAGATATTGTTTCTGGTGTGGTAATAGGGTGCCACTTTCGGCCACTGACTAAAAAATATAAAGTTACTGAAGTTGTACTTCGTTGTATCGTCCTGGTAAAGCGCTTCAGGAGCAATTTCGTCGGTTCGGAGCGTTCCAACCTGTTCGCGGTTTTCGCCTTTCAACTGAAAAAACATGGGGCGGGTTCCGCTCAAAACTACCGCATCATAAGGCAAATGATGCAGTTTGTTATTCTGAATGGTATTTTCGCCGCTTTGCCAAATCATGATCCCATTCGACTGATAATAAAACTCGCCACAATGGTGAATCTGGTTGTTCAAAATCCGGTTCGATTTGTTCACATTCAGTTTTCCCGGACCGTATCCGCAAAGCAAAATACCCGTGCCACCCACATAGTCAATCAGGTTATTTTTGATAAGATTGCTTTGGGCGTGAAGGTCGAATCGAATGGCAGCGCCGCCCGAATTGGTAAAGCGGCAGTTGCTCACCTCGCAGTATTCCACATCGCGGAAACGCAGCATGGCGTTGGCTTTGTTCCACATATCCCATTCGTGCTGAAGCCCTATATCACTTTTGGTAATCACTTCACGCTCGCCGCGGGTAAAGGTCAATCCTTTGAAAGCAATATTGCGCACTATTCCGCCGGCTTCGTGACCATCGGTCAAAAAATATTCGGTGAGCGCCGGAAAGGTCACTTGTCCGGGCTTGCCACTTTCAGGCCAGTAATAAACCAATTTTTCGCGTGTATTCACCACCCATTCGCCTGGCGAGTCGAGGTAATCAATCACATTCTCCACGCGACAACTGCCACCTTCCATTGCATGCAGGTGCTTGTCGATTTTGCCCATCGGGTAAGTCGCCGAAAGCGCGGTTTGTGCCACGCCATTCTTCTCATCCACCGAAGCCAGGGTCAGGTAATTGGTGACATAACCCACATTGGGTTGTACAAAGATTTCGATGTCTTCCAGGTTGTTCCAGTTTTTCAGGATTCCCTCCGGAAACCAAAGCGAATTGCGGTCGGCTTTCATCATTCCTTTCCAATCCACTCCTCCGCCATCGCCACCGGTCATGACTTTGGTTGGTTCAAAACCTTTGGAATGGGCGCGGGGTTGCAATTTACCGTTATCGTAAAGGGTATAAAACCTTGCTTTTCCTTCGGGTAGAATTGGCATCGGGGCAACATAAACCTTCCCTTTCGCAGCAGCCGGAAGAATTTTGACCGATTTGGCCAGTTGCCATCCTGTAATTTCCACATCCGAAGAAAAAACCGGATTTTCGCCAGGATAAGCCATGTAAACTATCTGATAAGCATCGTAATGACTGTCAGCCGGAGTGAATGTTTCGGTTTCAGAAAGCCGGTATTCGCCACCGCGGATTAAAACATAAATGTTTCGGTAGCAGTCCTTTTTGATTAGCCGGACGGCCTGTTTTGCGCGGTTGACAGTGGCAAAAGGTCCATCGGTTTTGGTCGGATTTGGTTCTGCCAGTTTCCCGCTCCAGGCATCATTCCCAGCGGTTGAAACGAAGAAATCGGCAAACGGTTGAGCGGCGTTTTGCGCTGATAAACCTACAACCATCAGAACAAATATGATCAGCAAGCTGATTGGTTTAATTTGAATGATTCTCATAATCTGGAATTTCCTCTATTTAAAAATTGTTGTTATGATATTGAACCCACTTCGGGGTTCCAAATTTATTCTCATTATTGCCACCGGTTTCACCGGTGGTTATTCAAATTATAGTCCTTCGGACTATTCTAAGTTTACTCTTCTTCTTCTATCCTGAAAAAATCAAAATCAGCCGGTATCCGTTTGCCGGTTCCGCGGTTGAAGCAATAAACGCCGGTCATCATGCCCATAAAGCCCCAGTTGGGTGTTCCCTGATCGCTCAAAAACGCGGCATCGGAAATTACACCGGCATCGAGCCAGGTTTTGCTGTCGTAACTGTAAAAGAATTCGCGGCGCAGCTTATCCACTTTCATGCGCAGATAAACCGTGTTGCTTTTGATATCGTCAGTCACTTTCAGAACCGATTTTTTGCCATAACGGCGTTCTTCCAAAATCAGTTGCAGTTTCCCGTTTTCGGCACGCTGCAATCCCAGTCGGACATACGTTTTGGTATCGTAATAACCGGTTATACCGGCCTGTTCTTTGGATTCCGGATTAAAGGTGAGTTTGGCTGTTGCTGTAAAATTCATCCAGCGTTCGCGTTGCACAATCAGGTTTCGGCCTAAAATGGTATCGATGTCGAAATCACCGGAATAAATCCGCAAATGCCCTTTTTTCTCTGTCAGGCTGAAATTTTCGTACACCGGGTTACGGCGGAATACCCACTGAATGCCCAACTGCTTGTCGGTGAACTCATCGCCCGAAGGATTGAAAACGGTTGTCCACGGCAGGTTTGGACGGATATTGGCATCGAGCGGACCTTTGCCACCGTTGGCAACTGGCCAGCCGTTTTCGTCCCATGTAATTCGTTCGAGCGAAGTTTCGCGCCCCAACTGACTGATGCCGCGCTTCTGCCCCCGGATTTCGCCGGGTATCCAGCGCTGCGAAAGGACCATTGTAAACCATTCGCCATTTTGGGTATTGAAAATTTTTCCGTGTCCCTGGTGAAAATTGATGGCATTCGGGTCACGCTGCGTGAGATAAGGATTATTGGGTGAATTCTCGAAAGGACCGTAAACCGATTTCGAGCGGGCAACCAGCATGTGGTGACCGTTAAATAGTCCGCTGGAGGCAGCCATTACAAAATAATACCAACCATCTTTTTTGAACATGTGCGGACCTTCAGGAGCCGCCTTTTTACCCTCGGTCTCCAGCCAGCGTGGCTCTTCAACCATTCGGGTGCATTCGCGGTTCAGTTTCACAATTTTGGTTCCGTTGCCAGTTGGTATTCCGGCAGCAAACAGCATGAAATGTTCGCCATCGTCGTCAACAAAATGCGAAGGGTCGCTCCCAAAATTGGTGATTTGAACCGGCTTGCTCCAGGGTCCCAGAATATGTTTCGATTTCATCATGTAGTTGCCGCGAACGTTGGTACTGCGATCTTTGCTCAACTGAACCAGACAGTAAAAAATATAAAACTCGCCGTTGTAATACGAAATATCGGGTGCCCAAATTCCCATTCCATCGAAGAAATAGCTCAAATCCAAATCTTCACTTTTCGTAAATACATGGCCAATCTGCTGCCAGTTCACCAAATCTTTGGAGTGCGAAATAACAATGGCCGGAAAATATTCAAACGTGGAATTCACGCAATAATAATCGTCGCCAACCCGAACCACAGAAGGGTCAGGGAAGAATCCGGCAATAACCGGATTGGTATAGGCTTTTGGCGCCGGGCATTGTGCATGAAGCGCAACTGAAATTATAAGTCCAAAGGCAAATAACATGAAGTGTTTCATATTTTATCGGGAATTTTTAAAATGCTTTGATGGAACTATTTTTCACTCCGCTTTTGCCCACCTTCCGGAGCAAAACGTATTCAATTTCAGATTGATTGATCAGTTCTTCTACTTGCTTTCCATCGGTTTCGTAGCTGATTATATACCCTGAAGCGTTTTTAGCCGGACTAACCGAAAGAATAGTTTCGCTGTTCTGCTGAATAACGCCCTTTATTTTTGCTTCTCCCGACAGAGCCGTTGTTCCAGGATTGGCAGTCAGTATTTCGCTCCACTCGCTGGGAGTACCACCACCCTGCGGGATGCAGCGCATTTGCAGATAATATTTTCGTCCGTTTTCCAATTCAGAGACCCTGAACGCGCCAAAAACACGCGAAGGAATCACCTTCCACGAAGCCGAATCGGCAGGTGATGTGGTATAACGAACTTCGTAAAACTGATCGGTATAAGTATACCCCATTCCAAAGGTGCATTCCTTGTTGCCGGCTTCTGTCAGCCAAATTACAGGAGGCAAACTTTTGGTTCCATATTTGGAAACAATTGTTACAGGCCAGGAAGGCTGCCCCTCGCCTGCCCCGTTGATGCAAACTACCGAAATCTCACAAGGCACATCGGCTGCCAGACCGGTTAAATCGATGTAATGATCGATGGTTGAAGCCGTGGTTTTAGTTTCTCCTTTAATGGTATATTTCAGAGCATATTCGGTCGAAAATTCATTCTTATCGAACACCACCCTTACCGATCGCGATGCCGGAATAACTGCCACCACTTTTGGTGGTTCAGGTTTGGCCAAGTAAATCGTAGTGTCTTTCACATTGTACCCGGTGGATGAAAGCAGGGTGACTTTCAGCAAAGCGGATTCGGCCGATTGGCCAAAATTCGAAGTAAAGTTCAATGTCGGCGCGCCGGGAACTATTTCAGGAAGCTGAATGAATCCGCCTGTTTTGGTATTTCCATCTGTTGCCACCACCTCCCAAATCAGGCGATAATCTTTCAATTTAAAAGAAGGAATATCGAGCAAATTGCGCGGTTGCACTACCATATTTACCGAAACCAGATTTCCATTGGCAGTGGTTTTTACATCCAGCGAACGAACCGGCGCATACAAATCTTTCATTTGCCAGAAAGCGCGTTTTTTGTTGCGGTAATCGTCCACACAGCCCCACTGCCGGTTTTGGTGCATGGGTGTAGCCGTTGCAGGATTTGGCGATTGATACGTGCTTCGGTAATCATTGTATGTCCACACGGCAAAGCCAAACAGGTTTTCTTTTCCTGAAAACTTATCCGCAATCAGCGTAGTATATTTGGTTTTGTTGGGTGTATCGTAAATCAGGCTGGCTGTGTGGCTTCCGTATTCCGACATGAACACCGGTTTATTGGGGTATTTGGCTTTGAGTGCGTCAATTGCTTTTTCGTAGCCCATCCCGAAATCGTACTTGTTGATCATGATAAAATCGCAGTACTTCGCGGCATCGTTTTCCTGCCAGTCGGCAGAATTGGAAACATACAACACAAACCTCGTTGTGTCCAGATTTTGTTTGATGTAACGGATGATAGACTCCACGTAAGCATTTACTTTTACGTTGGTCTTTTGGTCTCCCATTTCGTTGCCCACACTCCAGCCCACCACGCAGGGATGATTGAATTGCTGATGTACCAGTTTTGTGGCAAACTCACGCGGTTCGGGCGAATCAGGATTGATAAACTGCGACCAGTTATTGAATTCAGAAACCACCAGAATTCCCTTTTCATCGAGGTAATCCATCACATCTTCAGGCAACGGACGATGCGACAGGCGGGCCATGTTGGCTCCCAGCGATTTCATCCGGTCAATGTCTTCTTTGTATCGCCATGCGGGCAAAGTGTTTCCGGTTGTCCGGTCGTCGGCCACCCAATTGTAACCGGCCAGACGAACAGGCTCGCCATTGAGTTTGAAATTGTATCCATCGAGTTCTAGTTTCCGGATACCAAAACGGTCGGAATAACTACCCACCCTTCGTTCGCCATCCAGCAAAGTAATTTCCGATGTATATAAATTGGGTCGCTCGAAATGCCAGAGTTTGGTTTGTGCTTTCGACAATTTGAATTTCAGCAAAGCGGATTCAGTTCCATTAGCCGGAATTTTCACACCCGTTGATAAACTTTTGGTCACCGGTTTTCCTTCTAATTCAAGTCTTGCCAGGCAATTTACCGTTTGATCTTTTCCTGAAGTATTCCTGATAAAAACGCGAACATTCACTTCGGCTGTCCCTTTGGCCAAATCAGGAGCGGAAACCACTTCCTGACGTTCAATAAAAACAGGTTCAACCACACAAAGCGTTACCGGACGGCGGATTCCTCCCCAATTGGTATATGCGCCCCAGGTCAGGCGGTTATCCACTTCAACGGCCAGAGTATTGATACTGCTTTTATTCAGGAAATCAGTTATATCGTATCGTTCGTGGTAATTGCCGACCAGTTGCCCGGCCACCAATTTGCCGTTCAGGTAAACTTTGTAGCTCATACTCACGGCTTCAAACTCCAAGAAGAAGCGTTTCTCGCCTGAGATTTCAGGAGTTTTGAAAGTAGTTCTGTACCACGCAATCCCGATATAGTTGGCAGTTTCATTCATCAGTTCCCAGCTTCCGGGGACTTCCATTTTATCCCAACCGGTATCATTAAATGTGGATGAATACCATTGCTGCTGTTGTCCTTTTTGAAGGGGATCGGTTTTAAACTGCCAGAAACCGTTTAGTGAAATTCGCGTTTCGCCATAGGTTGTGCGACCGGCCTGAGTAGAGATGGCAAAAAAAGAAACAATTGAGAGTACCAATAAAAATCTCATTTTGTTCATGTTAGCAAATAGTTAGTTTGCTTAAAAGTAGGAAAATGAGATTTCAGTATGAAAATATAGTGGCAATGAATTACCGGAAACGTTTTCGGAAACGTTTTTATTTTCCGAAATCGTTTCCGAAAAATCAGGTTATTCTTTACCCCAAATCAATTTACCCAACTTAATAATGCTATCGCTGTTTGCCTGACTGTATGTTCCGGTTTTATCGGGCGCAGTCGAAAGCAGAATATTGCTACCTCCACGGTCGAAATTTTGTTGGATGTATTTATAGAGGCTGTCCACCGGATAAAACTGGCTCACGGGAAACGTAAACCAGCAGGAGCCCTTCATCAGGCCATTGCCGAGTGAAAGTGAATCGCAGCGCTGCGAGGTAATTTCATATTCAAAAGGCAGGTAATAATTTTGACCGTCGATTTCCCGGTTGGGATTGTGGCCTGCAACCGGCGGAGTGCGTTCTTCTCCGTTGATGATATCGGTTGGGAAATATCTGACTTTGCTTCCATCCTGAACATGCTGATTGAAATGGACAAAAGTTTTGGGATTTTTGCTTTTCAGTAAATCGTATGATTCCTGTGGCGAAAGCGTAGTATCAGCCCAGCACTGCATGTCGAGCCAAAAGGCATAAATGTCGCCATAGTTTTCAGCCAGCTCTGCCAATTGCGAAAGAATGATTTGCTTTGGCGTGGTAGTCTCCAATTCAGTTTTAATCGTTGGGTTCCAGCTGACCGGGTTCCAGTCTTTGCTGCCCCACAAGCAATAGTACAAACAAGGTTTGATGTTGTGTTTACGGCAGGCATCCACAAACAATCTGACCACATCTTTCTTGAACGGACTTTCGGCCACATCAAACTTCGTTAATTTGCTGTCCCACAGGCTAAATCCGGAAGTGTGGCGGGTAGTCAGCACCGCATATTTTACGCCCGCTTCCTGAAAAGTAGTCATCATTGAATCGAAATCGAGATTGACAGGATTAAACACAGCAGGGTCGGTGTTTTTTGAAAATTCACGAACCAAACAAGTGTTGTCGTTAAAATGAACAAATGCGCCAAAACGAAGGCTTTCCCATTCTGCAATTGCTTCGGTTTTTTGATTGGCAGGAGTATGTTTTACCACTTTTTCGCTGTTGCAGGACCACATCAGGAGGGTGATTCCAAAGCAAATTGTAATGATTGATTGTAGTTTCATTGGTTTGATTTTAGTTGGTTATTCAATGTTAATTAACGGCAAGACCTGGTTGACTTTTATTTCAAATTTTTGTTGATTGCGAAGAATGAAAAACGTATGATTGGTTACCTTCTGACTGGCCTCCAGATAAGCTTCTAGTTCAGCAGTATTTTTGATTTTTGTAGCATTGATTTTCTGAATCAGGTCCCCGGTTTTCAGACCATATTTTTTCAGAACTGAGTTTTCATCCAACTGCGAAATGGAAACGCCACCGTCGGCAAAAGCCGCTCCAAAAGCAGATAATTCGTCGCCAACCGGCTCATGTAATTTCGCACCGGCCCATAATATTGAACGATTGCTGGCGGAAGACGCTTTCTCTTCTGATTTTATCAAAATTGCCGGAATAACCGGTGTTTTTGCAAGGACTTTCAACGAAGGTTTGGTCACCCCAAATTCATTCATCGGAAAATTTACGAATCCGAGATTAAGGGCTGGAGAACCTTCTTTTACCCTGAAATCACCAATTACAGAATTCACAAAAAGAGGATCGCCAAAAGAAGAGTTTGCATCGCAGCCATTTTGGGCAAACTTTGTCATTTCAACAGCCGTTGCCACAAAGAAATTGTTGTCCAGCTCTTTTCCCCATTTTCCATCGGCTGCAATTCCACGGTTCATTACAGCCGGTCGATAAGCTGTAAAAACGATGTTACTTTTGAAAATATCGCCACTGTTGGGGTACCACACATGCGGGTGCAGACTGTTGTTGACTATCACGTTATTGGTCGCCTGCCTGTTGTATCCTTCGCGCATTTTCAATCCACCGTTGAGTAAAAGGTTATTGTAGATACGGTACCATGAAGAACCGTCGTCCAAATCGATATCCCAACCGTGGTCGCATCGCCAGCGGCTGTTTCTGATGATGTTTGGTTCGAGCATATCGAGGAAAGGCAAATTCGGATTTTGAGCTACTTCGGGCACCGTTTGATTGATGTCGGGAGTCCAGAAACGGTCACGCCCCCAGGAGTTAAAACTGCCGTGGTCGCCGGTTTCAAGCACAGTATTGAAAACATCGCAATTTTCGATGATGTGGCCACCAAAAGTTCCTTCGTTAATGTTGATTCCTGCCCGGGGAACATCGTAAATGGAACAATGATTTACCCTGATTTTGTGTGACATGGAGATGTGAACCGGTGCCGTTTGCTTTTCATCCCTTCCGGTCATGGTAATCAGGCAATCTTCTACAAGGCAATCCTCCGGATAATTGTCGTTTTTCGGTCCCCGAGTCCGGTCCATAGCAGAAAAATTTTGCGGGCCATACCTGAAAATCGGGCTGCGCACTGCTTCCGGGTCGCCCACAAAGGCAATTCCGTTTGCCCCGCTGTGATGAATGTAACACCCTTTTATGCTGATTCTCCGGTTGTAATTATTGACCAGAATCGTATTGCCACCAACCTGGTCGAATTCACAATCGACCACGCTGCAATCTTCGGCACCCGAATAAACCAGTACAGCGCCGCGGTAAACCGTCCAGTCGGAGCGCAAAAGCGGTTCCTTATTCTCCATAAATGTGCGCGCAGCATGACGAAAAACAAATCCTTTCAGGTGAACATTTCTCACCGGTTTTTCCTTTGAGCCGTTAAACTCTATTAAATGTCTGAGCCGAACAATCTCAACGGTTGCTGTTTTCAAATCAACATCCGGTTCAGGCATAAAATAAAGTTGCTGTTCTTTCCGGTCGAAAAACCATTCACCGGGGGCATCCAATTCTTCAAAAATATTTTCGACCATGCGGTAAACCGGGTGCATTTCCGAAGGACGATTATTTTGCCATCCGCCTTCATAATTTAATGTTCCATCAGCTTTTTTTCCTTTGATAATCCAGTGCATGTCGCCCCACAAAGCCGAATGCATGGCATGAATGTAGCCACCTTCCGGATTTTTCCAGCGCCGAATCCTTTCCGGAGACAAGGGTGAATTCGCAGAATCAGGTTTGGCCTGATGACTCAAATCCCAGGTGTCGAATACATTTTTACCTGCAATTGCATTTGGGAAACGCGCCATCCGCTGACGTTTGCCGTTGATATACAACTGGTCGATAAACGGATTTCCTTCAACCATTGCAACAAAAATACCTTTCTCCGATTGTTTCCAATTTAACTTGAGCAGAGTTCCACCGGAAATGATTGTCGAGCCTTCTTCTTCAGCCTGATAAAGTACAGAAGCTTTATTATCATTCTCAGTAAAACTGATGGTTTCAGGTAAATAATAAACACCCGGGGCAAAAAGCACCTTTACAGAAGCTCCTTCCGGCAGTTTTCTGACCAACTGCTGAGCTTTTGCAAACGTTGAAACGGGTCTTTCTTTCGTCCCCGGATTAGCATCATTCCCCAAAGTAGAAAGATAAATGGTTTGTGCCCCGGAATTCAAGGCAACCATCAACATCAGAAAAAACAACACCTTTTTTGTCATGCGAATAATTATTATTTACTCAAAGATACCTGTTATTGAGAATATGGTACTTTTTAAAACCGTAAATCAGAAATTTCTGCCTTTCCCCAACACCGCTTCATAAAATGTTTTTGGTGATTGATTTGGACTGCTTTCAAAAACCGTTTGTTTCAACATATTCTCTTTCCCTTTGGGAACAATCAGATAATTATGCCCCGGCAAGGTTTTAAATTCAAATCCATTTTTTTCATCCGTTTTATACCTGATTTTCTTTCCCGGTTCAGTCAAATCCATCACTGAAACTTCGGAACCAGGCCAGGGATTTACCATGCGGCAAACATTTCCTTTCCGACTTTCTATATAAACTCCCGGAATAGTGCCATCTTTTCTAATTTCGGATGAAACAACAAAAGCACCTCTTGCAAGCAATGTAAAGGCAGTTGCCCAGATGTCGGGCACAGCAGGAAAAACCCTGATTTTCCCTTCGTTACTTTGCAGCAGCATTTCATTTACCGCGGCACCATAAATGCTTTGAGGTTCGAGGCCACACTGAATAAAAGGTTTGGCAGGCAATTTATTCGGGTAATGCGACCTTTCGTCGTAAATATAATCGCGTTGTGCGCTGATATCAGGAGTTTTCAATGAATCCATGTACCGCGAAAGGTTGTACCAATGGTCAATGTTGTAGAATAATCCCTGCGGAAAATGCTGTAAACGGCGGATTCCGTTCTGCATCATCGTTAAAACTTCGTTTCCCATGCCAAGCCTTGCTGCCACAATAGGTTCAGGTGAAATGGCATTAACCGTAAGCGAACGATGGCGTATCATATTAACCATTGCTTTGTACTCACGGGTATTGGTTAAATCAATTCCGACGAGGTTGGCAGGAAAAACAGCTGATGTACTTGCACTCATGTGGCTTAACCACTTTCCACGTTCTTCAATTTTGGGGAAAATTGCACCATCAGGATACCACGCATGAGCAATTACCTCACCCTCATCAGGAACAGTTTGATAAGGAATTGGCCAGAGACTGCCTAAAATATGCTGCCACTCTTTTATTTTTGCTTTATCTTCATTCAATATTCGGGCTGCATTTATACAATAGGAAAAATTCGAGAGGATGACGTTTCTGTCGGTAATCGGATTCCGAAGATTGTTGGAACGCGGATTTTCATAAGGCTGCGACGGAAAAATGAAGTATTCATTCTTCAGGCTGTCCCATTGAAGTTTCTGCACGTAAAACTCCGCTGCTTTTTTCATAAAAGGATAGGCCTTTTCAGCAAGAAAAACAGTGTCGGAAGTGTATTGAAAGTACTCCCAGAACAAACCAGCAATCTGGCTGGCCGGAGTAAAATTATTGAGCATATCTCCCCTTTCCCAGAAAGTCATACTACCAAAAAAGTCATGCGGTTCAGCCCACAGAATGGCATTTTCGGCTCCCCTCTTTTTAGCGTGTTCTTCGGCTTTGGGCATTAAACCGAAATAGGTATTCAGGTATGGAAGCATCAGTTCGCAATCGTTTTGGGCACAAAGTCCCCAGTATTGCTGTTGCGTGTTCCAGTGATGCGGAGTTACCCAGTTGCGCACATCGTGGTTCCAGGTCCACAACCCACCGTTGAAAACCACAGGAAATTTACCCCGCGACGAACTGGCCATCAGGTAGCGGCGCAGGTAATAAATGTTTTCGATGTAATCGTCTTCCAGATGCACAAATGACTGTTCCCAGAAATTTTTCCACCAAAGCTGATGGACTTCTTTTTCTTTGCTCACCGACTGTTTTTCAAATTCATCGAGCAGTTGTAGGACTGATTTGGTGGGATTTTCAGATTCGTTGGAAGTGACCATCGAAACAATTACAGTAATATCACGGTCGGAACGTTTGCCTGTTGAATTCAGTTCCAAACGATTCGAACTTACAATTTCAGGAACCGTTTCTTCACCCAAAATGCGACAAGCTACCGAAAAATGAAGTCCACCGAACGATTCCTCCAAAATCAGGTCGTTGCCATTCAAAAGGGATTTGGTGTTCCCCAGTCCACTCTTGGTATCTTTCGAAAAATAACCGTACCAACCCGGGAACGCGCGGCTACCCCAGCGTTCGAGTGAAACGCGAATTTTAGTGCCGTCTTTCAGAAGGTCGGAACTTTTTGATTTTATTTGAAAACACCACACATTTTTTCCGGGGGCAACCCATGAAATCACGCTATTCTCCATAAAAGGAGTTTTTGCTTTTAGCGTTACTTCTGCGTTTTGCAACGATAACCTTCCGTCGAAATCATCAAGATACATCCAGTCAAACCCGGGTGCGCCAAAATCGATATTCAATCGGACCCCGCCCCGCAATGTTGAACGGTTTTCTTCGTGCGACTGGTCAAACAAGTCATTTTTATTCATCTGAACTTCAATCCCATTGCCGGTATTCCAGACCATTCCGCCCAAATCGCCGTTCCCGAGTGGAAATCCTTCAAAGCCCTCGTAAGCGGGAGTCTGATAAACGATATCGTGCCTCGAAAGGTAATTGGATTCAACTTTGAAAAGCGGATTCTGCCCATTCACAAAACCTGTTGTCAAAATTGAAAAGAGAACCAAAACAACTGCGGATGTTGAGTATTTTTTTAATCTCATTTCTTTTTATTTCAGCATAATTTCTATATCACTTCGACGCGATTCGGGAGTTACTTTCAACGTAACAATCTTTCCTCCTTGCAAAGCTCCTTCAACTGTTGTATTGAAAGGTGCATGCAATTTAAAAGAAACATCCCATTCTTTCGGCCATGCCGGAAACAAGTAAATCTTTTTATCAACGGTTTGCATCAGCATTTCCTGAAGGCCAATCATGCCGCTGCCACCCCAGTTGTGGTCGGGAACCCAGTCATGCCCCGGCCCCCAGAAAGTTGGAAATCGCCTTTCCGAATCCTGAAGTTTTTTAATGGTAATGGCAGCTGCTTCGTCAGTCAAACCAAGGCGGGCGCAAAAAATGGCATCCTGATGCCAGCTGATATGATTTTTCTGAATGGGCACATCGGTTCCGTATTTCCACGTGTTAATGGCAATATCCAAATCGGGCTTACCAATTCCATACATTCCATAAGGAAAAACCGGGTACAATTGCGGAATTTCCTGATTATTGATTCGTGCCCAGGTCCATGCGGGCGAAATGGTTTTGTGTCCCTCTTTTTCGCGGAAAGCAATGGCTGGAATGCGTTTTAACATACCTTCCCAACGCTGGCGTTTTTCTGCTGAAACATATTTCTCCGGAAGTTCAAGCAAACGGGTTAAAACGGTTTGCAAACCGGCAATGGTCGATGTTGAATTGTAGGCCATTTTGTAGGTTTCGGCTCCGGTTCCGGGATACAAAATCAGCTTTCCATCGCCATCCAAAGCCTGTTTGCTTCGTAATAGCGCCTCCTTTTGGTAATGCTCATCAAAAAAGGTCAGGCAGCTTTCGATGAAAGGAATGTATTTTGAAATGTCCTGTCCGGTAAATCTTTCCACATCGAGCATCATCAGGCAAAATTCCATTTGCGTATCCCACAAATATTCGAGCCAGTAATTGTATTCCAAGCCTTTTGGAAAATTCTCCGGACGGTTCCAACCGTAGGAAGTAGCCAGCGGTAAACCAAATTGTTCCAACTGTTCAGTAAACGATGCGCCTTTGTGACCCCAGTAAAATTCGGTACGTTTCTCTGCATTTCCCAAAGCCTGCAAATAAAAATTGAGTTGCGATGGCAACAGATCGATATCGCCACTTTTGAACATCGGGAAATAAACTAATCGCTGATTTTGCGCGGTATGCGTACCTCCACCCCAGTTGCGGTGGTCGGGTGTAAATGGCAGGTTTTTATCGACATACGAAGGGTCGAAAGTAAACAGTCCGCCGTTGAATTTGGTGGGATATTTTCCGTAGGCGTTGCACCCCAACTGGTAGCGGAAAAGCTGGTAGTTGCGTCCCACCTGCCATTCGGGAGAATTTGCATCCGGTTTGTCCGGATTAATGGCGATGTAACTGCGGTTCCAGAAATCACTCCACCATTTAAGGGTTTTGGAAAATGCAGTTTTTTGAGCGGTAGTACTTTCTTTTTCGATTTGAGTTAATCCGTTTTTCCAGGCTTCAACTGAAGGCGAATTCTCAATATGCAAATAAACTTTCAGGTGGTTCTTTTTTGCAGGTTTTACAGTTTGAAGCTTCCATCCTTTAAACTCGGTATCGGTATATTTTCCTGAAGTTGTTCCGGCAGGTTTCATATTTTCGCCAACCATCATTCCACCGAAGGTCAGGTTTTTGAGCGGATTCCAAAGCTGGTCCTTAATAGACTCTAATCCCTGTTGTTTTAAGGTGATGTAGAACAACGATTCGTCGCGGTTACGGTGATAAAAAAGCACCTTGTTTTCGTCGAATCCAATCGAATCTGCGCGGATAACGGCCTTCATCGGTGCATCGCGAAAACCCAAACTGGCGTTGGTCTGACGGGGATTTGTCCATTCCAAATCGCTGGTTCGCCAGCTTTCATAAATGGCTTCAACAGTTACAGGCAGACTGCTTTCCGTCTCCACATGCACCACCGGGCGAAAAACATCGACCCAAATTTTCACCAACGAACTCCTGCCCTCTTTCTTGCCTGAAATTTCAACATATCCTTCCTTCAGTTTCAGTTCCTGACGAAATTCACCGGCTTCAAACGGATTGGGAGTCAACTTCACCCGAACCCTGCCAAACTTTGGAAATACATTATTTTCGTCGAAAGCGCCGCTCCGTGAAAGGTAAAACAGGATTTCGCCATTTTCAACCCACACATTCAGGCCAATATCTCCACCACCACAGGGCATCGATCCGGATGAATTTTGACTTTGGGTGGTCCAGATTACATTGTATGATTTCAGGTCAGGAATTTGTCCGGAGACGGTTCCACTGTTCCATATCCAAATTAGGGAAAGGATTTTGAAGGAAAGGTTTGACAGATTCATTTTAAAATGGTTTTAAAAGCTGTTTAAATCTTATTTAATCTATCCTGAAGAAATTCAACCCTTTCAGGGTTGCTTCAGCGGTATCTGCACATTATACGAATGCCCCTGTGTTTCGTTGACAGCACAAAGTAAGGCGACCAGTTTACCATTTTCAAAGAACAATTGCGGCCTTTCCAGTGCTTCCAGCTTTTTAATTGAACCATCGGCCATTTTTATATTCAAAGTAGAAACCAACGGATGTTTGGCCAGTTTCCAATCCAGACCATCGGGCGAATAAAAAAGCACCAGACTGCGACCGGCACTGGTAAAGGCGCCTTTCATGTCTTTAACTATCGCATAATAACAATTGTCCTGATACCACACAAACGGGTCTTCTGCAGGAAAGTCCACATTTTCAGCAGTAAAAATCGGTTTGTTTTGTTTGACGAAGGGGCCATCAGGTTTGTCAGCAATAGCCGTAAGATGAACCACCGGACCACCAAAAGGCTGTGGTTTTTTACGGGCAACTGCCTTGTAAACCATCAGAAAACGACCATCGGGCATTTGGGTAACCGAAGGATTGGCCACCATTTGTGCATCGTGGGCCGAAGTATCCTGAGAAATATCGATGATTGGCTGATCAAACCGTTTCCATGGACCATTGGGATCGTCGGCAATGGCAACCCCGATGCGCTGGTTGTTGCGATGTGTCCAGTTGAGTTGCGGACTGGTTATTTTGCCATCGCCAAAATTTCCGGCATAGTACAGGTAATATTTACCATTGAAGAAATGAACCGTCGGATTGTGGGTGTACATTCCATCCCAGTATTCAGCACCACGATGTGGCAATGTAACATCTTTAAACTGAAACGGACCGAAAGGTGAATCGGAAACGGCATGAGCCACCTCTGAACTGGTTACCCAGGCCGACATTCCGTATTTTCTTGGCCATCGGGAATAAAATAGGTGGTATTTCAGGTCGATGTGCGACTTGACCAGCGTCCCGCACCAGATATAAGAAGTGTCGTTAATGAATTTTGCCGTTGCCGGAATGGGCTGAATCATGGATTGAATATCCAATTCTCCGGCAGGAACGACATTCTTTTTCTGTGCGCAGGAAATAAATCCGAAAACAACTAAAACTATGACAATGGGTATATTTTTCATTCGTAAAAATTTTGCGTTATATTGGTTTAATTATTAAACAAGCGCCTCCACCTGCTGCAAGTTTCACACGAACTTTATCTTTCGATTTTAGAATCTGTTTTTGAACTTTCATCACTTCCCTATTGGTAAGGTAATGGGCAATCTCGCCATCCTGAATAATTGTCACTTCAAATTTTCCGGATTTCAGGAAACTCAACGGAATATCAAGTTCCCGTGAATCTTCGTTTGTAGCAGCGCCAACAAGCCAGGTATTATCGGATGCCTGACGTGCCATAATAATGTATTTCCCAATTTCGCCACCGAGCGTTTTACTTTCGTGCCAAGGCATTTTTTGGGCTGCAATAAACCGGAGTAAATCGGGGTATTTTTTGTAGTATTCTGGAATGTCGGGGATGATGGTGGCGCCCGAAAAGACAATCAGTGTGCGTGCTGCCTCCGAAACCAGTGTTGACGGAACCGGTTGATTTTCATCGACCCGGGTCGTTTTTCCTTGGCGAAGGTCGAACATTCCGTTGTTCATATCTATTGGACCGGCCACCATATTTACAAAAACTGAGGTGACAAAAGTGGAGGGAACAAAAACACGGTGCGCATCGAGCTGGGCATGACAGAACTCACGGGTTACGGCATTGGGGAAAGTGCGCATTTGCCCGTAAGGATGTACCGGGCCGTCGTGGAAATCGCAAAGCAGATGATTTTGAGCACAAAGTTCAGTAATTTTTCGTGTCCACGCATTTTTTTCAGCCGGAGTACCTTTCATAAATCCATATTTGATACCTGCAGCTCCCCAGTCACCGTATTGTTTCAATGTTTGCTCAATCGGGAATTTCCGACCACCCACATCGTTCAGGTAGAGCCAAATTCCAACACCTTTTTCTTTTCCATACTGAAGCAATCGCCGAACATCACTGGCTTTATCTCCTTTTACCGGATCAGATTCTGACTCGTGTTCAGGGCCATACCAGTTTGCATCGAGAACGAGATAACGAATGTTATTTTCGGCAGCGAAGTCAACCATCCGAACCCACGACGGGTAATTCATTTTATAGGTAAACCCATCAACCTGTGCTCCGTCTATCCGCCAATCCCAAACTGCGACGCCAGGCTTCACCCAAGAATAATCGTCTTCAGCCGGAGGATTTAACAATTCGATTAAATGTGAATCGACCAAAGCGCCGGGTGTTTTTCCGTAGAGGATTACCCGCCATGCCGAGTGAAATCCGGCTTCGAGCTTACCCGGAACCGAAAGCACAGAAAAAATGGTACTATTTAATTTCGACTCAAGAACCAATGGATCGCCTGTTGTAAGATCGGCTTCGTGAATGGCAAGGAAATTGTCTTTATCGGCCATGATTGTCATCACAGGAAACCTCTTTCCGTTGGTTTCCGAAAGCTTTTCTGGGCCAATATTTGCATTTTCACCGTTATAAAACCATGCCGTATAATCGTTGGCAAAATTGAAATTTGTTAACTCAGCAGATGCTATTGCGGTATTCTTTTCGCCGGAAGGAATGGAGTAGCGAAATGCAACCCCATCATTATAAGCCCGGACTTCGAGCCGCAATGAATGAAGGACAGAAGTATCGGTACCTTGCAAATCGAGAATGAACTCATTGTATTTTTCGGGCACCAACGCACGCTTGCCCCAAACAGGCTTCCATTCTGAACTTACTGAATTTTGCTTTAGATTCTCTAATTTCCAACCTTCAGAAGGTAAGATACGTTTGTTCTCAATCGCATATCCCAGCGGAGAATTATCAATAAGAACTTTTTTTTCAGCTTTAAATGAATAAGTCAGTTCACTTTCCTTCGAAAGTTGAATTACAACTTCAAGATTTCCGTTTGGCGAGCGCAGAGCCTTGATTTCCTCTGCATTTAGATTTTGAAATGAAATCAACAAGAAAATTAGTAGAGTTGCTAGAAGGTTATTTTTCATCGTAATCAATGATTTAGGGTTATCAGTTTTTTTGTAATCGCAAATCTATTTCAAATACTTGATTATCTCACCGATATTGCTCAAAATGATCTTCGTAAAACAAATACCTAAGCTGCCGATGGTGACTATGCAAAAACAGACTAAAAAATTAAGGCATACTACCCTATAGAATTAGTCGTAAACAGGAATAATACCAATTCGTTTTTATCATTCGCTTAAATTTAAGTTTTATTACAAAAAAAACCTCAGGGGCTGATCCGAAAAACCAGCCCCCAGGTCACCTCAAACAATTACCTAAATCTAAAATGAAGATGATTAATCAATATATATTTCAAAAATTGATGCAGGTACATTCGAATTCGGATGTTCAAATTCAAAGGTTAAAAGTTTGGTCTCAACTACATTTTCAGGAACCCATCGATTAATCGTCTGATGATTGTCTGACTTTTCGAAAAGAAGAATTCCGTTCTCGTCCCAGATCCTGTAATTCTGAATACAAAATGGAATGATATCTTCGGGATGCCCCATTTGAGAAGATTCCATTGGGTGATCGAAATCAGTATCAAGGAAAAGAGTTACCGAATGAATGTTTTTCGGCTCGTCCCATTTTAGAGTTAATGTTGGATTATGGTCACTCCAATCGGCTGCCCAGGCATTTGCACTCAGGTAAGGACGGGTAAAACCGTTTGTTATATTCTCTGCGGAATAACAAGTCAAAGCTGGAGAAATGATCATCGCCAGATTCTGACCTTTCGGACGGCGATCTGGACACCAGAACTCAAACGAATCGAAGCCGCTGTTTTCAGGAGGGGTTTGTTTACCGTAGTTATTTACTGCAGGATTGGTTTTATTAAAAACCGAAACAATACCGGAAATACGTTTCTCGCTGCAACATATCTTCACATCAGGATTTTGCCTGAAAATCAAAAAGGCATACTGATCTTCTTTTAATGCAGCTGTAAATTGAACCTTTACCGTTTGAACTCCCGTTATCAAATTGAAGCTTAACTTTTCAAGCAAAACATCAGGAGTGTAATTAAATACTTTGGAACTAATCTGCAATTCCACCTCCAAAACCGTTGCCGAAAAGGCATCAACTGAAACCTCAAAACTGTATTGAACATCCTTTTTTAGTGGTAACAACTGACCCGCGGCTGTTTCTAAATCAAACCAGTCGCCATCAAACGGGAGCAGATCAACGATCAGCTCGCTTGAAGTTTCAACATTTGCGCAAGCAGCCAGATTTTTACGTTGATCAATCGACAGTCCCGGAATACTTTGGCCTGCAACATTCAGTTTGTCCTGAAG
The DNA here is from genome assembly GCA_019163175.1 of Prolixibacteraceae bacterium. GTDB lineage: Bacteria > Bacteroidota > Bacteroidia > Bacteroidales > Prolixibacteraceae > Aquipluma. Next base: position 28,584 of record JAFLKN010000040.1, on the reverse strand, counting down.
AACTCTGATGTTATCAACATCTATAAAATCAGAAGGATTAAGTTCTGATTTACAACACAAAGCTGCAGCCATTCCAATTACCTGGCCTCCGTGACCAGCTGTAGCCATAACCCGGGTCGAACCAAAAGCTACATGCGAAGCGCTTATCAACCGTCCGGCAATGAACAGGTTTTTAATGTCTTTGCTGATAAAACAGCGGTATGGAATTTCGTAAATTCCTTTCGAATGATACTGATTGCAGCTTGGAAGTTCGGAAAAAACACCATCGGCCGGATGTAGATCAATAGCCCAACCACCATACGAAACCGCATCGTAAAAATGAGTTTGTTCAACGACATCCTGCTGCTTCAGCATATAAGAGCCTTCGAAACGGCGGCTTTCGCGCTTGCCTGGTATGGTGCCAACCCATTCGAGTGTCAGATTTTCAGATTCAGGAAAATTACCAGAGTTTTTAATGTAATCCCAAACTCCGTAAATCACACTCCAGAGTTCCCATTTAATTTCTTCGGTATCGTGAATGGTATCGCCTCTGCCTCCAAACTCGAACCACCAGAAATTACAGCCCATTTGACCGGTTTTAATATTTCTGAATTTAGGAATTTTGGTAATATCCTTTATTGCAAACGAAGGTGCAATGTATTTTATCGGTTTACCGGCATCTTTGCTGTAGAAATACATGGTGTGGCCCAAAAGTTCGCCATATTCAGCGGTTGGAGTAAATCCTTCGCCAAATTCAGATTTGTTTTCAGCTCCCATACGGAATGAAGCACCAGCTTTAAATCCAACAATTCCATCACCCGAAGCATCGCAAAATAAAGGAGCACTCAAAATGTATTCGGTTGATTCGGTTTCGCCACCTCCATGATCAACACGCCATGTATGCCAACCCGCGCCATCGCCTCCAGATCCGCCTTGATGCTTTCGCGGGTAATGTTCCCGTTGATCCAAAACCAGTAGGTCCAAGGCTTCGCAGAATTGGGCGGATTCCGAAAGCCATCGACGAGTTGGTCTCCGCTCTGTGCTGCCGCGAAGAACCAGCACATGCACCCTGCCATCACTGTGAAGAAATATCTCTTATAAATATGGTATTTATTTTGTGAAATGCCATTGATCATCAATTCGTTGGTGTGAATCACAGCATTTGAAAACAATTTCATTGGTGTATAGTATTACCTTGAGTTGAACGCAATGGGGACTCAAATCTATAGGTTCCCGAACCGACGGCATAGACGGCGGCGCCGTTCTCCATACGCAGCAATTTGAGACCTTTCGCTTTATTGACCGGCTTTCCGGATTCGGTAACCCCTGCTGGCTCCTCCGCAGGAACATAGACGGTGGCAGTCGTATTGGCGGGAATGGTGACTTCCATTGTCAACTTCTGACCCTCAAGTTTCCAGTTGCTGACTATGCGACCGTAGGGGGAGTCGTGATAACATTTCACCCATGTCAGGTCGCCAACCACAGCGGGTTTTATGATGATCTTCTTGAATCCGGGGTCCGATTTGTCTGGACGAATTCCGGCCAAACCTTGATAAAACCAACCGTCCAAAGATGTGAAGCACGAATGAATCTGAGACCAATAGCCATTCCACTGCTCCCACCAGGTGGTGGCACCCTGCTCAAGCATGTATCCCCAGCCGGGGTAGTCCTTCTGGGTAACCATTAACCACAAAAGATCGTTGCGCCCAATTTCCATGAGATAATTCATCAGGAAATAGGTTCCAAGCATTCCCGTATCAAGGTGCCCCTTGCGCGTGACCTGGATGCATTCCTCCAGTTTGTTCTGAATAGTTGCACGCAGTTCTTCCGGCACGACGCCGGTCATGAGCGGCATCAGGTAATAGGATTGTTCGTCAAGAGCGTAGAGTTGTTTGTCTTTGTCATAGAAAGCTGCGTGGATCAAAGGCCGAAGGCGCTCCGTTTCTGCACGGCAGGCTTTCGCTTCGTCATGCCGCCCGAGTACATCGGCCATTTGCGCCCATTGCTCGCGCAGATATAGCCGATAACAGTTATTAAACAACTCCGCCGCGGATTGGGGCGGCCAGTTTTTAGTATCCAATCCGCGCCCTGGTGGAACCCAGTCGCCGATGAAATCCCATTGCCCACCAAAGGCACGGACGACGCCGTCTTTCGCGTGGGTTTCAATGGCCTCGATGTGACGGCGGCAGGCATCAAGATTCCGCTCCACAATCCTCGAGTCCTGATAATAGAGGTAGTTCCTCCAGGTCAGGGCCTGGCCCGCCCCACCCCACGCCGGACCACCGCCGCCACTCTTGTATTGCGGTGCGGTGTGAGGCATGTAGCCAGTATCGGGGTCAGCCCCATCAAACCAGTCGGTGGACCATTTGCCGTAAAATGGCTGCATCATGAAATTCATCATGCAGCTTTCAATTGACACCTGACCGTCACCGTAACCCAGGCGTTCGCGATGCGGACAGTCCGATAAATATCCGCTTTGGCTCAGACACTGAATGGTCCACAGGTTCACTGCGTGCATGCGGTTGAGTTGTTCGCTGGAACATTCAAAACCACCGCGCGTTTCAAAGTCAGTGCCTATCAACTCCGCCCCGGCATCCGCAAGCTCCGGTGCTGTGATAAGTCCTTCCACGATTGCCCAACGGAATCCATGGTAGTTGAACTTAGAACAAAACTCTTCTCCTGACTTGCCCCCGCAAATGAAACGGTCCATTTGATTGTATGTCTGCAAACGATCAAGCTTGTCGGCGTATTGGATGGTGATGGTGTCGCCTGCCTCCTGCCCGCGTACACGTAGCTTGAGCCAACCGGTAAGTTCGGTTCCGAAATCCAGCTGATATTTTCCGTCAGCGAGTTTGGTGCAGGAAATCGCCGGTATGGTTTTCAGTATGCGCATAGGCGGACATTTCTGGGCATCGGCCGGAATCGAAAGGGCAGCAGCCTCTTTGACAGGATACCAATCGCCGTAAGTTGCGTCAGGATCTGCCCAATGGGGGTCGTCCTGGCGTGCATCCACCAGCTCCCCGCCCATTTTGTTCCAACTCCATGGGCCAAGCAGGCTACGTCCGCTTGATTTGCAGCGCCATTCACCGTCCGTGGCAATCCGCTGCAGGTGGCCGTCCACGATCAAATCGAGCTGCATCCGGGCAATCGCGGTTTCGTGTTGCACGTTGGGGTTAGGCCGACCGTCGAGCACTTTCCAATACCAACCCCGGCTGAGCCACATCCCAATGCAGTTACGGCCTTTCTGCAGGTAGGGCGTGAGGTCGTAGGTTTCGTAGAGTGAACGTTTACCATAGTTCGAAAGAGCGGGTCCCATCACATTGGTCCCTACTTTCTTTCCATTCACATACAGCTCATAGAATCCCATCACATTGACAGTCGCCAGAGCAGATGTGGGGATAGCTGCAAGATCGAATTCCCGCCTGACATAAGGCTCATCGAGGGGTTTCGGCTGTGACGCGGGGGGCGTGGGAACGGCTTGTTCCTCCATCTCCGTGCTGATCCATTGTGCCGTCCAATCTTCCGGTTTCAGCATTCCCATGATCCACCACGCTGGTTTGCTCCACCCCGAAACTTTACCCGAATTGTCCCACAGGCGAACTTTCCAATCATAGCGCGTGCCGGAAACGAGCGGCTTGCCGCCATATTCAATATTCTGCGATTTATCGGAAGGGACTTTCCCGGAATCCCAGACTCCATCGACTACAACCTGATAGGCCGTCTGGAGCACCCCTTTATCTTTCGATTCGATTACCCAACTAAGCCGGGGTCGGGATGCGTCAATGCCAAGCGGATTCACACGGAACTCGCAGCGTAGATTCGCCGGACCGGCAGCTTGAAGCGCGGCCAACGACGTTAGCAGCAGAACGGCCAATGTTAGGAATGTTAGTTTATTAATATGTAGCATATCGCTTTTCTTTTGTGCTTTATTTGACGGCTTCTGGCAAATCGGATTGAAACTGGTAAGATCCTGAACCGACAGCATAGACAGCAGTGTTGTTTTCCATACGCAGGAATTTAACGTCAACTGCCTTGGCGGCGAGTTTGCCTGACTCGGTCACTCCGGTAGCATCGTTGGCCGGGACATAGACAGTGGCAGTCGTGTTGGCGGGAATTGTTACTTCCATTGTCAACTTCTGACCCTCGAGTTTCCAGTTGCTGACTATGCGACCGTAGGGGGAGTCGTGATAACATTTCACCCATGTCAGGTCGCCAACCACAGCGGGTTTTATGATGATCTTCTTGAATCCGGGGTCCGATTTGTCTGGACGAATTCCGGCCAAACCTTGATAAAACCAACCGTCCAAAGATGTGAAGCACGAATGAATCTGAGACCAATAGCCATTCCACTGCTCCCACCAGGTGGTGGCACCCTGCTCAAGCATGTATCCCCAGCCGGGGTAGTCCTTCTGGGTAACCATTAACCACAAAAGATCGTTGCGCCCAATTTCCATGAGATAATTCATCAGGAAATAGGTTCCAAGCATTCCCGTATCAAGGTGCCCCTTGCGCGTGACCTGGATGCATTCCTCCAGTTTGTTCTGAATAGTTGCACGCAGTTCTTCCGGCACGACGCCGGTCATGAGCGGCATCAGGTAATAGGATTGTTCGTCAAGAGCGTAGAGTTGTTTGTCTTTGTTATAGAAAGCTGCGTGGATCAGAGGCCGAAGGCACTCAGTTTCTGCACGGCAGGCTTTCGCTTCATCATGCCACCCGAGTACATCGGCCATTTGCGCCCATTGCTCGCGCAGATAGATCAGGTAACAATTATTAAACAACGCTGCCGCATCTGCTGGAGGTCGGTTTATGGTATCCATTCCACGCCCGGGCGCAACCCAGTCGCCGACGAAACCTGCTCCCGTCCCACCTAAGTTTCGGACTATGCCATCCTTTGCATGGGCTTCAATTGCCGCAATATGACGTTGACAGGCTTCGAGGTTACGCCTCAGAATCAGCGTATCCTGATAATAGAGATAGTTCCGCCAGGTAAGGGCTTGCGCAGCGCCGCCCCAACCAGGACCACCACCGCCAATTCCTTGCGGAGCGGTGTGAGGTATATAGCCAGTAGTAGGATTTGCTAAGTCACACCAATCGGTGGACCATTTATCATAAAATGGATGCATCATGAAATTCATCATACAGCTCTCTATGGAAACCTGACCGTCACCGTATCCCAGCCGTTCACGATGTGGACAGTCCGACAAGTATCCACTTTGGCTAAGGCACTGAATGGTCCACAGGTTCACTGCGTGCATGCGGTTGAGTTGTTCGCTGGAACATTCAAAGCCACCCCTCGTTTCAAAGTCGGTACCGATTGACTGCGCCTCGGCATCCGCAAGTTCCGGTGCCTCTGAAAGTCCTTCGATGATTGCCCAATGAAACCCGTGGTAGTTGAACTTAGAACAAAATTCATCCATATGCTTGCCCGCGCAAATAAAACGGTCCATCTGATTGTAGGTTTGCAGCCGCTCGAGCTTGTCGGCGTATTGGATGGTGATGGTGTCACCGGCAGCCTGTCCACGCATGCGCAGCTTGAACCAACCAGTAAGTTCGGTTCCGAAATCCAGCCGATATTTTCCGTCAGCAAGTTTGGTGCAGGAAATCGCCGGTATGGTTTTCAGTACGCGCATGGGCGGACATTTCTGGGCATCGGCTGGAATCGCACGGGCAGTAACCTCTTTGACCGGATACCAATCACCGTTAGTTACTTCTGGATCGGACCAGCGAGGGTCGTCCTGGCGCGCATCCACCAGCTCCCCGCCCATTTTATTCCAACTCCATGGGCCAATCAGGCTACGTCCGCTTGATTTGCAGCGCCATTTGCCGTCTGTGGCAATCCGCTGTGGGAGGCCGTCCACGATCAAATCGAGCTGCATCCGGGCAATCGCTGTATTATGCTGTACAGAGGGGTTGGGATTGCGGTCGATCTTTGTTTTCAAATACCAGCCCCGACTGAGCCACAGCCCTATGCAGTTGCGGCCTTTCTGCAGGTAGGGCGTGAGGTCGTAGGTTTCGTACAGCGAACGCTTTTGGTAGTCCGAAAGTGCCGGTCCCATCACATTCGGACCCACCTTTTTCCCATTCACATACAGCTCATAGAATCCCATCACATTGACTGTCGCCAGGGCGGTTGTAGGGACTGCTGCAAGATCAAATTCCCTCCTGACAAAAGGCTCGTCTAAGGGTTTTGGTTGTGACGCGGGGGGCGTGGGAATGACCATCCGTTCAGATTCTAATGCACTGGTGGTGCCTCGATTGCCATCTAGTTCATACTCGACCACAAGATTCTTCAGATATTTCATTGCCGAATCCCCGCTGAGTATAATGGATGAAACTCTAAAGTTCAAAACGCCATCTTTTACCAAAGAGGAAATCTTCCCTGTCACATCGGACGATCCCGACCCATCGCGAACGATATAGGTCGCCTTGAGAATTTTCAAATTTCCACCAGCTTTCGGGGGAGCCACCTGTTCCTCCATCTCCGTGCTGATCCATCGCGCCGTCCAGTCTTCTGGCTTCATCAGCCCCATAGTCCACATTGCAGGTTTACTCCAACCGGAAACTTTTCCGGAATTGTCCCACACCCGGACTTTCCAATTGTAGCGCGTGCCGGAAACGAGCGACTTGCCACCATACTCAACGTTCTGCGATTGATCCGATAGTACTTTTCCTGTATCCCAGACTCCATCTACTACAACCTGATAGGCCGTCTGGAGCAACCCTTTATCTTTCGATTCGATTACCCAACTAAGCCGGGGTCGCGATGCGTCAATGCCAAGAGGATTCACGCGAAACTCGCAGCGCAGGTTCGCCGGACCGGCGGCTTGAAGCGCGGCCAGCGACGTTAGCAGCAGAACGGCAAATGTTAGGAATGTTAGTTTGTTAATGCATTTCATATCGCTTAGAATCAATTTATTATTATTTTGAATGGAACTCAAGCGTAACCGGCCCGATCAAACCTGAATTTATCCGACCGACGTATTGGGACGGTGTATTCAGGTAATGATTACCAAGGGTATTATAAACCAGAACCTCAATACGATTTTCTCCGGCTTTTACTTTATCTGAAAGATCAAATCTCCATGGTGAAGCAATTCGTGCCCCAACAGATTTACCATTTACAGATACTTCTGCCGAAGCCACCACTTTTCCCAGATCTAGCAAGATATGCTTAGATTTTATTTGCTCAGTGGTAATCGTGATTGTTTTGCGATACCACATTCCACCGGAATAGGTTTGCAGTGATTTGTTATCACGGAGATCTTCCAACTGAATCGTTCCTTTTCCACATTCAAAAACAATAGGCTCGGGAATGGCTGCTCCGCCAAATAAACCGGCAGTTTGTTCCAGCCTCACAGCAACTACTGCCGACTCCTTTTCCCCCTTTGGAAAGTCGATTTTCCATATCGGCAGACTTGGGTCGGCCAATCTGACTGTCTGTAATTTTCCGGCCTGGCATCTCACTTTTTCTCCTGCTACCCAAACTTCTGGTTTCGAAACAGCGGGAATATACATCACCTGTGCACCTGGAGGCGCTTCAAAACGATACCAGCCAAATTGACCCTTTTGCTGTGGATTGCAATTAAATGAAAGCACGTTAGGATTCAGGTACCAATCGGTTGCCAGAGGAACCTTTTTTACAAGTTTCTTATCCGAAGCTTTCTGTTCCAAAATAAAATAAGTCCTGCCAACACCTTTATATTTAAGGAGAACAGGATTTGTACCTGTCTGTAATCCGACTTCCTGTTTTTTTAATTCGACTCCTTTTTGATTAACCCAAACAGAAACCGGAAGCAATCCGCCTTTTTTTATTTCAACCTGCTGTTGTAATGGCGAAACAACCGCTGACCACAGGTAATACACCGTACCTTCAGGTTCAGCAACCAGTGGATAAACAGGCATGAGTTTGCTTGGTCTATTAATTATGCCGAAAGAGAATAACTCATTGTTTATCTCACCTTTCAATCCATGATAACCCTGGTGACCTGCATCATCTTTCAACCCCCAGTGCCATGAAAATTCATAAGGCTGCCAAAAGTATTTTTTACCATTCAGTTCAACCGGTTGACTTGCATCAACCAACTTTATAGTTTGCAGGTTATCTTCTAATCCCGACAAATCAACATCAGCAGAGAATGGCCCAAGCTTCCAGAATTGCTGTCCGAAGGAAACCGAAGCATCAGCCCATTTACTATCATCAAATTCCGATTTTTGCCAGTCGAAATTGGCTCCGGTTTCGGGTGCAAATTTCATCTTCCACACCTCAACGCCCAATTTACCATCGAAAGCAGGCAGGCGGTAATCGCCAAATTTATTATCAAGCGTTGGCTTCAGTTCAAATTCCCATTTATTGTCAATAACCAGCTCTTCAGTTTTTTCATTCATGGAAGTAGCGGTTTCGATTTCTGGTTTCCCTGGACTAAAAACAATCAATTGCGGTTCATTCTTTTCGAGCGGAAGTGTGATTGTTGTTCCTGTTTCGGAAACTGCGGAAACCTTTAAAGACTTAACTTCACCTGTCCACGAATTCCAAATTTCAACCTTGCCGGAACACCTAAAAAAGCATTTTGTTCCTTTTGGAAGGCCATAGACGAAGTACAGATCACGATCACCCACTTTGCGATGCAAAATATTTGAAGTTTGGTTTCCGGATAAAACTTTAAAATCGGGTTGAATCAAACTGGCAACTATTTTTTTCACTTCCAGCGGATTATGAATGAAGATACCGGTGCCACCTGAAGCGCTCTTACGCGAATAGGTTTTTGTTGTATCCTGCTCATCGGCACTGGTTATTCCGAACATTTCACTGATCATTGCCTGAATTTTTTGATCATTTCCTCCAATCCGATCGCTGGCCTCAGGAAGAGCACCAACTGCAATTACAATTCCACCTGAACGATAGAAATCGAGGGCCTTTTCGATAGTGGAATAACGGACGGCTGACATTGCCGGTAATACCAGAACTTTATATTTTTCGCCACTCACATTCAGTTCTTTGTCCCGTATTTGGCAGCGATCCAATGACTCAAAATCCATAAAATCAAAATCAATTCCGGCTGGATAAATATCACGGGCAATATCAAAAGCAGTATTTACCGATACTGTTCCTTTCAGGTTTGCCTCAACCGGAGCAACTGGATAAACCATAGCTACATCGCATCGGTGATATCCCTGTGAAAGCAAATAACTTAGCCTTTCAGAGCATTTCAGGAAATCGCCCATATTAGCCCAGTAGGGTTGGCGAAAATGATTATCAGGAGCAGCCCATTCCCACCAACTTCCATGTGTGGTATAATATAATCCGTGAAGACTCAGCAAATTATGTCCCATGGCAAAATTGGCAAAAGTTGCATCAGCGACTTCTTCGCTGCTTGTCCCCCACTCGCTGCTGTGAAATCCTTCAAGCCAGGTGCGTGGTCGTTCGTAAAGATGAGCGATCGAACTTGCCACCTTGTTTTTCACGACGTCGCGGAGCAATCTGGGCTGATCGCAACCTGGGCCAGACATCCAACGCTGTGTGCGGAAATAATCACCAAACTCGGTTACATCGCGACCCCTTCCACCATGATCGCAGCCGAATAACATGCCGCGTTTGGTGTGCCATTCGTATATGGGCTTAAAAAAACCTTCTTCTGAAAGACTCACCATCACATCGTTGTAATCCAGCCTGATTTTATATGACCGTGGACCTATATCCGCAAACAGATTTGGTAATTCAGGCAAAATATCATATCCTTTTCGTTTATTGAACTCGCTAGCAAATTGGTCATTCCACAGAAATCCCTTGATTCCGAACTGAAGTTCATCTGAAAAAAAGAAATTTAGGCCCTTGCCCGATTCGCCAGGGCAATGATCTTCGAACCGCTGGTAAAACTTTTCAATCACTTTACGACCACTCAACGGGTTCATCGGATCGAAAGATGTTTTTACTGTCTTACGATAAATGACTATTATTTTCCAATCTCCGGAAGGGGCTTTCCAGGCCAGTTCCTCATTTTTAATGTTTGATTTCAGATCAATCGATACGGATGAAGACAATGTGCCGTTAACATTTGGATAAGCGATTGCTGTTAACACCTCCTCAGACATCGGGGTTTTAAAATTTGCATTATCTTTTACATCGAATTGCCTGATTTCCAGTTTTGATCCATAATTTTGGTTTTCTTTCAACATTTCATCCACAAACCAACCCTGACCAGCTTTTCCCAATGTGTAGTCGCTCAGGCTGACCGACATATCCCGTTTTTTGGCTTCTTTCAGAAACCATCCGAACAGTTTCCACCATTTTGGACTGAACAAAGCCGGCTGACTCGAATAGGTAAGTGCGCCTCCTTTGTCTGTATGGCAATAATTAACCTGAAGGCCTGTAATCCCCCTTCCTTTTAGCTGGTCCATCTCCCAAATCAACCGATCGTGAGTCAGGGTATCGCCAACCCACCAGAAAAAAGAAACTTCGCCATACCCTTTTGGGGGAGTTTTGAATCCAGGCAAGACATCAAGGTCAGGAGAATGATCGGGAAAGCCCGGAGGAAGTTTCGGCGTGTTTTGTGCATTTAAAGACAAGAACATTGTTGATATGATCAGGAAGAGTCCAAATTTGTGTTTCATATACTCTATAATTTGTTTTTTAAGGCCATATGGAACTCGCCCGAGAGTAGTCATGCTCTCCCGAGAGTAGTCATGCTCTTGTGTGAGAAAATTTTGCGCATGGCTCGTTTCATCTTGAGAAAATGCCTGGTCAGTTTTTGATAATCAACTTGATCACATCATCATTATTTGACCGTTGGTCTATCGTCAGCTTTATTTTTAGTGTACCGTTCTGATAGCTGAAAGTAACCGGCTTATTGTTTCTCAGCAGGAAAACCTTTGCAGGTTCGGGAGCATCTTTCCATACCAGTTCTTCGTTCATTCCGGGAAGAAAATGAAGGTAAGCAACCCCCTTTTTCATAGTTACAGGCACGTTGACCTTCTCAGGCCAGGGACCTCCGGTGGTTCCAATCACAGATTCCCTATTGTACTTCATCCAGGCAGCCATTTCTTTCCACGCAGTTAGCGCTTGTTCAGGAACTGAACCATCGGCTTTCGGACCAACATTGGCCAACAGGTTACCGCCCCAGGCACGAAGTTTTACAAGTTCGGCAATCACCTGTGGAGCGGTATCCCAACCGAAATCTTCAGTATATGACCATTTATTCGAAGGCCAGCAGGTTTCGCAGGTCTCGAACCATCCTGGAAACCGGCTTTCAGGTAATTTTCCTTCAGAGTCGCCATAATCGCCGGCACCACCATTCCGCCGGTTAACCACAATCCCCGGCTGAAGCCGGCGCACTTCCTCGTTAGAAATTTCCCCTTTCCCACCATCAAACCAAATAAGGTCAATTTTTCCATAGTTGGTTAAGAGTTCGCGAACCTGTTTCTGTACATGCTCTTTTCGTTTCTGCTCATAATCGGCAGGTTTATCAGGTAATACAACAGGTTTATGATCCATATCAAGTGCAGGACCCTTGTATGAAAAACTTTTATAATTGCGTTCGAACCACCAGTCAGGGGGTGAGTAGTAAAGCCCGACCCTGATATTGTTTTTCCTACAGGCGGTGACAAATTCTTTCACAAAATCGCGGCCGCCAAAATATTGCTTTGTCCCCATATCACCATATGCCGACGGCCATAAGGTAAATGCGTCATGGTGTTTGGTCACCATCACCGCATAGGTTACACCCGCAGCTTTAGCATTTTTCAACATTGCGTTGTAGTCCACTTTATCCGGATTCCATCGTTTGACCTGAGCATAATATTCATTTGGAGTGATGGTGGCATCTTTCCAGGGTTTGTTGGCCAGCATGCACCAGGATAAATCACCCGATGCACTGACTGAAGCCATTCCCCAGTGAATAAACAATCCAAGTCCGGCTTCAGGAAACCATTGGGTCTGGGGATGACTGTTACTGTATCCTGCTTTTTGCTGATCCTGTTTTAAGGCTTGGGCCTGTAAATCAGCAGCAGTGGCTGCGATTTCCTGTTTCAACTTTAAAGGAATCTGCACATTGTAAGAATGGCCCTGTGTTTCATTGACAGCACAAAGCAAGGCCACCAGTTTCCCATCCTCGAAAAAGAGCTGCGGACGTTCAAGCGCTTCCAGTTTTTTAGTGGTACCATCGGCCCACTTGATATTTAAATCAGATACCAGCGGATGTTTGGCCAATTTCCAATCCAATCCATCCAACGAATAAAACAGAACCAGGCTTCGACCTACATTGGTAAAAGAGCCTTTCATGTCCTTGACGATCGCGTAATAGCAGTTATCCTGGAACCAGACAAAAGGATCCTCGGCGGGAAAATCCACATTTTCGGCTGTGAAGATAGGTTTGTATTGTTTGACAAACGGACCTTCCGGCTTGTCTGCAATGGCTGTCAAGTGGACCACCGGACCACCGAAAGGTTGTGGCCGTTTCCTGGCTACGGCTTTGTAGACCATCAGATATCTGCCATCCGGCATTTGGGTTACCGATGGATTGGCCATCATTTGGGCATCCGCAGCAGTAGTATCTTTCGACACATCGATAATCGGTTTGTCAAACCGTTTCCATGGACCGTTGGGATTGTCAGCCACGGCAACGCCAATGCGTTGATGGTTGCGATGGGTAAAGTTGAGCTGGGAGCCGGTAATTTTGCCGTCTCCATAATTTCCGGTGTAATAGAGGTAATATTTTCCATTATAAAAATGGACGGTGGGATTGTGGGTCACCATTCCATCCCAATAGTTGGCTCCGCGAACCGGCAAAGCGATATCTCTGAACGCAAAAGGACCAAAGGGCGAATCGGAAACAGCGTGGGCCACTTCTGATTTGGTTACCCAGGCAGCCATTCCATATTGACGGGGCCAACGCGAATAAAAAAGATGGTATTTCTGGTCGATGTGCGACTTGACCAATGTTCCACACCAGATGTAGGAAGTGTCGTTGATGAATTTTGCGGTCATTGGGATGGGCTGAAGCATGGGTTGAAGGTTGAGTTCACCCGGAAGAACAGGAGGATTATTTTGTGCAAATAAATTACAAATCAGCAGGATACACCAAAATATTAATAATAAAGGTTTATTCATTTTTTAAATTTTATAATATTATCTGTTTGAATCAGAACGTCTTGTTTTTTTAGAGTATATGAGAATTGGAACCATTTTGTGAAATCCATTAGTTATCCAGCTGGGCATCGGGATATTCAAAATTATCGTTCCATATCAATTGCCATTCGGGAGACCTGGGCTGTTCTTCGATTGATGTATTTTCTCTTGTACATGAAAGCAGGGAAAATATAAAAACCAGTAAATAATGATTAAAAATAATCAAGTTTCTAAAAATTGATAAATATGTTGACTTCACGTTAAAGAGAAGTTATTTTCGTTGTGGCAACTCATTCATTTTAACAACGCTGTTAAAGACTTTTAGATTACTTATTGATCCCCTATAGTTTTTCGTTTTCCCCGCAAGAGACTTTTCAGTACCGTTGACTTCTTCCGATTTAACAGTTACTTCTCCCACTGCCTGATATCCTGCTCCAACGGTGCCCATTCTTCCAGCTGCGGTGCCATCCTTTGTGTCATATTTTATGTCAGACTTTTTGATAACCAATTGGTTATTGACATAAATGCAAGCCTCACCACGATTAAATGTGCAGGTAACTTTCACTTCTTTACCTGCCTGATAAACTTTAGAAGCAACAACATTCTGATGATCACTGATACTACCTATACTAAAAGCGATATCGCCATTTTCAAGAAGTTGAATAGCCCATCCCGATTTTCCATCGAGCGGCATCCTGGCAATAGGGCTCATATTGGCCATGATGGTTGGCTTTATAGTTAAATCTAAAGTCATCGCATCGCCAAATCCGACATTTCGGCTGAAGAAATAAAACTTATCATCGCCGGTGAATTCAATCGGCTCTTTTTGTGCGATCTGCCACATTGGTTCACCAGTAAAGACAGTCGGCTTTAGTTCTGATTTCCGTTTCCCGGAAGCCGTTGGTTTGTAAAACTGCAAATCATCAACTTCAAGCCATTGGTCTTTGTCAGCTTTGAGATAAACAGATATCGTTGCCTGGTGATTTTCAACCTTAATTCCGGTCAAAGAAAATTTTGTCCATTGCGTTGATACAGGCAGACTTAAAATTTCGTTTTTTCCTCCAATATCAGAAACAACTATTTCTGCTATTTTTTGTCCTGCTGAACAACGAATCCAGGCAGATAAATCATAGGTGTCATTTAGAATATATTCGAGGTTCTGGTATAGTGTAGTTTCAAATTTTTTCGAATTATTTGATATTCGAAGGAAATATCTATCCTTTTTAGCATCCGTATTTTTAATTAAAACGGAGGGTTCCGTTTCTTTTATCTGCCATGCAATGGGCTGATTGGCACTTACATTGTCATAGTTGTATTCAAAATTACCATTGGGCAATAAGTTAATCCCGGGATAAGGTTTGGCATAATACCTGAAATATTTAAACACTGTTTCACCGGGTAACTTATCTGCATCAACTTTACCAACACCATTCAAAGCAGTTAACCAAACCACCTGGGCAGCCGTAAGTTCATTCCATTCAGCTTTAGCAACTACTTTACCATTATCATAAAAAACAACTCCCTCAGGAGTATATTCATAAGCATCAAGAAACCAGCCATCTTCTCTGAATGAAAACGGCACATTTGCACGGCAAGGCCATGGTACTTCTTTAAATGGCAATGGCGCATTATGCACATAAAGGTTGTTACATCCCATTGGTGATTTGCTATCAATTTCATACGAATCAATTTCAAAAATCCTGTTATTCGGTACACTACCACCTGCCTGCCAAAAAGCCGAATGGATCCCGCGACCCGCCATAAATGGTTTGGATAAAGTTTCATAATACCCATAGCCAAACTGATGTTTGCTAATAATCCCTCCACCAGTATTTTCCAGTTTCCCTTTGATCATTTCCTGTTTTATAGCAATATGTAGTGCGCTGTCAGCCAGATAAACATTTTCCTTTAAATTTAATCCGTCAATACCAACACCCGTTCGTGGACCTAAACGATAATTCCAGTCCGATTCATTGATTTTAGTTGCTGCAAAATTATCTTCATATAAGAGTTGATACTCCTTTGATGGAGGTTGCGATTTTACCGCTTGAACAACAAATGTAAGTGTCATTATTGTTAAACCTAAAAAGAATGCTGTTCTCATAATACACCAGTTTTAACTAAATAATATGTATACAAATTTCAATATTAAATTGAATTAGTCTCTTTTTATCAGACAAGTAAATCATCATTTAACCAACCTGGGTCGGTTAAATAATGATTTACATTTACAATTAATCGTTTATTCCCGATTCTGAGTTTTGCCTTACAAAATTACAAGCGATTTTGTAATTTGAAGAGTACAACGTTGCTGGGCTTCAAGAATAGGAAGCTCCGAAGTTGCCGTTATTTTAATAGGCAATAGCATCATACGATTTTTAATGATATTTGCATTTGCAAAATCAGCCGGGGAGTAATTAAAATAAGTATTATCATAAAGCTTTATGCGAGATTTCCGAATCGTTACCGGAACTGTCACCTTTCGTTCTCCCTGAGGAATAACCACCGTAGCAGGGATACTAAACATACTACTGCCAAATGCTTTGGAACTCTTGTATTTGGTCATCATGTCAGTCATAGCTGACGGTAAAACCGTTTGTGCAGCAACAATAATAGACTGAAGGTAGGCACTGTCTATTGCCAGTGTAACAGTAATCTCCTGAAGATTCTCCACAATTCCGCTTCGATAGACACCGACCAACAAAACAGTGGTATCTGCCTGGGATGAAATGTTACTGAGCGTTTCAGTGCCCTTAAAAGACATAACAGGACTGATGTTGGAAAAGTAGATATTTGAATTGCCAAATTCTGTTTGAAGCTTTTTTTCACACGAAACGAAGAGAAAAAAAGAAAGGACGAACAACGTTGTTGTTCTGAAATATGATAGTTTCATAATTAAAAATTTTATACGATTTACCAGTTTGGATTTTGAGTAAGCACCCCTGAAGCCTTTTCGATTTCTGTTTGAGGAATTGGATACAAATACATTTTAGTCCCATCGAATACCCTTTTTTCCACTACTTTAGTTTGGTAATTAAACGTCAATGGCACATCACTTACCTTCGTGATTTCAACTCCATGGATATCCCCGTTGAGATAGTTTTCGGCTATTTTCCACCGGCGTAAATCCCAGTAGCGAGCATTTTCGAAAGCCAGTTCAATCCTCCGCTCGTGCATTAATTTTTGGCGAAATGCCTCTTTCGATAAACCTGGCAACAATGATGGCATTTTAACATCAGTACGTCCGTTGCGGATCTTATTAATGGCAGCCAGTGCCGTCATTCCGTATCCCATCGGGTCGGCATCAGGACCGTATGCTTCATTCATAGCTTCCGCATAGAAAAGGTAGAATTCGCCTAAACGCATAACTGACAGGATTTTTGCACCGGTTTGGCCTTTTGTCAGGTCAAGCGCTTGATTTACATACTTTTTAAGGTAATATCCAGTTTTAGTACCCAGAAACACATTGGGACCAGCACTACCACCTGTCCAGCACTCTATCGGAGTAACCGCATTAAACTTATCCAAGTTGGTCAAAATGTTTAGTTTAAGCCGAGGGTCGCGGTTATTATAAGGATTTGCCGCATGAAGCGGATTTGACCAGCTAAAAGGAGTTCCGTCCAACATCTCATGATCATCCACTAAATCTGCAGTAGGACAAGTGCCCGTCTTTCCACCAGGAATAGAAACCGGGAAATTGGCTACTTCGAAGGAATTGAAAACACCGAATTTGCGGGCAAACAAGAATTCATTGCTCCAGACTGTTTTCATCTGGAATAAAGCAGCATAGGTTGATTGAAGGCTATAATATTTAGCGGGAAGTTTCATTACATCATTACATGCCAGAGCCGCTCTTTTCCACTTTTCCACATTGCCTGTAGGATTGAATTGCGGACTGGCTGCATATACCAACGCTTTTGCCTTCAATGCCAGTGCTGAACCTAATGTGGCCCGTCCCTGACGTGCTGCATCAGTGCCAGTGCTTGCATAGTAAACGGCTATTGTATCCCGGTAAGGAGAAGGAAGCGCCTTTTTATTGTTTTTCATCAATTCATCTTTTTGAGTCTGGGTAAGCGCATATGCTCCGCGACTCGTGCAAATATCTATTTCTTTGGCGATAAATTCAATAATCGAATCTACAGGCATACGTGGGTACTTCGAAATATCGACAGTTGTCAAATCGACCTTATCTTTAATTAAAGGGACATCACCGTAACGTTTCATTAACTCAAAATAGAAAAAGGCACGCAGAAAACGCATCTCACCACGGTCGCGGCACAGGGATTTAAGCCGGGTATTATACAAAGTAGGATTAGAATACTGAAACTCACTCCAGGAAGTTGTATCGGTACCATTCAAAAAATCGTCTATAACCCGAATCCCCTTAAAGGCGTTCGCCCAGTAATCATCGGGGTTATTGAATTTATTCCATGAGCCGCTGTTGAATGCCTGAGTAGCATCCAATTCATTTACATTTTCTGCCTCATCGGTAGCATTCGGCATATATATCCCGGTAAAATTTTCTGAAAGGATACCATAAGCCGAATTTGGCATAGCATCCATATAGCTGGCTACAGTGAATGCCTGCTTTTCTGTAAGCAACGTGTATTCCCAGGGATCCAGATATTTCTGGCAGGATGAAAAGGCAACGGTTGCAAACAGTAAGACACCTAATTTATTTATCAGTTTCATAATCAGTTTGTATTAAAATTTAAAGTTGACACCAAGGTTGTAAGATTTCATGACCGGATAACCCTCTAAAACTTCCGGGTCGAAGTAACCGAGGTGATCGAGTGTAAAGACATTCATCCCTCTCAAATAGATATTCGCAGCGCTCATTTTAAGTTTACTAATCAGACTTTTAGGTATATTGTAACCTACCTCCAGCGTTCGCAGACGAATAAAATCGCCGTTACGAAACCAGTAAGTCGAATTCTGGAAATTGTTTACGGCATTTTCTAATGTAAGACTGGGGTAGTCTGCTGTTGCCGCCGTTTCCGGAGTCCATGGGTTCTTAACAAAAGTGGTTACATTCTTTCCCGCATAGAGCGGAGCCGTACTATAAGTTGCACCACGCAGATTTACATCACGACCAACCTGTCCCTGAAAATTTGCATCCAGGTAGAAGCCTTTGAAATTAAAACCAAGATTAAGGCTCATTTCCCACTCCGGAATAGACTGATCCTGGCCGATAGCAACATAATCTTTACTATCAATGACTTTATCGTTGTTGGTATCCTGGTAGCGAATGCTACCGGGAATCACTTTACCAAATGATTGATAAGGCGCATGATCTATTTCATCCTGTGACTGGAATAACCCCAAGTCTACCAATCCAAAACGTTGTCCAATAGGCAATCCCTGTTTGTAAAGATAAGCGTATTCCTGAGTGACCTCACTCATTCTCTCTACCTTATTCCGGATCAGTGCTGCATTGAAACCTATACTATATCCCCAATCAGCTGACTGATGACTTTTGGAAATACCCGCTTCGAATCCTTTTGAACTCGTCTGTCCATAATTGGTATATCCGAATGAGTTTCCGAAATAACTCGGCATCAATGCATCTCCCGAGTTCAGGATATCATCGCGAAATTCGCTGAAATAATTGAACATCAATTGCACCTCTTTGAAAAGTGTTGCATCGAGTCCGATGTCAGTTTTGAATGATTTTTCCCAGGTGAGATTGGTATTACCGATAGGCATCTCCGTGCCATTTGTATTGTAAAGCGTTCTGTAGCCAAAACGTGTACCACCAACCCTCTGATTGCCTACCAAACCTGTTGAAGCTCTCAGTTTCAGATAAGAAACAGGAGTGAAGTTTTTCATGAAATTTTCTGATGAAACCACCCATGCACCCGAAATAGCCGGGAAAAGTCCAAATCTGCTTCCGCGTTTGAAGGCTTCTGAAGCCCCGTACTGTGCTGCCAGATCAACAAAATATTTCTGATTATATCCATATGATATTTTTCCTGAAACGCCCATACGCCTGGCAGGGAAGTCTGATGAAACCACATAATTATCCTGATGATACATGGTTATGGCTTCCAAATTGTGTTTACCAAATGTACGTTTGAATTCACCAAAAAACTCCAGGTTATTTGAACGTTTTTGCGCGTTATCAGTAGGACCAGTCGAAACCAGGTTACTATTGATCCCATAAGGAGCACTTAGATTAAGAGTTCCATCAGTATTCCGGCCTAAAACTTCGGTTACCGCGTATGTTTTCGTATAACCATCCGATACTGTGTAGAAATTGTCAAATGTTGTTCTGATACCCAATGCCAAACCTTTGACCAAATCCGAAAAATCATATTTGCCAATGATATTTGATTGAAAAAGGCGTCGGTGCGTCACACCATAACCTGCTTCTTTCAAGTAGGCAACAGGATTATTCCGGTAAGTATTCGTACCACCATAAACACCCGGCGCTACAAAAATTGGAGCAGTATTGGGGTGATAAGTAAATAGGTTATTAAAAATAGCAGCGGAACTGTTTGTCGGATAGTTTACGTTTTCAAGACGTCCGGCAAGGTCCATGCGAATTGAGAGTCGTTTGGTAACATTTATATCCAAATTTGAACGAAAATTGATCCGATCGAGTTTTCTGTTTGCGTTATATAAATCTTGATTTGCATTCTTGAAAATACCTTCATCGTTTTCCATTCCAACGGTCACATAGTATTTGGCAACCTGGTTTCCTCCACGAAAATCTACTGTATAAGTCTTTGTAGGAGAAAATTCCCGAATAGTCTGATCAAACCAATTTACATCGGGATAAAGCATTGAATCTGTTTTCAATCGATATCCTTCCAATTGGGTATCACTATAAAGCAGGTTTGTTACACCGTCATTCTTCTGTGCCATATTGTAAAAACGGGCATAATCATATGAGCCGTAAAGCTTTGGTAACCGGGTTGGTGTCTTCACTCCGTATTCAAGTTTAAATTCCACTGACGCCTTTTCGTTATTCGAAAATCCTCGTTTAGTAGTTACAAGAATGATTCCGTTTGCCCCATCCATTCCATAAAGCGCAGTAGCTGCTGCATCTTTCAATACAGAAACGCTCTCAACTTCATTTACAGTTAAGGTGTTAAAGTCACGCTCAAATCCGTCAACCAATACTATTGGAGCGTTTGATCCTGTAAACGAATGTGCGCCCCTGATGAAGAAAGTGGGATAGTCATCTCCAGGTTCACCGTCAGCCTGCAACACATTCAATCCTGGGATTCGTCCGTATAGCGCATTACCAAAGGCCAATACCGAATTCTGAGCTATAGCTTTACTTCCCAAAGTTGATACAGATGAAGTAATCTCCTGTGCTGGCCGATTTTCATACAACATTTCCACATTTTTACTCCTGGAGTCAGGAGAAAGTGTTACGGTCAATCTCAAAGCTGCCTTTACCTTACGAGGAAGAAATCCGGATTTACTGATGGTTATCAACTGACCTACACTTGCATCTAACTCGAACTGTCCCATAATATCAGTTGTGTCGGTTTTATTTCCGGTGTTTATCAACACACTGCTTATTATTTTTCCTGTTTCATCTTCTACAACTCCCTTGACATTAACATTCTGGGCATAGGCACTTCCTACTGTCAGGAAAGTCCCACAGATGATTATCCGCACATTTCTGAGAAAATTGCCCTTTTTATATTTTAGAACTGTCATTTTCATTATAATTATGTTTTTAGTTATGATAGTTATCACCAACCCGGATTTTGAATCAGTCCGTAGCCTTTATCAACCTCCTGCGAGGGAAACGGATTCATATACCACTTGTTGAACCATACACGTGTACTGTAGAGCTGCTTATCGTATGTAATTTTATAAGGCCAGTTGTCGGTGGTTGTATGGTACCATTTTCGTATCAGTGGTCTGTAGATGTTTACGGGAATTTTTTGTTCCGATTTCAGGGTTCTTCGCAAGTCGAACCAGCGTTGATCTTCACAAAACATCTCAACGCAACGTTCGTGTGCGATGATGTCACGCATCTCGTCCTGCATTACACCAGTTTTCACATTGGGCATACCAGAACGGGTTCTGATAAAATTTAAGTCATCATAAATCTGCTGTTGGGGTCCATTGTATTCATTCAGGGCTTCTGCACGAATCAGATACAATTCAGCCATTCGCATGTAGATATTCAAAGGGCGGCACGAATTCAACTGTGTCTCGTATCCGCGCTCAAACTTTCGAACATATTGAACAATTGTTGTGCCCTGTTTCGCTTTTGAATATGCCCCGTTTCGGGTGGCAAAAGCCACTCCATTATCGGTATAGGCATCTGCAAAATCGATTACGAAAAGGGTAGAGTAATCAATTAGACCGTTAAAAACGATTGAGGCTTCCATTCGCGGATCAAGGCCTTCATAAGGTTTGCGTGCAGCAATGGCAACAATTTTATCACCCTGAATGGCTGTAGAACCTGCTGGAACCGCATCTATATTAAATGATTGAGGAGTATCCCATGATTTATATTGTCCTGATGTTGCAGCTTTTAATTCGTAACGTTCCACTTGATTTAGAGGGACCAAATTAGCTCCATATCCATATATAGTGGACCCTCGTACAGAATTATAGTAACCCCAATTGATGCCTGGTGCCTGCGAAATACCCCAAATCACCTCTGTGTTACCTTTTACTGGGTATTCAATATTGGCCACCGTGTAATTCATGGCATTAGCCCGCATGGTTGGATCGTCTACGACCTTATATCCGTTTGCAAGGCAATAATTGATAGCTGCCGTGGCAGCATCTGCCGCTTTCTTCCAACGCTCTTTGTCGTAATTCATAAAACAAATCAGATTGGAATTGGAGCCCAACGCTGTAGAATAGGGACGGTCTGTGTTAAACAGAGGACTGGCAGCGTATAACTGAACTCTGGCCTTCAACGCATAAGCAAAACTCATCGGAAACCGACCATATTCAACGTTTCCATTTGTAGAAAATGCTAAATTGGCAGGCAATTTATCTGCATATTTGGTCATCACCTCGTCCAGTAAATTAATGGTAAAATCATAGGTCTCCTGGAAAGTAGATCTTTTTACTTTCATAGATTCATAATCGGCAACGGCTGAATAAGCCCCTTTTATTATAGGTACTCCTCCATAACGTTTCAGCATTTCGAAATATACCAGGGCAATCATCAGCTTGGATTCTGCTTTAATACGCTCTTTTTTATCTTCCGGTGATATACCGTCATTCGTTGGAAAAGTTGAATTCGGGACTTTGTCTATATTGTCAATCAACACATAAGCCTTTCGGATTGTCTTCCATTTAAGCGAATAGTCATCTTCTCCCTTGTAAGCACTGGACCAGGAAGCACAGGTACTCGGCTCTACATTTCCGTTATAATAACGTTGCACCTGGTATCCCTGTTGAATGTCAAGTGGTTGGCCTTCATCGGTCAACGCGCTTGCAAATGTTCCTCCTGCCATACGGGTACCAGCCGATCCAAAAT
Source organism: Prolixibacteraceae bacterium (assembly GCA_019163175.1). Classification (GTDB taxonomy): domain Bacteria; phylum Bacteroidota; class Bacteroidia; order Bacteroidales; family Prolixibacteraceae; genus Aquipluma. The sequence goes on along the minus strand of JAFLKN010000040.1, from coordinate 6,019 downwards.
CACGCGTATCAAAATTCATTGGAATTGGATAGTTATACATATCAAAAAGCATCTTTTCAGCATTGGAGTATTTAGAGAATACAGATTCCAAATTAAAAGTTGCAGCTTGTGGAAACTCCATTTTGTCGCTGCACGAAGTGATCGACAGCATTAATAAAGTTGCGATTAATATACTAAAATTTTTCATACTATTATGATATATAAGTTAAAAATCAACTTTCAATCCTAAATTAAAGATCTTCAACTGCGGATAAGTCCAGTTGTTATTCGTGTCTCCTTCAGGGTCAATATATTTTAATTTATCCCAGGTGATCAGGTTCTGACCATTTACATATAATCGTAAACCTTCAATTCTTAATACTTTTTTGATTTGTTTACCTTCAAAACGATATGAAATTTCAACGTTTCGGAGACGCAAATAGGAACCATCCCTCATCCACATCGTAGAGGCTAAATAACTTGTTGGGTTTGCATAGTTTAGGGTCAGTTTGGGTCTGGATGCATTCATCATATTATCAGGGGCCCATCGCTCCTGTTGCACCTCTGCCAACATAATACCCTCCTGTCCGGCGAATGGTTGCTGAAACCTGCCGGACAATATTTTGGAAGTGTTTTCAGTTCCCTGAAACAGGAATGATATATCAAAACCTTTGTATCCACCACCGAAACTGAATCCATAGTTTATTTCCGGAAATTCAGGATTCCCGATCGGTGTTACATCCTTCACTGTTACTATTCCGTCTCCGTTTACGTCGATATAACGAGCTTCTCCAGGAGTTGGGACACCCATAACCGGCCCGCGCGTCACTTCATCCTTGTTGTTAAAGAATCCATCTGCAATTAATCCGAAGTTTTCTCCGATCCGACGACCAGTCCTCCAGGTATTTGGATTATTTGGATCCATTACTTCATCGATATTAATAATCTGGTTTCTTGCAAAAGAATAATTTCCACCAATAAAATAATTGAATTTACCAATATCCTGTTGCCATTTTGCTTCGAGCTCGAATCCGTGATTTTTGACCCGTCCGAGGTTGAACACATCTTGTGTTACTGTTGCAATATGGATTGGCAAGGAGTTGCGCGTAGATAGTATATCCTTTCTATCTTCTTTAAATATATCCGCATTTAGCGTGAACCTGTTTTTAAACATAGCCAATTCAAAACCAAGATTTTGTTTGGTAGCCGTTTCCCATGTTACCAATGGATTCCCTAATTTACCCTCAATATATCCTGAATAAGCAGTCGAAGTAGAGTTTCCAAACATAGCACCACCACCCGAAGTATATTCAGCGTCTAAATACATAAAACGACGACCTCCGGTAGCATCATTTCCTACAATCCCATACGAGCCCCTGATCTTTAGTTTATTTAAGATATCCGGACTGATTATATTTTTTATAAATGCCTCTTCTGATACATTCCAACCTATAGAAACAGCGGGGAACAAGGCAAAACGATGGTTGGCAGGGAAATTTTCAGAACCATTATACCCAAGATTTATTTCGGCAATGTATTTCAAATTATAGTCATAAGTTAAACGACCTACAACGCCACTGTAAGTTTGTGGTATAGAAATATATGTTGAGGCGGTGTACCACTTTTTGTCTAATGTTACTAACGCCAACCCACCGACATGGTGACTGCCAAATGAGTTTTTGTATTCAATAGCCGCTTCTGAGTGAGTACTCCGATTCCTGCTGTAGGTTGGCGCGCCAACAGTAACTAGCAATGATCTGTCATCATGGACTAGTTGCTGCACGATATTGCCACTTGCATCGGGCTGATATACAACACTGTATTGCCCAGCACTCTGACCACGGTTTACACCTTGCAGGTAATAACTGTCGTATGACACCAATCCCCTGGCTAAAAGACCTTTGGTAATAAAATCCAGTTTCTGGTTAAAAGTCATTGTAAGGGCAATTTTGTTGGAATTATTCTCCTGAGAACCAAAATTAACTGCCATCACACTTCCTTTTGCCACATATCTGGTTCCAACGACTAACTTATGATCATAAATGATAGGATAAGAGACAGGTGAAGATCCAAGTACTGACCCCCAATCAAAATTAGGCGTGGCGGTATTCTGAATCACACCACTAACCATAACGCCGATTTTGGTTGTGTTGGTAACATCCACATCAACATTTGACCTGAGGTTAAACCGGTCATAATTATAATTTGTATTTAAGGCGCGTCCTTCAACTTCTTTTGCCATATCTTTCATTAACCCGTTCTGGGTAAAATATCCGATTGAGGTAAAATACCTGGTCTTTTTCGTACCTCCGCTAATCGTTATATTATGCTGTTGCTGAAGTGCCAGAGGTTTAATGGCTACCTTTTTCCAATCGGTATTTGGGTATTCAATAGGATCAACTCCACTCGCGTATTTTTCCAAATCCGACGCGGAAAAAGTAGGTGTCGCAAGCGGGTTATCATTCAACTGGGCCTCGTTATAAAGGCGGGCAAAATCAACCGAAGAATATTTCGAAGGCAGACGGGTCGGCTGCTGAATCGATAAATTGGAAGTAATGCTTATTTTAGCAGGACCCTGTACCCCCTTTTTCGTAATAACAATGATTACACCGTTTGCACCGCGAACACCATAAACAGCAGTAGAGGAAGCATCTTTTAAAATAGAAAAACTTTCAATTTCGTTTGCATCAAGTTGGGTAAAATCCCTTTCAACACCATCCACCAGAATTAAGGGGTCAGTATTGTTCGTTGTTCCCATTCCCCGGATACGAAGCGTAACCCCATCTGCACCCGGCTGACCGCTTTTCTGATAAGTGGTTAATCCTGGTGTCCGGCCAATTAAAGCTACTGCCATGTTAGCTACAGGTGCTTTCAATAACTCTTTTGAAGTTACAGTAGTTACTGATCCTGACATGGTTACCTTTTTTTGTGTTCCATAACCTACTGCAACAACCTCATCCAATCCAATGGTCGATTGTTTCAGTTTAAGGTTTACTGTACTTGTATTACTTACATCCAGCTCCTGACTCTCGAAACCGACAAAAGAAAATTGAACTACGGTTTTCCCAACGGGAACAGAGATTTTAAAATTTCCGTTAAAATCAGTAATAGTACCCTTAGTGGTACCTTTAACAACCACAGTCACACCAGGAATTGCCTCCGAGTTTTCGTCGGTCACACGTCCGGCAACACTCTTTTCCTGTGCAAACAGCACCGCAAAAGAGAGCAACAAAATGAGTAGCGAAAAGACTTTTTTCATAGTTTTTAAAAGTTAAATTTAGGAAGATTAATCAATATATATTTCAAAAATTGACGCAGGTACATTCGAATTCGCATGTTCGAATTCGAATTTCAAGAGTTTCGTCAGGATGCCATTTTCGGGTATCCAACGGTTGATAGTCTGATGATTATCTGTTTTTTCAAAAAGGAGATTTCCTTTTTCATCCAGTATTCTGTAGTTCTGAATACAGAATGGAATCACATCTTCCGGATGGCCCATTTGTGAGGATTCCATCGGATGATCAAAATCGGTATCGAGGAAGAGAGCTACCGAATGAATGTTTTTCGGCTCGTCCCATTTTAAAGTTAAGGAAGGATTTTGGTCTTGCCAATCGGCTACCCAGGCATTTGTACTCAGGTATGGACGGGTAAAACCGTTTGTTACATTTTCTGCGGAATAGCAAGTCAATGCGGGCGAAATCGTCATAGCAAGGTTCTGACCCTTCGGGCGGCGATCGGGACACCAGAACTCAAACGAATCGAAACCACTATGTTCAGGAGGAGTTTGTTTGCCATAGTTGTTTACTGCAGGATTGGTTTTATTGAAAACTGAAACAATTCCGGAGATGCGTTTTTCGCTGCAACGGATCTTTACATCCGGATTCTGCCTGAAAATCAAAAAGGCATACTGATCTTCTGCAAGCGTGGCTGTAAAAGGAATCCTTACCGTTTGAACTCCCGGTATCAGTTCAATGCTCAGTTTTTCAAGCAAAACATCAGGCGTGTAATTGAATACTTTAGAACTGACCTGCAATTCGGCTTCCAGGAAAGAGGCAGAACCGGCATCAACCTTAACTTCAAAGCTGTACTGAATATCCTTTTTCAGTGGCAACAACTGACCTGCAGCGGTTTTCAGATCAAACCATTCGCCATCGAACGGAAGTTGATCGAATATCAACTCGCTTGAAACTTCAATATTTGCGGAAGCGGCCAGATTCTTACCTTGATCAATCGGCAGTCCCGGGATACTTTGGCCGGAAACATTCAATTTGTTTTGAAGAACACTGATGTTGTCTGGGTCAATAAAATCAGCAGGATTTAGTCCTGATTGACTGCACAATGCCGCGGCCATTCCAACAACCTGCCCACCATGACCAGATGTAGCCATCACCCGGGTTGAACCAAAAGCTACATGCGAAGTGCTGATCAGGCGTCCGGCGATGAAAAGATTCTGAATGTCTTTACTGATGAAACAACGGTATGGAATTTCGTAAATTCCTTTTGAATGGTATTGGTTGCAGCTGGGAAGTTCGGAGAAAACTCCGTCAGCCGGATGCAAATCGATGGCCCAACCACCAAATGAAACAGCATCGTAAAAATGAGTTTGTTCTACGATATCCTGCTGCTTCAGCATATAAGGTCCTTCAAATCGGCGGCTTTCGCGCTTGCCCGGAATAGTACCCACCCATTCGAGTGTCAGATTTTCTGATTCAGGAAATTTTCCGGAGTTTTTAATGTAATCCCAAACTCCGTAAATCACACTCCAGAGTTCCCATTTAATTTCTTCGGTATCGTGAATGGTATCTCCTCTTCCTCCAAACTCGAACCACCAGAAATTACAACCCATCTGGCCGGTTTTAATACTTTTGAATTTCGGTATTTTAGTAATATCCTTTAACGCAAACGAAGGCGCAACATATTTTATCGGTTTGCCGGCATCCTTGCTGTAGAAATACATGGTGTGTCCCAAAAGTTCTCCGTATTCAGCAGTTGGAGTGAATCCTTCGCCAAATTCTGATTTTATTTCAGCGCCCATTCGGAATGAAGCACCTGCTTTAAATCCAACAATTCCGTCTCCCGAAGCATCACAAAATAAAGGGGCACTCAAAATGTATTCGGTTGAATTCTGGCTGCAAAAAGCTTTAACTGATGAGATATTCACCTCATCCTTTTTCTCCAGATCAAAAACAATTGTATTCAGCAACAGCGTGATATTCTGTTCTTCCTTTACCTTTTCGAGCAAGATAGTGTCGAAAATTAGGACGTTACCCTCTTTGTTACGGTATAGGTTTTCGACCAGAATTTCATCGATTACCCCACCTTCGCGACTCCAGCGATTGTTGTTGCCCAGATGCGAAGTAGCTCCCAAAATCCAAAGCCGTACTTCACTCGATCCATTTCCACCCAGCACCGGTCTGTCCTGAACCAGAATCACTTTAATTCCGTTGCGCGCAGCGGTAATTGCAGCGCAGGTTCCGGCCATTCCTCCACCAACCACAACCAGATCGGATTGGAGCATAACTAACGTATTTCCCCGTTTTTCAGAGGATGAAATTTCTTGTCTCATAAATATATAAGTTATTCTATTTGAGTGTTTTGAATAGTATTCGTAATCCAATCAGTAGCAAAAGAAAAGACATGCCTAAAACGTAGACTTTTCCGTTGGCTGCCAATATTCCTAAAACGCAAATAATTAATCCGGTGGCTAAAATTCCGATGGCAATCATGCGTTTCCCAAATTTATTTTCATCTGCCGATGATCCGGTTGTATCAGGTGTGTCCAGTTCGTGTGAGGCCTTTACAGATAAGTAGTGCTGGTAATTTTCATACTCAGTGGCAGGACTATTTTTCAGGCGTAACCAAATCTCGAAAAGGACAATAATTGATACCGGAACAAGCACTCCCACCACCATCTCAGTAGCTCTTGACAGCGAATTCCCGGTAATTGCAGGAAATAAAAATTTAAAACCAAGTGATATGGCTAGCGACAATATTGTGGCTCCAAGCACGGTATAACTGTTTTGTTTTTTAGCAAAAAGTG
>JAFLKN010000055.1 GCA_019163175.1 Prolixibacteraceae bacterium | reverse complement strand
AATGGGGTTCGTTAACCCTACGCCTATTCAGGAAGTAACCATTTCTCACCTGATTACATCAACCCAGGATTTAGTGGCTTTAGCACAAACCGGTACAGGTAAAACTGCTGCATTCGGACTGCCCGTTATTAACAATATCTCAATGCAGGTCAAAGAGGTACAGTCGCTAATTCTATGCCCAACCCGCGAGTTGTGTTTGCAAATCACACGCGACCTCGACAATTTTTCCAAGTTTATTCCAGGTTTTAAAAGCATTGCAGTTTATGGCGGTGCCGATATTACCAAACAAATCAGGGAATTAAAATCAGGAGGACAGATTGTTGTAGGCACTCCCGGCCGTGTTCATGACTTAATTCGCCGGAAAATCCTAAACATCTCAGCCATTCGCTGGCTGATTTTAGACGAAGCCGACGAAATGCTGACCATGGGTTTCAAAGAAGAACTGGATGCGATTTTATCAACTACTCCCGCAGAGAAACAAACTTTGCTTTTCTCGGCTACCATGCCTTTGGGTATTTCAGAAATTAAATCGAAATACCTGAACAATGCGCTGGAAATGTCGGTTGGAAAGCGCAACGCCGGAGCCGAAAACGTAGAGCACCACTATTATGTGGTTCATGCCAAAGATAAATATGCAACGCTGAAACGTATTGCCGACAATTATCCTGATTGTTATGCCATTGTGTTTTGCCGGACCCGAATGGAAACCCGCGAAGTGGCCGAGCAATTTATGGCCGACGGTTACAATGCTGATGCTTTGCATGGCGACCTTTCGCAGGCTCAGCGCGACCAGGTAATGGCCCGTTTTCGCTCGAAACAGTTGCAAATGCTTATTGCTACCGATGTGGCAGCACGTGGATTGGACGTAACTGAATTGAGCCATGTGATCAACTATTCGATGCCTGACGATCCGGAAGTATATATTCACCGAAGCGGACGTACTGGAAGAGCTGGCAAAAGCGGAATTTCGGTTACCATCATAAACATGAAAGAAACCGGTCGTTTAAAGCAGATCGAAAAACTTTCGCGTAAGAAGTTCGAACGGAAAATGGTTCCCGGAGGAGACGAAATTTGCGAAAAACAATTGTTCCATCTTATCGACCGTGTTCAAAATGTAGAGATTAACGAATCGCAGATCGGAAATTATCTTCCCCAGATTTTGGAAAAATTCGAAGGAATGTCGACCAGCGATATTGTGAAACACTTTGTATCACTTGAATTCAACGAATTACTCGCTTACTATAAAAATGCACGCGATCTGAATATCAAATCAGAGCTTCCACGCGATCAGTTTGCTTCGCGCAACGAACGTGGTGGCGATCGTCTGCAATTCACCAAACTGTTTATTAATGCCGGAAAAAAACAGAACCTGAATGCTTCGGGTCTGATCGGCATGATTAACGAATATTCGGGCCGACGTAACATCGAAATTGGCAAGATTGATATTCAGCGTAAATTCTCATTCTTCGAGATTGACAGCAACTTCGAGCGCGATTTAGTTAAAGCGCTGAATAATGTAGTGATTGAAGGTCATGTGATTAACATTGGTCGGGTTGAATCGACTGCAGGACAGGAAGCCAGTAGTGAAGGTGGTGGATCGTTCCGCAGTGAAAGCCGCAGTGGTGGCGGTGGATACCGTGGCGGAGGTGGTTACCGCGAAGGTCGCCGTGAAGGTGGTTTTAACGACCGTGGCGACCGTCCAAGACGCAGAAGAAACTAAAATAAAAAGTTCCAAGTTTCAAGTTCCAAATTTCAGGTTGATTCAACCTGAAATTTGGAACTTTTTGTTTTAGAACTATTTCTTCTTCTTTCCCTTTTCCAGATTTTCGATTACACGAAACTCTACAATTTGGGCGATGAGGTCATACGGGATTGGCTGGTCGAGTGGAAACTGGACAGAACCTTTTCCTTGCTTGTATTTGGATAGTTCTTTGGCAAATTCGGTATGTCCGGAGGGAGTAGCATAAAATCCGACGTGGCCTTTATATCCGGCAAAATAGACCAGCGGTTTCCCTTTTAATTTATAAGCCGGCATTCCATAGCCAATGGATTCTTCTGCATCAGGCGCTGCCTGCCTGATCGTTGCCCTGACTTTATTCAAGATCAGTTGTATATCGTCCGGAAAGCTTGCGATATACTCGTCTGTGGTGGATGGAGCGTTCGGGTTCATTTGGATATTTTATTTATTGCCCGGAAAACATTTGATCCGATCGTTTTTGCATCTCTTCAAAACTTACATCTTCCTGGTGGGTGGTAATCATCCACTTATACCCAAACGGATCCATGATTTGACCTACGCGGTCGCCGTAGAACATATCGGCAACAGGCATTACCTCAGTTGCACCGGCATCAATGGCTTTCCGAAATGCCGCATCTACATCTTGTACATACAGTCCAAAAGACATCGGATTTCCACCAATGGTTTGTGGACTTACATTTCCCCATTCAATATTTTCGTCGGCCATCATCAGTAACGAACCTTCAATCTCAACTTCAGCATGACCAATCAGGCCATTAGGCATCAGTAAACGGCCACATTCTTTTGCCCCAAAGGCTTTTTTGTAAAACTCGATTGCTGCACTGCAATCCTTAATGGTAATGTACGTGTTTAAAGTGTGTGCTCCCGGATAAATGTGTGATGTTTTCATAGTTATATTTTCAGGAAGTAACAAACAGGATCGAAGAAATGTTTGATTCGGATTATTGGCGGGAGTGCTTTAAACCTTAAAAACATTACCAAACATATGGAATAATTCGGTATTCAAATATATATGCGATTGCTGTTGTCATTTTAATATGGTTGCTAACTAATAAATATAACCAAATATAAACCACTTTTCTGAGCTTTCGCGCCTGTTAAGCAGCTTTATTTTATGCTCTGTTATCCCCGAAAGGGTTCTAAACCCTTTCGGGGATAATCATATAGCTGCTGCTGAATCGTCCATTTTTACTCGCCTTGTTCCGTTTTTCGCTGTCATGTTGGTTTGGAAGGTGTCATGTTGCTAAATATGGCAATCATGGTTAAGTTTTTCACAGCATGTTTGCAGAAATGGTTGTCATGTTAAACATGCTGGTGTTTTTTACAAAACAGAATACCCGAAAACGATGTGTAAATAGTTTTCGGGTATTCAATATGATTAAGCCGTATTTTGATTTTACAGCTTCAACCTTTTTATAAACTCGTTGATGTCGAAATTCAGGTTTATTTTGGGAAGTCTGGGTCGGCCGGCGGTCTGGCTTTTTGATACAGAGTAAATTTCGTCGATAATCGATTTGTATTTTGCTGCCAAATAGTTTCGTTTCAGCTTTAAGGTTGGCGATAACTCACCACTTTGCGGAGTCCATTCGTCGCTCACCAATCGGAAACGTTTGATTTCTTCGTGTTCGCCCAGGGTTTTGTTTATCGCAGCCACCTCTTTTTGAAGTTGGGCAATTACTTCTGGTTTAAGAATTAAATCTTCATTGTCCTGAAAATGAATTCTCCTTTGGCTACACCAGTCATGCAAATAAGCAAAGTTTGGAGAAATCAGTGCACTGGCAAACTTCTCGCTGGCGCCAATCACCATCACCTGTTCGATGAAAAACGAACCTTTAATCTTATTCTCAATCATTTGCGGGGCAATGTATTTACCGCCAGAGAGCTTGAACATTTCCTTTTTACGGTCGGTAATTTTCAGGTATTTGCCTTCGTCTAGTATGCCAATATCGCCGGTATGAAACCAGCCATCTTCATCAATTACCTCGGCAGTTAAATCCGGTGCTTTGTAATAGCCTTTCATCACTCCGGGACCTTTCACCAGAATTTCGCCATCCTCTCCAAATTTCACCTCAACTCCGGGCAAAACTTCGCCCACAGTTCCAATCTTCATTACTTTCGAATTCGGGTTGTTTACTGATATTACGGGTGAGGTTTCTGTCAGTCCGTAACCTTCAAGGTTCAGCATTCCGGCCATTCCCAAAACTCGGGCAATCCTTGGTTGAAGCGCAGCACCTCCTGAAACAACATAAACAATATTACCGCCAAGCGCTTCTCTCCATTTCGAATAGATAAGCTTGTCGGCCAGTTTAATCCTGATTTTCAGGAAAAGGTTATATTTTTTGTTGTATTCGAAGTGGCGGGTAAGGTTTAATGCCCAGAAATAAATCACTTTTTTCAATCCGGTAAGTTCTTTGCCTTTCGATACAAATCCATCGTAAACACGTTCGAGCAAACGTGGAACCGAATTAAACATGTGCGGTTTGATTTCCTTGATTGCCGAAACAATCTGACCCAGATTTCCTACGTAATAAATACCCATTCCTTTGTACTGAAAGTGATAGTTTACGCTTCGTTCGTAGACATGACACAGTGGCAAAAAACTAATAACGTGGTGGTCTTTGCCCAGATTGTGCATTTTCGAATGTGCTACGAAATTCGATACCAGGTTGGTATGGGTAAGCATTACTCCTTTTGGAACTCCCGTTGTTCCTGAAGTGTATATGATTGTGGCCAGATCTTCCGGATCAACATCCTTCTTAATCTGCTCCAGTTGTTCTTTCAGTTCTTCCTGATGCGATTTACCTAATTCGATTATTTCTTCAAAATTAGGGGCTCCGGCTACCTCTTCGAATGTATAGATGTGAGCAATTTCGGGTAAACTGGCGGCAATTGGACTTAATTTTTCGTACAATTTACGGTCGCCAACCAACAGCAAATGAATTTCGGCATGTTCGAGGATATAGCTGTATTCTTCGTCGCCGATGGTGGGATAAATCGGGACATGGACAATTCCGGTCATAGCCAAGCCCATATCGGCAAAGTTCCATTCGGGCCGGTTGGTTGTTACGGTTGCTACTTTGTCTCCTTTTTTCAGCCCAAGAGCCATTAGACCCATTGCAAATTGGTGCGATTTTTCAACGTATTCGGCAGTACTGTATACGTACCAGTCTTTGCTGTCTTTCCCGCCTAAAGCATCTTTTCGAGGAAAATTTTGAAGACAATAGTCTAAAATATCGAAAGTCCTTTTCACCTCCGTCGCCATAGTTTTATCGTTTAGTTATTGAACAAGTCACTAAATATAAAACTAATTTGAATTATGAAAGAAGTAGAAAAAATCAAAATTCACTGGCATTCAAACCTTCATAAACTTTAAATAGTTGGAGGTGTTGAATGTCAGTAAATTGTAACTGTCAACTCAGTAGTTTTTCAGAAAGGTGAATTTCTGACATATGCTCAATTTTCAAATTCCAGATTCTTTTGTTTGAAATTTGAAATTATCATGATTCCGGCAATGACGCCAATGATAACAAATACCGACCAGTGAACCGAATCGACTGAACCTTTGCCATATGAATGCAATCCGCTGAGGTAATAATTTACACCGAAATAGGTCATCAATACCGATGAAAAACCAAGCACTGAAGCAATGGTGTAATTGTAAATGCCTCTCAGTGAAGGAATCAAACGCATGTGAGCAATGAAAGAATAAATGACAACCGTTATCAATGCCCAGGTTTCTTTGGCGTCCCAACCCCAGTAACGACCCCAGCTTTCGTTGGCCCAAACTCCACCCAGGAAAGTACCAATGGTTAGCATATACAGCCCAACAGTTACCGACATTTCGCTGATGGCGGTCAATTGCAACACCAATCCTTTGATATTTTTAGCGTTTTGCGAATTGCTGATGCAATATAAGATGAGAACCAGCAAGCCAATAAAAGCGCTTGTCCCGATAAAACCATAACTTGCAGTTATAATGGCCACGTGTATCATTAACCAGTATGAATTCAATACCGGAACCAGGTGTGTAATCTCGGGGTTCATCCAGTTGAGGTGAGCCACAAATAGAATAATACCTGCCAGCATAGCCGAAGTTCCGATTACCATAGGGTATTTCCGGCCGAAGATAAGACCGGCCAACATCGATGCCCAAGCCACATAAACCATAGATTCGTAGCCGTTAGACCATGGTGCATGGCCCGAAATGTACCAGCGCAAAGCAAGCCCTGCGGTATGAATCAAAAAACCGAATCCGATTAAAGCAGTGAAAGCAATCCGAACTTTTGTACCTATTGTTTTCTGCCTGAAAATATTGACGAACAGAATAGTGAGCAAACTAAATCCTAAAAGTAAATAAAGCGGGAAGACCCGTTTGAAGGGATTAGCCGAGTTATAAAATATTTCAACATTCTTTTTGGTGTTTGTTGGAAGGTAACTCGAGCCAAATTTGGCCTGATAAGCTGCAATGCTGGCTAGAATTTGTCTGCCATTTACCTGGCCGGTACCGTTCAAGGATTCTTTCAACAACTGAAATCCGCGGTTCACAAACAGCGAATCCGCTGATGAAAGGCCTACGGGTGCGCTTCCAACCGCAACCCATTTGTTTTCTTTTGATGGTCCGGGGAAAAGCGAGAACATGTCGCCGTTAACCACCATGAAACAGATATTTACCCGTTCATCAACATTGATGATTTCTTTTTCATACATATTACGGAAGGCCGGCATTTTGTTGAAGGCTGCTTTTACTTTTTCAATCAGCTTGTAATTGCCTTTTTCGTCGAAAAATGCAGTTAGCGGAATGCGCGATTCAGTAACACCCAGATCACTTTTAATCTGCTCGTCCGAAATTTTTACCAGTGAAACATTTCTCCACAATTCAGGGTAAAGATGCAAACCAAGTATCACTTCTTCAGCCGATCTTCCATAAAAGTCTGACTTCCGGCTAACTTTCCGGAGCAATTCGGAGGCAAGCGTTGAGACAGGTTCAATACGACCATCGGGTCCCTGAATCCACAGTTTTGAAAAGTCATCGAGCACAGCCTGATCAATCTTTGGAATACCTGCAAGCTCAGAACTGTTTGCCATGGCTGAACCTGTGTTTAAGGCCAGAAAAGCGAAAATTACCAGAGCGGCTGGTTTTGAATATTGTTTTAGGCGGCGAATCTGTAACTGGAAATAGGAATTTTTACTGAACAAGGCCCAAATCATGCCAAGTGAAAGCAGCAAATAGCCAATGTAAGTCACGGTAGTTCCGAGTTGATCGGCATTTACCGAAAGTACAGTTCCGGCTTCGTCCTGATCGTATGAAGACTGAAAAAATTTATAGCCACGGTAATTGAGGGTATTGTTCATAAAAACCCTGACATTGCGCGAAACATTGCGTTCGCGGTCGTTTAGAACCAATTCGCTGGCAAACGACGAAGGACTATCAGAACCCGGATATTTTTCCATCTGGAAATCTTTTAACTGTAAGGAGAAAGGTAAATAAATTGGCTCTGCACCATAAGTAATTTCCAGTGTTGCATTTCCAACTGTCGCTAATGTCGGTTCGCCTTTTTGTCCGTGACGACCCAGCACATTTACGATTTGCTTTTTTGAACCATCAGTCAATTCAAGTACGACGGCATCTTCTGATGCATTTCCTGTGGCATCCGGAGCCACGCTCATCGAAGCATGTTGATAGAAATTTTTAACCAATAGCAAATACCCGTCAAAAGCATACAATTGCATTGTTTCCACAGCAATGGTATCATTGGGCTCAACAATCGTGGCTTCACCACCGGTCATTGACCGTATTTCTACCTGATGATCAGAAACCAGGAAAAGATCGGCTCCACGATTGAAAAATTGGAAATTTGCCCCCGGAACTTCGTAGCCAACCAAAACATTTCCAAAATTAATTTTGTCACCCTTCGCAAAGACAAAATTCTCACGACCCTGACCCTGAGAAACTACAAAGTCGATCATTTCTGAACCGGCAGGATCTTCAACCACATTGCGTGTTGCGTTTTTTATGAATCCAATTGATTTAGCCCGGATTGACCGGCCATCAACATTAATTTTTTCATCGAAACCTTTGTACGAGAGTTCAGAAAGAAGAACAGTTGCACTGACTGTTTGATTGCTGTTTTTAATGGTCAGATAATCTTCGGAAGAAAGAATGAAATCGGAGGATTGACCTTCGCGGATGTGCATAACTCCTTCGAAACTAATGTATCGGGTAATGGCAGCACCGATCACAATAATGATAAACGAAATGTGAAATAAGCCCATAGCCAAACGTGGCCGGGTGTACATTTTGTGGCGGATAAAATTGACTGTCAGGTTTAACCCAAGTAACGCGAGGATAAGCTCAAACCAGAAAGCTTTATAAATTAATCCTTGTGCGGCTTCTGTCCCGTAACTGCTTTCAACAAAAGTAGCAATAGCCATTGAAAATGCCAGTACGAGTAACAAAAACCCCATGAACGGGAATGAGAATAAAAAATTCAATAGTTTTTTCATTATATCATAAATTTAATTTGGAATCAATCTAAATAGTAACGACAAGAACGCACATTTCAATATGCAAGTCATAAAAAATGTCCGAATATTTTCGGACAAAATAGTATAACAGATTCCAAAGACTTTGGTTTCTTAAGATTTGCTTAAATGGAAATATTCTACTCGAACCTTAAGGTTCCCCACTGTGCCATTTGCCCAACAATCCACCCAATTCGTGCCTGAACATAGGGGCCGGGAGGATTGGCGCTGTATTTTCTGGGGTTGGGCAAAACTGCTGCAATGGCTGCAGCCTGTGTTCGGGATAGATTTTGAGCTGAGGTTTTCCAGTAGAAATTTGCTGCGGCTTCGGCGCCATATATACCGTTTCCCATTTCAATACTGTTGAGGTAAACTTCCATAATCCGTTCTTTGCTCCAGAAAAATTCAATCAGAACAGTGAAATACACTTCGAATCCTTTGCGCACCCAGCTTCTTCCCGGCCAAAGAAAAACATTTTTAGCTGTTTGTTGCGAAATGGTACTTGCTCCCTTAACTCTTTTTGCTCCTTTTTTAGCCGCATCCAACGAGCGTTCAATGGCTTTCATGTCAAAACCCGAATGATTCATGAAATTCTGATCTTCGCTGCAAACTACTGCTAAGGGAAGGTTTTTGGAAATTTCGTCAATCGAAACCCAATCGTGTTTCAGGCGAAGTTCATCATCACCAAAAACCTGTTCTACTGATCGAATCAACATGAGTGGCGTTACAGGAACCGGCACAAAACGGAAAAGAACAACAAATAATAAGGACAATCCGACAAACCATGCTGCGGTTTTCCAGATCAACCGAAAGATTCGTTTCCCTATACTGTTCCCTTTTTTTTTCATGGCTGAATGTTTACTCCTGTAAAAATACAAAAAATGAGTGAGCCAAATATTGGTGCATAAAAAAAGAGGATTTAGACGGTTATCCGCTAAAAATCCTCTTATATGATTTGCGTTGAAAACCAAAATACACGACTGACTTTGGTTTTCAACTTTCAGGTTTACACTATTTTACAAACGATTTTGCTTTCTCAACAGCAGCCGATAGTCCGGCAACATCTTTACCGCCAGCGGTTGCATAAAATGCCTGTCCGCCGCCGCCACCCTGCATTTCCTTGGCAGCTTCGCGAACTATAGTTCCGGCATTCAGTCCTTTCTCGGCAACCAGATTTTCAGCAATCATTACCGTGATCGATGGTTTTCCGCCAATAGCAGAACCCAATGCGAGGAACAGATTATCAACTTCACCTTTTAACTGGAAAGCCAAATCTTTTACCGCCTGTGCCGAATCTAACTGAATCACTTCAGCAATTACGTTTACTCCGTTAATTACCTGAATTTTATTTTTCAATTCTTGTTTGATTCCCGAAGCTGCTTTGCGCTCAAATTCTTCGATTTGCTTTTGCAGACGACTGTTCTGTGCTAAAAGATCTTCAACTGATTTCTTTAAGTTTTGAGTGTTATTTAAAATCGATTTTACTTCAGCCAGTTCGTTCATGTGTTTCTTTACAAATATCTCAGCGTGATCGGATGTGATGGCCTCAATACGGCGAACTCCGGCAGAAATAGCGCTTTCAGAAGTGATAATAAATGAACCGATTTGTCCGGTTGCCGGAACGTGAGTTCCTCCGCACAATTCAACAGATTCGCCAAATTTGATTACCCGAACGAAGTCTCCATATTTTTCACCAAATAGTGCAATGGCACCCATGGTTTTTGCTTCGTCGAACGAAACTGAACGGTTTTCTTCTTTAATCAGATTTTCGCGAATCAATTCGTTTACACGAGCCTGAATCTGATCCAGTTCTTCGCGTGTTACTTTCTGGAAATGGGCAAAGTCGAAACGTAAGTATTCACTGTTTACCAACGAACCTTTTTGCTCGACATGTGTGCCCAACACCTCGCGCAAAGCATGATCGAGCAAATGCGTTGCCGTGTGGTTGTTCATCGTGAGCTTCCTCTTCTCCACATCAACTATAGCTTTGAAAGCTCCGGCAGGATTTGCCGGCAGTTTTGGTGCAATATGAACGGTAAGGTTATTTTCCTTTTGGGTATCAATAATCGGGGTCTTCTGTCCGTTGAATTCTATATATCCCGAATCCCCTGCTTGACCTCCGGATTCCCCATAAAATGGGGTCTTGTCGAAAACCAAGTGATAGAATTCCTTATTTTTCTGGGTAACTTTCCGGTATCGCGAAATATGTACTTCAGCTTCCAGTTGGTCATAACCCACAAATTCAACCTGTTCAATTTTTTTCAGCTCCACCCAATCGTCAGTTTCCTGAGCCGCAGCATTTCGTGAGCGCTCTTTCTGCTTCTCCATTTCTGAATTGAACCCAGCTTCGTCAACTGACATGCCTTTTTCACGCAGAATCAGGCTGGTTAAGTCGAAAGGAAATCCAAACGTATCGTAAAGTGTGAAGATGTTTTCTCCACTGATCTCAGTTTTGCCTGCTGTTTTTGCTTTGGCAACCAACTCGTCGAGCAGACGAATTCCGGTCTCAAGCGTGCGAAGGAACGATTCCTCTTCCTCGTGAATAACCTTTTCAATCAATCCCTGTTGCGAAACCAACTCGGGGAAAGCATCGCCCATATTGTCTTTCAGCACTTCAACCAGTTTGCAGATGAAAGGTTCCTTGAATCCGAGGAACGTATAGCCGTAACGCACAGCACGGCGTAAAATCCGGCGGATGACGTAACCTGCTTTGTTGTTCGAAGGCAGCTGCCCATCGGCAATTGAGAATGAGATAGCGCGCAAATGGTCAGCAATTACCCGCATGGCAATGTCAGCCTTTTGATCGTCGCCATATTTTTTATTACTGAGTTCAGCAATTTTTGCAATCGTATTCTGGAAAACGTCGGTGTCGTAGTTCGATTTTTTGCCTTGCAAAACCATGCAGAGACGCTCGAATCCCATTCCGGTATCCACATGTTTATCCGGAAGTTCTTCCAGTTTGCCATCGGCTTTGCGGTTAAACTGAATGAAAACAAGGTTCCAGATTTCGATTACCAACGGATTGTCTTTATTGACTAATTCGCTTCCCGGAATTTTTGCACGATCTTCGTCATCGCGTAAATCGACATGAATTTCGGAACAGGGTCCGCAAGGGCCGGTGTCGCCCATTTCCCAAAAATTATCTTTTTTGCTTCCGTTTATAATTTGGTTGGCCGGAAGGAATTTCCGCCAAAGGGCAAATGCTTCATCGTCACGCTCCAGTTTATCGTCAGCACTTCCTTCAAAAACAGAAGCATACATCCGGTCATCAGGAATTTTAAGCACATTGTGCAGCAATTCCCAGGCCCAGTTGATGGCGTCCTCTTTGAAATAATCACCAAACGACCAGTTGCCCAACATCTCGAACATGGTATGGTGATAGGTATCATGACCTACTTCTTCCAAATCGTTGTGCTTACCCGAAACCCTCAAACACTTTTGAGTATCGGCAACGCGAACACTTTTAGCAGGCTGATTGCCCAGAAAAATATCCTTAAACTGGTTCATCCCTGCATTGGTAAACATCAATGTCGGATCATTTTTTACAACCATCGGAGCTGAACTCACTATCTGATGTTCCTTGCTTGCAAAAAAATCTAAAAACGCTTTTCTGATTTCCTTCGAATTCATCTATATCTGTATTTTTCTATTAATTCAACACGAATGATCAAAACTTTATTTAGCAAGTAAATCTGCTAAATTTCAATAAAAAACAGTCTCAAATTGAGGTGTCAAAATGATTCGAAAAATTCATTTCTATACATTTTGTCTTCCATTAATTTTTGTTAAAAATCTCCAATTGCTTGAAGCTCATCATTTATTTCCGTCTAAAACACTAGCTTTGCTGCCTGTATTAACCGGAATTTTTGAAATGTTGCAAAGGTAGATTAAATCCTTAAATTTGTTTCAACTCGAAAAATAAATTCCATTTATCCTGTTTTATGGCGAGAGTCAAGTACAGATTTAATGCTCATACACTTAGCTACGACAAAATCGTAATTAGCTTCAAAACTAAACTAAAGCGTTTTTTAGCCTTGTTTTCAACTACATTGGTATCATCGGTACTTATTGCAGTTGGAATTCTGCAATTCTACGAATCGCCCAGAATGCGCAGCCTGCACAAGGAGAATGAGCGACTTTTAACTCAATATGAATTGCTGTACAAGGATCTTGCAACGGTTGAAAAAGTATTGGATGAAATTGAACTGCGCGACAATAATTTGTACCGTGTAGTTTTTGAAAGTGATCCGATTCCTTCGACCATTCGAAGGGCTGGTTTTGGCGGGGTGAACAAATATTCACAACTCGAATCGTTCGATAATTCGGAGTTAGTTATTAAAACAGCGGCGAAACTTGATATTCTTTCCAAACAGGCATACATTCAGGCTAAATCGTACGATGAGGTTTTGGATATGGCTTTGAATAAAGAAAAGCTGGTAACAAGTATGCCGGCAATTATGCCTATTTCAAACAAATCGCTTAAAAGTACAGCTTCAGGGTGGGGATATCGCTT
The DNA here is from genome assembly GCA_019163175.1 of Prolixibacteraceae bacterium. Classification (GTDB taxonomy): domain Bacteria; phylum Bacteroidota; class Bacteroidia; order Bacteroidales; family Prolixibacteraceae; genus Aquipluma. The sequence goes on along the minus strand of JAFLKN010000055.1, from coordinate 46,651 downwards.
TCATCCAATTTATAAGATTAAACAGTTTCACTACGGAATGGACTTCACCGCTCCTATTGGCACCAAAGTTTATGCGACAGGTGATGGAGTCGTAAAAGATGTGCAATCTATTGGGGGTGGTTATGGAAGATGGATTATGATTGATCATGGATTCGATTATAAAACCATGTATGCCCACTTGAGCGGATTTAATGTAAAGGTTGGGGAACTGGTAAAACGTGGACAGGTAATCGGGTACGTTGGTAATTCGGGAACATCAACTGGACCACATTTGCATTACGAAGTGCATAAGAATGGTGAACCTGTCAATCCGCAATATTATTATTTCAAAGATTTGAATGCTCAGGAATACGAAAAAATGGTGAGCATATCATCGAACATTGGTCAAACTTTCGATTAAAACTTTATACTGTGCCTTACAAGAAACCTAAAATAGAAAAAGTCTTTTTTTCCATCAGCGAAGTTGCTGAAATGTTTGATGTTAATACTTCGAATATACGCTTTTGGGAAAATGAATTCGACATTCTGAAGCCGCATAAAAATGCTAAAGGGAACCGGATGTTTACCAAAGAAGACATCGAAAACCTTAAGTTAATCTATCACCTCCTGAAAGACAGAGGAATGACAATAAAGGGCGCTCAGAAAAAACTGAAGGACAATAAAGAAGATACGATTCAAAATTTTGAAGTAGTCAACCGTCTTCAGGAGATCAGGCAAATGCTGATTGACATTAAAGAGGAGCTTTAAAAAGTTCCGGGTTTCGTCTTAAACAAAGCTTATCACAATTTAAATGCAACTCAAACAAATTACACAGTTTATAGAATCTGTTGCTCCATTAGCCTTTCAAGAATCCTACGACAATTCCGGATTGATTATCGGTCAGCCGGAAGATGAGATTTCAGGAATTTTGATTGCACTCGACATCACAGTAGAAATATTGGATGAGGCCATTATCAAAGGTCTAAATCTGGTTGTTGTTCACCATCCTATTATTTTTAGCGGATTAAAAAGGCTGAACGGGAAAAACTACATTGAACGTTGTGTGCTGAAAGCTATTAAAAATGACCTTGCCATTTATGCTGCTCATACTAATCTCGATAGTGTTTTTGGTGGGGTAAATAGCAAAATCTGCGAAAAACTCGGATTGAAGAATTGCCGGATGTTATCGCCAATACCAGGGTTTCTTAAAAAACTGGTAACGTTTGTGCCTAAAGCTGATGCCGAAAAAGTAAGGAAGGCCATTTTTGATGCAGGAGCTGGAAATATTGGCAACTACGACTCATGTAGCTTCAATCAAGCAGGGCAGGGGAGTTTCAGAGGAAATGAGCAAGCCAACCCGTATGTGGGTGAAAAAAATCAACTGCATTTTGAAGAAGAAACCCGGATAGAAACTATTTTCCCGAAACACATCCAATCAAAGATTATTTCTGCGCTTCTTGAGGCTCATCCTTACGAAGAAGTAGCTTATGATATTTATCCGCTTGACAATGATTACAATCAGGTGGGAATTGGAATGGTTGGAGAACTTGAATCACCTGTTGATGAACTTGAATTTTTGGGTAAACTTAAGGCTACATTTCATTGCGAGGTTATTAAGCACACGCGTTTACTCGGGAAACCGATCCGTAAAGTTGCTGTTTGCGGAGGTTCAGGAAGTAGCTATTTGAGTAAGGCGATGGCACAAAAAGCTGATATTTACATTTCAGGAGATTTTAAATACCATCAGTTTTTTGATGCGGAAGAACAAATAATTATTGCAGATATTGGGCATTATGAAAGTGAACAATTCACTAAAGAAGTTTTTTATGAATTACTTACAAAAAAATTCCCTAAATTTGCAGTCCATTTATCGGATTTAAGTACAAACCCGGTAAATTACTTTATTTGATATAAGTTAAACAACTATAAGTATGAATACACAGTACGTTAGAGACGAAAATAAAAGTGTGCCGATTAGTTCAAAGCTTAAAGCGCTTTACGAACTTCAAAATGTTGTTTCAGAAATTGACAAATTCAAAACTCTTCGCGGTGAATTGCCTTTGGAAGTTCAGGATTTGGAAGACGAAATTACTGGTTTAAAGACTCGCGTCAGCAACTTCGAAGATGATATCAAAGATTTGGAAACAGCTATTCACAATAAGAAAATTGCTATTAAGGAATCAGAAACGCTGATCACCAAATATACCGAGCAACAGAATAATGTTCGTAATAACCGTGAATTTGACTCTTTGAGTAAGGAAATTGAGTTCCAGAAACTCGAAATCGAATTGTCGGAGAAAAGGATTCGTGAGTATACTACCGAGTTGGCAAGTAAAAAAGAAGCAATTGGCACTTCAGCAGTTCTTCTGAAAGAACGTTTGGAAGATCTGGATAGGAAACAGCGTGAGTTGGAAGAAATTACTTCCGAAACTCAGATTGAAGAAGAAAGACTGAAAGCAAAATCTGAAAAAATTGAAAGTAATATTGAAGTACGTTTGCTTACTGCATTTAAACGTATTCGCAAAAATGCACGTAATGGTCTGGCTGTTGTAACTGTTCAGCGCGATGCATGTGGTGGTTGTTTCAATAAGATTCCACCACAACGCCAAATGGATATCGCTTCTCGCAAAAAAGTTATTGTTTGCGAATATTGTGGCCGTATTCTGGTTGATAAAGATATTCTGGATTCGATTGAGCCAGCAGAATAGAGATCAATATAGTATCATATAAAAAAACCTTCAGGAATAATCCTGAAGGTTTTTTTATGTCCTTTTCGAAAAAGCTGTCATTGCTATTTTAAGACTATTGCCGGGCTTACTTTAATTTCCATCAGATATCCCTTGCAAACGCCTTTAACTGTGACTGGATTGCCAGTTTCGAGTGATTGGATGACCGACTGATTTGCAGAGGCCCAACTGCTATCTAGCTGACAACTGATTCCCTGCATTTCATCTTCAAGAACCAGAAGATCGGTTCCATTTGGCAGCTTATTTTTAGCAACCAGTTTGCCACTGATTTCAAGGATTTTTTCACTGTATTTGGTTGTTGCGGTATTTTCATCCTGACCAAATTCGGTGATCAGATTGCTTGCATCCAGTTTAAATTCTGACTTTAATTTACTAATGTCAGCGTGGGGTTTGAAAAACATTTTCAGGCCAACACTGGCTCCTATTGCGATTGCTACCAAAGCTAGTATTATTGCGTATTTGATTCTCATGTGTATTTTCTTAAACTGGTTTAATTACCGAAAGGTAAATAGTTCGCCTTAACCGTGATTTCCATTTCTTTACCAATTTTATCACGTACAAGAGACGGTATGGCAATACCAAATTCTTCAGGAGTTACTTTGAATTTGGCTGTTGCGACTAGTTTTCCGCTTTCCAGACCAAGTTTTGCTGGTGCTGTAATTGATTTGTCAACACCATGAACAGACAAGATTCCGGTGACTTTTATATCAGAAACATTAGCTGTAAGCATTGCTTTATTAAATCCTTCGATCTTTCCGTTGAATTTTGCTTTTGGAAATTTAGTGCTTTCCATATAGTTTTCGTTGAAATGCTCTTCCATCAGAGCGCGTTTGAAATGGAAAGTTGTCATCAACGCTTGAAACGCAATTTCACCGGTTTCGGCATTTAAAATCGTGACAGATTCGTTGCTTTCACCAAGGATATCTTCCATTGGCGTAGAAGAGAAAAATGAGATGTACGCATTTTTTGCAATAAACTTGCTTTGTCCGAATGCAGCAACTGATGCAACGAGTAATACCAGGATAAATAATTTTTTTAGCATATTCTTTTTTTATTAGAAAGCAAAAACTCTTGAAATGTTGAATCCGAGGTGGATGTCGCCATCCAGCCAATTTCCGGTAGTTTGAGGAATGAATGAGCCTTCGCGCATTCCTTGTGAGTTGGTGATCATGATTTGGAAAACATGTCCTCCTGTTTCAATATCAACACCAACCGAGCATGCGTTGTAATATCTTGTTTCCAAAAATTTGGCGTTCGGGTTATAGGTGTAGAAGTACTCGGCATTTACTGATAAACGTTTGCTTAGCTTATATCGGGCGCCTGCGCCAACAGCAAAAATGTCATTCTGATCAAGGTCTGTCTTTACCAAGTTGCGATGAATATAAGTAGGAGTAATCTGGACAGACAAATTTTGGTTAAACTTTCGGGCAATCATAACTTGATTTACATAAGTAAGCCTCGATGAGAAATAGTTTGAAGTTCCTTCTGGTCTTACTGGAAATTTCAGACTATTGAGCTCTGTTGATGCAAAATAGCTCAATGAAATTGGCATAAATTTGGCGCCGGATGATTGTCTTAAAAGTCTGAATTTGGCAAATCCGTCGTAAGTCTTATTCATGCTTCCACGGCCAACCCCCAACATAAGCCAGTCTTTTAACCCGTATTCAAGGCTGAAGTGAATTACGGAATGGTCAAGCCCAAATAGCTCGTATCCTCCACCATTTAGAGTTCCGAAACGGTGCGAAATGCGGAATTCGAGTTGTTTCTTCTTCATCTGTTCAACGGAATGCCCGTTTATAATTCTTGTCGATTTAAAAGTAGCTGTTGTAAAATCTATTGTAGGCTTGGTTTCTGCATTCAGTAAAGCATCCAAATCCTGACCCAATGCCTTTCCGGCGATAGATAGGAGGAACAAACAGATTAAAATATGGGATATTCGTTTCATAAATTAGTGCTTTAGTTGTTTAAGGTTCCGTTATCGATCCATTTTTGCAATTTGCTTATCTCGCAATCGGTAAGCTTTCCTCCACCTTGTGGCATGGCCTGAAATCCACTTGTATGGCTTACAGTTCCCATTAATTGGCCATTCTTAGCTTGAATTTGAACATCAGCGTAATTTTCAAGTTTAACTCCACCGCCTGAGCTTACTGCCTTAGAGTTCGAATGGCAATTTAGACACGATGCTTGAAGAATTGGCTTTACTGTTGCTGCGAAAGTGACGTTCGTTAGATCGCAGGTGGTTGACAATTCTGGATAGAGTTGTTCTTCAGTGTCGTAATAGCAACCAGATATTACAACAACGAATATGATTAGTAGTATAGATAATATCCGTTTCATATTTTTCATGTTTAATTGTATCCTTGATTCATCCATAATTCAATCTGCCTTAACTCGCAGGTAGATAATGCATATGCAGGTGGCATTGCAGAATATCCGGTCTTCCTTTTTATAGCGCCAAGCAGCTTTCCTGATTTAGCAACTGTCTGAAGATTAGCTGCAGTTAGTAAGTTTATTCCTCCAGAAGGGCTGTTCTCTCCGTGACATGAAACACATGCCAGGTCAATAATAGATTTGATGTGGCTGGAGTATTTTATGGTTCCAGTTGTGTCGCAAACTGAAGCGCATTCTTCATTCAATCCACCTCGTTTAATCCAATTGTAGATGCTGTCGATAGCTGTTTTGCTTAAAGCTGAGTAGGGTTTTGGTGGCATAAAATCTTCGCTTGATGGACTTGCTGTAATTGCCTTGTATAACTTACTACCTGCAGGATTTCCTTTACTTATGGTTGTTAAAGTTTTGGCATAACTGCTAAAATCAAGTCCCTCTTTATGTGTAGTTGCATCATGACAACCCGATATAGCACAGCCACTCAAAAGAATGGGTTGAATATCTCTTTCGTAACAAGCGTATGATGTCCCCGATTTGGTTCCACCGGTAACAACTCCATCTGTTCCGCAGGTAGTTTCGTTTGCTCCCTGTTCTATCCACAATCTGATAATAATCCGTTTTTCAATAGGTAAAGCATTGTCGGGTGGCATCAATTGAAACGTACTTGTGATTGCCTTGTAAGCCTTGCTTTTTGAAGCATCTCCAGGTGTAATCGCTTTCATAATACTGGCATAATTTGAAAAATCATAACCATGTCCATCTCCTCCGGCTGAATGACAACCCGTAGTTGCACAGCTATTCTGAAATATTGGTAGAACTTGCCCGGTAAAACAAATTTGTGGCATTTGTTCAGCGGGAATTCCTTCATGTTTGCAGGAATTTACCAGAAATGTGGTCAGGCCAATCGCTAAAATAAGCATGGCTGACAGAAATCCGAATTGGTTTTTTTTCATTTTGAGAATTCGATCGATGAATAATTGTAGTAACTTATTCTCACTTATCTTTATTCCCTGCTGGAATTTTTCCAGAGGTAATTCTGTTTTCTTTGGGTGAACTTCCAGCAGGAAATAAAGATGTGAAATTAGCTATAAATCTCAATTATCATTTTAACAGGTTATCTATTTATGATTTTTCGATCTTTTAATTCTCTAAAAGTCCATCAGCAACCCATTTGTTTAAGAGTGCTATGTTTGCTGCTGATAATTTTGATCCGCCCCTTGGCATAAAGCCTGCCGCTGTTGATTCACGCTGAACCCGATCCAGAATCACACTTATTTTGCTTTTAGTAGCTGCATAATTGTCCCATTTATTTGGGTTTGCTCCACCAGATAAATGGCAAGGAGTGCAAGAAGCAACAAGGAGAGGTTTAATATCAGCGGTGTAGGTTACTTTAATCGGATTTACAGTAACTACAACTGAAATAGCACTACCTGAGGTTCCATTTGCTGTCGGAATAATTGAATACGTTGCCGTACCTGCTACAGCACCGGTGACTGTTAGTTTTTGGTCGATACTAGTACCGCTACCCGCAGTAGCTCCAGAGACACCAGTTTGTACAACTGTCCAGGCAAAGGTTGTGCCTGTAACGGAGCTGGTTAGAGCGATAGAAGTAGTGCCACCTGAAGTAAGGGTTTGTGTAGTTGGAGTTGCTGTAGCTACTGGTGGAATTGGATCTTCATCTTCGGTGCATGAGTTTAAAAGTAGAAATGTCGAAAAGATAAAAAGAGCAAAAATTTTAGTTTTCATAACGAATTGTTTTAAGGATTAATAGTTAAAAATTATTGTTAAAAATAAAAGACTAATATGTCTGAAATTAATTTGTTAAAAAAAAATGGAACGAATTCCACAATGTCAGTTTGATCATAAATAAAACATTTGAATCAAAATTGCTTCTATCAAATAGAAGCAAGTATTTGGGGGAGTCTGTTTTAAATAGGCAATAGACCAATCAATTTAGAAGTGCCTTGTTTTGATTTATTTCAAACAATAAAGGCCTATATAAAATATCTACTTCTAAATTTCACCGAAACTTTTGACTTTTATTTTTTAGTAGAACACGTTGATAAACCAAAAATAGAATACAGCGGGCAGATGCTAATAAAACTTGTAATAGCAAATATTGCTGCAAGAATTAGAAGGACTATACCCAATGTTCCACTAACAACATTAGTAAAATAGAGTACTGCAATTATTGCCGATAATACTAATCTGATAATCCTGTCGGCTGATCCCATGTTCTTTTTCATATTTCTTGTCTTATTTGATTAAGATTTACTAGACTAAAAGAATAAAACATCTTAAAACCATTAATTATTACAAGAATATGATTGTTTGTAAATCTGTGCAGTGACTAAAGTCACCAAGCCTAAAATATTTCTATACTATCGTGGTGTTGTTTCAAAATACCTTGTTTCTCAAGCTTTTTAACTAATCTGCTTACAACTTCCCTGGCTGTTCCCAATTCTGTTGCTATTTCTTTATGGGAGATTTTAATAGGATTTTTTCCAGTCACATTTATTTTTTCGGAGAGGTAAGTTAGTAACCTTTTTTCGAGTTTGTGGTGCAATAGGTGATTGATTGTGTCAATAAGTTCTGAGTATCTTAGATCGTATTGCTGGTAGAAGAGCTTATTTATTACAGGAAATTCAGTAACCCAACTTGCTATTTTTTCGGCAGGCATAAGTAAAATTCGGGTTTCTTCTTCTGTAATTGCAAATGTTTTGCTTTTTTCATTTTTTAGGCACGAAGAAAATGACATGATACAACTTTGCTCAGGCTTAATGTAGTAAAGCAATAGTTCCTTATCTTCAACTTGGGTAGATACCTTAACCAACCCGTTTAAAATAATCGGAATTACTTTAATATATTGGCCTTCTCTCATCAATACCGTGTTTGCCGGGAAACTTTTAACATCAGAGATGTTGAGGATTTCCTGAATCAGACTTTTGCCTAAATAACTAAACTTTGTTTCGATGAAAAGATTATCTGTCATGTTGTTGTGCTTTAAAAAGTGAATTCGAACTATAGTTTATAATAATCTACTTTTAAAACAGCAATACTTGGGCAAAAGTTTAATTTGATTTCCAATTCGTTTTAATCGAATTGATTAAGGCAGTTCTGATCAGAAGTTGTGTTTTCGTAGTAGTTAGATAAAGGGCATTGTTTTTATGATTTCACCTTCAGTCGTAAGGTATTCTCTCATCAAGTTAGCAGTAAGACATGAATGTACCGGAATAATTTCAATCAGATCGCCAGGTTTAAAATAACTAAGGTCACGAGGTGTAATTCTTAGGATACCATGTTCTTGTGATAGTGCATGAAGATAGTTTTTCTCATCCAACAGAATTTTTTTATCGCCGTCGGTAATTATGATTCTTCCAAAGAGTGGTTTTCCGTCGATATTGATAATTGAATCTTTTGCGAAATGAATTGCTCCGCCATAAATAACCACTTCATTTCGTGATGGGTGAACTGCAACTACAGGACATACCATTCGGATAGCAATATCGGTCAATTTACATGAACCTAATTTAAATTGCATCAGGTCGTAAAAAACAAAATTGCCCGGTCTGATTTCGTCGATCCCGTCAAAGTTTTCACAAATACTACATGATGGAGTATCGCCAAGTGAAATAATTAGTTCAGGCCATTCGCTAATATATCTCACTTTTAATGCTTTCATTTTCAGTAAAGCATCAAAGTGGCGGCTGAAAATGTCATGTGTTGAGTTTGCTTGATAGGTGTGCCCTGTATGTGATAAAAAACCTTTAAATTGAAGTAGCGGAGATTTTTGAATTATTTCAAGTAATTCATCAATTACGGAAGTACGGCTCGACTCAATTCCGGTTCGGTTGTAGCCCGTGTCAATTTTAATAAATATACCGGTGTGCCAGGTAATATGCTTTTGAAGGGCTTCCAGTCCTTCTTTATTTTCAATTATTAGGTTAAGATTTATCCGTCCTGCCAAATCGTTCATTTCCGGAATCTCCGGAATGTTGACCGAAAAAGCAATAGTTATATCATTCCATCCTGAATCTGCGAAATAATTGGCCATGGTTAGTGATGAAACCGTAATGCATTTTACTCCTGCAATACGAAACCATTCTCCAATTTCTACTGATTGGTGTGTTTTAAAATGTGGGCGGAAATTTAAATTTAGGTTGTTGGCCTTGCGAACCATGTTTTCGATGTTTCGCACAGCAATTTCTTTATTAAGCAACAGTGTTGGCTTTGTAATTTCCATTTCAGGATGATAAGCTATTGGTTGCGATTCATGCTTGAAGGTTCTAAAATAGTCATTCCATTGGGAATTAAAAAGTTTTGGCTGAAAAAGAAAAGGAGTCAGTAATCTGGCTCCTTTTCTTTTTATTCTCCTAACAGAATTGTTTGTGCTCTGTTTGGTCCTACCGAGGCAATTGAAATTGGTATGCCAACCTGTTCCTCTATGAAATTAATGTAGTTGTTGAATTCTTCGGGAAATTCATCCTGGCTGGTTAACTGAGTCAGATCACTTTGCCATCCGGGCAATTCAACGTATTCTGGTTTAACGCCATCGTTAAGTTCGAATGGAAATCTTTCAGTTATTTCTCCATTGATTTCATAACCTACGCAGATCTTGATGGTTTCAAACTGATCCAGTACATCGGCTTTCATCATGATCAATTCGGTAACACCATTCAGCATGATAGAGTATTTTAAAGCAACCAGATCGAGCCATCCGCATCTGCGAGGGCGTCCGGTGGTTGAACCATATTCCCGGCCTACACTGCGCATATTTTGTCCGTCTTCATCAAATAATTCTGTGGGGAAGGGTCCACTGCCAACACGCGTGCAATACGCTTTAAATATTCCGTAAACATTCCCAATTTTACTAGGAGAGATTCCCAATCCGGTGCATGCCCCGGCACATATTGTACTCGACGAAGTTACAAATGGGTACGAACCGAAATCAATATCCAACATGGTTCCCTGGGCACCTTCAGCTAAAACTGGCTTGTTTTCAGTAAGACAGTCGTTAATTAAATGCTCCGTGTCAACAATTTTAAATGTCTTCAGTATTTCAATGCCTTTCATCCATTCCTTTTCGGTTTCTGCCAGCTTTTCAGCATAATCATAATGGTAGAATTTATCAAGCAAATCTTTGTGTGCTTGAACCCGGGTATTGTATTTTTCTTCGAAATTTTCGAATAAATCACCAACACGTAAACCATCTCGTCCGATTTTGTCGCGGTATGTCGGACCTATTCCCTTTAATGTGGATCCGATTTTAGTTGCTCCTTTGGCTTCTTCTGAAGCAGCATCGAGTAATCGATGTGTTGGAAGTATTAAATGTGCTTTTTTCGAAATGTATAAAGTTTTGTGTAGATCAACTCCATGCTTACTGATCGATTCAATTTCCTTTTCAAAAGTAATTGGATCAATAACGACACCATTCCCGATCACATTCATTTTATCTTCATGAAAAATGCCGGAAGGGATAGTATGAAGTACTTGTTTGAAATTGTTTATTTCCAAAGTATGCCCTGCATTTGGGCCACCCTGAAACCTGGAAATGACATCATATTTTGGAGTAAGGACGTCTACTATTTTTCCTTTTCCTTCATCTCCCCATTGGAGGCCGAGCAATACATCTACTTTCATTTTATTAAGATTAATTTTTGTCAAACAGAAATGGTTCAATTCATGTGAAATTGGCATCCAGCAAGCTTTTTGGGCTAATTTTAAATGGCTTCCAATTTATCTCACAAAAGTTCAAACACGATAATCCGCGAAAACTGAGCTGTTTGATATGTCAATTTTCACGGAAAGCGATTGATTTATCGAGCGATAAAATTACAAATAATTTGCAGAAATCGAGTCAAAATAAAATACTAAAAGCTAGTGCGTTTGATTTAATACCTAAAAATTCATCTAAACAGATGATGCTTTTACAATGAACTGATTTCGCTATTTTTGTTTTGAGATTTAGTATATGTCAAATGTCTTGGCGAATTATTGTTTTGGCGTAATATATTGACCGTAAATGTAAAGTGTATGGTGTGATAGTTTGAAGTCGTTTTTTAGACAAATGTCTTCAATAATTTCACGGAGCCGTGGATCATAGAATTCAGTCAACTGTCCATTTCTCATATCAATTAAATGATCATGCTGAAGTACTGCATACGCTTTTTCGAACTGAGCCAGATTTTTCCCAAACTGATGGCGTATAATGAGTTTACAGTCGAGCAGTAAATCCATTGTATTGTACAAAGTAGCGCGGCTAACGCGATAGTTCTTATTTTTCATCGAAATGTACAGTGACTCGATATCGAAATGTCCTTCCCTCGAATATATTTCTTCGAGTATGGCAAATCTTTCGGGAGTCTTCCGATGTTCATTCTTCTCCAGGTAGTCAATAAACATTCGCTTTACTGCCTCTTTTGTCTTTTGGTTATTCATATTTAAACCAATTAAAAATAAGCTTCAAAAATAGTACTTTTTTTCAACAAAGATTTCAAGAAGTTTATTTATTACTGAATTTTTTCGATGCGTTCAACCATGTCTATTCCCTTGATTTTCATTAGTCGTGAAATAAGTTCACTTAAGTCCTGAACACTATGAATGTAAAGGTAAAGGTCGCCTTCAAAAATACCATCATGGGTGTCAAAATGGACTGTTCGCATGTTTATGTTGTGCTGTTTGGAGATAATTGTAGTGATTTCGTTTACTATTCCAACTCGGTCGAATCCGCTCAGTCTGATACGAGAGAGGTAAGATAATTTTTTAAATTTTGTCCATTCGGCAGTAATAATATTATCGCCTTGCTGAGACATTATTTTCAAAGCTTCAGAACAATTCCGCTTGTGAATGATAATGTGTTCGTCGCCTGAAATATAACCAACCACATCGTCACCCGGAATCGGATTGCAACATTTGGCCAACGAATAATTTGCTTCCTCCGGGTCTTCTTTCAGGATAAAGGTTGCTTTTTTGTTGATTTTGGTTGTTTGCTCAGGTTCAGGTTTCTTTTGTGTAAAAGTCAGTTTCCAGAATTTGGCCAACTTATTCTCTCTACGTGTTTGCAAAACTTCGTCGAGATTATCGAGTTCAAGGAAACCCATACCCACCTGCGCATAAAGTTGTTCTTTATTGGTGAGGTTATAATAAGCTGTTAATTTTTTCAGGGTATCAGATGAGGGTGTAATATTGAATCTGGATAACTGGTCTTCAATTATTTTTCGGCCTTGTTCAATGTGCTTTTTTCGATCGAGTTTAAACGATTGCTTAACTTTTGTTTTTGCCTTCGCAGTGATCAGAAAAGTTAACCATGTTAGTTGGGGCGACTGTGTTTTAGATGAGAGCACTTCAACCTGATCGCCACTTTGCAGAACATGGGAAACGGGGACTAGTTTATGATTTATTTTTGCTCCAATACAATGATTCCCCAACTCAGTATGAATTTCGTATGCGAAATCAATAACTGTGGCGTTTTTGGGCAAGGTGACCATTCTTCCTTTTGGTGTAAATACCACAATCTCAGAAGAGAACAGGTTCATTTTAAATTCATCGAGAAATTCCAATGCGTCAGACTCCGGATTTCGCAGCATCTCCTTAATCTTCTGCAACCACCTGTCAAGTTCATTCTCGACATCATTGATATTCTTGTATTTGTAATGAGCTGCAAATCCTCGCTCTGCAATTTCATCCATTCGTTGCGTTCGAATTTGAATTTCAACCCATTTCCCTTGTGGACCCATAACCGTAACATGCAATGCTTCGTAGCCGTTTACTTTGGGTATGGTTATCCAGTCACGAATCCGGTCAGGCTTTGGTTTATAAATGTCAGTCACCAGCGAAAGGATGTCAAAACACTGTCGTTTTTCTGAAATGTTTGGTTTTGGGTTAAAGACAATGCGGATTGCAAGAAGGTCGTAAACTTCGTCAAAAGAAACGCCCTTTGTCTGCATTTTATTCCATATCGAATAGATGGATTTCAACCGTTCAGTGATTGTGAATTCTACACCTTCCTGCTTCAGTTTTTCTTCTATGGGGCTTATAAACTCAACAACAAGATAGTCGCGTTTTTCCCGTTGATTATGAAGTCTGAATTGTATTTGATTAAAAGCGTCAGGATGTTTGTATTTCAGGCTTAGATCTTCAAGTTCTGATTTGATGGCATACAGGCCAAGCCGATGAGCCAGTGGTGAAAAAATGTACAGGGTTTCAGCAGCAATCTTAAGCTGTTTCTGAGGTGGCATGGAATCAAGAGTACGCATATTGTGCAGCCGGTCGGCCAATTTGATGAGAATAACCCGAACATCGTCCGACAAGGTCATCAACATCTTACGGAAATTATTGGCTTGCTTGGAGTCGTGTTGAGGTGTGAATTCTTCTGAGAGTTTGGTCAACCCGTCAACAATTGATGACACTTTTTCTCCAAAAAGATTACTGATATCTTCAAGAGTGTAGTCGGTGTCTTCAACAACATCATGAAGCAAGGCCGAAATGATTGAGGTTGCGCTGAGCCCGATTTCTTCAACTACTATTTTGGCAACAGCTAGTGGATGAATAATGTATGGTTCGCCCGATTTTCTTTTGACTCCTGCATGTGCATTGTTGGCAAATTCAAAAGCTTTGCGTATTCTGATGATTCCTTCATCAGAAACTTTACGGTCACATGCTTTTAGCAGGTCTTCGAAATAATCCTGAATTAATCGCTGCTCGGCTTTTGTCTGTAGTTTTGTCATTTCTTAACCCTTCTTCGCGCAATCTTAAATTGAGTGCTAAAAAGTAAAGATATAATTTTTCTGAAAAAATCCTAAAATCTGATGCTTCTTTCAAGTTAATCAGAACAATTATTTAAACTATAGGTTTATGAAATCGAGAGGTTTACCAATTGTACAAATTGGTCCAACATTGAATTATTTTGATAGAGGAGTTGTTGATAATCAGTGTTATTCAAACCTGAGACTTTCTATTGGATCCAGTTTTGAGGCTTTCTGAGCAGGGTAATAGCCTGAAATTATTCCAACCAGAAAGCAAAGAATTACGCCAACAATGATCCATATCCAAGGGACAAAGAAAGGTGTGCCGATTAACATGGCGACTCCATTGCCAGCCAAAATTCCAAATACAATTCCAACGATTCCACCCATTTGGCCAATAACAATTGATTCCATTAAGAACTGTTGCTTCACAATGACAGAGGTTGCTCCGATTGCTTTTCGAATGCCAATCTCCCGGGTGCGTTCGGTTACAGATACCAGCATGATATTCATTAAGCCAACTGCGGCACCAAATAGCGTGATTAGACCAATGATTGTGGCAACCAAGGTTATATTTTTGATATTACCCAACAGAATGTTTACGAGATTATCACTTTTCTCAACATTAAAGTCACTTTCATCAGCAGGATTTAAGTTTCGGATAACCCGAAATGTTCCTTCAGCTTCACCGATTGCTGCCTCCATTAATTCGGTATTGTTAACTTTAACTTGGGCAGCGAAATTCATTTGAGGCCGAGAGAAATAACTTCTTACATTGGTATATGGCAACAAACAAAGTTGGTCTCCACCCGAACCAAACCCACGGCCTTTAGCTGCAAGCACTCCAATAACCCTATATTTGCCACCTCCAATGCTTATCATTTTTTGGAGCGGATTTTCACCTTTCTTGAAAATCTTCTTCAGAACGCCGTCTCCAACAATAACTACATTTCTGCCTGATGTGATTTCTTCTTCAGTAAAATTTCGACCGCTTGTAATTTCATTACCCGAAGTATAAAGATAGTTTTCATCTACCCCCTGAACCGAAACATTCGGATTTGATTTTTCTGATTCATATTTTACGGTTGCAGTCCCTGTTGCAAATGTTGAAATGGAAACAGCCGAAGGGAAAGCATACTTTTCTTTAAACTCTTTTGCCTGATAATAGCTAATGTATGAGTAATTTTTTGACCGATATCTTTTATTCCCGACCTGAATTCGCATACCTCTCGAACTTATGGTGAACGTATTGGCTCCCATAAAAGTGAATTCTTTTGTAATTGAGTTTTTTATTGAATCAATAGCGGTAAGTATTCCTACCAAAGCAGTGATTCCGACTGCAATAATCAAAACAGTTAATACTGTACGAAGTAGGTTAGTCCGAATTGATTGGAGGGCGATCTTCAGGTTTTCAAAAAAAAGTGTTCCAAATCTCATAGCATAATTGTTTGATGCGCTTCCTATAGGTAACACAAGGTAGGAAATAATTACATCAATGTGAATATCTCGGGAATTTGCGACTTGATCATTTTGTGAAATATTTTACGACGAATAGTAGAAAATATTCGATTTTTCAAGGATCAATATTTAGTTGTTTTCAATCAAGAAAATAAATGATTCTGATATACATTGTGTTAGATGGCTTTTGCTCGGTTTTAATTTTTTTTAACATTTGGCAAATAACCTTTTAAATGAGTTATCGTTAGACACTACATTAATTTGGGTTTAATTTGAAGTTCAAATCAGAATTAATTCTTTTTATATGATCTGCGTATTCGAAATAAAATCATCCGAAGCACCCGATTTTAAAAGATTAATTCACATTAGTCCGGAGAGTACTTTTGAAGATTTGCATCGTGTAATTCAAAATGCAGTCAATTTCGATCATTCTCAGCTGGCCTCTTTTTTTTTAGTTGACGAAAATTGGAGAAAGCAGATTGAGATCAGTTTACTTGATTCAGGTAAGAATAATTCCGGCCTGTTGAGTATGCGAAAAATTGAATTGAATGAATACCTGACAGAGATCGGACAGAAACTGGTTTATGTCTTTGATTTTTTTAACGATCGTTTTTTTTATTTAGAACTAAAGGAAAAACTTATGAAAACTGATTTAAAAGAACCATTTGTTGCTTACGAAAAAGGCAGTGCACCTGCACAATTTCTTATCAATGATTATGATAGTCCTGAGGTTGAACTTCTCGATCAAAACGATTCGTATAAGAGTTTTGGTGATCTTGAAGACTATTATGAGATTTTTGGAGAAATGGATGCATAACAAATGGGGACTTCAAAGTCCCCTTCTTTTTTTGTATTAATCTGTATCTTTGCGCTCCATACAATTAATCAGGATGAACACATTAATCGTTGTTTTGGGGCCTACCGGAGTTGGAAAATCAGATGTCAGCATACAACTAGCCAAGCACTTCCATTCAGAAATTATTTCAGCAGATTCCCGTCAGTTTTTTCGTGAGCTTTCTATTGGTACGGCGGTACCTTCCTCCGAGGACCTTAATGCAGTTCCACATCATTTTATTCAAACAAAATCTATTCACGATTATTACAATGTCAGTGAATACGAGTCTGAAGCCATTCATCTTATTGAGCTGCTCTTCCAGCATAAAAACCCATTAATACTTACTGGTGGTTCGATGCTTTATGTCGATACTATTTGCAAGGGAATTGATGATATTCCAACAGTGCATCCTGAAATTCGAACTGAAGTAATCAAATGGTATGAAGAAAACGGAATTGAAGCATTGAGGCAACGCCTTCTTGAAATTGATCCCGAGTACTTTGCCGTTGTTGATCAGAATAATCCCAAACGAATGCTTCATGCAGTGGAAATTCAGCAAATGACAGGATTGCCATTTACTTCATTTCGGAAGAATACGGTAAAAGAAAGACCGTTTCGTATTCTGAAAATTGGAATCAACCAGGAACGGAAAATTCTGTATGACCGGATTAATCAGCGGGTAGAACGAATGATGGAAGCTGGCTTGCTGGAAGAAGCAAAATTGGTTTATCCACATAGAAAATTGAACTCATTGAATACTGTTGGCTATAAAGAATTGTTTTCTTATTTGGATGGTGATTGCACCTTGGCTGAGGCTGTTGATCTGATTCAGCGGAATACCCGCAAGTATGCCCGAAAGCAATTGACCTGGTTCCGGCGGGATACTGAGATCAACTGGTTTGAACCCGATCAGATTTCTGAAATTATTTCCTTTATCGACCAAAAATTGAAAATAAATGACTGATCGGCAACCATCTGCTTTTACCATTCGTGTATATGCTCTGATAATTAGTGATAAAAATGAGGTACTGGTCACTGATGAATTTCAGCTAGACATGAAAATGACTAAATTCCCCGGTGGCGGAATGGATTTTGGCGAAGGGACTATTGATTGCCTTAGAAGAGAATTAATGGAAGAATGCTCACAGGAAATTCAGGATATCGAGCATTTTTATACAACAGATTTCTACCAAAAGGCACTCTATTGGGAAAACTATCAATTGATAAGTATTTATTATCTGGCAAAACTTAAAGGACAAGTTCAGTTTCGCATTTCCGAACAAGCCTTTGATTTTCCGGATTGGGTCAACGGCAATCAATCTTTCAGGTGGGTTATTGCCGAAAAGATAAATCCTGAGGAATTTACTTTTCCAATTGACAAACATGTTGCACATTTGCTGAAAGAATATTTAATCGAAAGATATTGAAAACGATCAGGATTATTGGACCAGCTTATCCCTATCGGGGTGGAATTGCAACTACGAACGAACGATTGGCTAAGGAATTTATTTCGATGGGCTTCGATGTTAAAATGGAAACCTTCACAATTCAGTATCCATCATTTCTTTTCCCCGGGAAAACACAATTTAATTTAAAACCTGCTCCTGAAAATATTTCTATTCTGCGCTCGATCAATTCAATAAATCCATTGAACTGGCTGAAAGTTGGTCGTCGTATCAGTAAAGAGAGACCAGATTTGGTTATCATTCGGTATTGGTTGCCATTTATGGCTCCCTGTTTTGGTACAATTGCGGGTCTGATTCAGAAGAATAAGCACACTATTATAATATGTCTGGCCGATAATGTTGTTCCTCACGAACACCGTCCGGGCGATCGGTTGCTGACCAATTATTTTATTCAGCGAATTGATGGGTTGATTGCCATGTCGAGAAGCGAGTTGACTGCGGCAAGCACTTTCCGAAGTGGTTTGCCATTGGGTTATTGTCCACATCCGATTTTTGACAATTATGGCGAACGACTTTCGTTTGAGGTAGCCAGACAGAAATTAAAGCTGGAGGTTGATACAAAATATCTGCTTTTCTTTGGATTTATACGCGATTATAAAGGCCTCGATTTATTAATCAATGCTTTTGCCGATGAGCGGTTGCGTAAGTTTCCTGTAAAATTGTTGGTTGCTGGCGAATACTATTCAAGTCCTGAGCCTTATCTGGAATTAATCAAAAAGCATAATCTGGAAGACTTGATCGAACTCCGGACTGATTTTATTCCCGATGATGAGGTAAACCTGTATTTTAGCGCAGCGGACATGGTTGTGCAGCCTTATAAAAGTGCTACTCAAAGCGGCGTGACACAAATTGGGTATCATTTCAATAAACCTATGCTTGTCACCAATGTAGGTGGGTTGTCTGAAATTATTCCGGATGGCAAAATTGGCTATGTTGTCGAGCCGGATGTAACAAGTATTGCCAATGCCTTAGTTGACTTTTTGGCCAACGACCGAATTGCTGAATTTGAAGCGAATATCGTTGAAGAAAAGAAGAAATTTTCCTGGTCTAATTTGGTTCAGACTTTTCTGTCAGTTTATAATCAGTCAAATAAAGTAACAGACTTATAAACCTTGGTAGTTTTGTTAGTTTAAAATTGACGGAGCGTCATGCCGAACTTGCTTCGGCATCCCTTAATAGGATGAGACCCCGAAATAAATTCGGGGTGACCAGGACTTGACAAGATCAAGTTAACACAGCAGTAGTTTAATTTGGTGATATAAAAATTCAGCAATGAAAAAAGGCAGCTCTTTCGAACTGCCTTTTCTATTTTATCTGAAATTCAGAATTATTTTACTGAATCCATGTATTCGATCAATTCAACAACTTTGGTTGAATAGCCCATTTCGTTGTCGTACCATGAAACCACTTTTACGAAAGTTGGTGATAACTGGATCCCGGCTTTTGCATCAAAGATAGAAGTGCGGGCATCACCTACGAAATCATTAGAAACAACTTCGTCTTCAGTATATCCAAGAACACCTTTCAGTTCGCCTTCTGAAGCAGCTTTCATCGCAGCACAGATTTCAGCATAAGTTGTTCCTTTAGCCAAACGAACAGTCAAGTCAACTACTGAAACGTCAGGAGTTGGCACGCGGAAAGCCATACCGGTTAGTTTGCCATTCAATTCAGGAATAACTTTACCAACAGCTTTAGCTGCTCCGGTTGATGAAGGGATGATATTCTGACCAGCACCGCGGCCACCTCTCCAGTCTTTGCCTGAAGGACTGTCAACTGTTTTCTGAGTTGCAGTAGTAGCATGAACAGTAGTCATCAGGCCTTCTTCAATACCCCAATTGTCATTCAGTACTTTTGCGATAGGAGCAAGACAGTTCGTAGTACAAGATGCATTCGAAACGAATGTCATGTCGTTGGTGTATGATTTGTGGTTAACACCCATAACAAACATCGGAGTATCGTCTTTTGAAGGAGCTGAAAGGATTACTTTCTTTGCACCGCCATCGATATGACCCTGAGCTTTTGCTTTTTCAAGGAATAAACCAGTTGATTCAACTACATAGTCAGCGCCAACAGCACCCCAGTTGATATCAGCAGGATTGCGCTGAGCTGTAACACGGATTGTTTTTCCGTTAACAATCAGTTGACCGTCTTTTACTTCAACAGTACCTTTGAATTGTCCGTGTGTAGAATCATATTTAAGCATATATGCCATATAATCTACATCGATAAGGTCGTTGATTGCAACAACTTCTACATTATCTTTAGCTACTGCAACGCGGAAAACAAAGCGTCCGATACGACCGAAACCGTTGATACCGATTTTAATTTTTGACATCGTTGATAAATTTTAGGTGTGTATAAATGAATAATGTTTATTTTTTTCAAGACCTGTTTTTATTAAGGCCGTACAAAATAAATACTTAAATTCAGAAACATCAAATTTATTTCAGAAGTTGACATCTTTTAACACGGAGTTTAATTTTTAATTAATGTAGCGAAATCCAGAAAATTGAAAAATGGCCTAAAGCATCTTTTGCTTAATCATCGTGAGAAAAATTAATTTGTGGTCTTCCTTAAAAACATGAAGTTTGTCTTTTTATATCAAAATCGAATTTGCCATATTGTTCCCGATGAATAATTCGTTTTCAACTTATGTCTTATTCGTTGGGTTTTCTTTTTACTTCGGGCTTTTTAGGAGCAAAATCCATGAATAGTTATCAGGTTAAAATTAAATATTAAAATCTCAGAGGCTTAAAATTTGAATATTTGCCTTTATTTAAGCGACTTAGATGGGTTTTTTAGGTGTTGATTTTTGTGTGATCTGGATGAAATGACTGAATTGATAGTTATAAAATAAAAATACCTTGATTTTGGTTAGATAAATCTTATTAATATTGTAAAGACTTTTAAAAATTGTTCGAAACAAAAGGAATATACTTTTCCTTTGTGATTTTCATCAGAATAAGAAATAACCATTAAAAATTATTGTAATTCTGAGTCTAGTATCAATAAATAGTGTAATTTTAGCAGAGTTTGAAAGTTTCTAACAAAATTAGAAATTCTAAGAGTATATATTATAAAATAACGAATATGAAATCTGTGTGTTTTGACTCCGGATGAGTTAAAACTTCTCAAAACGTAGGAAAATAAGTGCATCTGGCTGATAAATTTTTTTTTTATCGGTCAATATTGTTGTACATTGCTGATAATTTTTATACGTTTGCATTCTAAACACTGTAATTCGAAGTGGAAAAATAGATAATGAAAAATAAAATGAATTATAAAATTCAATCAATCAATCAATTAAGTTCAATTAAAAAACAAATGCTATGAGAAAATCATTTACTCGTTTCTTTGGCTTTTTACTATTGAGCGTTTTCATGTTGTACTCTTCCGTGCTTAGGGCACAGGAGACACAATCAACGGTAGAGCTTTATGCTGGCACTGTTGACGCATGTTATAACGCGAGTGATAGTTATGCCGCAAAAATTTCCGTCAAGGATTTTATTAAGATCAAGAGCTTTATCATCGAATTGAATTACGATGAGACCAAGTTCGTGTACAAAGGGATTTCTATTCTTAAGCCAGAATTAAATCCTCTTTTTGATGTTGTTGTTGATCCTATTGGCGGATCTGTTCAAATTTGGTGGACTGGTACAACTGGTGTTACCATTGGTGACAATGCTAAGACTGACATTCTTAGCCTTAACTTTGGTGTTGTTGGTTTTCCAAACAATTCAGGAACTGATTTATTTACTGCACCATTAACATGGGAATCAGCTCAATTCTGGTATGCCCCAACTGGTGGTGGTTCAGATGAAGTTAGAACTACAAATACTTTTCCTGGTTCAATGAGGGTAAGTGTTAATTATCCTTCAATTACCTACACAGTTACTCCTGCAACTTGTGCCGGTTCAACTGCTACTATCAATGTTACAAGCCCAGTTGGTGCTGGCTTGAAATACTACTTTAATGGTTCTCTTACTCCTTCTACTTCACCTGTAGCTGATGCTCAGGCTCCTTCAACTAATACTGTTTTAGTTGTTGATGCTAATGGTTGTCAATCACATTTGTTTTCTATTCCTGTAGGAGCTCCAAGTCCATTGTCTTTGGATGATGTTACTACTGAAGATCCATTGTGTTTCAACGGAATGGGTGAAATTCAATTTACTATTTCTGGTGGTACTGCTCCTTATACTTATTGGGTAGTTCCTTCTGCAAATTGGGCAGTTGTTAATGCTGACTTGAATACCAAGCAAGCTACTGATCCAGTATTTGCAAATTATAAATTCAGTAACTTCCAGGTTTTAAAACCAGGTGGTACTTATTACGTAGCTGTAAACGATGCTAACGGTTGTAAAGATTTACGTGACGATGCTGAATGGCAAACTGTTACTATTACTCCTATTACTACTGCTATCACTTTTGATGCAACTCCTACTGCTGTTGTATGTAACGGCTCTGCAAATGGTTCTATCTATGTTGAAAACGTAGCTGGTGGTACTGAAGGTACTGGATATACTGTGTCAATTAATGGTATCAACTGGTTTTCACTTGACGAAGGTGATTATACTTTCTCTGGTCTAACTGCTAAAGCTTATACTGTACAGATTAAAGATGGTAACGGTTGCGTTGTTTCAAAATCTGTTACTGTAACTCAACCAGGAGCTATGGCATTTACTGTTACTTATACTGATGCTTCATGTGCTGGTGGTGCAACTGGTTCAATTACTGTACCTACAGTAACTGGTGGAACTGCTCCTTATGAGTTTGTTGTAGCAACTGCTGGTTCTGCAATGCCAGGATCAGGTTGGGTAGCTGCTTCTCCCGGAACTATCAGCCTTTTAGCTGCTAACTATTATAGTGTATGGGTTCGCGATGCAAATGGTTGTACTAAAGCTTTTTCTAATCAGGATGGTACAGGTAACATTTTACCAATTCAGGCCCCTGGAGCTTTAACTTTTACTACCAATTCTGACAATGCTTCAGCTGTTGAAGTTTCTTGTAATGGTGATGATTTCACTTTATCAGTAACTGCTGCTGGTGGTGTTGCTCCTTATACTTATTCTTTTGATGGTGGAGTTGTTTATTCTTCAACCAAAACTTTAGCTTTAGCTGACTTGGTACTTGACGCTGTTGTAAGCGTATATGTAAAAGACGCTAATGGTTGTATTGCAAATCGCAGTGTAACTGTTGATGTACCAGACCTTTTAACTATTGCTGCTTTCACTAATATTTTATTGCCAACTTGTCCTGGAGGAAATGATGGTCGTACTACTGTTAATGTAGCTGGTGGTACTGCTCCATATACCTATTCTACTGATAATGTTACCTGGTATGCTAACAACGTTTTGGCTTTACCTGAAGGCAATACCTTAGTCTATGTAAAAGATGTTAAAGGTTGTGTGGCTTCAGCTACAGTTAATCCTGGAACACTTACTCCAATTGCTTTAACTGCTGCTTCAACTGGTGTTATCAGTTGCTATGGTGATGACGAGACTGCTGGTGTTGTTATTACTGGTTTAACATGGCAAGCTGGTCGTTCTATTCAGTATTACGTTGCAAGTACTTCTGCTGCGGTATTTACATCTGGTTCAGTATTTGTTCCTGCTTCTGTAAACGGAAGTGCAAATTCAGAATTTACTACTTTTGCTGCCGGTGTATATTATGTTGGCGCTCGTGATAATTACGGATGTACTTCTACAATTAAAACGGTTACTATTACCCAGGAGCCAGCATTGTCAATTTCAAGTGTTACTTCAACCAATGCTACTTGCTCTGGTTTATTTAATGGAACTTTAACCGTTAATACTGCTGGTGGAAACGATTCTCCAATTTTATATGCTGTTGTAAACAACATGATTGCTATCGAGAATTTATCTGCTGGTGATTTCTTACCTATCGATACTTACAATTCAACTACCAATATTGGTAAACAAATTGTACAGGCTCAACGTGGTACTTACTATGTTGTATTGCGCAATTCTTGTAATACTGATAACAAATTGTGGGCTGGTCCATTCTTCGTTGATGGTTACAAACCAATTGCATTGGATGAAGAAAATTACCCTGTTTCAGTAACTGATATTACTTGTCACGATGCTGACAATGGCATTATTGAAGTGGACTTAGATGGTGTTAGCGGTGGTAAACCAGAATTTGATGGAACTGGCGTTTATACCTTTAAATTATTTACTTCAGGTAATGTGCAAGTTGGTACATCTAACTCAACTGGTAAATTTGTAGGTCTTGATGGTGGTCTTTATTATGTGACTATTACTGATGCTTCAAATTGTCCATTATATACAACCGAAACTGTTGAAGTTGTAAATCCTGCTCAGCTTGCTATTACACTTGTTGATGTTACTCATTTTACCTGCAAAGGATCAAATGATGGTATCATTGAAGTGAATGTAACAGGTGGAACTGGAAACTACTGGTTAGCAGTTAACGCTTCTGTTAATGGTTTAGGTACTGATATTAAAGCTTCTGACTGGATTGCTTTCGCAACCGGCCAAAGCACTAAAATTTATGTTGCTACTTCTGCAGGTGCTTATAAACTTTACGTAAAAGATGCTAATGGTTGTTTGGCAGCTCCTGTTTCTACAACTATTCTTGAGCCTAAAGTATTGACTCCTGTTGTTGAAGATATATCTCATGTTACTTGTAACAGCGGTAATAATGGTTCAGTTGACATTGATGTAACTGGTGGTTGGGAACCAACTTTAATTCAGTCTTATGTATTCACCTTGAAGAAAGGCGCTACAACTGTAGCATCTAACTCTACAGGTGTATTCAGCGGTTTAACTGCTGGTGATTATGTAGTTAGTGTTGTAACTGACGGCGACGAAGCTTATGGTTCTTATCCTGCTATCGCTTGTGCTTACTCAGTTTCATTTACAATTACTCAACCTGCTGCAATCACTTATAAAGCTTCTGTTGTTAATGTAGCTTGTAAAGATGGCGATAACGGTTCGTTAACCGTAACTGTCCTTGGCGGTGGTACTCCTGATGAAGATGGCGAATACCAGGTTCAACTGATCACAACTTCTCATCCAAGTTTGGTTGAAGGTGATTGGGTTTGGACTGACGGTAAAGTTGCTGTTTTCGAAGACCTAGCTCATGCTCATTATAGTGTATTCATCCGCGATGCCAATGGTTGTTTAATTCCTGAAACTGGCGAAGACACTGCAACTGCTGACATTTGGAATACTGTAGCTTCTTGGGAAGTTAATGAACCAGCTACTGAGCTTAAGGCTTCTGTAACCTGGAATAACGATGTAACTTGCTACGGTGGAAATGATGGTAAATTTACTGTTACTGCTACCGGTGGAGTTGGTGGTTATAAATATGCTGCTAAAATTTCTCAGTTACCTGTTCACCTTTTAGTTTCTTCTGAATTGGTGGCTGCTGACTGGCAAGATTCTCCAGTTTTCGACAAAGCTATTGTTGGAACTTATATTATCTGGGTAAAAGACGCTAATGGTTGTATAAAAGGTGGTGAAGGCGACGGAACTCCAGTTGACGAATGGCGTGTTCAGGTTAAACAACCTGTTCAAGTGGATTTCTCACTTGGTTATACTGAACCTAGCTGTTTTGGTACTGCTACCGGAACAATTACTGCAAGTTCAATTGTATCTGCTGCTGGTTACCCATACACCATTACCGTAACTGGTACTGATGCTGCTGGTGCTGCTGTTAATATTACAAAAACTGTGGCTTCAGGTGTTGTTACTGCTACAGGTGTTCCTGCTAGTGAAACTAAACACGTTGAACCAGTTGGAGGTCATACTCATAATGCATTGACAGTAAAAGTAACTGACAAAAATGGTTGTTCAAATACTCATACTATCGTAGTATGGCAGAATACTGCTCTTACTGCTGACATCGTTAAAGCTAATGGTGCATTTATTTGCCCAGGAGATAACAATGGTGTTATTGATGTAGTTGCTACTGGTGGTACAGGTGCTGGAACTTACAGCTATCGTTTGTGGAGAGATGGTGTTGCTTATACTTCATGGGTAACTATTCCTTCATTCTTGGTACAGGTAGGTCATACTTGGGCTGTAGAAGTAAAAGATGCTAATGGCTGTCTTAAAACTGACGAAGAAATACTTGTTGAACCTAAACCAGTTGTAGCTAGCTTAAGCGAAACTACTTGTTACGGTGATGCAAAAGCATCTGTAGTAGTTAGCGCTACTGGAGAAGCTGGTCGTACTTTCTCAGTTCGTTATAAAATTAACACAGGTTCTTACGGTTCTTGGTTAGCATTAGGTGCAAACAATTCACTTCCTATTACTAATCTTGAATATGCTAATATCACTGAAACTGAAAACTTCTATTATTTCCAGGTTAAAGATGATCAAGGTTGTATGACTGAAGAAATTAAAAAACCTTTCGTTGCAACACAACATCCTCTTGAAGCTACAGTTGTACAAACTGATTTAAATGCTGACTTGGCTATTACTGGTGGTATCAGTCCTTACAAATATCAGGTTGGTAGTAATCCAATGGTTCAGTTGCCAGTTAATGGCAATCAGGTAGCTTTGGTTAATTTACCTGCTGGTTCGAATGTAATTTCTATCTACGATGCACACGGATGTACTATTTCTAAAACTGTTGTTGTTGATCCAGTATCTGTAACTGCAGTTCCTGCTTCCGGAAACAATCAGGCTAATACATTCAATGTTGTATTGACTTTCAACCGCACTGTAACTGTTGCTGCTGGTGATATCACTGGTGGTACATTTACTCCTGGTACTGCTAAAACATTCACTGTAGCTATGGCTGGTGATGATTTGGCTGCTCTTAGCTTAGTTCTTGGAACTGGAATTAAAGATGCTGCTGGTAATACATTCGCTGGTGCTACATTCCCATTCAAAGTGGGTGATCATGTTGCTCCAACTGTTGTTGTAACTGATCCTGTTTCTCCTGTTGCTACAGTGTTTACTGTTGGATTGAAATTCAGCGAAGCTGTATCCGGTGTATTGGGTAGTGTTACTGTAACTGGTGGTACTTTAACTGACGTATCTGGATTAGGTGATACTTATACTTTAACTGTATCAGCTGTTGAACAGAAAGAAGTTACTATCGTTTTATCTGATGGTATCAAAGATATCTCAGCTAATACAAACAAGTTTGCTGGTATGACTTTGAAATACACAACTGGTGATTTCACTGCTCCTGCTCTTGAAACTTGGATTCCGCTTGAAGAAACAATTACCGGAACTCACCCAACATTTACAATGACGCTTAGCGAAAATGTAGTTGTTGCTGCTGGTGGTAATTTGAAAGTTTACAAAGTTGCAACAACAACTCCTGTATTAACTATTCCAATTACTGCTGCAATGATCAACGGTAAAGTTGTTACTGTTACTTATGCTGTTACTCAATCAGGTCTTGATAAAGATTCAAGATACTATGTATTGGTTGAAGGTACAGCTCTTAAAGATAATGCTGGTAATGCATTTGCTGGTGTGAGCGATATCTCTGCATGGACTTTCAAAACTGGTCCTGCATTTACAACAGGTGTCGATCCTATCGTGAATGGTTCTCTCGAGTTTAAGGTTTATCCAAACCCATTTGTTGATTATGTGAACGTTGCTAATTCTTCCGAACTTTCTAAAGTCGTTGTTACAAACATCGCTGGTCAGATGGTGAAAGAAGTTGTTAACCCAACTGAGCGTATTCAATTAAACGAACTGCGCAGTGGTATTTACTTTATGTCTCTGTATAATTCAGATGATGTAATTGTTAAAACTGCTAAGATTGTAAAAAGGTAATACCGAATTGATTGATTAAAAAGGGGAAGCTTGCGGGCTTCCCTTTTTTATTTTATACCAATTCATAACGCTCATTATTTTTGAATTAAGATTTCATGGATCTACTTTTGAATCATAGAACTATCCGTAAATACCAATTAGCACCTGTTGCAGATAAGGTTTTAACTAACATTTTGGAATGTGGCATACGGGCTTCGAACACTGGTAATATGCAACTTTATAGTATCGTTGTTACAAGGGATACAGAGAAGAAGGATATGTTATCACCATTTCATTTTAATCAGCCAATGATTAAGAATGCTCCTGTCATTTTAACTATTTGCTATGATATAAATCGCTTTTCGAATTGGTGCTCGTTAAATCATACTAAGACCGATTTTTCCAATCTGCTATGGTTATTAACCGGTACCATTGATGCATCAATACTTACCCAGAATATATGTATTGCTGCTGAGAGTAAAGGGCTTGGCATTTGTTATCTGGGGACTATTCTTTACAATGCACCTGAAATTAGTAAAGTACTTAATTTGCCATTTGGAGTTATTCCCGTGACATCAATTACGCTTGGCTATCCCGATCAGAATCCGCCTCAAACAGATCGTCTACCTTTAGATGCTGTTGTCCATTTTGAAGAATATAAGGACTATTCTGAAGAACGCATTCAGTCTGTTTATCGCAAGAAAGAAGAATTGGATTCTTCCAAGCAGTTTGTTGCTGAAAATTCGATGGAAAATCTGGCTCAGGTTTATGCTGAGGTTCGTTATAAGAGTGAGGACAATCTTTATTTTTCGAAGAAGCTAAAAAAAATGCTACTTGACCAAGGTTTTGTTTTCGATTGATTGCTTTTACTCAGATGCTTAATTTACTTATTTGTGTGAAAAAGTCGACTCTATAATTATTTCCAATTGCTAGTTTTTTATTGCCTATTTCCACCATGTTACCGTCTATGGCAATAATTTTTTTCAGATTTACAATATTTGATTTGTGGATTCTAATAAACTGATCACATGGAAGCAATTCTTCCATTTTTTTCATCGATATATTGGTGACCAAATGCGTTTTTTCTGTGTAAACATTTATGTAATCACCCAATCCTTCGATGTAAACAATCTCATTGAATTTTACCTGAACTGACTTTTTGTTGGATTTTATAAAAACGGAATCAACATTTGTTTTCGACGTTGGTGCTTTCAT
Source organism: Prolixibacteraceae bacterium (assembly GCA_019163175.1). GTDB lineage: Bacteria > Bacteroidota > Bacteroidia > Bacteroidales > Prolixibacteraceae > Aquipluma. The sequence continues at coordinate 18,058 of JAFLKN010000055.1, read as the reverse complement.
CAACAAAAGCTGTTTCTCAGCTTTTTGTATAGATTTAATGAAACGACTCAATGAGAATGGCTTTACGAGGTAATCAACAATATTTAATTCATATCCTTCCAGTGCGTATTCAGTATAGGCTGTGGTGAGAATAACCAAAGGTGGGTCTTCAATTGTTGTCAAAAACTCAATGCCCGATAGTTTTGGCATATTGATATCGAGTATAAGCAAATCAATGGTTTGCGTATTTAAGAAATGAATGGCTTCAAGCGCGTCATTACAATATCCTTTGATTTCGATATTTTTAAGGTCTTCTGCGTATTTTCTGATGATATCCTGAGCCAATGGTTCATCATCGATCACCAATGCTTGTATGGCCATTTTTACTGTTTTTATTTATTATTTGAGCTGTACTTCAAGTTGAACCTCGAATGTGGTTTCCGTTTTCCTTACTTCATACGAATACTCTGTTGGCTGGTATAAATATTCGAGACGTTTTTCTATGTTTTTCAAGCCAATTCCAGAGCTTTTATTTGGTTTCTTATATTCTGTGATTTGGTAATTATTACGTATCGAAAAGCTCATTTTTTCATCTTGAAATTGAGCTTTAATATGAATGAAAGGATGCGATGCAGGGTTATTTAATCCGTGTTTAAATGCGTTGTCAATAAATGGCTCGAAGATCAGCGGAATTACTTTTAGGTCAGGTATGTTTCCTTCAAACGAGTACTGAATGTCTATTTTACTATTCAATCGTATTTTTTGTAGTTCAATAAAGTTGACCAGAAATTCCAATTCCTTTTTAACGGGTATGAAATTCTCACGCGATTCGTAAAGAACATAGCGCATCATTTCCGACAATTTCAGGATGGTTTCCGGAGTTTTAGGCGAGTTATTTAGTGCCAGCGAATAGATGTTATTCAGGCAGTTGAATAGAAAATGCGGGTTTAATTGTGATTTAAGCGTGTTAAGCTCAGCCTCGAGTTTTTCCCGCTCGATTTGGCTCAGTTTTAGTCTTACTTGCTGAAGTTGCAGCCAGTCTTTTACAAATTTAAATAGGGAGGTTAAGCCCACGTAAAATGCTGCTGTAAAAAAGTGCGACGAGAACATACTTAAAAACTGTTCACTTATACTCTTGCTGTGGAGGATCAGTACAAAGGAAAGCTGGATTAGGATGGAGGAAAGGGATAGCAATAGTATAAGCCAGAACGTGTAAAAAATGTAATTGCTATTCTTTAAGAATTTAGGAATAAGTATGTATAGATTCAGATAAACGGACAATGCAAATCCTATATTCGGGATGATAGCCCTAAAAATCAGGTTACTATTGAGTGTTAATTTATGATCGGAGGCAACGTAAAATGCTGTTATGGCGAATGCTATACTACAGATCCAAAATAGGACTTGCAAAATGATTTTGTATCTGGAGTAGTTTTTAAGAATCGGCATTTTAAATGCGGTCTAAGCGTTTGATCAATTTGTAGTAATAGTACTTAATTGGATTGGTGTATTTCAATTGTTTCCATGGTCGGCTGCTGTGAGGTTTGTGTAAAACCCCATGAGAAACTAGGAGATAATTTTTTAGTCCCAGATGCACTGATTTTCTTGAAATTGACACATCGTACCAATGTTTATCCGAAGAAAGCTCCCTGAAATCGTATTGTTTTAATAAAACTGGAGTCAGCAAAGTACAACAAAAGCTCAAGCTATGCCTTGTTTTAACGATTTGTTTTCTCGTTCTCCTGAAATTCAGATATGGGAAGTTTATTTTCCCCTCGTAATCAGTGGTAACAGCTGCAACCATACCGCATTGTTCGAGTTTTTGTGCCTGCTGAACTAATTCAGACAATGTATTTGGCTTAACCTCTACGTCCGATTCCACTATTATTAGCGGTAACCCAAGTGAAATCGCCTTTTTTTGCGCCATTTGTAATACAAGGCGATAGTTTGGTGATGGTGTATTGGTTATTTCAGCTAAGTTAATCAGTTCAAACTGGTATTTTATACTGAGTGATTTTAGTTCAGTAGTGGTTTCTTCACTACTGAAATCGTTGTAGATGCAGTAAAGAAATTCTCCATCAGACAGGTGAATGGATTGAATGGTTTCCGTTGTTGTTTTCAACGAATCTTTTACTGGTGTTATGACTAGGGCTTTGTACATGCAAGTTATTGCTTTCTATTACTTTCTATCTTCAAATTTATCTTCGAATTCAATACCAAAACTTTCACCAAGCTTTTTCAGGTCGTCAACAACCTGTTCGTGCAAAGGTATGCCATTTTTAATACGTTCCGCAGTTAATTCACGCTCCGGATCACCTGGAATCAATACTTTTTCCTGTCCATCTGAGGGTTCGGCATTCCTGAAAGTATGTATCCATTTATCCATATTTTCCTTAAATTCCAGAGCCGGCCTGAACGCATCAACTCGGATGGCTCCCAGGAAATGGCCGATCCCATTTCCAACCTGATTGGCCGGAGGTTCCAGAAAACTAACAAATGGTGGAACCCAGGGACCATAATTTGCACCCGACAGCACCGCAGAAAATATATCGACCATAGCACCCAGGCAATATCCTTTGTGTCCTCCATGATCGCGATCACCGCCCAAAGGAAGCATTGAACCACCTTTTTTTAGCGAATATGCGTCTGTAGTTGGATTTCCATCTTTATCCTGCGTCCATCCCAAAGGAGCATCCATTCCCTTGCGCTGCAATACTTCCAATTTTCCGTTTGCAACAGTCGTGGTTGCCATATCGATTACGAGTGGGGGTTGGTGCAAGGCCGGAAATGCAACTGCTATCGGATTTGTTCCCAGGAACCGACTTTTCGAAAATGTTGGAGCAACTAATGGACTTGCATTGGTCATCGAAATACCAATCATATCGTGTTCCAAGGCCATCATAGCATGGTAACCGGCAATGCCGTAGTGGTTCGAGTTTTGAACTGCAACCCAACCTGTTCCTGCAATTTTTGCTTTTTCGATGGCAATACGCATGGCATGCGGGGCAGTAACCAAACCTAATCCTTTATCACCATCCAAAACGGCGGTACTAGGAGTCTCATGTAGAATACTCATTTGAGGGGTGGCATTCAGTCGTTTAAGTTCCCATAAACGAATATAACCGCTCAAACGTGCAACGCCGTGCGAATCGACACCACGCAAATCTGCCTGATTCAGGCAATCTGCGGCAATCCATGCCTGATCTTCCGGACAGCCCATTTTAATAAAAACTTGGGCTGTAAACTGTTTTAAATATGATGAATTGTAAATGATCATGATAAAAACCTATAAAAATGTCTCCCGTCATTCTTTTAACTCCGGAAAATTTGCCAAAACTAATACGAATCCCAATTATTCAGAAGCGAATTGCAATAAACTATTTCCTGAAAATATCTCTTGCAGAACCCTGGCTGGTTGGCAAAATCAGTAAATCATCAATATTTACATGAGGAGGGCGGCTTGAAATAAATAAAATGGTTTCAGCTACATCCTTAGGCGAAAGTGGTTTAAAGCCTTTGTAAACCTGATCTGCTCTTTCCTGATCGCCCCGGAAACGAACCACTGAAAATTCTGTTTCAACAGCACCTGGCGAGAGTGTGGTTACCTTGATACCATAGGGCAGTAATTCAATCCGCATGGCTCTTGAAATGGCTTCAACTGCGTGTTTCGTTCCGCAGTATACGGAGCCGTTAGGGTATGACTCTCTTCCTGCAATGGATGAAATGTTGATGATATGACCTTTTTGCCGTTCTATCATCCATGTACTAACAATTCTTGAAGTATAAAGTAATCCTTTTACATTGGTGTCAATCATTCTTTCCCAATCATCAACATCGGCCGAGTTTATTGGGGCTAGCCCAGCTGCTAAGCCCGCATTGTTGAGCAGTAAATCTATGGCTTTCCATTCATCAGGAAGGCTGTTTAATGCATCCTCTGTTTCTGTTTTTATTCTGATATCAAAGTTCAGCGTAATGATTTTACAGGTAAATGATGATTTCAGCTTATTTTCAAGTGCATCGAGCCTGTCTTTTCTTCTTCCGGTAAGTATTAAATCGTAATTGTTTTGGGCGAGCAATAGGGCTGTTTCATACCCGATACCTGCTGTGGCACCGGTGATTAAAGCTATTTTCTGATTCATGTGTATGGTTGGTATAAATAGAGTTTAAAATTAAAAATTCTGTAAAACTTATGGAATAACAAACTACTTAATTATTTTTGTTTCTGCATATAAAGCTAAAATACACATCATGATAGAACAGAATAACGAAATACAGGAATTTACAATCGAACAATTACCAGAGGAACAGGACATTCAGGATATTGTTTATAATCTGATGGCTGATCCAAATCTTGCCGCAATTAACTATTTCAATGATTTTTCTGATGAGTCGATTGATCTTTCTGAGATCTCGGACAGTGAAAATGAAGAAACTGGTATATTTTGTTCTGAAAGCGGTCAGATGATGGCCATTTCTACGCATGCACTTCATCATCACCTCGAAATAGATCCGCAGCAAGCAACTGAAATCCTTGTTGCACGTGCAGTGCGGAAAATGTTGTGTTTTGGAGCTGTTCCCGAGGCGATTAGCTCATTTTTGTATCATATCAATGTTGCTGATCCCAATGGGCAATTTATAGCCGCGGGTGCAAAAAAGGGTTTGGAAAATGCCTGTAAAAAATTCAATATTAAGCTGACAGACCGTAAAATCAGGTTTGATTATTTTTCGGCACATGGTCCGGTTTATCCAACGATAATAATCAGCATCATGGCCTCTATTCCTGATAAGGATAAACTTGTTACACATAGTTTCAAGAACAAGGGCAATAATATTTTCATGATCGGAAAGTCGTATGATGATATCAATTCTTCAGAATATCTAGAATTCTATCATGAGATATCGGAATCGTCACTTCCTGTTTTTGACATTGATGTTGAAGTGAAATTGCAATCGGTCATGAAAAAGCTCATTCAGTCGGGCTTGTTGACCTCAGCAAATCCGGTTAGTAAAGGTGGATTATTTTTCACTCTACTTCGTGCAGGTATGCCTTCCGGATTTGGATTCGATATTACTTCGGATGCTGAAATCAGAAAGGATGCGTTTTTGTTTGGTGAGGCTATGGGCCGTATTGTAGTTGGTGTTGATCCTAAAAATGTTGATGAATTTGTTGACCTGATGAGTAGCTTAAAAGTGTCGTTTTTTGCACTTGGACATGTTACCAAAGGTGAAATCAGGATTGATGACGAATCTTTTGGCTTTGTTGATAAAATGACTCCTTCCAATTAATTTGAATCCGATAGACGTTTCCTGTTTTGAACCTTACAAAAGCTGTTCAGACTAAATAATTAACCATGCAAGTTACCCCTTACAAAGATTCCGAGCAGCAAAAGAAACAACAGGTGGAGCAAATGTTCGACAATATTGCTCCCAAATATGATTTTCTGAATCATTTTCTTTCTTTGGGCATTGATAAGCTTTGGCGAAAGAAGGCTATACGGATACTCTCGTCATATAAAAGCGATTATATTCTTGATGTAGCTACCGGAACCGGTGATTTTGCTGTTGCAGCTTCAAAACTGAAACCCCGAAAAATTATTGGATTCGACCTTTCTGAGCAGATGCTTAATGTGGGCAGGGAAAAGGCCAAACGATTAGGTTTGGCAGATGTAATCGAATTCCGGAAGGGCGACTCTGAAGCCATGCCTTTTCAGGACGAACAGTTCGATGCCATTACTGTGGCGTTTGGAGTTCGGAATTTCGAGAATCTGGAAAATGGTCTAAAGGAGTTCCACCGAGTTATAAAGAAAGATGGAGTGGTAATTATACTTGAGTTCTCTAAACCAAGATACTTTCCGATGAAGCAATTTTATCTGTTCTATTTTTTCAGGATTTTACCCTTTATTGGTCGCTTAATTTCAAAAGATAGTTCTGCATATTCGTATTTACCCGAATCTGTCATGGCTTTTCCTGATGATCTGAAGTTTTTATCCATATTACAGCGTGTAGGATTTTCGAAAAACCGGCAGAAAAGATTAACATTTGGAATTGCAACGATCTACATCGCTCAAAAATAGATTCATCATACAATAATTTAGTACTTTTGTGGTTTCTTTCAGTAGTTGATAACTGTTTTATTGTGAAGAGAATTTTTTATATCCTTATATTTCTGTTGGTTGGTTTCTCATCAGTCGCACAACGATTGTTGTTGAAGAATCTGACTACTTTCGATGAAAAACGCATTCATTTCGGCTTTACACTTGGCATCAATGCGGTCGATTTTAATTTCGATCATTACAATTATATCGGCAATAATCCTAAGTTTGATTTGGAGAAATTGGAGGTAATTGCCGGCGAAACCATTACGCCCGATCGTAAAATCAGAGCCGATGTTTCTTCTTTAGTTCCAGGGTTTACCGTAGGAATTGTAACAAACCTGCGCCTGGCAGAAAGCTTTGACCTTCGGTTTCTTCCTGGAATGTCGTTTTCCGAGCGCCGAATCGTTTATAATATCCCAATTGAGGATATAAATAATCCGGGTAGTGATTTTTATTCCATTAAATCAACTTTTCTTGATTTTCCGTTGTTGCTGAAATACAAATCAAGAAAGATGAATAATCAAAGACCATATTTAATTTCAGGAGTAGCCTACCGGATAGATATTTCGAAAACTGGTCAGGAAGATTTGGTTCGGTTAAAGCCCTTTAGCGCCTCGGTTGAAGCAGGTATGGGCTGGGATACTTATCTGCAATTCTTTAGACTTTCAACGGAGTTGAAGTTTAGCTTTGGTTTGGACAATGTACTTGACAATGGACCAAAGGCAACGCAACCTCAGGTGTATACCAACGCTTTTTCAAAGCTCTCATCCAATATGTTCGTACTTAGTTTTCATTTCGAATAGCCTTGAAACAGGAAATTAATTTGTCACTCTCGCCTAAACAGGCATCCGACGAGCAGTTCTATAAACCCATCTTAGCAGAGAAGCTTCATGTTGATGAAGATCGAATTAAACTAATAAATGTCAGGCGAAAATCAATTGATGCTCGTCAGCGTGTAATTCGCATAAATTTGGGTGTCGAAGTTTTTATTGATGAGCTTCCGGTACATGAGCAAATCGATTTTAAGTATGATCGGGTTGACCAAAAGCCTTCGGTTATTATTGTTGGAGCTGGTCCTGCCGGACTTTTTGCTGCGCTGCGGTTGATTGAACTCGGGTTCAAACCTATTATTTTTGAACGTGGGAAAAATGTAAGCGACCGTAAACGCGATATTGCAAAAATTCATCGGGAACATATTGTCGACCCGGATTCGAATTATGGATTTGGAGAGGGTGGGGCAGGTACCTTTTCTGACGGAAAATTGTACACCCGTTCGAAAAAAAGAGGAAATATCAGGCGAATTCTCGAAATATTTTATGCCAATGGAGCGCTTCCTGAAATTCTGGTTGATGCACATCCTCACATCGGAACCAACATGCTTCCCGGGATTATTACCAATATCCGGAATAAGATAGTCGAAGCTGGTGGTGAGATTCATTTTAATAGCCGGGTTGCCGATTTCATTGTTGAAAATGATCATTGTACCGGAATTATGCTTTCGGATACCACACTTGTAGAAGCAGAAGCTGTAATTTTGGCAACGGGTCATTCGGCCCGCGAAATCTATGAACTGCTTTACGAAAGAGGAATATCCATCGAAGCAAAAACATTTGCGGTTGGTGTCAGAGCCGAACATCCACAAACGTTAATTGACTCAATTCAATACAACCAACCGCAACGTGGGCCATATCTTCCGCCAGCAACCTATTCTTTTGTTGAGCAGGTTGAAGATCGTGGTGTATATTCATTTTGTATGTGTCCGGGCGGAATTATGGTTCCAGCTGCAACAGCTCCCGGAGAAATGGTAATCAACGGAATGTCGCCGACTAAACGAAATACTGCATTTGCCAATTCGGGTATGGTTGTGGAAATCAGGCCAGAAGATTTGAATGAATTCAGGCATTTGGGCGTTTTTGCGGGCTTAGAATTTCAACGTAAGATAGAACGTTTATGCTTTTCGCTGAATGGTAATTCGCAATTTGCACCTGCCCAGCGAATGGCCGATTTTGTAGCCGGTCAGTTTTCTCAGGATTTGCCTCAATCGTCCTATCATCCAGGTTTGGTTTCGGTTCCATTACACGATAAACTTCCGAAACGGATCAGAACCCGACTTCAGGAAGCATTTAAACTGATAGATAAAAAAGCGCACGGATACCTCACCAATGAGGCTGTGGTTGTTGGAGTCGAGTCACGCACTTCGTCGCCCATACGGATTCCGCGCAAAGAAGAAACATACGAACATGTTAAGGTTAAGGGACTTTATCCTTGTGGTGAAGGAGCCGGATATGCTGGTGGAATTGTATCTTCAGCCATGGATGGAGAGCGCTGTGCCGAAGCTTTTGCCGAAAATTTCAGAAATAGACAGTAGTTTTGTATTCGTTTCCCGATCCAAACAAATTTTATCTCCGTTTAAATTCACTGCAGCAAATCGCTGTGGCAATAGCTACGTTTAGTGATTCGGGTTTGTTTTCGTTCGTTGAAAAGCTTGGAATAAGCAATTTGTTTGTTACATATTGGCCTACTTGTTCTGAAATTCCATTTCCTTCGTTTCCTAAAATGATGATGCCATTTCTGCTTAAAGTTTCCTTGTAAATATCGTTGCCATTCAGAAAAGTTCCATAAACAGGAATTTGAGCTTTATTTGCTTCATCCAGAAATAGTGGCAGATCGGTGTACCATGTTTTTATCCTGAAGATTGCTCCCATGCTGGCTTGTACCACCTTTGGATTAAAAGAATCGACTGTGTTTTCGGAGCAAACAAGTGTTGAAATTCCGAACCAGTCGGCTATGCGAAGTATCGTTCCCAGATTTCCGGGGTCCTGAATAAAATCGAGCGCCAGAACAAGGTCTTGGTCCAAATTAAATTCAGATTTGCAATTTTTGGGCTGCTTTACCAATGCAAGTGCATCTTGGGGGTTTTGAAGCAAGCTGGCTTTCTGTATGGTTTCGCTGTCGGTTTCAATCAATTCAAACGCCTGCGTATTGATTCCCGGATGTTCGTCAAGGAATGCAGAGGTACAAACCAAAGTTTCTATCAGGTATTCAGAACGAAGAGACTCTTCAACCATTTTGTTACCTTCAACCAGGAAAAGGCCGGTTTCGTCCCGATTTTTTTTTCGGTTTAGCGATTGTATCAGTTTAATTTTGTTCTTGCTCAACATACTTTAACTTTCTTCGTTCTAAAAATGTAAAAATAAAAAGGTCTGAAATGAGCATGATTCATAATAATGACAAATCTAAATGATAATTTTCGAATCATGCGAATTCCATCTGGCAATAAAAAATAAAAAATAAACAGATGAAAGATTTGCGAACCGAAAGCTCTGTTTATTTTTGTAAAAACATAAAATCATGCCCTTATTCCTTCGGTACAAATATTTACTTTTCAAACTGACCGTTCTTTTTGCCGGCGTTCTGTTTTTGGCATCATGCAGTTCGACCAGATTTGTGCCCGAAGGTAAATATTTGCTCAATAAAATATCGGTAAAAGTTGATGACAAAAATCTTAAACGTGAGGAACTAAAGACCCACATTAAGCAGAAAGAAAATCTTCGGATTTTAGGAGTTCTGAAATTCCATTTATGGGTGTATAATTTGTCTTCAGTAAAAAAGGAAGGCGGTTGGCTGAAGCGAATTGGTGAAGCTCCTGTGCTGTACGAAGAATTTCAGGCTCAAAGAAGTCACAATCAGCTTTTAATTTACCTAAAGAACAAAGGGTATTACAATGCTGAAGTAAACGATTCGGTGATTGTAGGTAAAGGGCAAAAGAAGGTGAATCTGATATTTGACATTAAAGCAAAACAACCTTACCGAATTCGTAAATACGCTTATTCGATTAAAGATCCAGGCCTGCAAACTATTTTGCTCAATGATTCGGTGGACAGGCTAATCCGAACAAACGATGTTTTTGATTTGGATGTATTAAATGCTGAGCGGAAACGGATTTCGCAGTTTTTGAAAGATAGGGGCTATTATAATTTTGCTGAAGAATTTGTTAGTTTTCAGGCCGACACCAGCTTTTTTGATAACCGGGTGAATCTTACAGTGAGTGTTGACGATGCTTTGTTAAAGAATGATGAAGAAGAAGTTGTACCGCATAAAAAATATAAAATCAGGAATTACCTGATAAATCCGAGTTACAAAGCAACCGATTTGTCGGGCGATCCGCTTGGGCAAAAGTTGGACACACTCGTCGACAAAAATTACACTTTTATTTATACTGGAAAACTGAAATACAAGCCTGAGTTGTTTTATACTCTAAACCGGTTGAAGGACAGCACTTATTACAGTTTGCAGAATGCAGAAAAAACGTATCGCGCACTTAACCGGCTGAAACAATTTAGTTTGATTAATATCGGCTTTACCGACACGAATATGTTTGGCGAAGATTCAATTCCATTGTTAGATTGTCGGATGCAGCTATCTCCACTGCCAAGACAAAATTTCTCGGTTGATGTTGAAGGAACGAACTCTTCGGGAAATCTTGGGGTTGCCGGTAATTTAAATTTTCAGCATCGGAATGTTTTTGGCGGTGCCGAAGTATTCGATTTGCAATTAAAGGGTGCCCGCGAAAAGCAACAGGCTCTGATTGAAAATAACAGTCTCGATTTCAATACCCGCGAATTTGGTCTCGAATCCAGTCTTACAATTCCTAAATTCCTGAGTTTTATAAGGGCTAAGCGTTTGTTTACGTTCCAGATTCCTGAAACCAAATTTACAATGGGGTTTAACTATCAGAATCGTCCTGATTATACGCGAACAATTACCAATCTGAAATTTGCCTACAATTGGAAGACAACGAATTACAAGTTTCATTCTTTGTCGTTGATTGATTTAAATTATGTGAATTTGTACAGGCTTACTCCCGCATTCATCAATTCAATCAAAGACTTGTATATAAAAAGCAGCTTTACCGACCACCTGATTTTTGCATCGAATTACAGTTGGATGTACAATACTCAGAATATCAATAAACGAGAGGATTACAAATACTTTAGGGTGAATGTTGAGTCGGCCGGAAATCTGCTTGGCCTTTATTCCAGATTAATTAATAAAGAAAAAACCAGTGTTCTTGATTCAGTTACCAACCTGACCAGTTCGTATTACGAGATACTGAACACCCGGTTTGCCCAATACATTAAAGGTGATTTCGAGTATCGGTATGGTCATATTATCGATAGACTTAGTTCCATTGTTGGGCGTGCATTTGTTGGCATTGGTGTTCCATATGGCAACTTTAATGTGCTGCCATTCGAAAAGAAGTATTTTACGGGTGGTGCCAACGGAATACGTGCATGGCAGGTGAGGTCTTTGGGGCCAGGTTCCTACAAGGCTCCTTCTGATATTTATCCAAACCAATCGTCGGACATTAAGCTTGAGGCCAACCTGGAATACCGCTTTAAATTATTCTGGAGAATGGAAGGCGCTTTGTTTGCCGATGCCGGAAATGTATGGGCGATAAACTACAAAGACAACCGTGAGGGGTCTGTATTTAAGGTAAACGAGTTCTATAAACAGATTGCAGTAGGTTCCGGATTCGGAGTTCGGTTCGATTTTACTTATTTTCTGTTTCGTCTCGATTTGGGTATGAAAATGCGCGATCCTTCATTGCCTGCCGGAAAACGGTTAATTCCCGGAAACTATCCCATTACCGGTGAGCATTTTAATCTCTCATTTGCTATCGGTTATCCGTTCTAGTTAACTCTTATCTAACAGGAAAATGTCTATTGTCATTGATGGATTTTCTAAAAGCGAGTTCTCAAATGGATTTTTAAGACGTTCGGAAGCACCTTTCTATCTTCCAAACGGATGCTAAAAACTTCTGGAAGCACTTTTCTATTCTCTGGATGCATAATTTAAGTTTCCAAATGGGTGTTCAAATCTTTCCGAAGCACATTTAAATCTTCCAAACGGATTTTTAAACGTCCTGAAGCACTTTTCTATTCTCCGGATGCATATTTAAGTTTTTAAATGGGTGTTCCAACCTTTCTGAAGCACTTTGAAATCCTTCAAAGCGGTCTTAAAAACCTTCCGTCTGTGGTTACAATAAAAAAGGGCAGCCTTGCGACTACCCTTTCTATAATGATTTACACCGTTTGATTAAGCTTTTCCAGCCGAACCTAAAACGTTTTCGTTTTTGTGTTTGTAAAGAACTTTCAGCGCATCACGTGCAGGTCCCAGATATTTACGTGGGTCAAATTCTCCTGGTTTTTCAGCAAGTACCTGGCGAATTGCTGCAGTCATAGCCAAGCGTCCGTCAGAGTCGATATTGATTTTGCAAACAGCCGATTTTGCAGCTTTGCGAAGTTGTTCTTCAGGAATACCAACAGAATCTTTCAATGCACCGCCAAATTTGTTGATGGTGTCAACATCTTCCTGTGGAACTGAAGAAGATCCGTGTAATACGATTGGAAATCCTGGAAGTTTTGCTTCAATTTCTTCCAGAATGTCGAAACGGAGTGGAGGTGGAACCAAAACTCCATTGGCATTGCGAGTACACTGGTCAGGAGTGAATTTGTTTGCTCCGTGTGAAGTTCCGATTGAAATTGCAAGAGAATCACAACCAGTTTTTGTTACGAATTCAATAACTTCTTCTGGTTTTGTGTAGTGCGATTTTTCTGCAACCACATCATCTTCAACTCCAGCCAATACGCCAAGTTCACCTTCAACGGTAACTCCATGAGCGTGTGCATATTCAACTACTTTTTTGGTCAGGGCAATGTTGTCTTCGAAAGAATGGTGTGACCCATCAATCATTACTGAAGAAAATCCACTGTCGATACAATCTTTGCAAAGTTCAAAAGTGTCGCCATGGTCCAGGTGAAGTGCAATTGGAATTTCGCAACCCAATTCTTTGGCAAATTCGACTGCGCCTTTGGCCATATTACGAAGCAAATTAGCGTTGGCATATTTCCGTGCGCCTGAAGATACCTGAAGAATAACAGGGGACTTTGTTTCAACACAAGCCTGAACAATTGCCTGAAGCTGTTCAAGGTTATTAAAATTGTAGGCAGGAATAGCATATCCGCCGGCAACTGCTTTTGCAAACATCTCTTTGGTGTTTACAAGTCCTAAGTCTTTATAGCTAGTACTCATTTTGTGATTTATTAATGTTGATTTTTTGGATTTTTTAAAGCATCGCAATATTAGTGATTTATCCTTTAGAATCAGCCAATTCGCACGTGTTTGGTAGTCTTTTAAAAAATCCTTAACACACCGGAATCGTTTGAATTTATTTGCTGATTTTGACCAGCTAATTTGCCTTAAATGCTCAGTACCCGATTCTTTTTCGTAATTTTAAAATTCTGTTTTTGAATTTGTTATATGTTTATGCTTTTGTTGTTTGAACAATACCAGATTTGATTAGTTATATTTTGACTGTGCTAAGTTTTAAAAGAGAAAAGAATAGTATAATTTAAACATTAATACGATGACAAAAATTTCAGAAGTAGTCAAACCTGGTGTAGTAACAGGTGAAGATTTACAAAAAGTATTTAAAATTGCGAAAGAAAATCATTTCGCATTGCCTGCAGTAAATGTGGTTGGTTCCGATTCAGTAAATGCTGTGATGGAAGCCGCTAAAGTGGTAAACTCACCTGTAATTATACAGTTCTCAAATGGTGGGGCACAGTTTTATGCAGGGAAAGGATTGAAGCTTGATGGCCAATTAGCCCCTATTGCTGGTGCTGTTGCTGGAGCCAAAGCTGTTCATTTACTTGCCGAACTTTATGGCATTCATGTAGTGCTGCACACTGACCATGCTGCCAAAAAGCTTTTGCCTTGGATTGACGGCCTTTTAGATGCCGGGGAAAAACATTTTGCCGAAACAGGAAAGCCATTATTCAGTTCTCATATGCTTGATTTATCTGAAGAGCCACTTCAGGAGAATATTGAGATTTGCAAAAAATATTTGGCGCGAATGAGCAAAATTGGTATGACCTTAGAAATTGAATTGGGTTGTACTGGTGGAGAAGAAGATGGTGTGGATAATACAGGAATGGATAATTCATTGCTTTACACTCAACCTGAAGATGTAAATTATGCCTTTGAGGAACTGAGCCAGATTAGCCCAAATTTCACGATTGCAGCTTCTTTTGGTAATGTGCATGGCGTGTACAAGCCAGGTAATGTAAAACTTACCCCAAAAATTCTTGATAATTCACAGAAGTTTATTTCCGCTAAACACGGATTGGGAGAAAAACCAATTGATTTTGTTTTTCACGGAGGTTCAGGCTCTACTCTGGAAGAGATTCGTGAAGCAATTTCCTATGGTGTTGTTAAAATGAATATTGATACTGATACGCAGTGGGCAACATGGGATGGTGTTCGTAAATATGAAGCTCAGAACAGAGCCTATTTGCAAGGCCAGATCGGAAATCCTGATGGCGAAGATAAGCCAAATAAGAAATATTACGATCCTCGTGTATGGCTCAGAAAAGCTCAGGAATCAATGATTGACCGACTAAAAATTGCATTCAATGATTTGAATAATATTGATAGGAGCTAGTAAAATTTAGCTGAAGATGTTTAAACCTGGTTGAATAAACCAGGTTTTTTTATTTTCAAAAATTGAAGTAAATTAGTGAAACCCATTTTCACCCTATGAACTTCAAGCAATTTTTTCAGGACTATTTTACCTTTAGCCGCAATGAGCGTCGGGGAATTACTGTACTTCTAGTTCTTATCTTTCTGCTTGCCATTGCCAATAAGCTTATCTTCTATTTCGAAACGCCCGGTCGTTTAGATCCAGTCCTATTTGATTCAGCCCGGGTTGAATTAGGTCTGTTGAATGACTCATTGGCACAGCAGCAATCCGGAGGAAAATTATTTTCATTTAACCCCAATTCAATTGACTCAGTTTCGCTTAGTGAACTTGATCTCCCTGTGACCGTAACTCAGAATCTGTTAAAATTCAGAAATAAGGGTGGTAGGTTGTATCAGAAATCTGACTTCAGAAAAATTTATGGTGTTACTGATGATGTTTACCTAAAGATTGAACCTTACCTTCAGTTTGACGAGTTAAAGGTTGACAGAAGTTCTCAGACAACTGAATTTGAGCTTTTCGTTTTTGATCCGAATAAAGCTTCCGATTCCGATTTTCATCGTTTAGGTCTTTCTGAAAAGCAAATCAAAACAATCCGGAATTATCAGAGCAAAGGTGGATCATTCCGAAGTAAGGATGACTTCTTTAAAATATGGGGATTAACCGATTATCAAAAGAGTACTTTGTCAGAATTTGTCAGAATTGAACAATTAGAATCCCCGCAGTCTCCAAAAAGCAATAGAACTGAAATTGTGAAATTGGAACTGAATTCAGCAGATTCAACCGAGTTGGAAACATTGCCGGGAATTGGAGATAAACTATCTAAGAGAATAGTAAAATACAGAGAAATGCTTGGTGGCTTCTATTCCTTATCGCAATTAAAGGAAGTCTATGGGTTAAATGAGCAAACCATTCAAATGATCTCAGAAAAATTAACAATCGATGCGACAAAAATCAAAAAGATAGATTGGAACTTTGCCGATGCAAAAGAACTTTCCAGACATCCGTACCTGCGAAATAATCTTTCAAAGCAAATTGTGACGTACCGATCAAAAAATGGAAGTATCAAAGATTTGTCAGTTTTACGTGACAGTATGATCTTAAACATAGACGAGTACAATAGATTAAAGCCTTATTTTTAGAACAAAAATGTACGTTATTCGTTTCGTAATATGTGAGTGTAATTCGATCAAATGACTAAAAAATAAATTTTTTAGTATAAATTTGATTAGTAAGGTTTAATTCATAAATTTGCGGCTCGAATTTTAACTAGAAAAATTATAATAGCATGATCGTTATTCCAGTAAAAGAAGGCGAAAATATCGAAAGAGCGCTGAAGAGATTTAAAAGAAAGTTTGAAAAAACAGGAGTAGTAAAAGAATTGCGTGGAAGACAAGCTTTTACTAAACCTTCAGTTGAAAGAAGGGCTGAAATAAAAAAGGCCATTTATATCGAGAATTTGCTGCGTCAGGACGACTAGAATATTCTGGAGAGTTCCTGCATAAGATGTAAATTATTTACTAATGTCGCATCAGGAATCATTTATTAATTACCTGAAATACGAAAAAAGGTATTCGCATTTAACTGCTATTGCCTATAAAAAAGACCTCGATCAGTTTGAAGAGTTTTTTATCAAAACGGTCGGGGATTTTAATGTCGAAGGGATAAATGATAAGGTAGCCCGTCAATGGGTAATTGAACTAATGGACAGTGGGCTCACAGCCCGAACGGTAAATAAGAAAATATCTGCATTAAAATCTTTTTATAAATATTTACTGAGGTTAGAGGTAGTTAAAGAAAACAACTTGGTTAATGTGATTGTGCCCAAGGTGCGCAAAAAACTACCTCAATTTGTTGAAGAAAAGAACCTAAACCATTTGTTGGATGACGGTTTCTTTGGAGATGATTTTGTGTCGCTGCGTGATAAGTTAATTTTAAGTCTGTTTTACGGTTCAGGAATTCGTCTGGCTGAATTGATGCATTTAAAAGATGCCGATTTGAATCAATTCGAATCTTTGATCAAGGTGTTGGGAAAACGTAATAAAGAACGTATTATTCCATATCCCAGAAGCTTAAATGAATTGGTCGATCAATATAAGTCTGAAAGAATTCATTTGTTTGGAAATGCCACCAAATTATTTTTCCTTACTTCTTCCGGAGAACCTGTTTATGAAAAATTAATATATCGGGTCGTCAATAAGTATTTAGCTTTGGTTACCACAATAAGTCAGAAAAGTCCGCATGTACTCAGGCATACTTTTGCAACTCATATGCTGAATCGGGGCGCCGATCTGAATGCTGTGAAGGAAATGCTCGGTCACGCTAATCTCTCCGCAACACAAATTTATACACACACCTCTTTAGACAAGATTAAAAAAGTTTACAGACAAGCACATCCACGATCATAAATATTAGGAGGATTAATCATGAACATTCAGGTAAACACTGTACATTTTACAGCCGATCAGAAATTAACTGATTTTGTAACCAAAAAAGTATCAAAACTCGACACCTATTTTGAAGGAATTATTGGTGCTGATGTAATTTTGAAGGTTGTAAAACCTGAAACTGCAAACAATAAAATTGCAGAAATTAAACTTTCCATTCCTGGATATGACTACCTTTTTGCTGAAAAGCAAGCTGATACTTTCGAAGAAGCAATCGACACTGCAATTGAGGCGATTCGCCGCCAACTAACTAAGGTTAAAGAAAAGGTGAAAGACAAATAAATCGCAAATAATTATTTGTTTCTTGTGATTTCGAATAAAATAATTTATACATTTGCAAACCTTTTTCGGACAAGTATCATTTTGGTGATATTTCGGACAAAAAGAAATCCCCTGTAAACAGGAATTGGTAGTTTATAGGGGGTTTTTGACATGATGTGTAAAGAATGCCGAATTAGCTCAGTTGGCCAGAGCACGTGATTTGTAATCTCGGGGTCCACAGTTCGAATCTGTGATTCGGCTCATTAAGAATGAAGTTCTGAAAGTATTGTATTGGGGAGATACCAAAGTGGCCAACTGGGTCTGACTGTAACTCAGATGACGTACGTCTTCGTAGGTTCGAATCCTGCTCTCCCCACAAACAGGAATATTGGAATGGTAGAATGGCGAATTTCAGAATAATTCTGACCTTCAAGATTCGAAATTCTAATCTTAACAATCGCGGGAGTAGCTCAGCTGATAGAGCATTAGCCTTCCAAGCTAAGGGTCGCGAGTTTGAATCTCGTCTCCCGCTCAATATTTACGGTAAGCTGATGTAGCTCAGGGGTAGAGCGCTTCCTTGGTAAGGAAGAGGTCGCGAGTTCAATTCTCGCCCTCAGCTCAGATGAAAGTTTAAAAAATAATTTAAAATTATTACAAGTTATGGCTAAAGCAAAATTTAACAGGGACAAAGACCATGTCAATATTGGTACAATTGGCCACGTTGACCATGGCAA
>JAFLKN010000031.1 GCA_019163175.1 Prolixibacteraceae bacterium | reverse complement strand
CCGCCGCGTTCGACCACTCTGCCATCTCTCCAAACGCGGTGGCAAAAGTAGAACATTTTTTCTAACTGCAAAAACATTTAGCAATAATTGCTCTAAAATTTTTTTTTAAAATATTTTTGAGAAGGGTTGTTTTTTTGAATCATATTTAGGAATTTAGTGTCAGATTAAAATTAACCATTTGAAAGCATTGATTTTATTAAGGTTTCCTGTTTTTGGTTTCTTTTAATTGAGCTTGAGAAATGATTTTTTAATTTAGATATTTTTAACCTTAAACAAGTTTTCTTATGAACAAAGCACAATTAATCGATGCAATTGCTGACAAAGCTAACTTAACAAAAGCCGATGCAAAAAAAGCCTTAGACGCTTTTGTAGATGCCACCTCTGATGCCCTGAAAAATGGCGATCGCGTTGCTCTTATTGGATTTGGCTCTTTCTCAGTTGCTTCACGCAGCGCAAGAACCGGCAGAAACCCACAAACTGGTAAAGTTATTGAAATCGCTGAGAAGAAAGTTGTTAAATTTAAACCAGGTGCTGAATTAGCTGATACGATCTAGTATTATACCTGAAAAATTTTACAAAAGGGATGCATAATTGATATGCATCCCTTTTTTTATCTTTGCATTGCCAAAAAAGATACGATGGATCACGAATTAATTCAGTTTCTTTCCGAATTTATTACTGCTGAAAGGCTTAGCTTATTTAATAGGATACTTTCATTGCGAACAAATTATCTGACTGTTGTACTTGAAGATTTGTACCAGACCCAGAATACAAGCGCTGTTGTTCGAACTGCTGATTGTTTTGGAATTCAGAATGTTCATGTAATTGAGAATAAACATTCATTTCAGGTTAATCCGGATGTGGTAAGAGGAGCATCAAATTGGATAACAGTTAATCACCACAATGGAAAAGAGATGAATACTCCCGAAGCGCTAAAAAAACTCCGTAGGGATGGTTACCGGATTGTTTTGGCCAGCCCGCATGAGTGTGATACAAATCTGGAAGATTTTGATTTGAACAAAGGAAAAGCTGCTCTTGTTTTTGGTTGCGAACGCCCGGGCCTAACCGAATGGGCTAAAAAGGAAGCTGATGAATTCATGAAAATACCAATGGTTGGCTTCACTGAAAGTTTGAATGTATCGGTGGCTGTTTCGATAACTTTACACCATTTGACTTACCAACTTCGTAACAACTCTTCAATCGATTGGCATTTGACTGACAATGAGAAACAAAGGTTATTGCTCGAATGGTTGCGGACATCAATTAAACGCGTTGATTTACTGGAAAGAAAATTTGAAGAACTTCATAAATAGAAAATCTCATGGATGTTTTTGCTGAAAAATTTGCTGATGTTAAGATTTTAAGATATTCAGTACCCGAATTTGAATTGTTGGATTTGAAGAAGAAACTATACATCTATAACCTTTCGCAGGCTGCACTTTGTGGAAGAGATATTCTATGGGATCAGAATAACCGGTACAATTTAAGTGTCAGGGGCGTACTCGAAACCATTTGGAAAACTTTCAAGGGGAACCGTGAATCAGAAAACTTTCATTCATTCGAAATATACCTGAAACGAGTTTGGTTTTCAAACGGAATTCATTATCATTATTCTACCGAGAAATTGCCTGCCGGATTTCCGGAAATCTACTTTGACGAATTGGTTGATCAGTCTGACTGGGATGGTTTTTCTGTTCCTTCAGGGACACGTTTTGAATTTTTTATTTCTGAAATCCGGGATGTAATTTTTAATCGGGACAGAGAAGTTAAACGGGTGAATCTGGAATCGGACAAAGACTTAATCGAAACATCATCCAACAATTATTATCAGGGAGTTAGTCAAGCAGAGGCCGAAGCTTTTTATGCCAATTTAAAAGCAAATGCTGGTTCTGAACCCGTCTCGTTTGGACTTAATTCTACACTTGTAAAAGAAAATGGACAACTTGTTGAAAAGGTTTGGAGGTTGAATGGCAAATATGGAAAAGCAATCGAACAAATCGTTTTCTGGTTAAATAAGGCTATCGAATATGCTGATAACGAACTTCAGAAAAAATACATCAAAAGCCTGATTCAGTATTACGAAACTGGTGATTTGGCTTTATTCGACCAATATAGCATTGATTGGGTTAAAGAACTTGCCGGTGAGGTCGATTTTGTGAATGGGTTTATTGAAGTGTACGGCGATCCCTTGGGAATTAAAGGAAGTTGGGAATCGATTGTAAACTATAAAGATACTGAAGCGACCAAACGAGCAACTATTTTGAGCCAAAATGCCCAATGGTTCGAAGATCATTCTCCTGTAAATCCAGAATTTAAAAAGACTGAAGTAAAAGGCGTTAGCGCCAAAGTGATTAATGTGGCGATGCTTGGGGGCGATTGCTATCCGGCGACTCCTATAGGTATTAATTTGCCGAATGCCGAATGGATCCGCGAAAAACATGGCTCAAAATCGGTGACCATCGAAAATATTACTCAAGCCTACTTCCTTGATTCTATGAACAATGGAATGCTTGAAGAGTTTGCAGGCTCTTCTGAAGAAATTGAACGGGCCAAAATGTACGGCTATTTAGCCGGAAATCTGCATACCGATCTGCACGAATGTTTGGGGCACGGCTCCGGGAAAGTTCGCGATGGAGTGAATACAGAAGCCTTGAAAAACTATTATTCGACCATTGAAGAGACAAGAGCCGACCTTTTTGCTTTGTATTACATTATGGATGAGCAAATGATAAAACTAGGTTTGGTTCCTTCGGTTGAAGCTGCCAAAGCTGATTTTGATGCTTATTTGCGCAACGGATTAATGACACAATTAACTCGGATTGAACCCGGAAAAGACATTGAAGAATCACATATGCGTAACCGGCAGTTGATTGCCCGTTGGGTTTATGAAGCGGGAAAGGATCAGAACATCGTTGAATTCGTCAGACAGAATGAAAAAACATTTGTAAGGATTAATGATTATCAAAAACTACGTGAGTTGTTTGGACAACTATTGAAAGAAATTCAGCGCATAAAGTCGGAGGGCGATTTTGAAGCGGCTAAAAATCTGGTTGAAGATTATGCGGTAAAAGTTGATCGGCAATTGCATGCTGAAATACTTGAACGTTTCAAAAAGCTTGATTTGGCGCCCTACGCAGGTTTCCTGAATCCGGTTTACGAACTGAAAACCTGGCCTTGTGGAACTCCAAATGATGTGCTGATTAGCTATGACGAAGATTACGCTTCGCAAATGTTGCGATACAGCGCTGATTTTGGGTTTTTACCGATGGAGAATTAACCTGTCCAAGTTTCAGTTCATTTAGTATTTTATCGATTCTCAATCATCTTGTAGCTTATAAGCAAGGATCCCGGTCTGTCTGAAATTTTTATTTCTATTCCGTCTTTTAATTCTTTACCCGATTTTGATGTACGAGCGCCATTGTCTTCATAAAACAATTCATAGCGGGCATCGGCAACTAGACCGTTCAATTTAATTATCATTGAATCTTCGGTAAACCTATCGCGACGAAACGCCAATACTATTCCGTCTTTCTGTTCGGGACGATTTAGCTGGTAAGCTAACCAGGAATTGTTATTCATATAACGTTTGTGGGCGACAGTTAAAGGATAATAATCACCATAAAAGTAGGGTCTTAATCTCTTAAAATCAGCAATGTATTGTTGGTAGGTTTCTATCCTGTCATTGTTGCTTCCATCAACTTTCCAGTTTATAACCGCCAAGCTTCCCAGGCTCGACCGCACGTAATAATTCCCTGTTTTATATAAAGCAGTTCCATGTAGGGGCAGGTATAAATTCAATCCGTAGGTGTGATTTTGATGACCTGTTGAATTTTGTTCCAGATCGGTACGCCAAAAGGGTGTACTTCGCGATGTTGTTTCAATATCAATTCTCCTTCCGCCCGACGCGCAATTATCAATGATCATATTGGGAAAGCGAACGAGTAGGCTATCCCAGAAAGCGTACAAACCTTCAGTATATTTTGCTTCCGAAATACCAATCCGGTTTGGCTTATCGCTGTTTTTCCAATAAGGCATCGGATCAAAATTGAAATCCTGCCGGTAATAATCAACACCTTCCTTCGTAAAGAATTTCGTTAAATAATTCGTTAGCCACAATCGGGCTTCAGGATTACCAAGATCATATAAATACGAATCAGAATTGGGTAAACTCTGTAACCAGTTTAGGTGCTCATTGTAAACCTGAGTTCCTTTGTAAACGCGCTCCGGTTCAAACCACACCATTAATTTGGCCCCCGCAGCGTGGGCGGCTTCGGAAATTGGTTTAAGTCCATTGGGGAAACGCTCCTTATCCACAGTCCAATTTCCAACACTCTGCGGCCATTCGCCGTTTTCTTTATCCCATCCGCAACCCGAATACCAGCCTGCATCAATCCAGAAAAGTTCTGGCGTAAGTTTAAATTGCTGATACCGCTTTATATGAGCCAATGCTGATGCCTCAGTCAGGCAAGTGTGGACAGTACATGGGAAAGGCGCACCATCTAATTCGAATGCAACCGACAGTGGCAACTCCGGATTACGACCCTTAACTTTGCGGGTATGATGAGCCAGAATAAATCTTCGGAACTGATTGTGCCCAACCATTCGGTCATCACCATTCCAAAAAAGCAAACAAATTTTTGGTGTGCGGATTTCTTCTTTTGGATACAACGTAAGATGCATGTTTTCCATGCCCGATTTCAGGGAAACTGATCGTTCATCTTTCTGAACAACATCGGCAAACCATTTTCCGGTCCAGCCAACCGCAACTACAATCCCTTGTTGCGTGGGCATTTCAATATTAAAAAACGGAAAAGCTGTATCGTCAGACGAACGTCCGCCAACGGGAGTCATGTAAATGTTTTTTCCAACTTGCATTTGTTCATCAAACGGCTGAAAATCATTCACTGCCGCATTGCTTCCTTTCGAATGATGCAGAATAAATTTGCCTGTATCCTGGCTTGTAAACGAATAATCAATTGCACAGGCTCTTTCAATAATTTGCGAGTTTTTTGCTGATTTATTGCTGAAGTTCAGTACCCATTCTACTGCCGGAAAATCGGTAAACTGAGTCAGAGTACATTTTACCAAAAGCCCTCCGGAAGGTTCGGAATAGGTAAAAATGGTTACTTCTGAATTAGGCTCAGCGCCATTCCCTTTTTCAGCTTTAAACTTCCAGTTTTTAATGAATTTGTCAGAGCTTTTGCCCCCGTATGCGAAAGAAAATGGAGGAATCTTTCCCTGGGCAAAATGTTCCTTTATCCAAAGGTCTAGCTCCGCATGAGCTTGAGGTAGTACAACTGCTGTAGAGTTGTTGATATTTGAAGACACCGTAAAAGGTTGTTGTTTCGGAAAAGCATAATATACTGAAAGCAAATAGACAAACAGCAATGATCCTATTTTGAAGATTAAAGATCGGACTGGATTGGGGGTCATAGGTTAAGTAGTTTGATTGCGATTTATACTTTTATTGTATTCTTTAAGCCACGATTGCAAATAGCAATTCAGCCAATCAAACTATTCAACGCTTTGGTCGGGCAAAACCCTTGCTGCTGTATTTTATTTATGATGTTTATTTTATATTTCGAACCACTCAGTTATTGTATTCTTAAACAATTTTTCTTCTTTATGCCTGAAAATGTTCTCTTTAGGGAAATAGGTATAGTCGGCGGCATATTTTTCGTAATTCGCTACAATATCGTGGAGCGCATGAATAAAAACATCAACTTCATGATTGGTGGTGGTTGGATGTAACGACCAGCGAACCCAGCCAGGTTTTAACGACAAATCGCCTTGATTGATGCGGTTAGTTATTTCTTCTGACAATTCGTGACTTACTTCAAGTAAAATGTGCCCGTAAGTTCCGGCACAGGCGCAACCTCCCCGAACCTGAATTCCATACAAATCGTTTAATAGCTTCACAAGCAAATTGTAGTGTATCTTGACCACATAGAATGAAATAATCCCCAGTCGGTTGCGGTGTTTTTCGTCCATGATTTTAACGCCGGGAATTTGATCCAGACCCTCAAATGCCAGCTTCAGCAGTTCATTTTCGCGAATATGAATATTTTCGATGCCCATTTTTTCCTTTAGTCTGATGCAGAGTGCAGTGCGGATGGCTTGCAGAAATCCGGGAGTGCCACCATCTTCTCTGACTTCAATATTGTCAACATATTTGTATTCGCCCCACGGATTTGTCCAGTCTACGGTTCCACCGCCTGGCTGATCGGGTACTGAATTGTGATACATCGACTGGTCAAAAATCAGTACTCCTGAAGAACCTGGTCCACCCAGAAATTTGTGTGGCGAAAACATGATGGCATCAAGCTTCTGCATCGGATCGGCAGGATGCATATTCATCTCGTCGTAAGGTGCCGAAGCCGCAAAATCGATGAAAACTACGCCACCATTTTCGTGCATAATCTGAGCTAGTTCATAATAGGGCGTGCGAATTCCGGTAACATTGGAACAGGCAGTAAACGAACCAATTTTAAATGGTCTGTATTTGTATTCTTCCAATTTCATCCGGAGATTTTCCGGAGAAACCTGCATGTTTTCGTCAGGATCAACAATCACCACATCGGCATTGGTTTCGTACCAACTGGTGTGGTTCGAATGGTGTTCCATATGCGTGATGAAGACAACCGGACGTTCGCGTTGGGCAAGACATCCGGTATGATTGACTTTCCCGCAATATTTCAGGCCCAACATGCGCTGAAACTTATTAATTACGGCAGTCATTCCTGAACCTGCAGTGATAATAATATCGTTAGGCCCGGCATTCACATGGGTTTTTATAATTTGTTGTGCCTGATGATAGGCATGGGTCATTAATGCTCCGGTTTCACTGGTTTCGGAATGTGTATTTGCTACAAAGGGCCCAAATATTTCAGTTATCTGTTTTTCAATGGGTTGATGAAGTCTTCCACTTGCAATCCAGTCAGCATAAATGATTTTTTTTGTACCAAACGGCGATTCAAAATGTTGGTCGATACCTACAATTTCTTGTCTGAACGACTCAAAATAAGATTCAAGTTTTGTCATGGTTCCCGATTATTGAAAAATGCGCCGCAAAATACGCCCTTTCCGTCAGATAAAAGAAGAATAAAATCAGTTTTTGTCACCTTGCAGATTGGGTGGCTGTCAAGTTCGGTGACAAAAAGTCATTTTTACTTCGTGGTATAGTCTTTGAAAATTGTGCTGCACATTAAATAGAATGTTAATCTAAAATTATAAAAAATGCAAAAAGGAAAAATTGGTGTAAGCAGTGACAATCTGTTTCCCATTATCAAAAAATTTCTGTATTCCGATCACGATATTTTCCTTCGTGAGATTGTTTCGAATGCTGTTGATGCCACACAAAAACTCCGCACTCTGGCTGGTCGTGGCGAATATTCCGGCGATTTATCGAATGCTAAAGTACGTGTGACGATTGACAAAGAAGCCAAAACAATCACTGTTTCTGATAATGGTATCGGGATGACTGCCGAGGAGGTAGAAAAATTCATTAATCAGATTGCTTTTTCAGGTGCCGAAGAGTTTTTGGAAAAGTATAAAGATGATGCCAATGCGATTATTGGGCATTTCGGACTTGGATTTTATTCATCGTTCATGGTTTCGAGCCAGGTTGATATTATTTCGAAATCGTACCGCGAAGGTGCCACTGCAATTCGCTGGGAATGCGATGGAAGCCCTGAATATATGCTCGAAGAAGCAGAACGTGCTGAAGTTGGAACCGACATTATCATGCACATTAATTCCGATTCTGAAGAGTTTTTGGAAAAATCGCGTATTGGTGAAATGCTGAATAAATACTGTAAATTTCTGCAGGTTCCGGTTGTGTTTGGCAAGAAAACAACTTGGAAAGACGGCAAAGAAGTTGAGACTGATGAGGACAATCAAATTAACGACACAGCTCCGGCCTGGACCAAAAAACCGGTTGATCTGACAGAGGAAGATTATTCGAATTTCTATCGTCAGTTGTATCCAATGGCCGAAGAGCCGCTTTTCAATATTCACCTAAATGTGGATTATCCGTTCAACCTGACTGGTATTTTGTATTTCCCAAAACTGAAAAATACCATTGAAGTACAGAAAAATAAGATTCAATTGTACAGCAACCAGGTTTTTGTGACCGATTCGGTTGAAGGAATTGTTCCTGAATTCCTGACTTTGCTGCACGGGGTTCTCGATTCTCCTGACATTCCGCTGAACGTTTCACGCTCCTATTTACAAAGCGATTCGAATGTGAAGAAAATCAGCAGCCACATCACCAAAAAAGTGGGTGATCGTTTGGCTCAGTTGTTTGCCGAAAAGCGCGAAGATTTTGAAGCAAAATGGGACGATCTGCGCCTGTTTATCGAATACGGAATGCTGACCGAAGAAAAATTCTACGAAAAGGCTGAAAAATTCTTCCTGTTCAAAAATACCGATGGGAAATATTTTACACTGGAAGAATACGAAACCTTGATCAAACCGGAACAAACAGACAAGGACGATAACCTGATTTATCTGTACACCAGCAATCAGGAAGATCAGTTCTCTTTTGTTCAGGCGGCCAAAAATAAGGGCTACGATGTGCTGATAATGAACAATGTATTGGCAACTCCGCTCATCAACAAACTGGAGCAGAAATATACCAGCAAAAGATTTGTTCGTGTCGACTCTGATGTGGTTGAACATCTGATTCAGAAAGATCACACGAACAATGAGTTGAGCTGGGAAGAAAAAAATGAACTGAGTCCGATTTTTAAAGCTGTTTGTCCGGAGAACAAGGATTATGGTTTTATCGTCGATTTCAAAGATTTGGGCGAAACCGGCAGTCCGATGGTGATTACCCGCAACGAATTTATGCGCCGTATGAAAGATATGAGTAGCATGCAAGGTGGTGGAATGAGCTTTTATGGCGACCTTCCTGAAAATCTGAATCTGGTTGTAAATACGTCTCACCCGCTGGTAAAACAGGTTTTTGAAGATCGTGATGCTGCAATTGGCTCCGAACTTGCAACCATAAAAATCAACCTTCAGGATAAAACGACAGAAAAGGAAGAACTCGACAAGTCGAAAAAGGACAAGAAAGACGAAGAAATACCTTCGGAAGTAAAAGAAAAATCGGAAGAACTTGAAAAAGTAATTTCAGCATTAAAAGATGAGCAAAAAGCGAAACTTTCTGCCTTCGGTAAGGAAAATAAATTAGCCAAACAGTTGGTCGATTTAGCCTTACTTGCCAATGGAATGCTGAAAGGCGAAGATCTGGATAAGTTCGTAAAACGCAGTTTCGAAATGATTAAATAAAGTCTTGGGTTTAGTTTAGTTAGGTTTAGTTTGGGCAGGCTTTCTTCGGAGGGCCTGCTTTTTTTATGCATAAAATTTCATTCAAATTGCCCTCGCCTGATGAGTTTGAAACAGAATTAATTGAATGTTTATGGGTTAAAACTTCCATTTAAAAATAAAGATTCTAAATTTGGACTTCATTGATAAAAATTTGTGATGAACGAAAAATTAGATGCTTTTGCCCGCCTGCTTGAAATCATGGATGAGTTACGCGAAAAATGTCCGTGGGACAAAGAGCAAACGCTGGAATCGCTTAGGAAACTGACCATTGAAGAAACCTACGAATTGGCAGATGCTATCCTGAAAAACGATTTGAACGGAATAAAAAAGGAATTGGGCGATCTGATGCTGCATATAGTGTTTTATGCCAAAATAGGTTCAGAAAAGGGAGCTTTTGATATGGCCGATGTGCTGAACTCCATCAATGAAAAGCTGATTTACCGCCACCCGCACGTTTTTGGGGAAGTGGATGTAGCCAACTCACGCGAAGTTGAGCAGAATTGGGAAACGCTTAAACTGAAAGAAAAAGGTGGCAATAAAAGGGTTTTGGAAGGTGTTCCGGCAGCCATGCCAGCTTTGGTTAAAGCAAACCGTATTCAGGAAAAAGCCAGTGGGGTAGGGTTCGACTGGGAATATAAAGAGCAGGTTTGGGATAAAGTGAAAGAAGAAATCAACGAACTAAGTGTCGAAATTGATGCTGTTGACAAAGACAAGATTGAAGGAGAATTTGGCGATCTGTTTTTCGCTATGGTAAATGCAGCTAGATTGTATGGAGTCGATCCTGAAACAGCTTTGGAGCGTACCAACCTGAAATTTATCAATCGGTTCAATTATCTGGAGACCGAAACACTACAGAAAGGACGGGATTTGAAAAAGATGACTTTGGCTGAGATGGATGAAATATGGGACGAGGCCAAACGCCTGGAAAGACAACAGATACAAAACCCGAAACAGTGATTGAGATGAATTCTACTCCGAAATACCTCTCGGCACTTATTCTGACACTGGTCGTTTTCACCAATCTGGTATTTGCCCAGGTTGATACCGTTCGGTTTAATAAATACTATTTCAAAAAATACTGGACTGATACCAAGGCAATTGTAACTTCTCCTTTAGAATGGGATGCAAAAGATTGGACAAAGTTAGGCGTTTTTGTAGCGGCTGAAGGTGGATTGTTATTTGCCGATCAATCGGTTGCTAACTTTTTTCAAACGCATAGAACTACTACGGAGACCTATATTTCCAAGAATATACTTGAGCATTTCGGTGCCGAACACAGCTTCATTGTAATTTCAGGCATCTTTACTTATGGTATATTGGCTAAAAACAATAAAAGTATTAGTACTGCTTTACTGGCGCTTGAAAGTTTTGCGCTTGCCAGTTTAATTACACGCATTCCTAAAACTTTGGTTGGTCGGCAACGACCGGATAACTGGCAGGGTTACGGACCGTTTCATTTCGACGGACCGCTGCATGGAACCAGTTTTCCATCGGGGCACACTACGGCATCTTTTGCTGTAGCCTCAGTCTTGGCTACTCAATTTCGCGACCATAAATGGATACCTATAACTGCTTATTCGGTTGCAACTTTAGCCGGGTTATCACGGATTTACGATAACAAACACTGGCTGACCGATGTGGTGGCTGGCGCTACCATTGGAACTTTGGTCGGGAATCTGGTCAGTCACCGTAAATCAAATTCTCAATTTACCGTCGTTCCATTCGGAAACAGTAATTTTCAGGGGGTAAAACTAGCTTATGTCTGGTAATAGTCCTTTCTCAACTTGTTATTTGCTTTTCCCTTTTTACTTTTGCTATACGAATTCATAAAAACCGTTTTATGCAAAAATATTTTTTCTACCTCATCATTGCCGCATTATTCCTGAACTCTTGTTCTACCGGACTGAAGTCGCTGCAACAGGGCAATTACTACGATGCTATTATGAAAGCAGCCAATCGTTTAAGTAGTGATCCGGATAACCGCAAAGCAAGCCAGGTGGTACGTGAAGGTTACCCTATGGCGGTAGCTTATTATCAGGAGGAAATAGATCAGGTTTTAACCAGCAACGATCCTTTCAGGTGGAAACGTACACTCGAAATTATGCAGACCGTCAATCGAATTTCAGAAGAAGTTCGTCGCATTCCCGCTGCACGTAAGTTGGTTCCGTCTCCCAAAACGTATACTTCAGAAATGACTGATGTGCAGAATCGGGCAGCACAGGAATTTTATGATGCCGGAATAGATGCCCTGAGTCGGAAAACCCGCGAAGCGGCCAAGCAGGCTTATTTCCATTTCCAGAATGCTGATGGTTTGGTTCGTGGTTTTAAGGACACCAAGCAAAAGATGTTGCTGGCTAAAGACCTGGCGACTTTGAAAGTGGTTGTTGAACAAATACCGGTGAATGGCAAATATGAATATTCAGCACAATTTTTTTACGACAATGTTTTCCAGATGCTCAACCAGCAATTTCAGGAAAAGGATTTTGTGCACTTTTTTTCGCCTGAAGAGGCCGAAAAAACCAAACTAAAATATCCGGATATGGTTTTGCAGATGGGTTTCTATGACTTTTTTATCGACCGTCCTCAGCACTTTGAAGAACAGCAGGAGCTTAACAAACAAGTCGAAGAGAAATATGAGAGTAAAGCAAAAAAAGATACAACCTTATTGGTGCCCGGACCAAATGGGCAGAGAAATCTGGTGATGGTAAATGTGAAAAAAGGTGAACCGATTACGCTTACCCGAATGATTACTAAAAAGGGGAAAATCAAAATATTGACCGATCAGGTTGCTTCCGGTGGATTGCTTGAACTGAAAGCCGTTGAATTTCAATCGCAAAAAATTGTATTTACCGATAAAATTCCCGGACAATTTACCTGGCAAAACAAATACGGTATTTTTGTTGGCGACAACGAAGTGCTAACCAACGAACTCACGGTTATCCTGAACAACAAAATGATCATGCCACCCCCGGCACAAGACATGTTTGTACTGTTTACCAAACCTATCTTTAACCAATTGTCAGAGAAACTGACGAATTATTTCAGGCAATACAATTAATTCCATTGTGTGATGTTGTAGAGACGTTGCATGCAACGTCTCTACAACATTCGCCGCAATTACCAGATCAGCCAACAATAAAAATCGAAAAAATGGCTGATATTTCACCCAAACAGAGATCGTTATCGTCTGTAATTCGTTCATATAAATCATCAGTATCCAGGCAGGCGCGTTTAATTCATGCCGATTTTGCCTGGCAGACGCGTTTTCATGATCACATAATCAGGGATGAAAGCAAATATTGGAAAATCAGGGAATATATTAGGGACAACCCTGCCCGATGGGGTGACGATAAATACAACTATGCGCAATAGCAGCCAAATTTGTTGATTTACAACATGTTTTTTCATCTGGAAATGTGTGCTGATTTGAATTTCATGGCACTTGCTTTGCTACACAAGGCGCATTATTGATTACCTCTAGAACAAACTGAAATGCGTATTTCTACTTCTGTTTTGCTCTTCTTTTTTGCTGTATTGAGTGGTTTTTCTTCCGACTTTGTGAAATTACAGAAGTCGGATTATCCCAAACAAATCAACGAACTCACCTTTCGCTTAAGTTGCGATCCCGATGATCGTCAGGCTGCGAAAAAGCTGCTTAAAACCTATTCGAGTGCTTTGGTCTATTATCAAAAGGAGATTGATCGCCTGCAAAGTGAAACGGATTCGTTTAAATGGACCAAAACTTATGATCTGATGGATGAATTGAATGAATTGTCGAACGAGATTCGATACAATTCTTCAGCCAATCGGCTAATTTGCGAGCCCAGGTTTTATGATGAAGAACTTACGGAGGTTAAGCAAAAAGCAGTTCAGGAGTTGTATGATTTGGGCACAAAGGCGCTAAATTCAGGTGGAGTTCAGAGAGCAAGGCAGGCTTATTTTTGTTTCGAAAAGGCTGTGAAATTACGACCAGCATTCGCTGAGGGAAAGCAAAAACTTCAGGAAGCCAAAGGAAAAGCCACAATCAGGATTTTGATCGACACCCCGGCGGCTTATGCAAGTTACAAAAATCTTTATACCGTGAGGTTTCACGAAGCCCTTCAGAATAAGCTGCAATCCGATTTTTTGCTTGATCAGTTTGTTCTTTTTTATACGGCTACAGAATTTAAGCAACGAAAATTGGTTCAGGACTGGACTGTGCGCATTTCTTTTATCGACATTTTTATGGAGAATGCTGCTTCTATCGACAATTCAAAATTTGTTTATGTGAATGGAGTGGCCGATATCAAAATCGTTTCAGGAAAGGAAGACCGAACTATTTTCGACCGACGGATTCCAACTCAATTTATCTGGAAAGGTTATTTGCCCAACTATGGAGCGGACTTACAGGGCATATTCGATTCGTTTATGCTATCCATGACGGATCAGATTACCAATACGCTTTCAGATTTTATAAAGATGTCCAACTACTAGCCTGTGCAATCGGTAAAAATAGTGTTAGCATTTGGGTAAGGCTGTAAACAATGCAAGTCCGGCTTTGCTGGTTTCTTTGTAGTAATTCGATAAATCTTTACCGGTTTTGTACATTGTTTCAACAACCTGGTCGAAGCTAATCCGGTGGCGACCATCGGACATGAGTGCGTAGGTATTGTGCGCCAAAGCGCGTTCGGCGGCAAAGGCATTTCGTTCGATGCACGGAATTTGCACGAGTCCGGCCACCGGGTCGCAGGTCAGCCCAAGGTGGTGCTCGATGCCCATTTCAGCAGCATATTCAATCTGGTTAATTGTTCCGCCCATCAGTTGGTTGGCGGCTGCCGAAGCCATGGCACAGGCCGTTCCAACTTCGCCCTGGCACCCCACTTCTGCTCCCGAGATGGAGGCATTTTGCTTCACCAGATTCCCGATTAATCCTGCTGTAGCAAGCGCTTTGTAAATTTGTTGCAAATCGGCGTCGTACACTTTCTGGTAATGTTTCAGTACAGCCGGAATTACCCCGCAAGCCCCGCAGGTGGGTGCTGCAACGATTAATCCGCCCGAAGCATTTTCCTCGGAAACCGCCAGCGAATATGCAAACAATTTCGAGCGTTTTTTGAATGGCCCACTGAAATTCTGAGCTTTCAGGTTAAACGAACTCGATTTTCGGGGAAGCATCAATCCGCCGGGCAAAGTGCCTTCTTTTTTCAGTCCGCGGGCAATGGCATCGTCCATTACCTTCCAAACTTCGGCCAGAAACCCCCAAATTTCAGGTCCTTCGTGATCCTCAACAAACTCCCAAAGCTGTTTGCCGTTTTCGTGGCACCAGTTTAAAATATCTTCCAGTTTGCTGAGCGTGTAAACGTTTCGGGTTTCCAATTCGGTAAAATCATCAATAATGGCGCCTCCGCCCACGCTGTAAACTGTCCAGTCTTTTACGAGTTGCTGCTCTTGGTCAAATGCTTCAAATTTCAGGGCATTGGGGTGTTTGGGCAAAAATGTTTCGGGTTCCCAAATGATCTCCATCGATTTTTCGCTGAAAACTTCCAGAATGGCCACATCGGTTAAGTGCCCTTTGCCTGTTGCTGCAAGGCTTCCGTACAGATAAACCCTATAGTTTGAGGCCTCCGGATTTGAGTCGAGAAAACGTTTGGCGGCTTTGGCTGGGCCCATGGTGTGACTGCTCGATGGGCCGTGGCCTATTTTGTATATTTCCCTGATTGATTCCATTGCAGAATATTTTGCAGCAAATTAAGTTCTTTCGGCTGAAAGAACCAGAACACAAGCAAAATATTCTAAAACAAAAATTCTGATTATCAATAATGATTGGGTAAAGTACTTTATCTTTGGTTATACTTTCAAATTAGCAACAAATTAAGTTAGGATACATATGAGAGCAGATTTGCATTTCCATTCAAAATATTCAGACGGATTTTTTTGGCCAGATGAGTTAGTTAATATGGCATATAAAAAGGGTATCGAAATAGTTGCGTTGACCGACCACGATACATTCGAAGGCGTAAGTGACTTTATAAAGGCCACAACTGAAAGAAATATTATCGGAATCCCTGCTATAGAAATTGACTTCATTGATAATACATTTGGCTTTAAATCAGAGCTGCTAGGATATTTCCCGGAAGGTGATTTTGAAAAGACCTTTGAATATATATCACAATTTCAAATATTGAGAAGAAAAATAGTTGATTTGTCTTTGCAAAAAGCGGAAGCAGAATTTAATTTTCACGACCTTGATATTGTAGAGTTGATTGAAAGTAAAATTGGAAATAATTACCCCAAATTTTTACATGATAAAATATCACTTACAAAACCAGATGTTTTTAATTATTTTGTCAATAAAAAAGTTCCTCATAAATTTCTTAATTATCAAGATTTTAAAAATAATTTTTTCAACGATAAGGAATTCGTTGAATTATCTTTTAAACCTGAATTTTTGAACTGTATTGAATTGATTAATAAAGATGGTGGTTTTGCTGTTTTAGCGCATCCAGCATATCAATTTAAAAAGGACACAGACAAAATTCTAACTGAATACAACCAGTACAAGGAGAAGCTTAAAAAAGCCAAGAAAATGGGACTTTGGGGAATCGAAATGCACTCGTATGAAAGTATTGAAGAAGCAGATTCGCTTAATGCTATTTTCCATAAAATGGCTATCGAATGTGATCTGAATATTACATTTGGTTCAGATTTTCACGGTGAAAATTCAAGAAATTCACGACAATTAGGTTGCGTAAATGGTAATTTTCAAGGATTTAAAAGATAATCTGTTGTACACAAAAACTTCATGTCAATTGGGGTTTCGGTGCGGACAACAAGACCCGCAATCCCTAACTTGATATGTTAGGAATTTTAGTTGTAAGCGTAAAGACAACAAAACAGACATTAAACAAACCCGAAAGATTAAAAATAGAATATGGCTTTAAGTTGGAATGAAATAAAAGACAGAGCATTAAATTTCTCAAAAGAGTGGGCTGACACTTCAAACGAAGAAGCAGACGCAAAACCATTCTTGGTTGAGTTTTTTAACGTGTTTGGTATTAGCAGTAAGAGAGTTGGCACTTTCGAACATCGGGTTAAAAAACTGGACGAAAAAGACGGCTACATTGACTTGCTTTGGAAAGGAACGATTTTAATAGAAATGAAAAGTCGTGGCAAAAACCTTGACAGAGCCTACCAACAAGCAATTGATTACACACACGGACTAAAACAACATGAATTACCCAAGTATATTCTTGTATCCGACTTTGAAAACTTTCGGCTTTACGACCTCGAAGAAGATAAACATATAGAGTTTAAACTAAACGAACTTGTCAATAACGTTCAGCATTTCGGATACATTTTGTAACAGCATGGTATTTGAAAGCTGCTCAACTAATACAAAATACTAGAACCAAAGTTGCTTTTGTTTCTACTAATTCAATATCGCAAGGCGAGCAGGTTGGAATCCTCTGGAATATCCTTTTAAATCAATTCAAAATTAAAATACACTTTGCGCATCGGACTTTTAGCTGGAGCAATGAAGCAAAAGGGAATGCTGCTGTTCATGTTATTATCGTTGGTTTTGCAAACTATGATATTAACAACAAAAGTGTTTTTGAATATGAAAATGTAAAAGGAAAGCCTCATGAGGTTAAAGTGAAGAACATTAATCCATATTTGTTTGAAGGGAAAGATTTTGTTTTAAACTCAAGAACAAGACCAATTTGTAAAGTTCAAAATATGATGAATGGTAGTATGCCTAATGATGATGGTAATCTGCTATTAAATTCGGATGAAAAAAATGATTTACTATCAAAGGAACCTCAAACCGAAAAATATATCAAAAAATTTGTTGGAGCTATTGAATATCTTAATAATCAAGATCGATATTGTATATGGTTGAAAGATGCCCAACCTAATGATTTGAGTAAACTGCCAATTTTATTAGATAGGATTGAAAATGTAAGAAAATTTAGAAGTCAGAGTACGAGAGAAGCGACCCAAAAGCTTTCAAATTACCCAACTTTGTTTGGTGAAATTCGGCAACCGGACTCTGATTATTTAATTGCTCCAGTTGTTTCATCAATTAATAGAAAATACATTCCAATTGATATCTTTTCAAAAGATATTATAGCGTCTAATCTTGTTAATATAATTCCTGATGCTTCATTATATACTTTTGGCGTTCTTTCTTCTATTATGATGATGGGGTGGATAAAAAATGTAGGAGGTCGTTTAAAAAGTGATTGGAGATTTACCAAAGATAATGTTTACAACAATTTTCCCTGGCCGGAAAATCCAACTGAAAAACAAAAAGCAGCCATAGAAGAAAAGGCACAGAAAGTTTTAGATGTAAGATTGCAATTTCCAAACAGTTCACTTGCCGACCTTTATTACCCTTTGACAATGCCTCCTGCATTGGTAAAAGCACACAATGAGTTAGATAAAGCGGTTGATTTGGCATACCGACCACAACCGTTTACCAGCGAAGCAAACCGAATGGTATTTCTATTTGAGTTATACGAGAAATATACGGCTGACCTTTTCACAAAGGAGAAACCGAAAAAGATAAAATGACGGCAACTGAATTGGGAGGAACCGAACGCCAG
Source organism: Prolixibacteraceae bacterium (assembly GCA_019163175.1). GTDB lineage: Bacteria > Bacteroidota > Bacteroidia > Bacteroidales > Prolixibacteraceae > Aquipluma. The sequence goes on along the minus strand of JAFLKN010000031.1, from coordinate 42,176 downwards.
CTATCCCGGCAGCAGTGGTTTTCGGTGTGTATCTTTCCTGTCAAACTGCATTCCGGTTCGACAGCAAATCGCCCGAAAGTCCGCAACTTTTCATAGCTTTAACCGTTAATTGTTCAAAAAAACAGATACGAATGAAACATTTAAAGAACTTATCGCCACAACCTTTGTGGAACTACTTTGAAGACATTTGCCAGGTGCCTCGGCCTTCAACAAAGGAGGAGAAAATAATTCAGTTTCTGCTCGATTTTGCCAAAGGAAACGGGTTGAAAGCTCGTCAGGATGAAATTGGCAATGTGTTGATCAGCAAGCCTGCCACTTCGGGCCGTGAAGGTGACCCGGTGGTTATTCTGCAATCTCACGTTGATATGGTTTGCGAGAAAAACAGCGAAACGCAGCACAATTTCGATACCGACGCCATTAAACCATTCGTCGATAAAGGCTGGGTGAAGGCCGAAGGAACAACTTTAGGTTCAGACGACGGCATTGGTATGGCAGCTCAAATGGCTGTACTTACCGCAACCGATCTGTCGCACGGCCCCATCGAATGTTTGTTTACCATCGATGAAGAAACCGGACTTTCCGGAGCATTTGCGCTTCAGTCAGGCTTTTTGAGTGGCAATGTTTTGCTCAATCTCGACTCGGAAGACGAAGGCGAATTATTCATTGGCTGCGCCGGAGGAATCGATTCGGTAGGAACATTAAAATACACTCCGGAATCCTTGCCAGCCGGTTCGTTCGCTGCAAAACTTGAGGTTAAAGGTTTACTTGGCGGTCACTCCGGCGACGATATCAACAAGAATCGTGGGAATGCCAACAAAATACTCAACCGTTTTTTGCTTTCAGCTTCCAAATTGTTCAGTTTGCGGATTGCTGAATTTAATGGCGGAAATCTTCGGAATGCCATTGCACGTGAGGCTTCGGCTATCGTTGTTGTTCCCCACTCGCAAAAGGAAAACCTGATCGTGGAATGGAATGTTTTTGCTTCGGAGATGGAATTTGAGTTCGAACGCTCGGAGCCAAAACTGAAAATGCACCATCAATCGGTTGCTTTGCCTGAGTTTGTAATTGATTTGGAAACTCAAGGTCAACTGCTAAAATTGATTGCTGCCTGTCCGCACGGTGTTTTGGAAATGAGCAGCCGGATGATTGGGATGGTAGAAACATCGACCAATCTGGCTTCAGTGAAATTTAAGGAGAATAATGAAATCATGGTGACTACCAGTCAGCGTAGTGAAATAGATAGCCGTAAATACATGGCTGCCGAAATGGTTGAATCAGCAATGTTGCTTGCTGGCGCTTCGGTCGCCCATTCTGATGGATATCCCGGCTGGACCCCGAATCCGGATTCGGCAGTAGCTAAAATAGCTGCCGATTCGTACACCAAATTATTCGGTAATGAGCCGGTCGTAAAGTCAATTCACGCCGGACTGGAATGTGGCTTGTTCCTCGAAAAATACCCCGAACTCGATATGGTTTCTTTCGGTCCAACCATCCGCGGAGCCCATTCGCCCGACGAACGAATCGACATTGAAACCGTAGATAAATTCTGGAAACTACTGGTTGAAGTGCTCGAAAATATTAGGTAGGTTTTGTTGAATGATCCGATGACTAACTCATCGGATCATTTTTTTTATTCGGTAATTTGGTTAAAAAATCGCATATTAGCGTGTCCCAATAACTAAAACCAATGAACCGAACCTTTAGTACTTTCCTTATTCTATTATCCATATTAACCTGTCGATTTTCCGCACAAAGTCAGGAAAACTGGAGGCATCTGCGTGGAACTAATCTTGATGGGCACTCACTAAGCGCAAACGCCCCGGTCAGTTGGAGCGAAACCAGCAATGTTGTTTGGAAAACTGCTATTCGTGGGGTGGCCTGGTCGTCACCGGTTGTTTTTGGCGACCAAATCTGGACCAGTTCGGCTACTCCCGATGGAAAAGAATTATTTGCTGTGTGCACCGATTTTAATTCAGGAAAAATACTGAAGGAACTGACACTTTTTAAACCCGATTCGGTTCAGCATATTCATCCGACCAACAGTTATGCTACGTCAACGCCCTGTATTGAAGATGGTTTCGTGTATGTACACTACGGAACTTATGGAACAGCCTGTGTCAATACACGAACTTTTGATATCATCTGGACACGCACCGACTTGAATTGTGAACACATGCAGGGAGCTGCTTCGTCGCCCATTCTTTATAAAAATCTGCTGATTCTGCATATTGAAGGCACTGATGTTCAGTACCTGGTTGCGCTGGATAAACGCACCGGAAAAACGGTTTGGAAAACTCCGAGACCCTGGGATTTTTACAAAGATGTTGAACCTGTTTACCGGAAAGCGTACTGCACTCCGATTGTTGTTGAGGTAAATGGCAAAGATCAGCTGATCAGCAATGGAGCGCAGCTTTGTATTGCTTATGAACCCGAAACCGGCAAGGAAATCTGGCAGGTTTTTTATGGCGATGATTCGACAGTTGCGATGAATTTGAGTTACAACGGAATGGTGTATGTCAATTCGGGATGGATGTTTCCCAAAGATGGCGGAACATTCTATTGCCGTTTGCTGGCGGTTGATCCAACCGGAACCGGCGACATTACCAAAACGCATGTTCCTTGGGAAACCGCGGAAGATGTTCCCCAAATTTCGACTCCGGTTATTGTAGATAGCTTGATATACATGGTTCACGAACGCGGCGACCTCACTTGTCTGAGTGCAAAAACGGGGAAAGTAATCTGGAAAACTAAGCTGAAAGATCAATTTAACGCCTCCGCTTTGTATGCCTCCGGAAATATTTATTTGTTCAGCGTGAAAGCGAAGACCTATGTAATTAAACCTGGATTAACTTTTCAACAGGTTGCCGAAAATCAATTGGAGGGACAACTTAAAGCAACTCCGGCTATTGTTCGCGACAACATCATTTTACGGACGGACAAGTTTTTGTACCGGATAGGGAAATAGGAGAAAGTATTCAGTCGCAGTCACGGTTCGCAACTTTACTTAATGGCCACCAAAATAGTTGTAATCAATTGAATTGCAACCACTGGCGCCCATATTCGTTCAATCTTACTTGGTGTAATTGTATTTAATACGGTCCCAATGCCATAAAAAGCAACAACAAACCATATCGCAATTTCCGAAAAGGAAAGAAATTGAGGAAGTATCAATCCTGCTTTAACCAAAACAATCATCATCAGAAAACTTAAAAGAATCATATTTGCGACTGCTACTACGCGCATCTTTTTTGGATAAACACCGGGAAATTTACCACCCATTGAGGCTGCTCCCCAAGGTAATCCTATGGAAAGACAAAACTGAAAAAGTATTATTATTCCGGTTAAAAATGCATTTGTAATTGCAAAATGGATTTCAGTCATGATATTTTTCGATTTAGTGAAATGATAGAAAATAAATAACACAACCTACCGATACCACGGCTCCAGCAAGTCCGGTAAGGCCATCCTTATCCGCCATTCTTTCGGAAAGTAATTGTTGGCGCGGTTCCCAAGGTTTTTTACAAAGCCAAGCGGTACTCCCTGATATTGAACCAGCATCCAGCCTTTCGTTGTTGAATCAATCCTGATTTCATCTTTCTTCTGAAAAAGCAAAGCATCATGCAAATCAAGTTCAATGGTTTCAAAAATCTTAGGATTTCGATCTACCGAAAGGGCAAAAGTATGTTCAGGAAGAAGATCGTTTTTCTTGAATTGAGCCACAGGCAGACCAAAGCTGATCACACGAAGCTGATCCATCAAAGCATTCAGAACTGAAATTTTATCTTCCGGAAAGGCAATCAGAAATTCGCTTTTGGCAAAATACTCTGAATTTTCAGTAGTCAGCCAATTGCGAACTTCGGCAAATTGTTTCGGCATTTTTTCCAAGCGCGATTTTATTTTTTTCGGAATCGGGTAGGAGATGCTTCCATCTTTTTTGCGGATCAGAGTCAGGAAAAAGCCTTCGCCTTTTACTTTGTGTGGAAGGAAACGGTAGCCAAATAGATTGTTCAGTTCAATTTCTTCAACGCCCCAATTTTCCTGAATCGGAATCCGGATACTTTCCACTTCGTTGTTTTTATCCAGCCATTTCAGGTTTTCCTCATTCTCCGCCGGATTGAAGGTGCATGTACTGTAAATCAGGTAGCCATCGTTTTTTAGCGATGGCCAAATATCGGCCAGAATGCGACGCTGACGGGTAGAACAAAGGTTCGTATTTTCGACCGACCATTGCTGAATAGCCGAAGCATCACGCCGGAAAAGTCCTTCGCCGGAGCAAGGTGCATCAACCAGAATGACATCAAATAGGCCATCCAGATCACTGAAATCTGCCGGATCGTTGCTGCAAACTACTACATTTTGGTGTCCCCATTTCCGGACATTTTCGTCCAGAACAGAAACGCGTGAGCGAATAACTTCGTTGGCAACCAACAAGTCGCTGCTGTCAAGCAAACTCAAAAGATGTGTCGATTTTCCACCGGGTGCGGCGCACAAATCGAGAACAATCCGGTCTTTGCCGTGTTCAATTTGCCGGAAAGCCTGCTCCACGAACATCGAACTGGCTTCCTGAACGTAATAAGCTCCGGAGTGAAAAATTGGGTCCAGTGTAAACGAAGGACGCTCATTCAGAAAAATTCCGCTTTCGCACCAGGGAATTCGTTCCAGAGAATTCGGGATGTTAAATTTTCGGGGATTCGTCCGCAAACTGATAGTCGGAACCTGATCGATGGATTGGACAAAGCGATTAAAATCAGTTGGAAACTGGGTTTTGATTCGGTCTAAAAATGCGACTGGCAATATTTCGGAAGTCTTTTCGATGATTTTTTGAGTTTTCTTTTGATATTTGCCGGCAAGATAAAGTGAATGCGATTAATAAACAAATAGCTATGGTTGATCAGAATTTGGTTTCAGATTTGAATAAGCAAGCCGATGCCGCCAATTTGGTTGGAATGTTGGAAAAAGTGGCATCACAATTTCCGGGGAAAGTAGTTTTTACAACCAGTATAGGAATTGAAGATCAAGTAATTACTGATCTCATTTTCAGTAATAATCTGGATATACGTGTAGTTACGCTCGATACCGGACGCCTTTTTGAAGAAACCTATAAAGTGCTGAACCGCACCTTGGACAAGTATGGCAAAAGCATTCAGGTTTATTATCCAAAACACGAACCGGTTGAAAAAATGATCACCGAAAAAGGTCCGCTGAGCTTTTATGTGTCGCTCGAAAACCGCAAGGAGTGCTGCAATATTCGCAAAGTTGAGCCCTTGAAGCGTGCTTTAGACGGTATGGAATGCTGGATTACCGGATTGCGTGCTTCCCAATCCGAAAATCGCCATGATCTTGATTTTTTTGTGTGGGATGCCGGGTTTCAATTGGTTAAATGCAATCCATTGCTTCATTGGTCGCTCGAAGACTGCCAGAAATATGTGAAGGAAAATAATGTTCCATACAATGTGTTGCACGATCGTGGTTTTGTGAGCATTGGTTGCGCTCCCTGCACACGAGCCATCCAGCCCGGGGAAGATTTCCGCGCAGGTCGCTGGTGGTGGGAAGATAACTCGAAGAAAGAGTGTGGGTTGCACACGCACAAGGAGTAGTCAGTTTTCAGTCTCAGTATGTAAATGACTATCATTAAATGTCATTTGTTTCACGTCAATGATAGTCATTTGTTACTTTAGCCCAGTATGGGCGAAATATTGGTAGCCCAAGGTAAGAGAGGAACGAACGCAGCCTTGGGTTGTGATGCAGGTTAACCAAATCGTCCGCGAGATTTCGACGAACAAAACATGTCCCATCTTTCGGACGAAACGGTGATAATCGAATAAAAAATTGTCCGGATTTTAATTATCCCGAATATCTCTTCCAAATGGGGTCAGCGCCAGAGAAACTAGTTTGAAATGCTGTTTGGCCCATGGAATTCCGATAATGGTAATTCCCAGTAATATTCCGAAGATCAAATGAGTTAGGGCGATCCAGATTCCGCCAATGAGCAGCCACAGAATATTCATGATGGTTGACAAACATCCCGGATTTCCGGGTGTTAAAACAATGGTTTTGCCAAATGGCCACAAGGCAAGAAAGGCTAGTTTAAATGCCTGAATTCCAAACGGAATACCGATGATGGTGATGCATAGCAAAAAACCAGCCACCATATATTCGATAAAAACCAGAAATCCTCCAAAGATCAGCCAGATTAAATTTCCAAGTGTGCCCATGTTGAATTATTTTGAAATTTGATTTTAAAAGTACAACAATACATCAATGAATTGACCTGTTTTGTCGAAGAATAGATCACTGAAAGTATTTTACCGGTAAATGGAATATCTATATTTGCCAATTCAGGAGATTGCTGTTTGTTCCGGTATTTCCGATGAATTTTGAATACAGATCAATGACGAAATTTCTTTCGGGTGAAACATTCGCGGTATTGCACATTCGGAATTTCCGGTTGTTTTTGGCCTACCGCTTTTTTATGACATCGGCGGTGCTGATGCAGGCTGTAATTGTGGGTTGGCAGTTGTACGACATCACCAAAAATCCGCTTTCGTTGGGAATGATTGGACTTACCGAAGTGATTCCACAGGTTGCCATTGCCTTGTTTGCCGGCCATTTTGTGGATATTTGGGATCGGAAACGGATCATTTTCCGCACCAGTTTTATCTTACTACTTGGTTCGGCAATATTGCTGGGGACCAGCGTCCATTCTGACTATACCCGTTTTCTGACCGGAACTTTTCCAATTTTCGTCACCATATTTTTGGTCGGATTGACCCGAGGAATATTGATGCCCGCTCATACCGCGCTTTTGGGCCAGTTGGTTCCGCGCGAATTACTCGCCGGCGCAGCTACCTGGGGAAGCACCATCTGGCAGATTGCTGCTGTAACTGGTCCGGCATTGGGTGGATTGATGTATGGCTTCTTCGGCATTGTTCCGGCTTATTCGCTGGTTTTTGCCTTCTTCCTGACATGTGTTATCCTTATTTTTCTGATCAAAAGTCCGGGAAAGGTGGTACATCATCCCGATCGGGATGACCGGATTTTTGCAAGCATAGGCGAAGGAATTCGCTATGTATTTAAAAATCAGGTTTTGCTGGGTGCATTTTCGCTCGATATGTTTGCCGTTTTGTTTGGTGGGGCAGTGGCTATGCTGCCTGTTTTTGCGCATGATATTCTGAAAGTTGGTCCCGAAGGATTGGGGATTTTGCGCGCCTGTCCGGCTATTGGAGCCATTCTAATGTCGGTGGTTCTTACTTTTTATCCTCCTGTTAAAAACTCGGGCAGACAAATGCTTTACAGTGTAGCAGGTTTTGGCGTTTGCATGATCGTTTTTGCGCTCTCGAAAAATTTCTACCTCTCGGCGACTTGTTTGTTGTTGAGTGGGTCGTTCGATTTTGTGAGTGTGGTTGTTCGAAGCAGCATTCTTCAGTTATTCACTTCCAACGAAATGAAAGGCCGTGTTTCATCAGTCAATAGCATCTTTGTGGGCTCGTCGAACGAATTGGGAGCTTTCGAATCGGGTGCAGCTGCCAGCCTGATGGGCTTGGTTCCATCGGTTGTTTTTGGCGGAGTAATGACTTTAATTGTTGTTACTGTCGCTACAATTACCGCGCCTAAACTAAGGAAACTGTCACTGAAAAACTATTCAGACCAATGATCGGAAATAGTCATTAGTCATTAGAAAAAAGGAAAGAGGAAAAAATCCCAATTCGGGTTCTTTTTCCTCTTTCCTCAATCCTTTATACTAATGACTAATTTTCTAATGACCTTTTCCTAAACTTTCACCGTCTTCCATCTTCCTTTTCTGAAATAATACCAGGCTGTCAGTGTTAATGCAGTTTCGGCAGCTACAATTGCGATGGAGATTCCATAAATTTTCATGTCCAGAACAATAGCCAACAAATAGGCCAGTGGTATTTCGAATAACCAAAAACAGAAAAAGTTAATCCATGTTGGAGTAATTGTATCACCACTTCCGTTAAAGGCTTGAGTCATGACCATACCCATCGCATACGAAACAAATCCGATACTGATAATCTGCAAACTAATTGCTCCGTTGCTTATTACATTTGGATCGTCGATAAACAGACGAATAAAGGATTCAGGAAAAATAATTAAAACAATTCCAACCAAGCCAAGTAAAACCATATTGGCATAGGCCGTAATCCAAACTGTTCGTTCAGCCCGGTCAGGTTGTTTGGCTCCCAGATTTTGGCCAACCAAGGTTGATGCTGCATTACTCAGTCCCCACGAAGGCAGCAACACAAAAACCACAATCCGGATGGCAATGGTGTAACCCGCCATTACTTCCGACCCTAATTCTGAAATAATGCGGTAAAGGGCAATCCAACTCGAAGTGGCAATAATGTATTGAAAGATTCCGCCTGCCGAAAGTTTAAACAATTGAATCATCACTTTCAGTTTAATCCGGAGGTGCTTAAGTTCGAGACTGATCCTTTTGTGTCCTCTGAATAAAAGGTAGAACTGATAACAAACAGCCAAACCACGACCGGTTGTGGTGGCCACAGCAGCCCCCTTTAGTCCAAGTTCAGGAAATGGCCCAATGCCAAATATCAGCAGCGGATCGAGTACAATGTTGATGAGGTTTGCAAACACAAGAACGCGCATGGAAATTGCAGCATCGCCCGAACTCCTGAAAATAGCATTGATGATAAATAGCAGCATGATAACAGCATTTCCGCCAAACATGATGGCGGGAAACATGTATCCGGCTTCGGCCATTTCTTCGGAAGCGCCCATCAGAAGAAGAAATTCCTTGGCATAAATAACTCCCGGAATAGAAATCAGGATGGACACTATTAACCCCGAAATGATAGCCTGAAAGGCCACGGTTCCGGCTTTTCCAGTTTTTTTTTCACCCACACGGCGGGCAACAAGTGCGGTAGTTGCTGTGCTTAGTCCCATCCCCAAAGCGTAAACAATGGTCATGCTCGATTCTGTAATTCCAACCGTTGCAACCGCATCGGCACCTAGTTTTGAAACAAAGAAAATATCGACCACGGCAAAAATTGATTCCATGATCATTTCCAAAACCATCGGGATAGAAAGAATGAGCAATGCTTTTCCAATACTGTCGCTGGTGAAATCGCGATCGCTTCCGGCTATGGCCTCTTTAATGTCGGTCCACAAAGATCGAAAATTGATGGTTTTGATTTGGGCAAAAAATGATATTGTGTTTTTATCAGACATGATAAAAAAGTATTAAAATGAAAAATGAAAATTTGGGTAAAATGAAGAATCCGCTCTCTGCCTTGCAGAAATTACGAGATTGCGGGATTATAGACCGCCGGAATTGATGTCAGTTTCATGATTCGGTCTTTTAGTGTGCGGCAAATATAAGTAAATTTGAATTTTAAATTTGAACCTGTTAACGATAAAAATGTTTCAGGAGTAAAAATTATTCAATGAAGCTTTCACAATTAATTGCTATTTCGGGATTTGTACTTTTTTTCATGGCTTGTGGAAAACAGGAGAATGCACTAACAATCGTCAATTCAAAATCTTTTGCTGAAAAGCAGATCACACTGGATGACGCATTGGCCAAAAGATTTAGCATTGACACCACGCTCACTGCTCAGGAGCCAACCGAGTTGATAAATAGATTGGATGAATTGATTTCCAGATCACAAAAATTAAAGGAATCTGAATCGGATAGTTTGTGGATTTCAGTTCAGAAAAGCTGGGAAGATGTTAAAATGGATCCGGCAATTTCTTCTGCTGACACAACTACAGAGGCGAAGCTTATTCTTCAGAAATGGGCCGAATTGAATATCGGGTTATTGAAATTTTCAGGAGAAGTGCGTTTTGGCGATGCTCTTGAAAAGCTTGTTTACGAACAACCTGTTTCTGTTTTATCCGAAGGCACGCTGAAATCAGTAATCTACACGCATCTGTTCGATCAGATTTTTATTAACCTCCTTGGTTCATCGAGTTTGATACACTACCATACTACCGGAGGAACAGTCAAATTAACTCAGCGAACAGATTTTCCTAAGAGCAATATTATGACTTTAACCTGTGAAACTAACGATGCCCGCTATCTCGATGTATTTATCCGGATTCCGGAATGGGCTGTCAATCCAACTGTTGCACATGGGAATGTGAAATACGTGGCACGTCCGGGTGAATATTGCCAGATTTCGCGCAAATGGAAAGACAAGGACGAATTTTTTATTATCCTGAAAAATTAGCCATTTAAAAATTTGCTTGAAAGGATTTTGTCAGGTACATTCATTTATCTTTGTGTGCATTCAAAAAATAAATTATGAACGAGCGTCCCCTGATTTTAATTACCAACGATGATGGTGTTTCGGCAAAAGGATTAAAGGAATTAACAGAGGTTATGCGCCTTTTTGGCGATGTGGTGGTGGTTGCACCAGATAGTCATCGGTCGGGGATGTCGAATGCAATTACGGTCGATCATCCGATTCGGGTTACTAAAACCATTGAGGAAGAAGGTTATCAGGTGTATAAATGTACAGGTACACCGGTTGATTGTGTAAAGCTTGCATTCAATCAATTGCTCGACCGCTATCCCGATTTTGTGGTTTCAGGCATAAATCATGGCTCAAATTCTTCAATCAGCGTAGTTTATTCAGGTACGATGGGTGGTGCTTTGGAAGGTTGTATTCATGGAATTCCGTCAGTTGGTTTTTCGCTGAACGACTATGATCCGGAGGCTGATTTTTCACGTGCTAAAATATATGTTGCCCGCGTATTTCAGCAGGTTGCCGAAAATGGACTTCCACCTTTTGTTTGCCTCAACGTAAATATCCCGAAAGGAGATATCCGAGGCGCTAAAGTGTGTCGACAAACTTCAGGAAAATGGGTAGAGGAATACGATAAGCGCATTGATCCGCATAAACGTGAATATTACTGGATGTCGGGTTATTTCAAAAATTTCGAGGAAGATGTGGTCGATACTGATATTCATGCACTCGAAAACGGCTTTGTATCAATCGTTCCGGTAAATGCTGATATGACTTGTTATGAGACTTTTGAAAGCATGAAAAGCTGGAGGTTTTAACATGGCAATGCGTAAACGAAACCGTTTCGATCGAATTCTGACAGGCCTGATAATTGGAATTATCTTTCCAATCGTTATTTTCCTGATTACTTACGAGGTGAAATACAACGAAATGGATTTTCGGGTCTTTCTTCAGAGCATGTGGGAAATGAAGATATTCATGAAATTACTTAGCCTTTGTGTTTTTCCCAACCTCGGATTTTTCTTCTTGTTTTACCGCAATAAATACGATATGGCCGCACGTGGCGTTATTATGGCAACTTTTATTTATGCTTTTGCTGTGCTAATTGCCAAAGTGATTTAAAAATAATGTTGTGAGTTGCATGGTAACCACAACCCCGAAACTTGTAAGTTTAAACTAAATGAAATACTACGTTTTAGCTGGTGAAGCCTCAGGCGATTTACATGCCTCAAATCTGATCAAAGAAATTAGTTTGATTGACGGGAAAGCTCAATTCCGGGGATTTGGCGGTGACCTGATGGAAAATGCCGGAATGACTGTGCTGAAACACTACCGCGATATGGCTTTTATGGGTATTGTCCCTGTCATCATGAATTTTCGCACCATCCAAAAGAATTTCAGATTTTGTGAAGAAGACATGCTGGCCTTTCAGCCTGATGTGCTGATTTTGGTTGATTACCCCGGATTTAATCTTCGGATGGCCAAGTTTGCCAAGGCTAAAGGTATTCGTACGTTTTATTACATCTCGCCTAAAATTTGGGCATGGAAAGAGGAACGTGTACACAAAGTAAAAGCTTATGTCGATGACATGTTTTCCATCCTTCCTTTCGAAGCCGAATTTTATAAGAAGTATAACTATCCCGTCAACTATGTAGGAAACCCTTTGCTGGATGCTATTCTGGAAAAGAAAACTGCACCTGATTTTCCAAGGTTTTGGGCCGAAAATAGCTTGCCTGAAAAGCCGGTTTTAGCCCTATTGCCCGGGAGCCGAAAAGGTGAGATCAGTGTTTTGTTGCCAACTATGCTCGCAGCAGCTGCGCAGTTTCCCGAATTTCAGTGTGTAATTGCTGGGGCACCTAACATGGGCATTGAATTTTATCAGCCATTTATGCCCGAAAGTAAAGTGCCGGTTGTTTGGGGAAAAACCTACGAGATACTGACTCACAGCCGGGTGGCCATCGTTTCTTCCGGAACCGCAACACTAGAAACAGCGATTATGAATGTGCCGCAAGTTGTCGTTTATCAGCTTACTCCCAATTGGCTATTCAAATACCTGAAGAAGTTTTTCCTGAAAACCAGGTGGGTTTCTCTGGTTAATATTATTTTAGGTCGCGAAGCTGTTGCAGAATTAATTCAATCTGACTTCACGCTGAAAAATGTAATTGATGAGTTAAAAAAGATACTCCTTGATCCGGAGAATGAAAAACGGATGCTTACCGATTACAAAGATATGATGGTTAAACTCGGAGACGCAGGAGCTTCGAAACGGGCAGCCGTTTTGATGGTAAATAAGTTGAAAAAATAGAATTACAGGTTGATCTCCTATTTTTCAAGCACGAAGTAGCTAATTTGAATCCAATTCTTTCGACCATTTCCTGATTAGTTTACACTCTTAAAAACACCCAAATAATTTACACATTTTTAACTTTTGATTCACACACTGAAATTTTGGTATTTCTGTTTAAATTGTTATTTGTTAGTGTTTTAGGAGTATTTTATGCTTCTTTCGTAAAAAAATAAACCCGCATTTTGGGAAATACATCCCGCTGGTGGTACGCCAGTCCTTCTCATCTGATATGCTTTAAGTCCTCTTCCGATTGCCCTTGTTGTAGATTTACATCACAACTTGCAGTAAACTGATGGAAGAGATAATCAAAAAAATAAAAAGGGTGTCATGGTCAATTGTCTTGATGGCAATTGTGTTGGCTACAATCTTGTTTTTTTCGATTATTTCGATTTTCTAGTTGCAGGTTTATCGCATTGAACTAACAAACTTAATTCACAAATGAAACGAATCTTAATCATTTCGCTGGGACTGCTCACCGTTTTTCAGTCGTGCTTTGCCCAATCCAAAAAGAGTCGGATCAACGGTCTTGAAGTAGCCGTTAAGATGGCCGATTCTGAAATCAAGCAATTTCCCGAACCTTGGACAGTTGATTTTAATCCAAAGCCAGTATGGAATTATACCCAAGGTTTGATTGCCTATGCTATGATGAAAGTATGGCAAGAGAATGGCAACGAAACGTATTTTAAATATGCCAAGACTTATGCAGATAAGTTTATTGGAACCGATGGAACCATTTCAGCCTATGATCTTGAAGATTATAATATTGATGCCGTAAACTCCGGAAAATTCCTTTTTGATCTTTACCATCAAACCAAAGACGAACGCTATCTGAAGGCTATTAAAAACTTGCGCGAGCAGTTGAAAACACACCCGCGTACTTCGGAAGGTGGCTTCTGGCATAAAAAGCGGTATCCGCATCAAATGTGGTTAGATGGTTTGTATATGGGCGCGCCCTTTTATGCGCAATATGCTATGGAAATGAAAGAGCCCGAGCTTTTTGATGATGTAGTAAAACAATTTATACTGGTACACAAATACACATACAATAAACAAACAGGCTTGAATTTCCACGGATGGGATGAAAGCAAAGAGCAAAAATGGTCCAATCAGCAAACCGGTTGTTCGCCAAACTACTGGGGGCGTGCCGAAGGTTGGTATGCTATGGCTTTGGTTGATGTGCTCGATTTTCTTCCTGAAAATCATACAGATAGAGCTAAAATTCTTGAAATCCTGAATCAGGTAGCTGCCGGAATAAAAAAATACCAGGATCCGAAAACCGGCTTGTGGTATCAGGTACTCGATCAGGGAAATCGTGAGGGAAATTATCTGGAAGCAACTGCTTCTTCAATGTTTACCTATGCTTTGTTAAAAGCTGTCCGCAAAGGCTACATCAGCAAAGATTATAAAGCTGTTGCTAATAAGGCCTATTCAGGAATTCTGGAAAACCTCGTCAAAACAAACAGCAATGGAACGATTAGCCTGACCAAATGCTGCGCAGTTGCTGGTTTGGGTGGAAATCCATACCGTGATGGTTCTTACGAATACTATATAAAAGAACAAGTCCGGGATAACGATCCGAAAGGAGTGGGGCCATTTATTCTGGCATCACTAGAATACAGCATAAACAAATAAAGCAATACTCAAACTTAACAATTATCTATGATGAAAATGAAGCAAAGTTTTCTGAAGAAAGTTTGTCTGTTAGCACTAACTGTTATTTTAGCGGGCGCTCAGCTATATGCCCAAAAAGTAACCGGTAAAGTGGTTGATGAGACAAACACTCCCATTCCGGGTGTAAATGTTGTTGTAAAAGGAACAACAAACGGAGTAATTACCAATAGCGAAGGAACTTATACAATTGTTCCTGCCGATGCTCAAAAGGATGTACTTGCATTCTCTTTTATTGGTTTCGATACTAAAGAATTGAAAATCAATGGACAATCAGTGATTAACGTGCAATTGACAAGCACAACACTTGAAATTGAAGAAGTGGTGGCAGTTGGATACGGAACTGTTAAAAAGCGGGATTTGACTGGATCAGTTGCTTCAGTTTCCGGAGAACAACTTGCATCCATTCCTGTTTCCAATGCGGCAATGGCACTTCAAGGACGTCTTCCGGGTGTGAATGTAACATCACAGGACGGTCGTCCCGACGCGGAAATCTCGATTCGGGTGCGTGGTGGAGGTTCTATCTCCCAAAGCAACGAACCGCTTGTATTGATTGATGGAATACCGGGCAACATGAGCCTTATTCCGTCAGAAATGATTGAAAGCGTTGATGTTCTGAAAGATGCATCTTCAACAGCCATTTTTGGTGCACGTGGTGCAAATGGGGTTATCCTCGTTACGACTAAAAAGGGTAAAGAAGGCGCGGTTTCTGTGAGTTATAGCGGGTATTCAAAATTCAATACCCCAACCGGATATCTTGAGACTTTGAGTCCTTATGATTATGTGACATCAAGATGGGGACTTCTCGATGTATATTTCGGAACGACCTATACAACTCCATTTCAAAAATTATTTGGCGTTGGAGCCTTCACTGGCAGTAACTCCGGAGGTATCGATACTTATAAAAATATGTCGGCCTATAACCTTCAGGAAGAGGTGTATAAGAGCTCATTTTCACACAATCACGACCTTACCATTTCCGGAGGTACCAATAAAACGAAGGTGCTTTTTGCCGTTAGCTACATGGACGAAGATGGTATGAAGCTCAACTCCTATTCAAAAAGGGCTTCAGCCACATTTAAGTTAGATCAAAAAATAAGCGAAAAGCTCGATTTTAACTTAGATGTACGTTATACCGATAGAGAAAACATGGGTAATGAAGGTACAGTTAGTGGTTATGGTTCGTCTCTTTCGGGATCTTACCGCTTTCGTCCTTTAACTAGAGAAAATATAAAAGGCGATCTGGCATTTCTGAATGACGCGTCGATGGGTGAAGAGGCATTCGTATTTGATGACATGTACAACCCGGTAAAAGTTATTAAAGACCGTGAGAACATTACCTGGAACCAATCAATCCTTGGGACAGCCGGTTTAAACTGGAACCTTGTAAAAGGCTTAAACTATCGCACCGAATTGACTGTTTCGCGCAATTTCTCACAAAATAAAATATGGAGAGGACCTACTCCTTCAAGCTTTAATGAAGAAAACTACCTGAATGGTGATGGATCATTTAAGTGGGCAGGCGATGCCGATTACCGAAAAAATGACAGTTGGGGAATGCGTTGGGTGAACACTCTGGGATATGAACTTAAGCTGAATGAGATTCATCGGATCAATATTTTAGCTGGACAGGAAGTTACAAACTCCGGAGGAACAAACATGCGTATTTCCGGAAGAAAGTTCCCAAACAATTTTACCAAAGACAATGCTTTTGCCATGATTTCACAATACGGGGCTGACCTTGTTACAGCAACAGGTGTTAGCACTCCAAGCCGTATCATGTCTTATTTCGGTCGGGCAAATTATTCACTTCTTGACAAATACATGATTGCCGCGACATTCCGTGCCGACGGTTCTTCAAACTTTTCTCCCGAACATCGTTGGGGATATTTCCCAGCTGCTTCTTTGGCCTGGCGCATTTCTGAAGAATCGTTCCTGGAAAGTGCCAATTGGCTCGACGATTTAAAACTGCGGGTATCATACGGTGAAGTTGGAAATGACGCCATTAGTGCTGACCAATGGTCGCAATTGTGGACATCAGAGAGTGACACTCGCTGGCAATATGGTATGAACGGTGTTCTTCTGCCTTCTTATGATTTGGCATCCAGTCAAATGGCCAACCGCGATTTGAAATGGGAAACCACCATTACACGTAACATTGGGGTCGATTTTACACTTTTGGATAATCGGTTAAGAGGTACTATCGATGTGTATAAAAATACCACAAAAGACCTGTTGATGCTGACAGATATTCCGTCTATAAGCGGGTTTACAACCACTTATGCCAACATTGGTCAAACCAGTAATAAGGGTTTAGAACTTTCACTTTCAGGTGTAGTATTTAAAAACAAAGATTGGGATATTACAGCCGGAGCCAACATCAACTTTAACAGAGGTAATATCGACGAACTGGCCGAGGGGCTCCAAAGTGCCTATGGAACTCAGTTCCTGCAGTCGGGTATTCCAAGTTCAGATTATCGTTTGCTGGAAGGAAAACCTGTTGGTATTGTAATGGGGTATAAAATGGATGGTAAAGGATATTACACTCCCGAAGATTTCGATTTCGATGCTAACACCGGCATGTACACTTTAAAACAAGGTGTGGCCGATCTTTCAAAAGCTTTCGTTTCCTACCGCGGAGGTTTGGTTCCCGGTGCACAACAGGCTTATCCCGGTTTGCCAAAATTTGTTGATTCTTTTAAAGACGGTGTGATTGATGAAAAAGACTATGTTGAAATAGGTAATATGAATGCCGTTCATACTGGTGGATTCAATATCAACACTAATTACAAGAACTTCGATCTTGGCTTGTACTTTAATTGGAGCTATGGTAATGATATTTACAATGCAAATAAATTAGCAACGCTTTTTAACGGTAACAAAGGTGGTGGTTTGTATGGTAACAAACTGGCTATTGTAAAAGATTCCTATACCCTGTTTGAAATTCAGAATGGCAATTTGGTAAAACTTACTACTCCCGAAAAACTGAATTCTGCCAATGTAAATGCGACTCTGCCATCAACTTATCTGCAACAAGGTTATGTGTCAGATATTGGTATTGAAGACGGTTCGTACCTTCGCCTCAATACTTTGACTTTGGGCTATACCTTGCCAAAACTGTTGATGAACAAGATCAAAGCAAGCAATATCCGCGTTTATGGAGCCATTTACAATGTATTTACATTGACCGGTTATTCAGGACTTGACCCAGAAGTTAATGCCAACGATAACATGAACAACGCCCGTTATCCTACTCCGGGACTTGACTGGGGAACTTATCCTCGTGCCCGTCAGTTTGTGATCGGATTAAATGCTACTTTCTAATTCGTGTAAATGGATAATAATCTTTAAAGAATAAAATGATGAAAAAAATAATAATATATATAAGCATAGCGTTGTTGCCCTTCCTGTTTACAGGGTGCAATGACTATCTGGATGTAACGAATGAAGGCCAGGCCGACGATAACTTTGTAATGTCGACTCCTAATGAGGCCTTTAAAGCGTTATCATGGGCATATGCAGAGTATCGCACCAACGCTGTACATGGCGGAAATTACAACTGGCAGGATCCGCTGGGATCTGATGCTGAATATATGAGTGAATATCCTACTGCAAACAATGTTATTGCCAGGGTGCAACCAACTGCAACAACTATTAATGCGGGTGCGGGTTTGTACAATAGTTTAAATATTGCTCTTGCACGAGCTGCCCGTATTGCCGATCTGATTGCAGAAAAACCCGAATACAAAACAGAAGCAGCAGGTGGCACACCTACTGCCTGGACTCAGGTATACGGTGAAGCGAAAACTTTGTGGGCTTATTGCGCCTGGGAATTGGTGCGTCACTTTGGGGATGTCCCGTTTGGTTATGAAAATAAAATTGTGGACTCGTACGAATTGACCTCACGCTTTGTAATCATCGATAAAATTTTAGAAGAACTCAAAGCTGTTGAGGGTAAAATGTATGTATTAGGTCAAGGTGGTATTACTACTGAACGTTTGAGCCGAACCTACGTTAATGCTTTGATAGGTGAAATTGCACTTCATGCAGGAGGATGGCAGACCATTCGTACCGATATGCAGGGCTTGTATGGCAATGTGCAGTTTGAAGAAAAAGGAACGAATGACGGAACATGTGTTTATGCGCGTCGTAAAGACTACCTGGATTACATCAGAGTGGCCGAGCAATACCTGAATGCTGCGGTGAATACCCAAAAAGGAACTGCAACATTGATCACAACAGATACCAGGGCAGCCAACAATCCTTTCCAGAAATATTTTCAGGATATTAACTCCAGACGTAAAAGTCCTGAAACGCTCTTTGAAATTGGAACTGTAGCTGGCATTGGAAACGCTGAATATGGATACAGTATGGGACGTCCGGGTTCCAATAGTTCTGTGATGGCTTACTTAAATACCTTTGCTGCTATTCGCATCATTCCTTCGTTCTTCTATAATGGTTACGAAGTGGGTGACAAACGTCGTGACCCAAGTATGGTTGTAACTGGAAGCAACGCGGCAACCGGGCAGGAAAACCTGATTCCGCTTGGTGTTGGAACCCGTATTGGTGGTGGTGGACCAAGTACCAATAAATGGGATAAAAACAGAGGGGATGTACCATTATATCCCAATGCAGCCAACCGCTCTTCAGGTATCAACTACGTGATTATGAGAATGGCTGACGCAATGCTTATGCTTGCAGAAGCAAAAGCAATTTCAGGAAGCGATAATGCAGGGGCAATTGCATTGGTCAACCAAATTCGTACAAGAGCCTTTGGCAATGCAAGCAAGAATATTACCGGACTCTCAGGCGAAGCGCTGTTAAATGCTGTCTATAACGAACGTAAATTAGAATTACTTGGTGAAGGTGATATTCGGTGGGACATGATTCGTTCAGGCAAGTTCAACGAAAGAGCAATTGCGGTTCGTCAGGAAATGGCCAGTATGGCTGCAGGCCTTCAGGCTAACGGATACTATACATTCCCAAGTGGCAGAACCATTTCCAACTATGTTTGGACTAAATATGTTCAGGTAGGCGGAAGCGCCACCGCTGTTGTCACCCAGGAAAGTACCAACGAAAATGACCCGGCACTTTACCCGGGTTGGCGCGGTATTTTCAATTGGGGAGCGACTGCACATACTGCTACATCAAAAAATCTGGCTATCAAAGGCTTGTATAACTACATCGATCCTGCTAGTGCTGAAGCAACCGCATTAAAGGCTGATGGATATACTCAAGTGGAGTGGGGCAGAAAGGTTTGGAATGATGCCAATGCCAAAGCAATGTTGAATGCTGCGATTCTGGACGGGGTAGTTGGTCGCGAAAATGCCGCACCTCGCTACTTCCACGCGATGCCACTTACTGTAATTGACCAATCAAAAGGTACAGTAACGAATGGTTACGGATTGCCAAATAAGTAAAATCTGTTTCACTTATAAATTTAACCATCCGCAAAAGTACCGGCGGATGGTTAAATTTTTATCCTTCAAATCGTGAAAATCCGGCTTTTCTTTTTTTCCTTTTTCCTGTTTTCCGTTCTTTTTGGTTCAGCGAAATCAAAAGGGTCGAAAGTGATTCAATGGAATATCGCTGAACTGGTAGCTTCAAAATCTGAAGTCCGGATCGCTGGAAATCCACAGATCATTGAAAGTAAATACGGAAAAGTAATCGAATTCAACGGAATTGGCGATGGTCTGTTTTTAACAGATACCCCATTGGCCGACCTCAAACAATTCACGATCGAAGTTCTTTTTTATCCTGAAAGCGGTGGAAATTTTGAGCAACGATTTTTTCATACGGGTGAAATCCGTGGAGATCGGGTCCTTCTCGAAATTCGGACAACTGCCACCGATTGGTATTTCGATGCCTTTGTCCAGTCGGGTAATCAAAAAATGACACTGATTGATCCAACAATGCTTCATCCAATTAATCAATGGGTTCATGTGGCGTATGTGGTCGATCACGGCAAGCTTTATACGTACATAAATGGCCAAAAAGAACTGGAAGGTTCAATCAAATTTTCGCCCATACA
The DNA here is from genome assembly GCA_019163175.1 of Prolixibacteraceae bacterium. Lineage (GTDB taxonomy): Bacteria > Bacteroidota > Bacteroidia > Bacteroidales > Prolixibacteraceae > Aquipluma. Next base: position 21,904 of record JAFLKN010000031.1, on the reverse strand, counting down.
AACCGGAAAAACTTCAATTGGAGTCAGGTTAAACGAACAATCGTGGTTTAAAGGAGCCATTTCACAAATCCGAATTTCACCAAAGGCTTTAAAACCCAAAGAATTTTTAAATCTTTAATCCCGAAACCAGCGAACAATTAAACTAACTTTAACCGAACCAACCAATTGAACCAAGAATGAAGATTCTTCTGAAAATATTGTTTTTACTGCCCCTGTTATTAGGTGTTTTGCGGCCTTCAGCCCAAAACAGCAAGTTGGTTGGTGATGCAGAGCAAACCATGCTCAAAGCCACTCAATACATGGTTGATACGGTCAGTACAAACGGCGGTTATGTGTGGTATTATATGCCCGATTTCTCGCGTCAATGGGGCGAGATGGAAGCCTACAAAACCATGATCTGGCTGCAACATCCGGGAACAATCAGTATGGGTCACCTTTTTCTGGACGCCTACCGGGCAACCGGAAACGAATATTATTACCAGTCGGCACAGAAAGCTGCAGCTGCTATTATTTGGGGGCAAAGCCACGAGGGCGGCTGGAATTACATGATTGACTTTGCCGGTGACCGTTCTTTGAAACAATGGTACAATACCATTGGCAAGAACGGCTGGCGTCTTGAAGAATTTCAGCATTACTATGGAAATTCCACTTTCGACGACGATATCACTTCCGATGCTGCCCGTTTTTTACTCCGGATGTATCTCGAAAAGCTTGATCCGAGTTACAAAACAGCGCTGGAAAAAGCCATCAGTTTTATCCTGAAAAGCCAATATCCCAATGGTGGCTGGCCACAGCGCTATCCGCTGAAATACGATTTCAACAAAGAAGGACATCCCGATTATACATCATATTACACCTTTAACGACGATGTAATTTGGGAAAATACACATTTCCTGCTTCAATGCTACCTTTCACTTGGCGAAGAACGTTTTCTCGATCCAATCCGTCGTGGAATGGAATTTTACCTGATTTCTCAGGACGGATGTGGAGCATGGGGACAGCAACTCAATATGGACATGAAAACTGCCGGTGCCCGCACCTACGAACCGGCTGCATTCCTGCCTTCGGCTACCTGCGAAAATGCCATGCTGTTATTGAAATTCTACCAATATACAGGCGATAAAAAATTTATAGCGCGAATTCCCGATGCCATCAAATGGTTGGAAGAAACCAAACTTCCGGCAGATAAGGTTGAGGATTTCCGCGATCATTCAACTTTTGTTGAAGTGGGTAGCAACAAAGCCATTTATGTACACAGGAAAGGCTCAAACGTAAAGTTTGGATCGTATTACGTAGATTATAATGACGATCATCTGTTGGCGCATTACGGCGGAAAATGTAGTGTCCAACTCGATGAATTAAAGGCGGAATACAAGCGGCTTTTAGCCCTTTCTCCGGAAGAAGTTATCAAGGATTCGCCTCTGAAACCTGAGCAGTTCAAAGGTGTCGGATCTCCGCAATCCTATTACGATTTGAATCGGTATAATTTTCCGTTGAAGGTCGATGAAAAGATAGCCGGAGAAATTATTCGCTCCCTCGATGCTCATAACCGCTGGCTGTCGAAACATGCTTCCATTAGTCACCCTTACATTGGCGACGGGCAAAAACAGGAACAAACCGAGGAATTTGCTTCAACAAATGTTGGCGACGAAACGGATACTTCGCCCTACCGAGATATGACCGATCAGGATTATATTTCGACCGGCGATTATATTCGGAACATGAAAATGCTAATCAATTTTATCCGCGAATCGAAAATACCAGGAGAAATGCAGAAGTCGGTAAAATGACAATGACCGATGTTTTAATTAAAATTCAGTGGAAAACTAAAAATCCGCCGCAAAAGCATTTCCCATTGACAACCTGATTGCTGATATTTGTTGATTATGGTGAAATGATATAAAGAAGTAAAGTAAAATGAATATATGAAACGAGCTATGAGAGACAACCACACACAGGAGAATGACTGTATTTGCGAGTTCCATCTGGCAATTAAAAAACAAATTATAGACAGATGAAAAAAATAGGTTTTAGTGTATTTGCCTTACTGATCATGCTGACAGGGTTCACTCAGGTTATTTCCGGGAGTAGCTCTGGAATTGCAGATACTTCTGCCGAAAAGGTTGAGACCACTCATTGGCAAGGGAAACGTGTTGCTTATCTGGGTGATTCAATGACACAGCGATCAAGAAACGGATCGAATAAAATTTACTGGGAATACCTTTCGGAGTGGCTTGAAATTCAGCCTTTTGTTTATGGAATCAGCGGTCATCAATGGAATAATATTTACAATCAGGCAGTTAAGCTGTACAAAGAAAAAGGCACAGCGGTGGATGCCATCTTCATTTTTGCCGGAACAAACGACTATAATCACGGTATACCCATGGGTAGTTTTTTCAGCGAAACAAGCAAAGAGACCAATCACAACGGGAAAATTGTAACACGCAAATACCGGGTTCAAATCGAAAATGATACAACTTTTTGTGGTAGAGTCAACAAGGCAATGGCCTTTTTGAAAGCGAAATTTCCTGAGCAACAGATTGTGATTTTAACACCAATTCACCGCGGATTTGCAAAATTCAGTGATACCAATGTGCAACCGGACGAAAATTTTGCCAACGGCGAAGGACTGTATCTCGATGACTATGTGGATGCTTTGAAACAGGCTGCCATGAACTGGGCCGTACCATTGATTGATCTGTATTCGGTCAGTGGTTTGTACCCGCTTTCCGATTCGCAGGTTCAATATTTTAATCATGCTGATACCGATCGGTTACATCCAAATACCAAAGGAAATTACCGATTGGCAAAGACTATTTTGTATCAGTTACAGGCCTTGCCGTCAACGTTTGTACAGGAGTAAAATAACTATTGAAGAAGATCACCATGAAGAGCATCTATTTCCTGATTATTTGCATGTTGGGTTTTACGCTTCAATGCAGTGCCCGAAGCAAAAAAACAGAGACTTTTCCTGACGGAACAAAAATTCCGGAATGGTTTTCCAAAGTTAAAAAAGTGAAACCGGAAGACCTTGGCAAACAGTTTACAATAACTGATTTTGGAGCTGTTGCCGATAGTACTTTGGTTCAGACTTTGGCTATTCAAAAAGTGATCGATCTGGCCAGCAGTCAGGGTGGTGGTGTAATTGTTGTACCTAAAGGTACTTTCAGAAGTGGTGCGCTGTTTTTCAAACCACATACCCATCTGTATGTTTCTGAAGGCGCGGTTTTGAAAGGTTCCGACAATATTGCCGACTACCCGCTGATTCCATCACGAATGGAAGGACAAAACCTCAATTATTACGCTGCACTGGTCAATGCTTACGGAGTTGACGGTTTCACCATTTCAGGAAAAGGAACCATTGACGGAAATGGCCTGAAATATTGGGAAGCCTTTTGGCAGCGCCGGAAAGAAAATCCGAAATGCACAAACCTTGAAGTTTCCCGGCCGCGGCTGGTCTTTATTTGGAAATCGAATGATGTGCAGGTTCAGGATGTTAAGCTCCATAATTCAGGATTTTGGACCAGTCATTATTATCAATGCAAGAACATCAAGATTCTCGATCTGCACATTTTTTCACCAAGCAAACCGGTCCGGGCACCAAGCACCGATGCCATCGACCTCGACGTATGCTCCAATGTGTTGATTAAAGGCTGCTACCTGTCGGTGAACGATGACGCCATTGCTTTGAAAGGTGGCAAAGGGCCTTGGGCCGACTCCGATCCGAACAACGGAGAAAATACCAATATAATCATCGAAAACTGCGAGTTTGGATTTTGTCATTCAGCACTCACCTGTGGCAGCGAAGCCATCCACAACAAAAATATTCTGATGCGAAATTGCCATGTGAATGAGGCCGAGCGCCTGCTGTGGCTGAAAATGCGGCCCGATACACCTCAATTGTATGAATATGTTTCGGTGGAAAATGTGAAAGGACAGGCGCACAGCATGATTTACGCCAAACCATGGACACAGTTTTTCGACCTGAAAGGGAGGAAAGACATGCTTCTTTCCTATTGCAAACACATCTCGATGAAAAATATTGACATGACCTGCGACGTGTTTTACGATATCGATATAAACCAATACAACCGGCTGGCTGATTTCACGTTCAGTGGTTTAAATATCAAGGCTAAAAACAGTGCTTACAACAAAAGCCTTATCGATGGAGTGAAGCTGATCAATGTGAAAGTCAACGACAAGATTATTGAATGATGAGAAAACTTCTAAATGTAAGATTATTGTGTTTGGCATTGCTCCTGAATGCATCGAGCTTTATGCACGCTCAGACAATTACTGATGGCATAACAAATGCTATCAGCATGGAACCGTTTGGTGATAGTATGCGCCATTGGTACGGCATTCGCGACAATGGAAATATCATACAACCCAAACAAAATCAAGCCAGATATACGGAGGCTGAAATAACAAAGATTGCCGACAACATTTTGCTTTACCAGCGTAACAATGGTGGCTGGCCTAAAAACTACGATATGCAGGCCATTCTTTTGCCTGAACAAATTGATAGTTTGGTACGAACTAAAAATCAGACGCACACCACTTTCGATAATTCCACAACTTATACACATATCGAATATCTGGCCACGGCTTATTCGTTGACTCACATTGAAAAGTATAAAGATGCCTGCATCAAAGGAATCAGTTTTGTGCTTGGGGCTCAGTATGCAAACGGAGGCTGGCCTCAGTATTTCCCGATAGAACAAGGTAATTACAGCCGTCGGATCACTTTTAATGATGGAGCTTACATAGGAATTATGGAAATGCTGAAAAAAATCGTTGATGACAATCCGAACTTTACGTTTGTCGGCAATAACCTTCGTGAAAATGTAAAAGTTGCTTACGAAAAAGGACTGGAATGTATCCTGAAAATGCAGATTGTGGATAATGGACGACTTACTGTTTGGTGCCAGCAACATGATGAAATTACGCTACAACCGGCATGGGCAAGGGCTTTCGAGCCGCCAAGTATTTGCAATGGAGAAAGTGCAGGGATTGTTCAGTTCCTGATGAGCATTGAAAAGCCTGACCAAAAGATCATTAATTCCATACAGGCTGCTGTAAAATGGTTTCAGGACTCAAAGATTTTAAATACCCGTGTTGAGACAGTGAAAGCCCCAACTGAAAAATCGAAATACATGTCGTATTCGTCTGATCGGGTGGTGGTGACCGATTCATCTGCTCCACCAATCTGGACACGTTTTTATGAATTGCGGACCCAAAAGCCTTTGTTTTGTGACCGAAACAGCAAGTTCCTTTATTCTATGGCCGAAGTGAGCCGCGAGCGCCGGGTGGGTTACGCCTGGTACACTTACGCTCCACAAAAAATACTTGATAAATATCCGAAGTGGGAAAAGAAATTTTCTAATCCAGCTCAGAAATCTAAAGTTCAAAAGCTTTCAGTTTCCGAAAACGGAAGATTTTTAAATCTTGGAGATCAACCCTTTTTCTGGTTAGGTGATACTGGCTGGCTACTTTTAAGTAAACTGAATCGGGAAGAAACTGAAAAATACCTGGAAGACCGCAAACAGAAAGGGTTCAATGTCATTCAGGTCATGGTTTTGCACAGCCTGTCTGCCGTCAATATTCAGGGAGATTCGGCATTAGTTCGAAAAAATATAGGCACTCCTAAGAATGGCGGGTATTGGGAAAATCTTGATTTTGCTATTGATCTGGCAGAAAACAAAGGATTATTCCTGGCACTGGTTCCGGTTTGGGGATCGAACGTAAAAGCTGGTCATGTTACCAGAACACAGGCTGAAGCGTATGCTGAATTTCTAGCAAAACGGTACAAGGATAAATCCAATATTGTGTGGATGAACGGTGGTGACCTTCGTGGTGACGATTCCATTCAAATCTGGAAAACGATTGGGAATACGCTGAAAAAATACGATCCCAATCATCTGGTTACCTATCATCCTTTTGGACGCACTCAGTCGTCAACCTGGTTTCACAATGAGTCCTGGCTCGATTTTAATATGTTTCAGTCGGGGCACCGAAACTATGCTCAGGATACTGCCCGCTCTGATCTTCGCTACGGTGAAGACAATTGGCGGTATGTTCTATCTGATTACATCAAAAGTCCCGTAAAACCTACGTTGGACGGGGAACCATCCTACGAAGGAATTCCACATGGATTGCACGACACGTTGCAGGTTCGTTGGAACGATAACGATGTCCGCCGATATGCTTATTGGTCAGTTTTTTCGGGAGCTTGTGGTTATACTTACGGTCATAATTCGGTGATGCAGTTTTATACTTCCGCACCAAAAGCCGGAGCTTATGGCGCACGAATGCCTTGGACCGAAGCGCTTAGCAGCCCAGGCGCCAGTCAGTTAAAATTCCTGAAAAGTTTAATGCTTGACTATCATCTTGAAGAACTCGTTCCTGATCAATCCATATTGGCCGAGCCCGGAGAACGATACAATCATTTGGTGGCTCTCAAAGGGAAGAACTGTTTGTTGGTTTATACTTACAATGGCCGGACAATTAGACTAAAGTCTGATCAGTTGGGTGGTGATGATTTTGAATTTGACTGGTATAATCCACGGAACGGCAAGTTTGTTGGTTCTGGTACTTTCAAAAAGAAGGACATTCATGAATTCGATCCACCTGGTGAGCAAAAGGATGGTGAGGATTGGGTTTTGATCCTGAAACAGAAATGAAAATGATACTAAACTACTGATCTTATGAGAACATTTATACTTGCTGTTTCCCTGCTAATTGCAAATAACTTATTTGCCCAAACCGTTGAGGAAAATTTTCGGAAACCACTGAAAGAGGTATTAAATCAGGTCGAAAACCGCTTTCATGTCAAACTCAGTTTTGATGAGAAGTTGGTCACCGATCGCTCGGTCAATTATGCGCAGTGGCGTTTTAAGGACGACGTTGAGACAACCTTGCAAGCTGTTTTGGCTCCACTCGATTTGGTTTTTTCGAAAAGCGGAGACGGTACTTATAAAATTGAAGCTTTTCAGTACCATCGCCGTTCGGTCGAAGATGGACAAAAACACCTGAACCGTTTGCTCTCGTTATATCCGGCGCTTCCGGATTGGTGGAAACGCAGCGCCGAATTGCAGCAATGTTTCCTCTCAACACTCGGATTATTACCGTTACCGACAAAGGTAAATTCCAGCCCGATCTATGCCAATAAACGCCAGTTGGATGGATACATTGCCGAAAACGTTGCCATAGAAAGCCTTCCCGGAGTATTTGTCAGCGGAACATTATACCGACCGCTCAAAGGGAAAGGTCCTTTTCCAGCTGTGATGCTTGCCCAGGGACATGGCGAAATTCAGCATTATGGCGAAAGTTCGCAACTGTTGAGCGCTACTTTGGCACGCATGGGCGCAGTAGTTTTTAGTTACGACATGTTTGCCAAAGGAGAAGAGAGTCTTCAGTTTGCTTTTGAAGATCATCGCACGATTTTGGCGCCAACCATGCAGACCTTGAACAGCATCCGGATACTTGATTTCCTGAGTGCATTACCCTATGTTGATCCGAAGCGAATTGGCATGACCGGAGCTTCCGGCGGTGGAACCCAAACATTTGTGATGACAGCACTTGATCCTCGAATTGCAGTGAGTGCTCCGGTGGTGATGGTTTCCTCTTGGTTCTTTGGCGGTTGCCCTTGTGAAAGCGGAATGCCGATTCATTCGTGTGGAGAATGGGGCACCAACAATGTGGAAATTGCCGCTATGGCAGCTCCACGTCCAATGTTGGTTGTTTCCGACGGCGGTGACTGGACGGCCAATGTTCCTGAAATCGAATTTCCATACCTGAAAAAGGTCTATACTTTGTTTGGAAAGCCTGAATTGGTAGAGAATGTTCATCTAATAAAGGAAGGACACGATTACGGTCCATCGAAACGTCAGGCAGTTTATGAGTTTTTTGCCCGCCAGTTTAGTTTGAATATCAACGCGGTAAAAGCGGCTTCAGGATTAGTTGATGAATCGAAATCGGTTATCGAACCCAAATCGGCCATGCTGGTTTTTGGCAAAAATGGCGAACGTTTGCCTGCTCATGCCATTCATAGGCTTGAGGCCTTAAAAGCACTATTAAAAAATAAATAAAATGAAGAAATATACCTTAATCGCATTGTTTCTGATTGTTGCCGGTTTGATATCGGGAATGGTGTCGGAGAAAAAAAGACCGGTTAAATTGTTTTTGGCCGGCGATTCAACCTGTGCGAATTATGCATTGGAAGACGATTATCAAACCAAACGATTTCCGCTGGTTGGCTGGGGACAGGTATTTCAGCAATTCTTCAGGAAAGACAGTCTGAACAAAGTTTCAGGAATAATTAAGGCTGACAGCGCAATTGTTGACGACCGCGCCAAAGGGGGTAGAAGTACCCGCACCTTTTTTCAGGAAGGCCGTTGGCGGGCTATTTATACTGAATTGCAAGCCGGTGATTTGGTGATCATTTCATTTGGTCATAATGATGCAGCAAAGGATAAAACCGAGCGTTATGTAGATGTGGAAGGATATAAAGAGTTTCTGCGTTTGTACGTTTCGCAAACCCGCCAGAAAGGTGGAATTCCAGTTTTGATGACTCCCGTGAACCGTAATTATCCCTGGGAAGATGGAGTTTTGAAAAGCTGCCATGGTGAATATCCACAGGCAGTGAAAGATGTTGCTACTGAAATGAATGTTCTGTTGATCGACCTTACCCAATTGTCGTGTAACTTTTTTACAAAGAAAGGGCAGGATTTTGTCACTACCAATTATTTTATGAACCTTCCGGCCAACACCTATCAGGCTTATCCCGACGGGCAAAAAGACAATACGCATTTTCAGCCTGCCGGTGGAAAAGCGGTGGCTCAATTGGTTTTTGACGGGTTAAAGAAGTTGAAAAAAGATTAATGATTATGGATTTAAAACTCAAAATTCAGGATTCGAGATTCAAAATGATGAAACGGATTAGCCTTATTCTTTTGGCATTTTGCCTGATTGGCCTTATATCGAATGCACAACTTGTTAAAATCAATGGTATTCCGCGCGATACATCGTTTACGCCCTACATGGCCTGGATCAAAATAAAAAAGGAATTTCCGCAGGCGCAGATTGTCAAACCATCCTTGCCACCCGGTGTTGTGGAAGAAAAGGACATTGTGTATGCCACCTTGCCCAACACTCCATTTGGTAAGCGCGAGTTGCATCTCGATCTTTTTCGTCCGGCCAAACCCGGTAAATATCCTGTTTTACTGCTTGTTCATGGTGGTGGCTGGCGTTCGGGAAACAAATCGATGGACATTCCGCTGGCCCAGCAAATTGCAGCAAAAGGTTATGTAACCGCAACAATCGAGCATCGTTTGTCGCCCGAAGCCCTTCACCCAGCGGCCGTTTACGACATTAAGGCCGCGGTTCGTTTCATTAGGGCCAATGCCAAAAAATACGGTATTAATCCGAAAAAAATAGCAATAGCAGGAAGTTCTGCTGGTGGGCAGTTAGCTTCTTTGGTTGGCGCAACAGTCGGGGTGGAAAAGTTCGATGGGAATGAAGGGAATCCCGGAGTATCATCGGCAGTTCAAGCCATAATCGACATTGACGGAGTTCTGGATTTTAATACGCCTGATGAAAAGGGGAAGGACGAAGAAACGGCCAAACGCTCGGCTGGAGCATTGTGGTTTGGAACAACTTTTAATCAAAGTTCGGAAAAATGGATAGAGGCGTCACCCATTCAATATGTTGGTAAAAATACACCACCTATATTATTTATCAACAGCGCTTTGCCTCGTTTCCACTTTGGCCGCGACAGTGTGATTGCAATTTTGAGTAAGCACAAAATTTATACTGAAGTTCATACCATCGAAAATACACCGCATCCGTTTTGGTTGTTTCATCCGTGGTTTGAGCCAACCGTTAAATATATGACCGACTTTCTGGATAAAATATTGAAGAAATAGAAATTGAATGATATGATCGAAAGAAAAATTGGAACACGAAGCCACGAAGCCACAAAGTTAAAACAACAAATACATAGTGTCTTAGTGTCTTTGTGTTTAAAAATGAGCTTTTTAATTCTTCCGTTAATGGCCTTTTCTGCAGAAAAATACGATTTAGTAGTTGCTCAGGATGGTTCGGGCGATTACAAAACCATTCAACAGGCCATTGATGCCTGCCGCATTTTTCCCGATAAGCCGTTTACCATTCAGGTTAAAAATGGCGTTTATCGCGAAAAAGTCGCTATTCTGGAAGGCAACACTCATTTGTCCATTATTGGCGAGAGCGTTGAGAAAACCATCATCAGTTGGGACGATCATTTCAATAAAATTAACCGTGGACGAAACAGCACGTTTTATACTTACACACTGAAAGTTGAAGCGGGCGATTTCCGCATGGAAAACATTACCGTTGAAAACACAGCCGGACCTGTTGGGCAGGCATTGGCTCTGTATGTCGAAGGCGATCGTTGCGTGTTTGTGAACTGCCGTTTCCTTGGAAATCAGGATACTGTTTATGCCGCCGGAAGAATTGGCCGCCAGTATTTTTATAATTGCTACATCGAAGGAACGACCGATTTCATTTTTGGCGAGGCTACTGCACTTTTTGAAAAATGTACGATTCATGCTAAAGCTGATTCATACTTAACGGCTGCCAGCACAGCTCAGGGCAAAGCCTTTGGGTACGTTTTTCTCGATTGCAAAATAACAGCCGCAGAAGGAATTAGCAAAGTTTATTTGGGCCGTCCGTGGCACGGATTTGCCAAAGTGGCTTTCCTGAATTGCGAAATGGGTTCGTTCATCGTTCCTGAAGGTTGGGACAATTGGTCGAATGCCGAAAATGAAAAAACGGTTACATTTCAGGAATTTAAAAATACGGGAGCAAGTGCGGACCGCTCAAAACGGGTAATATGGTCACGCGAACTGACAAAAAAAGATGCTGCAAACTATACGAAAGAAAAGATGTTCGCGCCTTTCAGTTGGGAAATTTCCAGCGGAAAGAAATGGTATGAATTGTAAAAAACTATAAATATGGACCGATTTTATTCACTTTGTTTAGCTTTGACTGTTGCTGTTTCGTGGAATGCCACAGCACAAACAAACAATTCTATCTCCAAATCATGGGTTTCCGACAATGGCGACGGAACCTATACCAATCCGGTGTTGTATGCCGATTATTCTGATCCCGATGCCATTCGGGTGGGCGACGATTATTACCTCACTGCCTCGTCATTCAATTGTGTACCTGGATTACCAATTCTTCATTCCAAAGATTTGGTCAATTGGGAATTGATTGCTTACGCCCTGGAAAAACAACCTCCGTTCGACGTGTTCAATAAAGTTCAGCATGGCGGTGGTGTTTGGGCCCCGTGCATCAGGTTTCACAATAATGAGTTTTACATTTATTATCCTGATCCTGATTTCGGGATTTACATGGTAAAAGCCTCCAATCCGAAAGGGCCGTGGTCGGATCCTTTGCTCATTCAAGCCGGAAAAGGTTTGATTGATCCATCGCCCTTTTGGGACGAAGATGGCAAAGCTTATTTGGCTTATGCTTTGGCCGGAAGTCGGGCCGGAGTGAAGAGTGTTATTCTCCTGAACCAAATGGCTGTTGACGGTACCAAATTGATCGGAAACAGCGTGATGTTGATCGATGGGCATAAAAATCACCCGACAATCGAGGGGCCTAAAGTCTATAAACGCAACGGCTGGTATTACATTTTTGCTCCTGCAGGTGGTGTTGCTCCGGGCTGGCAAATGGTAATGCGCTCGAAAAATATCTTTGGTCCTTATGAAGATAAGATTATAATGGCTCAGGGCAAAACCGACATAAACGGACCACATCAGGGTGCCTGGATTGATACCAAAACTGGTGAAAACTGGTTCCTAAACTTTCAGGATTTGGGCGCTTACGGCCGCGTATTACATCTCAATCCCATGAAATGGGTAAACGACTGGCCAGTGATTGGCGTTGATGCTGATGGCGACGGTTGTGGCGAGCCTGTCAGAATTTATAAAAAACCCAATGTGGGTAAAACCTACCCCAAAATGACACCTCCTGAAAGTGACGAGTTTAACGGAAATGAGTTGGGTTTGCAATGGCAATGGCACGCCAATTACCAAACCACATGGGGCTTTTCCTCCGGAAATCTGGGTTTTTACAGGTTGAATTGTATTCCCCGTCCGGTAGAAATGAAAAATCTTTGGGATGTTTCGAATATGCTTTTGCAGAAATTTCCTGCACAGGAATTCACAGCAACAACCAAACTGACTTTCGACTCCCGCTTCGACAAGGAAGAAGTTGGATTGATTGTGATGGGTTTGGATTACGGCCGATTAACTGTAAAACGTGAAAATGGCAAACTGAATCTTTATACAGCAACCTGTAAAAATGCGGATAAAGGCACAGCCGAAGAATTGGTTGCCGGACCTGCAATTGAATCGAATACCGTTTATTTTAGATTAATAGTAAGAAAAGGAGCCGAGTGTCAGTTCAGCTATAGTTTGGATGGAAATTCGTTTACCAACCTTGGAAATGTATTCAAAGCCCGTGAAGGAAAATGGATTGGCGCCAAAGTTGGGTTTTATGCCCTTCGCGAAGGTGTGATCAACGATGCCGGCTCTGCTGATATTGACTGGTTCAGGGTGGAAAAATAGACCGAAGACGGAAGTCCGGAGACAGAAGACAGATGCTCGAAGCACCACTGTCTGAGCTCGAACCAAGTCGAAAGGAGCATGTTGCTTTTTTACCCTGAAAGGGTTTAAAATCAATAGCCCGGGGTTTCAACCCCGGGTAGAATGGAGATAATGAAACCGTCCGCGCGAAAATGTTGAACAATGCGTATTTCTTGTTTCGGACGGAATGGTAAAAATGTTTGTAAATAGGATGAATAAAATGATATTGAAATATTTAAAGCAAATCTGTAGTGTTGCATTTTTACTGGTCTTGGCGTGTTCTGCTTTTGCCGCCGACTACCATTTTGTTGTGGCTCCCGATGGCTCCGGTGATTTCCGAACTGTTCAGGAAGCCATCAATGCAGTGCCCGATTTCAGGAAGAATGAAACAAGGATTTTCATTAAGAAAGGTACTTACAAGGAAAAACTGGTACTGGCCGGAAGCAAGACCAATGTTGTTTTTATCGGCGAAGATCGCGATCAAACCATCCTGACTTACGACGATTTTGCTTTGAAGAAAAATCGCTTTGGAGAAGAAATTGGAACAACCGGTTCAACTTCGTTTTTCGTGTTTGGCGATGGTTTCCGTGCCGAAAATATCACATTCGAGAATTCATCTGGACCAGTTGGTCAGGCAGTGGCTGTTCGGGTCGATGGCGATATGGTTGCTTTTATCAACTGCCGCTTCCTCGGATTTCAGGATACGCTTTACCCACATGGAGAAAAAAGCCGCCAGTACTATAAAAATTGTCTAATTGAAGGAACCGTCGATTTCATTTTTGGCTGGTCAACTGCAGTTTTTGATCAATGCGAAATTGTATGTAAAGATCATGGTTTTATAACTGCTCCGTCAACCAATGAAGGAACGCTTTTTGGCTTTGTTTTCCTCGATTGCAAAATTACAGGAACCGCTTCGGAAGCATCATTCTATTTGGGGCGTCCATGGCGACCGTTCGGGAAATCAGCGTTTCTACGATGCGAATTGGGTGGCATGATTAAACCTGAAGGCTGGAATAATTGGGGTAAACCGGATAATGAGAAAACGGCATCATTTGCCGAATACAAAAATACCGGGTCAGGAGCTTCGATAGGCAAAAGAGTAAGCTGGTCGCACCAGTTAACCGAGGTGGAGGCTAAAGAATATACGCCTGAAAAGATATTGGGAGAATGGGTGAAGAAATTCAGTGGTCAGTAATCAGTCTCAGTTTTCAGTTCAATTCGAAACAATTTAAAACTTAAAATATGAAAATCTTAAAATCAACCTTCGTCTTACTTTTTGCTGCTGTGCTTGCGATGGGCTCTTTTGCACAAAAGGCGGCTGTTTCATCGCTTTATCAGGGTATAGAATTTCAAATGCCGGTTGTAAAGGAACCTGTAATACCGAAAAATTCAGTGTCGATAACCGATTTTGGCGCTAAAAGCGGAGGACAAGAGCTCTGCACAAAAGCCTTCGCCGATGCCATCGATGCCGCATCGAAAAAAGGAGGAGGCCGGGTTGTGATTCCGCGTGGAACATGGCTTACAGGTCCGATAACTCTCAAAAGCAATATTGAGCTTTATTCTGAAATTGGAGCCTTGATTATTTTCAGTAACAATAAAGATTTATATCCGTTGGTGGAAACCAACTTTGAAGGGTTCAATACATTCCGGTGTATGTCGCCTGTAAACGGCCGGAATCTGGAAAACATTGCGATAACCGGGCATGGAGTTTTTGATGGCACAGGTGAGGCCTGGCGAGCTGTGAAGAAAGAAAAACTGACTGAAGGGCAGTGGAAAAAATTAATTGCTTCAGGCGGCATTATTCACGAAAATGGGAAAACATGGTATCCGTCGCAGCAGTTTCGTGATGGCGAAAAGCAGGCCGAAATGAACGTACCGCGCAGCCTTAAAACCAAAGCTGAATTCGAAAAGATACGCGATTTTTTGCGTCCGGTAATGGTTAGCTTAATCTCGTGCAAAAAGGTATTGTTCGATGGCCCAACGTTTCAGAATTCGCCTGCATGGTGCATTCATCCGCTGATGTGTGAAGATTTTACTTTCCGTAACATGACCATCCGTAATCCATGGTTTTCGCAAAACGGTGATGGAATCGACATTGAATCGTGCAAAAACAGCGTGATTCACGATTCAAGTTTCGATGTGGGCGACGATGCCATTTGCATTAAATCTGGAAAAGACAAAGATGGACGCGACCGTAAAAAGCCCAACGAAAACCTGATTGTGAAAAATTGTACCGTATTTCATGGTCATGGAGGTGTAACTGTGGGTAGCGAAATGTCGAGCGGTGTGAAAAACCTGCATGTTTCGAATTGTACTTTTATTGGAACTGATGTTGGCCTGCGTTTCAAAAGCAATCGCGGCAGGGGAGGAGTGGTTGAAAACATTTATATTTCAAACATAGAAATGATCAATATTCCTACACAGGCTATTTCGTTCAACCTATTCTATAGCGGACGTTCGGCTTCTGAAGATTTGGAAGCCGGAGCCGATGGAACAGTTGCAAAACTTTTACCGGTCAGTGAGGAAACACCACAGTTCAAAAATATTTTCATTAAAAATGTGAATTGCAAAGGAGCCCTATTGGGTATCCAGTTGCAGGGACTTCCTGAAATGAATCTCGAAAATGTGGAGCTTGAAAACATCAGGATGGAAGCTGATTATGGTCTGACTTGTGCCGATGCTTCAGGTGTGAAAATTAAAAATCTGACGTTGATCACCAAGAAAATGCCTGTGGCAGATTTTAAAAACAGCAAGGATGTTGTGGTTGACGGTCTGATCACACAATCTGATGTTTTCCCATTGATTCAGGTATCAGGTCCGGCAACAGCAAATACTGTTTTTAAAAATTTAGGTCTTACTAATCCTGAAAAGCAATTGGTGCTCGGGAAAGAAGTGCCCAAAAATGCTGTTCAGTTGGTGAAATAGTGATAGCCGGAAGTCTGAAATTACCGGTAGATTGCTCTAAACACAAACATTAGAAGGTATGCAAATTCGAAAAATCCAATCAATAGTTACAATCCTGCTTTTTTTAGTCTTGTCTTCTGAAATGGTTTCAGCACAGCAGGCAGTCACTGAAAATCAGGGTAAAAAAATCACTGTGTTTACGATTGGTGATTCGACCATGGCCAACAAAAAGGCGGAAGTGGCTCCTGAAATCGGCTGGTGCCAGGCATTTCCTGCCTTTGTCGACCAAACGGTGATAATTAAAAACAGGGCATTAAATGGCAGAAGTACGAAAAGTTTTATTTCCGAAGGTCGCTGGAAATCGGTTCTTGATTCGCTTCAGGCGGGCGATTATGTGTTTATCCAGTTTGGACACAATGACGAGAAAATTCTGGATTCAACCCGATATACTGAGCCATTTACTAGTTATCGCAGGAATCTGGAATGTTTTGTGCGCGAAACACGTGAGAAAGGAGCGAATCCGATTCTTTTTACCTCAATTGTACGCCGGAAGTTTGAAAATGGTTTTTTAACCGATACTCATGGAAATTATCCATTGGTGGTTCGGCAAGTTGCCGCAGAAATGAATGTCCCTTTGGTCGATTTGCAATTACTCACTGCCGGTGCTGTTACTGCACTTGGCGACGAAGCTTCGAAAGGTATTTACCTTTGGACTCAGCCAACCGATAAGTTTCCGGAAGGACGCAAAGACGATACACATTTAAGCGTTGAAGGTGCAAATCTGTTAGCCAAATTAGCCGCACAGCAGTTGGTTTTGCTGGACAATTCGCTGGCCAAACGAATTGTTGTTAAAAAGTAGAAATCGCCGCTTATTTTTTTCGATAGAATGAATATCGGAGATTCAGAATAAGTGGAAATTCTTCAAATGTAGTTTCACCGATTCTCTCCCGACCATAGCTTTTTACACCATATTGATACCCTAATTCAACAGCAAATCCTTTGCGGTTGATACGTTTACTGTACCATTCTTTCCCAATCAGTATTCCGGGAATAGGCAGGCTCGTTTTGTCAACATCTCCGTAAACATTAATCCATTTCCATTTTCCTACAACACCAACGTAGGTGCGGTCAGTTCTGTTATACATGATAACATGTAGAAACTTGAAGCCAGCTTCTAAATCGTTTGGCTTGAAGTCATTGAGTTCAGATGACTGCCCTGCAAAGATTTCAGCTCCGGTAGTTTTTGAAAACCACATCCGTAGATTGGGTTTAAAACTCAGGACGGAAAGTTCTGCACCGAAACCAGACAGTTTCTGGGCATAGGAACTTATTCCGACTAAAAGAAAAAGGATCAGAAGCAGTTTGGCACGTTTCATCGTCATTTCCATTTTTTAAGGGCATCCAAATTCCGTTGATTCACTATGTTTTTAGCTTCAGGAGTATACAAGAATTCGAGTTCACTTTTAAAGTATTCGTTGATTTTACCGCGAACCATCTTCATTGTTGAGTTAAGTAAATGGTTCTGTTCGGTAAATGCCTCAGGTAAAATAGCTATGGTTGCGGGTAACCACCGTTCAGGGTATGAATTTTCAAATTTTCCACCTGCCTTGTAAGCATCAACTTCCTGCTGAATAATTTTTAATGCTTCTGTCAATGCCTCGTCGGTTCCGGGTTTTAGTCCACGCTTTTCGATTTCACGGTTTAGAGCGGGCATATTTGGTACAATCATTCCTGAAGTGTAAGCATTCTGGTTATTATACAGCATGCATTGATCAAAATACGGAGATTGGTCAACGAGTGATTCTTCAATGCCTTCAGGACTGAATTTTTCGCCGTCGCTGCCAATCAGCAAACTTTTGAAACGACCCAAAACATAAAGGAATCCGTCTTTGTCCATGTATCCCATATCGCCGGTAAATAACCATCCGTCTTTTACAGTTTCGGCCGAGGCTTTCGGATTGTTCCAGTAACCTTTCATCACGTTGTCACCTTTCACCACGATTTCGCCTTTCACACCTAACGGAAGCTCATTGCCATCGTTGTCACAGATTTTTAAATCCATGTATTTCACCAATTTTCCTGAAGATCCAAATTTTATTGCAGCAGGTACGTTGGATGAAATGACTGGTGAAGCTTCTGAAAGCCCGTAACCTTGACACATTGGTATTCCAATAGCGTAAAAGAAGCGTTGAAGTTCGATATCCAGTAAAGCGCCACCTCCTATGAAAAATTCAAGTTTGCCGCCAAATCCTTCACGAATTTTACTGAACAGAATTTTGTCGTAAAGCTGAATCAGGGGTTTGTATATTGCGGTACCTCCTTTTCCACGATCATAACCTGAACCATTGTATTCATAGGAAATCTTCAGTGCATGTTTAAAAAGCTTTTCAATGATTGGGCCTTTTTGTCTGATTCCGGCCTCTATTCCTTTTCTGAAATTTTTTGCTACGGCTGGAACACTCATCAGAATACTGGGTTGAATTTCCTTGATGTTTTTGGGTATATTCTTTAGTGTCTCCATTGGTGTTTTACCAACCTCAAGTGAAGCAACACTTGCCCCGTTGTGCAGGAATAAATATAAATTGGCAGTATGTGCAAATGAATGATCCCATGGGAGAAACGCAAGCGTTTTCCATTCTGCAGAAACATGCATTAAGGTTTCAGCCTGTAAAACATTTGCTGCATAATTCAATTGCGAAAGCATAATACCTTTTGGATCGGCCGTTGTTCCGGAAGTGTAGGAAATATTGGCAATATCATCGGGCCCAATAGTAGTGTAAATTGCTTCAAACTCAGTCCGGTTTGTTTTCAGGTACTCGTCTCCCAATGCTAAAATCTGTTCGAATGATATATCGTTGGCACCCTGATTTTCCTTGCCATCTATATAAATTACTTTTTCCAACTCCGGAAGATCATTTCGAACCTCTTCTATTTTAGAGGCATGACCTTTGGAGACCACAATCATTTTGCAGCCGGAATGTGCTAAACGGAATTTGAGTTCGCTGCTTGAATCAAGTTTCACCGATAATGGAACATTAATTCCACCAGCATATAAAATTCCTAGTTCTGAAATAATCCAGGCATTTCGCCCTTCTGAAATTAAACCAATACGATCGCCTTTTTGAATTCCGAGGGATACCAGTCCGGCACCAAAACGATAGACCAGATCACGCGTTTGTTGGTAAGTAGTTCCTTCGTATTTCCCGTTTTGTTTTTCCCACAGGTAAATGTTGTTCCGGAATTTAGCAACACTGGTTTCAAAAAGTTCGATGATCGTTTTCATACGTTTAAATTTATTTAGTCTATGGATTCAAATGTACAAATTTTATTTTTCCGGTATTCATAAAAAAAGGGCCGAAGCCCTTTTCATTATTTTGTTCCAAATTCATAAACTGTTTTTTCGTAGAATTTTTGTCCGGGACTTAAAATTACAGATGGAAAATCTGGTTTATTAATGGAATCAGGATAGTGCTGAGTTTCCAATGCTACACCCGAATACTTTCCAAATTTTTTCTCTCCGTTGATGGTTAACTCTGGAATCCAAAATCCTGTATAAAGCTGAATTCCTGGTTGTGTTGTATATACTTCTACCATCCTACCTGAAGTCTCTTCACTCAAACTCCCGGCATGAACCAGCTTTCCTTCGTCATTGTCTAAAACAAAATTCAGGTCATAGCCATCTGCTAGTCCAGCAATGTCTTTACCCAATTTCTTTTTGGTAAGAAAATCGAATGGAGTTCCTTCCACAGTTACAATGTTTCCGGTCGGAATAGAGCCAATCGATTCAGTAAATGTTTTGGCAGTCAATTCGAGTTCGTGATTTAAAATCGATTCTTTGCCACCTGTGAGGTTAAAATAGGTATGATTGGTCAGGTTCACAATCGTGGTCTGATCTGTTTCTGCTGTATATTCAATTGACAGTTCGTTGTTGTTATTTAAGGTATAGGTACAGGTAACCTTTATATTTCCCGGATAGCCTTCTTCCATATCCTGGCTCTGATATGTCAGCTTAACGCCTACTTTTCCACTTTCGTCGATTACTTCAGCTGAAAATAATCTGCGGTCATAACCAATTAATCCACCATGTAAGTGGTTCGGTCCGTTATTCACGGCAAGTGAATAGCTCTTGCCTTCGAGCGTAAATTTGCCTTCAGCAATGCGGTTACAAACCCGGCCACAAATACATCCAAAATAAGGATAGCTTCCAAGGTATTCAGCACTCAAATAGTTTTCAAGCTTTTCAAATCCACAGACAATATCAGCCAATGTGCCGTTTTCGTCAGGAGTTACAATTGAGGTAATGATTGCTCCATAATTTGTGATTTTTACAGTTGTCTGATAGTCATTGGTTAGTGTAAATAATTCAACTTCAATTCCTTCATTCGTTTTCCCGAAGAGTGATCTGGTAATTTTCATGTTTAGATATTTTAGTTTTATAAAACGTTAGAGTTTCGTGTTTCAGGTTACGAGTTGCCTTGTAACTGCGGCATACCTTTAATCTGGCATACAAATTTAACTTTTTCATTCTTACTGGTAGGTACTGGTTGTATAAATGTTCCAATTTATTTTTACTTTTGAAATCAATTAACCCAACTTAAAAATCAAAACGAGTGAAGAACATTCAGATTGATGATACCCTCGGTGTGCCCAAGTACCGCCAGATTATTAACTCCATTTACACAGCCATATCAATTGGCGAATTGAAATTGGGTGATAAAATACCTTCATTGAACCAGATTTGTTCAGAATTTGATCTGTCGCGTGATACAGTGATGGTTGCGTTTAACGAATTAAAGGCAAAGGGAATCATAAATTCTATTCCCGGAAAAGGATACTACATTAACAGCACCGAAATTAATCTGGATCAGAAAATATTTGTGCTTTTCGACGAATTAAACGCCTTCAAAGAAGATTTATATACTTCCGTTCTGAATAGTCTGGATGCCAAATCAAGCGTTGATATTTACTTTCATCACTTTAATTATCAGGTTTTTAAAGATTTGATTTCGGAAAGTGTTGGCAAATATACTTCGTATGTAATTATGCCTGCTACTTTCGATTATACTGCTGATATTGTTGGTAAACTTCCGAAAGACAAAGTGTACATTCTGGACCGTAAAAAGGACGATTTGGCTGAATATCCTGTTGTTTACCAGGATTTTGAACAAGATGTTTATGATGCCCTGATTGAAGGTCTTGATCTGCTTCAGAAATACACAAAACTAATTATGATTTTTCCGGGAGGTAAAGAGCCCGAAGGAAGATTGCTCGGCTTTAAGCGCTTTTGTGACGAAAAGGGATTCCAATCGGAAATTATCCGAAATGTGGTGAATAAAGAAATGAAGAGTGGAGAGGCCTATTTCGTTCCTTCCGACCGTAATCTGGTGCGTCTGGTTAAAATGGCAGCTGAAAAAGATTTTCTATTGGGAAAGGATGTTGGCATTGTTTCTTTTAACGATACTGTATTGAAAGAAGTAGTTGCAGGAGGAATTACTACCATTTCAACTGATTTTCAGTTGATGGGCCAAACTCTGGCACGGATGATTCAGGAGCGTAGTAGCGAAAAGATCAGGAATAACTCTTCCTTGATTCGACGCAATTCGCTCTAGCATGTTTCTAAACACAAAATTAGTCAGTTCGTGAACTGGTAAATAATCTAATTTTACCCACCAGTACCTACCAGTTAGTTAAAGACTGAATTAGTGAAATAATGAAGTGAATAGATCATCGCAGTAGGATGAAGATTCTGTTTCGAATTACGGGTTTCGGGTTATGCAACCCACACCTGTAACTCGAAGCCCGCATCTCGCAACAATTTAATAACTAAAAAAATAATAAATGAGTAATTTCAATATTGAAGATCACCCACACAAAAGGTTAAATCCCCTGACTGGCGATTGGATTTTAGTATCGCCACATAGGGCAAAACGTCCATGGCAAGGACAAGTAGAGAAGGCTGTTTCTGATGAGCGTCCGGCCTACGATCCCACCTGCTATTTATGCGCTGGAAACGAAAGGGCAGGAGGGAAGTATAATCCTCAGTACAAAGGAACTTTCGTTTTTACCAACGATTTTAGTGCCTTATTAACCGATTCTCCCTTCGGAATTGTTGATGAAGGCAATCTTTTTCAGGCCAAAAGCGAAACCGGCATTTGCAAAGTGATTTGCTTTAGCGAAAATCATAGTTTGACTATTCCTGAAATGGAAGTGGAAGATATCCGGAAAGTAGTTGAGGTTTGGTGTGATGAATTTGCTGAACTGGCTAGCAATCCGATGATTAATTACGTCCAGATATTTGAAAATAAGGGCGCAATCATGGGCTGTTCAAACCCGCATCCGCACGGGCAAATCTGGTCATCATC
>JAFLKN010000044.1 GCA_019163175.1 Prolixibacteraceae bacterium | reverse complement strand
TCTCACTCTTTCTGATTATCAAACTGTTATAAAACATCCTAAACAGAAAAAATAATGGCCAATCTTAAAAAATAGCGCCATATAAGGAAAACAGGAAGCAAAATTGGATTTTTGATGGGTTTTGTGGAATAGTTTTTCGAGCAGGAATCGCTCGAAAAATGATCGAAAGCTTAAGCTTTTTTTACAAACAAATATCTCAAATAGATTTCGAGGAGGTCTGACAGTCTTGACTTCCCGATAAAATACAATCAAACGAAAATCAAGTTCAATGAATGAGCGTATTGGATAGAATATCCTTTGTTCTATTTTAACTTGCTGATAATCGGATTAAACGCCTTTGAGAAAACCATTACCCGATCTCCGATTTTCAGGTTTACCAGGTCACTATCAAATGCAATGACTTTAATAATCTGGTTGTTTCCGGAGATTACTGTTACTATATATATAGTGTCTTGTTTATCTATTCGCGCAATTTGTCCGGTAATCTGTACTTTTCCACTGATACTATTATCCAAGAACACCTCTTCAGGGGTTCCGATTCGGGTTACCAAACCTTTTTCGAGGTAGATTACCTGGGTGGACATACGAAAAACCTCATTCAAATCGTGACTCACCAGCAAAGTAGTAACACCCAATAGCAGGTGAGCCTTGGCTATTTCATCCTGAAGTGTGTTTCGCATTTCAGCATCCAGGGCTGATAGCGGTTCATCTAAAAGTAATAGCTGTGGTTTTCGAGCCAGAGCGCGGGCCAAAGCCACCCGCTGTTTTTGTCCGCCTGATAAGCTACCGGGTTTTCTGCTCCTGAATTCAGTCAAGCCGAAAATGCCAAGTAACTCATTAATTGATGATTCATTCTTTTCAGGCTGCGCAAACCGGATATTTTGTTCTACCGTCATATTCGGGAAAAGTGCAAAGTCCTGAAACATCAGGCTAATGTTCCGCATCTGTGGAACGATATTGATTTGTTTTTCAGAATCGAACCAAATGGTATTCCCGAATTTCACAATTCCTTTATCAGGATTGATTAATCCGGCCAGAATCCGAAGCAGCGTTGTTTTACCTGCTCCCGACTGTCCAAATAAAGCAACCAGCTCACCTGACTCAATAGATGTCTGAACCTTGAGGTTCATCGGTCCATCTGCCGTGTGCATCCGCTTTTCAACATCAATAAAGATTACATCATTTTCCATGAGTCGTATTTTTTATTGATGCTATATATAATAGTAAGCAGAATTAACGAAGTCAGGAATAAAATCATGGCATATTGGTTGGCCGCCTCAAAATTGAGCGCCTGAACTTCGTCGTAAATGGCGATTGAAGCGACCCGGGTTTCGCCGGGCATGTTTCCACCAACCATTAGCACAATCCCGAATTCGCCAATGCTGTGCGCAAAAGTTAGCGCCACTGCAGTAATAATTGATGGTTTAATGTTCGGGAGCAAGACCCTGAAAAATGTAACACTTTTCGATTTTCCCAGCGTATAGGATGCTTCGCGCAAACTATCGGGCAAAGCTCGAAGTCCATTGTGCAGTGGCTGAATCATAAATGGCAGACTGAAAATAACTGATGCAATCAGCACTCCTTCGAAGGAAAAAGCCAGACGAACATCGAACACCCGCCCCAACCATTCGCCAAACCAATTGCGAGGACTGTAAATTACGAGCATGTAATAGCCAATGACAGAAGGTGGTAAAACCATTGGCATACTCACCAACGCCTCAACCAATGGTTTTATTCTGACTTTGGTATAAGCCAGCCAATAAGCAAACGGCAACCCAATCAGGATTAAAATGACAGTTGTTGAAACCGCCAGTTTCAGTGTAAGCCAAAGGGTTTGTGCAAATTGAGGATCCATGCCTGAATGATGAATTATAAGTTATGAATTATGAATTTCTCAGCCTCCCAACTTCTGACTTCGGTATTCGAATTTGTTTCGGGTTAAGAGTAAGCTTCGGACTTCGGACTCCGGTCTCCCTTCTCCGGACTATTTCTTCATCAACGAAACCTCGTTGGCTTTGACAAGCGCTTCCACATCGTCACCAATCTTCAGGTCAAGCGAATTGACTGACCGGGTTGTTATGGCTGAAGTAATCGTATATCCCTGAAATTTCAGACTAACCTTACTCAGCAGTTCTCCGTGTTCAATATGCAAAACTGTGCATTTCATCCGGTTTCGCATACTAATTATTCCTGAAAGATTTTTGGCCAACGAAACTTCTGTTTCCTTGAATACCAATTCTATAATATTACCAGTTTGCAGCCATTCCGGTTGGGTTGCCGATTCGATAAGCATCGCTGAAAAGCTATGCCCATCGACATCGACATCCACCAGGAGAATTGCTCCTGATTGTTGAATTTTTGATATTGTTCCGGTTAATTTATTCATATTCAATCCCTAATATTCTTTTTAATACCATTTTAAAGGCAGATGCCATTCCGTCCGAAGAAAGAGTTTAACCTTGAAAAACGTTTATACGCGGACGGTGTCACATCCTTCCTTTCCTAACCCGGGGTGTCATTCCTTCGTCATTTTACCCCGGGCTATTGATATTAAACCCTTTCAGGGTAAAAACAACTACCTGACTCGTCCGTATTCCTGTTTCCTCTTTCCTCTTTCCTTGCTTTCAAGGTACAATATACCCGTTTTTCTCAAAGATTGGTTTACATGCTTCGCTCAAAACAAACTTCATGAATTTTGCGGCTTCAGGATTGGTCTTCCATCTTTTAACCAAAACCATCGCCTGTTCAACTGGTTTGTATAACTTCGGATCTACAAGATATACAGAACCTTTCATTTCCGGAGTTAAAGTGAGTGACATAGCCAGAAAAGCGACTTCGGCATTTCCGGTTTGTGCAAATTGGGCAGTCTGCGAAATGTTATCGGCATAAATGATCTTGTCTTTCACTTTATCGTACAAACCTGCCGCCTTTAGGACTTCGATGGCCCGGTCTCCATAGGGTGCCAGTTCAGGTTTGGCAATGGCTATGCGCTTTACCGAAGGATCGGTCAACATATCAAGTCCTTTTGATACATCAACGGTATTGCTCCACATTACGAGTTTTCCCAACGCATAAGTTTTTATTTCTCCGGAAGCGGCACCCTGATCCTTTAGTTTTTCAGGAAATGTATTGTCGGCAGCCATAAAGATATCGAATTCTGCCCCATTCATAATTTGCTGAAGTAATGCACCCGACGAACCAAAGTTTGCCGTTACGGTGGTTTTGGGATTTGCAATTGCATAACTGGCTTTAATTTCTTCGAAAACAAACCGGAGATTGGCTGCTGCCGCAACTTTAACAGTTTGTGCCTGTGCCGAAATGGCAATGAAAAAAGCTATAAGTATAAATATACGTTTCATATTCTGAGTTTTAAAATTAATGTATTATTTGCTTTCTGCAACTACGGGAGTTTTATAGAACTGAGGCCGAATAGTCAGCATCAGGTAAGCATATTGCGGAAATTTGGTATCAACAGCAGTTGACTTGAATTTCAGCATTTCGGTACCATCGGTCACAATATAAGTACACCATCCAAACTGAATAGCCGCTTCAGGAGAAAATTTGTAATTCAAAACAACATCTATTTCCGATCCAAGATTCTTCTCCACATTTACTTTCCCAACTTTCATATCTTTTGCCAGGCTGAACCCATAATACGTAATTTCGGAACTTAACTTTTTACTTAACGTCAGATTAACACCGCCAAAGTAATTGACTAAACCTCCTTTAGGTAATGCTGCCCAGTATTCCATATAGCCGTTGAATGAATGGCTCACTCCATACAGCAATTTATTCCAGGTGTTGTTTTTTGTTGCTTCCAAAGTGCTTTCAGAGCCTGAGTAATAATCGATTCCGGCAAGCCCCCCAATTTTGTCAGTAAAAGCATAGGTAGCTTTCATGGCTAATAAGTACGCACTCAGATCTACCGTTGGCGTACTTTTACCAAACTGATAATAACCTGTCGCAAAAATCCCCAAGGGCAATTTATCTTTCTTTAATAACAATGTTCCTCCGGCTGTGTATCGATGATACAAATCCAAATCCTTTTTACTTGTCACGAAACCTTCATCTACACCCAACAAACTTAAATCAAGTCCCGGGACAATTGTTTTAGTCAGATGCAAATAGGCCAACTGTTTATACATCAAGCTTACACTATAATATGAGGTGTCGACAAAGTAAGCTTTCTGGTTGTTGTATGCATATCCCAACTGTACATCCAAGCCTAATGCAAAATACCTGACCTGAGCCAAATCGTGAGCATTACCGGTATTACTCCAGTTCGATAAACTAAATAAACGGCCATCTTCAAATTGCACACCCTGACGACCAATTTTAAAACTGGTTCCTGACATCAGTAAGAGTTCCGACCAAGCCTCGTAAATTCCAAGACTTCCTGTTGTTGCAGATGCCGGCTGCCGGGTATTTGTTTCGCCAAATACCCGGGAATCCTGTAATGTCAGGCGGGCACTTAAAATACCTCCTTTGTAATTGAAATTCAGACGGGTACGTTGCATGGTTACAAATGCCGGTTTTAGGGTATCAGGTAATGGCTGGTTAAAACCCTGGCGAAACTCTGAACGTGGCCGAAACTCGGCATCAATGGTCGTTTGCCCATAGCTTTCTGAAAAACTGAGCAAAAAAAGCAATCCAAGGATCGCTAATGCGTAAACCTTTCTCATTTTTTGTACTTTTAAGCGTTAGAATTTTATTGAATTTTAATAGTCCGGAATTCATGATCATTTGCAGCGATTGAGTTCCGGACTTTTTTTGAGTTATTTTTCGATATAAACTAATTTAGATAACGATATTCAAAAAAAATCAAAGGTTGATTTCAACGTTAATTTGAGCAACCACTTTGTTGATTTCAGCCTGAATGATCTGGTATTCCCGAAGCATCCGCTCTCCGTATTCAGATATAGAAGTACCTCCACCATTTGCACCTCCACGCTGTTTCAGAACCAATGGATATGGCGCCATCCGGTTCATTTCATCAATCATCGTCCATACATGCTGGTACGAGATTTCCATTTCTTTTGCGGCTCCACTTAAACTGCCATTCTTCTTGATTTCCTGAAGAAGCTGAGTTTTCAATGGATTGATAAAGACCGCTCCATCCTTTTTGATTGAAATATGACAATCCACTTCGATCATGGTTAATGGCATTTACAGTTATCATTTTTACAATCGCAGGGAGTGCCGATAATGACTTCGGTCGATTTGATGATAGCAAAAGCAGTATCGCCCGGTTTCAGGTCCAAATCGGCAATCGCATCTTTCGAGATAATAGCAGAAATTACATTTCCATTCCCCAAATCGAGCATTACTTTTGATGTGATTAATCCTTCGTCAACTTTCAGGATTTTACCCTTAAGTTGGTTACGTGCACTTAGTTTCATATTCTTGAATTTTAAAGTGAATTAATTTTGGCAATAATACCACTATTTGCAAATATCGAATCAAATAATATCATTTTGACTTTATTTGTTTATAATAGTTTCATATTGACACTATATTCTCGCTATTAAAACCATAAAGACAAACGTCAAATTGTTTTACTTTCAATTGCCAGATAATCACTCGTCCAATCTTTCAGCGAAGTTGCAAAGCTCACCATCCTTTTGATCTCATCATCGGTTGGCACAATTTCAGGAGTAGGTTCAAGCGAACAAAAATTCATGAAACGGTTCATAAAACGAACTTCGGCGTGAAACTCTTCCGGTGCATTGTGGTTTTTCTTCAACTCGCGATACATCGACGAGATGCTTGAATGTTCAGGAATAAAGCCTGATTTCATTAAAATACTGGTCATGAAATTCTCAATAGACATGGCAACTACATTGTAAATAACCAGATTTCCAAGTGTGTTTTTCGTGGATGCGCCCAGTGCTGCCTTATAATAATCAGTTGCTTCCAAATAATAGCTTTCCCATTCCATAACTGTAATTTTAAAGTTCGTGATGATTCAAATTATTGGCCAGATGGATTAACTCCTCCTGACTTAAACATCGTTTTTTACTGAGTGACAATGCCTTAACCTGCTCTGTTAAAAGTAAAGAGTGCCGCTCATTAACATTTATCTGTTGTTTTTCCAGAAAGTGTTTGATTGTTCGGCCTCCGGAATGCCGGCCAATAACCATTTCGGTCGATTTCCCGATTTCTGAAGATAGGAAAGGTTGGTACGCCAATTCGTCTTTCAACAAGCTTCGGCAATGAATTCCTGATTCGTGGCGGCAAACCATCTCACCAACAATTGGTTTGGAAGGATGAATAGGCTTGGACGAAGCCTGAGCCACAAACCGGCAAAGTTCCTGAATTTGCGACAAGTGAATTCCGCAGTTGATTCCTGAAGAAATTTTCAGGGCTGCTGCGATTTCTTCCACGCAGGCATTTCCGGCCCTTTCGCCCAATCCGTTGATGGTTGCGCTGACCGATTGTGCTCCTGAAAGGAACGCTGAAATCGAATTGGCGGTTGCCATGCCCAGATCATTGTGACCATGAAATTCGAAATCGACAAACGGGAAATTTTCGCAAACTGTCGAAAACAACTGTGCCGTTGAAAATGGATTCAAAATCCCAACCGTATCGGCTAATCGAATGCGATCAACTCCTTCGGCCAGGCAGGCTGCAATAAATTCATCCAGAAAATCGCGATTGGCACGAGAGGCATCTTGGGCGCCGATGGCAATAAAATCGAACCGTTGCCGGGCAAATGCAATCATGGGCCGAATCTGTTTCATCACCCAGTCCGTGTTTCTTCCCATCGCTGAAAGCTGAATATCAGAAACCGAAAATGAAATATTGATCCGGTTGGCGCCAGTTTTGGCTGATTCTTCGATATCGAATTCTTTGGCACGCGCCCAGCAAAGTTTGTCGAACCGAAAACCGGCTTGCACAATCTCGCGGATCACACGAACTTCATCGGCTCCCATTGCCGGAGTTCCAACCTCAACTTCTTTTACCCCACAATCTTCGAGCAAAGCGGCAATCTGGAGTTTTTCGTCCAGCGTAAAAACCACTCCCGGGGCTTGTTCGCCGTCGCGGAGGGTGGAATCGATGATGTGTGGAGTTTTTGTCATAGTCTTGAATATTAGAATTTCGAATCTTGAGCTTTGTATGAGCTTTTATTATGCGGCGCATACAGCCTAACCTTTTCAATTGAGAATTGTAGATGCGCCTTTATCTCTGTGCCATTTCATACCCCGGGTGCCGCTTCGCTTTACCCGGGGCTATTGATATTTAACCCTTTCAGGGTATAGAAACATCATGAGACTGAGATCTGTGACTGCGATTGAATACTTGAGCTATTCGCTGATCAAATATTCCTCAACGGCATTGCCTTCTTCCAGCGCATCAAGGATTTCGTCGATGCGCTCGGTGGTGATGGCTCCATACCAAAAATTGTTGGGTTGGATAACCATTACTGGTCCTTGGGAACAAACATTCAGGCAGGCGGTGGATGACACAGCGGCATCAATGCCCCGATCGTTGCACTCTTCGGTGACATACTGAATAAATTCGGCGCCTCCGTTTTTGTTGCAAAAGCCTTTGGCATCGCCGGCAACCCGATACGAGTTGCAAATCAAAATGTGGTAGTCTGGTTTTTTCATGATTTAAAGAAATAAGCCCCTCCCCAACCCTCCCCAAAGGGGAGGGAGTTAGGAAAAGCGGTTAATAGTTGAATCCTTATTATTTAGTAAACAGCCTTCATTCGAAGCGTTCTTTAAGCCTCACCCTTGTGGGGGAGGTTTGGAGGGGGCTTCTCTTCCTTAGCATCCCGTAGCTTTTCCGGTACAGGCGGCGCCGCATTTAAACACGTCGGCCTTTTTCACGGTGCGCAATTCTTTACCTTTATATATAGCGTCCAATCCTTCGTCGATGAGTCCGGTCATTTCGACGATGCGGATTCCGGTGCGGCCAATCGTTGCCGATGGACTTGGCCCGATTCCTCCAACTAACAAGGCTCGACAATCGCTTAAAAGTTCGGCCAGATCTTCCCAACGTTTATTTCCGATTCCTGAAGGTGGCGCTTTACGTTGCTCCACCATTCGGTAACCATTTGGTGTTTCGCGGAAAACGTAAAGGCTTTCAGCCTCGCCCAGATGCTGATTCACCAACATTCCTTCGTAACTGGCAACCGCGACAAACGGACGGGTTTCTTCGTCGGCGACTGTCATATTGATTACTTCTGACATGATTTTCTTGGCTTCCACATCATCTTCGCCCAACAGGCCAACAGCATCGGCACGACAGCGGGCGCAATGCGTCATCGGTTTAAGGTGCTTTGCAATTTTCAGGCGGATCTCGCGCATGGTAAGCATATCCGGCTCTTTCAGGTTTTCGTATGGTGTGTCAGCTACAGGAAATAATGGAATCGCATTCATTAATTCAGCTCCTAACTCTTTCGCTTTTTCGGCGACACTTTCAACCAAATGGTCGTTCACTCCGGGAATAACAATGGTGTTGATCTTTACAGTGATTCCAAACCGCCTCAACATTTTAATCGCCACTAGCTGATTCTCCAACAGAATATCAGCAGCAGCCTTACCCACATATCCGCGATTTCCAAAGCGCGCCCATTTATAAATGTGTTGGGTTTGTTCTGGATCCAATCCGTTCATGGTAATGGTCACATGACTCACTCCCAACTCGGCCAGCTCCTCAGCAAAAGGGGCAACATTCAGTCCGTTGGATGATAGACATAGTATCATTTCAGGAAAATTCTCCCGAACCAAACGCAGCGTGGTCATGGTTTCATGCGGATTGGCAAACGGATCGCCGGGACCGGCTATACCGACCACCGACAAGTTTGGCATCTTTCCTTTCAGTTTGATTAGGTATGCCAAAGCCTGTTCCGGAGAAAGGACTTCGCTGGTTACGCCTGGACGGCTCTCGTTGACGCAATCATAATCGCGCTTGCAGTAATTGCATTGTATGTTGCATTTGGGGGCAACCGGCAGATGAACCCTGGC
Organism: Prolixibacteraceae bacterium; assembly: GCA_019163175.1. Classification (GTDB taxonomy): domain Bacteria; phylum Bacteroidota; class Bacteroidia; order Bacteroidales; family Prolixibacteraceae; genus Aquipluma. The sequence continues at coordinate 54,184 of JAFLKN010000044.1, read as the reverse complement.
GTATGTGCCTTTCGCTTCGATGTTGAAGCACGGATGTTTTTCGAGATCTATCATAGCGTTTCCTTTTTTTGATTCTACATATATTTATATCCAACTTCCGAATGGTCTTGTTTGTAACCGATGAGTTCGTTCACAATTTGGTCGAACAATTCCTGGGTTCCGTTGTACCCGACGTGTTTGATGCGTTGTCCGCCAATGCGGTCGTGAATGGGAAACCCGCAGCGGACAATCGGGATGCCCAGTTCGCGGGCGATATAATAGGCTTTGCTGTTCCCAATCAGGATGTCGGGCTTGTTTTCGATGCACCATTCGTGTATCATTTCGTAATCGTAGCCATTCTGAACGGTAATTTCAGCTGTATTTTCCGGGCAATATTTCCGGATTTCTTCTTCAAGCCGACCACTTTCTCCTCCTGAAGCGGCCAAGGCAACTTCAATCCCGATTTCATTCAGGAACGATGAAAGTGCCACTACCAAATCTTCCTCGCCGTATACTACTGCGCGTTTCCCAAAGACATATTTATGTCCGTCGACGTAGGAGTCGATCAGGCGGCCGCGTTCTTTGGTGTATTTCATCGGAATTTCCTTTCCTGAAAGCTGGCTGAGCGTTTCGAAAAAATGATCGCAGTTGCTGACTCCGAGCGGAAGCGGCATCCGGTGATTTTCTACCCCGAAACTTTCCTGCAAATATTCGGCTGCGGTAGTTGCAAGTGCACTGTTTTTTACCCGTCCGGATAAACTTCCCTTATTCAGGATAGTCCCCAATTCGATGGAAGCACAGGCCGATCCGCATTTCTTAACCGATTCGATGGGCGTTCCGCCTTCAGGAATGCGATGGTAGGAATCCCAGATCGGGTTATCGAGTGTTTCGGAGTAATCGGGTAATAATATAGATGGTATGGTAAAATCTTCAAGAATGGTTTTAATCTGGCGCAAATCTTCCGGAGAAACAAAGCCGGGGAAAATATTGAGGTGCTCACCTTTTTCGCCTCCTTCGGCAATCGATTTTACCGCTGAAGCAACCGCTTCGTGGAAACCGTCGATGTGCGAACCCTGGTAACTGGGGGTTGATGCCGTGATAAAATGGGGTAATGTTTCGCGATCGGTAAGATCTTTAAAATTCTGAATGTAGAATTTCACATCGTCGCCGATGGTTTCGCTCAGGCAGGTGGTTGCCATGCCAATCACTTCGGGTTGATATTGGCTGATTACATTTTCGATAGCGGCCAGACAATTGGCACCACCTCCAAAAATGGTTGATTCTTCCGTAAAATTCGACGAAGCAATATCCACAGGTTCTTTGTAATGGCTAATCAGGTAGCGGCGAATGTAGGTGGCACAGCCCTGTCCGCCGTGAATAATTGGTACGCATCCGCGAATTCCTTTGAAAGCCACGCTGGCACCGAGTGGAGCGCATAATTTGCAGGCGTTACGGGTGGCGGTGTATTCGGGGGTTGATTTGATGATGGATGCATTTTCAATCATGGCGTTTCTTTTTAAGTTTCAAGTTCCAGATTCCAAGTTCCAAGTTTCGCTTTTGATGGAAATTGGATATTGAATATTCGTTATTGGACATTCGTTATTGGACATTTACTCTATTGCGCCGGAAATTAAATTGTAGCCTCGATTCCGATTTTCTACCGGCGCTAAAACTTTTCTCCTTCCTCAACCCCGGCTTGAAAGCCGGGGCTACAAATATTTCGCCCCTATGGGGCTTTATTTCATAAACTTCCAAACCGGGCTGCAGACGGAAGCGTGGACTTCTTTCGCGAAATTCAACATGCCTTCGTATCCGGCCAGGGCTTCTTTTCGTTCGTGGTTGTGGTCGCAAAATCCCAATCCGAGTTTGAAGGCGATGGGTCGTTCCTTCACCCCGCCAATAAAAAGGTTGGCTCCGGTTTGCTTCACAAATTCTGAAAGTTCGTTCGGGTTCGAGTCGTCAACGATGATGGTTCCTTCGTCGCACAATTCTTTCAGTAGATTGTAATCGTCCTGATTTCCGGTTTGCGAACCAACTACCACGGTTTTCATTCCCAGCAATCGTAAGGCTTTCACCAGTGAAATGGCTTTAAAAGCACCACCAACATAAATGGCGGCTTTCTTTCCTTCCAGTTGTGCACGGTATTTTTGAAGTTCAGGTAATAATTTGCTGAGTTCTTCCCGTACCAGTTCCCGTGCTTTTTGCATCATTTCGTCAGACTTGAAAAAACGGGCCACTTCATAGAGCGCGTCAGACATATCTTCAATCCCGAAATAGGAAACTTTCATAAACGGGATACCATATTTGTCTTCCATATCTTTGGCCAGGTAGGTCATCGATCCGGAGCACTGTACCACGTTGAGTTTAGCTTTATGGGCTTTGCGAACATCGTCGATGCGACCATCGCCGGTCATGCAGGCTACCATGTTGACACCCATCCGTCGGTAGTATTCGGCTAACATCCAAAGCTCTCCGGCCAGATTGAAATCGCCGAGTATATTAATACTGTGCTCGGGAACTACCGAAGTTTGATCTGTTCCAATCAGTTTGGAGAGCGCAGCACAGGCAATTTTATACCCGTCTTTTTTAGTTCCATTGAAACCTTCCGACATGAGTGGAATCACATCGATTCCTTTTTCGCGGGTAACCCGACGGCAAACAGCTTCCATATCATCGCCAATAACTCCCACAATGCAGGTGGCATAAACGAAAGCTGCTTTGGGTTTGTAGTTGTCGATAAGGCTAATAAGCGCATTGTACAGACGAGTTTCGCCACCAAAAACCACTTCTTTTTCTTTCAGGTCGGTGGTAAAACTAAGACGGTGCAATTGCGGTCCTGACGAAAGTGATCCACGGATGTCCCAGGTATAAGCCGCACAACCAACAGGCCCGTGAATAAGGTGAAGCGCATCGGCAATGGGATAAAGTACCACGCGCGATCCGCAGAAAACACATGCCCGCTGGCTGACAGAGCCTGCAATACTTGCTTTTCCGCAAGCAATGGCAACATCGTCTTGTCCTTTGGTGACAATCTGACTTTTTCGGCCTTTTAGCATTTCGTTCATCGTGTTTTGTTTTAAATGTTTTCTAGAGTGGCTTTGCCCCTGTGACCCCAATTCCTTTTTTGTCGATTTTTTATAGGCGATTTCTATTTCGTCCTAAAAAATGGAATCACTTTTTATATCTATCCTCGCGGACGATCTTTCTTTCCTTTTCATCATCCCCGGGGTTTTACCCCGGGCTACCAATATTTCGCCCATTCTGGGCTGAAATGAAAGGGGAAGGAAGCAGAAAGCACCTCCCCCAGTTCAACATTAAAAAGAAAATAGCCATCAGAATCCTCCTCACCCAAAGGAGAATTTTTCTTTAGCGCTGAGGTAATCAGCGGTAGATTTTAAAATCCTGACAGGTATGGCAGTCCCATCAGGATTGGTAAAAGCAGGTTGATTATTATTTAGAACGATTAGAGAATCCTGGTATTAATGTGGATTTTCCGTGCGGCGCATACAAAGTTTATTTTTCAATTTTGATATTTGGATGCGCCTTGTTTGCTTTGGTTTGTGTTCTCCCCGGGTTCCACTTCGTTTCACCCGGGGTTATTGATATTTAACCCTTTCAGGGTAAAGCCCCCTAAATCCCCCAAAACGGGGGACTTTTGATCCTGCAGATCAGGAAGGATTACACTTTATAGATTAAACCCATCAGGCCTGCACTACCCAAACTCCCTTCCCAATTTTGGGGAAGGGTTGGGGATGGGGCACTACATCACCAGTTCGAACTTTTCTTCGAGGCAAGCTGCATCTTGTTTGTCCATCAGTGCACTGAGAATTTTTTCCAGAATTCGCATGGCTCCCATGTAGCCGATGGTAGGGAAATAGCTGTGTCCAATGCGGTCGACAATCGGGAAACCCATCCGTACAAACGGAATATTTTCGTCGCGGGCAATGTATTTTCCGTAGGTATTTCCGATGAGCAAATCGACCGGGTTTTCCTTGATCCACTGGTGCATCAGGTACATGTCGGCTTGTGGTCCGTTTTTGTATTTGGCTTCAGGAACACGCTCAGAAAGAATCGCTTCCATGCGCTTTTCGAATTTCTTGCCCGGAGTTCCTGAAACGATGTAAACCGGTTTCATATCCAAATCGACAAGGAATTCGATCATCGGGATAATGTTGTCAGGATCGCCATAAATGGCTACCCGTTTTCCGTAGAGGTACTGGTGCATATCGGTAATCACATCGAGCAGGCGACCGCGTTCTTCGGTAATTTTTTCAGGAATTGAAACCCTGCCGGCTTTTGCCAGTGCCTGAATAAAACGGTCGGTAGCTTTTAGCCCAACCGGAATATCGATGATGTCGAACGGAACTTTGCATTGATTATCGAGTGTGATGGCTGCTTTTTGAGTGGCCCATTCTCCCAATCCGAGCGATTGCATGCTGTCGCCCATGCTCACCATTTCAGGAATGGTTGTTCCGCCTTTCGGATACATTTCAAACTTTCCGGTCATTGGCGTGTCGAGTACATCTGAAGTGTCGGGTAACAAAACCGATTTTACTTTCATGATTTTCAGGATGCGTTTCAGTTCGCGCATGTCAGAAGGTTCAACCCATCCGGAGAGCAGATTGATCTGGCGGATTTTCTCGTCTGTTTTTTCAGCAAAATATTTCACAATTCCTTCGAGCATATTGGCATATCCTGTAACGTGAGAACCCACATAACTCGGAGTTGACGCCTGAATGACGTGTCTTCCGGCGGGAACTTTACCTTCGTCGCGGGCTTTATTTACGATTTGTCCAAGGTCATCGCCGATAGTTTCGGACAAACAGGTTGAATGCACCGCGATAATTTCAGGTTCGTAAACCGCGAAAATGGTTTCGATGGCTTGCAACAAGTTGGCTTGTCCGCCGAAAACCGATGACCCCTCAGTGAATGAGCTGGTTGCAGCCATTACCGGTTCTTTGTAGTGACGGGTGAGGGCGCTCCGATGATACGAGCAGCAACCTTGCGAACCATGACTGTGAGGAAGGCATCCGTGAACACCCAAAGCTGCATACATGGCGCCTACTGGCTGACAGGTTTTTGCCGGATTAACGGTCAATGCTGTCCTTTCTCTTACTTCTTTTGTTGTATGTTTTAGTAACATAGTTTTTCCTCCTGATTTTAGTATTCAATTGTCATGCTGCCCACGAGTTCCGACTCGTTTTTCCAGGGGGCATCGATCATTTTCCAGATGTTGGTAGCGAGCATCCTTTCCATTTCGACATAGAAATTGATGGCTCCGTCGAAGGCTGTGTAAGGGCCGCCGTAGTCGTAGCTATGTAACTGTTTGAGCGGAACTCCGGCTTTTTGCACCACGTATTTTTCTTTGATTCCGGCGCAGAAAACATCGGGTTTGTAGAATTCGATGAGTTTTTCGGTTTCCCAATGGTTGACATCGTCGATGACCAACGAATTTTTCAACATCTCGGGCATCATTCCGTCGTAATCTTTGAACTCGAAACCCTGACTTACCAACTCCGCTTTTTTCTCAACCAAATCTGGTCTGAAATGCGTTTCGTCTTTGCTGACCGAAAGTTCTTCGATGTTACGGGTATCGGCGTCAATCTTAATGGTTGGAATAACCTTGCGGCCTTCGTAGTCATCGCGGTGAGCAAACTCGTATCCGGCAGAAACAGTGCGGATTCCCAGTTCTCCAAATAAATCCTGATAATGGTGAGCGCGTGAACCTCCAACGAACATCATGGCCAGTTTGCCTTCGACGCGAGGTTTGATCGAACTTTTGACTGCTTCCACTTTAGCCATTTCGCGGACGATAATTTCTTCCACTTTGGCTTTCAGACCGGCATCGCCAAAATAGTCGGCAATTTTCCGGAGCGATTTACAGGTTGATTCGGCTCCTACAAAACTTACTTTCACCCACGGAATACCGTATTTTTCTTCCATCATTTCGGCAATATAGTTGATGGAGCGGTGGCACATGACCATGTTCAAATCGGCGGTGTGCGAATACTCCATGCTTTTAATGGTTGAATTTCCGGAGAAAGTAGAAAGCAAGGTGATGCCGGCTTCTTCGAACAATGCTTCGATTTCGAAAGCATCGCCTCCAATGTTGTACTCGCCCAACAAGTTGACCTGAAATTTTCCGACACGTTCGCGGTCATTCAAGCCAACCACATGTTTAAACACGCCGTTGTTGGCAATGTGGTGACCGGCCGATTGCGATACTCCGCGGTAACCCTCGCAACTGAAACCGAAAATATTGATTCCGAGTTCGGCTTTCATATCGCGGGCTACAGAATGAACGTCGTCGCCAATCAGCCCAACCGGACAAGTTGAGAAAATACCGATGGCTTTAGGTTTGAACATCTCGAATGCTTCGCGGACGGCGTCTTTCAGTTTGGCTTCACCTCCGAAAACGATGTTTTCGTCCTGCATGTCGGTTGAGAAACAGTAGTTGATATAGTTGTCTCCTCCTTCAGGAACACGAGTTTGGTTACGGCGTGTGAGCCAGGCATAAAAGCTACAGCCGATTGGTCCATGAACCAGATTGATGATGTCGCGGGTTGGCCCCAAAACTACCCCTTTACATCCGGCGTAGGTGCAACCACGCTGCGTGATGATTCCGGGAATGGTGCGCACATTGGCCATAATTTCCTGTTCCAGATTCGGATCGTTGATTACGATCCCTTTGATCCTCTTCTTGGCTATTTTGGCCGGATATTTTTTCAGGATTTCTTCCCGAAGCGCTATAGGATCGGGCAATCCGTTGGTAAAATCTTTTCTGTTTGGCATGACTGTAAGTTTTAATCGAGTGTAGAATCTCCAGTTTCGCCGGTTCGAACCCTGATGGATTCATAAGCCGGAATGACGAAAATTTTGCCGTCGCCGGGTTCGGGAGTCTGGTTTGCTTCAATAATTGTGTTCACCGCCAAAGAAGCTTTGTCGTCGGGAACAACGATGGTAACCACCCTTTGAGGGCGAAGACGGGGTTCTTTGCTGAGATGTGCCATTGCTTCAGGAAGATCTTTTTTGATCCCTTCCAATACTTTGGCGTCCCAAAGTCCTTTTCCGCGGCCAAACACTTTACCGGTAGCGGTCATCGAAGGAAGACCCACTGCTGACAAAGCCATTTTGGTTTCGTTCATTTTATTGATGCGGATAATTGCCATGATTAACTTCATATTCTTCGGTTTTGGGATTATAATTCTTTGGTTCCGCGGCTGATGGTGTAGGCTTCTTCAACCGGTGTGATGAAGATTTTACCGTCGCCGTATGCGCCTTTGGGTTCGGTACGGGCAGCTTCCATAATGGTAGTTACTGCAAAATCTTTGTCTTCGTCTTTAATTACCATGAGCAGCATTTCTTTGGGTAATTCGTCGTAGGTGACGTCGCCGATTTTAATACCACGCTGTTTTCCGCGTCCAACCACCGGAATTTTGGTTACTGCTACATATCCGGCTTCGAACAAGGCATTTAAAACTTTACTTGATTTGTCGGGACGTATAATTGCTCTGATCATTAACATATTTTGGTTCTCCTTTTTTTTAGTTTTTTATTTCTTTATGAGATACTGAGGGATTGATGGACTGAAGGATTGATAATTCTTATACTTCTGCCTGACATCCTTCTACCTGTCATTTAGTTTGCAATACCGAAATCGATTAAAAGTGTTTCCAGGTCTTCCATTGCGAGTGGGTTTGGAATGACGAAGTTGGTGTTCTCGTTGATTGCCCTGGATAACTTGCGGTATTCATCGGCCTGGTTGTGTTCAGGGTTGAATTCGATCACCGTTTTGCGGTTGATTTCGGCACGTTGAACCATGTTGTCGCGTGGCACAAAGTGGATCATTTTGGTTCCCAACTGACGGGCAAGTTCTTCGATCATTTCGCGTTCGTTGTCCACGTTACGAGAGTTGCAGATCAGTCCGCCCAAACGAACGGTACCAGCCTGAGCATATTTCTTGATCCCTTTGCAAATGTTGTTGGCTGCATACATGGCCATCATTTCTCCGGAAACCACGATGTAAATCTCTTCGGCTTTTCCTTCGCGAATTGGCATGGCGAAACCACCACAAACCACGTCGCCCAATACATCATAGAAGGTGTAGTCGATTTTGTATTTTTCGTCCCAGGCCCCCAATTGCTCCAACAGGTTGATGGATGTGATGATACCACGACCGGCACAACCTACACCCGGCTCCGGACCGCCCGACTCTACGCAACGTACGCGGCCATAACCTACTTTTACAATGTCGTCGAGGTCGATGTCTTCGCCTTCTTCGCGCAAAGTGTCCAATACTGTTTTTTGAGCCATACCGCCCAGCAGCAAGCGGGTTGAGTCGGCTTTCGGGTCGCAACCCACTACTTTTACATTGAATCCTGCTTCGGCCAAACCAGCAACGGTGTTCTGTGTGGTGGTGGATTTTCCGATTCCACCTTTACCATAAATTGCGATTTTTCTCATGTTCGTATTTTTTACGGGTTAAACTTTTCGTGTTTGGCAGAAGCATTACCAGAACGATGCCAGAGGAAGTTTCAGGTTCCAAATTTCAAGTTTCAAGTTTGGCTTTGAATGTTGGTAATCTGCAAATTACAAGAGATAAAATTTTTATTTGGAATTTTTGTCACACGAAAAAATCCTACTTTTTGGTAGGAAACAGGGAATGGGCGTACAAAACGTGTTGCACGGCACAAAAGCAATGATAGCAAGGGCTTACGGGGTGTTAATATTGGCTTAACCTACGTTTTGGTAGGAAGAAGGAAAGACAATTTTCAGTCGCAGTTGGAGGAATTTGAAAAGCAATCAGAAGTTGTGAAGTTTTGAAGAGATGACAAGCAAATAACCGAACTAAATGGATACATTCTTCACCTTTCCTTACTGATGAATACACTAAATATTTATTCCTTTTGAATGTTTTCTAACTTTTCCCTGGTCTCTATATTATCATAAATGGACAAGGCTTTTCGATACATCTCATTTGCTAGTTTGAAATTACCTAAGGTTATATAATAATCACCAAATGAATCATAAGCGATAAAACTTTCAGGATGATTACTAATATTTAATTTGAAAAAATATTCCGCCAGAGAATAATTCTTCAGGTACAATGAATTAATAGCTAATACATAGATCGTGTTTTCAGATGGAGAAATATTATAACCCATTTTTTCGGAAACATTCTTATAATGATTTTCTATTTTGTATGGTAATGTTAGGGTTGTATCAGAATAATCCGCTTTCGTCAAGGACAAATTGTAAAAATTGAAAATAAAATGCAGCGCATCATAAGTTGCAATATGCGGGATTGAACCATGATTTTCATTTTTATAATATTTCACTTTAAAATTTAATCTAGTATCGATATTTGAATTCAAATGGTCAGATAATTCTAAGATTGAACGAATTGGCAAAGTGTTTCTGGAATTGTCCTTTCTGACCACTATAGTATCCATGCCCTCTTCCATGGTGTTCGCAATTGCTAAAAATAAGCTTTTGTTGTCAAATTTATGGTTGGATAAGGAATTTATGGTTTCTTTTAAAGAAATTTGATTATCCCACCACATACTTGGATCTATTGCAACATATGAATTGAATAAGTTCGAATGATCCTCCAATGCATTCATTACTGTTAATCCACCTAAAGAATGCCCGATTAACATTCTGTATGGCTCAACAGGATAGGCAGAATCAATGTATGGTATTAATTCTTTCTCAATAAAGGATAAAAATTTTTCATTTCCTCCAGAGTTCACACTATACGCACTGTCGCGAGAAGGAGTCAGGTCTCTGTACCTGTCATTACTTGGTACTCCAACGACAATCATTTCAGGACAAATAGTATTACCATTGGTATAACTCAAATGCTGTAACATACCTATTACCGAAACAAAATGCCAATCACCATCTAAGAGGTAAATAACTGGATAACGCAATTTAGAAGATGAACTTTGGGCTTCCTTCTTTGGATTGTAAATCCAAATTGCACGTTTTTCATTTAATATTTTAGAATTAATGGTGTCAATATTGCCAATTTCAATTTTTATGGATTGGGCTTTTGCAAAAAACGAGATCGCTAATACAAAAAGAATAATAAAAAGATGTTTCATGATTCCATTTAATTGCTCCCTATGGGGGTTTTACTATGGTTCCCGTATCAGTTCACCGTTGTTGCCTGTCTTTTCTACTCTTGATAGCAAAGTCAAAGGATTTTATCCAACGTTAATGCAACATACATCATAAAAATATTATTCTTGTGTGGTAATGACGAAAAGAGGTGAAGCATTGAAAATGCTTGGTAAATAGCTTTACCCTCAATTGCGGATATTTCGTAATTACCAACCTTTTTTTTTCGCCTGATCTAAATTTTGATTAATAACTGCCAAAGACCTGCTTGTCCAAATCACCCATAAATATAAACAATTCCGATGTTTACATCGATTAAATTCTACAAAATATTTGGATAATAGTTGATTGCGGTGGGTATCACTGGATTCCATTTCATTTCACCCTGTGCTGTTACAGGTCGTACCATTGGGACTTTGGGTGACTCGATTTATGGAGAATGCTCCCTTCGACACGCTTAGCTGCTCAGGGAGCGGAGCATTGATGATCAGTTGATGCAATGAAACAAAAAGACTCGCATTCTGGCTGCCTGAGCCTGTCGAAGGCGGTTCTTTAATTAGAACGGTGAATGCGGAGATTTTTAATCTCTGAAATGGAGAAAACGCAATTAAAAATCGCGGCACCCTATCAATATCTCCTAATTCCTGACAAATTAGGAGATATTAATAATTGTCTCTGACATTAGGATAATTCTAGTGACTATATTTGGTCAGGAAAGAACTTAAACCAATCGTACTATGAAACGTAGATTTTTTCTTGGATCAGTAGGCATGACAAGCCTTTTCGGAACATTCTTTGCGAGTAAAGCGCTGGCAACCAATTCGAGTGCAGAAAATTGTGCCTTGAAAAAAGGCGAAGTTCAGCACATGGTTATTTTTAATTTGTCCTATCCAAAAGATTCGGCCGAGGCACAAAAATTTATCCAGGATGGAACCCGCATATTAACCGGAATCCCGGTAGTGAATAATTTTCAGGCATTTAATCAGGTGAGTCCAAAGAATAAATACCAGTACGGTTTTTCGATGGTCTTCGCGAACCATACCGATTACACGACCTACAACAATCATCCCGATCATGTGGCTTTTGTGCAGAACCGCTGGATGAAAGAAGTAAGCGATTTTCTGGAAATAGATTTCGAAAAGTAAACGACTCAGAGTTTCCTTTCCCAAAACATCATTTTCGGCACGCAGTCGGTAAAGCCCATTTTGCGGTAAAGTGCTTTAGCGTTGGCATTATCCTCGCGCACCTCCAGGTTGACGCGACAAAAACCATTTTTTGACGCATAACTGATAATTCCCTGAAGCAGAAAACTTCCAGCCCCAATGCTGCGACATTCAGGAGCCACAATGAAATCGTGAATATTAATCAACGGTTTGGCTTGAAAAGTAGAGAAGTTGACATTGCAATTAGCCAATCCTGCAAATTGATCATCGGCCATTACAAAGAAGCCAAGAAATCCGGGGTGTTTTTTTAATCCTGAAATGATTTGTGGGCCTAACTCTTTGGGCATTGGCCGGTTATTTCCCATGTGATCGTTCATGTAATCGTTAAGCAGTTTGATCACCTGATCGCAATGAACCGGATTTTGAAGATCGACTTGTATGATTGTGAGTTCCATGGGAAAATAGATTTTAATCAAGTTTATCAATTAAATATTGCCGATCCAAAGCAATATTTTTTTAGCCCGAGCCGGACGAGATGTTAATCACGACGGGTGAAACCCGTTGTTAAGGAACCTCCTTTTAGTTGAACCCCGTCGGGGTTCAATGAATACTTTCTCCTAATTCGACGGTTTTACCGCCGGTGAATAATATTTAATCCCTCCGGGATTTATGACTCCATATAACATGGCGAGCGAAATCCATCCTTCAGTAATTCCATCCTTCAGTCCTTACACTTTAAACCGCCAGGCATCGATGTTGTACTTTTTCAGGCGGATGCCGAGCATGCGTTCTGTTACTTTCAACTCGTCGGCAGCTTTGGCAATGTTGCCTTTTGAACTAACCAACGCTTCGCGGATCAACTGTTTTTCAACCTGTTCTACAGTGTAAGTTAATCCTCCTGACGACTTGGTATTGGTCGAGTCGGCGGTTTGCAGCGAAGGCGGTAAATCGTAACTATGAATTACTTTGTCTTTGCTCAGGATACAGGCACGTTCAATGCAATTTTCCAACTCACGGATATTTCCAGGCCAGCGGTAAACCATCAGCATATTCAGGGCTGATGTTGTAATTCGGATAATTTTGGCATTGTTTCGCTTGTTAAACTTCTCGATAAAATGATCGACCAGCGAAGGAATATCGTTCCGTCGGTCGCGCAAAGGCGGCACAAAAATCGGGAACACATTGATGCGGTAATATAAATCTTCGCGGAATTCGTTGTTCTGTATCAGTTCTTCCAGATTCCGGTTGGTAGCGCAGATAATCCGAACATCAATTTTGATGGTTTCGGTTCCGCCCAAACGTTCAAACTCGCGCTGCTGAATGAGTCGCAGCAATTTCACCTGGGTTGAAAGTGGAATATCACCAATCTCGTCCAAAAAAATAGTACCTCCATCAGCCAGTTCGAACCGTCCTTTTCGCCGGGCTTCGGCTCCGGTGAAAGCACCTTTTTCGTGACCAAAAAGTTCGCTCTCAATAAGCGTATCGGGCAATGCAGAACAGTTCACCTTGATGAAATTCTTCTTGGCTCGCGGACTCGTAAAATGGATCGAATCGGCGATCAGCTCCTTGCCTATCCCACTTTCGCCACGGATCAGCACTGTTGAATTCGTTTCGGCCACCATGCTCACCAGCGAATACACATCACGCATTTTGCTCGAATTACCCACGATATTTCCAGGTCTGAAGTCTTTCTCCAACTGATTTTGAAGTTGCAAATTCTTCTGCTTCAGCACTTCGGTTTCTTCCAGACGCTCCTGCCGGTTTCGGACACTCTTGGAAATCATGGAACCAATGATCGACAACATCTGATTATCCTCGTCGAACGAAATATGAGGATTGTAAATCCGAACCACACTGAGCGTGCCGGTCACTTTCCCTTCTTCGATAATCGGATTACAGATAAAAGTAAGTTCCTGACCGTCTTTGGTGAGTTCCTGACCCGTGCGGTTCAGAAATAAACTTGATTTAGAGATTTTATCAATCACCACCGGACGCGACATTTCAACGACACGGCCAATAATTCCTTCACCCAATTTGTATCGTCCGCGAGCCTGCTGAGCTGCACTATATCCGTAAGCCGCTTCAATTAAAATGCTTTCCGACTCACGGTTGAAGATGGTGAGAAAGCTGCGCTCGGCATCCAAATACCTGACCAACATTTCAAGTATTGCGGACAAATCACTTTTCAGTTCTTTACTCTGAATCAGCCTTTGACTGATATCAAACAGCAGTACAAGCTCCTTGAGCCCGTAACATTCATTGCCTGCCTTCTTGCATTTGAATTCCATCCTATATATCCTTTTGACAATGAATAACTATACAAACAAACTATTTGTACAAATATCATGTTTAATATTTTCTTTTTTATGCCATAATAATTGATTTAATGTCATTTTAACGAAATATTAACAACCTTCAGTATCCAGATTCGCTGTTAAAGAATCATAACGCTGATTACAAACTGATTAAAGCAGTAATTTTTCTTATACATTTGCAGCCGTTTAGTTTTGAACCATGAGAACACTTAATATAATATTGCTTTTTCTCGTTTTTAATTTAATTGCTTTAAATACTTTTGCCAAAGCACCAGTATTTAAAGCTCATCAACCTGATATTAAACCTCATCGTATTATTCGTACCTGCTGCTCTTTTGGCACCGAAATGCAACTTTTTGCTATTCCTGGGGTGAAGCTAACTGAAATTACAAGTCTTGAAAAAATCGGGAATCATCATTATCTGGGCGACCAAAGTGAACAAAATGGCATTGTGTACACCCGACGCGGTGGATTTATCGACATGGGACACCTGCGCGACCAAGTTGACTGGACTGCATTTCTATATACTGAACTGCGCATAAATAAACCAAATGGCAATTTTACTTTGATTTTGGGACGTGAAGGAGGAGAAAAAACGCTGAATGCACTCCTTACGTCCACACTTACTGATCATGATCTGATTCTGCTGGCAGGAAAAATTACTTACGATCTTTCGGTTTGGCACGAAATTGCTACCTGGTTTGGAGCTTCAACCATTCCATTTGTTCCCGAACGCTATTCAAGTTTCTCGGTTGAAGATGCCTATTCAAATTTATTGGGTGTTACCATTGGAATAAAAGCCTTGCAAAGCGAGTTGCCTTACGAAGAAGCTGTAACTCTTATCATTGATGAAACACTGAAAAATCTGGATGTAGTTTCGAATGAGGCTGAAACTTATCTGGCAATGGAATCTGTAAGGGATATTTGGTGGACACGAGAAAGAAAATTACCCAGCAGCAAAGTTCTCTTGCAGCGTCAACTTCAGGTCTATCCCTGCCTGAAACCTTGGTTAGTTCCTGGATGGAGCAGTCAAAGCAAGGAATCATCAGAGCTAAATGTTCCCGAACTGGCTACAAACGGAGAGTCGCTCAACGACTTTTATCAACTTGAATTTAAGCTGAATTATAAATTTCCTTTCAAGAAAATGTTTCCTGAAAGAAAAGACAGAAACATAACACAAAACGATTTCGACCGCCTATTGGCCCAGGTAGCTACCGAGCTGAATAAAAAGGACAGCAAATTCCGCTAGAAAATCACGATTCTTCCATCCAGGCTTTGTCCGGATCGACACGTTTATTTCGTAGAATTCGTGCCTGAAGTTCAAAAGTACGGATGTGGTCTTTATATAAATTATGTGCGTTTTGCTTAGCAACATCGAGTGATGCATCAGTATTGTCATCCCAACGACGACACAGGTAAATCGGTTGGTAAATTCGTCCGATCTTATACTTCCCCGAAATCGTTAAACCCAATGAATAATCTTCGCCATAACTCACATTAGGCACCCTTATTTCGCGAAGTATCGGCGTGTAAAATGCACGGGGCGCTCCAAGACCATTAATGCGTAAAGCATTATTTGGTCCATTTTCATCGGTCCATTCGCGGTGGTCGATGACACCCGGAGGAATTTCTGCCAGATTAAAATCGGTCATCCGATAGCTACCAATCACCATCGCACAATTTTCTTCATAAAATTTATCAACGATTATCTGAAGGGTATTTTCGTCGAAATACAAATCATCACTGTCGAGCTGCACGGCAAATTTTCCACAAGCAGGATGGGAAACTGCTACATTCCAGCAGCCTCCAATTCCGAGGTCTTTCCGCCCAGGAATGATGTGAACTAATTTTCCCCAAGAGGCAAATTCCTGCAGAATTTCAGTCGTTCCGTCATTCGAATAGTTGTCAACAACAATGAGATTAAATGGGAATGATGTTTTCTGAATCAGACCAGAAACAATGGCATCACGAATTGTCCTTTCCCTGTTGCGAACAGGAATAATTACAGAAGCTTCCACTTCAAATGGTTCATTTAGTATCGCTTCCTGAAATGGAGCCAAAAGCAATGCTCCAATATCGCGAAGGTGGGCAGTACAAACCTGTTCCATTTCTAGCTGGCGTTCGCTTTCCGCTGACCGCACATAATCAAACTGCTTTTGGTCTGAAGGGCGCATGTCAGTTTCTATCATTGTAAACAAGTTTTCAGGAATGTGCACAAGTTCCCCCATCCGGCTGGCCCTGAGCCGAAGTGCATAGCTTCCGGCATATTTCAGCATTTCATAATTTTCGTATCGGAAAGCCTTCAAAACTTCTGCTCGGTAAAAACGCACAGGTCCAAAATTAAAATCATCACGCAGGCTACCCAATTGGTAATCGATAACGGGATGAGGTATAAGTTTACCATCGGCAAATTCAAAATAATCGGCATAAACCATTGGTGCTTCAGTTTGATCGGCTACCTGAATGAGCCGCTCTATTGCGCCTTGCCCCAGTTCAAATACCGAATCGCCCAATGCCAGCAAAGCATAATCAGAACGAACCAGTTTTGCAATCTGCCTGATTGTTGAACAAGAAGCATTTTCTTCCACCAGTATTTGTTCGCAATTGCTGAGATTAACTGATTTCTTTACCAATACATAAACCTGATTAACAAGATCAGATTCTCTAAACTGATCGACCAGTTTTTGGCTTGCTTCTTCGCTGATGAAGACAAAAAAACAATCAACATTTCGATTCATGACTGGTATTTTAGAGTTTTATCACTTTCACTTTACTGATTTCGCTTTCGTTGTGAAGGCGATCAAGGGCAGAAATCCGGACTTCATATTTTCTCTGTAATTTACGAGAATTTGGTTTAAAAACGATGCTTTTATCGCTGGTAATTGTAAAAATATTTTCAGGATTTTCACTGTCAAATTTTTGTCCAACCGGATTCAGATAAACGAGATACTTAACCGCCCGATCCATTTCATTTTCATTTTTAGCAGCTTTCCACTTCAGTTTGTGGCCCTTTTTCTTGAAATGTTTGGGCTGTTCAGGTTTTTTGTTGTCAATCCATGGCATTGCGGGCACCACGGCCTGACTAGCATAGATCTTATTCTGAAGAGATTTCTCGAATCCGAACAAATCACGTTTGAAGTGCATGCTGCTGTAAAAGGCACTTCCACCCAATTGTGGAATCTGGCGCGTAATTTGGATTTGTTTGACCAATTGATCAGCATCTCTCCATTCAGGAACCGCAGAGTTAGCTTCAAGTTTATAAACTGCATGACCTATGTACATTCCACGGTTGTATGCATGTGAAGCCCACCATTTACTAAGCGTCAGAAAATCAACAGAAGGATGGCCAATTTGCCAGTACAACTGCGGAAGGCAATAATCAATCCACCCATTTTTCTGCCATTTCAGAATATCGGCATATAAATGATCGTAATTGGTTGTTCCGGCTGTAGTCTCCGAACCCTGAGTATCATCTGCTTTATTCCGCCAAACCCCAAATGGACTAATTCCAAATTTCACCCATGCTTTGGTTTTCTTTATTGCTTCTGAAAGCATCTGAATGGTAAGATCAACATTGTCGCGTCGCCAATCGGCTTTTTGATCAGCAAGAAATCCACGGTTGTATTGCCCGAATGAATTCTGGTCAGGAAAATCTTCTTTAAGCGGATAGGGATAAAAATAGTCATCAAAATGAATCGCATCCACATCATAACGGGCGACAATATCGGTCACTACTTTGGTCACAAATTCCCGTGTTTGAGGCAATCCCGGATCAAAGTACAATTTATCACCATAGTTGACAATCCATTCAGGATGTTTAAACGCAATATGATTTCCGCCCAATGGCTCATTTGCATTTTGTGCAACCCTGAAAGGATTCAGCCAGGCATGAAACTCCATATTTCGTTTGTGGCACTCTTCAATCCAGAATTGTAACGGATCATAAAACGGAGAAGGGGCCTTTCCCGGTGTTCCTGTAAGGTAACGAGACCATGGCTCAAGTTCTGATTGGTAAAAGGCATCAGAAGCCGGACGAATCTGCATAATAATTGCATTCATCCGGTTTTTGGCATGAAGGTCGAGAATAGCAATCGCCTCCTGCTTTTGCTGATCAGATGAAAGTCCGGGTTTCGAAGGCCAATCAATATTATTAACTGTAGCGACCCAAACAGCACGAAATTCGCGCTTTGGTGCGTTTTGACCATATGATTGAATGGCCAAAATCAGAAAAAAGAAAATCCAATATGGTTTCATTCTGGTTTATTTGATTTCTTAAACAAAGTAAGGCTTAGAATAGACATGAATTACATAAGTAAGACAGAATTTATTAAGGATCGTTTGTTGAAAAAGAGATAAAAGTCTTATACCATAAACAATAGATAGTAAAACTGAAATTGAAATTACTTCCGAACAGGATTTTAATTAAATTATTCTGATTTTGAAGCGCTACCCGTTTGTATATTTCCTATTATTTTTAATATCTTTGCCGCGTTCAGTTCGCTGAAAAGTTCATTCAGACAAATTTATTTTTAAGATATAATACACTTGGCAAACCAAAGTCTGCTTTAATGGTTACTTAGGTAGCTTCTACAAAGTTGATTACTTTGGTAAGCTCATGGTTTATTAGGTTTAGTTGGTTTAGGTTAGTTTCCCGTCGTAACGGGTGAAAAGGCTGTCAGAGGACAGCCTTTTCTATTTTAGGTATACAATCTCACTATTTTGTTTCAGGGAAACGAACTTGCAAAACATCAATTCTGATTTTAAAAATTGAATGCCGGATTAAGTTTAAACTGGTAATGTCTGCAATTTTCTAATTCCCGTTTTGTGTTGAAAATAAAATAATAATAACTTGCAATCAGTTTTATTCGCAAACAAGATACCAGCTTCTTTTCTTTCATTAATTCCAAATTAAAGGATAACCTAACACCTAAACCATCTGATGAAAAACTCAATAACCTTTTTGTTCGCATTTTGCTTCGCTACTCTTTTAGCAGCTCAGGAGGCAAAAATCGACAGCACCAAATATTTGCGTATGGTGACCTTTTCTGCCCAGCAAGATCATGATAACATGATGCAGCAGCTTGGCATTAAAGAACTGAGACCAGGCCCCAGCGGCAATGATTCTGATCCCTATCACGCCAACAGTGATGAATCTCTGGCTAATCCATGTCCTCAGTTACCTGATCTGCTTACAACTAAAACCGGCAAAAAGGTAAGCACTCCTGAAATGTGGTGGAAACTGCGTCGTCCTGAAATTGCGGAAGATATGGAAAGAGAAGTATATGGACGACTTCCCAAAAATATTCC
Organism: Prolixibacteraceae bacterium; assembly: GCA_019163175.1. Classification (GTDB taxonomy): domain Bacteria; phylum Bacteroidota; class Bacteroidia; order Bacteroidales; family Prolixibacteraceae; genus Aquipluma. The sequence goes on along the minus strand of JAFLKN010000044.1, from coordinate 35,298 downwards.
AAATGTAAAATGGACTGTAAAAATTACTGACCGGGAATTTGTTGGCTGGACTCCGGTAATCGCCAAGCAATTGGTTGGACATGTTGATAACAGTGAGTATCCGTTCATCAATTTAGATATTAATATGATGTTGGTCTTACCCACGAATGTAAAGGGCCCGGTTCCGGTATTGATGATGTTTGGTGGACGTCCGTCGTTTCCATCGCCGGCACAACCTTCTCCTGATGATATGGAAAAACTGAATGAAGCTTTTAAGGAAATGATGATAAAAAGCGACCCCAGTATGAAGGCCATCTTTGATAAATATCCGGCTTATATGCCAGTCACCCGATTACCCGGACCAAATTTCTTTGCGCCTAAACCTGAAGGAGATCCATCGCCAACAGAACAATTGCTGGCCGCTGGCTGGGGTTATGTAACTATTGATCCCAACAGCATTCAGTCGGATAATGGGGCGGGCATTACAAGAGGCATAATTGGCCTGGTAAATAAAGGTCAACCGCGCAAACCAGATGAATGGGGCGCTCTTCGGGCCTGGGCCTGGGGCGCAGCGCGTGGATTGGATTACCTTGAAACTGATACTATGGTCGATGCCAAAAAGGTGGGTATTGAAGGTGTATCCCGTTATGGTAAAGCCGCATTAGTTACGCTTGCTTTTGAACCCCGTTTTGCAGTCGGTTTGATTGGTTCTTCAGGAAAGGGAGGAGCCACACTTCATCGTCGTAACTTTGGAGAAGCCGTTGAAAGTCTTACAGGTGGCGAATATTACTGGATGGCCGGAAATTACATGAAATATGGGGCTTCAAAAGCGAACTTTGGGAGTAAAACAGGTTGCGATCTGCCCGTTGATTCGCACGATTTAATTGCCTTGTGCGCCCCCCGGCTTACGTTTATTAGTTATGGTATTCCTGAAAAAGGTGATGCCAAATGGTTGGATCAGCAAGGCAGCTATATGGCTACAATTGCAGCAGGTAGCATATTTAAACTTTTAGGTGTTAAAGACCTTGGTGTTTCCAACAATTACCTTACTGAAAAAATGCCTCCAGTCAACAGCAGTTTGCTTGATGGCGAACTTGCATGGCGCCAGCATGATGGCGGGCATACCGATGCCCCTAACTTCAAATACTTTATCCCATGGGCAAGCAAACTAATGAAGTATGAGAAAAAGCCTATACGGAGATGAAAACATTTCTTGAGTATTAAATGGACTCAAAATTTACGTATTTCAATACGTGTAATTTATGTCAATCTATAGGAATACGGCTACAACTATCATAAAATACTGACTTATTACATCTAAATTAAACGGCACCATAAGCCAAAAAAATTAATTTTTGTTGTCTTATAGTGCCATTTATTCAAAATCAAAAACAGGAAGTCATTCGTCTGCTTTAAAAAGTAAAGTAGCTATACTTGACTTTTATTACAGGATTACACCATTTCGAAGCTGTGCATCTTATTCTTTTATGATTTTACTAACATACCTTGACTTCCCATCTGAAGAAGTTACAAAATAGACTCCTGGATTTAAATTACCCAAAAATAGAGTTTGCGGCTCACCCTCATTCAGATATGTTTGCTGAATCATTTTTCCATGAACATCTAAGACCTGAACCAAGGCTTTTCCTATTTTATCAGGAAGCTTTAAGTTGAGTACATCGCGAACCGGATTTGGGAAAACTATAAAGCTCTCGGAATCTTCAATGTTTATTACTGCGGTAGGGAATGAAACATTTAGCGAGAATATCATCCATTCTTTGGCTAGTTTTTGATCTGTTGCAGTAACTTTCAACTGATAAGTGCCAAAAGCATCTTTCGTAGGAGATCCTCTTAATGTGCGAGTTGCAGAATCAAAAGAAAGCCACGCTGGCATAATCGAATTGTTTGTCATAGTAACCGAGTATGTAAGTTTGTCACCTGCATCAGGATCTTTAAAGCAATCGTTTGGTATAATAAACGTATTTTGCTTATTCGTTATGAATGTCTGATTGTCTATAAAATAATTAATTTCAGGCGCATCGTTGATATCTAAAACCAGTATAGCAACCTTTTGCGAAACTATAGCTATGTTATCACTTGCTGTTATAGTAAAACTGTAGGTGCCAACTTCAGCATTACCAGGGCTCCCGGTTAAAAGGTTTAATTCCGAATTATAATTGAGCCACTTGGGCAAATTTTCAAATTTCAGTGAAACAACATCACCGTCAATATCGCTAATTTCAATTGGATAAACATAGGTTTGGTTTTGAATGACATAAGTGGCAGGTTTACTGTTAAAAACCGGAATGTGATTTATCCCGCGGCTTTTAATTATTATGCTTTTCTCAAAACTTGCATTTGCCCCATCAACAACTTTAATCAGAATATTCCACTGTAATTTAGTGATATTATTGGTAGCCTGCGCAAGCAAAAGCTTGTTGCCACTTACTTTTACTAATCCGTTCCCATCGTCATTTGTTCCGTTACCTTTCACCAGGCTAAAAACGTGCGATTCACCAACATCCTGATCTTCTGCTGTCAGATAGCCTATCATTGTGTTTTCTGCAGCACCTGTTTCAAATTCGGAATTTGACAAAGAAATACCCGTTGGAGCCTCATTTTTGTCAGTTACAGTTATAGAAAAGATTTTATCGACAATTCCGCCCTTTTGATCATCGGCTCTTACTTTTATTTTATAGCTGCTTTTCGATTCAAAATCAAAAGAACCAACTGACTGAAGTTCTGATCCGTTTATTTTAAACAGATCATAATCAGTACCCAATTCATTTACTAAAGTATAAACGTGAGTCTCTTTTGGATTCTCCGTAACTGCCAATAATGTACCTACCAAAGTTGAAGCAGCGTTTTCGGGAATATTACCGCTTGACAGAAGGATATCTGTTGGAATATCGTTGGTGGCTGTAACGTGTATTAAATACGTTGTGCTGCTCTTATCCGCAGCTTCAACAATAAGTTGAACCGGATTTGTATAATCATTTACAGATGCTCCACCAGACTGTTCTACGAGATTTATATACGCCTTTGCTCCAAACGGGATAGTAAAATTAGCCAAAACGGCTGAAAGGTTTCCACTCCAATGTTGTTGCAAATAAATATTAGTTCCCGAGAATATGGTCTGTCCAATTTGCTGATTGATAGTAAAGCTCATAAGCGCTGACTTATTGCTCAACCCACCTTCATCTTGTGTTGCAACAGAAAGAGGAACAACAATTGAAGCTCCTTTCTTATCCGTTGCTTTCAATAGAATATTGTAGGAGTCATCTTTACCAAAGTATACATTAATTCTGCATTTCAACTTATTTCCTTCAACAACAAAACGCCAATTGTCTTTGTCATTTAAACCATCGCCAATTTGCAAATTAAAGGTGTGACTATCTCCTGCATCCGGATCGGTTGCTTGTAGCGAAGCTACTTCTGTATTGACTAGAGCCAAAGCTGGAGTTACAATACTTACCAGTTGAATTTTGGTTGGAGCCTCATTAATATCACTTACAGAAATTGTAAAGTTCTTTTCAACTACTCCCCCCTTTAAATCATCTGCCTTTACCCGAATCAGATATGATGAAACTAATTCGTAGTTAAAATTTACACTTGAAGAAAGCTGATTTCCAACAATGCTAAAATGTTGATTGCTAGTACCAGTTCCGTCAAAAAGACTGTAAACATGAGTTTCGGCCGGATTGGCAGTTACTGCCGCAAGAGTTCCGATTAAGGCTGGCCCTGCATTTTCGCTAACCGCAGAATGTGACAATAAAATATCGGTTGGGACATCGTTTGCGGGGCTTATATTTATCGAATACAATGACGAAACAAGTTGATCTTCAGATCTGACAGTATATTGTACCGCCGAATTAAAATCATTGACAGTAACACCACTGACCTGTTCAACACCATTTATATAAGCCCTTGCACCCGGAGAAAGAGTAAAACTTGCTACAATACCTTGCAAATTATTAATTCTCCAGGCTTCTTGCAATGAAATAGTTTTTCCGACAATGGCGGTTGATCCTACCTGATTCGGAATACTAAATGAGAGTATATCAGACTGATTATTCAGATTAGCAGCCGTAAAAACAAAGGGATTTACCGATGTTCCTAAGTTGCCGTTAACCGAAAATTGAGCTGATTCTTTTGCCGCATAATCCTGATTTTTACTTTTGTCAAAAATCCGAAAAGTGACATTGTCGATAGGAGAATTGCTATAGACCATCAGGAATACAAAATAGTCATTTACTGAAGCAATGTATTTTACGTTCGAGATCCCACGGCATTCACCATTTATGAATGCTCCGACCATATCATTAACATCGGCAGAGTATGAACCGTCGGAAAATATTTTTCCGGTCAGTGTCATAGAATACATGTATTGATGCGCATCGACACTCCATGAGGGTTGTGCCTTTGCCGTATTTACCAGCAAGCAAGTCAGACTTGTCAGTAAAAAGTATATTAATTTGTTGATTTTCATAAGTTTAATATTAACGGTTTTTAGTAATTTTTATCGTTCCAACCGTTTGACCAGAACTTACTCTGATGTAATAAAGACCAGCAGCAACAACTTTCCCGTTTTCTGATGTACCATCCCATGCTACTGAACCAATCCCAGCATCAGGTATTCCATCAAAAACATGATTAATTGTGCGCCCAAGTTGATCCAATACATCTATTTTAAGTTCACCACCCAGATGTCTGTATTCAATACTGACCAGATCATTAAATGGATTTGGATAACAACGTACAAAAGCCTCGCTCCTATTTGGGCTTATAATCCCTGTGACTTGTCCTGCAATGGTTAATATGATAGGCTTTTGAGTAGAACCATACACTGCATTTTCCAAGTAGGGTTTTGTTTCCAGAATTTGATACGTTTTTCCGGTTTTTCCATCATAGAGCATGAATTTGACCAATTGGGAGTTATTATAGCTACTAACATTCAGGAAAAATGGTGAATAATCGATTTCTGAATTTGTAATTGGCGATGTGTACCCATGACATTTGTTGTCGATAAAAGCGCCAAGAACCATTTGATCATTAATCGTTATGTCTTGCACATTTCCGGTCTCAAGTCGTGCTAAAACAGACATATTGCCTTCGTAATGAGAGTAATCACTTTCCCATCCCAATGGCGGATTTACTTTCATAGATATTGTTGCATCCTTTAACAGAGTGGTATTTGGATACTTCAATGTTGCAGTTTTATTGGTTTTAATCATGTATCCAAATCCTGGTTTCATCACATCTAAAGTGCCAAGCCATCCTACTCTTGGATCGTACATAGCAAATGCATATTGGCTTTTAATAATTTCAGCATCGGAGGCAGAGTATAGTCTCAAAGCCTCATTTACATCCATTAAAAAATCAGGAATATAAGAAACATGATTCCAGCCAGTTGCAAGGGCTATTGGAAACGATTCGGGTTCGACATAGGAGCCATTATAAATGAGTGTATCAGCCTGACTAACTTTTATCTGATACATAGAACTGTTGCTAATAGCGTCAATTCCTCCAAATGCCCAACCAAGAAGCGGATCATAGTTATTAAAACCACCTCCATGAGTTTTGATCTGGTCGGTAGCCTTTGACTCAAGAGAACTCATAAATGCATTCAGATTATTCTGCACTTTCGATATTTTATTAAATGAGACCCAATTCCAGCCTTTGGCTAAAGGAAGATAAGTGCGGAATGAATTAACTGCTGTAAATATGATTGGAGCAAGAGTTGTGCCTTTCACATCATTTGGAATAAAAGTGATGTTATCGGGTAAAACTTCATCAAGAATCTGACCTGCACTGGCATCCCATACTCTAAACACAAGCTTTTCTCCGGTGTTATTTCCATAAACATTCAAGAAGACCTGATAGGTGTCGAGCTCTTTCAGGTATCTAATGTTGGCAACTCCTCGGATTGAATCGGTTCCAAATTTGAAAGCGGCTACCATATCCGAAACATCGGTTGATAATACTCCCTCAACTTTAACTGAACCAACTATATTCATGGTGTGCTCGAATTGGGATGGATTAACATTCCAGGTTGGAGGTGTTTTTGATACATGAACAGTTAATGGCAGTTTTTCGTCAAACCCATTTTCCGTGCGTAAAATAATGTCTTCGTTGTAGGTTCCGATGTTTAATGCCGGATTTACGGTGAAGGTTATTTCCCTCGTTGACTCTGGATTAATAACACCCGATGAAGGACTTACAGAAATCCATGCCGGTAAATTGGTTATAGTGAACCCCACCTGAACTCCACCAGTATTTTTAATTGATGATGTGAACGTGAGTGTTTGATTAATCAACTTACTAAGAGTGCGTCGTTCTTCTTCCCAACGAACCTGGTTACGGTGCACATAAGCAGTCCATTTTACCGGAGATGCCAATCGGTTTCCGTATTTATCCTCAATTCCTTTTACGGTAATTTCAATTATATTTTTTTCCAATTGAGGCAGTAAATACTCTTCAGGATTGAAAATAATCTTATCTGTTGACGAGACGAAATTGTAAGCGATAGCTTGAATTGGCCGAACATCTTTCATGTTCGGAGCATCGGTACTGAATGTATTTCCAGATTTTGGAACCAATGGTTGGACGTTTACATCTGACATTAAATTATCTAATGTAGCTACCTGACTGAATACTCCATAACTTTCGGTATACCTTTCAAGTGGGAAGTAAGCCATAAGACCAATCTCCGTACCCTTCAGCTTCGAATTCCGGTCAAGAATGATTTGGTCAGCGGTTTTCGACAGGTTCCATATTCTGAATTCATCAATCTTCCCGTCGAAATACATATCTTCACCTTCGTCAATTGTATTTTTCCACTTCCGAACTCCGAGGTACATCTCACCACCGGCTACCCCCCCAACAAATGAGTTTTCTTTTTCATTCTGAAGGTTTCCATCCACGTATGAAGCTACATTACCCCGTCGTTTGACCACCAATGCAAAATGATGCCAGGTATTATCAAAATAATCAGTTGTCACAGCTTCAAAGACATTCCCATTGCTGTTGATTAAAATTTTTCCTTCGGGTGTCGCAGTTATTGACAAAGCTTTATCTTTCATTCCAATGCCTTCATTGCCATCGCCTTTCTGGTTCGAGAAAAGACAGGCATTCCCTGAAGGATTATTAGCTCTAAACCAGAATTCAATGGTGTAATCCATTTCAGGAATAATGGCAAAATAACCTGTGAAAAATTTCAGGAAATTCGCATTGGCGAAGTTCCATGAGCTTCCGCCCGGATAAACTTCCCAAGGCGCGCTGACTGTCATGTGGCGATTAGCCGCCTTATCTTCAGCCAAAGTACCAAAGGCTTCGTTAATAGGCCAGTAACCATATAACCCAATTTCGCTTCCACTTAAAAGTTTATACTGGTTGGCATATACATCTCCAAGTGATAACGATTTGTTCCAAATGCGCAATTCGTGGAAACTACCAGCAAAGAAACTTGCATTTGATACTGCTGATTTCCCAATCAGTATGGGTCCGAGGTTCTTGTAATTTACTTTTGTGCTTCGTGCCTCAAAAATTATTTTATCATTCTGATAGATAAATACGTCACCGGTTTCCGAATCAAAAGTATAGGCCATATGCTGCCATGCTGTTTCAGGTACAGTGGGGCTAAATTTCAAGGCTGCTTCAAAATTGAGCCCGGCAATTTTCATATAGGTATTAAATGTCTCCTTTAATCCAATCTCAAGATTTACCGATGGATCATTTCCTTGTGCAAAAATTACTGAATTGCTATAAGAATCCGGACGCATCCAGAATTCAATGGTAAAGGATTTGCTGTTCAGTGAAATTCCTTCAGGAATAGAAAGTTGATCGGAAGTTCCATTCAGTCGTACATAAGAATCGTGTTGAAGATCTCCCTGACTAATGGTACCAGTCAATTGAAAATTGGCCGGAATTAACAGTCCCTGTTCAATTGGTTCGTTGAACTGAATTGAGATTTGATCGGAAATATCCAGAATGCCATCAGCAGGCAGTGGAGTTCCAAAAACTTGAGGTCTTTGTCCGTCAAGCATACCTGAGAGTGTTTTCGAATAGTTAAGCGTCCCATCGGCACAATGAGAAATAAGGCGGATATCGTATTCCCGATCAGGAAGGCTCTTCATATCCCATGTATATTGAATAGAAGCACTATTGTTGATGTAAGTTGTGTTATCATCATTGGCATGTGCAGCATCGTTAGTGAAAATACGTGCAGTTGTCCACATTGAAGAGGTAGATGATTTGTACTGAAATTGAATATCCTCGAACCCATTATGGGCAAGATTATATCCACCAATCTTGACCAACATTTGGTCATTATCATTCGAATTAATTACCCATTTATCAAATGGCAAAGTAAATTCAACTGGTGTACATGCTGTTTGGAAATAGGCAGATATAGGTACCGAAACCGAAATGTTGTCATCACACTGTGAACTCAGATAGATTGATAAGTTTTCGTAGGTGTTAACATCGGGTCTTCCTTTTATGACTTCAATTGTTTTAGTGACAGTTTGCCCGTAAGGTACGAACACAGCCACTCCCTCACTTATTGAGGCTCCATCCATCATCACCTTTGCACCATTTGGGTTTGATGCTACATCGATCCCGATGGTGTACCAGTTATCCTTTTCAGCCTCCGAAATATTCGACAACTGAAATGTGAAATAAGCAGGAGATGTTTCCGGCGTAATTGGCGACACAGGGTCTTTGCATGCTAATTGCGGACCATCAATTTTCATGGTTGCAAACGACAGGGTTTCGCTTCCCTGATTATAATATTTGGTTTTTAGCTCTCCTTCATAAGGACATGAGGACTGACCTCCACGAGTTTTAAAAATTGGGCCATTACCACTTGCGCACCTAAAAACGTCAACCGTAAAGTAATTATTCGCGTCATTATCTTCCAAAGTAAATCCTACATTCTTTGTTATGGTAGACCCATTTCCTTTTGAATCTGATTCAGAATGAGTGTATTTTTGGCTTAGGTCAACCCGAATACCGGTTTTATTAAGAGAAAACCCCAGAGAAGTTGCAACGCCAGGAGCAATTGTAAATTCAGAGGACTCGTTATGAACTGAGTCGTATTCACTCTCGATGTATGAAGAATAACTGCTGCCAACGCTAAACGAAATATTCTTATTTCTGGAGTCAGGTATTCCGCGTAATTTTTGGCGTTCGTTCAGTTCCAGTTTACTCTTCCAACTAATAATCTGGTTGTTGTAGAACCTTACCGAATCGATAAGAGGTTTTAAAGGATCAACGGAACCGGAGGTATCGAAAATATAACTTGGACCATGGTAGGGATCGGTTGATGCCGCTGTTTTCCATGTTGCTTTATCATCGTTGTTTGTTCCGTATTTACGATCTGTAATGTCAGTTAAAACTTTGGTGTAAAGAGGTTTTTCCAGAAAAATATTTCTCAGTTTTTCCAAATGAGGAATCATTTCTTCCTCAATCACCTTTTGCGAATATACAAACATGGTTCCAAACTCAGGGTTTACACGTAATCCATCTTCCATCGAAATGGAGTAAGTGCCTGAATTACTGATTTCGGGCATACCGGCTGGAATCTCAGCCTTTGGAAGTATTTTTACTATTCGGCTAATTCCGTATACTATGTTACTGGAATGACCTATAAACACGTCTCCTTCAGCGCCTACAAAATCAGGCTCAGCCGATGTCGAGAAACTTTCTCCAAATGTCAGAGAGCTTGTGGTTTGAAATTCACCTTCCTTGTTGTAGGAATTCTCCAGTTTTACTCCAATAAAATTGTCAGTTTCAAAATCAGAAACTACCGCTAAACCAACACCTGCAACAGTCTCTGCTTTTACTCCCATTTGAAGTGCAAACTGACTTTCACCTTCTTCTCCGTTTGCGATAGTTTTTGACGCAGATTTAGAACTTGTGAATCCCTTTTCTAACGTAGAAGAACTATTTGATCCTGGTGGGTCGCGAAGGATAAAGTCTACTTCGGTAGGCCCGGTTGTAACAAAATTATTACCTGTCGGTTTCCCGCCCAAAATATAAGCTTCAAGCTGTGGCAACTGAATATTTGCTGAAGGAGTTTTCAAAGTAATATTCATGATCCGGGTATAAGGAGAAGCTATATTGGGGAAATCGGCGGTAAAGGAGTAGTTTGCAATTCCCTGATCGTTGAAGCCTCCCTGAATTTGTTTGTCAGTTAGTGCCAGATCGTTGTTTATTAATAAAACTCCATCGGTAACTGGCACCCGGTCAACATTATCAGTAGGTTTATCATGATTGATATATTCTTCAAACGCAAGAAATTTGGCCGCATAATCATTCGCAAAATTAAATATTGGCTTTCCAAAAGGATAAACTATGTTACCTCCTGTTTCACTTGCTGTAGCTATAGTCACACTAGAAGCACCTTCTTTATAAACAATGCTGGTTTCCGAAATAACCTTTCCCCCGGAAGCATTTTGCATCTCAAGAGAAGGCTGAGTGCGGTAAATCCAGTCTTTCCGTTTATTGTAAGTCGAAACCGTATCTACCCGATTGAAGACCTTTTTCCCCAAATTATCTTTGGTAAAAATACTATCAACTTCACTAAATTTAAAAAACTGGTTCGACATGTCTATCAATGCCAGGTCTTTATCAGTATTAAAAATGTAATGTACATTGCTTATTGCTGTTTGCGACGATGGTTTAAATTTCTCAGGAATCACCTCAATTGAATATTCTCCAGTCTCTGCATCGGAAGTAACGCTTATGTTTTTAGGTGTGGCATCAGCATCAAGGTCGTAACCTCGTTCTGTTGTCAAACTCACCGTTACAACGCCAATGTTGTTTTTTGCCGGATTAATTTTCGATCCAAGTACTTTGGCAAATTCAACTGGTCCCCCAACTATTTTTCCAGCCAAGGTAACCCTCGTAATATCCGATAATCTCAACTCAGGTATGTTTTCTATAAAGTAATACTTCATAACATTTCCCTCTGCATCTTTGGCCGGGAAGTTTGGATTCTCGAAAACGTGTCCCTGCTTTTCAAAAGTCAGGTAATGTGAGCCAATTGGAACTGATAATGTAACCTTCCCATTTTCGCCTGTTTTTACTAGTTGGCTATTGGCATCAGTCATATAATTGCCATCGAGCTTTATCAAAACATCACTCACCGGAAATCCGGTACCAGTATTGTATGTAGCGTTTAAGGTTACATTTACTTTTGAGATATCTGTGAAATCGATGTTGTTAAAAACAGCTGATGATTCGCTAATGAAAAGGATTTTATAAGCAGGCTGAAATTCGTGAGGCGCCATCATAGGCACCAGCTTGTATGATGAACCATCGGCGATGAACGGAATGCCTGAAATGATGTAATTACCCTCGCCATCCGAAATTCCTTTATTTCCTAACTGATCAAGTGTCGGTGTAACATTTGACCAGGTAACCGATGACCCGACAAAGACCCCATGATTTTCGTTGAAATTCGGATCAACCTTTGAAATATCGTACACATGATCACCAAACCCTTCATTCATTCTGATATAGGCATATATACCAGTTTCCTTTCCCGAAATATAACGATTGAAATCATGCATTACATCGGCTTTAGTTAAACCTTTTTGCCACATTCTGATTTCATCCACATTTCCGTTGAAATAGGAAGAAGCTCCGCGCCCTATATACAAGCTGTTCGTATTGGCCGTAAGACTAACTGACGCTTTGACTGCTGCACTTAATAACTGGTCTACCAGTTGTCCCTTGTCGTTTGTTACCTTAGCAGGGATATACAGTTTTAATGAATCGGACTGATAAGCCGCAGTGATGTGCATAAATGCATCAGTTGGAACCGCATAGTTTAATGAAACGCTTGAAGAACCAACAGTAAAAATGAATTTTGTACCATCATAGCTCAAATCAAAATTTCCGGCTTTATTGAAAATTCCGGCAGCTGCGTTTGTTTTAAACTTCAAATATGCCTGAAATGTAAAGCCATTTGAAAAATTCTGGGCTGTGCTTTGTGGAATTTCGATATACGAATTATTCGCCAGCAAAATGCTTGAAACCGGTACAATATCAGTGCTGCCTGCAGTAACTGATACGCCCGGGACACCAATACCATCAGGATAGCTAACCCTACCCACAACGGTACCGATTGGCGCCCTGAAACCGACTCCCTCCAAATGGGTATAACCCACGCGGCGTTCTCCAATAATGCCAACAGCATCAAGTCTGTATTCGTAAATTACATTTGCTTCTGAAAAACGGTCATCCCACTTTCTAAGCGATTTGTCAATGAATTCTGCCAAGATATATTCTGTAGTTCCGAGTTTACGTCGGTACACTTCAAAATGATCAATCATATCTTCGTTCCCACCAATTGTCCAACGCAACTGTACATGATCCGGATAATATCCCTTGGATACAAAAAGTGGAGAAGAAAAGGTATCACCTTTGTATAAAACATTGTAAGGAAACCCAACCTGAAGTTTATTAGCTGCTCCTCCACTATACATATATGGAATAGGAGAACCAATATTATAAGTATAAGTTATTTTTCCGCTAACTTTATTCCCCGATGCATTTCCCAATACTACAGGCGATTTTACCTGTGCCTCCAGAATATGCGCCAAGCCTATCGCGATTAGTAATAATAGTAACCTTTTCATAATTTAGATTTTATAGGTTACAATTAGTACTTAATAATAAAATTTACTCCGGCATTAACCGGACGGGTTTCGTTGCCCCCGGCATTGTTGATGGTCACCGTGTGTGAATGATTTCCAGATGATGAAGTATTAGCAGCCTCTGAACTACTTCTGGTAACAATATTTTGCCAGTAACTGCCACCTGCTTCTGCCCAGCCCGTATAATTTGTATAAGTGTGTGTATGTGCCCCGTCTGTACTATTTGTACCGGTATGGTTATGACTTTTGTATGCGTCGCCTTCAAAGCTACCAACTTTGTCACCCGTGTTTCCGCTGTTCACAGCCACACGGTTTGCTGCATCGGGATCGTTGAATCCATCGGTGCGGCCGTTGTTTACTCCACGTAAAAATGTTCCTCTTAAATCGGGCACTTTGTTGGTCCCCCATGAGCTACCCAAAACAGTTTTCAGTTTTGCATATTTGCCATCCGATGATAAGGTTGCACCATTACAAACAACCCAGCCTGGAATAACCTCTTCCAGAGCATTACCGGAAGTTACTGCTCCTGCCCATGGCATAATGCTACCTACCGGCACTCCATTTTCAGCAGCTTTAGCATACGGAGCGTAGTTAAATTTGTCGTCGTAAATGGTTGTACCATCAACTTCAACTTTCAGGTTATCCGTAACATTTGCAAAAACCAGGTTCCCAAAACCGGTGGTGTTTACCGAACCGATAACAGCAGAAAAAACTCCAAAATTATCTGTTGTCAGAGTTTGTGTTTCGTTAAAGGTACCTATCGTAAATTTTACAATTACTGATTTCGAAGAAAGAGCCATCCCCTGAGCATCGCGGGCGATACCTTGAAAACTAATCCCATTCTGTGCCATTGAAAATAAAGTAACCAGAACAAACATTAAGAGCAAAAATTTTGATTTCATAGTTTTTGATTTTATAAATTAAATATTAGTAAACAATAATATAGAAGTGCAATATTTTTAAATTCTTATTTGACTTTTAAGCCAAACAATTAAAGGTACGGAGCAAAAAGTGGATAAATGGATAATTATTAACCCATTTGGTTCAATTTTAGAAAATCGAACCAAATCGTTTGAAAAATCACAAGATGTTAATTTGAACTATGCTGTTCAAACAGAAGTTGTTGAGTAATTCAAGTCTTGTTTAAATTGGGAGTAACTGATTGTATTGGAAAGGATTTAGTGATTGTTAAACATCGATACGAAGCCTACAAAAGTTAGCAGTCCGGATCTTATTAAAAATAAAATTTTATTTTTCAATGCAGGGATTCAATTCCAAAGTTTTAAAAAATTCGCCCGGAGTCTTACCTGTATACTTTTTGAATGAACTTATAAAAGTTCCTTTATTTGTAAAACCACAGGTTCGGCCAATTGCATCTAAGGTATAGCTTGCAGCAGCACCAGCATTCATAAGGTTTGTTGCTTCTATAATTCTGAAATTATTTCTCCAGTCAACAAACTTTATATTTATAACATGATTAAAGTAATATGAGATATGGTGAACCGGAATTTTTGTATAATTTGATAAGAAATCCATATCAAAATCAGGATTTAAAAAGAGTTTATCCTTTATACATATTTCAATTTTTCCATCTAATGAACTTAAGTATTCTTCAGTAAATAGATTTAGTTTAGATTCAAGAGAGGCCTGAAATACATCATCATTTGCTTGATTTGTTGCCGATAGAGGATTTCTATTTGCCTTAGGAAATAAGTTAGACATTCCATAGAGTAAATCAGGAATAAAGAAAATAGAGATATTCATAATAAAATAGCAGAATATTACCACTCCAATCATCCAACTTGATTGTTCTATGACCCTATTGGGATTGTCGCTAAATAGAGCAAGAATAGAAAACAGTGCTAAAAAGAAAAATAGAACTAACGATGTGTAAAGCAGCAATGAAATCCACTGAAATATTTTGGAGGAATTAAGAACACTATTCGATAAATCCCTTTTTTTTTGAGAGTTATTCTTGAGTACTATGTTTAAAGCTGCAATTAAATAGGCCATGATCAATACCGGTCTCGACAAAAGATTTACTCTTTGTGGGATTATAGAATTTGTCTGAGTAAGCATATAGCTAATATCTTCACGAATGTATTTTATGAGATTAATTTTTACATCAAAATCAACAAATAAATAAGGAACGATCCCTATGAAAAGAATAACAAATGGTAATAAATGTGCACTGTCAATTACTTTCAGACGATAATTATTGCTAAAAACACTTCGGATGTATAAATAGAGAAATGGACCAGGCAGGTATAAAACTGGCATTAAATGGCTGTTTAATAATGCACCCAATGTATATCCAGGAGAGAAATACACCCCATAACTTGTAAGACTATAAATTGAGTTAAATAAGAAGAATAAGGCTAAATAGATGTTCCCTTTAAAGTATTTTATTCCGTATACTGCCAAAATTAAGGCAGCCAAAATTCCTGCAAGCGATATAAAAAGCAACATAAATCCTTATTCGTAAGTTGTGTATTTTCGGCTAAATATATATATACCATTGTCAACCTATCCCATCATGCCATATTCTGGTAATTCAATAAATTTAAGGAGTTCTTAACAGAAAAACAAATAGCTTGAAAACAAGGAACCAATGTGCAAAAACTTAAATTATTATTTACCATCATTTCTTACGAGTAGAGTAATGTTTCTTACGCGGTTGATTCAATCAACCAGACACAAATTTACATATAAGGAAGGAGCACTTTTTGTTCACTAAAACCTTCTACAGATATAGTAGTAAAGCCTATTCGATACGCAAAACCTAAGAAAATAATGTAAGAAGTCGGATGAAAAGTCAAAAAAACTATTGAGTTGCATCATTTCGAAAAGAATAGTTATGAAAAACTCAAGTGCTGCACCCAATTAGTTTATATTACTTATCCACACAACCACCAATGCCAATAGATTTTAGGAGATATAAAATAGGACGTAATATGCAACGTTTAGCATGGTAATACATAATCTTGCCCATCATCTGGCATATTACTCTTTTTAAGAAAACCTAACTCCTTTTATATTATTGTAGCAAAATGAACCATAAAACCACCAAACTGTTACTAAACCACACTAATTAATACGAAACTAACAACTTAACTATGGAATCAAATTTATTTAATGTGGTATTACTACCCTTGGCTTTGGGTATTGTTATGTTAGGGCTAGGTCTTTCACTTACTCTCAACGATTTCAAAAGGGTGATTAATTATCCAAAAGCAATTTTAATTGGACTTATCAGTCAAATGCTAATATTACCTGGGGTGTGTTTCTTCATTGCCAAATCATTTGGACTTTCTCCAGAACTTGCCGTTGGATTAATGCTATTAGCCGCTTCTCCTGGAGGACCTACAGCCAACCTTTACAGCCACCTATCGAAAGGTGATGTTGCCTTGAACATTACACTCACTGCGGTGAACAGTTTGTTAACCCTATTTACATTACCATTTATTGTAAATTTTGCAATTGATTATTTTCTAGAATCCGGACAAGTGATTCCAATGCAGTTCAAAAAGGTGATGGAGGTATTTATAATTGTTTTAGTTCCTGTTTCGATTGGAATGATTTTAAAATCGAAATATTCGAATATATCAATGAAGTTAGATAAGCCTGTAAAAATTTTATCCGCATTATTCCTTGTTTTCATTATTACTGGAGTTGTCTATCAGGAAAAAGAGAATATTTTATCTTACTTCAAAATGGTTGGAATGGCATCTCTGGTTTTTAACCTCATCAGTATTGGCGTCGGTTATTATCTTCCACGTATTTTCCGACTAGAAGATAAACAAGCGATTGCAATTGGAATGGAAATAGGGATTCATAATGGAACATTAGCCATTTATATAGCGCTCACCGTTCTGGGAAATGGCATAATGAGTATTCCACCAGCCATCTACAGCCTGATAATGTTCTTCACCGCAGCAATTTTCGGGTTCGTGGTGAACGTCAAAAGAAGTAAATAGTATAATCCTCAATTATCTAATGAATTCTACTACATTGTGATAATCTATTTATTCAGCGAGGTAAGATAAGAAAGGAGGTCAAAACCGACCTCTTTTCTTATCTGTCTACTCTATTAGATGAAGATTTGAATTTGTTTTGATGACGCCTTAGATACACCACCAACCCCTACCCATTTTTAAAATATGGTGTATTATGTTTCCAAGCAAAAATAGCTTCCCTCCGATGTGCTGTTTAATCGGCAGTTACCTTCACATCCTTAAACATGAAAGTATTGTCGCTAATTCTTAATACCTTTCCGCTAGCAGTAGTCACCTTCCGGAGAATAACTTCCCGGGTTCTGACATAGGGAAACTTCTCGATGTAGGATTCGTCGGTCATCTTTGGATTGAAATTTCCAAAAATAGCGGGCCCTTGGTAGTCTTCCGGATGTTTGGAGTCGTCAATACGGAGGTTTTCGATAGTGATCCGTTCGGGCATATAACAGGTGTAGCCGAAATCATGCTGCCCTGAATAGGATCCGCTGATCAGGCTGGCACTGGCTGGCTTGCCTCCTGCCGGAACAAAAGTACAGTTGCGGATGACCAGTTCTCCCTGCCATGTACTGCCGTAATCGGAACGCAGATTGATAAGGTTCCTTCCGTAGATCGTGGAATTCTCCACGGTAAAAGTCCCGCTACCGATAGCGTTAATACCCTGATGCCCCAAAGTTGAGTTGCGTATAGTGGCATTGGCAACTCCCATGTGGGCATCGAACCTTGAAAAAGTGCAATTGTCATATACAATATTCTTGCAGAAGTTAGACCCCATGATTCCCCAGTACCTGTCGTCATTGATGTCATTTGTCTGGCTACAATTCACGAACGACAAGTTGAGCGCCCGATTGGGGGAGATGTCGTAGGTACCCATGGAGACAGGCAGGCCTGCCGAGCCAATGGTCTGGTATGTTTTATGTCCGGTAAGGATAGTGTTTTGAACCGTCACTGAGCTGCAATCTCCCACACTGATGAAGCCGCCATAGGGCGCACCATGATCCCCTTCGCCGGTTATGCGGTGTTCCAATCCATTCACAAGAACGTTTGAACGCCTGATCGCGATGCCCCGGCTGTAATAGGTGTACTTCGATTCAGCGTTGTTGGCTATTGTGGTGAAACGTCCTCCTGTGATGGTTAGTTTCGTCTCGTCAATGGGAAGGGCGTTAATGTCTGTGATTTGGTCAAAGTCCCAGATTATCGGAGCATTCATGTCTACGTTCCCATTTTTATCTACTATAAAGATATCAGTTTGCGATGATCCATTGTTTTGATTCAGCCCATAGCGAATGTATCGCTTTACGTTTGAATTGGTAACAGTGATCAGACAGGTTGAGGGCAGAGAAACGTCAATTTTCTCCTGATTCCTTTTAAGCGAAGATACCCCTTCAAGTTTGAACGGCTGTAGGTTGGAACTAACCAGGAAAACATGTGCATTACGATTTTGAACGTTAGTATCGTCGATGATAAATGCTGCAGTACCGAAATCGGTGTCGGTCCGGATTACAGCAGTGCGGTTCTTTCCGCCAATATAATACGTGGCTCCTTCGTCTGCTTTCACTGAAAGGCCATGTTGATTGGCAAATGCATGAGTGGCAGCGATGGCGTCTATGTCATCGGTTTTGCCATCGCCCCTGGCACCAAAATCGCTATATCGAATTATCCATTTGGCTTTAAATTTTCGAATATCCTTTGGGCAAACATTTAGATGTAATTCCCCATTTTCATTTGCTTGTACTTTAGTTTCACTCTTTTGGGAGGTTATCACCACATTTTCAGACAAGTTTTTGGACTGCCCCTGAACCATACTTAATGCACTGGTAATCAGGAATAAAAATAATATTAGGTATTTCATAGTAATTGTAGGTTTATGCTTATTAATTTAAGAAAAAGATTAATAAGATGGTTCGGTGTATAATTCTCTTATAAAAATCATCCTAAACTAGCAATTTTAACCCAAACGCAAATAGCAATACGCAAAGTTACTCGTTTATGCTTAGTTTTAAACTTTTAAGGGTATGACCATTTTTGAAATAGCATTTTTATTAATGAGAAATCATAAGACATCTTTACTTTTTCTTGGCATTCTTTTTTTGATTTTTGTTGGCTGTGATGAGTTGACTTATCGGGAGAAATATCAAAGACCAGACTGGCTTCCTGGAAAACTGTATACGACAGTTTCGGTTCAGGATAATCTTTCCATGTTTACTGAGTGTTTACAACTAACAGGGTTGGATACTATCCTTGATGTTTCAGGAAGTTGGAGCGTTTTTGCACCTACAAATGAAGCCATGAAACAGTATTTATCAGAAAACCACTATGCCAATATTTCAGCCATCCCATTGAATGAGCTTGAAAAAATCACCAAATTCCATATTATTCAGTTTCCATGGTCGCTTGAGCAATTGAAAAGTCTGGGTGTAAACGGATGGAAAGCTGTAGATGATGGTAATTCGAACCCTTATGCATATAAACGGGAGACAATTTTGAAAAATCCAAACGAAAAATACTGGATAAAAAGGGAAAACAAAAAAGAAACTATCACAATAGATTCAACTATATCAGGAAGTTACAAAATGGTATTCGCTCTATCAAGAAAATATGTACCCATTTTTTATGACGCATATTTAACTAAAAATGGTATAACTCCTGAAGATTATAAATTTTATTTTAACAGAGTATATGAACCTGGGAATGTTTATTACGCAGGAGCCAGAATACTCAAAGCTAACATTTTTGCCGAAAATGGATTTGTTCATGTTATAGATCGAGTTGTTAACCCAATGCCAAACGCAAAGGAAATACTTGACAAAGAAATGGGTAACGAAAGCTATAAACTTTTCCTGGAAATGGTTTATTGGTATTATCCGAATTTTACACCAAATATAACTGCTACTTTTAATCAACCAGCCATGAGGATTGGGGCAAAGGCTGATACATTGTGGGACCTTAGCTACTCCAAGTTGGCATTTGATCTTCAAAAGGAATGTTCTGAAATTATTAATCAAACCCTGATACGACACAACGGATTGATAGCCCCTACGGATGAAACTTTCAGAAAATTCATTGATGAAACTCTGACCGAAAAGTCAGGATTCCCTCACTGGTCCAATTACAAATCTCTTCCTTCAGATGTTGTTGATCTTATTGTAGCACAAAACTTTAAGTCCACTCCCATTTATCCTTCGACAAGTCAGTATCAGAAAATTTTCAAGGGAGCCAACAGATTCCATCAGAATGAGGCAAATATTATCAGAAAGGACTTCGGAAGCAATTGTACTTTTATAGGATTGGATTCTTATATTCCCGACCGAGTATTTACCAGTGTAACCGGGCCGATATTCTGCCGGCCGGCCTTTTCAATATTCCGGCGAGCGATGGCATATTCCGGTGTATTAGATGTAATCGCTAACCATAAAGGTAAATTGTATTTTTTCCCAATACCGGATAACGCCCTAATGGCTGACTCTTCACTCATACTGAATTGGTTAGATGTTGAAAAAAACTCATTCAATTTTATGGCCTATAACAGGATGAAGCATCAAATGGAAGGGCTTAGTAGCAGTACCATAAGGAACTGGATACTTAACCAGGTTGGTACTTCATCATCAATTAATGGTACTAAGGAAATCATAAAAACGTTGGGGGGCAAAATAGTCACTTGGGATCATTCCAATAATACGATTCAAGGCACCTTTCCCAGCACTTTTGGATACAAAGGGGATATTATAGTTGCCGGCAATCCAATTCCGCTGGCTGAACCCGCTGATAATGGCAAGAGCATGTCTATCAAAAACTGGTTCAATTTTGGGAATTGAAGTAAAAAAACTTCCTGAAGAATAACCTGCAAATTCACGACACCGATCAACCTACTCATCAATGCCAGCAAGGTTTTGAAAAGTTCGGGCATAAAAAAAGAGATCGAAAACGACCTCTTGTCTTGTATGGCTCCCCTAAAGGGTAGTGGTTGCAACTTTGTTCCGGGTTTTTATATCAATCAGAAATTCAGGCATTCACAAAAAACATAGCTTTTGAATGTGGCCAATTAAATGCTTGGTTACAGCTGAAAACGAAAATATGCTCTCAAGAATTATTTTCTCTGGGATTTATTAGGGTAAAATAGAATGTACTTCCTTGACCAAGGACACTTTCAACCCAAATTTTACCACCATTCTTTAGGATGAACTCTTTACTTATTAATAACCCGAGACCGGTTCCAGTTTCTCCTGATGTGCCGGTTTTTGAAACTGTTTTATCAATTGCAAACAAATTATTCATATCATTTTCTGTCATCCCAATTCCTGAATCGTTAATCGCTATCTGTATCATTGAATCAATTTGCAATGTGTCAATTACAATTTCCCCTTTGACCTGGGTAAATTTGATTGCATTTGAAATAATGTTTCGAAAAATTGTTTCCGTCATATTTTTATCGGCAAATACTATTACGGAATTGCTTACTTGATTTTTTACACTAATACTTTTATCCTGAAAGTTGTTCTTTAGCAATTCCAACGTTTGCTCAATTATTTCCTTTAAATCAAGCGCTTCTGGCGCAAATGAAATTTTAGAAGTTTGTGCTCGCGACCAAGTTAACAGATTCGTTAAAAGATTGTATATTTTATTAGCTGATTGAGAAATCACCGTAATATAGCTTATTTTTTCCTCATCCTTTAAATCATTAAATTCTGTTTCAAGTATATCAGTAAACCCCAGGAGACTCTGAAATGGATTTTTAAGGTCGTGAGCAATGATGGAAAAGAACTTATCTTTCATTAAATTCAATTCCTGAAGCGTTTCTTTTTGTTTATTAAGCTCTTGCGTTCTATCAAATACATCTTTCTCTAAAGCGTTGCTATACCTTTTCAAAGAGCCAATTCGGTATAAATAGAAGGAAACAATTACGATAACCAATAGCAAAACAGTGATAACAATAAACCACCATTTTTGCCAAAAAGGAGGAGTAATGATTACAGAAAGACTTACCTGAGAATCACACCAGAATCCGTCACTGTTTGAGGCTTCAACCATAAAGGTGTATTTTCCACCATGCAAATTGGTATAAGTAGCATCTGAACGTTCGGCAGAAGTATAATTCCAGTCTTTTTCGAGAGGCATTAGCCTGTACCTGTAAGTATTCTGTTTTGGATTGGAATAATGAATGGCAATGAAATCAAATGTTACTACCTTAAGTTTATATGAAAGATTGATTTGATTAGTTTCGCTTATAGGTTTAGTCAGAACCACCTTACCATCAAACTCTTGCCCAACCTGCATTGTTTTATTAAAGATTCTTAAACCCGTACAATACCAAAGTTGGCGGTATCTTGTTTTCCTTAATTAGTTCAGGATTAAACATATTGAACCCATTAATCCCTCCAAAAAACATTTTATTGGAAGAATTTTTCATGTACGAAAACGGGTTGAATTGTTTGCTTTGAATGCCTTCAGAAAGAGAATATGTTCTATAGGTCAAACTATCAGGATGTAAAACTGCTTCTTCGTATTTTAACAATCCTGAAGTTGTGCTGATCCAAAGGTTTTTTTTCTCATCTTCCAGAATACCCATTATTAGATTCGTTGAAAGACCATTTTTTGTTGAATAAATATATCTGCTGCTATCCGAAGTATTTACATAAATAATACCTCTGTTTCCTCCAACCCATAAATTATTTTTAGAGTCAATAAGCATGGAATTAACTGTAGAGTTCACAAATTTCTCGAAATACTTCTCAAATGTGTTTGTTTTAGTATTGAATAAGTAGAGTCCATCACCATACATACCTGCCCATAAACGACCTTCTTTATTCTGATACAAAAAATCGACAATTCCTTTGTATATATGTCGAAAACTGGTTTCGCCGTATGGTAGCATATCAATTCCTGCATTTGTTGCAATCCAAAGATTTTTCTCATTATCAATAACCAAACAATTAACATTGTCGTCAATCAATGATTTACTATTGTTAGGATCATGTAAAAACTTTTTAAAGGTCTTTGTTTTGGGATTGAAGTAATTTAACCCTCCCAAACCACATCCAATCCAGATATTTCCTGAACTTTCACATACCATTGATTTAATGGCATCTTTGCTTATGGAGTTTGGATTATCATTATCGTGTACATAAGATGTAAATTCTGCAGTTTTTCTATCAAAAAAGTTTAATCCACCTTCGGTTCCAATGTATAAGTTCCCAATATTATCTTCACAGAAACAGGTGACAATATTATGGTTCAAAAATTTTGAATTCTTCTCTTTCGCCGAAAAATGAGAAAATGGTTTTCGGTTTAAATCAGCATAATTTACACCTCCTGAAATTGTACCAAGCCAGATACCTTGATTTTTATCAATAAAGACATCGTATACCGAGTTGCTTGATAGTTTGGAATAGGGATGATCTATATCTGCCTCCAGTGTTATAACTTCCGAATTAAAATCTCTTTTATATAATCCTCCCCTGGACCCAATCCAAATATTTCCAGACATATCTTTTACAATATCTCTAATTCTTTTACTATTATCCTTTTCTGAATCAAGAATAACATTGGTTACAGATGAGTTTTTAAGGTTAAATTTAAAAATTCCATTATTGTTGGTACCCAACCAAATTGTTTTATCTCCATCATTGAAAAAACACAATGCTTTGTTTTTATCATCGGTATTCTTAAAAAGCGAAAATGGGCTAAACTTGTTTTTTGTTATGTCATAGATGAGAACACCATGCTTATTGGTACCAATTAAAAGCGAATCACCTAATGGTAGGATAGATTGTATGTCGATGGTTTCTGTTTCGGAATAAGGATATGAAATTATCGAGTCTTTAATATCAATACTCATTGAATACAAGCCAGTTTGATCACCAATCCATATTCTCTTTTTGGTATCTTTTTCCAGTGCACGGATTCGTTTTAGAGGAACTGTTGTATTGGTAAACGGATATTTTTCAAATTTATCGGTTATTTTATTGTAAAAAAACAATGAATAAGCTCCAATAAAGATTTCTCCATTGTCATCGATTAAAATTTTATTTACCAGACTTGTTCTCACCTCATCCTCAGCAAGTGAATAATCTGATAGACCGTATTGCTTTACTTCCAGTCCATCAAAGCGACAAACGCCATCATTGGTAGCAAACCACACAAATCCGTAATTATCCATTCCTATTGAGTTTACCTTATTATTTGGTAATCCTTCTTCAATAGTTAAATAATTAAACAGTAACGTGGACGAAGAATTTTGTCCATAAACATTTAAGAATATGCTTTGGAGAAAAAATAGAAATATAAGCCAATAATACTTTCCAATTTTCATTAGAAAAAATAAAATTTCAGAATTTCCTTCAGACATCAAATTTTAAATATAAAACAAAATTCCGATTAATTTAAACTTTATGTTTGCAAAATAACGTACTCATCAATACCAGCAGAGTTTTGAAAATTTCAGGTATATGGCAACACTTCAGAATCAGTTTTGGATGGTATCATAACTCCAAAGGAGTACTATTCTATGAAACAACGGGTTGAAAAAGACCTGATAGGACTTGAACTGAAATTGAAGGTATTAAAACAAGACAAATCACCTTATAAAGAGTATATAAATCAGACTGTTCCAATGTTGGAGAACTTGGTGTCGTGTTACAGGAAGTCAGACGGAAAGTCAAAAAAAAGATACTGAGTTGCATCTTTTCAAAAAAAATCGTTTTAGAAAAATCAAGAGTTGCAACCTGTGAATACACGACACCGATCAACGTGCTCATCAATGCCAGCAAGGTTTTGAAAAGTTCGGGCATAAAAAAAGAGGTCGAAAATGACCTCTTGTCTTGTCTGGCTCTCCAGGTAGGACTTGAACCTTTATCACAATCAGCTATAAATCAACAATATATGGCGAGATCAGCCACCGGGATCCCGAATTTCACACCTCTTTATTACACATTGCTCAAAGAACTTCCATAGGTAAATTTACAAATTGCGACTCAGAAAACAAATCAATTCTATTATTTCTGCTGAGAAATTAATATATCCAATTCCTCTGATTAGGTTTGAAAACGTGCATATTAAAGAATTTTCTACGTTTCATATGCTGAACATTCAATTTCTTGCGGGTGCTGTAATAAGTCGCTTTCCTTTCAAAATATTGAATTCTTAATTATTACATCATTTATAACTGATTTTTTATTTATCCAACCCAATTTATATTTTCCATTTCATGCCGGTTCATTGTCAAAGTAAACAAAATCTCCAACATAAGGAATATTATCTAGTTTTTCGATTAATAATCTTTCACGATTCAAGGATACGTCATTAGGTCTTTCACCTTTTGAAGCCATTTGAAAATTAAGATTTATCACGGTTCCCATTTCGTTTATTTTAGATAATAATGCATAACGTTACTATACTTGAATTAACTTAATAATTTCTCCTTTTACTATTAATGAAATTTCCTTGTCAAACCTCTCTGGCCAAGGATTCTGATCTGTCCTTTTCATTAAAATCCCCGGATGCGGCAAGCAAATAATATTTCTGTCAATTCCGTTTATGGTTTTAGTCTTTGTCGAACCGTTGAGATATTGTTTTGAAATTGAATCTGTCAAGGAGAAAAACACTTTAGTTACCTCTAAACCAAGTATAATTATAACCTTTGGATCGCATATTTCAATTTCTCTGTCTAGCCATACCATACTTTTTCAGCGTATTCAATGAATTTATTTCGATTTTCTGTCAACCCAGTTTTGCCTAGTTTCTCATAGCGTTTTATATGACCTTCTTTGAATAAAAAACCTTAACTAAGTAGGTAATCCAGCAATCTGCCCGATTAACTCCAATTTTCTCAAGAATTACTTCATTTAGTTCTTTACCAGAAGGAATTGTTCGAACGCGAGAACCGTCAAAGTAAGATTCATTTGAAAAGGGTGAGTCATTGTCTGCCTTTGGCGTGTCTGAAACACCATTTATTGTATAAAACTTTGCCGATGGATAAGCACCAACAATCATAATATTATTTTAAGTAGTCTCAATTGGAACCAAAACATTAATTTGAGTTCCTTCTCAAATAAGCATATTCCATCGGATAACCGATGCTCTGTTTATAGTTCTTAAAACAATCTTTCTGATATTCTGTAACTGTCATGTTACTCTTTTTAAGCTTGGCGTTAACGTAAGAAGCTACATGCAGGAGCGGACTTCTGGCGATTTCCTGTCAAGCCGAAAAGCTGCTTGAGCGGAAAGATGCCCACAGAAAACCACTGCTGCCGCAACGGGTAGCTGATGTTACCACCAGTGCATTTTTGACGACTGTAGTTTGTCAATCGTGTATACTTGCTCATTTCAATTTTGCTTTCATTTTCTTTGTTAAATAGTATCCGCCAGTATGAGGTGCATCTCCTCTAAACTCTATTAGTCCACCATCTTTCAATTGTTTAATGCATCTTTCCACACTGCTGTTAGACAAACCAGTAATTTCCTTATAATCAGGAACTCTATTGCCTTCTTTAACAGCAATAGCACTTAATAAAATAGTTAGTTTTTCTTTAACTCCTTTAGTTACTCCTTCAATAGCTCCTTCAATAGCTCCTTCAATAGCTCCTTCAGTAGCTCCTTCAGTAGTTCCTTTACTTGCTCCTTCATTAGCACCTTCAATTGCACCACCAAATTTTACATCACTAAAGAAAGTTAGTTTAACAGTTTGTTCTCCTATTTCCCAAGAAGGAGTTTTAATACCAGCTTGTTTACAAGCATCAATAATCTTAAGTGTTCCTCTGCCAATCTTCTCAATATATCCTCTTAAAAAAACAATATGTGCTATATCTGGATTATATGGCATTGATAAATGATTTTTCTTTAATTCGCTTTGTTTATAGGGAGACTTGCCACTATTTGTAATTTCAAGTTTATCCGGATAAATAATAATTGATAATGCACTGGAAACTAAAGCATATTCACGATGCACTAAAGCATTCATAACGCCTTCCCTCAGGGCAGCCATCGGAAAAACATAATCATCAGTTCTTTTCCACTTGCTATCATCGAATTTTCGGCTAAACGATAAATGCTTTTCAAAGAAGTTTTGAATAGACTCAATATTCTTGAATAAATTGCCTTCCAGTAATTGGTCATCTTTAAAAACATCGCCCGTTTTGCCGTAGTCGAGAAATGCTAAACGAATTCTTGACTGTGGAATAAATCGTGAAGGATTTTTAGCAAAGAGTACTACCGCTGCATTGGTGAAATTCCCATTTTGCAAAAGACCATAATATGAAAGAAATTCGAGTGGCTCTTTTTTAATGTCTTTCATTTTATTGTCAGACAAAGCCGAATCCATCGTTTTTTTGATTTCCACTAAATCCAAATCTTCTAACTCCACACCCAAAGCAGCTTGCCGTTCCCAATGAATTTCAGTTTCCTGTCTTTTATGTATGAGCTCAGAAATTTCTTTAGATGATGCTTGAATAGTTATGTAATTTCTACGGTAATAGATACTGCCATTAAAAATGTAGGGTTGTTTTGAGCCTTCCCAAACTTTAATAAGAAGCAATTGCTTGTCATCAAAGCTTTCGACTGAAACCATTACAGGTGCTTCGGGCACCAATTCTTTAATCAGAAATTGTTCTATTTCAATCTGCCACTTTTCTGCATCTTTAACGCCTTTAATTTCTTTATTATCGGCAATGCCAATTAGTAACTGACCGCCTTTATTATTTAAAAAGCCACAAATGGTTTTACCAATCGCGTCTTTACGAACAACTTCTTTAAACTCAAGCTGTGCGCTTTCGTCCTGTTTTAGTAGGTCTTTTATGAGTTGTTCTGATTTCATTGTGCTGGATTATTTAAATTAGCTAATTCACTTTCTACTCGTTTAATATCACAAAATAGTGTTTCAACGTGTCTTAATGCTTCATCTGGTCTGAAAAATTCTTGTACCCAATGATATTTCCTTTCCTCATAAGGTAAATTGATTTGAACAGCATCATTGTACATATCAATTACTTTAACGCTATCTATAACTGAAGTAGATTGAATCTCAAAGTCGTTCCTTTGTTTTTTTGCACCATCAGCATACATATACTGAGCCAGTAGTTTCCTTGAAAATGTTACAAAACTATGTGCAATAAACCTTCTTGGCTTGTCAATGGCAATGGCTCTTTGAAACTCTAAATGGGTAATTCCGGTGCTGTACATTGGATTGATAATGCCAAAGAAAATATCACACTCCGCCACTGCGGCAATACAAGCTTCAGTATTATTCATACCTAATGGCGGATGAAGTGTGCCATATTCAGAATTGATAACGTGGTACCCATAATTATTTAAGATACCGCAAATTTGTAATAGCAAATCACGGTTTTGATAGACCGTTGAAGCTACCATAATATGTATTTTATTCTTCTTAGCCATCCACTAAATTTTATTTCACTATCAAATATATTATAAAAAATGTCGGTTTGTATATTTGCTATCTTGGTCAATATGATTTGAATGTCGAGTGCTTATCATTCATTGTCTAGTAGTGTAGTCTGTCTTTTTAGCATTGGTGGTAACGTAGGAAGCTACAAGTAGTAGCAGATTGAGAGAGATTTCCTGTCAAGCCGAAAAACAGCCTGAGCGGAAAGATGCCCACCGAAAACCATCGCTGCCGAGCTTGCGGATAGCTGATGTTAGCGTTTCGTTGTTATTTTTATAGTCAAATTCACTTTTATTTTTGATGCATTTTTCTCTGTCAGTATGATGAAATAGAAACACTCTTTGACAAGCTTTGGTGTCAGCATAGGCTCGTGGGGCTTGGCAATGTGTGTTTCTTTATGTTTGGCACAGTTTAAATCCTCATTTAATATTCTTTTCTAATTCTTGCAAGGATATTACAAATCCAAAAACAGCTCTGATTATGTCTATACTATATTGTTCTAAATCTTCATTTAGCGAAGATGTACAATCTGAAATTAAAATCGGAACGTAATCATACTCAAATGCATCACGGATAGAGGATTCAACGCAAATATTTGTAGTAACTCCACAAAATATTAGTGTTTTGATATTTCTTTTTTTTAAGATAACATGAAGTTGTGTTTTATAAAAAGCACTATATTTTTCTTTATCAATTAATATATCATCTTCTTGTACAAACTCTTTCAACTCATCAATTATCTGAAAGGATAAAGAATCTTTTGTAAATATTGGCTCGTTATTCTTAAAGTGATAAGGATTAAGCTCTTGATAAATACTGTCACCCATATTTTCATGATGTGCTCTAGTCCATATTACAGGAATATTATTACTACGTGCTAATGATATTAATTGAATTTGATTTCCTAAAATGTCTTTATATTTATTTAAAGGAATGCTTGGCTTCTTTCCGTAGAAGAAGTTTTGCATATCAACTACAATTAATGCAGACTTATTTTTAAGGTGTTCCATTTAATAATTTTAAAGAATTTATTAGCATAATAGCAGCTGTACCAGCCCAACCGAGTGCATGAAGTAATGAGGCTGATTTTAATTTTCGTATTAGTTTAATACTTAGTAATTGAAATTGAGATTCTGATGATAATGTCCAAAATACACCAAATACAATCCATAAAAATGACATTAATGCAGCCAAATGAAAACGAAATGTAAGAAATGGACTATAGGAATCCTTTAATATTGGTAATGAAGCAAGAATTGATAATGATAGTAGAACACTAGACCCAATTGTTATCATCGTTTTTACATGGTCTTTACCATTAAGTTCTGATACAATCTTTTCACTTTTACCATTTATTTTTTCTTCCTCCACCCATTCATTAATGAATTGAAATGTTGAGATTAAGAGAAACCCTAAAAAGCTAATATAGAAGATTGGCTCATACCTAAATGTGTTATATTTAACTATAATTGACCATTCTAGTAGCCATATAGAAATATTTATTATCCAAATTACTAATGAACTAACCATTTTTCTTTGTTTTTAAGCCAAATAATACTTCTAAACTATTTAATAAAAAAAATGAAACGGATGCTAATAAAGCTAGAACAATGAAAGTTAACCAGAAACCGTTTTTTTCCATCGTAGTCTGATAACTTGTAATAAGATAACCCAAACTAGGTTGTAAAAACAATAATGCTTCACCTACTATAACTAGAATTAATGCAATAGAACCTCCTATTTTAATGCCTGAAATACTAGAAGCTATTATCCGCGGGATGAAACAGTAATAAAGTTGCCATTTGCTCGATACTTTCATTGCTTTCATAGAAATCTTTTCTTCTACAGGTATATTTTTTATTGATTCAGAGATGCTTAAAACAACATAAAGAGATGAAAAAATAATACTGATAATTATCGGTATCGAATTCGAATCAATACTATTAAATGATAGAAGAATTGGTATCCAAACAATAGCAGGTGTAATTCTTAAGATGTTATACCAAGGTGATATTGCGAGGTCAATTTTATAGGAGATTATTGAAGGAATGCTTAATGTAATACCAACTAAGTAACCTATAACCGTAGCTGAAATAAACCGGATAAAGGTAGCTCCCAAGCCACTTAATATCAAATTCTTATTGTACGAGTCAAGTTCAATAAATATTGAATGCATTGAAGGCATTAGTGAATTCGGGAATATTATTGGAATTAATTCAAAAAGAACAAAAAACCCGACAAGAATTGATAATAATGGGATAAAAAGAATAAAATGTCGTTTCATAATTATTTTGCACTAAATACCTTTAAATTATGTCTTACTTCTCCATCTATAATATGCAAATCTTTGTAAATTTCTAATTGCCTTTCTAATGCTGAATTTATCGCATTTATTTCGTCAGTTGATTTGGAAAATATTAAATTTTGTAACGGCACCTTTACAGCAATTTCATGAGTTAATCCTGGCTGTAGTTGAATTAATGTTTGAGCTGAAATATCAGGACTAGAATTTAGAAATTTGTTTCCCTCTATAATAGCATCTTGAAACCTAATAGCGACATCTTTTCTATATTTGACAAAGTCATCCGAAAAGATTCCAATCCCACCATTCCAAGGATTAACTATATATTTTTCAACAGGAGCGTCTATTATTTTTATTGCTTTTATTCTTTCTTGAGCTAATGCACCCAAAGGCTCGTACGTAAAAAGTAATTCAATTTCACCTTTTTCTAATTTTGATAACTGAATAGGAGGTTGTACTTCGACTAATTTATATTCATCTATGGTAAGACCATATGCTAAATAAATTATCTTTTCAGTCATTGCCTTTGCTGTTGGACCTGGAAAGCAACCAATTGTTTTTCCAATTAGTGAATCTTTTGTAATTTCATGCATTGCATATAAACCATCAATTGGAGTTTTATCAGTTGACTGAGCAATAAAATATATGTATAGTAAATTACTTTTTGCTGATGTCCAAGCAAGGTCTGGAGTTACTTGAAATGCAACGTCAATTCTCTTTGCCTCAATTGCATTAATTAAAGCAGGTGTATTTGGATAAACTTCTAATACAACTTTTATGTTGTGATTATCAAATATGTTATTATTGTATGCAGCAATCAATGGAGCATGTGCAGTTATTTTCATGTATCCAACTTTAATAACATCTTTTTCACCACTAATTCGAACAAAGGTGAAGACTAGGACGGCAATTAAAAATGTAACTGCAACAATCAAGGTGGTTTTCTTTTTGTTCATAGCCATATTAATTTAAATTGTTTATTAATTCAATTTTTCCATTTCCATTTTCAGAGGTAAAGCCTCTTACCTTGTATATATTATCTACACACGATGTAAGAATTTCCTTACTATGTGTTATCAATATAATTGGAATACTTTTTTTTAATCCCAAAATAATTTCTATTATTTGGTCTCTTGTTTCTATATCTAAATGTGCTGATGGTTCATCTAAAAAAACGATATCTTTCCCTGTAACAAATGCTTTGAATATTGATAATTTTTTCCTTTGTCCTGATGACAAAGTGATTATTTTGGATTTATATACACTTTCAAGATGTAATACTTTCAAAACACTTAAAAGATATTTTTCAACTAAATCTTCTAAACAAATGGAAATAAATTTTTTACAGGTCAAATATGGGTTCACATCAAGCCCTTCTGCTGATGAAAATCCAATTACATGACCGTTAACATGCATGTTTTCAGAGGATTCCTCAAAACCACTAAGGATTTTTAATATTGTTGTTTTGCCGCTGCCGTTTACTCCAATTAAAGCTGTCGATTTACCTTTCTCTAATCTAAAAGAAGCATCTTCAAATATTTTAGTATCAGAATCATACTTGAATGATATATTTTCAAAAGAAAAATCAAATGATGAGACCTGATTATAACCTTTTTCTGTTCTTATATCAGCGATAAGTTTATAAAAGCTATTGCTACTCATAGTATTTTATTTTATCATTCTATATCTTTTCAACCTCATTTCAAATGCCTGTTCACTACCTTCCATAACCTCACAAATCTCTTTTTTAATTACAGATTGCTCAACCGAGCCAGAACAAATTATTTTTAGCTTTTTGCTTTCGGAATCCATTGATAATATATATTCTGCATCTCCATTAACAGGAATATTTGCATTATGCGTAACTACAATAATTTGTCTATGTTCTTTGGCTTGTTTAAGTCTGTCAACAACCAATTCATATACAAGTCTATTGTCTAAATCATCTTCGGGTTGGTCTAAAATTAATGGAACATTGCCTTGAGAAAGAATAAAGGTAAGAATTGCTGTTGTTTTCTGACCTGCAGAAGCTGTCGACAATGGCTTGAATACATTTGAGCCCGAAGGTTTATATTTTATTTCAATTTCATCCTCAGGTAATAGTAGTTCAATTTCATCAATTTGTGAATCAGGTAATCCTTTTACAAGGTTAACAAAATATCCCGTTACACCTGTTACTGCATTTTCTTGTTTTATTTCTAAAAATATTTTTCTTACTGCATCAATCGTTCTTTCGACATTTCCATTAAAACACAAATCTGTTAAATAATCAACATCTGTCTGAAATGAATCTTCTTTGCGAATGATTGCTCTAAGTTTATTTATGAAGTCATTCCTATTGCGGAATGCCTTAACAGAAACCTGAACTTTATCATCTTGCATCTTCACATTAACAAAGGCTTGCCTTTGTGTCGTTATCTCTTTAGTTTTAAGTAAATAATCTGACTTTAATTGATTACGGAATAGAATTTCGCTAGCTAAGTTTGCCTCTATAATTATAATGGCTGCTAGTTCCTTCTCTTTGGTTTCCTTAGAATTTGTAAGCTTTTCAAAATTTGCGATGTCGTTTATGCCTTGTTGTTCAAGTTCTTGTTTTTTTGTATCAAAATCAGTTTGGTTCTTATCAAAGTCAAGTTTCCATTTTGTTTTTAAGGTTTCTGTTGTGAAAATTCTTTGCAATTCAGCAATTTTCCCTTTCACAATTTCTAATTCGGATTTTATAGAATTTAATCCATTAATTGCATTCTCTGAAAGCACTGATAATTCAGTTTTAAATTCATTCTCAAAACCTGAATAATCAATATCTTCCAAATCAAAAGTAGAAATTAGATTTTCAAGGTTAGTTTCTCTTAATTTAAGTTCCGAAATAAAAGTAGATAATGTTTTTTTCTGTGCTGTGAATTTTTCTTTGCTTAAAAGAATACCCGCTATCCCACTCTGTTGATAAAACTTAATCTGTTCTGTCAAGTCAGATATTTCAGTTTGTAATTTTCCTTTTCCTGAAACTTGTTGTTTCATTGTTCGGATTGATGCGGACTTTTCCAAAAATGATTTTTTGGTTATTTCTCTATCATTTTTTAATTCACCCATACCATCAACAGAATTATCTATTCTTTCACGCAATGAATTTGGCTCCTGCGCTATTTCATATATTTGCTTTTGTGAATATTCCTCAAATTGAAAAAAGTCAATAAAACTTTCCGCTGTTTCTATCTCCCAAGCATCAGTATCATTTGAGAATTTATAAACTGTTATGGTTTGATTCGTAGAATTAACAATACTCGTGGCAACTATTTTATATAAACTCTTATTTCTAACAAATTCAACTTCAACAACAGATTCATCGGTTAATACCCCTTTTTGAGTTCTGTTATCAGTTTTCTTATAAAAATCAGTTTGGTCAGATAAAATATCTTCTAATGCTTCAATATCAGCATTTCTGCTAAAAACACCTCTGATAAACCTTAAAATACTTGATTTGCCGCTACCACGACCACCAATAACCGCATTCAACTGTGGACTAAACTCAACTTTAAATGGATTTGCGTTATCCGTTATTGCAGTATTTGTAATAGTAACAGACTTAAACCATAATTCAGGTTTTGTGTAAGGCAGATTAGGTGCAATAAAACAATTTTGTACTCTGAAATCAGGTAAAAGAAAAGCCTGACGCAAACCTTCTAATGAAGGTGTTTCATCCATTTTTATCCAAGTATATTTCTCTCCAATGCCATCTAAACCATGTTTTGGGTTTTTGGGCGAATGCGGATTGTCAGAAAATGTAGTTATGGCAATATTTTTTGAAATAGCCTTATTTACAGGCTTATACCACTCTTCAATTTTTGCGAAATCAATTTGAGGGTCAGGATTTCCATAATAATCATTCAGATAATCCTTTAATGAATTGTTCCCATAAATTTGTAAACCAGTAGATAAGAATTCTTTATGAACTATTTGAATTGCATTGATAAATGATAATTCAAAAAACTTATCAAGGTTATCAAAACTAATTGGTGATAAACCGTTAAATTCATCAATATGCGCAGGGATTACAATTGCACCATGCTCAAATGCTCTCTGAGCAATTTGAAAAATATTTTCTGTTGTACTTGCAGTTTGTTCTGATAGTTTTGCCCTATCTATACCGCACCTAATAATGAAATCGTTGACATCGTTTGTTGTTTTAGTCGTATCAAAGAGAATTAATAAATGAACCTTTGAAGTATCACAAGTAATTTCAACACCTGGAAAAATAATTAAATTTTTATCTTGCGCAGCAAGTTTTATTTTATCAATCCACTCGCCTGTATTGTGGTCTGTAACTGCAACACAATTTAAACCTTTTTCAATTGCTTTCTCAATCCATTGTTCGGGGGTTACTATATTGTCTTCAAAGCATTTGCTTGCAGGCGTATGTAAATGCAAATCGCATTTAAACCAACGTGTCCCTTTGAATGGAATATTCATAAACATATTCTTTAATAGTTGTAAATATCTTTATATCAAGGCCTGTATGATTTTCAGCAAGCGGGTCGGCAAGAAAAGCATGTGTGTGGGCTCTTTCTTTGATTTCTTTATTGTCTTTATGCAGCAAAATTTCCATATTTTTTTGTTGTCTGTCTTGTCTTTTTACAATGAACGCTAACGTAGGAAGCTACACACAGGGGCGGATTGCGGGCGATTTCCTGTCAAGCCGAAAAGCTGCTTGAGCGGAAAGATGCCCACCGAAAAACACTGCTGCCGCGCTTGACGGGTAGCTGATGTGCCTGTTGCGCAATTCACTTCAAAATGTTAGTAAATATAATGATATTTTTTATATTAATCGCTGGCTAATGAGTATCTTGAAATAAAAAATGCAGGGTCGTAAGATTTATAAGGAGAAGCTATTCTCGAGTTTCCAGTTGTCACGCCGGGTTCCAGAAACCAGTTTTTACCGCAGGCTCCACG
>JAFLKN010000017.1 GCA_019163175.1 Prolixibacteraceae bacterium | reverse complement strand
ATCCCACATTCAGGGCAGGATTGGTGCGGTTAATCTGGAATTCGGACAAAGTACGGAATTCACCGTTGGCCTCTTTTACCTGAAAACTTGCATTGGCAAGCATTCGCTGTTCTGTCGGGCGAACCGAAAGACTCCGAGCCGTAAACGGTTGGGTTGCTTCTAAATCGATGACATATTCCACGCCCTCGGCTAGATTGATTCCCGTTTTTTTATTTCCATCCCAAATACTTGCCAGATCAGCAGTTTTAGGAGACGATGTGATTTTTCCGTTTTGTTTGTTCAGCACCAACTGATCATCTTTGGGGACTGGCCAGGCCAAAACTTTTACATCCTGAAAAATCTCGACGGGTTTTTCCAGTTTTTGAGACAGTTTTTGTGGTCCTTTTACGCGCAATTCGGAAGCAGTGAGGTAGCGCATGGCCTCTTCAGCTTTAATCCACGGACCACCAGACTGGCTCCAGCCTGGCGAATTAAAAATTCCGATTTCAATGTTCAGTTCGGTGGCTGTTTTCAGCGCAGTATGCAAAATATCCCACCATTCTTCACTCAGCATTTTGACCTTTCCGTAAGGAATATCGCTCAACCCGATATTGCCGATAAATGCCCGGTTGATCCCGGCCTTTTTCATCGATTGGAGGTCTTTTACAACTCCCTCTTTAGAAATATTATCAGATATCCAGTACCAGTAAACGCCGGTTTGTATCGAATCGGGCGGAGTGATAAATCCACTTTCCAAACCCTTGTCCGACACTTTGGAACGATCAGACTGGCAGGAAAGAATGATTGTCAATACTGCCAGAATCGGCAAAATAAATACTATTCGTTTCATATGTCTATTATTTGTTTTTTAATTGCCATATGGAACTCGCCAAATAGTCATTCTTGTGTGTGAGAATGTTTTTATCATGGCTCGTTTCATCGCTATAAGTTTAGTTCGTTTAGGTTAGATGCCTGATGTAAATTGGAAAGTGCCTGACCCGACTTTCAGAATTTTTCGTCCGTTTTCTTCGCCAATTATCTGGATATTTTTTATTCCTGAAATGTCTTTTCCACTCTCATTTATTGTCGATCCCGCACTGAAAGGTATATAAATGAGAGCAGTGGTATTGGCCGGAATGGTCACATTCATCTTTACTGAAGTTCCTGACTTTTCCCATTCCGAGTGGATTTCGCCATAGGATGACTGGTAGCTTGCTTTGGCCCAGGTGAGGTCGCCCACCATTTCGGCTTTGATCACAATCTCTTTGTATGCTACTGATTTTTCGGTCTGACTGATGCCTCCCAATCCGGCATAAAACCAGTCCATCAAATGACCCAGCATCAGGTGATTATTCGAAACATTTTCCAGTGCCG
Organism: Prolixibacteraceae bacterium; assembly: GCA_019163175.1. Lineage (GTDB taxonomy): Bacteria > Bacteroidota > Bacteroidia > Bacteroidales > Prolixibacteraceae > Aquipluma. The sequence continues at coordinate 62,746 of JAFLKN010000017.1, read as the reverse complement.
GCCACGATTCGGTCAGTGCGGTGGCGCCTTTTTTCAGTTGAAAACCATATCCGGGAACATCGTCGCGGGCATTCATTTCGTAGAGCAACTGCGATTTTCCACCGAAAGTCAATGCTTCAACCAAGTAACGGAATCCAACATCTCCGGCAGTCAAAGGTTTCCCCTGTGCGCGAATCGAATCTTCCAGATTCTGCATCACTTTGGTTTTGTATTGCTCATCGATAAGGCCAACGCACCACGGCATCGCCATCGCCGTCTGGCTTCCGGTTGAAATTACCCCGGTTTTCGGATTAAAGAATTTCGCGTTGAAAGCTGTTTTGATTTCACCGGCCCATGCGGCCAATTTTTTTTGCTCGTCGGTCTTTTTCAGAACCGAAGCCATTTCTGACAACAATTTTACATCGTAATAATAAATGGAGGTAGCCGTCAGTGCTTTTGGAGTCAATTGCGCTTCTCCGGGTTGTTTCGGTCCGTAGTCGAACCAATCGCCCAATCCGTGCGACACGATGTGATGATCGGATTTGCTTTTCAGGTATTCGGCATAACGAATCATCATGGGCAAGGCTTTTTCCATTACCGAAACATCGCCGTACCACTTGTAAATCAGCCAGGGCAAAATCACCGAGGCACTTCCCCATTCGGGCGAATCACGGAAACCACCACCAAAAGGAACAAATTCAGGAGCGATATCCGGAACCAGGCCGTTTTCGAGCTGGGCTTCCATCATGTCGTCCACCTGTTTGCTGTAAAGTTGGTACAGATCGAAATTGAAATGAACCGAACTGCCCATCAGGAAAGTCTGTTCGAGCCAACCCAATTTTTCGCGATGTGGACAATCGGTGAGAACACTTTGTAGGTTGCTTTTAATTCCCCAGTTGATGAGGTCGAAAGTTCGGTTGAACAACTCATTTGAACAGGAAAATGTTCCAGCGGATGGAGTGGAATTGCGGTTATGCAGCAATTTCAGATCAATCAAACGGGCTACATCACCGGTCGATTTTGCCGAATCAGGAATTGCACCTTCAACCTTTACATACCGAAATCCATAATAGGTAAATCGCGGACGCCAGATTTCTTCGCCATCGCCTTTTAGTGTGTACGAAAACGAATACGGAGAGCCCGATGCTGATTGATTGGGCTGATTTTCTTTGGTTAGTAATTCCGAAGGAATCAAGCGCACGACCTGCCCCTTTTTGCCTTTCACTTTCAATTCAACAATTCCAGAGGCATTTTGTGCAAAATCATACAAATAGCCGCCATCTCCCAATTTTTTTATCGTTTTTGCTGAAAAAGTCTCTTTAATTTCAAGCGGATAATCTTTCTCTTCAGTGAGTTTTCCTGTAGGAATAGTCATCAGAATCGCATTCTTCCAGACTGAATCATTGAAGCCAGACTGATTCCAACCGTTCTGTTCGAGCCTTGCATCGTAATCTTCTCCACCATAAATGCTGGTAAAAGTAATAGGAGATGGCGCGGTTTTCCAGTCGGTGCCAGTCACCAGAATTTGCTCCGTTCCATCGGTAAAACGAATGCGCAGTTGCCCGATCAACTTCGGGTTTCCCCAGGCAATCACCAGTTTGCGGTAACGTTCGCGGTTGATGTTGTAAAAACCATTTCCGACCATTGCTCCAATCGCATTTTTACCCTGTCGCAGCATTCCGGTTACGTCGTACGAATTGTAAAAAACTGTTTTGTCGTAATTGGTCCAGCCGGGACTCAGAAATGAATTGCCAACTTTTTGGCCATTGATTGAAGCCTCATATTGACCTAATCCCGTGATGTATAAAGTTGCCTCTTTGATCTTTTTGCTTACTTCAAATTCTTTCCGGAACAATGGAATAACGGGACGATCAAGGCATTTGTCACCCAATTTGTCACCATTACCATGTACTCCGGGAGTCATTTTTTTTTCTGCAGGCATATCTTCATAGCCAATCCATTTTGCATCTGCCCAATCATCCACCGAAAATAATCCAGTTCTAAACGAAGCTACTTCGCTCCATTCCGATTCCTGATTGTCCTGATTCCAGATTTTAACTTTCCAGAAATAAGTCTGTGCTGGTTTTAGCTCAAATATTCCTGCTACCAAAACCGATTGATCCGAATTTACTTTTCCGGAGTTCCAGAGATTTCCTTCTGTATTTTTTAAATCTTCAGGATTGTTTGATACCAAAATCTGGTATGCTGATTGGATTTGATTCCGCTGATCGGAATTGATTTGCCAACTAAACAGTGGAACTTTATCTACTGTAGTTTTCAGGTTTTTGACGCTCAAAGTTAGCTTCCCATTTGCCGTGCATGAAAGGAGAATAAAAAGGAGTGCGATTGCCAGAGTACTGTGTTTCATGGATATAGTTCGTTTAGCGATTTAAATCTTCAATAACCAGCAATTGGCTCCCGCTTCCCATCCTCCCCGATTGTCCATCTGACCAAACCTAAAAGTCAAACTTCAGAACAATTTGACACCTTCAATTTCCATCCCACATTTGCTGATGGTGCAAGATATTAATATATTAGCCGTGAAAGTCATGTAAAATTGACCGAATACCTTAGAATTTTGACACAAACAACCTTTTATGCAACATGCCCGAAATGCTGAAGTCAGGTACATGCCTTATCAGGAAAACAACCTGTGGCAAACCAAGGTAAATACGGTTGGATTCGAGTCTGTACCAGAACATTCAAGCTATCCCAAAACAGGGCATCCGGCAGGATACAGCTTTAACTTCGAGGCCGGTCGTGTCCTTCAGGAATTTCAACTGGTATACATTACCAAAGGAAAAGGACAGTTTGCCTCTGAACGGATTCAATTGTGTGATATTTCGGAGGGAACCATTTTAATGCTGAAACCTGGAGAATGGCACACCTACCGACCTAATGAAACAACCGGATGGGAAAGCTACTGGGTGGGATTCAGTGGTTTGGTGACCGAAAATTTAAATACAGAGAATCCGGTTATTCAGATTGGCTACGATGAGGAAATGGTTGGATTGTACAGAAAAATTCTGGAGGTGAGCAACAACGAACGACCCGGATACCAGCAATTGCTTTCGGGCATTTTGATTCATTTGCTGGCTTATCTGTTTTATCGGGAAAGAGATAAAAACTGGAAAGACAAAGAAGTGCTGACAAAAATCGATAAAGCCAGACTGATCATTCGTGAAAAAATTAATACAACCATTTCGCCTGAAGAACTAGCAACTTCGTTAAACATGAGCTACACCTGGTTTCGCCGGATGTTCAGGCAATATACCGGTTTAGCTCCGGCACAATACATTGCACAATTAAAAATACAGAAGGCTAAAGAATTACTTTCGATCACAACTAAAACGGTTAAGGAAATCGCGCTTGAACTGGGTTACGAATCGATCGATTATTTTTCGACTCAATTCAGAAAACAAACCGGTCAGACACCCACTCAATTCAGAGCCACCTGCCAGGGAAAGCCCAATTCCTGATTACATTTCCCCAAAGCCGACAAAAAATTACTCATATTAGCCAATACTTTTTCTGATAGCCGCGACTGGGCTTCCAATGTAAATCCGGAAGATGGTTTCGAAAGAATGATATTGGGAAATTTAGAAAACTCATCAAAATATTCACCAACACCCGGACCATCGAAAATAGCAAATGAAGTCGGGTCGTTTTCAATCCAAAATAGGAAGGCATTTTTATCGAATGTCAAACCGATTGACGTATTCACCAAAATCGAATTTGGCTTTTTATTCCTGAATTCCGTTTCGCCAAGTACATTTGAATTTTTGGGTAGATGTGCACTGATCACATCACAGGTTGAGACCAAATCGCCCAACGGCAAAAAGCCAAAACCTTCAGCTTCCAATTCCGGTTTGCGACTTCGGTTGTAATAAAATACAGTCATTCCAAACTGCCGGGCCGTGCGTGCAACCATCGTTCCCAAAGTTCCCATTCCGATGATGCCCATTGTTTTACCCCGAAGCTCGCGGTTCTCGTTTTGCCAGCGCTGCTGCCCCAAGCCCTTCATCAAATAAATCAGTTCTGCAAATATGAATTCGAGTGTTCCATCGTCGCCATAATCGCGAACGCCTTTTACCACAATATTCTGTGAACGAGCCTGCACAATGTCAACATTCGCGGCTTTCTCGTCATACAAACTGCAACACATCCCAATGTATTTCAAGTTCGGCGATGCTTTGATCACTTCAGTATTTACTCTGGTACGCCAACTAACCAAAATGCAATCTGAGTCGGCTATCCTTTTCAGAATTTCGTCATCATTAGCCGGATCATCATTATAAATAACAATCGGTTCTTTCGAGAGGTGGGTAATTTGCTCCACTACTGGATTTGTCAGTCCGCAGGAATCGATGAAGGTGATTTTTTGAAATGTCATTTCAGGAATGATTTGCAATAAGTTCAAGCTGTTATATGGATTATTTACATCTAAAAACTTCGCAGTGCCACTGAACACTTATTTCCCGACCAATTCAGGATCGCGGCCACGCAAAGCGCTCCACTTTTCGTTGATCGCTATTTGCGAAACCGGCCGCAACCCGGCCAAAGCCAATGCTGGCCATATTGAATCCCGATTCAAATCATATTCTTGTTTGCCCACGCTCTTCGGGTAGCAAGCCCAAAACAAACAATCGTGCTTTCCGGCTTTGGCAACGCTTTTAATCAGTATGTCAATTTCGGTTTGAGAGGAGGCAAAAACCTGAATGAAACCATATTCTCCCAATTTTACTTTATCAGGTAAAACATCAAATTCAGCACCTTCAAGAATAGTTAAAAACTCAGCCGGTGCATTTACGATCAGGTTTTTATCTGAAAGTCCAAACTTCAACTTTTTGAAAATTGCTTCTTTATCCATTTGGTCGTTTTGTGATCAGAAGGTAATGATAATAAAAATAACTGAGTGCCATGCCTTTTGATTTTAGAAGTAAAGTTAGAATAATCAGATATGTACTGAATAAATTTATGGCAAACAAAACAAATTTAAAACACTAATTATAAGCACATTATTAACTACTAAGTAAATTGATTATAAATATCTAACTAAAAATAAAAATAGAATAATTTATCCACCGAAATGTTATAAATTAGACTAGTTCAAACGTAGTTGAATCCGTAAAGGCTTCCTCAACAGATGATTGTTTAAAACCATTTTTGATTTAATCCTTTAAGATTCAACATTCTATGAGATATTGTCTTTTCATGGTGCTCATCACATTTTCATTTTCTTGCTGTGCTCCAATAAAAAAAATACAAGGCGATCAATCTGCTGCTATTCCGGGTCCACCAACAATTGTTTATAAAACCAAAGCCGATTATTTCAAAAATGTTCCGGTTTTACTTTCTGACGACAAGCAAACTATTGTCGCTTATCCTGACCCAAAAGACTTAACCATTGACAACAAGCTTTGTCTGCCAATCCAATTAAAAAAGGGCTACTTGCTCGATAACAGAGGAATAAGTTCGAATGTTGGATTCCTGAAAATCAGCTATCAGGAGTATTCCAACCTGGCCTCGCCCCCATCTATAAACGAGCTTAAGAACTTACTGCTTGATGCAGATCCCTTGATTGAGCTCTATGATTTGGGACTCAGATACAATTATAAAAGCATAGAAAAGGAAATCAACCAAATAATTACCCGAAATAAGTTATCTAATTATAAACAGTTGAAATAACATGAATCATTCCTATTTCCAACAAACAAACCAAATAAACAATCAACAATATTTGATATTCATAACAAACCTATTAACTGCAACCTTCCACCCATAAAACCATCATCAATGAGAATTACTATCCCAATTTTACTGACAGCTTTTTTGATTTTGACGAGCAGCATTTTGTATGCGCAATCAATCACCATCAATACAGCAAAGGAAATTGCCAAGAATCATATGCAGACCGTTAGTAAGGGAAATCTGAAATCAGCTGGTCCAAGCCGGACTAAATTTCAATTTTCTACCGCTGCAACATCAACTGAGAATAATGACACACTGTATTTTGTGCTAAATGACAGCATTAACAAGAGTTTTGTTATTGTCTCTGCTGACAGACGAGCCTATCCAATTATTGGCTACTCGTTAGAAGGAAACTTTGATGAAGCCAACCAGCCTCCCGCATTCGTGGAATGGATGGAAAACAGGAAACAGGAAATTGCCTACATCAAAAAGAATAACCTGCAGGCTGACAGTAAAACAACTCAGCAATGGGACAATTTAAGCTCTGTCAACTATTTGGAAACAGCAACTACGGTAGGGCCACTTTTGCAAACCAAATGGAATCAAGGATGTTATTACAATGCTTTGTGTCCTACAGATGCTGCTGGTCCTTGTTCCCATGCTTTAACAGGATGTGTGGCCACATCTATGGCCCAAATACTGAAATATTGGAATTATCCGATTACAGGAACAGGGAGCCGCACCTATACACACGCCACTTATGGAGCACTTTCTGCTGACTTTGGAGCGACTACTTATCAATGGACATTAATGACCAATTCCGTTAGCAGTCAAAATGATGCGGTTGCAACATTAATGTATCATTGTGGGATTGCTGTAAATATGAATTATGGGCCTGATGCTTCAAGTGCAGGAATGTCGCCCACTTCATTAGAGAATTACTTTAATTATTCTACAGATGCAGTGTATGTTTGGAGAAGTGATTATACAGAAAATAACTGGATCAATCTATTAAAACTCGAATTAGACTCTCACCGTCCAATCTGGTATCGAGGTGATGGCCCAGTTGGTGGACATGCTTTTGTATGTGATGGCTACGATGCGAATAATAAATTTCATATAAATTGGGGATGGGGAGGATCTGCTGATGGATATTTTCTTATTGGAGCCCTTAGTCCAGATGCACCTAATGGATATACTTTTAACAACGATCAGGCAGCTATTATAAAAGTATTTCCGGCAAAAGTACCCGATGCCATTGGTTCTATAACCGGACTTACTGAAGTTTGTGCTGGCCAAACAGCAGTAACATACTCGGTACCTGCCATCCAAAATGCAGCTTCCTACACATGGACTTTACCAACAGGGGCAACAGGGACAAGCACCACAAACAGTATAACTGTTACGTTTGGAGCGACGGCACAGTCCGGAAGCATCAAGGTAAAAGCGCAAAACAGCTTAGGTACCACTGCCGAAAGTTCATTGGCTGTCACTGTAAATGCATTGCCCACAACTCCCGGTGCAATAAGTGGAAAAACAATGGTCTGCCCGTCTGTATCCGAGACCTACAGCATTGCAGCAGTAACAGGTGCAGTTAACTACACCTGGGAACTCCCGACCGGATGGACTGGAAGTTCGACCTCAACATCAATTACAGTGACTACAGGAGTTGCCGGTGGTACGATTAAGGTAAAAGCAAACAATGCCAAATGCTCAGGAGCATCGAGTAGTTTAGTAGTTTCAATTGGAACACCTACCTCTCCAACCAGTGTATCAGCCAGTTTAACCACCGTTACACCAGGTCAATCCACTACGCTACAGGTAAATGGAGGAGCACTTAATTCAGCCCCAAACTGGATTTGGTACACCGGCAGCTGCGGTGGCACCCAAGTGGGAACGGGTTCTACTTTAACGGTTTCGCCTATCGTTACAACAACCTATTATGTGCAGGCTACTGGCTGCGGGACAGCTACAACCTGCAAATCAATAACCATAACCTATTGCTCGGCACCATCAGCACCAGCTTCCAGTTCAGCTTCCATCGGAAGTCCTGCAAACGGGACAAGTCATAAGATAAATTTTTATGTTCCAACCGTAATCGGAGCTGATGGATACATGTGGGACTATTCACTGGATGGAGTTGCCTGGGTGGCAAATTGGTATGATACAAGCTGCGCGGGAACCTGTACCAATTATGTCGACTTTGGAGACAAACCCAATATACCAGTCTATTTCCGTGTCAGAGCGTACAAATGCTCACCAAAACAATATAGCAATTACACCTACACTCTGCCAAAACCCATTTATACTGCCTGCGATGTTCCGGCATCACCAATCGTGAATGGAGCCACCTCCAGCTCACTTAATTTAACACTGAATACCGAAACTCCGGTTGCAAATCCAGCCATTACAACGTACTCGATTTATTGCACAACGACTTCGCAGTATCTGCAATCAAATGGAACATTGGGAAGTACCGAAGTATTTCAGACTAAAAGTGCCTGGGGTACAAAAACAATTACTGGTCTTACCGGTAATACGCAATACTGTTTCTATGCTAAAGCAAAGAATAATGACGGTGACATTCGATATAGCGCAACAAATGCTACCTGCGGAACGACTGTTTGTACTGCGCCGGTTACACCAACCAGCGCAACGGCCAGCCTTACAACAATAAGCGCCGGACAATCGACCAATTTACAAGTTAATGGAGGAACCCTGAATTCCGCTCCAAACTGGGTTTGGTATAGTGGTAGCTGCGGAGGAACACAGGTAGGAACAGGAACAACTTTGTTGGTTTCTCCAAACACAACAACGACTTATTACGTGATGGCAACTGCCTGTGGAACAAGTACAACTTGTAAATCAGTAACAGTGACAGTTTGTACTGCACCAGTTTCACCAACCAGTGCAACAGCCAGTTCAACAAGTATCACATCGGGGCAATCGACAACTTTGCAGGTAAACGGAGGAACACTCAATTCGGCTCCGGGCTGGATCTGGTATACCGGCAGTTGTGGCGGCACACAAGTGGGAACGGGTGCTTCTTTGGTAGTTTCGCCAACCACAACAAAGACCTATTACGTTCAGGCAACAGCATGCGGAACCAGTACAACATGCAAATCAGTAACAATAACGGTAACATCCTGCACAGCGCCGGTGTCACCAAGCAGTGCAACCGCCAGTTCAACGAGTATCACATCAGGACAATCGACAACTTTGCAGGTAAACGGAGGAACGCTCAATTCCGCCCCGGGATGGATCTGGTATACCGGAAGTTGTGGGGGCACACAAATAGGGACGGGCGCTTCTTTAGTAGTTTCACCTGCTGTAACCACAACCTACTATGTTCAGGCAACAGCTTGCGGTGTTTCAACAACCTGCAAATCGGTAACAATAACTGTTACCAATTGCACTGCACCTACCACGCCAACAAGTGCAACAGCCAGTCTGACAACAATTACATCAGGCCAATCAACTACATTACAAGTTAATGGAGGAACACTCAATTCGGCACCGGGCTGGATTTGGTACACCGGAAGTTGTGGTGGCACACAAGTAGGGACGGGCGCTTCTTTAGTAGTTTCACCTGCTGTAACCACAACCTACTATGTTCAGGCAACGGCCTGCGGAACCAATACAACATGCAAATCCGTAACAATAACGGTTAATCCAACATCATGCATTGCACCTTCAGCACCAGCTACCTGCACAACATCAATCGGAAATCCGGCCAATGGACTGGAGCATACCACCAATTTATCTTGTAGCATTGTATCGGGAGCTGACGGATATTTCTTTGAGTATTCGTTTGACGGAATTTTGTGGAACACCGATTGGGGTGGAGATCCTGGATATAGTTGGCAAATTAATTTACACGACTCGCCTAACATTCCAATCTATTATCGGGTGAGAGCATATAAATGTACCCCTGCATTATACAGTAGTTATACCTATGCTTCGCCTAAACCCATTTATACGGCTTGCGATGTTCCGTCAGTACCTACCATCAATCAAGGCACATCCAGTTCTCTTAGTATAGCGCTAAATACTGAAACACCAATTGCAAATCCGGCAATTACAACTTATTCAATTTACTGCACAACTACCTCTCAGTATGTTCAAGCCAATGGAACTTTAGGAAACACTGAAGTATTCCAGACCAAAAGTACATGGGGTACAAAAACTATTACTGGGCTTTCGGCAAACACGCAATACTGTTTCTATGCAAAGGCAAAAAACTACGATGGTGACATCAGGTTTAATGCGTTAAATTCGGCTTGCGGAACTACTGCAAATATTTCTCCAACAGCAAGTTTTTCAGCAAATCAGGTTGAAGGATGTTCTCCACTGACAGTAAACTTCACGGATGTCAGTACCGGAACTCCAACCTCATGGACATGGGATATCGACAACAATGGGTCGGTTGATTATACGATTAAAAACCCAACGCATACCTACTCCAAAGCGGGTACTTATACCGTAAAACTAACAGTCACCAATGTATCTGGTACAAGTACTATGACCCGGACAAATTACATTACAGTGAATTCGGCAACAATAGCCGGAGTAACTATTAGCGCTTCTCCATCTTCAACAATAACGCCCGGACAACTGGTTGCATTTACGGCTACACCAAGCAACGGGGGAACAAATCCAACATACCAGTGGAAAGTACAAGGGAGTAATGTAGGAACCAATAGCCCGACATACTCCACATCTACACTCACCAACGGACAAGTTGTTACTTGCGTAATGAGTTCAAGTTTACCCTGTGCCAATCCGGCTTTAGCAACATCGAATTCAATTACCATGTCGGTTGGCGTAAGTTGTACCGCACCAATTATTACCTCCAATCCGAACAACCAGTATAAAACAGCTCCGGAAAGTGCCAGTTTTAGTATTACAGCATCAGGTTCAGACAATTTATACCAATGGCAATACAACAAAGGCAATGGATGGACTAATGTTCCTGTTGATTTTCAACATTCAGGCGTTTCAACCTCTAAATTAAGTTTAAGCAGTACAAGCATGAGCATGAATGGGTATCAATACCGATGCTACGTAAGCAGTTCGTGTTCCATAAATACTGCAATCAGCAGTAGTGCAACTTTAGTAGTTTATTCGCTGAATGGCCCAACCTTGACAGTTACACCACCAGCTATTCCAGCGCCAACTGTATTTACTATTGGCCTGAAGTTTAATGTGCCAGTCACAAATGTTCCGAATGGAATAACTGTTGTTGGCGGAAAACTGGAAAATGTTTCAGGTTCTGGTGACACTTACACCATAACAGTATCAGCAGAAGAGCAAACGACCGTTTCTATTGTTCTTTCTGATGCAATCAGAGACCAATCGCCCAATATGAACAAATTTGCCGGTCAGACATTAACTTACACGATTGGAGATTTCACCAAACCGCAATTGATTTATTGGAATCCGAATAATGAAACAATCCAGAACAATCACCCCTTGTTTAATCTGTCATTTAGTGAAAATGTCAAGCTTGGTTCGGGTGGTTTATTAAAAGTTTGTAAAGTTGGCACATCTACTTCAACTTTAAATATTCCAATTACATCTGGAATGATCACTGGAAAAAATATCAATGTAGGTTATTCGTCCACCCAGAATGGACTTAATAAAAACACCTGGTATTACGTGATTCTTGACAATCAAGCCCTCACCGATCTGGCTGGAAATTCATTCGACGGAATAACAGATATTGCCACCTGGACATTTAAAACAGGAGCCGCATTTGCGACAGGTAACGAATTCAATGAGATCGACTTATCAACGATCAAAGTTTATCCGAACCCGACTACCGGAATTATTAATATTGAAGGGTTACCTTTGAATCAAAAGTCGAAGATTAGTGTATTTGCAGCTAATGGTGATCTGGTTGTTGAGAAAACAACCGAATCCGATAAGGACAAAATTGATATTAGTAAACAAGTGCCCGGAACTTATTTTTTACAAATAAATAAGCAATCCATAAAAATTATAAAAGAATAGGCCTGAATAAGTAAGGGCGCTGCTATTTGTTAAAAGCAGTGCCCTTGCACTTTAATACGGTTTATATATCGCATTCATCACATTCAAGGTTTGTTTAATCCAAACTCGGTATCGCGAATCGGCACTCCATGTGTTTCCGGCCGAAGCAAAATCGCAGAAATGAATCTGCTTCGGATTACGGCCTTCACCTTCCAAATCGGTTCCCAAAACCAGCGGTGCAGTAAACGACATCCAGATGTGTTCTTGTTTGCCGGCTGAAGGAAGAAGTTCAACCTCGTTGTTCTTTTGACGAATGATTGCAGCCTCATCAACAAAACCATCGTTAAATCGTGAGTCGCGCGCGAGCAAAACAGGTCCGCGCATGATTGCCTGATAGCCATTGAGTGCAATTAAGCGGCCACTCATATCCAGTTTTAAAACTACCTTATCTCCTGATTTCCACTCGCGGTTAATTTTCTGATAGCTGCCCGAATGAGTTCCATTAACAGGAATGCCATTTACTGAAACCAAAGTTTTGGTACTCCATTCCGGAATGCGCAATGACAAAGTAAACGTTTCAGGTTTCTCAGATTGTACTGTGATTTCTACCTGATCTGATTCCGGGTAGGTGGTAACCTGCTCCAATGTCACTCTATTTTTTTGATTTAACTGAACCGAAGCTGAAGATTGGCTGTAAAGATTGACCAGTATTTCGTTTCCACTTGTCATTAAAGCCAATTTTGGTAAAAGCGCAAATGCACGCGGACCATTGGCATTGCAGCAGTTGATGTGCATTTCGCACTGCTCCTCACCCTCGTGGCGCATTCCTTCGAGTGGACTGTATTTGGCGATTTGCGAACCATCGAATTTCATCGAAGCTAACAACGCATTGTAAACCGATTTTTCGATTTGATCGGCATACATGGGGTTTCCGGTAAGGCGAAGCAGGTTATTGCACAGCTTAATCCAGGTAAACGTCACGCAGGTTTCCATTGTATGATACGTTGGTTCGGTTTGCCTTTGTCCGCCGTGGTAAAAACATTCGAAGGCTGTTCCCGATCCGGCCACATTAATTTCGGTATCGATAATATTCCGTACGGCCAGTTCGGCCGATTTCAGGTAAGTAGGTTCACCGGTAATCCGGAAAAGATCGAGCAATCCTTCATAGCACGACATCATCTCGTAAGCTTTCTGTCCATTTTCCCACGACCACCATGATTTGGGGAACGGGAAGCGGTCTGCCACAGCAACTCCTTCAGCAGCTTTGCTAATCAATTTCGGGCCATCTGCAGTTTCCCATTGGGCAACTATATATTTGGCGAAATCGAGGTAACGTTTTTCTCCGGTATGCCGGTACAGGGATACCATTGGCTCCAGAATCGAGCTGCTTGGCATTCCACGATAATTCCCCGTTTTTACAATATCTGCCTTGCCCGGGGCAACCTGCGTAAATAAATGATCGGCAACTTTCCGTGCAGCATCCAGTGCCTTTTTATCTCCTGAAATATCAAAATAAGCCAGTAGTCCGAGCATTGTGTATTTCCTTCCCCAGATGTCCCAATGCTGCAACTGCGCTTCCGGAGAATAATTACCAATATAGCCGTCAGCCGTTTGGGTAGCGAGTAAACCGGAAACAGCATTCTGAATAATTTTCAACAGTTCAGGATCGTGATTGTACTCATAGGCAGCAATGGCCGAAAGAATCCATTTCCCCCAGAACTCAGTTTGCCACAAACGGGTCTCATTCCGGGTTTTAAACGGATCAATCAAATGCTGTACATCTTGCTTTTTAATTCGCTCATTGATGCACAAATCCATTTTTCCGCCCAGATATCCATTTATATGAATATTGGAAGGAGTCCAGGCTTCGAGCAAATCAGTTTTTGCCATTTTGGCCGGACTTAATTTCGGTTGTGAAAAACTAAAAAATGGAATCAGGAAAACGGAAATAAGAATAAGCTGTTTCATTGGGTTAGGTTTAGTCGGTAAATTGCACACAGGGCGACATAGAGCCTCCCTGTGTGTAGAATGGAGTAAAGTCTATACTTTAGGTAACGACCAAGGGGCGCGGTAATTTGCCTTCGTTAGTGCGTTAGCTTCGGGATCATTCAGGAATTCCTGCTTTTCGTCATTCCAAACAATCTTCCGTCCCAAACGGTAAGCAATATTTCCCATCTGTGCAAAACGTGCAATGTGCGCACCTATTTCAATGTCGCAATTCGGTTTGTTGCGTGTTTTAATACAATCGATAAAATTGGCAACGTGTAAATCGAGGCCGTTATTTGTACCTTGCTGAATTGGCACATCAGCAAAACCCTCTTTGGCGCTTGTACTTTTGTTTTCGGCCATCACTTCCCATCCGGCACGATCGACAATTAATGTTCCGTATTCGCCAATAAACGCTACGCCATGTCCGCGGCGTTTAAACTGACCGCCATAAATTCCGATGGTATGATCCCATAAAATACCGAAATCGCCAAAATCATACATGGCCATCATGGTGTCAGGTGTTTCCATCGCATCGGTCGGAAAAGCATATTTACCGCCATTGGAACTGATCGATTTAGGCACATACTGATTCATTCCGAATAAGGCATAATCGAGCAGATGAACTCCCCAATCGGTCATAACTCCACCGGCATAATCCCAATACCACCGCCATGTTGCGTGAAACCGGTTTTTGTTAAAAGCGCGTTCCGGACGTGGCCCGAGCCACATATTGTAATCGACTCCGGCAGGCGCCGAGCCATCTTCAACAACCGGAATAGATTTTTTCCAGCCTACATACGACCAGGCCCGAACCGAACGTACACGTCCAAGGTTTCCGGCCTGAATGTATTTGACAGCATCGAGCCAATGCGGATCGCTGCGCTGCCACTGCCCAACCTGAACAACAGTTTTGTAGCGGTGGGTTGCTTTTACCATCAGGTTACATTCTTCGATAGTATAGCCCAGCGGTTTTTCACAATACACATCCTTACCAGCTTCGGCAGCATAAATCATCGGAATACAATGCCAGTGGTCGGGTGTACCGATAATTACAGCATCAATATCCTTTTGCTCAAGTACCTTCCTGAAATCACTATAAAGTGTAGGTTTTTTGCCAGTCATTTTTTCTACTTCGGCTGCTCGTTTTTCCAATACATTCTGGTCGATATCGCACAAGGCGGCACATACCACATTGGGGAGTTTCAGGAATGATTGCAAATTGGTAAATCCTTGATTATTACAACCGATGAGTGCTACTGTAACCCGCTCATTTGCTCCCACACATCCGGCATTCATCAGGGTAGGAAAAACGCTTATGGCAGCCGCTACTGTAGTCGATTGTTTAATAAAAGTTCGGCGATCGTTGGTCATAACTTGTAACTTAGTTGGTTTATGTCATTTAATTCAGGAACTGCAAAAAACCTGAATCCCGTATTTATTTCTAATTTTAGTGGCTCTAAAATTCGCCTTAAAGGTATCAAACCAAGGCAAAAGTAAAAAGGTAAAAAGCGCTAACTGAAAACATTTAATTGAAATATTTCTGAAATGCATTCGATTGCACAGTTTTAAGCAATTTCGTGAACGAAACAAATCAGGAACAGACACTAAAAGACAATTCAAAACCAATAAACCCGATAATGAGACCGTATATTTTAGCCGAAACCAACTGGAAAACTGTAAAAGACGAACAGTATCAACTGGTTGTACTGCCCTGGGGAGCAACCGAAGCACACAACTATCACCTACCTTATTCAACCGACAATGTTGAAGCCAACGCTATTGCAGCTGAAGCCGCCCGAATCGCATGGGAAAAGGGAAGCAAAGTGATTGTATTACCCGCAATTCCCTTCGGTGTAAATACCGGCCAGTTTGATGTTACACTCGACATGAACCTGAATCCGTCAACGCAGTTTGCCATCCTGAATGATATCATTGAAACCCTCAACCGGCAAGGAATATTCAAGCTGGTAATTTTGAACAGCCATGGAGGAAACGACTTCAGGCAAATGCTGCGCGAATTGGGACTGAAGTATCCAAAAATGTTTCTTTCGGAAGTGAACTGGTACAAAGTAAAAGAGGCCAATACTATTTTTGAAGATTTGGGCGAACATGCAGGCGAAGTAGAAACCAGCCTGATGCTTTACCTGAAACCGGAATGGGTTTTACCGCTTCAGGAGGCAGGCGACGGTGCAGCAAAAAAATATAAATTCAAAGCCATGCACGAAGGCTGGGGCTGGGCAGAGCGCCGCTGGACAAGTGTTACAGCCGACACAGGTATTGGCAACCCGGCCAAAGCGACTGCTGAAAAAGGTGAAAAATTCTTTCGACTACTCACCGAAAAAATTGGTGATTTTCTGTTTGATTTATCGACGACTGACCGCGAAGATTTTTACATTTGAAAACTGCAAAAACCTAAATAACTAAATTATATGACAACATTGGGAAAGCCTGAGCTGAAACAAAGTCTGCCCCTAAGCGAACGTGTAACTTCCATCGATTTTTTTCGTGGATTGACCATGTTCCTGCTTATCGGAGAAAGCTCGCGGATATACGGACATCTGGAACATGTAAATAACGGGTTCGTTCAATTTTTGGGAACACAACTGAGTCATCACGAATGGAACGGATTGCATTTTTGGGATCTTATTCAGCCGTTTTTCATGTTCATTGTTGGGGTAGCCATTCCATTCGCAGTTGTCAACCGACAGAAAAAAGGAGACACCGACAGCACCATTTTGAAACATGCATTTAAACGGTCATTGATTCTGCTTTTACTGGGCTGGTTAATTTATTGCAGCGGATCGGACCATATTGTTTTCAAACTACAAAACGTATTGGCGCAACTGTCAGTAACATATTTGGTTGCTTTCCTGATTATGAAGAAAAGCATTTCGTTTCAGGTAATCTTCACCTTGGTGGTGTTGCTGCTGGTCGATTTGGCTTACCGCTTTTCCCCTGTTGAAGGCTTTAATCATCCGTGGGAAGCTTACCACAACCTGGGTGCCTGGGTGAATACGAAAATTGAAGGCACAGATAAAACAAGCATCTGGGCTTCGCTAAACGCGATTCCGACCATTGCGCATACGGTTTGGGGCGTTCTTTTTGGCAAACTGTTGATGAGTAACAAAACTTCGGCAGAGAAAATTAAAGTAATGATACTGGCCGGCGTGAGCTGCCTTGCTGTTGGATTCTCGCTTGATTTGTTGGGGATTACCCCGATAATAAAGAAAATAGCTACTTCTTCGTTCGTATTTGCAAGTGGCGGTTGGGCAATTCTGGCACTTTGCTTTTCGTATTGGTTGATTGACGTTAAAAAGAGCTTTGCTGCTGGATCAAAAACCTTTATTATCGTCGGAATGAACTGTATTTTTATTTACCTACTCTTCGAATTCGGTGGTGCAGACATTCTTTCCGAAGTTTTTAAACCCATTGTCAATACGTTTTTTAGCTGGACAGGCGAACTAACGACTAAAATTCTGATCAGTCTATCGGTATGGGCCAGCTTGTGGTATGTTTGCTACTGGATGTTCAAAAATAAAATCTTCATCAAAATTTAAATTAAGGCATCACTTAAACCTAAACAAAAAGCGAAAGTTACCTGTCAACAGGCTGCTTTCGCTTTTTTTAACCATATTTTGATGCTGGTATATATTCTTTTCAAGATATAATCCCCATATTTATTATTCAGGCTGCTTTTTCATTCTTTGTATTATCAGGAACAAAAGCAACAGCATGATGAGTAGGATTCCGACCATAAAAAAGGCAAAGCTCGAAATCTGAAACTTCTCGAAAACAAAACCACCAAGAGCATTGAGTAATGCATTTCCGGTAAGTGCAATAAATAAAACAAGACTAAATGCAGCCCCCGAAATTTCGGGATACATTGCACCAACATAGCCCAGCATTACCGGGAATGCAGCAGCAGCGCCAAATCCAAGCATACCAATACCAAGCAATCCTGCCGTAAAAGAGTTTCCAAACCGCATCACAATCAGGCCTGTAATAGTGATAAGCAAACCAACCAACAAGACTTTCCAGTTTTCAATCTTCTTCAGGACGTAGCCCAACAGCAGGCGGGAAATGGTCAAACTTATACTCATGACAGTCAGCGACAACAGTGCCGATTGCATGTTCGACGAATACATTTCGAGAAAATATTTGGGAGTCCAGGTGGTAGTCAAAGTCTCGAATCCGCTTTGGAAAAACAAAAAGAATCCAATCAGCAGAATCGTAGGATTCTTAATCATGTCGAGGTATTTCCGGTAAGGAACACCTCCTGAATTTTTGGCGGGAGGACATTTTAGCGCGGCGAACATCACCATCGGAATCAGGGTAAACAAGCCAACCAGAGTTAAAATGGAAAAATAATTCATCCCCTGAGTAAGCAAAATTGAGGTAACAAGTGGAAAGCTTAAAGCGCCAACTCCCCAAAAGACACCAAGTATGCTGAGATATGCGCCTTTCTTGTCGGTATACAAATCGGCAACCAAAGCACTCGTGCCGCCATTGATAATTCCGCCGCCAAGTCCAAAAAGAAAAACCATGATGCGAATCACATTCAACTGGCTGGTTCTGCCAATAACCTCAAAGCCCGATAAAAGCAAAATTAAACTGACAATCAAAATAAACTTATACCCAAAACGATCGACTATCGGGCCAAAAGAGATTGATCCAACCAAGGCCCCGGAAGCAAACAATGAAGCCAGCAACCCAATAAAGATTTTGTCAACTGCAAACGTATTGGTCAGGTAATCGCTTATAGTTCCCAATGCAACACAAGCCATTCCAAACATGGCTATGGCCAGACAGGCTGCTGCCATCAACAGATTTTTGCTATACATATCGGTTCAGGTACTTTTTTGTCAATGTCAACGAATAAAATCCGGAGCAAACATACAAAATCCATGTTCCGGATCAATTTACTAACCGGAAAATTTAGAAATGCGACAGCTATCTTTCCGGCAAAGAGTGGTATATTTAACTGCTAACTTTCTAACCCGATTCAACATGTCGACCACCGAAGAAATCTACCGCCAGCGTCTCAGCCGATACCTCACCGCCATGCGCAACGAAAAGCCAGACCGTATTCCGATTCGTCCGTTTGTTGCTGAGTTCACGGCCAAATATGCCGGAATGACTTGCCAGGATGTGGTGCACGACTACAATCGCGCTTTTATAGCCGCTCGAAAATGTGCGGCAGATTTCGACTGGGATGCCGTGGTTTCGAACATGGTTTATGTGTGGACCGGACTGACTCAGGCTATCGGAATAACTTACTACGGAGTTCCCGGAATCGATGTGCCGGCTGTCAACGGATTTCAGTACCGCGAGCCGGAAGAAGGAAAATCGTTCATGAAGGAAGACGAATACGACGAACTGATTGACGATCCGACCGCTTTCCTATACAACAAATGGCTTCCGCGCGTTTCTGCCGATATCTCGCCGATGGGAACCGCCACCAGTTACCGCAATAACCTCGCTTTGGTAAAAGGTGGAATGGCCATGCTCAATTACTTCAATGCCTACGGGCCACACGTCGATAAATTGCGAACCGATAGCGGAACGGTTTCGGCCATCAACGGTATTTTTAAGGCGCCGTTCGATATTATTGGCGATAAACTGCGTGGCTACATGGGCCTGACCATGGACATGATGACCCAACCCGACAAAGTGCGCAAAGCCTGCGAAGCGCTGATGCCGCATTTGTACAATGTGGCGCTCAATTCCGCCGATCCGAAAAAACAGGTTCCGATTGGTTACTGGATGCACCGGGGTTGTGTGCCTTTTGTTTCTGAAGGTGAATTCGAATCGCATTACTGGCCAACCGTCCGACCCATTATTGAAGAATTGTGGAAAAACGGGCATCAGACCTTGTTTTATGCCGAAGGAAGCTGGGACCACCACCTCAATCATTTCAATGATTTGCCTGAAAAGAGTATTGTTTACCATGTCGACAGCGGCGATATTTTCAAAACACACCGAACCATCGGACATAAATTCTGCCTGAGCGGTGGAATACCAAATACGCTGCTTTCATACGGAACTCCGGATGAAATCCGCGCCCGCTGCAAAAAAGTGATTGACGAAGTGGCCCGCAATGGCGGTTACATCATGGATGCCAGCGCGATTATCCAGAACGATGCCACCATCGAAAACATGAAGGTTTTAACCGATTTTACCCGCGAATACGGCGTTTATTCTGATGGAAGCGCTACTCTACTCGAACTTGATGCTCAAAATGCACCAACTCCCGGAACTATTTTCGGGAAAGAATATGGCATGGGAAGCCGCATCAATCCGGCCAACAAAGCCGGTTTGTGCATTCCTTGGGAAGAAAAACGCAAAGAAATACCATCGATCAATGGGGATGAACCTTTGGTAAAACAAATCTGGGAAGATGTGGATTCGTTCGGAAACATGTTTATCTGGCAGTGTTTGTTGTCGTTTTAAATACCTTTGGCCAAACACAAAACAAATTTCCGGATGCGCTATCTATTTATCAGTCTGTTTCTGCTTTTCTCAGGATTCAATTCACCGGAAGGACCAATCTTTCCGGAAGAAAAAGAGTGGCCTATTGAGCTGAATACGGCAAAAGATGCGGCCTATATGAACCTGCTTGAACAACAGGTCATTCACGAACTCAATAAAGTGAGAAGCAATCCGAAACAATACGCCGACGATTACCTGGAAGAACTTCGTACCGCCTATTCCGGAAAGTTGTACACCTATCCGGGACAGGATCCGGTGAAATCGCAGGAAGGTATACTCCCGTTGGATGAATGTATTCAGGTGCTGCATAAAACCGCACCGATGTCCATCGTGAAGCCGGCTGAAGGACTGGCAAAAGCTGCCAGAGACCTGGTTGCCGACCAGCAAAAGCATGGTGGAATCGGACACATCACCCGAAATGGAATGGCTCCTCAAAAACGCATCGAAAAATATGGCAGCTGGGACATTTGCTCGGCCGAGGACATTACCTACGGAAGTTTCGAAGCGCGGCAAATCGTGATTGCCCTCTTGATCGATGATGGAGTTTCATCCCGCGCACACCGCAAAAACATCCTGAATCCCTGTTTTCGTTTTGCCGGAGTCGCCAACGGAAACCACCCCAGCTACCTGTCGATGTGCGCCATCGACTATGCCGGCGATTACCGGAATAAGTAAAGTAAGAAACTGTTTAAAATTTGAAATGGCGCATAAAAATCAAAAATTTACCCCACCCCTGAAGGGTGATTTTTCCTGCCAGATGTCAGACTGGGATTTTTCGGACTCCCTTCAGGGTTTGGGGTGAACCGAAAAATCAAAAACATGAAATCTAAACAGTCTCTAATTTCACGGCAAAACATTCACTCCATAACTATTTGTTTTGAAATAATTATGTTTTAACTTGCATTATCCCAAACTCAAATGCAGGCATCCATGATCAACTACCTTAAACTTATTGTTTTTCCATCAAAAACACTTGATGAGCTAAACGATGAACGGCCCAGCCAAATCACTCAATATCTAATTATTACTTTTGGAGCAATCGTCGGAATACTTCCCAAATATTTAGCAGGCTCAATAACTAGTTCCAAAGGTTCTGATGAACTGATTTTTTTTCTGGCAGGTAGTCCATTTATATTTTTCCCAATTGTTTATGGCATAGGCTATTTTTATTGGAAAATTTGCAATGGATTTAAAGGAACGGCAAGTCTTATTGAGGTAAGAACCCTACTTGTCTACTCCTTTTTGCCAAATATTTTAGGTGCCTTTTTAACTATTCCCTTTATCATCGTTGGGATGATAAGAAATAATGTGGAAATTATTACCCACCAAAATCCGCTCACCAATCTTTTTCTGTGGTTTCTGGGCTTCCGTATATTAATGGTTGGGATTGCCAAATACAACAAATTCAACTGGATGATTACATTAATTGTTCACCTGATTGTAGTTTCAGTCTTAGGAGGTTTGGCCTATCTTTTTCTCTCATTAAGACAAAATATACAGCTGCCTGCATGAGCGAGAGCATCCGATAAACACAATCAAATTCGGGTGATTACTGCTTTCTGTTGTTTATATTCTAAATTTGCACCTTCAAACCCAGAGACAGAATTCCCATGCTTCAGAAAAAGAAAGAACATCCGGCCGAGAAACCGAAACTGCACCCACGAAACAAAAACCGCGAACGATACGATTTTAAACAACTCATCGGGCGATCTCCGGAACTGGCCGCCTTTGTAAAACCCAACCTTTATGGCGACGAGTCGGTCGATTTTGCCGATCCTGAAGCAGTAAAAGCGCTGAACAAAGCCATTCTGAATTTCCATTACGGCATTGCCAACTGGGATATTCCTGCGGGTTATTTGTGTCCGCCCATTCCCGGAAGAGCCGATTACATTCACCACATCGCCGATTTTCTGTGCCGCAATAACTACGGAAAAATTCCGACGGGCGAGGCCATCAAATGCTTCGACATTGGTCTTGGCGCAAGTTGCATCTACCCCATCATCGGAACTACCGAATACGGCTGGTCGTTTATTGGCTCCGACATCGATCCGGTGGCGATTGAATCGGCAAACCGCATTATTGCCTCCAATGAAACGCTGCAGGGAAAGGTAAGCTGTAAACTGCAAACCAATCCGAAAGACTATTTCTACGGAATTATCCGGAAAGACGAAATGATTGATTTGTCGATCTGCAATCCGCCGTTTCATGCTTCGGAAAAAGAGGCGCTGGCCGGCTCACTCCGGAAGATTCACCACCTGAAGCTCGATAAAAAAGCGGAGGACGCCCTGAATTTTGGCGGACAAAACCACGAATTGTGGTGCGATGGCGGCGAAGAAAAATTTGTTAGGAACATGATTTTTCAAAGCAAGAAATTCGCGGCAAACTGTTTCTGCTTTTCAACTTTGATTTCGAAGGAATCGAACCTAAAAAGTGTTTACCGCACCCTTGAAGAGGTAGAGGCTTTTGGGGTTGAAACCATCCCGATGGGACAGGGAAACAAAATCAGCCGAATGGTGGTCTGGACTTTTCTGAACAGTGAAGAACAAAACCAATGGAAGAATACACGATGGAAAGTATTGTGAGCACTTCATTTTAATAGGCTGTTTCAAAAGTCAAAATGCTTGCGAATCTGGTCATCCCGAATTTATTTCGGGATCTGATATACAATGCGTTGGGATCCTGAAACAAGCCTTCGACGTGAGCTCAGTCGAACGTTCAGGATGACGGGATCAATGACTTTTGAGACAGCCATGTACGCTAAATAAAAACACCATGCAAACCCAATGCCCATGCGGAACGGGGCTCTCCTACCCCGATTGCTGCGAGCCGATCATCTCCGGAAAGAAAGTGGCCGAAACGGCAGAGCAACTCATGCGTTCGCGCTATACGGCTTTTACCTTTGCCAACGCCGATTACCTGATGCGCAGCCATTCGGTAAAAACCCGGCCAATAAAAGAACGCAAGAGCATCGAAAAATGGGCCAAATCGATGACCTGGATGGGATTGAGCATTCTGCAAACCGAAGCCGGTGGCCCCGAAGATGAAATTGGCTACGTAGAATTCAAAGCACTTTACCTCGAAAACGGAAAACCTCAGCAAATACACGAAAAATCGCGCTTCGAACGCGAAAACCACCTTTGGGTCTATGTTTCGGGAGAGCATTTC
Source organism: Prolixibacteraceae bacterium (assembly GCA_019163175.1). Lineage (GTDB taxonomy): Bacteria > Bacteroidota > Bacteroidia > Bacteroidales > Prolixibacteraceae > Aquipluma. The sequence continues at coordinate 39,442 of JAFLKN010000017.1, read as the reverse complement.
TGAAAAGCAGTAATCACCAATCAAACCCCGGGCAGAGCGGGAAATCATTGGTCCTCCAGACAATTTGGTTCAAAGCGTATTAACTCCAAAAATGATTGGAAAATAAACTTCAAATAGTTTTGTTTTATAAACATAAGTCCCTATTTTTAAAACTTTGAAAACAAGACTAAACGGATAGAGGAATTGGATTTCACAACAACCAAAGCTTCGAAAGAGTATGGTAAATTTTCCGCTATTCACTAGTTGACGGTAAATATATAAAGTATCTGTAGCCGGGGGGCGCTTCCCTTTAAGACCTAAATAGTCCTTTTAAAGGAAGAGAGCAAGTTCGACTCTTGCCAGATGCACTATTAAGAAAAAAAATGAAAATATCTCCTGCAAAAAAGGAATTTAAGAAAAGGTTTGGACAAGCAAATCATTTATTAATTACAGCTCTTGTTGGTATAGATGGTATTCAATCTGGACAGATAACGGTAAAACCCGAAAGCTTTAATACATCTTGGAATCCAAGAGATTATAAACGCTCAGCTGAACGATCACGAGTATTCATCTTAAAATCGTTTCTTGCTTGGGCGGTTGAGTCTTTAGAAATGTTTATGACTGAATTAAATAGGAAACCAAAATTATTGGAATCTGAACAATTTACAATTCTATTTTCAAGAGCAGGTCAATCTGTTTATAAAAAAACAATCTTTATCGCTGATGAAATTGATGTTGATCCTATCTTAATAGCATTAATGGAAGTTTTAATTACGTGGAGAAATTACACATTTCATTATGATATTGATAATGAAATTAGAGAATCAAGTCTTAATTGCTTAGTTGAGAAAGCAGATGAATTAAAAGGCAGATTTGCTGGACTTGAAATAATACAATTAAAAAAGACATGGGAATCTGGTGGCGACTTCACATTTAAAGAAACGGCATCACTAATTAAAGGAACACAAGATTTTGTATCTGAAATTGATAAATATATTATTGAAAATATTGACTTAGAAAGATATTTTTTGGAAACAATAGAGAAGTATTTTAACTCAACTCCTAAAAGCCATAGAAGATATATTTCATTTGACTCGGATAAAAAATTGAAATATTTAAAAACTCTATTGCAAAATATAGCGGGAGAAAACGATTTTGATGACTTAATTATAAAAAACATCATCAACAAACTAAAATAGGCAAAAACAAAAGTAATCTTACTAATATGGATTTTACAGTCGAAAAATTTTTCTTTGATACTCCTATATATAATGCAATCACAATCAAAGAAGAAGAATGGAACGAATTTATAAAGATTGATGATTTAGATAATACATTTGAAGGATACAATCCTTGGAAAAAGATACAATCCACATTTCAAATATCTAGATCACTAAGTCACTATCACCGAGATTATTTTAATGAAGGTGGACATGCTGAATTGAGGATAAAATGCAAAAGGTATGGAGATGAGTTTAGGTATTTTATTTTATGGATTCCAGAAAAGAGCATATTGGTTAAAATTGGACAATTTCCTTCAGTCGCTGACTTTCACATCAATGAAGTTAAACAATACAAAAAACTTTTATCAGATAACAAGTTAAAAGAGTTTACAAAAGCAATTGGTTTAGCAGCAAATGGAGTTGGTATTGGTTCGTTTGTATATCTACGTCGTATTTTTGAAAGTTTAATTTCGGAAGCGTTTAGTCAAGCAGAATCAGATGGCGTTATTTCTAATGGTGATTTTCAAAAAGCAAGAATGGAAGATAAAATAGATTTATTGAGTGAATATTTGCCTACATTTTTAGTTGAAAATAAATCAATGTACTCCATTTTAAGTCTTGGCATCCATGAATTAGATGAACAAACCTGTTTGGCTCATTTTGACACGCTTAGGGTAGGAATTGAAATTATCTTGGATGAAAAACTTGATGAATTAAGAAAGAAAGAGAAAATTGAAGAAGCAAAGAAAAAGTTAGAACAACTCAAAGAAAAAATAAAAAAATAACTACCGGCAACATCAGCACGTCGTCAAGTTCGGCAGCAGTGGTTTTCGGTGGGCATCTTTACGCCCAAGCCTGAGAATTAGGGACCCGCGATCGGTCTAAAATTGATTAAAAATTAATGGGATTTTTAAGGCTTCAGTTTTCGATATCGGTATACTGACCGGCGATGTTTCGCTCGAAACCCTGGCTGCTGTAGCCAATTATACCCCCTTTCATTTCCGGAAAATCTTTTCGGAGGCACTGCTGGTAACACCCAAACAAGACGTCATCCGGCTTCGGCTCGAAAAAGCTGCTCACTTCATCAGGATTTTTCCGCTTTACCAATCAACGAAATTGCCGCAAATTGTGGATTTTCGTCCAGCTTCCTATTCAGCAGGGTACACCAATCACCATACTCCCTTTTACATTAACCCAAACTGTACTTTGTGTTATTTTTACATTATCCGGTAAACTATTCTGTCTTTTTGATTGTTATTTTGCTATATTCGTGTCAATATGAGATTCAATTTTAAGATCTACTGAATCTTTGACGATAAAACTGTAATAAATAAAAACCAAAGGATATGAAACAGGCGGAGAAGGGGATATTGGATTCATACAGTTTGACCAACTCCCACTACGATGAAGTTTTCAAGGAGACCAAAGAACCGAAGGAGCATTACCAAAGCATCGTGGAACGCTTTAATCAGCTGAGTCTTTCAGATTATGAGCGGATCAACAACGAGGTGAAAACGGCATTCTTTAACCAGGGAATCACTTTTGCTGTTTATTCCGATGACAAAAAACCCGATGAGCGGATATTTCCTTTCGATCTGTTTCCACGGATTATTCCAAACGATGAGTGGATGCAGCTTGAAAAAGGTGTGATTCAGCGGAACAGAGCCATCAACCTCTTTCTCGACGATATTTATCACCGGAAATTGATCCTGAAAGATAAGGTGGTGCCTGCCGACCTGATTTTTTCATCGAAAAATTACCTGAAAGAAATGGTCGATTTCACGCCGGAAGGTAAAATTTACACCCACATTTCAGGAACCGACTTAATTAAACATACTGACGGACAATACTATATATTGGAAGACAACCTGAGATGCCCTTCAGGAGTTAGTTACGTCTTATCGAATCGGCTGGCTTTGAAAAAGTCGCTGTTCGATTTGTTTGATAAGCTCAAAACAAAAACGGTGTATCAATATCCGGAGCAATTGCTGGAGATTCTGAAAACAGTTAAGCCAAAAAATATTGATGTTCCGACAGTGGTGGTTGTTACACCCGGCATGTACAATTCTGCCTATTTCGAGCACTCCTTTCTGGCGCAAAAAATGGGCGTTCCGCTGGTTGAGGGTCGCGATCTGTTTGTCGACAAAAACTTCGTGTACATGAAAACCATTCACGGGCCAATTCGGGTAGATGTGATTTACCGCCGGGTTGACGATGAATTTATTGATCCGTTGGTATTCCGGAAAGATTCGATGCTCGGAGTTCCCGGCCTCATGAATGCTTACCGCGCCGGAAATGTAACCCTTGCCAATGCTCCCGGAACCGGTGTTGCCGACGATAAAGCGGTATATCACTACGTTCCGGATATCATTAAATATTACCTCAACGAAGAACCCATCCTGAACAATGTAAAAACCTATCACTGCGAAAAGGAATCGGAGGTCAACTATGTACTCGAGAATATCGACAAGCTGGTGGTGAAACCGGTTGACGAATCGGGTGGCTACGGAATCACCATTGGCACAACTTTGACCAAAGAGCAAATTGAAGAAGTGAAAGTCCGGATTAAATCGAATCCGCGAAAATACATTGCCCAGCCCATTATGAGCCTTTCGGTACATGCCACTTTTATCGAAGAAACCAAGGAATTTGAGCCGCGCCACATCGACTTGCGCACCTTCTGCCTGATGGGAAAAGATACCGAATATATCCTGAAAGGCGGACTGACCCGTGTGGCTCTGAAACGTGGAAACCTGATTGTAAATTCCTCACAGGGCGGAGGTTCGAAAGACACCTGGGTATTGGGTTAGCGAGTATTTTAAAATAATTTATTGCAGTATTCGAACAAGAACTCACCCCCATCACACCTACGGTGTTCTGACCCCTCTCTTCGCGAAGAGAGGGGGGAAGACCGATTTATCGGGCTTCGGGGTGAGTAAAAAACAGATTGTTCCTTTTACTTAATTGAGTCATTAAAAACACGAAACTATGTTATCGAGAGTAGCAAACAACTTATACTGGATGGGGCGATACATCGAACGCGCCGAACATTTTGCCCGCTATAGCAAACAAATCTATTTTTCGTCGCTCGATGCGCCGATTCTGAAAACTTACGACCGGAATTTTGTGCTCGAATCGATGCTGTATATGGCCGGAATATTCGATATGGAAGGTATGGAGGAAAAAGACATCCTGTTCAGAATTGGCCTGGATACCTCAAATACCAATTCGATTATCAGCAATATTACCTTTGCACGCGAAAATGCCCGCGGTGCCCGAAATGTTATTTCAACAGAACTTTGGGAGTCCATCAACAAATACTACCATCTGGCGACCAGTTATCCGCAGGAAGTCTATCTGACAACCGGACTTTACGAATTTAACCAGCTGATTCTGGATCAGACTTCAATCGTTAGCAGCAAGATATACGGAACTTTGCTTCACGATGGAGAGTGGGCTATTATTCTGTTGGGAATGCACATTGAACGGGCGCTGCAGATCATCCGAATCATCAACTCCAAATTGCACGACATTTATAAAATTGAGCAGACCGGTCATCCGGTAAACGAAATGAGCTTCGAATGGACCACCCTGTTGCGTTGCGTGGAATCGTTTGACATGAACCGCAAATTTTACCGTTCTATTCCCGACCGCGAACAAGTGCTCGAATTCCTGATGCTCAACCCGCATTGCCCGCGTTCCATTGCCTATTCGTTAAACGGAATCCGACGTTACGAAGCAAAGATTAGCCAGAATGAAAGTCCGCAATCGAATACAATCAGCTTCAAAATCGGAAAGCTCTACGAACAGTATCGCTACCTTTCGTTTGACGAATATAAAGATGATATTTACGGCTTATTAAACTACACGCAGGACCGGATTACGGAAATTGGAGCAGAGCTCGAAAAGAAATACCTTTCTTTCTGATGGAAGAGTTTTACATTGAATATTTTATCGAAAACAAGTACGAAGCCCCCGTCAGGAAAGCCAATTTTCAATTGTTGGTCATTCCTGATTCCAATTCGCAGCAGGTTCAGGAATTGAAATTTTATTGCTCTGAAAATCAGGAAACGCTTATTTCCAAAAATATTTTCGGATTCGAAATCATCAACTATTACATCAGCAATCCGTTCACCGAATTCTGGTTTAAGTTGTCGGCAAAAATTACAAAACCTGAAATTAACCCGTTCTATATCAGTCCGCTTTTGCCATCTGACGAATATGAGCTCATTCATTCACTCGACTTTCAGATTGACAATAGCTTGTTTTTAAGGTCAACCGATTTGACAAAAATGCCGGCTCTTGTCAATTATACTTTTCCTGAATATAACGGCGAAATTCAGATCTTCGAATATTTACTCCATTTAACCAGTTTCCTGTATCAGTTACTCGAGTATTCGCCCGAAAGTACCGACGTAAATACACCCATCGAAGAGGTTTTGCGAATCCGGAAAGGAGTTTGTCAGGATTATGCGCACCTGTTTATTTCGATCTGCCGGCAGAACAAAATACCAGCGCGCTATGTTAGTGGTTACCTGAATCAGGGAGCAGGTTTCACCGGAACAAGCCAGTTGCATGCCTGGGCCGAAGCCTTGATTCCGGATCTGGGATGGGTGGGTTTCGACGCGACGAATAACCTGGTGTCCGACCATCATTACATCAAAATTGCGCATGGCACCGACTACCGCGATTGCAGTCCGATTATCGGCGTACTTGAGACCACTGGCGCACAAAAAAGTATTCATTCAGTTATCGTAACGAACCAATAAGTATATATTTACAAATTGAAAATTTACGATTTACTATTTGGGAAACATTAGTCAATTCATAAATTTTCAACCATTTAACCGACAACAATTTATCCTATCGCTTATGACATTTTGCATCGCCATAAAAAGTAAAACCGGAGTTGTAGCCCTTTCAGACACACGAATCAGCAGTGGATTGGGAGTTTCAACTTCAAAAAAAATAAAAACTTATCAGGAAGATGGAAACTCATTTTTCATCATGTCATCCGGACTGCGATCCATTCGCGATAAGGTGATCCATCTGTTTGAAGATGAGTTATCGGATCACCCCACCGACAAACTGTACAAAATAGCCACCATGGTTGGTAATGCGGTTAAACAGGCCCGAATTGAAGATATGGAACAGCTTCAGCAAAGCAAATTCTTTTTCGATGCGCATTTTATTGTCGGCGGCCAATGCAGTAAAGACAAACGTTCGACCATATTTTTGGTTTTTCCTGAAGGGAACTGGGTGGAAACCTCCGACGAATCGCCCTACACTATTATTGGAAATACCGGCTTTGGAAAATCGATTTTACGACGCTTGATGCACGAAGATGTTTCGTTCGATCTGGCCATTAAAGCAGCGTTCCTTTCGTTTGATGCAACCTTTAAAAATGCCAGTGATGTTGACTTTCCAATCGATTTTGCCCTGTATCGTAACGGAACATTCGATATTCAGGAATTACGCAAAACAGAAAATGACTTAAAAGACACCGCCATTCAATGGAATCAGATGCTGATCAACGCAGCAAATGACCTACCCGATTTTCTGCATTTTGAGGATTGAGGATTTTGGGGTGCAGAGCACCAAAATAGTTGTAGTCTCAATTGAAAACGTGTATTAAAGGTGCAGCGCACCGGAATATCAAAACAACATATTGATTCCGGTGCGCTGCACCTTTTACTTCTGGGAAGATTTCCTTTCTACAAATATTTTGCGGCTCTGCCGCTTTCCTGATCAAACAGAACCCTGAAAGGGTTCGATGTTATTGATCCTCAATACAATTGGGGGCCGACAAATAGCCAGAGAACACCAACCCTTGAAAAGGGTTGAATAATTATTCATAAACATTGAACCCTTTTCAAGGGTTCTTTCTTTTTGTTCTCCTTTGTCCCCCAATTTCATTGGGGGTCATCAATATTTATCCGCCGATGGCGGATTTAACCATTCCATGATTAAAAAACCCTCTATTTCTTCAACTTATACTTTCTCAAATCGAACGTATGTGGGTACTCCGGATCGGGTTCGATTATTTTTGGGGTAATTACTACCCGCTCATTGGTATCCATTTCCTTTTCAAGAATATACCTGCGGATTTCGGTACTGACTTCTTCTTTCGGTGTGAGAACTCCCTGTGTATGATTTTCGTTGTAAAAGCGCGAAACCCGCCTGCCCTCAGCTTCAAAACTGTTTACCGGGAACGTGTCGTAAGCCCTGCCACCAGGATGAAACACATGATAAGTACAGCCTGCCACCGATTTGCCGACCCACAAATCGAAGATGTCAAATACCAGCGGCGTATCCACTCCCAGATTTGGATGCAGTGCCGATGGTGGTTGCCATGCACGGTATCGTATAGAAGCCACATGCTCGCCTTTCGTACCAGTGTTGACCATCGGAATACGCATTCCATTGCATAAAACTGCATAGCGCTCTCCGGTTAAACCAATGGCTTTGACTTCGATTCTTTCGACCGACGAATCCACAAAACGGGCAGTTCCCGAGCTCGACATTTCTTCGCCTAACACATTCCAGGGCTCAATGGCGGTGCGCAAACTCAGTTCAACATCTTTAAATTTTACCCGACCAATATGTGGAAAACGGAACTCGAAAAACGGTTCCAGCCAGTTGACATCGAACGCATATCCGGCTTCGTTCAACTGACTGACGACATCTTTCAGATCTTCACGCACAAAATGATGTGTCAGGTATTTATCGTGCAATTCGGTTCCCCAGCGAACCAGTTTGCCTTTGTAAGGTTTTTCCCAGAACCACGAAACCAGTGTGCGTATGAGCAGCAACTGCACCAGACACATTTGACGGTTCGGCGGCATATCGAAACCACGCAATTCCAGAATCCCCAATCGTCCGGTTGACGAATCAGGAGAATATAGTTTGTCGATGCAAAATTCGGCACGGTGCGTGTTTCCAGTCAGGTCGATCAACAGGTTCCGAAACAACCGGTCAACCAACCAAAATGGTACTTCGCCCTCGCCCGGATCGGGAATCTGGTCAAATGCAATTTCCAGCTCGTAAAGCATTTCAGCGCGGCCTTCATCAACCCTCGGTGCCTGACTGGTTGGTCCGATAAACGCTGTGGAAAAAAGGTACGACAAACCCGGATGATGCTGCCAGAAGGCCAGCATGCTTCGCAGCAAATCAGGGCGGCGCAGCAAAGGCGAATCCGAAGGTGTCACTCCGCCCAGCGTGATGTGGTTTCCGCCGCCTGTTCCGGTATGTTTTCCGTCGAGCATAAACTTTTCGGAACCCAGACGGCTGTCCAGAGCTGCTTCAAACAGAATATTGTAGTTGTTAACCACTTCCTGCCACGATTTGGCCGGATGAATATTCACCTCAATCACCCCCGGATCGGGAGTCACCATCATTTTCTCGATGCGTGTATCTTTGGGTGGCGCATAACCTTCGATAATTACCGGTATTTGCAACTCTTCACAAGTCAACTCAATGGCTGCCAACAAATCGAGGTAATGTTCAATCATTTCAACTGGTGGCAAAAACAGGTGAATTTTACCGTCGCGTATTTCCGAAACCAGCGCGGTTTTTATCGTAAACGCATCGTATAGCGGTTTGTATTCATTCTTTTCTTCCTTCTTTTCCTGAAAAGGCAGATGTTTTCCTTTGTTCTTTTTGTCGTCTTCCTCTTCCTCCTCTTTGTATTCTTTCGGGAAAAGCATTTCTTTAGGAATGGAATAATCGGGCACTTCATCTGAGCGTTTTTCCACACTTTCGTGAAAATCATCCAGTGCTTCCGACTCTTCGAAAGGGCTGCGCTCGGCAGGTTTCGGTCGTTTCGATTCGGGCACAACAGGGAGCGAATCGAGTGGCAGGCGGTAACCCATCTGCGAATTCCCGGGAATCAAAAACATTTTTCCACCGCGAAATTCCCACTCGCAACTGATCCAGCCATTTTTCTGATACGCCCACTGAAGCGGCAAAATAAATCCGGTCGGATCATTCAGTCCGCGCTCAAGTTGCTCCATCATGGTTTTGCGCTCAAGCGAATCTTTCAAATCAATATTTAGCGGATCAATGTTGACCGGGAGTTTGCGCTCGGTCCACAAATAATAAAACGCGTCTTCGTAGCCCGGAACCACATTTTCGACAGCCACGCCCATTTTGCGGGTCAGCGAAGTCATAAATTTCTCCGCATCTTTAAACGTATGTCCGTAGTTTTTGCTGAAATCGGCCAGCCATTTTTTGTTCTTCCAGATGGGCAAACCGTCTTTCCGCCAGTAAAGCGCCATTTGCCAACGCGGCGTGGGTTCGCCCGGATACCACTTGCCTTGTCCGTAGTGAAACAGTCCGCCCTTGCCAAAACTCTCGCTGAGTTTGTGAATCAGTTTATTTGACAAAACCCTTTTCGCGTCGCCGTCGGCAGCGGTGTTCCATTGCTCCGATTCCATATCGTCGATCGACACAAAAGTAGGTTCACCGCCCATAGTCAGCCGAACATCTCCTTCTTCAAATTTTTGATCAACCTGATCGCCCAAAGCCATAATTCCGGCCCATTGTTCATCGCTGTAAGGTTTGGTCACCCGCGGATCTTCATGAATCCGAAACACTTCGTTGCTGTGGAAAAACTCCACTTCACAAGGATCAATTGCTCCTGAAATAGGCGCAGCGCTTGACGGCGCCGGGGTGCAACACAGCGGAATATGACCTTCGCCGGCCAGTAATCCGGAAGTCGGATCCAGACCAATCCAACCTGCACCGGGAACGTAAACTTCGCACCAGGCATGTAAATCGGTAAAATCTTTTTCAGTCCCGGATGGTCCGTCGATGGCTTTTTGGTCGGCTTTCAACTGCACCAGATATCCGGAGACAAAACGGGCAGCCAGCCCGAGGTGGCGCATGGTTTGAACCAGCAGCCAGGCCGAATCGCGGCATGAACCCAGCTTTTTTTGCAGTGATTCTTCGCAGGTAAATACGCCGGGTTCAAGGCGAACCGTGTATTCAATTTCCTTATTCACCTCACGGTTAATTGCCACCAGAAAATCGACGATATTCATATCGCGGTATACCGAGACTTTATTGATCCAATCCTGAAGAAGTGGGCCATCTTCCACAATCTCGAAATATGGTGCTAATTCTTTAACATCCTGATCTTCATATTTAAATGGGAATTTATTGGCATATTCTTCCACAAAAAAGTCGAACGGATTAATCACGGTCATTTCAGCAACAACCTCCACTTCAACCTTAAACTCTTTAACTTTATCGTGCATCACCACACGGGCCAGGTAATTGCCAAACGAATCTTGCTGCCAGTTGATAAAATGCTCCTTCGGCCCAATATTCAGGGAATACGAATGAATTTTGGTTCGGCTGTGCGGAGCGGGTTTCAGACGAATCACATGAGCGCCCATGTTGATCTGGCGGTCGTACTGGTAATATGTATTGTGCTTGATAGCTACGATAATTGCCATATGCGATTTTTACTTGAGATGATTGAGAAAGAAAATAAACTTAATTCCTTACAACAAATTGGTCACTTCACCAATATAAGTTTTAATTCCGACAATTTGATATTGTGATTGCATTAATAACTATTATTTGACAAATAGACTTCGGAATAGTTCATAATTTATCAAATAGACACAAAACATGACATGACATAAATAAAAAAAAGCAGCTTCTAGCTGCTTTTTTTTATTTATGTCATGTATTTATACCCACTTCAGATAATTGAAATCCTGACGGTGAGGCAATTCTTTGTGTTTCGGATACATGCGAATGGCATAACCAAAAGCACCGGCATCCATTAAATGAAGATTCAGTTTGTAGGTTACGAGCGAACCTTCTACTTTATCAACTTCGAATTGCAGTCGCTCAATAAGTTTCGGAGCACTGTCTTTACCGTTTTCGGTAATCACCATTTCAACACCAACATCTTCGGGCTTTAAACCCTTTAAATCAACAGCAACCAATGCCGGATATTGTTCTCCAATTTTCAGTACATTGGTTATCCCATCGGTAATCTGAACGTTTTTTACTTCAATTTGTGACCAGATTGTTGAAACACCAAATTTCCATTGGGCGATTTCTTTGGCTAATTTATAATCTGAAGCAATCAAACGGGCACTACGCTCTGCCTGGGGTTTGTAAAAACGATCCTGATAGTCGCGGATCATACGCGCTGTAGTGAAATTAGGAGCAACCTGTGCAAATGTATTTTTAATATATGAAACCCATTTTTCAGGAATTCCGTGCATGTTGCGGTCGTAGAATGCGGGTAAAATTTCTTCTTCAAAAATATTGTAAATGGTTTCAGCATCCAATTCATCCTGAAGATCGTTAACGTCGTAAGCATTTTCCTGAGAAAGCGCCCATCCGGCATCCTTTTTATATCCTTCAACCCACCAGCCATCAAGAACTGAGAAGTGAATGGTTCCATTCATAACACCTTTTTCGCCACTGGTACCAGAAGCTTCCAATGGACGGGTTGGTGTATTCATCCAAATATCGACACCCTGCAACATCATTTTTGCCAGGTTCATATCGTAATTCTGAACGAAAAGTATTTTTCCAGTAAACTCCGGACGTTTTGAAATCTCTACAATATGCTTGATCAAATCCTGACCAGCTTTATCAGCAGGGTGAGCTTTTCCGGCAAAGATAAACTGAACCGGACGTGCCGGATCGTTAACCAGTTTCGACAGGCGGTCGAGGTTACGGAACAATAGATGTGCTCTTTTGTATGTAGCAAACCGGCGGGCAAAACCTATTGTCAATGCATAAGGATTAAGCTTGCCTAAAACTTCCGAAATCAGCTTTGGATTTTCGTTCCTCTTGATCCAGTTGTTTGTAAACCGCTGCTTGATATAACCAATCGTTTTCAAACGAAGGGTTTGTTTCATGTTCCAGATCTCTTCGTCTGAAACTTTATAAATTCTTTCCCATGAATCAAAATCGAGTTGCTCTTCAGGGAAATTTTTGCCAAAATATTTCTGGTGCATTTCTTTCCACTCTTTAGCTGCCCAAGTAGAATAATGAACACCGTTAGTTACATAACCAACTTCCAATTCCTCCGGAAGGAATCCTTTATATAATGGACTGAGCACTTCTTTCGAAACATCGCCATGCAACATACTCACCCCGTTAATGCCTACTGAAAGATTGCAGGCCAGATAACTCATATTAAAATGATCTTCGTAGATTTCGGCTTTACCTAAACCAACAAATTCATCCCATGAAATTCCAACACGTTCAGGATATTTATACATGTAATGTTTAAACATATCCTGGTGAAAAGCATCGTGTCCGGCAGGAACAGGCGTATGAGTTGTAAACAAGGTTGAGGCACGAACCACTTCTTTGGCTTCGGCATATTGCAAACCCTTTTCTGAAACAAAATCTGCCATTCTCTCCAGGCCAATCATAGCAGCATGTCCTTCGTTGCAATGGTAAATATCCATTTCAATTCCCAGCTTTTTCAATGCGCGCATACCACCAAGTCCAAGAAGCATTTCCTGTTTCAATCGGTTTTCATTGTCACCACCATACAAATGGTGAGTTACAAAACGGTCTTCATCTGAGTTGGCTTCGAAATCGGTATCAAGCAAGTACAACTTAATTGAACCCACACTAACCTGCCATAAACGTGCGGTCAATGTACGCCCAGGATATTCAACCTGAACAGAAACCCAGTTACCTTCGCTGTCGTAAGCCGGAAGAACCGGAATCTTTGAAAATTGCTGTGCGTCATAATTTGAAAGCTGCTCGCCGTTAATTGAAATATTCTGACGGAAATAACCGTAACGATACAACAAGCCTACTCCAACCAGATTTACTTTCGAATCGCTTGCTTCTTTCAGGTAGTCACCAGCCAGAATTCCCAAACCTCCTGAGAAAATTTTAAGACTATCGTGCAAACCATATTCCATACTGAAATAGGCTATTGATGGCCCTTTCAGTTCTTTTCTTTCATCCAGATATTTATGCAGTGATGCCGCAACCTGATTCATGCGAAGCAAGAATTCTTCGTCATTTTCAAGTTCAAGAAAACGCTGATAATTTACTTCTTCAAGCAAAAGAATCGGATTATGTTCGCTCTTTTCCCATATTTCTGCATCAATAGTCTGAAACAGGTCGCGGGCTTCAGTATTCCATACCCACCACAAATTGCGGCTGAGTTCTTTAAGCGGAGTCAGTTTATCAGGGATATTCGACTCGACAAATAATTTTTTCCAGATTGGTTGTTCCACGTTTGAGTTTTTTATAAATCTAACACCTTTGCCCATCTTATTCTATCTATCTATTTCACAAATCTATCACTATATAGAAAGGGACAAAAGAAGTTAAAAAAACACTCTTACCGAAATACTTAATGTAAAAAGGACGTTAAATCTTTGGAAACTCAACGTTAGCTTAACTTGAGGGGTAAGTTACAGTGGGGCAATATCTTCGGACAGGTTAATATAAATCTGGCGAATTCGGTCGGCTGAATTTTTCCAAAGCACCTTATTTGCTTCCTTTTTACCAAGCTTCCCCAGCTTATTTCTTTTTGCCCGATTATTTACCAGGTCGGTGATGGCATTTGCCATTTGACGCACGTCCCAATAATCAACTTTAACCGCATTCTCCAGAATTTCGGACACACCACTTTGCCTGGAAATAACAACCGGGACTCCATTTTGCATTGCTTCGAGTGTAACTATACCAAACGGTTCAGAAACTGAAGGCATCACAAAAACATCGCTTTGCAGGAATAGGTTATGTACTTCATCATCGGGAATAAAACCCGGGAAATCGACAAAATCAGAGATATTTAATTCTGCTGCCCGCCTGATCATGGCATCTCGCAAATCGCCTTTCCCGGCCATTATAAACCGAACATCCTTAGTTCGCTGAAGCACCAAACTGGCAGCCTCCAAAAAATATTCAGGACCTTTTTGCATGGTAATCCGCCCTAGAAAAGTAATGACTTTCTTGCCGGATTCCTTTTGGGGAATTAAACCAACTTTGTTCGCAACCGGCTCAACTGCATTATATACCGTGATAACTTTGTCTGGTTCGATCTGATAATTCCGGATGAGAATATTCCTGGTCATATTGCTTACGGTAATAACTCGGTTGGCCAGCTCAAGTCCTTCTTTTTCGATGTTACAAATAGTTGGATTTACCTGTTTCCCGCTACGATCAAATTCCGTAGAGTGAATTTGAACAACCAACGGCTTTCCTGAAATTCGCTGCGCTGCAATTCCTGCCGGAAAGGTCATCCAGTCGTGCACATGAATTACATCAAAGTCTAATTCACGTGCAAGCGTTTCGGCGACAAGGGCATAATTACTTATTTCCTGAAAAAGGTTTGTACCATAATAACCGCAGAAGATAAATTTTCCATCCGAATTAATTTCGACCAATTGTTTTTCTCCGGAAGTCACTTTCGATTTCAATTCGTAAAATTCGGACGTGCCGAGATAGGGAATAAGTTCCGATTTCAGTTCGTAATAGGCTATTTTCGACAGGATGTCGTCAAATTGAATTTGTTTGTGAATAACCTGAACCTCGCCTGCACCCAACAAGGTAAGGTTAGATTGATCCTCGTCGCCCCATGCTTTAGGAACCACAAATATCACCTCAACATCTTTGAAACCCGACAAAGCTTTTGTCAGGCCATAGCATGCTGTTCCTAATCCTCCTGATATATGTGGCGGAAATTCCCAGCCAAACATGAGTATATTCATAGTCTTACGTGCAGCTTCCAAATTTTGCTCCCGTGAAAGAACCTAAGTAGAAAAGACAAAATCAACTATTCCTAACTTTTAAGTTGCTGAACCTTTAAATGAAGCCAATTCTTGTTCTAAGTATTTACGTTCTTCGGCAAAATCAAAAGATGGAAAGGTTGATGTCAACTTATCAATTTCCTTCAGGGTTGAATTTAGAAATTTTTCGTGCTCTGCTGAGTTTGAATTAAACGGGCGATGCTGAATAGCCTTAATAATTTTTACAACTTCATTTGAAATTGGCTCGCTATCTTTTGAAATCATCACCTTACTAAAACGATCAAAAATATAATCAATGGCGACCGAGTTTAAATGCAGCATATCCTCAGCATAATATCTGTAATCGCGAAGTTCGTCCATCACGAGTTCATAGGCAGGAAAATAGGAACATACCTTTTCGTCGTATCCCTTTTTCAACCGGTCAATGGCAAGTAAGAGTATTGATTTACTGACCTGATTGTTAACTGCTCCATCTTTCCAATGGCGAATCGGACTTACAGTAAAAATAATTTTCAATTTGGGATTAATCGACCAAAGTTCCTCCATCAGATTTCGGTACGATTCTGCAATTTCATGCACACCAAGACGAACAGGCATAAATTGTGATGCAGGCACTTTATGGCAATTAGAAACGATCTGGCCCAAACTTTTGAGTTCATAAGCATAGGCAGTTCCAAAAGTCAAAACCAAAAAATCTGCATTTTTCAGGAATTCTGAAGACGACTCTATCCGGCTATTGATCCTTTTAAGAACTACGTCAGGATCAACATCTGAAAAACGACTGTGATGATAAAAACTATTCCACAATCCCTGATCCTGAAACAGGTCGTATTCTGAGAAAAAACGCTTATCAATTAATATCTTCAGGCTGTTTGCGATTGACACCGGATTGTATAATATACCGAATGGATTTAAATCGACATTAAATTTAAGGTCGACCATCTTTTGTCCAATGTTTTCAGAAAAGCAAGAACCCATATACATCATGCTCTTCGAATAATCCATTTTTTCTGAAAACTCGGGAATCTGTATTTCTGTATGAAACGACATAAAGAGTAATTTTAAAATTTAACAATTCTACAATAAAAATATGTGATATTTTAAATATACAAAAGAGATTTCCCTAAATCACTCTTCCTGTATTTTGTTTTTCAAGTACAATAGCAGTGCGTGCAGGCATGTACAATCGCAAATAATTCTGACTATCAGGTCCGTTATCAGTGTCTGTTGTGTAAACTAAATTATCGTCTATCCGATTTTGGCCACCAAAACGATAATCATCAGTGTTCAAAACAATTTTATATTGCGACGGCTCCATGGCTATCCCATAATCGGCAAACGATTGCGTTGGGTTAAAGTTGAAAACAAACAAATACTTTCCTCTTGAATAAGCCAATATCTGATTCTGTTTATGATCGTAAATCCAATTAACCTCAGGAATATCTATCAGTTTTGATTTTCTGATTAGTGTAATCATCTCCCGATCAAAATCGGATAACCAACAGTATTTTAAATCTTTATTATCTTCTAAACTCCACAACCTCCTGGCGTGGGCATACGACCAATTGTTTCCTTCCCGCGGAAAATCAATCCATTCCGGATGTCCAAATTCGTTGCCCATAAAATTCAGATAAGCACCTCCGGCACACGACAAGGTTGCCAAACGGATCATTTTATGCAGCGCAATACCACGTTCAACCGCCATGTTTGGCTGATCTTTGCCCATACTGAAATACATTTCTTTATCGATCAGACGGAAGATAATGGTTTTGTCGCCCACTAAAGCCTGATCGTGCGATTCGGCATAACTTACCACTTTTTCGTCGAGCCGTTTTGATGTTAATTCATGAAAGATGTACCCAACATCCCATTTTTCGTCTGAGACTTCTTTAATCAGTTTGATCCAGAAATCGGGAACGCCCATTGCCATTCGGTAATCAAAGCCCAAACCTCCATCTTTTTGTGGTGTAGCCAGTCCGGGTAATCCGCTCATTTCTTCAGCAATAGAAAGGGCATTTGGATTAATTTCGTGTATCAGACGGTTTGCCATTATGAAATAGGTGAAGGCGTCCTGATCAAGTCCGTCGTTAAAATAATCGTCGTAGCAGGTAAATGCCTTGCCCAAGCCGTGATCGAAATACAACATGCTGGTTACACCATCGAAACGAAAACCATCAAACTTAAATTCTTCGAGCCAATAGCGAATATTGGAAAGTAAAAAATGTAGAACTTCTGGTTTCCCGTAGTTGAAACAATACGAATCCCAGGCCGGATGTTCACCTTTTGGTCCATCGTGAAAGAATTGCCAGCGTGTACCATCATATTTGCCCAAACCTTCATTTTCATTTTTGACCGCGTGGGAATGAACCAAATCAATAATCACTGAAATACCCATTTTGTGCGCCTCGTCAACCAGTTGCTTCAATTCTTCAGGAGTACCAAAACGCGATGAAGGGGCGAAAAAACTAGATACGTGATAGCCAAAACTTCCGTAGTACGGATGTTCCGGAATGGCCATAAACTGAATGGTATTGTATCCGGCCTGCCCTACACGAGGCAAAATATCAGTTCGGAATTCGTTGTAGGTGTGAACGCATTCACTCTCACCAGCCATCCCGATGTGCGCTTCATAAATTAAAGGTGATTCAGCTTTGCGTTTGAATACTGACTTTTTCCACTGATAAGGTTTCTCAGGAGCCCAAACCTGAGCATTGAACATTTTGGTATGATCGTCCTGAACAACGCGATTGGCCCATGCCGGAATGCGTTTGCCCTGGCCACCCTCCCAATGAATTGAGAAAGCGTATAAATTATTATGAGTCATTTTTTCGTTGGGAAGAATAAGTTCCCAATTTCCCGAACCAATAGATTTTAGTTCATATTCTGGTACTTCCTGCCAATTATTGAACTCTCCAATAAGGTAAATTGCAGTAGCATTGGGTGCCCAATCGCGAATAAGCCATTTGTTGTTTTCATGGTGTAATCCATACCATTTATGACCTTGAGCAAACGCTGAAAAGCTTTGACCATTTAGGATTTCATTTTCTTTATTCTGAGCAGTTTGCAAACGATCAGTGATAATTGTTGCAAAGGGCTCCAGATAACTGTCATTTTTTACAATATTGGGTAGTTTCATGAGCAAACAAAGATATTAGTACATTGAATAACTGATCGTTCACACAGAATTCGTATCATTCATACTGTTGATTGCCACTAATCTTATTCGCGGGTACTTTCAGTTTGTTTAAAGATAAGAAAAGATATTAAACAGCACGTCTAACATTAAATGAGACATGCTGTTTGTTTTAGATTATTTCTTTTTGGTAAACTCCTGAATAAACTTTTGATCAAGCGCATCCGAATCACCATATTGCGCGCGCAGTTCAGTTAAACGTTTGTGCAAATCCTTTTGGATACTTGCATAAGAAGGATCATTGTAAATGCTTTTCATTTCGTGCGGATCTTTTTCCAGATCAAACATTTCCCATTCGTCAACATCATAATAAAAATGGATGAGTTTGTACCTGTCCGTCCGAACGCCGTAATGACGTTTTACCATATGCTCTGCTGGGTATTCGTAATACTGGTAATAAATGGCTTCGCGCCACTTGCCTTTTTCACCTTTTACCACTTTTCTGAACGACAGACCTTGCATATCGGAAGGAGCTTTTACCCCGGCATAATCCAGAAATGTTGGTGCAAAATCGAGGTTCTGAACCAATTCATTAACCACAGTTCCGGCTTTAATCTCTTTCGGATAGCGCATCAGAATTGGTGTCCTGAAGGATTCCTCGTACATAAACCGTTTGTCGAACCAGCCATGTTCGCCAAGGTAAAATCCCTGATCAGAGGTGTAAATTACTATAGTATTTTCAGTCAATCCGCTTTTGTCCAGGTAATTCAACATCTGGCCAACGCCATCGTCAACCGATTTTATGCACTTCAAATAATCGCGGATATACCGTTGAAATTTCCACTTAGCCAAATCCTTCCCTTCAGGCTTCTTTTTCAGAAATTCTTCATTTCTTGGGTTGTAGGCTTTCCGCCACACTTCGCGCTGCTGATCATCCATACGGTTAATGTCTCCCATAAAATTTGTGGGCTCTCCAGTGTACGGATCCTTCTCAAATTTCATGTCATGTCCCCATACCATCACCTGAACAATTCCCATCTCCTGTTTATGTGCTGCGGTTCCTCTTCCAGTATAATCGTCAAAAAAGTTATCAGGAAATGGAAATTCACGGTCCTCATACAGATTCAGGTATTTTTCTTCAGGAAGCCAGTTTCGATGGGGTGCTTTCTGATGATACAGCAGACAGAATGGCTTTGATTTGTCGCGACCCTTATCGAGCCAGTTCAAGGCAAACTCTGTTGTCAAAGTTGTTACATACCCCGGAAATCTTTTCTTCACACCGTTTTCAATAAAGTCAGGATTGTAATATTGACCTTGCCCTGGCAAAACATTCCAGTAATCAAAGCCCTGGGGTGCACCGTCCAAATGGATTTTGCCAATCATGGCTGTTTGGTAACCACTTTGCTGAAGTATTTTGGCAAAATTTTGCTGATCCCAGTTAAATCCTCCACGGTTATCAACTTTGCCATTCAGGTGACTGAACTTTCCGGTAAGCATTACAGCACGACTGGGAGCGCAAATAGAGTTGGTTACAAATCCTTTATTGAATATTGCTCCTTCGCGACCAATACGATCAATGTTGGGTGTTTCATTTAAGCCATGTCCATAGGCACTAATAGCCTGATAAGCATGATCGTCACTCATAATAAAGACAATGTTCGGGCGGGTTTGCTTCTGAACAGGAATACCGAAGCCAGGTAAAACTCCAGCTGAGCAAAGCCCAAGCATAGTCAGCATATTTGTTTTATTCATTATTTGGGGTTTAGTTGGTTATCTATTTTGTAAGTACGCGTCCGGGGTCCCGACGATTTTTCCCTTCGATCTTCTGAATATCATCGCCTAAATCCTCGCGTGCTTCATTGGCCAGTTTCTTCAGTTCGGCAACTACTTCCGGATAATATTCTTTTATATCGAATCGCTCTCCCGGATCGCGGCGTAAATCGTACAAACCCTCTTCGTACGGAAAGTTCTCATTGGTTCCGCCCGGAAATCCGTCAACCCCTGGTTTGAAACCAATGTATGTTCGTCCCGGATGTGCAAATACAAGTTTCCAATCGCCTTTGCGAACTGCTTCAAGACTGTTTTTCCGGTAATAATACAGAAATGATTGGCGTGGATTGGCATTTTCATCGCCCAATAAAAGCGGCAGGATGTTCACTCCGTCAATCTTCTTTTCAGGTAGCGGAGAATTGGTAATGGCTGCCAAAGTTGGAAGAAGATCGATGGTTGAAGCTAATTTATTGCAAATTGTTCCTTCAGGAATATGTCCGGGCCATTTCATGATACAGGGTTCGCGCTGTCCACCTTCAAAACTGGCACCTTTGCCTTCGCGCAAACCTCCGTTAGAACCGGCATGGTTACCAAAATTAAGCCATGGACCGTTGTCGGAAGTGAAAATAATCAAGGTATTTTTTGTCAAACCATTTTTGTCCAAAACTTTCATGATTTCACCCACCGACCAATCTATTTCCATCATCACATCACCAAATAATCCCTGTTCACTTTTCCCTTTAAACTTAGTTGAAACGGCAAGCGGAATATGTGTCATCGAGTGCGCCAGATAAATAAAGAATGGATTTTTCTTATTGGCATCAATGAACCTAACAGCGCGCTCGGTATAAAGAGTTGTCAGTTCTGACTGATCATCCAGCGTTCGTATTTCCCTGATTTTATCGTTGTCCTCAATTAGCGGAAGTTCAGGATACCGGGCTTTGTTTGAGCTTTCGGCAGCATGTTTACCATCAAAATTTACGGGCCACATATCGTTCGAATACGGTAATCCTAAATATTCATCAAATCCTTGTTGCAAGGGAAGAAACTCAGGCTGATAACCCAAATGCCATTTTCCGATTGCTGCAGTTTTGTAATTCCTCTTTTTCAGCACTTCGGCAATGGTTTCTTCATTCGGATTCAATCCAATTTTGGCATCGGGCATTAAAGCTCCTGAAATTCCAACCCGATTTGGGTAGCAACCAGTCATAATTCCAGCCCGCGAAGCGCTGCAAACCGCCTGTGCCGAAAGGAAGCTGGTAAACCGAACTCCCTGAGATGCCATTTTATCCAGATTGGGCGTTTTGTATTGAGAAGCTCCATAACAACTTAAATCGCCATAGCCCAGGTCATCCATAAAAATCAGGATGATGTTGGGAGATTGAGACTTTTCTACAGGAGCGCAAAATACGGAGAAAGGCGTTGCAGCAAGGCCGACAAAAAGGGAGTGTTTCAGAAATGCATGCATAGGATTTAGTGCTAATTAGGATTTCTAACATCAAAGTTATAAAAAAAGCAACTGCTACTTGATTTGATGATATTATAACTGAATTACAATTTCCATGCGTGCATTTGACAACTGTTTGCCTCTATTTATTATGACCAGAAGATTTTTATAAAAGAAGACAAAACACTAGTCAAAATTCATAATATTTGTTATTTTTGATAAATACAATTCCCTATTTATCAATCTCAGACCATATCTATGAATAGCTTTAAAAAATTGATTAGGAAAATTTTAATACTGTTGGCAGTCGCATTAGTCATTAGCCTAATACTAGTTGCTATTGAGCGGTCAGTGATAAGAAGTCGATCAGGAAAAGCTATTAAAACTGAAATCAAAGAAAGATCATGACCTAATTAACTATTGCAATTCGTGGTAAAATGCTAAACTAAATTTGTACAAATCAAATTATGATGGAAAGAATAAAGTATTTTACACTATTTACCAGCATTGCACTGTTAATGCTCGTAATTTTCGTACCCACGAGACAACACCGTAAGATTTATGCTCCTTTGTGTACCCTTTTCCTTATTAAGCTATTTGATTCATGAAAGAAAAGCCAGACGTATTTTGAGCTTAGCGTCTTTACTTATCATGGTTTTAGTTGGTATTCTGGGTTTTGGATTTTCGTACTTTAGGTAGTTTTTTGAAAAACATAAAAAAAGTGGCTGCTTTGGAACTTCCTCCGAAACAGCCACATTAATATATTGATAGAAAACAATTCTAGTCAATCATCTCAAATCCGCAATACGGAACCAAAACTTTTGGAATACGGATTCCTTCAGGAGTCTGGTTATTCTCGAGCAAGGCAGCCAAAATACGTGGCAGAGCCAAAGCGCTTCCGTTGAGGGTGTGTGCAATGACTGGTTTCTTGGTTGCTTCGTCGCGGTAACGCAATTTCAAGCGGTTAGCCTGAAATGATTCGAAGTTGGAAACCGAACTGACTTCAAGCCATTTTTCCTGAGCGGCCGAGAACACTTCAAAATCGTAGGTTAAGGCTGAAGTGAAACTCATATCGCCACCACACAAGCGAAGAATACGATAAGGCAATTCCAGTTTTTCGACCAGACCAGTCACATGAGCCACCATTTCATCGAGCCGATCATATGAACCTTCAGGATGTGCAATCTGTACAATTTCCACTTTGTCGAATTGGTGCAAACGGTTCAAACCACGAACATCTTTCCCGTACGAACCTGCTTCGCGGCGGAAACAAGCGCTGTATGCTGTATTTTTTATTGGCAAATCTTTGGCTTCCACAATCACATCGCGGTACAAATTGGTTACCGGAACTTCGGCTGTTGGAATCAAATACAAATTATCGGCAGTTGCATGGTACATTTGTCCTTCTTTGTCGGGCAGCTGGCCTGTACCAAAACCTGAATCTTCATTCACCATATACGGTGGCTGAATTTCGAGGTATCCCGAGTTGCGGGCTTCATCCAAGAAAAAGTTTATCAACGCACGTTGTAACCGGGCGCCTTTCCCTTTGTAAACCGGGAAACCTGCGCCGGTAATTTTCACGCCCAATTCGAAATCAATAATATCATACTTCTTAGTCAGTTCCCAATGCGGAACACTATTTTCAGGTAAAACCGGAATATCGCCATGACTTTTCACCACCAGGTTATCTTCAGGAGTGCGGCCTTCGGGAACTATGTCAGCAGGAAGATTGGGAAGCAGAACCTGTAAATTAAAGACTTCCTTGTCAATTTGGGCAAAATCTTCATCGAGCTGTTTGATGGTATCCTTCAATTCGGCTGTACGGTTTTTTGCAGCCTGAGCCTCATCTGCCTTGCCTTCGCGCATCAGCAAACCAACTTCTTTCGAAATTTTATTCATTTCGGCTTTGCACTGGTCTGCGCTGGCCTGTATTTCATTTTTTCGGGCCGATAATCCGGTAATCTGGCTAACTATTTCAGTAGCATTGAAATTCTTCTTTTTCAGTTTTGAGATTACCAATTCCGGATTTTCCTGTATAAATTTAAGATTGAGCATTTTCGGTAATTTTATTTTAGACCGTCAAATTTAAAACAAAAAAATCTCCTGCCTTCGGAAAAGCAGGAGATTATTTAACGAATATAGTTAATCGTCTTAGTTAACTTCTGCAGCAACTACAGGTTCAACGTTAACAAACGATTTGTTGTCTCTTCTTTTTTTGAAAACAACAGTTCCGTCAATCAAGGCAAACAAGGTATGATCTCTTCCCATACCAACATTCAAACCTGGATGATGTGAAGTACCTCTCTGGCGAACAATAATGTTACCAGCTGTTGCAGCCTGACCGCCGTAAATTTTAACGCCGAGTCTTTTGCTTTCTGATTCGCGACCGTTTCTTGAACTACCCGCACCTTTCTTATGAGCCATGGTAAAATTTTTTAATGTTATCCTATTACTTCTTCAATTTGAATTTTGGTCATGTACTGGCGGTGACCATTCATTTTTTGGTAACCTTTTCTTCTTCTCTTTTTGAAGACCAATACTTTATCTCCTTTAACGTGTTCAACTACAGTAGCAGTTACACTTGCACCTTCAACACTTGGAGTTCCAACTTTTACAGCACCTTCGTCATCAACCAAAAGAACTTTGTCAAAAACAACAGTTTCGCCTTCGGCATTTTCCAAACGGTGTACATAAATTTTCCGGCCTTTTTCAACTTTCATTTGCTGACCGGCAATTTCTACAATTGCGTACATTTCAATGTGTTTTAATATTTCTTCCGGCAGGCGGGAATCATTCAATTGCCACTTATTGGGCCTGCTCGAAATCTTTCGGACTGCAAAAGTATATAATTTTCAATGACCACCAAAAGGTTGCATTAATTTTTCTGAATTATTTTCTATTGAAATACAACTTATTGCAGCACATATCCCAAAAACAACCGAAGGAAATGCCCGATGGAAAAGCTAAATTTAGCCACAGAGAATGTAAAACAATTGTTATATTTGTTTCCGTAGAGATGAAATGTAGAAGTGAATGCAAAAAATCAAACTCAATATTTTAGGTCTGTCAGTTAGTCAATCGCAGTCGGGGGCATATGCTTTGGTACTTGCTGAAGAAAATGGAGACCGGAGGATACCTATTATTATAGGACCAATCGAGGCACAATCAATCGCTATACAGCTTGAAGGATTAAAACCTCCACGACCATTGACTCACGATCTTTTCAAACAAATGGCTTCAGCCTTCGGCATTGAGATTACTGAAGTCATTATTTACAAGCTTGAAGAAGGAATTTTCTATTCGGAACTTATCTGTATGCGAAGCGACAAACAATTCATAATCGATTCTCGAACCTCAGATGCAGTAGCTCTATCACTTCGTTTTAACTGCCCGATTTACACTACCGAAGAAATTATTGAACGCGCTGGTATTGTTATTGAGTTTGAAAACGACCAAAGTCAGGAAGAATGGCATCAGTCTGTTAGCGATGAGCCGATAAGAGGAAAACACGAATACGAAAAATATACTTCCGCTGAACTCACACAAATGCTGAATAGTGCTGTCAGCGATGAAGACTACGAAAGAGCTTCAGCCATCCGTGACGAAATTAACCGCCGAAGAAAAGAATAATCACTCCCCATTAAGCTATCCAGAACTACCCCATCAAACCCGATTAATTCGTCAGAAAAATTACTTTACCGCTTTCTTATGTTTTTTGAGAATCGACATGATTGCTGTTTGTAGATTTTAGTAGATTTATAGCCTTCAAAAAAACCTATTTACATTTAACAAACAATACTATGGGGATTAAGAATCGTTTGATCATCATGAATTTTCTCCAGTTCTTCATGTGGGGATCATGGCTTATTTCAATTGGAGCCTACCTGGGAGGAACCCTTCATTTTACCGGAGCACAGATCGGAGCCGTATTTTCAACTTTAGGAATAGCATCTCTTTTTATGCCGGCCTTATTGGGTATTGTTGCCGACAAATGGATCAACGCCGAGCGCGTGCTTGGGATGAGTCACCTGATTGGTGCCTGCCTTTTGTTTATTGCTTCGACCATAAAAGATCCGGTATTTTTCTTTTGGATTATGCTGTTAAATTCGATGTTCTATATGCCTACCATTGCCTTAAACAGCACGGTTTCCTACATTATACTCGAAAAAAACGGATTCAATATTGTAAAAGATTTTCCGCCAATAAGGGTTTGGGGGACTATCGGATTTATTGCTGCCATGTGGATTGTTGATTTATTCGGATGGAAATCTTCAAATATGCAATTGATATTTAGCGGATTTTCTGCACTTGCGCTGGGCTTTTATGCCTTTTCCATGCCCTCCTGTCCCCCTGAAAAAAGCAAACATGACAAATCGCTGATTTCCTCACTTGGCTTAGATGCTTTTGTGCTTTTCAAACAGAGAAAAATGGCTGTTTTTTTCTTCTTTTCCATGTTTCTGGGGGCAGCCTTGCAAATTACCAATGCCTTTGGAGGTTCGTTTCTCGAAAGTTTCAATCTCACACATCCCGACACTTTTGGTGTAAAACATCCGATTGTTTTGCTTTCTATTTCGCAAATGTCAGAAACACTGTTTATTCTTACCATACCTTTCTTCCTGCGAAAATTTGGTATTAAAAAAGTAATGCTGATCAGTATTTTTGCCTGGGTACTGCGTTTTGGCTTATTCGGCATTGGTGACCCCGGAAGTGGTTTGTATTTGCTGGTTCTGTCGATGATTGTATATGGAATGGCCTTTGACTTTTTCAACATCTCCGGATCATTGTTCGTTGAAAATGAAGTAAGTCCGGGTATCAGAGCCAGTGCACAAGGACTGTTTATGCTGATGACTAATGGGGTTGGCGCAATGATTGGTGGCTATGGAAGCGGATTGGTTGTTGATTATTTTACGGCCGATGGAGTGAGCAACTGGAGGACGATCTGGTTTGTTTTTGCTGCGTATGCCTTGATTCTTGGGTTAATTTTTCCACTGGTTTTCAAATACAAACACAAACAAGAGGCGACAATCTAAAGGGATTACCCCAAATAAAACATTAAGTTTAAAGATATAAGTGCGGATAGCTTTCCTGTTTATTGCGAAAACTATCCGCTTTCTTTTTTGTGTGCTACTTGGCATTTCTCTTTAAACTTTTTACCTTGCCACCCGTTAAAATGACCGTGTCAAAAAGATATAAAAATGAAGCAATATCTTGATTTATTAGATCATGTAATTCGAACCGGAACAGAAAAAAAAGACCGAACCGGAACCGGAACGATCAGTGTTTTCGGGTATCAGTCGAGATTCGATTTAGCTGAAGGATTTCCGGCACTGACGACAAAAAAATTACACCTCAAATCAATAATTCACGAATTGCTTTGGTTTTTAACTGGCGATACCAACATCAAATACCTCAAAGAAAATGGTGTCCGAATATGGGACGAATGGGCCGATGAAAATGGCAATCTTGGTCCGGTTTACGGATATCAATGGCGATCCTGGCCAGCCCCGGACGGCCGCCACATTGACCAAATAGCACAGGTAGTGAACAGCCTAAAAACCAATCCTGACTCACGCCGCCACCTTATAAGCGCATGGAACGTAGGGCAGATTGATCAAATGAATCTTCCGCCATGCCATATTTTGGTTCAGTTTTATGTTGCCGATGGAAAACTCTCTTGCCAACTGTACCAGCGAAGCGCCGATATTTTCCTTGGAGTTCCATTCAATATTGCTTCGTATGCTTTGCTTACCCTAATGATGGCTCAGGTTTGTAGTCTTCAGCCAGGCGAATTTATTCACACCCTCGGCGATGCACATATTTACGCGAACCACATGGAACAGGTAAAGCTGCAACTTTCACGCAATCCCTATCCGCTTCCTTCCATGAAAATCAATCCGGAAGTAAAAAACATTTTCGATTTCAAGTACGAAGACTTTGAATTAATAGGATATCAGGCACATCCACACATACCCGGGAAAGTTGCTGTGTAATTTAGTACGTATAAACCAAATATCGATCAAGCAAATATGATTCACCACAATATATCGATCATTGTAGCAGTTGCTCAGAATTTTGCCATTGGTAAAAACAACGACCTGCTATTTCATCTTCCGAACGATTTGAAACGTTTTAAGGAAATAACTATAGGCCACCCGGTTATCATGGGACGAAACACCTTATTGTCTTTACCCAAAGGAGCACTTCCCAATCGCCGAAATATAGTTATTACCGACAATCCCGATGAAAAATTCGACCGTTGCGAAATGGTTTTCTCGATCGACGAAGCGGTGGAAGCGGTAAAAAATGAGACAGAAGCATTTATTATTGGTGGTGGAATGATTTACCGTCAGTTTTACCCAGTGGCCGGAAAACTTTACCTTACCCTCGTTCATCAGGATTTTGATGCTGATGTTTATTTTCCTGAAATTGAATATTCGGCATGGAGAGAACTTTACCGCGAAGATTTATTTGATGAAAAAAACGGGTTTAAGTATTCGTATTTGAATCTGGAAAGAAAATAAAAACTCCCGCCTTCATAGGAAAACAGGAGTATATTCTATTGTGTCAAAAAGGATTCTTATTACAACAATTTTCCAATGTTGTCGAAACGCTGATGATAATCGGAAATTGAACATTTAATAACTTCCAGAGCTTCTTCAACTCCGTAAATGTGTGTAATTTCGGTATTGCTCACTTTTCCTG
Source organism: Prolixibacteraceae bacterium (assembly GCA_019163175.1). GTDB lineage: Bacteria > Bacteroidota > Bacteroidia > Bacteroidales > Prolixibacteraceae > Aquipluma. Next base: position 11,431 of record JAFLKN010000017.1, on the reverse strand, counting down.
GCATGTCTTTGTAAGTAAGGAAGTAATGCTTTAAACGCTGAACTACAATGTCAGGTAAATCAGATAAATCCTTGTATTCGCTGTAAACCACATCATTCGTCAACACGGCAATGATTTTATCATCAGCTTCATTGCCGTCAATCATGCGGAATCCGCCAATCGGACGGGCATCAACCAGAATATCGCCGTGTGCAATTGTTTTCTCGGTCAATACGCAAATATCGATGGGGTCGCCATCGCCCTTAATACTTATTTTACCTGTTTTTTCCATGCAGAATTTGCCAACGAGTTCGCCACAAAACGTCTGTGGAATAAAACCGTAAAGAGCCGGAACAACATTTGAATATTTTTGAGGCCTGTCGAGTTTCAGAAAGCCGCTTTCCTTATCGATCTCGTATTTTACGGTATCGGTAGGAACCACTTCAATAAATGCCACCACATTTTCGGGAGCATCTTTGCCAATAAAAATTCCATGCCAGGGATGCGATTTATAGCGAAGGCCCATCAAACGGCCAATAGGATCAGATAATCTGTCTGCCATAATTATTTTTTTAGTTTTTGTTCATAAACCTTTATCTCGATAAAAAGTTTAGTCTTTCGGAATAATGAAACTAAAGTAACGGTAATTAGCTGAAAAATCACATTCTGAGGTCAAAAAAATATATACTAAAGTGAATAGAAACTGCATCTCAAAAGAAAAAATAAAGACCCTTCGTTGCCTCGATTAATCAAGCAGTATGAAATTGCATATTTTTCATATTCAGGAGAGTCTGAAATACAAACCAGCTTGCCGTTACCAGCAGTCAACATTCGCATCTAAATACCTCTGTAACAAACTGACTGATTGATTCCTTACCAAATTGTTAAGCGAAGAAAATTTTAAGTCGTCAATCCAAAATACCTTTTATCTTTGCATGCGGAATAAAAAAAACAATAATCCATAAAAACACCACTATGAAAGTAACAGTTGTTGGAGCTGGAAATGTTGGAGCAACCTGCGCGCAGATTGTAGCCGAAAAAAACATTGTAAGCGAAGTAGTTTTACTTGATATTAAAGAAGGATTGTCAGAAGGAAAATCATTGGACTTGTGGCAGACTGCTCCCATTAATTATTATGACACCCGTTTGGTTGGATCAACCAACGATTATTCAAAATCGGCCGATTCTGATGTGGTTGTTATCACTTCTGGAGTTCCCCGTAAACCGGGAATGAGCCGTGACGATTTGATTTCCATTAATGCCGGTATCGTGAAAAATGTTACCGAAAACGTAATTAAATTCTCACCAAACGCCATCATTATTATCGTTTCAAATCCGCTTGATGTAATGACTTACGTCGCTTATGCGGTTTCGAAAACCAGCAAAAATAAAGTGTTGGGTATGGCTGGTATCCTCGATACTGCCCGTTACCGTGCTTTCCTTGCTGAAGCTTTGGACATTTCTCCACGTGACATTCAGGCTTTGCTGATGGGCGGACATGGCGACACCATGGTTCCACTACCCCGTTACACCACAGTTGCCGGTATTCCTGTAACTGAGTTAATTGACAAAGACGTACTGGACAAAATTATCGACCGCACCAAAAAAGGTGGTGGCGAATTGGTTAACCTGATGGGAACTTCGGCTTGGTATGCACCGGGTTCGGCTGCTGCTCAGATGGTTGAAGCTATCGTAATGGATCAAAAACGTATTTTCCCATGTTGCGTTAAAATGGAAGGCGAATTTGGTTTGAACGATGTATTTGTTGGCGTACCAGTTAAATTGGGCAAAAACGGTGTTGAGAAAATTGTTGAAGTTAAACTTACTGCTGACGAACAAGCTTTATTGGTTGAATCGGCTGCTGCAGTTAAAGAAATCATGGACGTTGTTGACGGCATGAATATTCTGTAAGTTTTATAGCGCAAACAAACAATATCATCTATATTTGAAGCTCCGGTAATTTTTGCCGGGGCTTTTTTTATAACTGTTGACCAACTTATGACTGAAATTCCCCTGCAAATTATAGAACTCGAACACGATAATTTCCACATCCTTATTGAAGGCCATTTTATTGATGAGACGCCGGTGTACTGGATTATCGATACCGGTGCATCGAAAACTGTGCTTGATGTAAATCTGCATCCGTTCTACGAAGTTGTTGATTCAGACAATGAAGATGATTACCAAAGTGCTGGCATTAATCAGGGAATGATGGAAACTTCGGTTGGCAAAATGCATTATTTGCGATTTGATGACTTGGAAATTACCAACCAAAAGGTGGCCTTAATTGACCTTAACCACGTCAATGAGATTTACGAAAAATACACAGCATACCGCATTGCCGGACTTCTGGGTGGAGACATCCTGATGCAATATGGTTGTACAATTGATTATGGTGCAAAAACTATTCAGTTTCAGGACGATTTCCCTGATTCTTTCAGATAAACTCATGTTGTGGGTTCAGAAACTTATCTCTAAAACTGCGTTCAGATGCGCCTTAGAAAGGAGATTTTAAGAAACTGGAATTTTGAACTTTGACCTGGCGAACTAAACTATGAAGAAATACTTTTCTCAAACTACCTTCTTGGCAATTATTGCCTGTTTGCTCTGGTCATCGGCTTTTGTCGGGGTAAAAATTGGTCTGAAATACCATTCTCCGCTCCAGTTTGCAGGAATTCGATTCATGTTGTCGGGATTGATGCTTTTGCCTGTCATTCATGATTTCGGAAAGTTCCGGGAAGAAGTATCAAAGAATTTTGCTTATGTCTGCCTGATCGCCTTTTTGCAGGTGATTCTTCAATATTCACTTTTTTACATGGGAGTCAATCTGGTTCCGGCATCGATTTCTGCCATGATTGTGGGTTCCTCTCCCTTATTCGTAGCCTTGGTTGCTCATTTCTCCATTTCAGGCGACCGAATGGACTGGTATAAAACGGCTAGTATTGCCCTCGGAATCATTGGCGTTGCCGTGATAACACTTGGGCGAAAAAGTATTCCTTCGGGCGCTGAAATCGCCTTGCTTGGAGTATTGTTTTTGTTACTCAACAATTTGGCCTCTGGCATTACCAATGTCGTTGTGGCCAGAAAAAAACAAAGTATATCACCCATGGTATTGACCTCCGCTTCGCTTTTCTTGGGTGGTGCATTTCTTACGATCGTTTCCATCCCATTCGAAGGACTTCCAAAACAAACTTTCCCTACTGAATATTATTTGGCCCTGGCCTGGCTCAGCTTCTTATCGGCTGCAGCGATCTCGATCTGGAATACACTGCTTCGACGCCCAAAAGTTAAGGTTTCTGAACTCAACATCTGGAAATTCCTGATTCCGGTTTCAGGAGCAATTCTAAGTTGGTTGATTCTTCCAAATGAATCCCCTGATCTAATTTCAATTCTTGGAATGGTGCTGATTGCATCTTCTCTGTTAAGTCTGAATTTGATAAAACGAAAAAAGAAAACTTCGGAAGAAGGTTTGACAACTGATTTGGTTTAAAGCGCAACATTTTTATTGAATGGTCATTTTCTGCCAGCATTCCAAATTAAAACGAATATTAAGTATTTGTTTACAAATCGTTACCAACATCATGTCATTTACTTAAAATTGACGTTGTTTTTTAATTTTGTCTTTCAATGCACAGACAATTGGATGCTGCCATATAACATTAATGTTCACTGATCATTCAAGTCATTAATTACTAATTTCGGGGCTTTCAATTCACCGTAAAATTCAATTAACTAACAGCAACTTAGTTGCATAAAATCTTAACTTATGAATTCTATTTTTTGGCTGGTGCCAATCAGTTCGATTTTAGCACTTTCTTTTGCTTATTACTTCTTCAAGCAAATGATGAAGGAAAGCGAAGGTACCGACACAATGAAAAAAATTGCCAAACACGTTCGTGATGGCGCAATGGCTTACCTGAAACAACAGTATCGTGTTGTTACTATTGTTTTCGTGGTTATTACTCTTTTGTTTGCCGTCATGGCCTATGTATTAAAAATCCAAAATCCATGGGTACCGTTTGCATTCCTCACCGGAGGTTTCTTCTCCGGATTGGCAGGTTTCTTCGGTATGCGCACTGCAACTTATGCTTCGGCCCGCGCTGCCAATGCAGCTCAGCGTTCACTGAACGACGGACTGCGGGTTGCTTTCCGATCAGGAGCTGTTATGGGTTTGGTTGTAGTAGGTTTGGGATTACTTGACATCTCGATCTGGTTCTATGCGCTGCAATATATTATTGGTGCGTTGGATTCTACAACCAATGGTATTATTGCTGCCGATCCATCTATGAAACTTATCATTATCACAACAACAACACTTACCTTCGGTATGGGTGCATCGACCCAGGCTTTGTTTGCCCGCGTTGGTGGTGGTATTTTCACCAAAGCTGCCGACGTAGGCGCTGACCTTGTTGGTAAAGTGGAAGCTGGTATTCCAGAAGACGATCCTCGCAACCCTGCAACAATTGCCGATAACGTAGGCGATAACGTAGGTGACGTCGCTGGTATGGGTGCTGACTTATACGAATCCTATTGTGGTGCAATTCTTTCGACTGCAGCACTTGGTGCAACTGCATTTGCCGGTTTGGGAGCAGAAACCCAATTTAACGGTGTTATTGCCCCTATGGTTATTGCTGCCGTTGGAATCATCCTTTCCATATTTGGTATTTTCCTTGTAAAAGCCAAAGAGGGCGCTTCGCAAAAACAATTGCTGGCAGCCTTAGGTCGCGGGGTAAATGTCAGCTCGATAGGTATTGCTATTTTCTCTTACCTAATCCTAAAATATCTTGATATTCCAAACTTTCTAGGTGTTTGGGGTGCTATGATGGCAGGTTTAGCTGGCGGTATTGGTATCGGTAAAATCACTGAATACTATACTTCTTCAGGATTCAGTCCAACACAAAAGATTGCCGAGTCTACCAAAACCGGTCCTGCAACAGTAATTATTTCTGGTATTGGTACTGGTATGATTTCTACTGCTATTCCAGTTTTAATTGTAGGCGCTTCTATTATACTTGCATTCCTGTTTGCCTCAAGTTTCGATTTTAACAACATTAGCATGGGCCTTTATGGTATTGCTATTGCTGCTGTAGGTATGCTTTCAACTCTGGGTATTACTTTAGCAACCGATGCTTATGGCCCAATAGCCGACAATGCCGGTGGAAATGCTGAAATGAGTGGTTTAGGCCATGAAGTTCGTGTTCGTACTGATGCTTTGGATACGCTTGGAAATACCACTGCTGCAACCGGAAAAGGATTTGCGATTGGTTCGGCTGCATTAACAGCGTTAGCTCTTTTAGCTTCTTACATCGAAGAAATTAAAATTGCCTTGGCTCGTGTTCCTGAAAAAGTTGCTGAGTTTGCACAATATGCCACAAACAATCATTTTACCAATGTGGATGTTCACAAAGCCACTATTCCTGAAATGATGCAATATCTGCACCTCGATTTAATGAACCCAAGAGTTTTGGTTGGTGCATTCATCGGTTCAATGGCTGCATTCCTATTCTGCGGATTGACTATGAATGCAGTGGGTCGTGCTGCTCAAAGTATGGTCGAAGAAGTTCGTCGCCAGTTCCGGGAAATCAAAGGAATTTTAACTGGAGAAGGAGAACCTGATTATGCACGTTGCGTTGAGATTTCTACAAAAGGTGCTCAGAAAGAAATGTTGTTTCCTTCATTATTAGCCATTTTTATTCCAATTGGTACTGGTCTTATTTTCGGAGTTTCCGGAGTTGTGGGTTTGCTTTTGGGTGGAACTTCAACCGGATTTATCCTTGCCATTTTCATGGCTAATGCCGGTGGTGCATGGGACAATGCTAAAAAATACATTGAAGAAGGTCATTACGGAGGTAAAGGATCTGATTGCCACAAAGCTGCTGTAACAGGCGATACTGTTGGTGATCCATTTAAAGATACTTCAGGCCCTTCATTGAACATCCTTATTAAGTTGATGAGCATGGTTTCAATCGTAATGGCTGGATTAACTATTGCGTACAGTTTGATGTAATAAAAATTTAGGATACATTTAAACCCCGGAGATTTTCTTCGGGGTTTCTTTTTTTCAGATAATGCTGAACAAAAAACAGGCAAAAAGAGTTTAAGGACAAAGACTACAATACTAAAACCAGATATTATGGCAGATTTATCAACAACCTACATGGGCGTCAAATTAAAAAACCCTTTGATTTTGGGCGCCAGCAATCTTGTTACCAAACCCGAAGTGATTAAAGAGCTTGAAGAGGCAGGAATTTCTGCCATTGTTTACAAGTCTCTTTTTGAAGAACAAATCCAGTTGGAAAGCCTTCAGCTTGATGAAGAACTGAATGAATATTCAAATCGCAATTCGGAAATGGGTCGTCTTTTCCCGGATATTGAACATGCCGGACCTAAAGAACACCTTTACAACCTCAAAAAGCTAAAACAAAATACTTCAGTACCAGTTTTTGCCAGTTTGAATGCCATTTACGAGCCAAGCTGGGTAGAATACGCCAAATCGCTGGAAGAAACCGGCATTGATGGTCTTGAGCTAAATCTCTATGCTACACCAGGGTACTTTGAAGTTGGCGCCAGTTCAATCGAAGAAAAACAGTATCAGATTGTGCGCAGTGTGAAAAAGGCTGTTAAAATTCCTGTAAGTGTTAAGCTTAGTCCATTTTACACCAATACCTTGAACTTTATCAAGAAACTCGACGAAGCTGGAATAGATGGTTTTGTCATGTTTAACCGATTCTTTCAACCCGAGATTGATATTGAAAATGAAGTATTCCATTTCCCATGGGAACTTACGCAATCGCGCGACCATCATCTTGCGCTGCGCTATGTTGGTTTGCTACATGGAAATATCGAAGCCAGCATTTGCGCCAGCCGCGGTATTTACAACGCCGAAGATGTAATTCGACTTTTGCTTTCGGGTGCCGACGCCGTACAAATTGTGTCCACCATTTATAAAAATCAACCAGCTTATGTGGCTACTATTCTTTCTGAGCTTCAGGCCTGGATGGACAAAAAAGGCTACAAAAAACTGTCAGATTTCCGCGGAAATTTATCGCGTAAAAACCTGAAAGACCCATTCACTTATCAACGTGCACAGTATGTTGATATTCTGGCTAAATCAGAAGAGATCTTCAAAAAATATCCGATGGTTTAATTACTGTATGACCGAGATAAAAGAGAAAGGCAGAATTCATTTGAATTCTGCCTTTCTCTTTTATGCTTTAATTAAAACAGCTTTATGCCATTTCTTTAGCCCTTCTGGTATTCAGTTCAAGAGTAATTGCATCCATCTTATTCTGATCAAGTGGATAAAGTGCCATAACGCCTGCTGTAATTACTGCCACGATGGTTGGTATCCAGCTCATCAGCATAATAATACCAGGAATGGCTCCTACAATTGACACCACATTTTGCCCGTCGTAATGGAAGGCGCTAAGTACAAAACCAATAATTGCACCAGCAATACCTCCGCCAAATTTGGTTGCGAACGAACCAGCTGAGTATACCAGTCCGGTGGCCCGTCGTCCATTTTTAAATTCGGAATAATCGGCGGCATCGCCAAGCATGGCAAAGAACAGCGTTGGGAAAATGGCGGAGGCACACTCGCCAATAATACCAATGGCAAAAATGGCTGTTGTATCTTCGGGACCGCAAAAAACAAACAGCGAATTTACAATGCCCGAGAAAATAAGGGCGCCAATAAACAGATTGCGTTTGCCGTATCGTTTAGCCAGCGGAGTTGTTATCATGGCTCCACCAATCGACGCAACAGCAAGCAATACCAGATACGAAGCGGTAAGCAGTGGATTATGCAAATAGTGTGTAAAATAGATGACCACAATTCCTTGTTTTATATTGTTGAAAACATTGAAAAGCATACCAATCACCAGAAGTACAACCCAGGGTTTGTTTCTAATAAGGTCTTTCAAATCCTTAAGCAGGTTTGATTCCTGTTCTTTCGGAGGCAGCACCCGTTCTTTGGTGGCAGCAAAAGTTAAAATCATAAAAATCGACAGGAAAACCGACATGATATAAATGGCAGAGCTGTAACCCCTTTTCTGGTCGATGATTGATATTTTTGTTGCTTCAAGATTTTCTTCTCCGGCGACAATAAAATTGTACTCTTTGTTCGCTTCCATCGAAAAGCTTTTGCCTTTGGCCGGGGTGTTGTCGCCGTTGCTCAATGCAGCATTTGCCCAGCTAAAAAGGGCTATTCCATCTTTGGTTTTGATGTTTACGTTTTTTATGTCTTCGTGCGTCGAAACGGTTACTTCGTATTTTGCCGGCTCAAGCTGTTTCACGTTAACCACAGGATTTATATTGCCGAAATGGGCCACCAAAAACAACAAAGCACCCTGCACAATCATCCCGCCGGTAAATGCACCGGTCATACGGTACGAACCCAGACTTGTACGCTCCTTGTCGTCGCCGGTCATTACGGCCATTAATGCTCCGTAAGGAATGTTATTAGCGGTGTACATAAAGAAAAACAGCAGATAGGTGGCGTATGCATAAACTATTTTCCCAGTATCACTCAAATTGGGCGATGTAAACAGAAGCGATAACGAAATGCCCAGGGGAACGGCTGTCCATAAAATCCACGGACGGAATTTACCCCATTTCGAATTGGTACGGTCGCAAATAATTCCCATCAGCACATCAAGAATTCCGTCGCCAAACCGGGCAATCAGAAACAATACCCCAACCACGGCGGGATTTAATCCAAATACGTCGGTATAAAAAATAAATAAGAATGTTGAAACGCCGCGCCATGCAATATTTGCGGCCCCGTCGCCAAGGGCATACCCGATTTTTTCTTTAAGTGATAGTTTTTCCATAAGTCTTGTTGTGTTATTGGTCGTTTTCGCAAATCTCCTGTTTTTTTCTTTTATCCTAATTTTTATTGATTGCTTTTTCATCCAGATTTACAATGATGCTTTTCAGAATAATCGGCTCGGTTATCGTTGAACCATGTCTGTCGAATTTAAAACCAACAGTTTCAATGAGGTTTTTCTTCTTTTGTTTATTAATTAAAAAATCTTCGGTCGACAAGGTAATTATTATATCCTGACCTACTTTTGAAGCAAACCCAGACAATTCTCTCGACACTCCGCTCCACACATAATACCCTTTTTCGCCGGCCTGAACAAAAGGCGTGATCTGCATCTTTCCCTCGTTGAAATAAGCTTTCGGGATGTTAAAAATGTATTCAACTTTAAAGGGCTCAAAGTTGTGCGGTGCTCCAAGCGACTGGCAAATGGTCACATCGCCGGTGTGGCCCTGCGAAACCTGACCTTCACCCCATTGTGGAATTAGCGCCATTCCATTGCCGTCTTTGTTTAGCCAACGGGTGATATCCATGCTTTCGGCTGAAATTCTCACTTCCAGTTTGTCAATGGAAGCTTGATTATTGTAGTTGAATTCGTAGAATGATTTCGGATTGGTCACCACCGGATCAGGTGGTTCGGGAATGATTTTATCTTCGTTGAGTTTGATTTTCAGGTTACGGATTTTAATGGGTGCCGAAACCACCGAACCCCGGCGCTCGAAAACAATGTTCACGCGCTCAATTTTTCGTTGCTTAATCGAGGGTTCATTGTAATCGGCTGGAACCACGATCATCCTTTTATATTTTCCGCCACTGCCAACAAAATCCGACATTTTATAGGTGTGCCCATTAAACAGGTAATCACCGGCGGAACTGGCCTGCAATGAGAAAACGAACTCCATTTTGCCCTCGTCGATGTATTTCTGCGGAATGTTGATCTCGAAGCTCACTTCCGACTGACTGCAGTCGGTCATCGGAATGTGCTGGTACGAATGGAGCCGCCCGTTTTCGATGTTCCGGGTCGCAACATCGGTGGAATTGGCATCGTCCTTCGACCATTTTGGCAGCATCTCTGCAGCATTTTCTTTTGCATCATAAGAAATCTCAATCTGCTTCGATCCAAGGTGTACCACATCAACGATCCAAAGTTCAGGTTTCGACATATCGAGTTCAATATCTTTATTCTGGCTAAAAACAGAACTGAATGTCAACAGGATTAATGTCAAAAACAAAATGCCTTTCTTCTGTGCTTTATTCAAGGTAAGGATTGGAAATTTAAAAATCTTTTCATTACCTGATTTTCGTGGAATTCGATTCATGCCAGTAATTTTTTGAATAATTCAACATCCAGCTCGTGGTCGATAGAAGAAAAGCACTTACCATTTGGCCCGTCATTTTCGACCAATGCAGGGGCCAATGCGCCGGGCAAAGTATCTTCAACAGCGTGATCCGCATTTGGTCCGCCCAGGTCGGTGCGCAACCATCCCGGATCGAGCATGTTGATGCGTACATTCGTGTTTTTCAGTTTGAAAGCCAGATCATCGGTCAGTTTATTGACCGCCCATTTTGAAGCGCCATAAGGAGCCAGTTCAGGTTCATTCATAATTCCTGAAGTGACATTTATTACCCGTCCGAAATTGGTTTCAATCATCGCCGGAATAAATGCCCGACACAAGCTGTACATGGCAAACACATTCACTTTCATGCTCAGCATCCACTCATCCCAGTTGTGGTCCCAATAATTGGTGTGGTATGGAGTCATTACTGCAGCGTTGTTGTATAGAATATCCACCTGGATTTTCAGTTCACGAACCTGTCGGATAACTTCATTCACCTGCTTTTCGTGGGATAATTCACCGGAAACACAATATACTTTCACACCCGAATCCTTAATTAGTGCAAGGGTTTTGGCACAGCTTTCCTTAGTTCTTCCGTGAACAATCACATTACAACCCAATTTGGCCAACGCTTGTGCCAATTGTTGTCCTACTCCGCGACTTGACCCTGTAATCAGGGCATTTTTCCCTTTTAAATCAATCATACTTTATTTTTTTTGTTTTTATTCAATTCATTTTCCTGTAATCTTCCAATTCCTCATTTTCTCGCGAACAAAAGTTCCGGACTCGGTGTAATCGGCTGCAGTCCAGCCTCCCTTTGGGTTTGATCCGGGTTTGATGATTGATACGGTTTGGGCTTTATCGTTTACCGCCCAGTTACACATGCTCAGCATATTATCTTTACAGAATTTCAGCCATTCTTCCGCAGCAGCCGGATTAAAACCACCATTACCGGAGGCGTCGCAGGTTCCCCATTCGGTTACAAACAGGGCAATTCCTTTTTGCATGGCCAGCGTGGCATCATCGCGTAACGACTGACCGTGTGTACCCGCATAGAAGTGCAGGGTGTACGCCACATTTTTATCTTTAATCGGGTCGTTGGCCGCATCGACCACTTTTTGCGACCAGTAGGGCGAACCCACAATAATCAGGTTGTCAGGGTCGATGGCACGTATGGCGGCTATCACTTTTTCAGCGTAGGGTTTCACTACTTCGCTCCACGAAACCTTGAGTGGTTCGTTGTAAATCTCGTACATCACGTTGTCGTGTTTTCCGTAACATTTTGCCATTTCAG